>JBAQIB010000113.1:0-3019 GCA_049288625.1 Terriglobales bacterium | reverse complement strand
GAATTTTATTTGACCACGGATGGGCACGGATTTTACCGCAAGGAACTTGGCGCGGCAATAGCCGCAACCCGATGTCGGAACTCCATGAGAATGTCCCCATGATAACTCGATAGAAATGTCCCCTTTTGGGCGGGGTTGCGGTAGCAATCCCGGCCATAAACATGGAGACATTAACAATGAGCCGGAAGGAACGGGATCGGAAGACGATCATGACGGGCGTAAAGCGGCAGGAACTGACGCTGGTGCAGGCGGGCGAACTGATGGGGGTGTGCTACCGCCAGAGCAAGCGGGTCTGGCGACGCTATCAGGACGCTGGCGACGCGGGCTTGGTGCATCGACTGCGCGGCCAGCCCAGCGCGCGGCGCAAGCCGCCCGAACTGCGGGCGCAGGCGCTGGCGCGCTATGCCGAGGAACGTTACGCCGACTTCGGCCCGACGCTGATGGCCGAGCAACTGGCGAAGGAAGGACTGGTGGTGGATCACGAGACGCTGCGGCGCTGGCGGCTGGCGGAGGGGAAGCACCCGGTGCGCCGGCGGCGGCAAAAGCACCGGCAGTGGCGGGAGCGCAAGCCGAGTTTTGGGGCGATGGTGCAACTGGACGGTTCGCACCACGATTGGTTCGAGGGCCGGCGGGAACCGTGCGTGTTAATGGTGATGGTGGACGACGCGACCAACCGGATGCGGGCGCGGTTCTTCGAGGAAGAGACGACGCGAGCCAGTTACGACGTATTCGAAGGCTGGGTGCGTCGGCATCGGCTGCCGCGTAGTTTGTATGTGGATCGGGACAGCATCTATCGCTGCGAAGGGTTGGGGAGCATCGCCGAGCAACTGGCCGGAAAGGCGCCCCAGACGCAGTTTGGACGGGCGATGGAGCAATTGGGTGTGGAACTGATCCTGGCCAACAGCCCGCAAGCCAAGGGCCGGGTGGAACGGATGAACGGGGTGCTGCAAGACCGGCTGGTCAAGGAAATGCGTCTGGCGGGGATCAACGATCTGGCCAGCGCCAACCGATTTTTGGACGGGGAGTATTTACGGGCCTTCCACCGGCAGTTTGGGCGGGTGGCGGCCAGCCTGGTGGATGTGCATCAGGCCTTGGAGCGACCGCTCAACGAAGTCTTGAGCTGGGAGGAAGAGCGGATGGTGCAAGGCGACTGGACCGTAACGTGTAGTGGGAAGCGGTATCAACTGGATCGGCAACACGAGGCACTGAGTCTGGTGCGGCGCAAAGTAATTGTACGAACGCTGCGGAATGGACGGGTGCAGTTGGTGTATCAAGGAAAGCAACTGAAGTGGCGAGCACTGCCTGCCGGAGCCAGGCGTCAGCAGGCTAAGACCCAGCAGATGAAAACGCCAACGGCGTTGAAGCCACCGGCGGCGGATCATTTGTGGCGGCGGTTTGGGATGGGGGCGGGGCGGAATTATTGGCGCGGAGTGAAGGTGCGCGGCCGGGCGCAGCGGTTGGGGTTGCGGGACTCCGGTCGGCCTCCGCTACGCTCCGGCCTCCCTACGTCCCGCAACCCCAACCGGGGAAAGAATGCAACGAACAACAACCAACAAAGGGGACATTCTCTCGTGAGTTAATTGGGGGACATTTCTAAAGAGTTTTGACATCCCCTGCGCAGGGAGGGCGAAGCCCGACCGGAGCTGGGGATGGACAACTCCGCGCCGCAAAAACCGCCGGGCTCTCGTAGCCCAGCCGGCTGTGCGGTCTCACCTGATTGTATTGCTGCCGGTAGTCGCCCACTACTACCCGCGTTTCCGTCAAGGTCCACAGTTGTTCCCGGTTCAAACATTCGTCCCGGAAACGACCGTGAAAGCTTTCCACAAACCCGTTCTGCCACGGGCTGCCCGGCTCAATGTAAATCGTCTTGATCCGGTTCTCCTTCAGCCACTGCTGCACGATCTTGGCGATGAACTCCGAGCCGTTGTCGCTCCGCAGAAACTCCGGTGCCCCGTGTTGCTCCACGGCCTTTTGCAGCCAGTGCAATACGTCCGCCGCTTTCAACGCCCGCTCTGCCCACAAGACATGGCATTCACGCGTGTATTCATCCAGAATCGTCAGCATCTTCAAGGCTCCCCCGCGCACCGTCGCGTCGGCAATGAAGTCCCACGTCCAAACGTGATTCCGATGGGTCGCTGTGGTTGGCAATCCAGTTGAAACCCCGCGCCGAATCACTTTCTTCTTCGTCGGCGGAACTCGCAGTCCTTCATCACGGCGCAGCCGTTGGATGTGTCGCTTGCCCACGCGCCAGCCTTCACGGCGCAGTAATGCCGCGATCCTTCGATACCCGTAGCGCGGGTGTTTGGCTGACAGTTCCAAGAGCCGTTTCCTCAACTGTTCTTCCACAGGTGTTGCCGGTCGTCCGCGATACCTGAAGGTCGAACGCGCCAACCGCAGAATGCGGCAGGCCACCCGTTGCGAACAGGCCTCGTTCTTCACCAGTTCCTGCGCCACTGCCCGGCGATGGGCCGGGCTCACAGCTTTTTTTCGCATACGGCCTCCAGCACCCGGTTCTTCAGCAGCGACTCCGCCAGCATCTTTTTTAACTCGTTGTTTTCCCGTTCCAGCTCCTTCAGCCGCCGGGCCTCATTGATCTCCATGTGCCCAAACTGCTTTTTCCACCGGTGGAAGGTCACTTCCGACACGTTTTCCTGCCGGCAGATGTCCTGGATGCTTTTTTCACCGCGATCCGCCTCCCGCAGGATGCGAATCTTGTCTTCCGTCGTATACCGTTTGCCTTTCATCGTCTGGTCCTTTCTTACGGCCCAGACTAACACATCAGGTGGCCCGAAAAAGTGAAGTCACGTCACAACCTCATGGTCGAAGGCACTGCCGACCAAGTGTTGCTTGCAGGCGCAGCGACGTTTTTAAAAGCTCGTGGGGCCAGCGATTTCCAGACGCTCGATCTTAACCGACTCACTATCGTTCCGGCAGGGTCAGCAACCCATATTCCTTATCTTGTCTATCTGGCACGCGGCAGAGATTACGAGAAGCCAGCGGTAATTGTCCTCCTGGACTC
>JBAQIB010000112.1:0-2475 GCA_049288625.1 Terriglobales bacterium | reverse complement strand
GACAAATGTTGTAAATTGTTGACCGCCTGTGTTCTACGAGTAAGGACAAGAGGCCTGGCTTCCCGACCCCTTGCACGGGGAGCAAGCGTACGTCGGCTTCAATTCATGTTTAGCCCGCATTTCTCAGTGCGCCGTGAAAGGCGTGTTATTTCCAGCGGGTGCGATTCCCGCACGGCAACTGTCGCTCCAGCCGGTAGCACTTGAAGCAGTTCAAGGAGGTAACGAACTGGATTGAAGCACTTCAAGAAAAGGCCCCCACGGGGGGTTAGCGAGCACGCAGGCCGTAATGTGAGTGAACGCTGAGCAGGCCTCGAAACGGGTGACGTGGGAGCCGACCCGACTGAGAAACGGGGAAGGCCGATGTCTTCGGGTAACACAGAGCGAAGAGACCCGAAGAACCCACCGGGGTAGTGGCGACGGCATGTGTGCAAGAGGAAATGGCAGGCAACACGGGAAACCCCAGCGGTGCGGGTGCGTGAACCCGCAACTGGCGCTTCGTGAGGAGCAGGCAGGGCCGCATGGGGCGGCGGATAGGCCCGTAGTAGTGAGGAAGCCGGGTAATGCCGGTGGAGCGAAGGGGCCTTGGTTCAAGGAGAGCGCGCGAAGCAGTGAGGGCCGAGGAGATTGGCGTGAGCCTAACAACCCTACAGAAGGTCGAGAAACTACAGAGTGCGCTGCACGCGAAAGCGAAGGGATCGCCCAACTTCCGTTTCTACAGTCTGTACGACAAGGTGTGTTGTAAGGACGTGCTTTGGGTCGCCTACTGGCGATGCCAGAGCAACGGCGGCGCTCCAGGGGTCGACGGACAAACGTTCGAGCATATCGAAGCGTACGGTATAGAGCGATGGGTGGACGAACTGGCGGAAGAACTGAAGAGGAAGGACTATCGATGTAGTGCGGTACGTCGGGTGTGGATACCCAAGGCAAATGGGAAACAGCGGCCGCTAGGCATTCCTCGGATCCGTGATCGAGTGGTGCAGATGGCGGCGGTGCTGATACTTGAGCCAATCTTCGAGGCCGATTTCCAGCCGGAGCAATATGCGTACCGGCCAGGGAAGAGCGCCCACGATGCCATTCGGCAGGTACACTCGCTGCTGAACACGGGGCATACCGAAGTAGTTGATGCGGACCTGAGCGGGTATTTTGATTCGATCCCGCATGGGGAGCTAATGAAATCGGTGGCCAGACGCGTCAGCGACAAAGCGGTGCTGCACCTGATCAAAGAGTGGCTGGAAGCGCCGGTGGAAGAGATCGATGAACGGGGAAACACTCGGCGGACCACCCGAAACAGGGACGAAAAACGAGGTACGCCACAAGGCGCACCGATTTCGCCGCTGCTCAGCAATCTGTATATGCGCCGGTTCGTGCTTGGCTGGAAAACGCTTGGGCACGAAAAACGGCTAAATGCACACATCGTCAACTATGCTGATGATTTCGTGATCTGCTGCCGTAACACGGCTGCGAGGGCCATGACTTCGATGCAGGGGATGATGCAGAAGCTGAGGCTCACAGTGAACGAACAAAAGACGCGATCCTGTCGGGTGCCGGACAAATCGTTTGACTTCCTCGGGTACACCATCGGTCGGTGTTACTCGCCGAAGACGGGCAAAGCATATATTGGCACGCGCCCATCGAAGAAGAAGATCGTCGCGATTTGTCGCGCGATCAGCGAGATGACCATGCACCGACTGACATTGCTGTCGGCGGAAGACAGGGTAACCGAGATCAACCGGAAATTGGTTGGCTGGGCAAATTATTTCTGTCTGGGACCGGTGAGCAAAGCGTACCATGCCGTAGACCAACATGCGTCTCGACGGCTTCGTCAGTGGCTGTGTGCAAAGCACAAGACACAGGGGCAGGGAACCTCACGTTTCTCTGACGAATACCTGTATCAAACGCTGGGATTGCTCAAGCTCTCAGAACGCACACGCAGCTTCTCGTGGGCGAAGGCGTGATTCCTTGTCCGAAAGCCGGATGCGGGAGACCCGCACGTCCGGTTTGATGAGCGGGGGGTGGAAACGGAGCATGGTAGAAATATTGTGGCACCGCCGGGAAACCAGGCGGCAAACAGAGAACACAAACCTCTGCCTTAACTACCGCGCCACCTCTCGACTCTACCAGTGATAATTGAAAAGGGCCTCCTGTTCCGGTATAAGTGTTTTGTCACAAACGCTTTACCCATGAACAGAGAGGCCAACTGATGCAAGCAGACTGTAACTCGGACCAGCTCAGCTTTCAAGCCATCAAGCAACGAACCGTGAGCGCCTGCTTCGATGGAGGGCACATTACCTCTGACGCCGGCGGCCTGCTGCTGCGTGAGATTGAATGCGGTCAACAATTCATTCGGCGCTTCTCGCAGTGCTTTCTCGATCTGCGGGACAAGCGGTTTGTCGAGCATGACTTGGAGCCGCTGCTGGCTCAACGAATCTATGGCCTGTGCTTCGGCAACGAAGACCTCAACGACCACGACCAACT
>JBAQIB010000111.1:0-2627 GCA_049288625.1 Terriglobales bacterium | reverse complement strand
TCGCCACCGGCATAGTGACTGTGCCGATAACCTTCACGCCATATTTTTTCTCGGCGATCAGCGTGAGCACCGCCAGCGTCCAAACAAAACTCAGCAGCATCTCGTAAACGCTGGCGAAAGGAGGATGCCCGGCTTCGTACCAGCGGTGTGCGACGGCTCCGGTATTGGCCAAAAGGCCAGCCCAGGTCGCGAGCGAAGCGAACTTCACATAAGAATCCGTGCCGGTCACGCCGAATCCGAGGTAAAGTGCGCCCGCCCCGGAGTAGAAAATCAGGGCGGCGAACAGCAGATTGCTTTCATTCAGTACATTGCCGCTCTTGACTACGTTCAGAAACGCCATAAACAGCAGAAATGCGATTGCCAGCCCGACGAACACAATCAGGGTTGTACCTGTTGTTTCCGGCTGCTGCTGTTCTGCATTTGCTCGACTCATTGTCGGACCCCTCCTGGGTCAGTCCCCATAGCAACTGGTCAGCGCGTGCTGACCGTCGCGACCTGCTCGCTTGGAGTAAGGCTGGAACTTGGTTGAACTTCTTTTTCAATTGCCTCAATCAACTCGTTGAAACGCTCCTCGAATGCGTCGCGATTCCGGTTTGCGCTGCCCCCGATCCACAGGGAGAGCTGCCCGGTCCGCTCATCCCGTACGGGTACCGCCCAGAAACGCATGTGCACTACGTAGAAGACAAATGTGAGTCCTACGCCCAACAGCACCACGCCCGACCACACGCCCCACTGTCCCGGTTCATGCGAAACTTGCAGGCCCGTGAAATGGCCCAGTTTCAGATCCTTCGGCTCGAGCAAATAGGGAGCTTTCGAGTTGTCCGCAACTTCGTCGAGTTGCGGAAACCACACGTCGAAGCTCTTGCCGCTGCTCTTTTCAGTCACGATCAGGTGGGCAGCCGGATTGCCCAATTCGTTCGAGCGCTTGTAAACCTGTCCGTCACGCACCGCGTAGTCCGTGAAGAACTCGGCGAACCGCACGGTGGTGTTGGCATCCAGGTCGGCGGTGTCGCCCAAGGTGAAAGCGATCTCTTTTCCGTTGGAATTTGCCCCCGCGTAACTTAGGCCCGCGGAAGCCGAACCAGCTGTAAACACTGGATTCGGTATCGCTGTGAACGCCAGCCTGTCAACTTTACCGTTCTCACCGAAGCTCGATTGGTAGAAGCGCACTCCTTTGTAAACCAGCGGATCGTTTACCACGATTTCTTTGGCCTTCACATCCTGTCCGCCTTCGACGACGGCCAGCTTTGACCACCACTTTTTTGGCGTGCCGTCTTTGTAAATCTCTTCCCCCGCGGCATCGCAGCGGATCGCAAAGGGGAGGGCCTGCGGCTTGCCGTCACGCAATTCGATTACGTTCGACGTCTGGCCTTCATTCAAGGTGAGCTCGCCGCGCCAGCCATACACGCCGTCGACAATCCATCCAAAGAAAATCAGCAGCAGACTGGCATGCACGATGTAAACCGCCATCTCTGACATGCGGTGCCGTTCGGCGAAAAGTCCGAAGTGATCTTCGCGCACCACGCGCTCCGGCTTCATACCAATCGAATGCAGCGCACGTTCGGCGGCCACCAGCCCGCTCTCTTCATCAGAGATGGCAATCGACTTCTGCGGATGGAGCGCCCGGCGAAACGTGGCATCCGGGTATTTGTATGGTCGCGAGTAAAAGCGCCACGCATTTGGAAAACGATCAATCGAGGCCGCGATGATGCAGAGGCTGACCAGAAGCATCAGGCCGATAAACCACCAGGCATGGAAAACGTCGGTCAAGCCGACCGCGTCGAGCAGGCGAAGTGCCTGCGGCGAGTAGGCGCGCTGCATATCGTCGGGTTCGGTCATCGGCCTTTGCAAGATGACAGTACCGGCGGCGGCCAGAATAACGACCAGGATCAGAAGCACTACACCCGTCTTGATCGAAGCGGCGGTTTGCCAGGTTTTGCGGGTTACTGTGCGGAAACTCACAGCCATGTTTCTCCCCCAATCAAGCCTAGGAGAATGCACGTTCCACGCCAAGTAACCAACCCACGCTAATCCATTGAAAATACGATTGTTGTAGACTCTGTGACCCTGCCGTTTCCGCTTCGATTTGGGCTAAATCGCGCACGGCCCGACAGGCCCCGTCGGGATTTCACCCATCACCGACCCCTCGTGACCTGCGTCACCACGGGCGGTGACAACGCGTCTGACCACGGGACGAGCGGCCCGGCAAGCGCCAGACCCTTGCATCGAAAGGGTCCTGTGACCTCAATCACAATTATCGGTGACTCGAACTACACTCTCGTCCGCGGATTTGCGCTCGAATCCTTCCATTGTTGGTGAGGGAAATGCGATCCCGTTCCACGTCCAATTCGGCAGTGCGTGTCTCGAGCTCCCATGTGGCGAAAGCCTCCGACTCTCGCGAGTCTCTGCGTTATCCCAACTTGCGCCATTTCACCGCTTACCCTGCGGGAGAAGTCCCAATGCGAAATGTTTTGTCAGCGGCAGCGACCGCGCCGACCGGCGGTTTCCACCGCGGAGACTTTCTGGCACAATCAGTTACGCCCATGTTGAAAATTTATGCTCCGCTCCTACAAGCGGCGACCGTCGTGCAACAACGACCTTCGGAGAACCCCGTGAAGAGCCTCCCC
>JBAQIB010000110.1:0-1688 GCA_049288625.1 Terriglobales bacterium | reverse complement strand
CAAGTACACGCCGGCGGCGAGCGCCTGGTCGGTCATCGGCATTTGCTGACGTATCCAAGCGTCCCGCGCCGGCTTAGCCCCGCTGGTGGTTTCCAAATTAATCCAGCCATACTCGTCACTCTTGAATTTCGCCAAGATATGTGTCGGAGCGGTAGACGCGGTGATATCCAACCCTAGGAGTGTGTCCGGGTAACGGTTTGTAAAGGCGGCCGATCGTCATCGCGGAAGATGTTCACGTGATATTTCTCACCAAGGTGTTGGGAACGAGACGGTCGATGGCTTCGGCGGCGAGGTATTCATGGGTTTTTCGTCGCTTTGGCCAGCTTCAGCAGGTTATGAACCGTGCAGATCAAGCTCCATTCGCCTTGGGCCTTCTCAAGACCACGCAACATGAACTGTCGGAACCCTCGAGCCTGTTTGATTTGGCCGAAGACCGGTTCAACCACCGACTTGCGCAACCGGTACCGGCTGCGTCGGCCGGCCCGTGCCAACTTGGTACGCATCGCTGCTACCCGGGTACCCTGGGTGCGGCGTCGGCCGGTGGCGCTGGATTCATGATGGCGCTGACGCCCGGTGGCAATGTAACTATCGACATGATGCCGGGCAAGCACAGCGAGGTTGCCTTCGGAACAGTATCCGGCGTCGGCCGAGAACTCCTTCGCTTGCCGTCCCGTGTTCTGTTTGATTTGCTTCAAGGTCGGGACGAGCTGCTGCACGTCGGTGGCGTTATTGCTCAGGCTCTGCGCCACGATGACCTGGGCGGTGGAGTCAACCGCGGCTTGCGCGTTGTAGGCCTGCACATATTCTTTACCGCCCTTGCGCATGATGCGGCTCTCGGGGTCGGTAAAGTTGCGCTGTGCTTTGGGGTCCACGGCCGCCTTACCCGCAGCGCGAGCCTCAGCTTCCAGCGCCTCGCGCGCTTCACGGATCTTGATGATTCGCTGCTGTTTGTCGGCGACCCAGTTCGGCATCTCGTCGCCGCGTCTCGCAGCCCCGTGCAGCCGATCTTCCGCCTCGTCGGCCGACTTCGCCTGGCGAAACCACTCCCGCACCTCTTGCTTCAAACGCTTCTCCGTCTGATGCATCCGGTCATAGCTCATCGCTTTGTGCTTGCTCGCGTTCGCCTTGACCTTCGTGCCGTCCAGGGACACGTGGCCAAGCTTGACAAGGCCTGCGTGCTGACACAGCGTCAAAACCTGCTCGAACAGGCCCTGCAGGGCAACCAGATGGCGCTTGCGAAAATCACTGACCGTCCGAAAGTCCGGTCGGTTCAGTCCCGTCACCGCCATGAAGTCCATCCGCTCCTCGCATCCCCGCGCAATGCGCCGGGAGGAATATACCCCCTGGCAATACGCGTACAGCAGCAGCGCCGTCATCATCACCGGGTTGTACGGCGGGTAACCCCGTTCCTCCTTCTCGTACGGGGCGAGAAGCTCGCAAAGATCCATCTGCTCGCGCACCGTGTCCCGAATAAAATGCGCGATATGATCAGCCGGTACGAAATCCATCACCGAAGGCGGCAGCAGCCAATGCTGCTCGACATTCCATTCACGAAAGGTCTTCGACATGCACGCTAATCCTCGACTATTTCCCTTCCAGAAGCTTAGCGGATCTATTACTCGGACACACTCCTAGCAAAGAAATACGGCAGCCAACTGAACGAGGATTACTATCAGCCCCAGCACCAT
>JBAQIB010000109.1:0-2887 GCA_049288625.1 Terriglobales bacterium | reverse complement strand
AAGTTTGTCTGAGTCGTCACCCCGAAGGATGCCGCGAAACCGCATGGCAAGCCGCCTCATAATGACGAAACTTGGAGAGGCCTCTTTTAGAGCAGTTACCTTACCCGCCTGAGCCAGCGTGAGCATCTTTGATGGCTTCATGCATAGCGCGCCCGCCACGACAGGGGATATCTGCCTGTTATTCGGCGTGCAATTTTGGGTCTGACTCAGTGTCCGTCCGGGAAGTAGTTGAATCGGATGAATCATTTGTGATTCAAGGGAGGTGGCCTGATTCGAGGAGGGGCCGCCGATGTGGACGTCCGAAAACCGCCCTAAATACAATCGTGACAAGCTGCGTTATCCCAGCGATCTGACGGACGATGAGTGGTCGCATGTCGAGCCCTTGATCCCTCCGGCCAAACGCGGCGGACGCAAGCGCTCCGTTGAGCCGCGGGAAATCGTGAACGGCCTCATGTATGTGCTGAGCACGGGATGCCAGTGGCGTTATGTTCCCAAAGACCTGCCGCCGAAGAGCACGCTGTTTGGTTATTTCGACCTTTGGAACTGGGACGGCACGCTGGATCGCATTCATCACGCGCTCTACGTGAAGTGTCGCGAAGCCATGGATCGTGAAGCGAGCCCAACGGCTTGCGTCATCGACAGCCAGAGCGTGAAAAGCGCGGAAAAAGATGCTATGGGGTGGCGGCAAAGATGAGGCATCATCGACGCTGCCAAGCAACAGATGGAGAGCCCCATGCCTCAAATGGATGATCTGAGTCATTCCCTCACCGCCTTTGATCAAGATAGCACAGTGATCGCAGTTATCGAGATGAGCCTCAAGAGCTGGCTCGTCGCCGGGCTTGTTCCTGGCGTCAATCGTGCGCCGCTGAAGAAATTGGAGGCCGATGAAGGCAGTGTTCTCCGGCTTCTGCATCGCTGGCTCGAAGAGGCAACGAAAGCCGGCAAGCTCATTACGCGTGTGGTTGTCGCTTTTGAGGCTGGCCGTGATGGGTTCTGGTTGGCGCGATGGTTGCGCACCCACGGTATCGAAACCTATGTCATTCATGCGGCCAGCGTTGCGGTGTCACGTGAGCATCGGCGGGCGAAGACCGACAGGCTCGATACGGAGATGCTCAAACGCGCCTTTCTTGGCTGGCTTCGGGGAGAACCGGAGCACTGCCAGATGGCCGCCATCCCGACGCTGGCTGAAGAGGATGCGCGGCGCCCGAACCGCGAGCGAGATTGTCTTGTGCGCGAGCGGACGCGGATCATCAACCGGATGAAGAGTGCTTTGGTTCGATTGGGCATTCGGGGGTTCAATCCGAAACTTCGCAAGGCCGCTGATCGGCTTGACGATCTGGTCAGCCCGCTGGGCGAGGCGCTGCCCCCAAATACGCGAGCTGAGTTGCGGCGGGATCTGGCGCGGCTTGCCTTGCTGCGTGAACAAATCAAGACGATCGAGACAGCGCGTTTGGAACAGCTGGCACAGGCTCCCTCGGAAGGACCGCACGCCATGGTTCGCTTGATTGCGCGCGTGGTCGGAGTCGGCGTCGAGACGGCAGACATGCTGGTGCATGAGATCCTCTTGCGTAATCTGCGGGATCAGAGGGCGTTGGCGCGCTATGCTGGCTTGACGGGGTCGCCTAATGAGAGCGGCAGCCAGCGGCGCGAGAAAGGGCTTGCCCGGTCTGGTAACGGCCGGGTCCGTCGTGGCATGATCCAATTGGCTTGGCGTTTCCTGCGCTTTCAGGGCGACAGCGCTCTTGCGCAATGGTTTCAAGCCCGAACGGAGACCGTCAAAGGCACGCGCAAGCCGATGATAGTGGCGCTCGCCCGCAAGTTGCTGATTGCTTTGTGGCGATTCACGACGACGGGCATGGTGCCGGACGGCGTCGTCCTGCGGCCTGCGGCATGAACCCAACCACCAGGATGTCGATTCTCATAGACTTCAAGGCTTTCGGCTTGGCCACTTAACAGCCCGCCGGTCTCCATCCGAGGCGGCGTTACCCGTGGCCCCCTATGGCCTTTGTGCCGGGAAAAAGAGTGGGTACGCCACCCCGGAGCTTCGCCGCCGATGCGCATGACCGCATCATGGTTCGGATCTTAGCGATCCACCGGATACAAGGCTGTGGCGCGATGTTTTGCGCCCGTTGGCAAGCTCCCCCTCGGACTGGTGATATTTCGTGTCACGTTGAGATCGTCAGACGCCATGCCTCGGCTCGTCGACAGGTTGCAAAAAATAAAATGACCGCAGCATAGATCGTTTAGAACTTGACAAATAAATCCCCATACAAGGGGGCGCGGCATCGATCCGAGCGGCTATGATGCGGGCAAAAAGATCAAGGGCAAGAAGCGCCATATCCTCGTCGATACGTTAGGCCTGCTGCTTCATGCTGTTGTGCATCCAGCCGATATTCAAGATCGTGACGGCGGCGTGCTTGTTCTCTCCACGTTGTTCGGTTTGTATCCATTTTTGCAAAAGCTCTTTGCTGATGGCGGATATCAGGGCCCGGTCTTTCAAAAGGCTTCAGCCAAAATCCTGCCGCATCTGCAAATCGAAATCGTCAAACGCTCCGATCAGGCAAAAGGGTTCGAGCTTCTGCCGCGACGTTGGGTTGTCGAACGCACTTTCGCTTGGCTTAATCGCTGCCGCCGGTTGGCCAAGGATTTCGAAAATCTCGCCCGAAACGCGCTCGCTTTTCTCCACCTCGCCTCGATTCGTCTCATGCTCAGAAAGCTTTGTCTGAGTTGATGAACTTTTCGGACCGACTCTGAGGGATTGCGACAAAAGGCGTGGAAATAATTGCGAAGGGACGGGGAGCACGCCAATCGGTCCTGGCAAAAACCGGCGTTCTTTCTTGAGCAATTCCGGAGACAAGCAAGAAATGCCTGTTTTTCGCATATTGTC
>JBAQIB010000108.1:0-1635 GCA_049288625.1 Terriglobales bacterium | reverse complement strand
CTCGCCATCAGCCAGAAAAATAACGATTAACGGCGGATAGTCGCTTGACGGAGGATCGTAGACAACGCCCTCTAGGTAAGACATAAAACTCTCCTGTATCGCCGCGTTTCCAGAAGATCTAGCGCTGCTGCAACTGCAGCCCATCCTGCAACGAATACAACAAAGCTTGCCTATCCGGTTGACTCCCATACCCACTAGATCTAGTGTTGGGCATGGATGTCCTGGCGCGTGAAGACCTGTCGTTCCCGCAGTCTCTGCCGGAGTTCCAGCGTATTTTCCCGGACGACGCGGCCTGTGCCGCCTATCTCGAAAACGCCCGCTGGAATGGAGGGTTCGCCTGCCCAAGGTGCGGCGTCGTGGGCGAGCCGTTCCGTTTCGAGGCGCGCCCGGGCGTTCTGCGCTGCCGCGCCTGTCGCAAGGACGTAAGCCTGATGGCTGGGACCGTCATGGAGCGCAGTCACACGCCGTTGTCGACTTGGTTCTGGGCGGCTTACTTGATCGCCAGCCAAACGCCAGGAATGTCGGCCGTCCAATTTCAGCGGCAGCTCGGTCTGTCGCGCTACGAGACGGCCTTCGGCATCCTTCATAAGCTGCGCGCCGGGATGGTGCGCCCCGAGCGCGACAAGATTGGCGGCAAGCCGCAAGAACATGTCGAAGTGGATGAAACCTGGGTTGGAGGACGGACCCGCGGCGAAGGCCGGGGCGTCCATCACAAGGTTCTCGTCTCCTGCGCCGTGGAGGTGCGTCACCGCAAGCCGGGAACCAAGCTCGACAATCGGAAAGACGGTCGCTACGCGGGACGCGTTCGTCTCGCCGTCGTCCCCGACCGTAGCGCCAATTCGCTCTGCGGATTCGTCGAAAACGCCGTCGCTCCCGGATCGCTGATCGTCACCGACGACTGGAGCGGCTATGCCGGTCTTCGCAAGCGCGGCTTCGACCACCACGCAATCGCCGAATGCGGTGACCCGGAGGTCGCAGAAGAATTCCTGCCGATCATCCACTTGGTCTTTGCCAACCTGAAGACCTGGATCAACGGCATCCATCACGGGGTCAGCGCCAAGCATCTACAAGCCTACCTCAACGAATTCACCTTCCGCTTCAATCGCCGCTTTTACCCCTTCAACGCGTTCCGCTCGCTGCTCGGAATCGCCGGCGGGGCAGCCGCGCCGACCTTTGACGGGCTTTACTCCGGGGAATGGGTGCACCCTACATTTAGTGGGTGTGGGTGATAACCGGATAGGCAAGCATCAACCTTTTAAGGCCCGGGCGGATGTGGCGGGAGGTGCCGCTAACCGCCGCGTCGTGATATTCCCGCACGACATGAGCGCCGATGCTGTTTGCAAAGTGCCGCACTGCGGCGACCTGATCGACGATGGATTTGCTCGTCGAATTCTCATGCGAATAACGGGCGTAGATGGCTGCGCGCATCACTTCTTGCTCTCCCTCGCCCCATGGTCTGCCCTTGCCAGCATGCGCCCCAAGGCCCGCGCCAGCGCGGAGATCGACGGTTCGGGATGCGCATGCACATGCTTGAGCAGCCGGTAGCGTTCGCCGGTCAAGACCTTGGCGAGCATATCCCAACTCTCGAACACAAGCGTTCGTTCGCTCACGGTGTCGCCACGTTCGGCGCGGCGC
>JBAQIB010000107.1:0-22392 GCA_049288625.1 Terriglobales bacterium | reverse complement strand
TTCCATCAGGTAGGGTCGCAACCGATGCAACTCATTGACGGGGAACTCTTTACAGCGCACTCGAAAACGCTCTTCCGCAGAGGTGGGCAAAATCGGCGCACGCCGAAGCGGAAGACGGCTCAATAATAAAGATCGCTTGGAGGCTCTGCTATGCGCGGAAACCCTTCAGGGCACTCTGTCCCCGAATGCGAACCCCGGAAAGGGGTCAACTAGAGGCTTATTGAATTGGATGCCACAAGCCGCCGCGAGGATTCAGCAGGCAGCCTTAGACACTCAGTCACTGTCCTCGATCTCACCGTTTATACCAAACTGTGCAGGGGAATGCAAGGGGGGAATCAAAAAAAACACTTGATCCTCACAACTCGGGTATTGGCGCGGGTCCGGCTGCCGCCGCATGACCCTTGGATGGCAGCTTTGGAACCGGGAGTCGTCGCAGCCGTAGGTGTTGGTAAGGGCTTTCAACCTTGGGAAAAGCCGTGAAAGCGGTCGTTAGGGCAATGCCCGCACTCCGCATTTACCGCACCGCCTTCCGGTAGGCCACGATCTCGTCCCTCACAATTTTCAAATCCCCACGCCCCCACAGATTCGCGGGCTCGATATCGTCGTGGGTGTTAGCGTCGAACCCCTCGTCGGGCGGACCAAATTCATTGAACTGATGAATGATCAAAAAGATCGGAGCGAGTTGAGTCGCATAACCCATGAACGAAGCGAATGTGTCGTAGCCTCCGTCGCTTCCGAAACGGAGCGCGTCGTCGGGGCAATAGGGCGGAGATTCGGGGTTGGGACATCCCCATCCATTTTCTCCAGCAGTCGCGATCGAAGCCGTAAAATTCTCTACCCGGGAGCCGGCCAGATTATAGGAAGGATAGTAAGGGCATAACGGCTCCGTGCAGGAAGTGTTGAGCCGGTCGACCCAACTCCAAAAGCCATATGCAGGGTTGACCTCAACTGGCCCGCTGGGCGTGCCTTGTGTTGCCCAAAGATCCGGCTGGCTGTCGAGATATCCCGCCATCAACCTGAACGTGTATTTCTGGCCGATCTCAGGATGTTTTGCCAGAAACTGCTCCAGGCGATACCAGAGAGGATGGTCGGCAGGGTTCGGATCCTGCGCTGCGCCGGTGAAAATAAGCATCAACGGCTTGCCTTGGTAAATCACATTCAGATTCGGATACCGCTGTAAGAGCGCGCCGAAGAACTCTGCCTCCTTTTCGAAGGCCGTCTTTCCGTCCCGGTCTTTGGTCAAGACGTTGTTGTCGATGCCGCCCAGCAGGGGAATGAGTTTCATGCGCGTGCCGAGCGCCGTCCACGCGGGATACAGATTGCCTGTGTTATCGCGGATGTGCCGGTTATATGCCCGAAAAGCCGGGGTACAGTTTCGGACGTATTTCTTAACGAACCACTCGCTGTTGAAGATGCAGCTCACATTATTGGTCACTTCGCTGATGGCCGCGTCTACTCCCATGGATTCCAGCCAGCGGACGTGTTGCTTGATAATCGCCGGGTCCGCGCTGTCATAGCCGCCGCCCACGGCCAGCATGTCGGCCGATTGCAAAAGGGGTAGCGCTGAGAAACCTTGAAACGTCACCGCTTTAGGACCAAACCACGCCTCGTACTCCATGACCACTACGTGGCTCTTGTCGTTCACGACTAACGGACCGCTCGCCGCTGCGAGTAGCTTGGCCCACGCCAAAAGCTGTCCGAGCGCCAGAACTGCCAGGACAGCACCTGCGGAGGTGCATATCGATCGCCGTTGCATTCTCATCGCCTCAGGGCTTTCACGGATTCGCTCATGAAACAACTCCTTATAAGCGGCTCGTGATTGGATGAGTAAACGAGCCGTCGAGGATCCTAACCCGCGTCGAAACCCAAAGTTCTGCCCACAATGTGCCCCGCACAAAATAGCTTTCTGAGCCCTTGCTTTTCGCTTTTCCTTCGACTACAGTACAAACCGCCTCTTCGGCAGAGTCTGACAATCCCCAAATTCGAAGGAGAAATCCCATGCCCGCTCCCAGCCATGCACCTACGCCTGAGTTCGTTGCCATCTATTCCGCCATGATGCTCGATGGCGTCGCCCGCGAAGTGGAAACCACCAAGAAAGTCATCGCCGCCGTTCCCGACAGCAAACACGACCACCGCCCCGATCCCCACGCCCGCACCGCATGGGAACTGGCCTGGCATATTGCCGACGCCGACGTGGACTTCCTCGACAGCATTGCCGACATGAAGTTCACGATGGCCGAAAAAGTGCGCGCCGATAAGCCCAAGAACATCGCCGATTTGGTCGCCTGGTATGACCGCGAGATGAAGCGCGGCATCGCACGCGTTCGCGCCATGTCCCCCGCGCAGTTGGCGACCCCGGTTGATTTCCTCGGTGTCTTCAACTTGCCGGCCGCCTTCTATCTCGGATTCCTCAACAATCACAGCATTCACCACCGCGGCGAACTGGCAACTTACCTGCGCCCCATGGGATCGAAAGTGCCGTCGATTTATGGCGGCAGCTACGACGAGCCCTTCCAGATGCCCGGCCAGAAGACCAGCGCTGCTTGATTGTGTGGCGCGGGCGCCCTCGCCCGCGAAAAACATATGCAGAGAAGCCGCCCCCAATCAGCGATCATGCTGCTAGGGGCGGCTTTTTCCTGCCATACCGCCCAACGGCCCCTAGCCGAAGTCCCGTTACCTCCGTCATCTCGCCGTAACGCCCCGCTCCGGTCATGATACATAGCTGGAGCCTGCCCGCATGAATATCGACGACCTGCTGCGTATTGCCATGGAGAGGCGAGCCTCTGACTTGCACCTCAAGGTCGGCAACTACCCGCACCTGCGCATCGATGGCGAACTGATCCCGCTGACCGACCAGCCGCGCGTCTCCGCCGAAGACATGTTGAACATGGCTTTCAGCATGATGTCCGCCCGGCAAAAGCAGAAATTCAAAGAGACCACCGAAATCGACATGGCCTACGGCGTTGCCGGCCTGGGGCGCTTCCGTGTCAACGTCTTTCAGCAACGCGGCAACGTGGGGCTGGTGCTCCGCGTCATTCCGACCAAGATTCGTGCGCTCGACGAGCTGTTTCTGCCCAAGGTGGTCGAGCAGATCTGCGACATGCCGCGCGGCCTCGTGCTGGTGACCGGCGTTACCGGCTCCGGCAAGTCAACCACGCTCGCCGCCATGGTCGACCGCATCAACTCCACCCGCGCCGAGCACATCATCACCATCGAAGATCCCATCGAATTCCTGCACCGCGACAAAAAGGGATATTGCAACCAGCGCGAAGTGGAAGTAGATACGCCGTCATTTGGGGCCGCCTTGCGCGCCAGCTTGCGTCAGGATCCGGACGTAATCCTGGTGGGTGAAATGCGCGACCTGGAAACGATCGGCACCGCACTCCACGCGGCCGAAACCGGCCACATGGTTTTCTCTACCTTGCACACTCTGGATGCGGTCGAAAGCATCAACCGCATCATCGCCATCTTCCCGCCCCCCGAGCAGAAACAGATCCGGCTGCAATTGGCGGCTGTTTTGCGCGCCATCGTCAGCCAGCGGCTGGTCCGGCGCTCCGATGCCGAAGGCCGCGTCCCCGCTGTCGAAGTGATGGTGACCACGCCGTATATTCGCGAGTGCATTCTGGTGCCCGAAAAAACGCGAGCCATTCGCGACGCGATTTCTGCCGGCACGTCGCAGTACGGTATGCAGACCTTCGACCAGTCCCTCTGGGATTTGTTCCAGGCGGGCTTGGTCAATTACGATACCGCTCTCGAAAGCGCGTCGAACGCCGACGAATTCAAGCTGCGCATGCAAGGAATTGCGTCCACATCTGACATTTCCCGGCAGTCCATGCAGTCGGCCGGGTTCGGACGATGAGAACAAGTTTGTCCTGCTGAACCTTGTTGTTGGTTATTGATTGTTGTTCCTCCAGTTAACGGGCGCGCTTCGGCGCGCCCCTTTTTTTCGCACTACATGTTTCCGGGCTATCCCGTTTGCTGAAAACTCGGATTCGTTCCAGGAGGCTGCGGGAAAAGCCACGAGTGTAAACGCGACTGTGGAAGAGCGGCCTTCAGGGCCGCGCCAGCCGCGTCAAATCAGTGAGGGCTTCAGCCCCGGTGGTCGCTTTTGGCACGCCAGCGGACTTCTTCCGCAGCCTGGTGAGCCGTGGGCGCTGTGGAAACGAGCGAGCCCGGTGCTCACAAGACTGTTTCTCAAGCACTCTCTACAACGCCTTCGACATCCGCACCAGGTGCACAGGAATCTTTGTCACCTGCTCGGGAGGGAAGGGCAGCGTGCCATTCTCGGCGTAACCGAAGCGCCGGTAATACCCCGGCAGCTCCTGGCGCACATTGACGAAGGTGAGGTCCATGAACCGGCAGCCGGCGGCACGGCAGTGCTGTTCAGCTGCGGCAATCAGGCGAGCGCCGATTCCGGCGCGTTGATGTTGCGGATCGACGGCCAGCAATCCGAAGTAACCTCGCTCGGCGCGCAGTTCGGTGTAAACACAACCGGCCAGCACTCCATCTTCGAACAGCAAGAGGAACTTCCCGGTCTGAAGAAGGGCTGCGGTTTTCTCAGGATTGGTGCGGTCGGCATCAATAAAGAAACGCTCCGGCCGAAAAGCAGCATTCACTAGGGCGGCGATGGCGGAGGCGTCGGCGGGCTCGGCGAAACGTATCTGCGCAGAATGCATCAACCGCTGAATTTTACTTCAACGGCAACGCGCCAACGGCGTTAGGGCGAAACCCCTAATTTGGCTTGCGGAAGCGGCTGTCCGCAATATAACGCAGCATAATGGCGTCGGTGGCACTCTGAAACTGCTGGTCGAGTTCAGGGTCCCGTGCCGTCGCTTCCTGGCGGACGGTCTGGCGAAATTTCTCGCCCATTTCCGAATCGCTGGTCACCACCTGCATGTAGAACCAAAGGAAGTGCCGCATCTGATCGAGTGCCGACTTGAGTACGTGGATCGACTCCAGTTGCGAGGAATCGGCCAGCGCCTCGAGCAGTTCCGGGTCGGTGGGGGCTTGCATGGCGGCGCAGTTAAGTTCGCTCTGGATGACTCGCAAATCATCGGTCACGCGCAAGATACGAAGTTGGATCTCTTCCATGCTTTCTCGGTTATCGCAATCCATGAGTCCCTTTCTCTCCCACTTACCCATCCTGCTCCATCAATTTCGCATCTCTGGGAGGAGGCCGAAAGATTCCCCGTGACCATGAGCTTCAGTAATTGAAGTTACTTTCGGTCCACAATGCGCGCTGGATGGGCATTTTCAGGCGGTTTGGCGGGCTCGGCCCGAGGAGAAATTCAACTGTGCTGCGCGGATTTCGGATACACCCATGACGCGCGTACCCTGGACTGGTGTTTCCACGGCCTCCATCAGTGCTAGTACCATCTGCTGGAGCGTCACCAGGCCCAGGCGCTCGGCGCCGGCCCGGGTGAACGGCAACCATTCTGCCACCTTGTAGAAAGGCAGCAGGGCGTAAGGCCAGCGATGCCCCGGTCCCAGCACGTACCAAGGCCGCAGAATGGTCCCGTTGAGACGCCGTTCCTGAATCATGCGCTCGCACTCGGCACGCACTGCAATGTAGTCCTTCATCATGGGCGCCGGATGAGCCACGCTCAGATATACAAAATGCTGTAAGCCAAGTTCGGCGGCTGCGCTGATCGCTTCGCGTCCAGCAACCAAGTCTACCGCGCGGAACTCGGCGCCCTTGGATGGGGATGGGTGCGGAACCCCCACCATGTGCACGAGCGTGTCGGCCGGGCTAACGAGGTGTCGATATGTTTTTGCGTCGAGGGCATTCCCCGGGACGGCTTCGCAGTTGGGCGGCACCTTGCCCTTCGATCCCGGACGGACCAGCGCCCGCACTCGATGGCCACGCTCAATCAGAGCAGGAATCAGACTACCGCCCAGATACCCAGTTCCTCCGGTGATGAACACACACCGCGTGTGCTCGGCCCGGGGCAAGACCTTCGCTCGAAGCAGCATGCGGATATCGGAGTTCGAAGCGGCCACCACTCAATTACGTTCTAGCGGGGGCCCCGGATCTCTCCTCGAGTAAGGAAGTTTAGTCCAAAACGCTTTTCCTGTGTTGAAAGCGCCGCAGTCAAGCTTCCAGTCGCCGGCGAAAACATCAACTGCCGGACGCGCTCTTTGGAACGGGCTCCAGCGGAGCGCCCTCGAAGTCGCCTTCCCAACGTGCTACGACCACGGTGGCCAGGCAATTCCCCAGCACATTGATGGCTGTGCGCGCCATATCCATCAGGGGATCGATCCCGAGAAGAATAAATACGGGCTCGGTCGGCAAGCCGAAAGATCCAACTGTCCCCAAGAGTATGACGATGGCAGCACGAGATACTCCGGCCACACCTTTGCTGGTCAGCATGAGAGTAATAAGGAGCAGGAGCTGCCTTCCCAGGCTGAGATGTACGCCTGCCGCTTGCGCCACAAAGATCGCCGCCAGGGATAGGTACAAGGTACTTCCGTCCAGGTTGAAGCTGTAGCCCGTCGGCATTACAAATGCCACAACCTGCCGCGGTACGCCCAGACCTTCCATCGCCTCCATGGCGCGCGGCAAAGCAGCCTCGGAACTCGACGTTCCGAATGCAATTGAAACCGGCTCGGCCACAGCGGCAACAAATTTTTTCAGCGGCACCCGCGCCAACAGCGCCACGGGCAGCAGGACGCAAACGATGAAAACTGCTAGCGCAACATAGAGCGTCCCGAGCAGCTTAGCCAGATTCAGCAGAACTCCGATGCCGGTGCTACCGACCGTGTAGGCAATCGCTGCGCCCACACCAAGCGGAGCGAAGTACATCACC
This sequence comes from Terriglobales bacterium, assembly GCA_049288625.1. Lineage (GTDB taxonomy): Bacteria > Acidobacteriota > Terriglobia > Terriglobales > Acidobacteriaceae > Acidiflorens. The sequence continues at coordinate 15,586 of JBAQIB010000107.1, read as the reverse complement.
AGGTTCGTGAATTTAAACATCGTCGCCGCCAGGCTGTCGGTCAGTTTCAGCAAGGGCCGGCGCCGTTCCTCAGGCACCATCGCGAGCGCCATGCCAAACAAAATGCTGAACACGACAACTTGCAGCACCTGCCCTTCGGCGATCGACTTGGCGATGTTTTCCGGAAAAATATGCAGAATGGTTTCTGCCGCAGTCAACTTCTGCACCGGCAGATTTTCGCCGCCCGGCGCGGCCAGATGCACGCCGGCGCCAGCCCTGCTGATATTGATCGCAGCCAGACCAATGATCAGCGCCAGCGTGGTGATGATTTCAAAGTAGACGATCGCCTTGATTCCCATGCGCCCGACCTTCTTTAGGTCCGAGTGCGCCGCAATGCCGCCAACCAGCGTGGCAAAAAGGAGAGGAGCAATAATCGTCTTGATAAGCCGCAGGAAGATTGCCCCGATCGGCTGCAACTTGATCGCCGTGCTAGGCCAGTCGTATCCAATAGCGGCGCCCGCCACCATCGCCACCAAAATCCAAACCGCGAGCGACCGTCTATACAATGCGTAAATCGCCAGCAGCGCGATAGAGACCCATCGCACGGTCAACAGCAGACCCGCAGGCAGCGGCGTCAGGAAAATATTCACCGCGCTGAGACTCGCACTCAACGCAATGCCAACGATAGCTAACCACAGAACCCTGTGCTTCATCTCCGGCTAAGACCTTAACTCAAGCCACTGAGTAAGCAAAGTCCGTGATGGGGTCCCGCCCGTCGGGCCTGACCCGTTCGTCGCTTGCCGCCATTTTGTGCTTTACTTCCTTGCGGAGAACTTTTCATGTACCGCGCGATTTGCTTTTTTTTGCTTTCCTCCATCGCCTGCCTCGCCCAGCGCGAGCCCGTGCTCAAGCAGATCGATCTGCCTCACTCCTACTACTATCGCGAAATGTATCTGCCGCAACTCACCACTGGGCCGAGTGCTGTGGCCTGGTCGCCAGACTCGAAATCCCTCGTCTACTCGATGGCCGGATCGCTGTGGCGGCAGGAAGTGGGGAGTGCAACCGCCGAGCAACTCACCGCCGGTTCCGGCTATGACTATCAGCCCGATTGGTCGAGCGATGGCCGCTGGATCGTGTTCGCGCGCTACGACCACGATGCCGTCGAACTGTGGTCCTTGGATGTGCGCGACGACCGGCTCCGGCAAATGACCTCAGGAGGCGCCGTCAATGTCGAGCCGCGCCTTTCTCCCGACGGCAAGCGCCTTGCCTTCGTCTCAACCTCGTACAAAGGTCACTTTCATATCTTTGTCGCCCACTTCGCCGACGGTTCCCTCGGCAACATTCAGCAACTCACGCCCGAGCACGTCAGCGACCTGCCGCGCTACTACTACAGCAAAGCCGATCACGAAATCAGTCCTGTATGGTCGCGCGACGGTTCGGAAATTCTCTTCATCTCGAATCGCGGTCACATCCACGGCACCGGCGGATTCTGGCGCATAGAGGCCGACCCCGGACCCGAAGCGCGCGAGATCCACTACGAAGAAACGAACTGGAAGGCCCGGCCCGATTTCTCTCCCGACGGCAAGCGCATCGTCTACGCATCTTATCTCGGTCAGCAGTGGCATCAGCTTTGGTTAATGCCCGCAGAAGGCGGAGATGCGTTTCCCATCTCCTACGGCGATTACGACAACACCAATCCTCGTTGGTCGCCGGACGGAACGAAGATTGCCTTCATCTCCAATCGAGGCGGGAACACGTCGTTGTGGGTCCAAACGATTCCCGGAGGAGCACAGACCGAAGTAATCGCGCACGAGCGCAAATACCTGCAGTCGATGGGACGGCTTGCGCTGAAAGTCGTCGACGCATTCGGGAAGCCGATTCCAGCGCGGGTTTTCGTGACCGCATCCGACGGACGTGCTTACGCCCCCGACGACGCCTGGATCTACGCCGACGATAGCTTCACCCGCTCCGAACGCCCGTTCGAAGCACACTATTTCGATACGACGGGCGAATCGGAAATTACCGTGCCCGCGGGCCAACTGCAAGTCGACGTCATGCGCGGCTTCGAAAATCATTTTGAGCAGCGCAAACTCGAAGTGAAGGCTGGCGAAACCGCCCAACTTAACGTGAAAATAGTTGGTTTTCCTATTGAACTGACGACCCTCACTGACTGGGTCAGCGGCGACGTTCACGTGCACATGAACTACGCCGGAACTTACCGCAACACGCCGCAGCATCTGATCGAGCAGGCCTCGGCGGAAGATCTGGCGATCGTCGAAAATCTGATCGTCAACAAAGAACAACGCATCCCCGATATCTCCTATTTTTCCCCGAAACTCGATCCCGCCTCCACAAACGAGCACTTACTCTTTCATGGTCAGGAATTTCACACCAGCTACTGGGGCCACTTCGGCCTTCTGAATCTTAAACGCAACTTCCTGCTCCCCGGATACGTTGCCTATCCCAACACTGCCGCCGCCGGCCTGTACCCAACCAATGCCGACGTGGCCGATATGGCGCATGCGCAGGGCGCGCTGGTCGGCTATGTGCATCCCTTCGACACCTTTCCCGACCCGGCCAAAGACGACTCTCTCACCGACGAACTCCCCGCTGACGTGGCTCTCGGCAAGGTCGATTACATCGAGGTCGTCGGTTTCTCCGATCACAAGTCCACCGCCGAGGTCTGGTACAAGCTCCTCAACTGCGGATTCCGTCTGCCCACTGCCGCCGGCACAGATTTCATGGGCAACTACGCCTCCTTGCGCGGCCCGATTGGATTGAACCGCGTCTACGCCGAGGTTTCCGCCACGCCGCCCAACGAACCCCTGAAGATCGAGCCTTGGCTCGCGGCGATCAAAGCCGGTCACACCTTCGCCACCAACGGTCCGATTCTGCACTTTTCGCTCGGCGGCCAACCCATAGGCGCGGAAGTGAAGTTAGACAAGATCGCGCAGAAACAAGGGCAAGAGATTTCGTTCTCAGCGGAATTGTTCTCGATCGTTCCCATCGATCACCTCCAAATCGTCTGCAACGGCCAAGTCGCACGCGAACTCACGCTCGACGGCGACCACACCTCCGCCCATGTCGACGGCTCCCTCCCCATCGAAACCAGCGGCTGGTGTGTCCTGCGCGCCTTCAGCGATAAGGCGGAGTACCCGATTCTCGATATCTATCCATACGCGACAACGAGCCCGATTTATGTAGTCGGTGCGGGCAAGCCGCTCCACAGCCCCGCCGACGCCGCTTATTTCGTGGCCTGGATGGACCGCCTGATCGCGGCCGTGCAGAGCAACACGTCCTGGAACACGGACGCGGAGAAACAATCCGTCCTGACAATGTTTAAGGAGGCGCGGAAGAAATACGACGCGCTGACCCGGTAAGGCACTAACAATGGGGGCAAAACAAAACGCCCCAGACTCAAAGAGTCGTGGGACGTTAGTCGAGCAGCCCTCCCCCGAAGCCTACTCAAGTAGAAAGTTACCCTATACGCAAGAGCTTGGGAATGGCACTCAGGTGGGGGGCGCTGGCCACGCCGGATTGACTTCCCGATCCCGCCTGAAGTAGTGTTGTCCGGCTTTTCAACAAATTCCACGAAATTCAAGGAGAAAACATGCGAGTGCGACTAGCGCTGTATGGGGTAGCGGCGTGTCTTTGTCTCGCCCCAATCGTCTCGGCCCAGGATGCGGCCCAGGTCGATCCCAAACATTACACCGTCGTCAGCGAAAACGACCGCGTACGGATTTTGAAAGTTCACTACGGTGCGCACGAGAAGTCGGTCATGCACAGCCATCCCGCCACGGTTGCGGTTTTCCTTACCGACGCTAAAGGGCAGTTCACCTTTCCCGATGGCAAGAAGCAAGAATTCAACGCCAAAGCCGGCGAAGCAATGTACGGCGCCGCCGCCACTCATTTGCCGGAGAACACGGGCGACGCCGCAATGGACATAATCGTCGTCGAACTGAAAGGCCATGCCGCCAAGCCCGCGAAAACGGAAATGAAGTGAAAATGACTATGCCCCTCGAATGATCGGGCAGCCATTCATTGCTGCCCGGTCAGGTCGCCCAGCTTCCGTAACTTCACTGTCGCGTCATTGGTGATGTCTTGCCGTAGCCATCCGAGGTGACCGGCCCCATAAATAACGAGAATCCTGTCATTCGGAGATTCGATCAGCTTGACGATATTGTGATAAATGCGAATATTTCTTTGGTACCACGCTGCCAGCAGGTCAGATCCTGCATAGTCCCCGGGCTCCCCATAGGGCACGAAGCCGTAGTAGAAAGCCACATCTTTCGCCGCCCTCGAATCTGAGTTCATGTAACCCAACGTCTCAAGCACAGTGTGGGACTTCAGGAACTCGTCTTGCTCCTTCACCAGCGTTCCCATACTCGCCGCTAAGGCGTCGAACTTCTCTTTTTGGCCAGTGCCCTTGGCGTAATTGGCCAGCCGCTGCCAAGGGAAATCGCCCTCTTCGTCGACTCCATAGACCGCGCGATGGCCAAGCTCTTTAGCCAGCCGGTATCCGATTTGATCAATCTCGTTACGCGTCAACGTGTACTTCCCCGCCACGTAGTCGGAATACTCTCGATCCACGCGCTCGCTTCCGGCATCCGCTTCGATTGCAATTTTTGTTGGATGAAATTTCTTCAGAACCTCGATCAGTTCCGCGATCTCCTGCTGACGTTTCGGTGATTGAATATCGTCAGCCTGCATGTTGTAGACATCGCGTCCCGGGTTCGACATGTGGTACGTCCCCAGCACCAGAATCTCCGGGCATGCGCCCGATTGAGCCCAAGAACCTATCGATACCAACATTGCTCCCAGAAGCAAAAGAATCTTCCTCATATGTCCTCTGCTTCCACATACGAGCCTCCGCATGGCAAAGTTCCCGGTGATTGCTACGAACTGCAACAGGTTGGACTGCTGTTGGTAAATCAGAGCTAAGACAGGATCGCTCCGGCATCTTTCTCCATCGCTAGTAACTTTTCTTTTCTCTCCATTCCCCACCGATACCCGCCTGACTCGCCATCTACGCGCACCACGCGATGGCACGGAATCACGACCGCAACCGGGTTCGCGGCGCACGCCCGCGCTACGGCCCGCGTCGCCTTCGGCATGCCGATCTTCTTCGCCACCGCGCTATACGAGCGCGTTTCCCCCCGCGGTATTTTCTGCAAGCACTCCCATACGCGCCGCTGAAAAGCTGTCGCGCGAATATCGAGCGGCAATGATGATGATGGATGCGCCTCCTGTCCATTAATCAGCCGTCCCAGGTTCGTTTTCCATTCCGCCAGCGCCGCATCATCCCGCCGCCGCACCGCAAACGGAAACTCGCGCATCAACCCTTGCTGTAACGCCGCCTCAGAGTCCGCGAACTGGATTGCGCAAATCCCCTTATCGGTAGCGGCAATCAGCATGCGCCCCAGCGGCGACGGCGCAATCGTATAGCGCACCACGGCAGCAATCGCGCCCCGCCGGTACTTTTCCGGAGTCATTCCCAGTTGCCCTGCCGTGCGCTCGTAAAGCCTGCTGCTCGACCCGTACCCCGCGGCATAGAGCGAGGTCGTCACGTCGTGTCCATCCCGCAGGTTCTGCTTTACCTGCCGCAAACGGCACGCGTCCATGTAAGCCTTCGGCGAAACCCCCAGCACGGTCTTGAACGTCCGCTGCAAATGGAACGGGCTACGCCGGAACTGTTTGGCCAGCACGCTGAGCGTGAGCCGATCTTCGATATGTTGCTCGATGTACCGGCAAACCGCGCGCACCAGCGCCGACTGCGGATTCCCATCCACCGCCTTAGGCCGGCATCGCAGGCAGGCCCGGTACCCGGCTTGCTCCGCCGCCGTTGCGTGCTCGAAGAATCGCACGTTCGCGCGCCGCGGCCGCCGCGCCGGACACGACGGCCGGCAGAAAACCCCAGTGCTCGAAACGGCAAAAACAAACGCGCCATCGAGCCCGCTGTCGCGTTGCAGAACAGCCTCCCAGCGTCGGGCTTCGTTCAGGTTGGAGGTGGACTTCATTTCGTCTGCCCGTTGGAGGACTCCGTCCTCTGAAAGTATCGCATTCGTTGTCATGCCGCTAACATAGGCCGAGGCGCCCCGCGCGGACTATCCGGATCTTGCGGTCAAAATGAATTCCGTGCGGCGCGCACCGGCGCTGAAGCGGAGCCGAACGCCCCCCCTCGATCGCCCACGGAAACTCTATGCTCACTATCCGCCAACTGACATTTACGATAGTTTTTTGGTGACCCAGACACTCATGGCTCAGGCAGACAATTCTCGTTCTCCGGCGACTACCACCATCTCCGCCCTCCGCGTCGCGCGTGAAATTCCCCTCGACGCGCGCCAGCCCGCGCCCGACTGGTCGCTGTCAACACCAATTACTTTCTGCGCCGATTGGCAGGGACGGAATCCCGACTCCGCGCGCCAAACCGAAGTCCGCGTCCTGTGGACGCCCGCGACCATCTATCTGCGCTTCCAGTGCCGCTACCGCAACTTATTCGTGTTCGATGACTCCGACCCCAGCGGACGCCGCGACCATCTCTGGGACCGCGACGTGGCCGAAGCTTTTCTCCAGCCCGATCCGTCTCGTACACGCTTCTATCGTGAATTCGAGGTCAGTCCCAACGGTATGTGGATCGATCTGGACATCTTCCCCGGCGGCCTGAACGACCTCAAAAGCGGTCTCCAGCGCTCAGTCTGGCTCGATCCCGCAAGCCACACGTGGTCAGCCGAACTCGCCATTCCGATAGCCGCTCTGACCGTGAACTTCGACTCCGCCGCCGTCTGGCGCGTCAACTTCTACCGGGTCGAAGGGAAAAAGGAGCCGCGCTTCTATTCCGCGTGGCAGCCCACCAACACGCCGCAGCCCAACTTCCACGTGCCTGAAGTCTTCGGCAAGCTATGTTTTGTGGAAGAATGACGCACGCGAAGGCAGGGATGTCACGCTCAGCCGCGAAGCGGCGAAAGATTGCAGCCCACGGCGCAAGCCGTGGGTACTAGTCCGAAGTGATTTAGCCCCACAGGGGCGGAAGACCAGTTCTTGCCCAGCCTAATGCGCCGCCTGACTCGCCTTGGCCGCCAGCCCGATCCCGCCACGCTTCCGCAGTTCCGACAGCAGCGCATTAGCCGCGTTCAAGTAGGTCTTATTCGGATCGGATGTGTCCGCCCAAACCGCCTCATACACAATCTTCGCCGCGGCCTGCGTGTCCATTTGCAGCGCCCCCTCGATCCGATCCGCCCGCTGCCGCGCCGCGCTGTAGCAACTGTGGCAAACTGCGGCTGGTTCGACGTCGCCGTCGTGATTCTGATCAAGCGCGCAGCGAAACGTGGTCGTCGCCACCTGCGGATGCGACGCATAGATCTGCGATTTCAGTTGACGCAGCCGGTCCCGCTCTTCCGCCAGCAATTTTGCCTGGTCCGGCTCCGCCGAGGTCTGCGAACCTGGAATGGGCGCCACTGCGGTCGGCGAGACCCGCTCTTTCGCGTGACAAATCGGGCAAGCCTGCATGTCCGCGGGATAGTAGGCGCGGCAATTTGCGCACGGCATCCCGTATCCGATGGCACGCGTTACCGTGGCGGCGGCCGTCGGTGCCGGTGTGTCGCGTGCCCCTGGATTCACAAACTTCTCTCGCGCTTGCCTCGCCGCAGTGCCGTCCATAAGATTTCCAATCCGCGGCTGCAAGGCCGCTTTAACCCCCAATTCTAGAGCCCCTCTATGACCCGACGCGACGCACGAAAGTAATCATCGCGACCTTCTTCCTGGAAAGCGCCTTACTTTGTTGTCGTGATCATGCGAGCCGCTTCCTGCATGCGCGCCCGGTAGAGGTTTTCCTTCGGGTCCAGCCGAGACGCGATCTCCAACTCGCCCAACGCTTCCTCATAGCGGTTCAGCGCCATCAGGCATGCCGCCAGCGCATAATGATTCTGCGCGCTCGGCTCCAGCTTCAAGGCCTCCCGAAATTCCTTTTCCGCCTCGCCCAGTTGCTGCGTGTTAACCAGCGCCGTCCCCAGGTAATGATGGGCAATCGCCGACTCCGGCTTGAGTTCAACCGCTTTGCGCAACGCTTCCGCCGCCTCTTGATCCTTTCCAATCAGCAGCAGCGCCTGCCCCAGCACCCGGTGCTCGACCGCGCCCGCCGGATTGGCCGCGATTGCCACCTGCAGCTCCAGGATCGCCGCCGGATAGTCTCGCTTCGCCATATAGGCGCGCGCCAGGCAGTTATGTCCGCCATCCCAGTCCGGATTGTCGCGGTACAGCGCCTTGAATTCGGCAATCGCGTTGTCGAAATCTTCCTTATCGCAAAGCGTGTTGCCAAGATTGTTGCGCACACTGGGCTCATCAGGCTTCAGCCGGATCGCCGTCCGATACTCCGCCAGCGATTCATCCAGCTTTCCCATATCGTGCAGCGTGACACCCAAATTGCTGTGCGCCTGCCAGAAATCCTGACGCAGCCACAGCGCGTGGCGATAGGCAACCGCCGCCTGCCGCAACTCCCCTTTGTCGTGCTCCGTAATCCCGATGTCGAAATACGCATCGGCATTCTCCGGTTCCCGCTCCAGAGACTTCTCAAAGGCGTTCAGAGCCGCATCGTAATGTCGTTTGGCATACAGCGCCAGCCCAAGGTAGCGGTACCCTTCCGCATTCCCCGGATCGATGCTCAGCGCCGTGCGTGCCTCGGCCAATGCGTCGTCGCCGTCGTCCGTCCGATAAAAGAGATAGGAAATCTGGCTGTGGGTTTCGGGGAAGCCCGGCTCCAGTTGCTCCGATTCCATGAAGGCGTCAAGCGCCTCATCAAACCGCTCCTGGCCGCGCAGAATCGTCCCAAGGACAAAAATCAGCGGTGCATTCTTGGGATCGTCCCGCAGCAGCTCTCGAACCTTGTCCTCAGCCGCATTCAGATTCTTGCTGTGAACAAGCGCAGCAACCTCGGCCACCGCGCCAGAGCAACTGCAATCCGCACTCGATGTGTTTTGCTGCGACTGCGAAGCCGCTTTCAGATGAGCCGCCGACTGAACCCCGTTCGGGCCGCCCAGATACTGAATCAGGTTGGCGTCCGCTCCGCCATTCTGGAGCGCGCGAATGCAGGTCGAGGTACGCCGGCAAGCCAGGCCAGTTTCGCCCTGCGCGGTCCCCACGAGGCGCTCAATGCGCGCGCTCGATAACCCTCCCGCCAGCCACAGGAAAATATCGTCCAAACACGGGCTGGGTGGAGCTGACTCCGCCCGCAAAACACCCGCCATCAGCAGAAGTGACAAACCGGCCAGCCAACCCCGTTTCACGAATCCTCCGGCGGCGCGTGGCACGGCGCAGAAGGAAAGCTGCGGCGCGGCGTTTGCGCGAGAATCGCCCTGCGGCCAAAATAGCCCGCATGCGAGGCTGCTGATAGGTCACGGAAGTAACGAATCGGCCTGCCCGTGCGGCCAATGGCCGGGTGTCAATTTCGGCCACCGCCGCCCTGCCAATCTGTAAATTCCTGAGGCGGCCGCGTCGTGCCCTGGAGCCTGCCCTGAGCTTGTCGAAGGGTCGCCCCCATCAATTGAGTGAAGGGGAGTTGCCTTTCGCAAGACTCCCTGCTTCACTTGCGCTACACTAACTAGAAGAGAGTGCGGCCGGTTCGCTTCGGACAGCCTGTCGGCTTTGGAGGTCCTATGGGTGAGTTTTCGATATGGCACTGGCTCGTGGTTCTTGCCATCGCATTGTTGCTGTTCGGCCCCAAAAGGCTCCCTGAACTCGGCAAGGGAATCGGCGAAGGTCTCAAGGCACTTAAGGAAGGGATGAAAGAAGGCGCAGCCGGTAAGACCGAAACCAAGTCCGAGCCAAAGTCCGATAACAAGCCGGAAGAAAAGGTGTAAGTCTCAGTTGTTTTTCCTGCCGGCAAGCGTGACAACTTCTCATTCCGTAGCTATAATTCCCTTACCCTTAATTACTTAGTGAAGGTTGCAGTGTCCGTTTCCCGGGCGATCGCGGGATCCTGTTATCCCGGCCCCTTGCAAGTCAATCCCCGCATTCATGCGGTTCAAATATTCAAGGAGGAGTTCTGTGCGTAGCAAACTCGTAGTTGCTCTCTTAGTGTTGATGACAATTCCGGCGTTCGCCGATCAGGTGATCCTGAAAAACGGCGACAAGTTAACCGGCACAATTGCCAAGTCTGATGGCAAGACGCTCGTGCTCAAAACCGACTATGCCGGCGACCTGACCATCAAGTTCGATGACATCCAGTCCATGACCTCGACCGGCGATCTCAACGTCACCGCCGGAGGCAAAACCGCAGTCGGCCCGGTTACCACCTCCGCCGATAAACTCGTCGTCGCCACCAAAACCGGTGGATCGGTCGAAGCGCCCATCGCATCTGTGACCATCCTGCGCAGTCCCGCAGAAGAAGCCGCTTATCAGAAGAGTCTGCATCCCGGCTTTGGTGAAGGCTGGGCAGGAGGCGCGAACTTGGGCTTCGCTCTGACCGCCGGTAACAGCGAAACCAAGAACCTGAACATCGGCCTCAACGCCACCCGCACTGGTTTCCATGACAAGTTGACGCTTTCCGAAACCACCGTCTATGCCACTACCACTAACAACAAAGTCACGCCCATTACGTCGACAACCACAGCGAATTCGAACGACGGCAGTATCCGCTACGACCGCGACATCGTCCCGCGCGTCTTCGCGTTCGTGAGTGGCGACTTCTTCAACAACTCGCTGCAGGACCTCGATCTGCGTTACATCCTCGGCGGCGGTATCGGCTTCCACGCCATCAAGACTCCCACCACGACTCTTGATCTGCTCGCCGGAATCAACTACACGCATGAGAGCTTCTCCGGTCTGACCAGCTCAACGCCGCCCCCGCCGACCTACAGCCATTCCGACAGCTCCGCCGCTTTGACCGTCGGCGATAACTTCACCCACAAGATCGGGAAGAACAGCATGTTCACCCAGAGCTTTCTCCTCTATCCCAGCTTCAGCCAGGTCAACATTAATCCCTCCGGCTTCACCACAGTCGGCAGCAAGACTTTCACCAATCCCGACAACGTGCGCATTCTACGCGGCGCCTTCAACCTCGGCTTCAATACCAAGCTCTATAAGTGGCTCGGTTGGCAAGCCACATTTAACGATGTTTTCGATAATCACCCAATAATTTCGTCTCCGCTCATCGAGAGGAACGACATCACCCTGGCCACCGGTCTGAGCTTCTCGTTCACGCACTAAGTTCGTAGCCGGTGGGCAATAAGCCGTGTGGATCGAAGCAATGTGGGGACGGGCTTTAGCCCGTCCCCAACTTTTTCGAACCCGGCGCGCGCCTCCTTACTTGCATTTTGTGAATCCCCACTAGGTCGCGTATCCTGTGATTTTTGGCCTTCTCAGGAGGCATTCATGCCCAATTCCAATCTCCTTCGCTGTCCACGCTGCGGACGCCCTGCTGCTGAGCGCGACAAGTTTTGCGCCGAATGCGGAGTCTTCCTGCGCGATGCCGCTATCGATCAACGCCTGCTGCTCGCCCTTGTCCACGAGCGCGAGGGGCGCGGCCAGGAAGCTCGCCACGAACTCGAACGCCTTCTCGCCACTGAACCCAACCACGCGCTCGCCAACCATCTGCTCGGGAACCTCCACTTTCACCAGGGATTGCTCGAGCAGGCCGCGCAGTGCTACCAGAAAGCGGTTGCCGCCGCGCCCAATTTCATCCTCGGACACTACGATCTCGGTGTCGCTTACTACCATCGAGGTGACATGCCGCGAGCGATAACTGCTTTCCGCCGCTGCCTCGAGATCGATCGCCACTACAACGCCGCACACTATCGCCTTGCGCTCGCCTTGTTTCACAGCGGCCAGCTCGATGAAGCCCGCGAGCACTTCGAATTGTCTCTGGCGCTCACGCCCGAATATGTAATGGCGCACTACCATCTGGGAGTCATTCACGAGCGCAAGGGCGAGTACGAAGCGGCCACGCGCGAGTTCGAGCGCAATCAGGAAGAATCCAGCGAAGACGTAAGCGGTCTGTATCACCTCGCGTTGATGCGCGAGGCGAAGGGCGACCATAAGGCCGCGCAGGAACTACGCCTTCGCGCCCGTGCGTTCGCCAAATCGCCAGCAGTCGGTGCTAAGTAGTAATCGTGGGGATTCCATGAGTACGCCGGAAGAAAAGAGTCTCATCTACGACTGGGCCGAGAATAGCCCGCGCCGCGCACGCTGGCCCAGCTACGTTGAGGTTCACGATGAGACCCTTCGCGACGGCCTGCAAAGCCCTTCTGTAACCGATCCTTCCGTCGAAACCAAGCTCCAGATTCTCCACCTCATGGAGAGTCTCAGCATTGAAACCGCCGATATCGGTTTACCTGGCGCAAGCGAGCGCCAGCGCGACGCCGTCGTCCGCCTCTGCCGCGAGATTGCGCGTCACCGCATGCGCATTCGCGCCACCTGCGCCGCCCGCACCATGATTGTCGACATCCGTCCCATCGCGGAAGCGTCGCAGCTCACCGGGGTCCCAATCGAGGCCCTCATCTTTATCGGCTCCAGTCCCATTCGCCAGTACGCTGAGGAATGGCGTCTCGACGACATCCTGCGCCACAGCCGCGAAGCCATCGCGTTCGCCGTGCGCGAAGGCCTCGAAGTCATGTATGTCACCGAGGACACCGTTCGCTCCTCGCCCGACGACCTCCGCATCCTGCTGACGGCAGCCGTCGAAGGCGGCGCCAGGCGCCTGTGTCTCTGCGATACCTGCGGCGCAGCGACGCCCGATGGTGTCTTCAATCTGGTCACTTGGGTCAAGGAACTGCTCAACGAGATCGGCTCGCCCCAGATCGGCATCGACTGGCATGGACATCGCGACCGCGGCCTCGACGTAGCCAACGCGCTGGCGGCAATCGAGGCGGGCGCAACGCGCATTCACGGCACCGCTCTCGGCATAGGAGAGCGCGTAGGCAATACCGCGATCGAACAGCTGCTGGTCAACCTGAAGCTTTTAGGAATTCGCAACGACGATCTGACGCGACTGCCCGAATACGTACAACTCGTGTCGCAGGTTACCGGCGTTCCCATCCCGGTTAACACTCCCATCGTCGGCAGCGACGCCTTCCGCACTGCGACCGGTGTTCACGCGGCCGCCGTTGTCAAGGCGCAGAACAAGGGGCACGAATGGCTGGCCGATCGCATTTATTCAGGAGTTCCGGCTGGTTGGATCGGTCGCAGTCAGAAAATAGAAATTGGTCCGATGTCAGGCAATTCAAACGTGCAATATTATCTCGCCAGTCACGGTTTGCCAGTCACTCCCGAATTGACCAAACGCATTATGGGAGAAGCGAAGAAATCCCCCCGAGTCCTAACCGACGCCGAAATCCTGGAAATCGTCCGCACGTTCCCCAGCTAGACAGATTTGGGGCTAACAACCCATCTCCCTGCATGTGACTCTTAGCCAATTCGTCACGTACCTGTCTGTTAACAAGAAAATCAATAGGCTTTTGTCGTCCACCTTCACCCGATCCTACTGATTCAACGACCCTTCAACCAGCAAACCGGCAAAAATCGCCCCCTCGAAATACCTCTTGACAGCCATGATATATAAAGCCTTCTCCGCCAGCTTCAACCGTCACCATCCCATCCTATCCCATTGATTCTATGACCCATCTCGTAACCCGCCCCCGCGACTTTCGGCCCTCAACCTATGCGCCACCCCGTCCCCGAGAAATCAATCACTTACAGCTCTGCGCCCCGAAGTTGCCCTTAATTGTACTTTCTGAGTATTACTCCGTTAGTAATCGCCAAAGAATATTTTCGCCGCGAAATTTGCATACTCAACTGTACGTACACAATCTGTTCCCAAACATCTTTGGTTCGCCGCCTATTCGCTCGGAAGGCGGGATATGTACGTACAATATTTTATGCAACATGTTCCACGTGGAACATGTTCCACGCGGCTGGCTTTACAGCCGTGTCGCCGGCTCCATGACTTTCGCCCCCGGCACAAACGCCAGCAAGAACTCGACCGCCCATTGCGGCCGCACCGCAAACTGTTGTAAACAAGCCGGAATCACAACCGCATCGCCCTTCGCCAGCGTCACCGGTGCCAGCCCAGAAGCCTCCACGATCCCGCACCCCTCCACCGCAACCAGTATTTGCGCTGAGTCCTTGCCCGATTCATCGCGCGTCGTAAACTCTTGCAGCTCAGCCAGTTCGAACAAGTCCACCCCGAAATAAGGCGCAGCGATCATTTGCGATCGTCGGTTCCTGCCACCCATCGCAACCGGAGCAGGCCGAATCACTTTGCCTGAAGCGGTGCGCTCTTTGACCGAAGCGAGTCCGCGCTCCAAATGCAAAGGTCTTTTCCTTCCATAGTCATACAGCCGATACGTCGTGTCTGACTGCTGCTGCGTCTCGACAATCACCGACCCCGGGCCGAGCGTGTGCACCGTGCCGCCGGCCACATAAATCATTTCGCCCTGAAAAATATTGATCCAGTTCAGCAAATCTTCCGCCCGGTTGTCATGAATCGCCTGCTCGAACTGCGCGCGCGTGACCCCGGTTTTCAAGCCCAGCGCAACTTGCGCGCCCGGACGCGCGTGCGCCACATACCAGCATTCCGTCTTGCCCCACGGCTCGCCAAAGCCCTGCGCCGTCGCATCGTCAGGATGCACCTGCACCGAGAGCTTCTCCGCCGGAAACAGAAATTTCAGCAGCAACGGGAAGCGCCGCGGATCGCGCGCCGCTGTGCCCACCAGTTCCGTCCCGAATTCCTTGCTCAGCTCCGCCAGCGTCCGCCGCGCCAGCGGCCCATTCGTCACCATGCAGTGATCGCCCGTGAGCCAGGCTTCGCCGATTTTCTCGTTGAATTTCTGATTCGGATAAATCGGCGAAAGATCGAGCGTACCCCAAGGCCGCGGGTCAAATGCGGGAGACATCAGGAGTGGGTAAAGTTGGATCATGCAAATCGCAGACGGAGTATCAACAGACTGAACGTGCGCGGCCAAGAGTGCCCGCGCCACACGAGCCTCGAACCCTTACAGCGCCGCAAAGAACTTGTGCATCCTCTCCAGCCCACGATCCAGTTCAGCCACCGAAGTTGCGTACGAGAGGCGAATGTGTTCCTTGGTGCCGAAGCCTTCTCCGGGAACCGTGGCCACGTGGAGCTCGCGCAGCAACTTGCCTGCGAGGTCGGCAGCCGAGTTGATCCCGCCGCGGCCAAAGAATGCCGACACATTGGGATAGGCGTAGAAGGCGCCTTCCGGCATAGTGCATTTCACCCCCGGAATCAAGCGTAATCCGCCGACCACGTGATCGCGCAGCTTGATGTAGGCCAGGCGCATGCCTTCCACGCATTGCTGCGGCCCCTTGAGCGCTGCCACCGCTGCCTTCTGCACAATCGAGGTCGGGTTCGAAGTGGATTGGCTCTGGAGCTTCTGCACGGCCGCAATCACGGCCGATGGCCCAAGCGTGAAGCCCAGCCGCCACCCTGTCATGGCATATGTCTTGGAGAGCGAGCCGACGACCAGCAAGCGATCGCGGCAGTCGCGTAGCGAGCCGGCCGAGAAGCGCTCGCCGCTGTAGTTCAGGTAAACATAACACTCGTCGGAGATCACCCAGATTCCGCGTTCATGCGCCAGGCGGATGACCTTTGTCATATCGT
>JBAQIB010000106.1:0-17972 GCA_049288625.1 Terriglobales bacterium | reverse complement strand
GGCGCACATCGGGAGTGCTTAACCCGATATCGTACCGGCTCGTTTTTCCTCACCGCCTTGGCGCAAGACGCCCCCCAATGGGACAATAGAGAATATGCGTAAACCTTTCTTCGCAGCGGTCCTATTGGCCGCCGGGACGATGTTGGTGGCCAATGGTAATGCCCAACAGACTCCGGCGGCGAAGACTCCAACAACTCCGTCAACAGCAGCGAAAGAGCCGTCCAAAGCACCGGCAAAGAGTGCCGAGACGAGTCCATTCAAAAACCGAAAAGAAAAGTTCAGCTACGCGCTGGGAATGAACATTGGCAACGGCCTCGGACAAAACCTGAAAAAGCAGTCGGTCGAATTCGACCCGAACCTGGTGGCGAATGGCCTGAAGGATTCGTTGGCGGGCGGCAAGACGCTTCTAACCGTTGATGAAGCCAAAGCGGTACTGCAAGAAGTCCAGGTCGAAATGCAGAAAGAGCAGCAGGAGAAGATGAAGCAGGCGTCGGAGAAGAACAAGGCCGACGGTGAAGCTTTCCTGGCTGCCAACAAAGACAAGGAAGGCGTGGTCACCTTGCCCAGCGGCTTGCAGTACAAGATCATGACGGAGGGCAATGGACCGAAGCCGACGGCCGACGACTCGGTGGTCTGCAACTATCGCGGCACGCTGACGGACGGCAAAGAGTTCGACAGTTCCTACAAGCGCGGCCAGCCGGCGACCTTCCCGGTAAAAGGAGTCATCAAGGGATGGACGGAAGCGCTGCAACTGATGCCAGTCGGATCGAAATGGCAGCTGTTTGTTCCGCCGAGCCTTGGCTATGGCGAACAGGGCGCGGGAACCGACATTGGGCCGAATTCGACGCTGATCTTTGAGGTCGAGCTGATTTCGATCAAGGAAAAAGAGAAGCCGCGAGAGGCGAAACCGGAAGACAAGAAGCCTGCCGATCAAAAACCAGACGAGCAGAAGCCAGATCAACAGTAGGCGCGCTTGCTAGTGCCCACGGCAGCAGAAAACCCATCCGTCAGCGACGATGCGAACGGATGGGTTTCGTTTTTCAGCCCCAGCAATTAGCTTGGGCAGGCCGGCGGTGGTCGAAATCTCTTTCACTGAGGTCGCCGCCGCCATGCCGCGCAACTACGCTCCCATATACATCACGTGGACATAGGTTCCAAGCCGGACATTGTAGGCCAGATACCAGCCAGGGTGATCGGGGTCCTCGTAAATGACGATCTCATCAGAATCCCACAACCATCCGTCGCAGAAGCCGATGTCGTAGGGAGCAACCGAGAAATAGAATCCACCGAACCAGAACCGGTTTGGACCGCCGCCTGCCAGACGCCACACGTGGCTGCGTCCAAAGCCGCCGGTGAAGCGGCCATGCTCCCAGGGATGATCAAGGTGGTAATGCGCATCGTTGGGGCCGGTATCATGGCCCACCCATGTCTTGCCGCGGTCCACGTGGGGAGCGTTGGGATGACCCGCTTTCTCACTGAAGTTACGATTTTCCTGGGCGGGAGCGGGAGTCTTTACCCGCGCGGGCCCGTGAGATGGAATGTTCTGGTGACCGCCTCCGACCTCGGGGCGAGCACCTCCGTGCGCCTCGTGTTGCGCCAAGGCCGACAGACAAAACACAAAACAGATTGCAAATACTCCAATCAACTTCTTCATGGTTCACCTTCCTTGAGTTGAAGTTGTTTACGGTTTTACCCCCAGGGGAATAACACAGACTTACGTTGGATGTTTCGCGTTGAATTCCGGTTGCGCGCTTCCACCGCGGGTGAACACTCGCGACAATGGTCTGTCCGCCAACGGCTTATTTTCTCCTGCTATTCGTACCGCAAAGCCTCAATGGGATCAAGGCGGGAAGCGCGGATCGCCGGGACCATGCCGCTGACCAGTCCAACCCCAGTGAGGATGAGGACGGCAACGAGTAGCGTAATGGGATTAATCGTCAGCCGGATATCGCCAGCCTCAGCGTTTTTAGCCATGGCGCTGTAAAGCGTGAGGCGGCCGACGGAAAGCGCGACGATATAGGCCAGGATGATTCCGAGCACGCCGCCCATGAACGTGATGGTCAGGGCCTCAGCCAGGAACTGCAGGAAGATGTGTTTTCGCCGGGCGCCCAAAGCCTTCTCGACCCCAATTTCGCGAGTGCGCTGGGTTACGGAAACCAGCATGATGTTCATCAGGCCGACTCCTGCGATTCCCAGCGTGAGCGTGCCGATGAAGCCCAGCAGAATCTTCAGGCCGATCGTGACGAGTTCCAACTGATGCACCTGGTCCATCAGGTTGATGACCGTCACCGCACGCCGATCAAGCGGATTGAACTTGTGCTGCGAGGCCAGGATGTAGCGCGTCGACCGCTCGATCCGGCCGTAGTCGTTGGTCTCATAGTTGAACCAGATGGTATCGAGGTAATGCGTGTCTTTCAGATCGGCCATGGTGGTGAAGGGAATGTAGACGACGCGGTTGATGTTGTCGTCGCCGGCCTGCATTTTAGCTTTCAACACGCCAATGACCTCGAAGCTGATGCCATCGATGCGCAAGCGCTCGCCGAGGGCGTTGCGGCCGGAGAAAAGCTTCTCCCTGGTTTCGGAGCCGATGACGGCGACGCGCGCGCGCTGAACCTGATCCTCGGGATTGTAGAAGCGGCCTTGATCGATCGTGAGCGCGCGGATATTAAAAGTGTTGGGGTATTCACCGTTGACGCTCATGGTGTAGGAGCGGGTATCGTACTGCATGGTTGCCCGCTTGTCGCAACTAGGTGTGATGTGCGTGATTTGAGGAACGTTGCTCGCCAGTAGATCAACATCGTCCAGCGTGAGGCGAACGGGCACGCCTGCCTTTTGACCGCCGGCCTGCATGGTGGAGCGGCCGGGGATGACGATGAAAAGCTTGGTTCCGAAATTGGCGAAGATATTGGCGCAAGCGCGGCCGAAGCCATCGCCGTAAGCGAGCAACATGACGACCGTCGCAATGCCCCAAGCCATGCCCAGCATGGTGAGCGCGGTGCGGCGCCGGTTGTGGCGCATGGCGTTATAGGCTTCACGGAAAATGTCGCGAATCATAGAAACCCATTTGCAATTTGCAAGTTGCGATTTGTAATTGGTAATCTCCCAGATCCGGTAATACAGAACCAATCGCAAATTACAAATTACAAATTCCTACTCCTGCCGCAACGCGTCGACCGGTTCCAGCCTGGCTGCCTTGCGAGCTGGGTAAAGGCCGGCAACTACGCCTGCGAGGGTGAGACTGACGATGGCGAGCACCGCGGTTCTTAGCACCAGGCGCGGTGGATCGAAGCCGCCCTGGTTGTGATAGTTGGAGAGCAGCGCCATGAGTCCGCTGGCAAAGGCCATGCCGATCAAGCCGCTGACCAGCGTAAGCAGGATGCCTTCGGTGAAAAAGTGCAACATGATGCTGCGGTTTGTGGCGCCAAGAGCCTTACGTAACCCGATTTCGCGCGTGCGCTCGGTGACGGCAATCAACATGATGTTGATGACGCCGATGGCGCCGAGGGCCAGCGTGACCAGGCCGACCGTCCCCAGGAATTCATTCATCGAATCGAAAATCGTGCCCATCTCCTTCGCCTGCTCCACCGTATCCATGCCTTCGAAGGCATCTTCATCGTGATAGTCGAAGTGGTGATTGCGGGCGATGACGCGACGAGCTTCATCCCGCGCCAGGATATGCTCATCGGCAACGCGCGGCTGATAGTTCAGAAAAGAAATTGCGTCGTAGGCTTCGTCGCCTTTCAGCGGGAAGTCGCTGCGCATCACCTGAAATGGAATGTAGCAGCGCATATTGGTCGAGTTATCGTCGCCCCGGCCCACTCGGCGCAGCGTCCCGATTACCTCGAAGCGGTGCCCGTTCAGCAGAATGAATGCGCCCAGCGCCGGCCGGCCGGGAAAGAGGTTGCGCGACATCTCGTCGCCCAGGACCACAACGTCGCGTTTCTGCGTCTCGTCGAGGTCGTTGAGATAGCGTCCCAGTTTCAGGGGCAGAAAACGAATCCCGTTGTATTGCGGTTCCGCGCCCGTGAGTTGGCCGCTGGCGCTGCCGAACTCGCTGACTGCATGTACGTCGTCTGAGGTAAGCACGGGAGTGACGGCCCTGATGTGCGGAGACTCCTTGCGGATGTCGAGGTAATCCTGGTAGGTAATCCGGTACTGCCGCGCCGAGTTCATGCTGCCCTCGACAGCCGGAGCGCGCCCGGGGGACAGCCACATGATGTTCTCGCCGTAATCGGAAAGTCCGCGCTGGTTGCCGGTTCTAAAGCCTTCGCCCAGGCCGACTAGCAGGAGCAGAGAGCCCACGCCCCAGGCGATGCCGAACATGGTGAGAAATGAACGCAACTTGTGTGCCCACAAGGTGCGAAAAATCTCAGCGAAGACGTCAAGCACCATTTGCATGGCAGGCCACTATTCCCGGCTCAATTCTACAGGACAGGTGCAAGCGCCGATGGTGATTTGGCTCGGGAACCAGCGCTGAGAGCCAACTTCCGCCCGCAAGCATTCCAAGCAAGTGCCGCGCATGTCAGCAGACCAACCGGTCGCGGGTCAGTTTCAGGCCGGTCAGATTGCCGAGAATCGTGACCGCGATCTGCTCGGTGCGGAAAAATTGTTCGGCGGTTTGGCGGAGATCGTCGGAAGTCACGGCTTCGATACGCTCGATCAGTTCGTCGAGCCCGTAGAAGCGGTCGTAATACATTTCCTGGCGGGCGAGATTCGACATGCGCGCCATCGACGATTCCAGTGAGAGCATCAGGCTGCCCTTCAGTTGGTCTTTCGAGCGCCGCAGTTCTTCTTCCGGGACGGGAGTGGATTTGAGATTGCGGAACTCGGCGATGACGTTTTCCACCACTTTGATGGCCGATTCGCGCGAGGTTCCGGCGTACACGCACATCGAACCGGTATCGCGGTAGGGATTAAGGTCGCTGTAAATGGAGTAGGCCAGACCCTGCCGCTCGCGGATGTTTTGGAAGAGCCGCGAACTCATGCCGCCCCCGAGCAGGGTGTTGAGAACGTAGGAAGCATAACGGCGTTCGTGCGCCACTGGATGCGACGGCACCCCGATGCAGATCTGTACCTGTTCGAGCGATTTCTTGTTGCGCAGATTGATGCGGTACGACGTTTTCGGCGGAGGCGACGACAAGCCGTTCTTCACAGGCTTCACCCGGTCGAAGTGCTTGGCGGCGAGCTCCACGAAGTTTTCATGGCTGAGATTGCCGGCGGCGGAGATAATGAGATTTCCGGGCGCAAAATGATGGCCATAAAAACGTGAGACCACGGGCCGCTCGAATTTCTTTACGGTCTCCCGTGTGCCGAGAATGGGAAGGCCGAGCGCATGATCCTTCCAGAAACTCTGCGTGAAGATTTCGTGCACCAGGTAATCGGGACTGTCCTGATCCATTTTGATTTCTTCGAGAATCACGCCGCGTTCGCGCGCAATGTCATCCTCATTGAAAACCGGATGCAGAACGAGGTCGCTCAGCACATCCATGGCGATCGGAAGGTGCTCATCGAGAACCTTGATGTTGAAGCAGATACACTCCTTGCCGGTGAAGGCGTCCATGTTACCGCCGATGGAGTCGACCTGGCGGGCGATGGCCTCGGCCGACCGCGTCTCAGAGCCCTTGAACACCATGTGTTCGATGAAGTGTGAAATACCGTTCCATTCGGCGCCTTCGTCGCGCGAGCCGGTTTTCAGCCAGAGGCCAATCGAGACCGAGCGGAGATGAGACATCTGCTCTGTAATGACGGTCAGGCCATTTGGCAGAACGCGACGATGAATGTTGCGGGTCTCTTTTACCATTAGTTTCCTTACAACTGAATTGCGGCCGTGAAGCTCGGATCGTCCACGTTCGAATTCCTGGCGGGTTGCTGTTTCTATTCTCCCACAAAATTGAGATGACGCCACGGCGGGCGATTTTGTAGCATTGTTTTGTGCAAGTTACGCATTTACTTGATGCCAGTTCATAGCGCTTCTTCATCGATTGCCCTATGGCAGATCATGGCCAGAGTTTGAATGCTGGGGCAGCACCAAATGGGAATGCCGCTTAGAAACAATGCCGCTAAGAAACAATGAGAAGAAGGCAATGGCGGGGCGAGATTGACCAGTTCCAGGTGGTTCCTCCTTTGTTGGGTACTTATAAGGCTGTATCACTGACAAAACGCTGATTGAGAACGGGCGGCGTTACACTCAGAGATGGACGCGAACGACCGTTAAATGCCAATTGGGACATCCAATTCGCTCTTAGGACTCGACCTCGCGGAACTCACGAATATCGCGCTTGAGTCAGGTCAGCCCGGCTACCGTGGACGCCAGCTGTTTGATGCTGTCTACAGGCAGAGGTGGCAACAACTGGGCCAAGTTTCGACTTTGCCCTCGGCGTATCGCGCGCAACTGGGGGCACAAGGCTGGCGCATTGGCATGCCCGCGATTGCGCGCAAGTTTGTTTCGAGCGATGGGACGGTCCGCTACCTGATCGAACTCGCCGACGGGGAAGTCGTGGAGAGCGTTTGGATGCCGGAAGGGGACGGCGGAGAAACGGGCGACGGCAGCGAAGCGGGCGAGGAGGAAATTGGAGCGGCTGGCGATGCGGCGAACGCTGACGTGGCTACATCGGAGGTTTCCAACTTCAACCGCGCAACCATTTGTGTTTCCAGCCAAGTTGGATGTGCGGTGAACTGCAAATTTTGCTTCACCGCGCTGCTGGGGGTGAAGCGAAATCTGGAGGCGGGCGAAATTGTCGGGCAGGTTACAGCTGTGCTGCGCGATCAGGGTGTGGACCCTCCTCTTCAGCGCGTCAACATCGTCTTCATGGGGATGGGCGAACCGTTTCTGAACTACGAAAATTTCATGAAGGCGGTGAGGCTACTAGTGGATGGCGTCGAAATTCCGGAGTCGCGGATGACGGTTTCCACGGCGGGAATTGTTCCCCGGATTTACGACTTTGGACAAGAGGCAGTGCGACCAAAACTGGCGATCTCGCTCAATGGATCAAATGACGCATTGCGCAGCGAGGTCATGCCGCTCAATCGGAAATGGAACCTGGAGGCGCTAATGAAAGCGGCCCGCGAGTTCCCGCTGCGGGCGCGGGAACGCCTGACGTTTGAGTACGTGCTGCTGGAGGGGGTGAATGACGCTCCAGAACAGGCCCGGGAAGTAGTGGAACTGGTGCGCGGCATGCGGGCGAAAGTGAATCTGATCCCCTTGAATCCCGGGTCAGAGTTGCCCTACCGGACGCCGCAACAGGAGCGGGTGTTGGCGTTCCAGAAAATCCTGGTGGCGGCAGGAATCCCGACCTTCATGCGTAGGCCGCGCGGGCGAGATATCTTTGCCGCCTGTGGACAGCTGAAGCAGCAGGGTTTCAGCGGTTGAGGGTTTCAAGATTTCAGAGGGTTCAAAGTTTCAAGGTTGACCCTAACCGGCGCCAGCCCTATCCTTGAAGCTCTGAAACCTGGAAACTCTGAAACCTGTGAAGCTCTGAACCCCGGAACTACCTTGGCTCTAAGAGCCGCCATGCGCGGCGGCCCGGTTGGGGTGACCGGTCGCGGAGTTTGCGGCGACCGACAGCTCCACGCGAAACGCTGGAATTGTCAGGTTCGACGGGCGCAAGAGGCGTCCGCCTTGTTCTTCCACGATGCGACAGCAGGCGTTCAACGAAAGCGTATCAGGCCTGTGAACTCCCTCGGAAGTCAGCAACAAATCGAACGACGGCGGCCCGAGAAACGGGGCCTCCGCGAAAAAATCTACCAGCAATGAGCCGCCTTCGTGGCCTGTGCGGATACAAAGCGAACAGTTCGTGCCGGGATCAAGCTGAACGGAGATTTGACCAGCCAGGTGCAGGCAGACATGGAGTAGCTGATTCGAGTCGGCAAGCACTGGCGGGAGTGAAGGAGCCAGCTCGGGACGCACCGCAACGCCTTGCACCTGAAGGCGAGAGGGAAGCAGCCGCAACGCAGTCCGGAGCACTGAGTTGACGTCGACTATCATAAGCTTGGCGGGAGCGGGGCGGACGAAGGTGAGCAGGCTTTCCACCAGCGTCTTGGTACGCCGGACCTGATCGCCGATCATGAGCGCCTGCTGCTCTTCATGGGGCGGCAGTCCGGATACGCTCAGGAGTTCCGAATATCCCAGCATGGCGGTGAGAGGGTTATTGATCTCATGGGCTGCGCCGCCTACCAATTGTCCGAGCGAGGCCAGCTTCTGCGATTGAATCAAGCTTTCCTGCAGGTTCTTTAACTCGTCGAAGGATCGGCGGGACTTGTCGATAAGAAATGAAAGGTCGTCCCCAAGCATGCGCTGCCGCCAGAAAACCATTACGCCCATAACAATCATGGCGGCCAAACTGACCGTGACTCGGAAGGCCTTGACGGCATGCGGTTGGGTGGCATCAAGCTCCGAATGCAGAGCTACCCAGGGCAGGCTGAACAGAGCGAGCATGCTCAGGCGGGTAATCCAGACACCAAGCAGCGGCTTCGCGGAGTCGGACTCGGATAGGTCGTAGTGGCCGGAGAGAGCGGGAACGGCCGCGATCCAGGCTATAGAGACTGTCAGTGGGATATCGTAGATGCTGCCGGTATAGTACGTTTTGTGTCCGATCGCCCAAGTTGCGACATAGGAACTTGACGCATACAGAGCGCTCGCGCCCAGCAACTGCCCGTAGAGTTGCCGCCAGCCGCCCTCCGCCGAATACGCGAGCACGGCCAACCCCACCAACAGCATGAGCTTTTCCGTCAGATAGGCAAGATTCAAATTGGTGCTGTAGGTCGGCTCATCGATTTGAACGGTCTGCCAGGGGATGACGAGATACACATAGATAAAGACCCACCACGTCAGCAGGAGCGAGAAATCGAGTATGCGGATGCGTTCGTCGCGCTCGTCTTCGCGCAGATGGGGAAGCACACCCAGGGCGGCGATCATCGGCACGAGATGAAGGAACAAGACAATGTCGCCGAGGAATGGGTCGGGAACATCTTGTCTTTTGACGACCTCAAAGTAATTCCACATCCCCTGATAAGCGAGCCAAAGCCCCATACCGACGCTCATCAGGATCCAAAAAAGGCGGGTGCGGAAGCTTTTCGCGTTGGCGTGCGTGGTTTTCGGCAGGAAGGCTGCGGTGGCCATCAGCAGCAGTGCGCCCTGAATGAGGTCGCTGATGATGGTGAGGACGTCGCCTCTGGGCATGAGCAGAGAGGCTGCCACCTGGCCCAGCGCCAAAGAGATCAGCAGTGATTTCCAGTATCGATTGCTTAGCGCCAAACCCGTCGTCCTCGCCCTATTCTAGTGCGGGACGCGATGCCGAGGGGGTGACTGAAGTAACATAACCGTCGGCGAGAATCTCTCCTGGCAACGATTGACGGAAAATTCTCAATCGCAAGGATCCAGCCGCGCGGTAGTAACCGCGGGCGCTTAGGGATAGAGTCTTGGCGAGATAGACTAGAATCATCAGTCACGAAAACGAGAAACTCGTGTCCTGGATCATCCCTCAAAACCGAGACCTGTGGCGCTTCCGGGCGCCGCTCAGCGCCGACGAAATCCGGCGGACCGAGCGCTGGCTGGCCACGGCGCGCGTAGCGTTGACCATCGTCGCTCTCATCACTCTGTGGATGGAGCCGGCGCGCGAGTTTGTCTATCCCCGCTTGCTGTATTGGCTGCTGATTGTATATCTCGTCAATTCCGTCGTGGTGATGCTGCTGGTGCGGGTACGGCCGCGCTCCACCAAAGCTTTCCGCCTGGTGGTGCACTCGGTGGATATTCTATGGCCGGTATTGATCTCGATGTTCGCACCGGCGCAGGGCGGCCCGTTTTTCCTGTTCTTCGTTTTTGTGATGGCGGCGGCTGCGTACCGATGGGGTTTGTGGGAGACGGTAGGCACGTCGGCGGCAGCGGTGGCCTTGCTCTGGGTGGAAGCCTACGCGGTTCGCGCCGGTCTAGGGTCCATGGCCGGTCACGGCCAGTCGATCGCCTCGCTCGGAGGATTCGGCGTCAGTGTCCACGAACTGGAGCCACAACAACTGGTGATGACCTCGGTCTACCTGCTGGTGCTGGGATTTCTTCTTGGCTACATGGCGGAGAACCAGAAGAAGGTCCGCGCCGAGCGGGCTGTGATTACACGTGTGCTCAGCTCTACGCGTGTCGAGGCAGGACTCACCGGTACTATGCAGCAGATTCTTGGCGAGGTGATGAACATTTATGGCGCACGCCGCGTGCTAAGCGCGTCGCAGGAAGCTCACAGTTACCGCGTATTTCTGGCTGAGATCAAACGTGGCGCCGCCGGCCAGGAGGCTTTGCGCTGGCACGAGGCCGCTCCGGAGAGCGAGAGTGGGTACATTTTCGACTCCCAGGCGGAGGCAGTTTACGCGACCCGGTCCCCCAAAGGTTTTGACACCGTGTTTTTGGATACCAGTGGCCGCAGACTTCGCGATGTGAACGCGAAATTTCTGGACGACCTGGCCCGAGTGGAAAAGTTTAATGCGATCGCGTCGGTGGCCTTCCTGTTTGGAAAAGAGTGGTTGGGGCGCGTATTTGTATTCGATCCGCAGATGATGGGCGATCCGGAAGAGGAACTGCGCTTTCTCAAAGAGTTCGCGCAGCAGGTCGGTCCGGCGATTTATAACGTCTACCTGATGCGGCGGCTGCGGGAGCGGGCGGGCGCGGTAGAGCGGGCGCGGTTCGCGCGCGAACTCCACGATGGCGCGATCCAGTCGCTGATCGCCGTGGAAATGCAGCTTGATGTGCTGCGCCGGCAATCGGGTACCCAGGCGCCGGTGGTGAACGAGGAACTGGGGCGCATTCAGAAATTGCTGCGCGAGGAAGTGCTCAAGCTGCGCGAACTGATGCAGGCCATGAAATCGTTCGAGGTCAATGCCGACCGGCTCCTCGGTTTCATCTCCGACACGGTCGAGCGATTCAAGCGCGAGACCGGCGTTTCCGCGGTGTTTGTGAGTGAAATCGAACGGATCGAGTTGCCGCAGAAAGTCTGCCGCGAACTGGCTCGCATTGTGCAAGAGAGCCTGGTGAACGTCCGCAAGCACAGCGGCGCGCGCAATGTTATGGTCAGGCTGGGGCAGCGGAGCGGCAATCTTCAGCTGACCGTCGAGGACGACGGGCGCGGATTTCCTTTTTCAGGCACAATGTCGGAGGCTGAGTTGGATGCTACCGGCAAAGGGCCGGCCGTGATCCGCGAGCGCGTCCGCCTGCTCGCCGGCCAACTCACGATAGAATCAAATCCCGGACACGGTGCGCGGTTGCAGGTTAGAATTCCACCGGCAGGAAAAGCAAGCATTCTGTAACTGAGACTAAATCATGGATAAACGCGTAGGCCCTATTCGCATTGTGATTGCCGACGATCATCCGATCTTTCGCGACGGGTTGCGTCGCCTGCTCGAATCGGGCGGCGACATGAAAGTGGTCGGTGAAGCTTGCGATGGCTATGAGGCCGTGAAGCTCGCTACCGAAATCAAGCCTGATGTTCTGCTGCTCGACCTGGCGATGCCGCACCACACCGGCCTCGATGCGCTCCGCGACCTGAGCAACAAGGGCGGAGCTGTGGGGGTCGTACGTATTATCCTGCTGACTGCGGCAGTCGAGAAAAAGCAGATTGTGGAAGCTCTGCAACTGGGCGCGCGCGGCGTGGTCTTGAAAGACTCGGCGACCCAGCTTCTGCTCAAGAGCATTCACGCCGTCATGGGCGGCGAGTACTGGGTGGGCCGCGACAGCGTTTCAAACCTCGTCCAGTATCTGCGTAACCTGATGCAGAGCACGAATGAGGAAACCAAGCAGAAGAAATTCGGGCTGACTCCCCGCGAACTGGAGATCGTTTCGGCGGTTGTGGCCGGATACGCAAATCGCGAAATCGCCGAGTATTTCAAAATCAGCGAAGACACGGTCAAGCATCACCTGAGCAACATTTTCGATAAACTCGGCGTATCCACCCGGCTGGAGTTGGCGTTATTCGCGGTGAATCAGGGATTGCCGCTGAAAACCATCATCTAATCAGTTACTTAAAGTGCCTGCCCTTCTGAACTAGCACAAAAGTGCTATTGCGGGTCACCCGTGGGCCATTGAGCGCTCCCATTGTTACGGATAGCTTGAAGGTACACAACGGCGAACCTTGTTTGAGCGGTGTCTTTCTGCTCGTGCGCCGAGGGGGCATGAACGTGATTCGAGCATTTCAAGGGTTTTGGAGTGATGAGGAAGGCCAGGACGTCGCGGAATACGCGGTGATGTTGGCGGTCATCCTGGTGATCGTAGTTGGCACGGTCCGATTGATCGGCAGTAACGCCAACAACGTGTTTTCGCAAGTCGGAAGCCAGCTAAATCAGTAGCTCGCCCCCCCGCCCGAGTGCGATTCCCGCCGAGGGGATTGCCTGTATTCACTCTCTAATCAAAATACCAGCGCGTCTCCAAGCTGAATACCAGCGCGGCAGCATCTGATCGGGTGCCGCGACTGCGAGATGATTACGGATGGGAAGGTGTAACGCCCTGCGCCATGCCAGCGGCAAAGCGCCTCGCCCTGCTCCCTTTCGCCATCGACATTTACTGCCCCGATGGAGTCGCCGATCCCGTCTTCTCGGGCGCAGCAGCGGGAGCTGGTTTCTCCTGCGAAGCCGTCGCGAATCGGGTCAGGAACGGGTAAAAAGGCGTGACCTCGAACGGCATCTTGTCCGCAGCCGTCGTGATGGCAACCGGTTTAGTCTTGATCAATTCGAGTTGATCGTTCCAGGGGTCAACCTTGACGCGTCCGCCCAGCGGAAGAGCGGCCAGTTGGTCGACCTTCTTGGGGTCGAATGCCGGCGAGTTCGTCATCAGCGACGACATCCGCGTGGCATTACCGTTGAGCAGGCTATCGCCCAAGTGCGGACGAATCAAATTCCTTAGCTCAGGAGCCCGCGCCTGCACGGCTTTCAAGAACAGCCCGGCGTTGCTGAGTTTGTCTTTGTAAGGCGAATTATTCAGCAATTCGACCGCTTTCTTGTCGGCCGCCTCTTCTTCGTGAGGATCGCGAGCGAAGTCCATGCGCTGAAACGTGCGCTCGTCGGGAAAGAACATGCGGTCGTTGAACGCGAGTTTGGTATCCAACCGATGGCCCAAGACGATGTGCGCCAATTCGTGGGTGAGCATCATCGCCAGCGAAGCTTCGTCGGGCAGCACGTCGATCATGCCGCGGCTCATGACGATAGTATGGCCAACCGTAAAGGATTCGATCGGTGTGGTCAGCAACACGCGGCACCTTACTTCCGGCTGAATATCCAGGTTGTTGGTGACCATCACGTTGTTGACGACCGTTTGCAGGACCTTGTCGATTTCGCCTTCCGGCGCGATGAGGCCGATCTGCTGCAAACGATCGAGTACGTTGATTTCTGCCTGGCGTTCCCAAGCGCGCTGCGCTTCAAGCGGACTTGCGTCCTGCGTTTTCTCGCTCTGGTCCTTCACCACCTGAGGCGCGTCGACCGTGATTTCCGTGAATTCCGAATTGCGCCGGAAATCCTTCAGGTTGTAGCCCCAAAGCCGCGTTTGCGCCTTGTAGTGCAGATTTTCGCCCAGCCGGTACTTTAAATCGGATTCTTCCGAGTAAATCAGCGACGGCAGCCACATTCCCTCGCGAAGATTCTGCCGCCAGCTGTCAAAATGCAAGTAGAAGCTGCCACGTGGATGCGGATAATACGTGCCGTTGAAGCGCACGATGTTGTAGCCCTGATCTTCGACCCAAATCCGTCCGAGGAAGCGGCCCTTGCCCGCATCTTTTTTTGGCGCGACATCGAGCACGATACAGCGGACTTCGCCGAGGAACTCGCGGCGCACAAAAGTAAAGTCGTAGAACTTGCGCTGAAAATCTTCGTCGAGAATCACCATCTGGGCAAAGCCGAGCGGCAGAAACTTCATGGTGTACAGGCCGCCCAGTTTGCTGATCATGCGTTTGCCCAGCCCGGAGGTCGTCGGAGAATTGAAAGCGCGGTCGTCGGTCTCCCCGCTGCTCAGGTCGAGGCGGCCCAGGAAGTACACATCGCTGGCCGGAACCGAGGTGCCCAGATCCTTATCTTCCTTGAGGTTCTGTAGGTAGGTTTCCACCAGAGGATGCAACTGTTTCATCTGCGCCACGAAGAAGTGCTCGCGCTCAACCGCCCGGTCGATGACCTGGTCGAAAGACGCCGCCGTCGCTGCAGCGTGTTCCACTTGGGCATCGCGGCCCGAAAGTTGTGGCTGTGCAGCCGGCGGAGCCTGGGCAAATAGAGATGGAGTCCAGACGGCCAAGGCAAGAACAATCGCAGCCGCCACAGTGCGGGGAGTTTTTGTAAGCTTCATTTTTCTTAGGATGCTAGCTCAAACACGACGTGCACCACGGCCTCGAAATCGGCCGGATGCCCGTCTTTCAGGGCCGGTTTAAACTGGATCTTCTCCGCGGCATGAACGGCGGATTCGTCCAATCCGTGGCCCAGGCCTCGTACCACTTTCATGACTCTGATCTGGCCGTTGGCTGTGAAGACGACATCGAGCAGAACTTCGCCCTCAACTTTAAGCTGGCGGCCCTCATCAGTGTAAACCGGACGCGGCTTAAATGTAATTTCCGCGGGCACGGTTTTGACGACTGCTTCGTTCGACGTGTTTTTCGGTACGCTCTTGACTACGTCGGCATCGCCAAAACCACCTTGGCGAACCGCGCCGCGTGAGGCGGAAACGACGCCAGAATTGTCTCCGGTGGCGATGCCGCTGCCGAAACCTGTGCTCGCGACCACGCCACGTGCTCCATGCGATCCGCCAGTGCCGTTGCCGTAGCCCGGGCCTCCCGGCAAGTCAAAGCTGCCCGCTTGAGCAATCGTAACCGGCCGTCCATGATTGTCTTGTGCGGGCACGCCATTGGGGTCGCCAAAACCGCCAGTTTGCACCTTTTGCGGCGCCGCGGCCATGGTGGGCGTCGCGGAGCTTCCCACAGAGAAAACGTTGGTCTTGACCAGTTGTCTGGGGATGACGGGCTTGGCCTCGGGCAGCGTTTGCTTAGTCGCGGCCAGCGTCACCTTCGGAGGCTGCACATCCGGGAGCGGGGTCGGCTTGGGCCGCGTCAGTTCCGTCGGAACGCGCAGAGCCTCGGGACGGGGCGTTACCATCGCCGTAATCTTGGGCGTCGGGAAGTTTCTGACCGGCGCTGGCTTCTGCGGAACCGGAGGCGGCGTGTTCACCAACCCGATGAAATGGTAGTCATGGGTCGGCATCACCAGAATCTCAGGATGCGCGATGGCAGCGATCAGAAAAATAGCCATGATCGCGGACTGCGCCCCATAGCTGAGGACGAATCTCCCCCAGCGCGTGCGCGGCTCCGGAAGTAGGCCTAGGGTCAGATCTGAAACCTGGGAATCCATGTACACCTGCCTCAAAACCCCACTTAATTGATACTGTCAATTCTCATCGATGCGAAAACAATGGGCCAAAGGTGCCAACGGAAGGGCAAGCCTGCCATCTGCATTTGGAGAACAGTTCGACGCGCAGCCTCTTCCGTGCCTCATAGGTGCACGCTGAAGGCCACTTTCAATTTAGGCTTTCGACCCTAAAACGTTACTTGGCTGTCACTTGCGCGGGGAAAATCGTATTTTACCAGACCTACGGCAATCATCTGCAAGGTTTTTCCTATTTCGGCGGGAAAATTTGGTAAAACGCAGGAAGTTTTTGCCGTAAGGGAGATACATCATCGCAAGTTGAGACCTTGCTCTACTCGTCTTCTTCCGTATCAATCTTGATGCGAAGCGACTTCAGAAATTTCAGGTCCTGAGCGCTGATCTTGAACTCCGGGTTCGAGCTCAACGTGGATACGAGCTCAGTCTTGTCTGTGCCGCGCTCGCCCTGCTTGCTCACGCCGATGGTCGCTTCAAGCACCAGGAAAATGTCGTAACCGCCTTCCTTAATGCGTGCCACGACCTCGGCGATCTGTTCGGAATCGGAGAGAGACCCATTGATCGCTTCGCCCAGTTCTTTCATGAGCTGCTTCAGTTGTTGATCCACCGAATCCCCCTCTGTCCGCTGGACACACCCCAAATTCGAGCCGCCGACGACCGGCTGTCACAGCCGCTTGTGATGCTGGCCACAACTATTGTACGCTCGGCCGCTGCTAAAATCGACAAAATGATCGCGGCCCAAATGGCGAAAAAACTGGGGGTGATTCTAGGCGTGGCCCTGCGGCAAGTGCGCCAAAGCCGCATCGGTGCGGCCCTGATCAGCGGCGTCGGGACCACAGCCCGTTCCTTCGGCAGGGTTTTCCACCAGCTCTTCCTGGAGGTGGCCGGATTCACCTTCCTGGCCATCGCTGCCCTCGGCGCCGTCACCGGAGTCCGCGAGTACGGCAAATTCCACGCCGGCCGAGAGCCGAGCCCGGGCCGGTTGATTCTTGCCATCGCATTTACTCTTTCTTTCGCATGGTTTGGCCTGAGCTCGTTCTGGCGCGTGAACAAGAGTGTGGCCAAACAGCGGCAATCGCGGATTGGTTCGGATATAAGATGACCCCATTCGTACCAGCAACGGCGAAGGGGAGGCATTTATGAAGCGCGCATCGGCGAAGGGTCGGAAACTCCATGGCCCTTTGTGTACTCTGTGGTTAACAGCTTTTCTCGCCTTCGTCTGCGCTGCGCTGGCGGCACTAGCCTGCGCGCAGCCATCCGCGGCGCAGATCGCGGCGCACCCGGCCCAAGCGGCTCCTTCGCCCGCGGCCCGCAACACTCCCGCAGCCGATCAACTGATTTTCGACGATGAATTCGACGGCAACAAACTCGACCTCACGAAGTGGTATCGCTGCTTCAACTGGTGCGATGAAAGCGTCGGCTATTCTTACGGCCCTCCTTACGATCTCGAGTGGTACTGGAAGCACAACGTGTCAGTATCGGGCGGGTTCCTGCACCTGACAGCAAAGAAACAAGCCGAGCACGGATACAACTACACCTCCGGCGTCATCACCACCGGAGGATCGCAGACCGAGCCGCCCAGCTTCATGTTTCAGTACGGCTACATGGAGATGAGCGCCAAGTTCCCGCCGGGAAAAGGCATGTGGCCGGCATTCTGGCTGTTGCCCGCCGATGGCACCTGGCCCCCGGAGATTGACGCCATGGAATGGCAAGGCGGCACGGCGACCATCGACTACGCCACCATTCACTGGGGCGTCGAGCGCAATGGGCATCATCCCTCGAGCGGCACGTCATATGACACGGGCATTGATCTCTCCACCGGATTCCATACCTACGGCCTGGACTGGCAGGCCGATTCAGTGACGTGGTACTTCGACGGCCAGGTGATCAAGAAGTTCACCAAGGTGAACGACATTCCGCACAAGCCCATGTACATCCTGGTGGATCTGGCAGTCGGCGGATGGATTTCGTTCCCCGATCAGACAACGCACTTCCCAGCCACTATGCTGGTCGACTATGTGCGAGTCTGGCCGACCAAGCCGTGACGCGGGATATATAAACGAGTTTTGAAATAAAGAAGCGCCGACGAGCACATGAGGAAAGAGATTCCCGGTCGGGAAGCAAATCCCCCGTGCTCCCCTGTGTACCCCGTGGTAAACGGTTTCTTATATGACTGAAACAACCAAAACTGCCGATCCTGCTCCCAAAACCGCGAAATCGAAGCCCGAGCCCGAACAACAGACCTCGTCGCACATTCCTGTGCAGCCGCTCTATACGCCCGCCGATCTCGCCGGCCGCGATTACGACCGCGACCTCGGCTATCCCGGCGAGTTCCCCTTCACGCGCGGCGTGCAAGCTACGATGTATCGCGGACGCCTCTGGACCATGCGCCAGTACGCCGGCATGGGCGACGCAGAGGAGTCGAACAAGCGCTACAAATATCTGCTGGCGAACGGAACCACCGGCCTCTCGGTAGCCTTCGATCTGCCCACGCAAATTGGCCTCGATTCCGACAACGCCTTGGCGGTGGGCGAAGTGGGCAAAGTTGGCGTGGCCATCGATTCGATCGAAGACATGCAGCGCCTGTTCGA
>JBAQIB010000105.1:0-1941 GCA_049288625.1 Terriglobales bacterium | reverse complement strand
TTTCATAGCCTGTCACCGAATTCGGCCGGAGCACCTGGCGGCGGCGCTGGCGCGCATGTTCCATGTGCCTTGCCGCGTCGGCCAGCACAGCGTGGATCTCGGCTCCGCGCTCGAAGTGCGCCGCGGCCAGTATTACTCGAGCGCCATCCTGCAGGAGCTGGAGCGCGCTTCCGACCCCGACGCGCGCGTGCTCGGCGTCACTTCCTGCGACCTGTACGTGCCGGTGCTCACCTTCGTCTTCGGCGAGGCGCAACTCGACGGCAACTGCGCCGTGGTCTCGACGGCACGCCTGGCCGATCCCTTCTACGGCCTGCCGCGCCGCGACGACCTGCTGCGCGAACGCCTGCTCAAAGAGGCCGTTCACGAGCTGGGCCACACCTTCGGCCTGCGCCACTGCGGAGACTGGCGCTGCGTGATGACCTCCAGCCACGCCGTGGAGCGCCTCGACGTCAAGACGGCTGAATTCTGCGCGCGGTGTAGGAAGCCGGTGTTCCAGAACGGCTTTTGGTAGCGGCACGCTTTAGAGGCTGCTGAAAAAGTAAGTTTTCTGGTTACCTGGGAACATTTCTTTGCGTCTTTGTTGTATGCGCGGAGATGATCTCAGTCAGAGCCCGATGTTCAGCTATTTGTCGCCGGAGGATCGTGTGCCGGCGGACCACCCATTACGCACCATTCGCCGGATGACGGATGAAGCCCTGCGGGCGATGTCGAGTCGGTTTGAGTCGATGTACCCGCGTTTCGGCCGGCCGTCGATCGCCCCGGAGAAGTTGTTGCGGGCGTTGCTGCTGCAAGTCTTCTTTTCGGTTCGCAGCGAGCGGATGCTGATGGATCAGCTGAACTACAATCTGCTGTTCCGCTGGTTCGTGGGATTGAACATGGACGAACCGGTGTGGGACGCGACGGTGTTCAGCAAGAACCGGCAACGGTTGCTGGAGGGGGATGTGGCGCGGGCGTTCTTCGCGATCGTGGTCGAGCAGGCCAGAGAGCAGGGCCTCTTGTCGAGCGAGCATTTCACGGTGGACGGCACGCTGTTGGAAGCCTGGGCCGGGATGAAGAGTTTTCAGAAGAAACAGGATCCCCCCGAAAAAGGCAGTGGCACGCGCGGTCAGAAGTTGTTGCGAGACACGCACGAAAGCAAGACCGATCCGGAGGCGCACCTGTACCGAAAGAGCCGCCAGGACGCCTATACGCTGAGTTACCTGGGGCATGTGCTGATCGAGAATCGCAGTGGTCTGCCGGTAGGGGCTTGTGTGACGGCGGCGGCGCCGCAAGGGGAATGGAAGGCGGCGGTGGCAATGGCGGCCGCGATCCACGGGGGAAAGCGGCGGATCACGCTGGCAGCCGACAAGGCCTACGATGAATCCGCGTTGATTGCCCAGTTGCGGGACCTGCAGGTCACACCTCATTTTCAGAAGCACGAGAGCGAAAAGCGGCGCAGTCATCTGGATGCTCGTACGACT
This sequence comes from Terriglobales bacterium, assembly GCA_049288625.1. Taxonomy (GTDB): domain Bacteria; phylum Acidobacteriota; class Terriglobia; order Terriglobales; family Acidobacteriaceae; genus Acidiflorens. The sequence continues at coordinate 481 of JBAQIB010000105.1, read as the reverse complement.
CGGCACCCCGGCTACACCATCAGCATTACGAAGCGGAAACGGATCGAGCACATCTTTGGCTGGCTGAAGACGACCGCGCTGATGCGCAAACTGCGCCACCGTGGACGAGCGTTGGTGGAATGGATGTTCACCCTGGCAGTGAGCGGCTACAATCTGGTCCGTCTCTCTCGGCTGTCAGTTCAGACCGCATAGGCCGGGGGAGAAGTGTGCCCAGATGGGCACGCAACGGGCCCCCGGGGGCCCGAAACCCCACGATCCCGGCGCAAGACAACCCCTGAAGCCCCTCCGCAGTGCCCCGGACTTATCCGGAGCTTACTTTTTCAGCAGCCTCTTTAGCTTGCCGTATTTTCGGAGTTTCATAGCCTGTCACCGAATTCGGCCGGAGCACCTGGCGGCGGCGCTGGCGCGCATGTTCCATGTGCCTTGCCGCGTCGGCCAGCACAGCGTGGATCTCGGCTCCGCGCTCGAAGTGCGCCGCGGC
>JBAQIB010000104.1:0-2202 GCA_049288625.1 Terriglobales bacterium | reverse complement strand
TCATGACGATATCCCGCACAATCTCCTACGCCTAAGTTAACGTGACATCGCCCTCGACATGCCCACGGCAGGATGATGCAACAGTCGACGACTTGTGAAAAAATGTGTGTTTGTAGGCGGAGACGCGTGCTCACTGGCGCAAAGTACGCATAGAGTCGTCGATCAGCCATCATTTTGGGGTTTAATCAGTCTGCGATTTGAGCAGCGGATCTCGAATGCTGGTGTAGCCGCTAGGTTCGGCGTTAAACGGCGCCAGTTTCCAATCTTGGTCTCCAACGCAGACGTATCCATTGCTGAATATTGTAGGTCAAAACCGCCCAAAGCGTTTCGCTGGCTACCTTTTTTAAGCCGCGGACATGGAAGCGTCGGAGGCCGAGTTTTTCCTTCAGCCAAGCATTCGCGAGTTCAGCCACGCGCCCACGGTCGCGCAGCAAGGCTCGTGTTCTTGGGCTTTTTTGGCGTGCACGGAACGCGCTTACCGTGGGGTCCTCGTGGGTTACAACAATTGAGCGGCCACATCGCGTGTTGCCTGAGCAGCACTGTCCCCGATTGGGACAGGGAGTACAATCCTTCCGGCTTGCCTGGTAACGCACTATGGTTCGACCCGGTCGCATGATTCGGCCCTTGCAGGCGACGAGGTGTTTGCCTCGTGGACAGATGTAGGCATCGGAAGCAGCGTCGTAATTGAACTTGTCAGGCAAAAAGCCGTCGCTGACGCCGGCCCTAGCAAAGCGCTGCCTGACCCGCCCGTCATTTTCTATCCACGGGCCGACGAGTTCGATATTTTGATCGTGCGCCGCGAGAATGTTCTGGCGGCTCGTATAGCCAGCATCCACAACGATCTGCTCCGGCGCCCGACCAAGCCGGGTCTTGATCTGCTCGACTGCGGGGGCAAGATATTCGTAGTCTGGCGCCGCTTGTCCGACACTCACGCTCACCGCGATGCCGTTATCGGCATCAGTAGAGATCTGAACATTATAGCTCAGGGCGCAATGCCCATCTGCGTGACGCATGATCCGGGCCTCGGGGTCTGTTGAGCTGACCCCGGTCTGCTGCTGGTTCGTCCTTGCATAGCCGGGACGCTTGGCGACCCGAATCTGTTTCACCTCAGCAACCGCGTGCTCGAGCCGTTCGATGCGCTCGCGCCGAGCGCGATCTCGTGCAGCCGCTTCTCGCGGCGTTTCCATGTCGCGTCGAGGATCACCCATTGCCGCGACACGATTACGCGCCGCTTCAAGATGCTTCTGGATCTGCTCCTCATGTCGGAAAGAACCACGCCCAGCGTGGGCGGCGATTTTCGTGCCGTCGTGCATGACGGTCTTCAAAGCAACCAAACCCTCGGCGCTTAACACGCCAAGCACTTGCGTGAACAATGAGTCCAAAGCATCGCGGTGCGCCAGGCGAAAATCCGATAGTGTGTGATGATTGATAACCAAAAGCCCTGTCAACCAGCGAAACGCTGGATCATGTTCGCAGCGACGCTCCACCTCGCGCGCCGACCCGATGCCACGGCTGTAGGCATAGATCCACAAGCTTATCAGGAGCCGAGGATCGTACGCAGGCCGACCTGCCGCCCCCTCAAGAGAGCCGATCGCAGCAGAAAAACAAGACAGGTCGAGCCTGCCGGCCAGCTCCCAAATCGCCCGGACAGGATGATCCTCGTCCACCAATCGCTCGACATCAAGCATCGTCCAAGAGAGCTGTCGGCGATCAGGCTGCACCAATCGAACCTGCTTAATTTGTGATGAATCGGAGCCGCCACGAAACGCATTATTCTCGTCAGATGAGTGCTGCTGCTCTTCAGACACCATGAGTCATGGCTCCCAGAAAACACTGCCTCAACTCAAGCAAGTTTGAGGCCCAGCACTGATTATTTCACAGGTCGTTGAGGGTGGAGTGGTCGACCTCCACGCCGCGCTCCTCCATCATTTCCTCGAGCTGCCGATAGCTCATTGGATAGGCGACGTACCAGCGCACGCCCCAGAGGATCACTTCCTTTTCAAAATGGCTGCCCTTAAACTCGATCATCGTGCCGCCCTGCCGGATCCATTCCCAGTGATCATAGCCCAGGCATCCGTCCCGTAAAGTTTGCGACAGATCCCAAATTGCGCCCAGCCCAGCAGTTCGTATGCATCCGATTTTGACCGCCTTGTCTGTATTGGTTGAACGGTGAAGATGCGACCTTAAGGACGTCCTTAAGAT
>JBAQIB010000103.1:0-2339 GCA_049288625.1 Terriglobales bacterium | reverse complement strand
GTTCTGGAGCAGGCGAAATCCTTCATGCTATATTCCCCATAGGGCGCCCACCGGGTGGCGCTGCGATGCCAGCGCCTGGCGGTGCAGGAGGGATGTGGATGGAATTTTGATGCCTGAAATCTTCGGCATTTTTCATCGTCTCAATGACTCTCAAGAGTGACGAGTTCTCTTCTGTTTTTTTGAGGTGTTTGCCTTTCGGCGATGGTCGGCAACCCACCGCTCAGTGAGCTTGTCGAGTTCGTCAAGCTAAGCGTGGGAGTAGTTTTCCGGATCGTAGCCCATATCGATCCAGTCAAGTAAGAACTCCTCGATCTCGCCGCCGGGGAATTCCGGGCACATTTTCTGGATGCGCTGAACGGATTGATCGAGATCAAGCCGTTCTTTTCGCGCTGTACGTTTTGCTCCCGGCCAAATCAGTTGCCGTTGCTTGGCGTCGACCTGTACGCCTTCCAGCAAATCCCAAAGGACATCACGTACCGCTATGGATTGCTGGCCCTCGGGCGAGTCCATCCACTCGAATAATCCTTCGATGAAGGGGTTATTCGCGAAGATGCTTTCCGCTTCCGGCTGTTCCTTGCGTGGCTTGCCCATGATGTCCTCAATCAGGTCCGGGCCGTCAAGGCCGGTTTCGTGTTGGCGCGGCCGCGCGTAGTCCAGGATATCCATTATGCCGACAAAGTGCCGGACTGCGCGTCGTCTCCGATTGCCGCAACCCAGCTCATCTCGTCGTATCCGGATCATGAGCCCAAACATGGTTAACGAATTGTGAATCTATGGTGCCTATTGGGTGACCCGACCCAACTTAATCCATGGATTCGACCATGCCGGATCGGGGACTGCCGCTATCGCTGTGGGGCATCTGGTGGAATGCAATTCTTCTTCTGCGCCCGGCATTCTCGCGCCTGCGCACCTTCATGTGGTTCGCCACCGCCGTGGCCGGTTTGACGGTGCGCCTCGAATTGCTGGGCGTCACCAGCATCGTGCGTGCCTTGAATCTGCGGCCCAGACTCTACACCAAGCTGCTCGATCACTTTCACAGCAGCGGCATCAATCTCGACCGGCTTTCGGCCTTGTGGACCCAAGCCGTGCTGCAGATGTTCCCACATCTTGTGCGCGTCAATGGCCGGCTGGTCCTGGTCGGGGATGGCATCAAAGCCCCCAAGCGCGGCAAGAAAATGCCGGCCGTAAAGCTCCTGCATCAGCAATCGGAATCAAACACCAAGCCAGAATACATCATGGGGCACTCCATCCAGGCCGTCGGATTGCTGGTACACGCGGCCAAGAGCGTCTTTTGCGTGCCGCTCGCCGTGCGCATCCACGAAGGCCTGGTATGGTCCAACCGCGACAAGCGCACCTTGCTCGACAAGATGCTCGGCTTGATCGATATCCTGGCCCTCAAGGCCCCCTTCTACTTTGTCGCCGATGCCTACTACGCCGCCGGCAAGATGGCGCGCGGCCTGCTCAAGCAGGGCAACCATCTCGTGACCCGGGTCAAATCCAATGCGGTCGCCTACGCTCCCGCCACGCCCAAGAAAGGCAAAAAGACAAGGGGGCGACCCAAGACCTATGGCAAGAAGAAAAAGCTCAAGTCCTTGTTTGATGATCCCAAATCGATGCAGCAGATCGCCAGTCCGGTTTATGGCGAGCGTAACGTCACTTTGAGCTATCGCGTCTGTGACATGTTGTGGCGCCCCGTGGGGCTGCTGGTGCGCTTTGTGGCCGTCATCCACCCCACAAGGGGGGCCTGCATCCTGATGTGCACGGATACAACGCTGTGCGCCGTCGATATCATCCGTCTCTATGGCCTGCGCTTCAAGATCGAATGCAGCTTTAAGCAGGCCGTCCGCCAGATCGGCTCATTCGCCTACCATTTTTGGATGAAGGATATGATTCCGTTGCTCTACCGCAACGGCAATCAATATCTACATCGCACGTCGGAAGATTACCGAAACCGTGTCAAACGCAAAATGCACGCCTATCATGCTTTCATGCAGGCCGGCGTTGTCGCCCAGGGGCTGCTCCAGTATCTCGCTGTCGTTGCCCCCAAGCTCGTTTGGGACTCGTTCGGCTCCTGGCTGCGAACCATTCGTCCCGGCGTTCCGCCATCGGAATTTGTCGTGGCAAATGCCCTGCGCCAGACACTTCCGGAATTTCTCATGGGTCCCGCAAAAAACGATTCTCTCACGAAATTCATCACCGATCGGCAGGACACTGAAAAAATGCGGATATTCCGACTGGCTTCGTGAATAAAAGGCGTTACTCTTGAGTTACTTCACTCCGCTTCAGGATTATGCTGGAATCATTACACCGGCCTCGCTCCACTTCGTGCAATTGCACAC
>JBAQIB010000102.1:0-2512 GCA_049288625.1 Terriglobales bacterium | reverse complement strand
GTAACGTATGGTTTACAAAGTGGGCACGCCATCCGATTGAGGTGCCTTTGATAAAGACGTTGGCGCGGGTGGCGATCCAGATAGGCACTTGGATGGAACCTGGCGCTCTGCGCAAAAGCGTGTGACGCTCATATAGGATTGTGTTGAGACGACAGCCGCGCGCTGCTTGCATACAACAGTTCCATTCAAAAGGAGTGGCCGCCCATTGTCGAAATGGCAACGTAAGGCCTGGGAATGGCTTTGAATATTGCGTTCTCTAATCTCGCGGGCGGCGTCACAGTGGCGGCTCCGGTCAGTACTTCTCCCTTGGAACGATATGCTGGCAATTTTCATCCGAAGCCAATCCTGCTCGGCACGCTGCTCGTTCTCGCTACTTTTGCCCTGTATTGGAGGGTCGTACATTACGAATTCCTCGTCTTTGATGACAAGCCGTACGTGACCCAGAATGTTCACGTCAACACGGGTTTAAATTTTGGCAACGCTGTTTGGGCTTTCACCACTTTCCATGAAGGAAACTGGCATCCAGTCACCTGGCTCTCGCACATGGCGGATTGCCAGTGGTTTGGCGCCAAACCGGGGCCTCCTCACCTTGTCAATGTCGCTCTGCATGCCGCCAACGTCCTGCTGCTGTTCTTGTTGCTGCAACGCGCCACCGGTGCCGTTTGGCGCAGTTTTTTCACCGCCGCTCTCTTCGCGGTGCATCCGCTGAACGTTGAAACGGTAGCGTGGATAGCAGAAAGAAAAAGCCTGCTCAGCGCACTTTTCTCACTGCTCACGATTGCCGCCTATGGCTGGTACACCAGGCTGCCCGGGTGGAGAAGGTATCTGCTTGTCGTCATCGCCTTTTCGTTGGCCCTGATGTCTAAGCCCATGGCTGTGAGTCTGCCACTGGTCCTGTTGTTGCTCGATTACTGGCCCTTGGAACGCCATGAGAATCTGCCGTTTCGCCGCAGGTGGGTGATGCTATCGGTAGAGAAGTTGCCGCTATTCTTGATGAGCGCAGCTAGTGCGACGATCACGATGATTGCACAGCGCGCGGGTGGCACTATTGCTGATCCTTCCGCATTACCTCTTTCCGTTCGGATCGAAAATGCCATCGTGTCCTACGTGGCGTACCTCGGAAAGACAATTTGGCCCTCCGGTTTGTCTGTCTTTTACCCACATCCCGGACTGCGGCCTTGGTCCGACGTTATTGCCGCGGCCGTCATCCTGATCGCAATCACGGCGGCATCTGTATATTTTCACCGCATTCGCTACTTGCTAATGGGGTGGTGCCTGTTTCTTATAACTCTTGTTCCCGTGATCGGAATCGTTCAGGTCGGAAGACAGGCAATGGCCGACCGTTATGTTTATGTTCCTTGTGTTGGTCTTTTTATCATCATTGCATGGGGTTTGTGCGATCTAGCCTTTGCGGCGGGCATCCCGCGCGTCATACGCGCGCTGGCTGCATCAGGCGTGATCTTGGCACTCGGGGTTGCGACGAGCGCTTATTTGCCGCACTGGCAAAACGGGGTGCAATTGTTTACACGAGCCGCCCTCGTAGCTAGCCCCCCTGACGCTACAATCGAGGAGGCCCTCGGTGATGCGCTTGCTACGGCTGGCCGCTCCAACGAAGCCTATAAGCACTACGGCGCGGCCTGCACTTTACGTCCCAGTTATGCATTCTGTCATTACAATATGGCGGAAATCCTTTTTAATCGGCATCAACTCCGGGACGCACTCGAGCAATATCAGATTGCCGGACGTCTAACCGACAATAAGGATATGGCACTCTCATCGTTGATCACTTCTGGCGAAATACTTTTGGCGCTCGGTGATTACCGCACCGCGCAGATGAGATTGGCAGCTGCGCTGCAGATTGATCCGAGTAATGATATGGCACGGCGACTGCAGCGACAGGCGTTAGATCAAGAAGGCCCGGGCCGTTAGGATGCACGCTCCATACCTTGTGAACCTCACCAGCAAAAATTCTAGGAAATGGCGGTTGGCCTCACGTCGAGTGACCTTCCTGGCTCTAGGATTCCCAGGATGAGTGCCTCAAACGAACTGCGTGGCTTTTTAGATCGACGTCTAATTCAGTTGATCGCGCTCGCCGTCTTGCTCATCGTCGTTGCCCAAGGCGCAGTCGATCACAAGTTCAGCGTCCGTGACAGCGATATCTGGTGGCACCTGAAGACCGGTGACTGGATCGTTGAGCACGTGGCCGTTCCTCACAATGGTCTTTTTTCGTGGACAGCCGCCAACCGCCCCTGGGTCGCCTACAGCTGGGGCTTCGAAGTACTTATGTCGCGAGCTTATGCCTGGTTCAACTTGCTGGGGCTCGGGTTGTTCGGCGTTTTTCTCACCCTAATCATCGCCTACCTGCAATTTTGGAGCTTGCGCCGCCTCTCGGGACGCTTCTGGGAAGCATGGCTGCTTGCCGCCTGCTCGCTTTACACGTACCTCTTCATAATCGGGCCCCGGCCCGTCTTTGTGTCCATCATGTTTTACGTATTCCTCCTGACCGTGTTAC
>JBAQIB010000101.1:0-42200 GCA_049288625.1 Terriglobales bacterium | reverse complement strand
CGCGCAGACCAGTCGAGGGCCACGGGGCGGTCGGATCCCAGCTCGAGGACGAAATGACCTTGATGACGCCGCGCGTCGGGATCTTCCCCGTCAACGGAGTCGCCGTCAGTTCAGTCTTCACATCCTCCGAAAGCAGACCGTCGGGCGTAACCACGCAGGCGCAGCACTCGGTCAGTTCCTGGCTGTCATCGAACACATAGAAAGCCGCCCACAGATCGCCGCTCGCGTTCGTGCCATGGTTGCCATCGTTGATGAAGCGCACCACTGCATCCGGAGCTGACGCAACGTTGTTGGAATAATAGGTGACAAAATACACGCTGTTGTCGCCAATGCTCTGAGCCATCGCACTTGTCGCTGCCAGCGCGATGATCAGCATTACAAAAACAAAGCCAAATTTCTTCATTTGTGATCCTCCAGTTTTTGACGTTTACATTGAGGGGAGATCGGCTGACCGCGACGCCTGAACTCTAGTCGATTACCCCGTGTATACAGCACCAACGCGGCCTAACCGATTGGAGCGGCCCTGCTTGTGGGTAGGCCTGCGCGCCAACTACACTCGACGCCCGTTCCATCAGCCTCTAGGGAAAGCGACCCGGACGCCGCGCCTTGACTTCGAGGCCCCATACCGGGTTGTTCCAGGTTCCGGCCTTCCCCTGAGAGCGGCGATTACTTAGAAGTCGCTGTCTTCCGGGGTGCAGCTGCAAACGGCTTGGCCGGAGCCCAGGTACACTGCGAAGTAGCACAGCTCGCCCAACAATGTTTGTTCGCCCTGGCCGAGGTCCGCGTCAGCAAAGGCGCTTTCGGTCATAGTAGAGGTAGCCGCTGCCCCTCCGCCTCCTTTGCGCGTGCGTACGAGTCCGCTAGGAGTGGCCGTCTGGATATGGGTTGCCCATCCACGCAGTCCAGGAGTCGGCACCGGGTCAGCCGCACTGCTGCTAGCGGACGAAATGACCTTGATGACGCCTCGGGTGTCGACCTTCCCCGTCAGCGGGTTCGCGGTCAGTTCGGTCGCTACGTCCTCCGATAGCAGGCCGTCGGGCGTGACTTCGCAGGCGCAGCACTCAGACAATTCCTGGCTGTCATCGAACACATAGAACGCCGCCCACAAATCACCGCTCGCTCCGGTTCCCTGGTCGCCATCGTTGATGAAACGTACGACTTCGTCGGGGTACGCCGCGGTGTTGTTGGAAAAATAGGAGACAAAGAAAACACTGTTGTCGCCAACATTCTGCGCCAACGCTCCTGTCGCCATCAGGGCAATGACCAGAGTTGCAAACACAAATCTGACCTGTCTCATAGTTGAGCCTCCAGGTTGGCGCATGACACTGGGGGGAGTTCAGTTGGTTGCGCACTAGAACTCTAGTCCATGGTCGGATGTTTGCAAGTGCCCTTGTGGGCCACCGCTACTGCTTGTGGGTTAGTCCGCGAGCATTCTTCTCGTGAGTTGGCGCCCTGCCGCGAGGATAACTCTTTCGTGGTGGGCGCGGGTAAAAAGGCTGGATCACTACCAGAGTTGTCATTCCGAGCGTTGCTGTTTGCATCGCCCGGATGACAATCTGCTTTGTTCACTTCTCTGCGAGACTCCATCGTTGGGCGATGGAGTCCCCAAAGCCCGTTACTTTTTCTCGGCCGTTGTTGATGGCGTCAGAACCGCGCTCTGGTTCGCCGACTTTTGGCTAGCCAGTTCTTGCAGCACCGACTCCCGCAACTTCATGTACCCGATGGCCCCGCTCATGAAATGGCCATTGACGAAGAAGCTCGGAGTTCCCTGCAGTCCCAGCGATTGTCCTTCCTGGGACTCTTTCTTGACCGACGCCGCGTGCTCTCCAGCTTCCAGGCAGCGGCTGAAACGAGCCGTATCGAGCTTCAATGTTTCGGCTTCCTGCTTTAGATCCGACAGCTGAAGCTGCTTGGTTTTGAACAAGGCATCGTGAAACTCCCAGAATTTGCCCTGATCGCCGGCGCAGTGCGCGGCCTCGGCGGCCTTGGCCGCCAGTGGGTGCATGGGAAGAGGAAAGTCCTTGTAAATGAATGCCACCTGGCTGCCAAACTGTTCCCGCAACTTGATCATGTCGTCGTTCACCTTCTGGCAGTATGGGCACTGATAATCCGCGAATTCGATGATCTGGACCGGCGCGTTCTCGGGACCGATCCGGGGGGCGGTTCCAGCCTCGACCTTCACGCTGGGTTGGCTCAGTTCGACCACGACCCCGTATTCTCCCCGAAGGTCGGCGATATAGGCGTCGCGCGCTTTTTTCAGGCGCAGTTGATGGATGGTATCGAGGATATGGGGCCGCGCCTCGTCATACGATTCCTCCGTTTGCACGCCCTCAAAATAGAATCGGAGTTGATCCTCGGTTGGATCCGGTATGTTCGACGCCACGTGGCGCTTGAATAATTCATCGCGCGTCACGCCTTCCTTCTTGGCCTGCAAGTTCAGAATCTCGTCGTCGATGTATTGATCCAACGCATCCCGCTCGGCTATGTAGTACTTGTATTCGGCTTGAAGCAACTTGCTGGCCTGTTTTTGCTTCAGTTCGGCAGAGGTTACTTTGCGCCCGTTAATCTCCGCCACGACGGCGGGGTCATTTTGGCTGAAGGCGGGGAACGAAAAAGCGCCCAGGGCAACACCTAATCCAAGCGCGATCAGAGAATACTTACTTGACATTGTGGAAATTTCCTCTCTTCAAGAAATGGGATGTCATCGAAAAGAGGGGGAGGGCCCAGACGCTGAGTATACCATAAGACCCAGCGTCCGGGATATTTCAGTAACCCTCCAGAGATCAACGGCTTAGAAGTCGTGATCTTCCGGTGTGCAGGAGCATCCTACGCCGCTGAGAAGCGTGTCAGCGAAGTAGCACAGTTGCGGCAACAACGACAGTTCGGCCGAGCCCAGGTTCGCGTCCGCGAATGCGGTTTCGGTCGTGGCATACGAACTCTTGCCCGCTGCCTGAATGTGCGTTGCCGTTCCACGCAGACCGTATGTTGGTTCCGGGCTGGTTGGGTCGGAGCTGAAAGACGAAATGACCTTGATGACGCCGCGCGTCGGGATCTTCCCCGTCAGCGGAGTCGCAGTCAGTTCAGTCTTAACATCTTCCGAGAGGATGCCATCGGGCGTGACCACGCATGCGCAGCATTCGGTCAGTTCCTGGCTGTCATCGAAAATATAGAAAGCTGCCCACAGGTCGCCGCTTGCGTTCGTGCCCTGGCTGCCATCGTTGATGAAGCGCACCACTGCATCCGGAGCGCTCGCGACGTTGTTGGAATAATAGGTGACAAAGTAATAGCTGTTGTCACCAACGTTCTGAGCCATCGCACTTGTCGCTGCCAGCGCGATGATCAGCATTGCAAACACAAATCCAACCCTTTTCATTTGTGATCCTCCAGTTTTTGACGCCGAGAGCCGGGGGGAGTTCAGCTGGCGCAGTGAGAACTGTATTCGATGGGAACAGCCTTGCACAGTACCCACGTGGCGTAATCCAATACACTAAAAGGGCAGAGCTACTACGTATGGAGTAGTCCGCCTCTCACGGCATCTTTCATAGAGTTTTTCGGTGAGGCTAGATCGTCGGCTGCGATATCCGGAGTGTGGGTGGCTTCGCGCGGCCATCCCTGGACGGCAGTTCCCGCGCAGCGTGCTGGTTGATTCCCTATTGCTGTGGCTGTTGCGACGGGTATTGTTGCTGATTTCTCTCGCGCAGTTCTTTCGCTTTTTCCTTCATCAATTCCCCAAGAGACTCTGGAGTCATCTTCTCGCTCGGGGCCTGCAAGCTGGTGTCATACCGCGGAGGCAGGGGCTGCGCGGCCAGCACGGGGTCCGGTTTGTAGATCACAGCGGGTGTTAACGGAGTTGGTGCAGGGGCTAAAGCGGCCACACCGGTGTCGACCGGCCGCACCGACAACAGCACCTGCGCCAGCTCCTGCGGATTCTGCGTCGAGTTCACAATGATGAAATTGAAGTGAGAGCCGTTCAACAGCTGCGTCAGCACATCGTTCGGCATTCCCGGCCCGGCGTGTTCCACGATCGCTTCGGTTGCGCTCCCGGGGGGCACATCGATCGTGGCCCCGGTCTTCTCGGCAACCAATTTCAGCACATCCGCCAGGGTCGCGTTGTGGGCATCGATCGTGAGCTGCCCGTTGCGGTAGACGACCCGCGTCCCATCCTCTGACTTCGATTCCACTGACGTCGATTGCACAGCGGCTGGGCCCGTCGCACTTGGTGCCGTCTGCAGGGCCTGACTCGCCGAAATCAGCGGTTTTTCCGGCACGAGCGAGGGCTGAATCTTGCTGGTCAACGAAGGAGCACCGGGCGCCAAAGCGGCTGACGGCAGCGGCAACAAACTGGCAATGCGGACAGGCTCCCGCCCATCGACCGCCGGCGCCGCTGGCACTGCGGCCGGCTTCGACCGTATTTCCGCTTGCCGCGCAGTACTTGGACTCGCAACCGGCTGAGCCGGAGCCTTCGGAGCGGTAATGACCACAGTCGGTGACAAAACCAGCTCCGCAGTCCGCTCGGCCTTCCCACCTCGAACCGCTGGCGTCGCGGCCACCGCTGCTGGTACCGCCGGTAACTCAGAGTGGCGACCCACCCCGTTATTTGTGATGGTCGGGGCCGCCACCACGACTCTCGGCAACGGAGCTAAATCGGCATTACGGCTGCCGTTCGACCCACTCACCGAAGGCGTCGCGCCAATCGCCGCCGGTACCGCCGGAAGTTCGGAACGGCGCGCTGTGCCCTGGCTTGCAAGCGAGGGAGCCGCTCCCACCACGGACGGTAGTGGAATCAACTCAGCCGAACGCACGCTATCGAGTTTTTCCAGCCCGGGCGTTGCCGCAACCGCGCCTGGCAACGGCATCGATTCATGACGGCTGGCGATGCTCTGCTCGTTCGGAACTTGCGGCGCCGGCAATTGCAGGTTATCGACGCTCGTTTCGGCAAGCTTAGGGCCGTCGTTCGGTGTGGCCGCGTCTTCCAGTTGGATTTGCGTCAAGACCGAATAATGCGGGTCTGCAATCACAACGCCTTCGAGCGTTACCACTCGCGGCTTCGGAACTGAAGATGGCGGATGGTAGACACCGCGCTCGTCGATGCTTCCGCAGCTCGCGCCATAGCAGCCGAGCCCGGAGACGTTCCAGCGCACTGCCACCGGTTTCCCATCGGCGTCCATGACACCAAAATGCTGAACTTGATTGACCGCAACCGTTGCGCCGCTGGGAAGAATCACATATTTGCGCGGTACCGCGCGCACGAAGCGCTGAATCACAGGCCCGCTCGACACCATGCCGGGCTGCGATGCCCGAAGATCGCCAACTCCAAAACAGGCCAACAGCGCCACGGCGGCGGCGATCCCCACGCCCTTCCGATGACCGGCGCCCACTCCCGCCCTCAGCCGTGCTGCCGCCCCACCCATCGCGTGATCGGTCTTCGCCACAGAATTCCCAGGCATAATCGGACTCAGTTCAACGCTGCCAACGGTCGTCCTAGCGATTCGCTATGACCCGTTATAGCATGATGCTGCACTGCTCAGGGGAGGTTTTGCGGGGAGGGGTTTCTGCTTCAACGCCTATTTGGCACCGGACCCGCTCTCCGTGACATATGAACGGTCCAGCCAACATCTCTTGCGATCTTACCACACAAAAACCTTCGCACGGCTCTAAAATTACTGCCGTAAACGCGTCAATCGCGGCCCCTCGGCATCGCACCTGGCGCTCTCAGGAGGCAAACCGTTCCTGCAAAACCCTGGTCTGTCAAGCAATAGTCCGTGGTCAATTACGAGTTAACTACGGGAAGCAGCCCCCGGCAATGCCACCTTCGGACTAGCTAATCAGCCTATGACGGACGAGAATACTAGCCCATCTTGACTAGACAACCCGTGGTGCCCAGCCTAGCACTTAGGCTTGTGTCGATCGCTTGCAGAACTCGCCATCGATGGTTTTGGCCCCAAAAATTCGTCTCTCCGATGTGGTTGCAAATCTTGTCCCTGTTGTCAGTAGGCCGCTAGCAAATTCCAATAACCAGCCTTGCCCACATTCGTGCCACCCTCCTAGGCATACTACCCAAAAGAATTAGATCGAGTTGGGAATTGCACAGGCCGATTCCTTCGATATAGTTCCAAGTGTCTAGTTGAAACACCTAGCCTTCCCCCAAGGCCTGCCAGGGATTTCCACAATGAAGAAAAATCCAGCCGCCCACGCCATTCGTGTCCTTGCCGTGCTCCTTGCCTCCTTGCCGCTCTTCAACTGCGGCACCAATACGGGGCTACAAAAGATCACGGTCTCCCCAGCTAACGCCACTGTCGCGAAGGGTGAAAATGTGCAGCTTGCCGCGACCGGCAGTTACGCCGACGGCACCCAGCAGACCTTGACCGACTCTGTCACTTGGCAAACGAGCAAGTCGACGGTCGCGACCGTCGGTGACCAGGGCCAGGTTACGGGCCTGGGCGAAGGCGCCACGCAAATATCTGCGTCGTACCAGGGAGTGGTTGGGAGCACCTACGTGACAATCGGGGCTCCAGCGTTGATCGGAATCACCGTGACTCCGTCCCCGTCATCGTTGCCCGCCGGCGAATCCGAACAACTCACCGCGACCGGTAACTTCTCTGATGGCACCGTTCAGAATCTCACGCAATCGGTCACTTGGAGTTCATCCGCTTCCAATATTGCGACGATCAATACAGATGGCACGGCGAGCGGGTTGAGCGTGGGCAGCACCACCATTACGGCTGTCTCGGGCAGCGTCCAGGCAACGGCATCGCTGACCGTAGGCTCAGCGGTTCTTACTTCGATTGCTGTGGCTCCCGCGAACCCATCCCTGGTAGCGGGCGACACGGAACAGTTCACGGCCACGGGAACGTACAGCGACGGAAGCGCTCAGAATCTGACCAGCAATGTGATATGGAGTTCACCAGCTCCAGCGGTGGCAGCCATTACGCCGGCAGGCATGGTGACTGGCCTGACAGCGGGCACGTCGAATATCGGCGCAATGATGGGCGGCATTACCGGCTCGACCATGCTGACGGTAACCACACCCGTACTAATGTCCATTGCCGTAACGCCGGGCAACCCATCGCTCGCAGCGGGAAACACGCTGCAGTTCGCGGCCACGGGAACCTACAACAACGGAAGCACCCAGGATCTGACGGGCACAGTGGCTTGGAGTTCGTCGGTTCCCGGAGTGGCGGCCATCGGCAATGTGTCTGGCTCGCAAGGATTGGTCACGGCATCCGCTCTCGGCTTGACAACGATTACGGCATCCTTGGGCGGAGTCAACGGCTCGACTGCGCTGAACGTTACCGCAGGTTTCGTCCTCACTGGCAGCCTCAACACAGCGCGCCAATATCACACCGCAACTTTGTTGAACAATGGCATGGTCCTGGTCGCCGGAGGTTTCGGCTCCAGCGGCGCCCTGGCCAGTGCCGAGCTGTACAATCCCGCGACCGGAAAATTCACACCCACCGGCAGCCTCAACACCGCCCGCGGCCAGCACACCGCTACACTGCTGCAGAATGGCATGGTTCTCATTGCCGGAGGCACCGGCAGCAGCGGCAATATCTCCAGTGCGGAAATCTACAATCCTTCAACCGCTACATTCACGCCGACCGGCAGCCTGGACACAGCCCGCGCCATGCACGCTGCAACCATGCTGGGCAGCGGAATGGTACTGATTTCCGGCGGCCTGGATTCCAACAGTCTTAATTTATCCAGCGCCGAACTCTACAATCCAGCGAGCGGCTCGTTCGCGCTTACCGGCAGCCTGAACCTGGCGCGCAGCCTGCACACCGCGACCCTGCTCAATACTGGGTTAGTGCTGATCGCGGGGGGCAATCCTGC
The DNA here is from genome assembly GCA_049288625.1 of Terriglobales bacterium. Lineage (GTDB taxonomy): Bacteria > Acidobacteriota > Terriglobia > Terriglobales > Acidobacteriaceae > Acidiflorens. The sequence continues at coordinate 34,370 of JBAQIB010000101.1, read as the reverse complement.
TGGCGCACAAGCCAGTGCCGAGCTCTACGATCCCACCAGCGCGACATTTACTCTGACCGGCAGCTTGAACACACCGCGCTATGACCATACCGCGACGCTTCTCAACAATGGCATGGTGCTGATTGCAGGCGGCACCGGGAGCAGCGGCTCCACAGCCACTGCCGAACTCTACACGGCGGCGAATGGGATGTTTACTCCCACCGGGAGCCTGAATACCGCGCGTTTCGAGCACACAGCGACGCTTCTGAATAACGGGACCGTGCTGTTCGCAGGAGGATTCGCTGCCAGTGGCTCCCTCAACAGCGCCGAATTGTATGATCCGGCTTCGGAGAGCCCCGCCCTCACAGGCAGCCTCAACAACGGCCGCTGCGGCCACACCGCGACCCGATTAAACAATGGGATGACGCTGATTGCGGGTGGCTTCAGTGGCGTTTATTTGGCCAGTGCCGAACTCTACGAACCAGCCTCGCTGACTCCGCCCAACCTGGTTTCCATCTCTGTCGCTCCCGGCAATCCAACAATTCCCCTCGGTGCCGCACAATCGATGATCGCCACCGGTACTTTCAGCGACAACAGCACGCAGCAGCTCGCATCGGTGACATGGAGTTCGTCAAGTACGGCTGCTATCGCCATCAGCAACGATGCGACCGATCCTGGCGCGGCCTATGCCGCGGCTTCCAACTCTTCCGCAACCCTAACTGCCTGCGCCGGCTCAGTATGTGGCTCGACCTCCGCAGTGGTTGGACCTCCAGCGCTGGTCGCCATCGCGGTCGCTCCGGTAAACGCGACGATCGCAGCCGGCGATTCACTGCAGTTTTCCGCCACCGGGACCTACACCGATGGCAGCACGCAATCTCTGACTTCCTCTTCATCGCTGACTTGGAATTCGTCGGTTTGGGCGGCGGCCACAATCACATCTGGCGGCTTGGCTACGGGCGTGGAAACTGGCGTTTCGAGCATCACCGCGACCGTCGGATCGGTGACCGGTAGCACGAACCTGACGGTTACTCGCCCCGCCGTGATCGGCCTGACCATCAACCCGTCGACTTTGTTCCTGTCCGTGGGGGCTAGCCAATCACTGCAGGCGATCGCGACCTTGAGCGACGGAACCACCGAGGTCCTGACCGGACACAATGCGGTTTGGAGCGTGAATGGACCAGCCATCGCCGTCGTAAGCTCGATTGGCGTGGTCACGGCTCAAGCGAACGGCTCAACGACAATCGTCGCCACGGTCGGCAGTTATTCTGCTTCGGCGAGTCTCACCGTAGCGCCCATCACGGCGTTGAACATCACCCCGGCATCACTCTCTATGGCCCCCGGCGGCAGCAGCCAGTTCCGCGCGATCGCAACCATGAGCGACGGTAGAACGGAAGACGTGACCGCAAAGGTGTCGTGGAGTTCGATGCAACCCGGCATCGCTGCTGTCAGCAGCGGACTCGTCACGGCAGCGCAGCTGGGCACGGCCACAATCGTCGCTCAGGGAAATGGATTCTCTGGGTCGGCCAGCCTCAACGTGCTTGCGCCCGTTGCTTTGAACATCATCCCGTCTCCGGTTTCCCTCGTCATCGGAGGCGCCCGCCAGCTTCGCGCGACGGCAACCTTGAGCGATGGAACGAATGAAGACGTGACCGCGCTCGCAACCTGGAGTTCCACGGCAACAAATATTGCTGCCGTCAGCAACACCGGTCTGGCAACTGGATGGCACGCGGGCTCGACCACCGTTTCTGCCGCTTACAGCGGTGCCTCAGGAAGCGCCACCGTCACCGTCGATCCCCTTCTCTTCGTCAGCTACTATAGCCTCGTCGACGCCCAGGCTGCTGGCATGGACGGTTCCCTCTACATCACCAACCCTGGCCTCACCGCTGGCGATCCCTCTGCTGGAAACCTCTGTGCCATGATTTACGTCTTTGACCAGCGACAGGAATTGGAGGAGTGTTGCGGATGTTCGGTTTCTGACAGCGGGTTGCGCACTCTGTCTTTGGTTAACGATCTCACCGCGAATCCTCTAACCGGTGTAGCTCCGGCCGCCGGCGAAATCATGATGGTTCCGTCCGATATCGGCCCGAATCCCCAATGCGATCCCGGCTCCCTGGCTCCCACCGGTGTACTCGATGCCTGGCAAACCAATGTGCAAAGCGTCCCGGCCAGCCCCACCATCACGGAAGCGACCATGGATTCGGTTCCTCTAACTCAGGGGAACGAGGCCTTCCTGGCAGGTCTGTGCGGCTACCTGGAAACCCTGGGTAGCGGCTCAGGCATGTGCACCTGCGGCACCGGCGATGGCGGTGCGGCGCGCCCCTCACGAAAGAAAAAGTGAGCTGGCGCAAAAACGCGTTGCACTTGATTTTAGGTGGTGCAGCGCTGGGGTCACCAGCGGGCCTGGTTTTGGCAACGGTGGAGAGGCTAGTCGCTGCGTTGGTGGAGCGTCCTGAATTCGGCATCCGCCGCTTGGGTCACGTTACCGAGACTGCTCGCTAGTCGGCCATGTCAGCTTGCCACAAAGCGCAACCCGTGGATGTAGTGATGCGCCTCTTTCCCGCGCTTAACGGTCCAGCGGACCTGCATCAGCGTTGGGATCGACACCGGGATGTCTGGCAAGGCAATTTCGCAAACAACGAAAGTGGAGACGGGAAGAGGCTGCGTACTCAAAACGCATACGCCTCCTTGGCTCACATTCTGAATGCGCCCTTGAATCTCTTTGGGAGCGGCATGGGAAGCGCGCACCGGAGGCATTGTGCGGGCGCGTACATCGATTGCCTGGGGGAACCGCGCATGCTCCCGCCGGTCTCGCTCGGCTGAACGCTTCACAGCCCCGCTATCATGCCGCAGGTCGGCACCCGCGCGATAGTCCTCGATTGGACTAATTCACACTGGCTAGGGTACTGCGTTTAGCCTAGGGATCGGGCCCCGGTGAGGCGGCCCACAATTCCCGAGCGCGTCGAAACACTCATCTTCACCATTACGATGCGGACGAACGCCTTTACCGTATTGGGGCTGATCGCCAGACGGCTCGCGATTTCCTTGGTGGTCAAGCCTTGCACCAGCAGCTCTACTGTTTCACGCTCGCGCCGGGTCAGGTCGAACTGCCGGCAAATTTCCTCGAGCGCAAGGTCGGGTGTGGCCGTCCTCTCGAATATCATGGCAATGGCGGGCTGAGGAGAAGAACGCCCATTGCTGTCGATGTGGAACTTTCGGCAAATGTAGCGCCGGCGGCCCGATTGGTATTCCTTCACCCCATTGCTCTCGGTCAACGGGTAGTCGACCATCACATTGCGGATCCGGTCCGACAGGAATACGTTGAGCTGCTTGATCCGATCCGGTTTGCTCGGATAGGACAGAATTTGAACAGCCTCGGGGTTGGAGGCGATCAGATTCAGCGAAGTATCTAGTAGCAAGAATCCCGATCTGCTTGGAGCGATAGCCACATTCCACCCTTGGCAAAGTGTGATAGGTGCCTGCCTAGTTGCCGGCCCCTCGCGTTGTGGTGACTTTCATCCCCACAGATGTCCTGATGGCACACAGCAAATTAGTTGCGATGTAGCGAAACCGATAGCAGTGAATCAGAACCTGATCGCAGGGGAGGTGCAACGCAGATCAGAATGTGGCCGTACCACAACAACGCAACAAGATTTTCGCAAGAACGCCCTCCCTTGTCAAGAAAACAAGTGCCCTCCGTACCAGTTCATACGAAGTAACCCGAATGGATTAGCCGCGCATTGAGTCCTTTAGACTGATTTGCCTAGTTAAAAAGGTGAAATTGCCTGCTGCATCAGCTGCAATATCTTGCAACCTCCAGGCTCAAAGATGTGAACCGGCGAGGACGCAACGAGAACCCTGCGAACAAACGATTGCGCCACTCGGTCACTTGAACCCCGCCCGATTCAGACTGCTACACCGAGAGATCTTGCACCAACTCCGGTGCCCTTTGGCCTTCCTTTACGTGCGCTGCACGCGCAGAACATGCGGCTTTCGGGCACTTCACAGGAATCGAAACAAAACGCCAGGATACAACCGCCATACCGACCAGCAATAGATTTCAACAACGGCTTCACATCCCCGAATAAGCACTTGAACCCTGCCCCTAACCTCACATATAGCCTGCGGGTCCGCTCGATGGATCAGCGATGGCAGAAGTTGCGCCTCGCGAACTGCCTAGCCTGCCAGGCTAGACACTGACAACATTAGTTAACTCATTCAGGTGATCGTGAGACTAATGCGTTCGGAGTCGTGTCGTTGCTCTATTAAGAGAGCCGCGATCGGGGATCGCCGAGTGCAATAGCTCAGAAGAACAATAGCCCGCAGCGAATGCACCGTTAAGCAATAATAGCTCGCAGCTAACGTGAGGTTCGTTCTCAAAGGAAGGCGGAGGTGGTATTTGCAGCGCAGGCTATCCTCGCCGGCTGTCCCCAGAGCCTGCCTATGCTTGTCGAAAGGGGCGTGCCCTGAGAGGGGCAGGCGCGAGGCGCAACCGTGAGCGCCAAAAGGCACGTTTATCGTTTTTTCTTCGCCTTCGCCGGCTTGCTGCTTGCCAGCTTCTTCTTTGCGGCAGGCTTCGCCACTGGCTTTTTGCCGCCACTCTTCCCGGTCTTCGGAACAGCCTTGCTCGGCTCTTTAGGCGCCGGAACCGCGGCCTTAGCCGCTGGCACCGGAGCTCCCTTGGACGCCGCTTTCGCCGGAGGAGCCGTTTTCGCGTCTGTTCCGGGCTTAGTCGACCCGGGCTTGACGGCGACGGGCGGCGCTACAGCTGGTTCTTTCCCCTTGGCCTTCCCTTTTCCCTTGCCAGCAGCTGCGGCAGCCTGCTCTGCCGCCGCTGCCGCCAGTTTTGCTCGTCCCCGCTTGGCTGGCGGCGGTGGCGGAGGCGGCGGTGGTGGCGGTGCCAGCGGTTTCAGATACTTCAGGATCTCCGTCCGCGAGCGTAGCTTTCCATCCAGCAGCAAAAGAAATACGTCGTTCGCAATTTTTGGGTAGGCCGGCAGTTGCGGCGTAATGTGCAATTCCGTCATTTCCAGAAGCGGAATCTTCTGCTGAACTTGCCGCCATTTTGTAAAGAAATTCCTGATCTTCTGCACCACTCCCTGCTGTTTCGCCGTCACCGCCAGAAACAGAATCATCTCCGGTCGCGCCGACGAAAGCAGTTGCCATGTCCGCGAAGGCGTCGCCGCTTCTTTGCCCATCAGTCGCTTCGCCAGATCGCGGGCGTCATCCTCCAAATCCTTCCACGCTTCCACCAGGTCCTTCCGCGGAATCGCGCGCCGAAGGTCGGCGATATCCTTATCGCCCAGGCGCTCCGTCAGGAAGTACAACACCGCCGCAGCCATGTCCGGTGTGTAGCCCAGTTCGTTCATCTGCTGGCGCGTTTTCATCAGCGCGTTCAGTCCGGCCGAATCCGCCTTGGACGTCGTCCAATGCGTATTCAGCACCTTCAGCCATCCCTCTTTTTCATACGCCTTCAGGATGCCAAGCGCGTCGTCCTCATACGCCAGTTGCTCGATTTCGTATCCGATGCTGCTGTTCCGGATGTAATCGATATATGCATTTTCTTTGCCCGCGTTGTAACGAGCCAGCGTGCGCTCCTCGAGCGGCCAGTGAAAGCGCGTCGCGAAACGCGTTGCGCGAATCATTCGCGAGGGATCTTCAAAGAACGCGTAGTTGTGCAGCACGCGAATCAGCTTCGCTTCAATGTCGGCCGCGCCGTTGAACGGATCCATCAAGAGTCCGCGCGATCCCTCGTTCAGCGACAACGCCATCGCATTGACCGTGAAATCGCGCCGCCGCAAATCCTCAATAATTGTCGCAGCCGCGATCACCGGAGCCTTGCCGGATTTTTCGTAGCTTTCGGACCGTGCCATCGCGATCTCGGCGCGCACGCCGCCACGCAGCGCCAGCAGCAGCGTCCGCGTATCGTCGTCGGCATCGCCAATGACCGCGCCCGCGCGCTCCAGATCCTTCTGCAGTTTCAGGGCGTTGCCCTGCACTGTGAAGTCCAGGTCGCGGATCGGGAATCCGGTGATGATGTCGCGCACGGCGCCGCCGGTCAGGTACACATTCATCTCCGCCGCTTTAGCGGCGTCGATGACCGAGGCGACAGCTTTTTGTTGATCCGGCGAGAGCCGGGTTTCCAGCGTATAGATGTAGTCGGCCATGCCTTTTTAATCGCCTTGTCGTGGCTGGAGCCGAGAGTTATTCACAAGATTTCCACAGGGAGCAGACTGATCCTCGAAGAGCGATCCTGTGTGCCAATCTAACTCGCTCTAGACATTAGACTTATAAACCTAACCCATATTTCTAGCAAGCAGAGAAAATAACACAAGGTTTACCCGTTTGGCTACTGCCAAGGCACAATCTGTACGATTTCCTGCGGAAAGTGCGAGAATCGCCACGAGGAGTTTCAAGGCCCTGCGGCCGGACCGCTCCGTTGGATGCCCCGCAGATTCGCGCCGGATGCCCCATTGGGATTGGCGTCTCTTGCGAATGAGTGGCAGAGCCGATGCAGAGTCAACCGCAGATCTGAAGCCTCACCAGCCCATGCCCTCGACTCACAAAAAAGTGATCGTGCGCAAGCACGATCGCGATTCCGTCAACGGCTACGTCGCCCCCGCCGACTTTGTCGTCGATGGCAAGCTCGAATTACTGAACACATCCGGCAACGTCGTCGCCATCGACCTGCGCGACATCAAAGCGGTTTTCTTCGTCCGCGATTTTTCCGATTCCGATCTGATGCTGCGCAAGACCTTCACCACCCGCCCAAGAACCGAGGGCCTGTGGGTGCGTCTTAAATTCAAAGACAGCGACGTGATCGAAGGCATTCTGCCCAACGACCTGACGCAAAACCCCGCCGAAGGATTCCTGATGAACCCTCCCGACCTGCGCTCCAACACGCAAAGAGTTTTCGTCCCGCGTTCCGCGCTGGCCTCAGTGACCGTCTTAGCCGTAATAGGAGCCGCCCGCCGCCGCAAGAGAGGCGCACCAGACACACGCCAAGTAACACTGTTCGAGCAATAGCAAGAACCACGTAGGGACAGCCGCCCTCGGCTGTCTGGCGCGCGTCCTCGCCCGCCGAAGCCGAGCTGATATTTCTTTGCGTCCTTTGCGAATCCTTCGCGACCTCTGCGGTTAAGAGCTTTCAGCTGCAGCACCCTGAGACCTCCAGCCGCTTCCATTACAATTCCCTCGGACCCCACCATGAAACTCGCCGACATTGCCGCCGCAATCCATGCAAAGATCGAGAACGCCTCTCCCGACACCGAGATCTCCGGCGTTGCCGGCATCGAGCACGCCGCCCCGGGACAACTCACCTTCGTCAGCAATCCCAGGTACGCCGCCGCCGCAAAATCCACGCGCGCCTCAGCCGTGATCGTCGACGAGAACTTCCCAGGCATCCCCACCGGCATGCTTCGCACTAAGAATCCGTACCACGCGTGGGCCAAAGCCGTAGAACTTTTCTATCAGCCTCCAAGCTACGCTCCGGGAATTCACCCCACCGCCGTCGTGCATCCCACCGCAAAAATCGGCAAGCACGCGCACCTTGGCCCTTACGTGGTCATCGACGAGGATGTTGCGATTGGCGACAACGCGGTCCTGCTCGCACACGTCACCATTTATCGCGGAGTAAAGATCGGCAGCAATTTCTTCGCGCACACTCACGCCGTGGTGCGCGAGTTTTGCCAGTTAGGCAATAACGTAGTACTGCAAAACTCCGTAATCGTAGGCTCCGACGGCTTCGGCTTCGCCAAGGATGACGGAGATGAAAGTAGAAAGCCCCATTGGCACAAGATCGTCCAGTCCGGCATCGTCGTCATCGGAGACGACGTCGAGATCCAGGCGGCGAGCTGTATCGATCGCGCCGCTGTCGGCCAGACCTCGATTGCGCGCGGCGCCAAAATCGACAATCTGGTTCAGGTAGGCCACGCTTCGACCGTTGGCGAAGACACGCTGCTGTGCGCGCAGGTGGGGCTCGCGGGGTCGACTGAAGTCGGTAACAACGTAATCCTGGCGGGACAGGTGGGAGTCGCAGGCCACTGCAAGATCGGAGATGGCGCCATAGCGACGGCCCAGAGCGGCATTCCGAATGACGTGGAAGCTGGCAAAACAGTCAGCGGCTATCCCGCAATCGATAACAGGCTGTGGCTGCGCTGTTGCGCCATCTTCAACAAACTCCCGGAGTTAGCCAGGGCGGTCAGGAAGCTGCCGTAGGCTCGCGGCCTACCTTAAGTTCAGCACAAGTGGGCTGGCAACCGTGGGCCTTCCAAGGTCAGGGACCGGGGGCGCGGGCCGCTTCGGCTGCCAGATGTGTACGTACATTCTGCATAGAGGGAACAAACGAAAGGGGTTCGAGGATTTCTGAGAGGCCGGATCGAGCTTGACAGGCATGATATCCTCCGGCTCCCCCTCGGCTTCGCCCCTCCGGTATTTACGTCACTATACAGCTGGTTGACGCGAGGGGCTGGGTGCCATCCTCACTCAAGCCAAACCCGGGCTCGAATGGGCCACCCGCCAAGACAAGAGTCGGGATGGGACTGAATTATTTCCGCGACGTTAGGATGGGGCACCCACTGCGCCACCCAACATCAACTCGGTTGGCAAAATCGTGGCGAAAGAAGGAAATTTTTCGTGAGGGAATTCGCCTCCAGATCGCGCTTTCACGAATAGAAGGTGCTATGGAGGTCAAATTATGAATCCCCAATTGTCAAAACTCTGCAGGCGGCTTGTGGCGACGATCGCCATGCTCATGCTGGCATCAGCATGGGGCGTCGCCGCCACCAATCCGCTGAACAATCCGCGCGGCCTCGCCGTCGATTCGAAGGGCAACCTGTGGGTGGCCAACTCCGGCGACAACAATGTGATCGTTTTCAACCCCAGCTATAACCGGATCACCGCCGACACGATCACGCAGGGGATCAGCATCCCAACCGGCGTCGCGTTTGACCCGCTGGGCAATCTGTGGGTTGCAAACTACGGCGCCGGCAATGGCGGGCCAGACGGCAGCATCACCGAATACACGGGTACGAAACAGGGTCCGGGCGTAATCATCAACGGAATCCAGGCGCCGAATGCGATTGCCATCGATGGGCTGGGAGACATCTGGGTCCAGAACGACTATGTCAACGTCACGATTTATATCGATCAGATCCGCAACCCGGGATATTTTGCGCAGACTTACAATCCTCCGGGACTGAGCAGCGTCTACGGCATAGCGGCGGCGGGCCCCTGGATGGTTTTTGGGGGAAATGGCGGCATCGATATCCTGGCGACGTCCAGCTACTTCCTGGAGGGAGCGAATCCGAACGAACAGGGCCAAGGCAACGAAGGATTTGCCGTGGCGTCCGGCGCCGACGGCATGGTGTATTACAGCAACTTTGACAACACGGTTTCGACCTGCAACGTGAGCACCGTGAGCTGCAGCGGTTTCCTGACGCTGCCCTTCACTGCCGCGGGCATCGCCGTAGACAATGCGCGAACGCGAGTCTACTTCTCGAACGAGAACGGGAACGAGATTCTCGTCTACAGCACGAAAGGCGTGCTGCTGCACACGATCGACTAATTCCTGGAGCACGCGGGCCGCAATCCCCATCGTGGTCTTTGGGGCGGGCGGTCACCGCCGGCGGACATGAAGCGCCTAGATGCGCGGAACTTTTCGCATAGAAGGCACGCTCAGAATGGGCTGCTGCCGGCTTACTCCTGCAGTTCTTTGGGCAGGCCGCTGTTGATGGCAGCCCGCACTTTTGCCATCAGCTCTTCGCGAGTGCCGAAGTCCTTGGGCTCGATTGCGTCGTGAAAGTGGACGGTCGCTACTCCCGGACGGATGCCGAAGCGTGCCTTCGGCATTAGATGTTCCGTGCCATAAACTGTGATCGGCACCACCGGCATCTTGCATTCTTCGGCGAGGTAAAATGGGCCCTTCTTGAAAGGCAGCAGCTTGCCGTCGAACGAGCGGTGCCCTTCCACATAGATCGTCATGTGCACTTTATGCGCGTGCAGAGCCTCGATCGAGTCGCGCACGGCCGAGATGCCCGCATCGCGGTTGCCGCGGTCGACCGGCACGAGCGAGCCCAGCCGCATGATGTGGCCAAAAATCGGGACTTTGAAAAGTTCCTTCTTTACCATCACGGAGCTGCGGCCGGGAATGAGTGGAACCGTGATCGGCGGGTCGAGATTCGAGATGTGGTTCGACATGAAGATGTACTGGCGCGCCGGATCGATTTTGTCGAGGCCAATGGTGTGGACGCGTATGCCCGCCAGCTTCGGGCCCGTCCATGCGCCCCACATGCAGGCCTTGTAAAGGAAGGTGACGTCGCCGGTGAGATAAGTCCACGGAATGCCGGTGAGGGCCGCAAAGGGCAACGCGAACACCCAGAAGCCGAGCATGACGATGGTGCGAAGCGGCGAGATCGGCCTTTCGGCTTGATCGCGGCTTTCGACTTTCACTGACGATTCGGTCTGCTCCATGGTCTTTCCGGTCTTTCTTCTTCGTCCGTCGCGTGTGCACCTCTATGTACTGTGTGGTTAATGCAAAAAAACCGACAACCACGGGGCACACAGCGTTACACGGAGGAACCCTGTTTCTTGCTCAACGCCAATTGTTGCAAGCGCTGCGGTAGCTTCTCATAGATGCCGCCGAATCCGCCATTGGAGAGAATGGCAACCACGTCGCCGGGCCTAAGTTCTGGAGCCATCGTGCTCACGATGGCGTCGGCATCGGCGAGAATGCGCGCCTGACGCCCGTGCGCTTGCACCTCGCTGACCACGCGGTTCAAGTCGAGGCGTTCGTTGGCCGGAATAGCTTCCGACTTGAAGATGGCCGCGACAATTACCTGATCGGCCAGTGAGAGGCTGCTTGCCAGCGCGTCTTGCAGCACGTTGCGGCGCATGGTGTTTGAGCGCGGCTCGAGCACGACCCAGAGGCGGCGACCGGCATAACGCGCTCGCAACGCGCGAATGGTCTGCTCGATGGCGGTGGGATGGTGGGCAAAGTCGTCGATGATGGTGACGCCGTTAACTTCGGCCTTGATTTCGAGACGGCGCTTTACGCTGAGGAAGGTCGCGAGCGCTTTGACGATTGCGTCTTTCGAAACTCCGCACCCGGCCGCGAGTGCCGCAGCCGCGGTTGCGTTCCAGACGTTATATTCGCCGCCTAGCGCGAACTCCAGGTTCGCCCACCACTCGCCGTTGTGCACCACTGTCCATGTGGTGCGGTTGGCATCGAGCTTGAGATCGGCAATCTTCCACTGCGCGCGATCTGAGGCTCCATAGCGGTCGACTGGGCAGAATGCTTTGGCCAGGCAGCGCTCCAGGCTCGCTGCGGAGCCTGCGCCGCCTCCGTCGAACGCGACAATGTTTCCTCGCCGCGGAACCAGATTCACCAGGCGCTTGAAAGCGGTTTCCACCGCATCCAGATCTTTGTAAATATCGGCGTGATCGAATTCGACGGAGGTGAGAATCACGTCATCGGGAAAATAGTGCAGGAACTTCGGCCCCTTGTCGAAAAATGCCGTGTCGTATTCGTCGCCTTCGAGAATAAAATGTTTGCCCGCACCGAGGCCAAAGCTGCTGCCGAAATTCTCGGCGATGCCGCCGATGAGAAAGGAAGGCTCAAGGCCGGCGGTTTCGAAAATCCAGGCGAGCATTGACGTGGTGGTGGTCTTGCCATGCGTTCCCGCTACCAGCAACACTTCTTTGCCCACCAGAAATTCGTCGTGCAGAATCTGCGGCAGCGAACAGAACGGAATGCGCTGGTCAAGGACGTATTCAAGCTCGACATTTCCGCGCGACATCGCGTTGCCCACCACGACGATATCGGGCCGCGGATTGAGATTCGCCTCGGCAAAGGGCTGTGCCACCTGAATTCCCAACGATTCCAAGAACGTAGACATTGGCGGATATGCCGCCGCGTCCGAACCGGTAACGCGGTGTCCGCGCTCGCGCAGCATGCCCGCCAGAGAAGCCATCGCCGTACCGCAAATGCCGATCAGGTGAATGTGTTTGGAATTCGTTTTCATCGTCGATCTTCTTTATTGCCTCTCCGTCGAGGCTTCGAGAATTGTGAGTTTCACCTCGCTGCCCACTTCCAGCCGCGCCCGCACTCCTATCGGCAGCGTGATATTCGCGCGTGACACATGCCCCGAGCGCATCCCGAATGCTACCGGAATGCCCAGATCGCCCACCACGCGCAGCACGACTTCCTCCAGCGTGTAGTCCTGTTCGGGGCTTTGCCGGCAATCCATCATCTCGCCAAAGAGTATTCCGCGGACGTCGTTCAACTTGTCTGCCAGCTTCAACTGCATCAGCATGCGATCAATCTGGTAAGGCTTGGCCGCCACGTCTTCAATGAAGAGAATCGTGCCGGCGGTTTGAATATCGTAAGGCGTACCGAGCGCGGCAACCAGTAACGAGAGGCATCCGCCGTATAGAATCCCTTCGGCCTGGCCTGCAAGCAGCGGCTTTGCGCCGGAGAGTGCGCCTATTTCCCAAGCTGCGGCCCCGCCCAGAGCGCTCTGCCAGGAAGGCCGATCTACGCCATCGCTGAGCGCAAAATCCTTGGCCACCATCGGGCCGTGAAAGGTTACGAAACCGGCCTTGTCCGCGAACCAGGTAAGCAATGTTGTCGGGTCACTGTAGCCGACAAAGATCTTTGGGTGCGCAGCAATCTTTTCCACGTCGAGCATCCGCAGCAGATAATTGGCACCGTACCCGCCGCGCGCGCAGACAATCGCGCGGATGTCGTCGCGCAGAAACATCTCTTCCAGTTCGCGGGCGCGCGGCTCGACCGACCCGGCAAAATATAAATCTCGATCCAGGATCGACTCCGAATAAACCGGCTCATATCCCGCGGCGCGAAGGCCGGCGCAGCCCGCTTCCAGCAATTCCCTCTTCAGGTTGGACGCGGGGGCAACGATTCCCACTTTATCGCCGGAGCGAAGGGCGGGCGGCTTGATGCGCGAATTTTTGGGAGCCGTCAGCATCAGAGTTTGATCCTAAACGAAGACCTCTCCGCGGCAGACGAGCGTTGCCGGGCCGCGCAAGTAGACCTGATCTTCCCGGCGCACCGTCTGCGTTCCGCCTGGGGCCACTACCGTCACCGGCGAGGTCACCTGCCGGTTCGCAATCGCAGCTACGACCGACGCGCACGATCCCGTTCCCGACGACTGCGTCTCCCCGACCCCGCGCTCAAACAGACGAATCTCGATTTCATGTGGACCACGCACCACTACATATTCCACATTCGTTCCCTCGGGAAAATGCGCTTGCGCCTGGATTATCGCCGCTTGTCGCTGCCAATCGTCCGGAAATGTTTCTACGAGAATCACGAAATGCGGATTGCCGGTTGAAACTCTTGTGCCCGTCGCGCGCACAGACTTCAAGTCGATCGTCAGTTGTTCGCCGACGACCGCCTGGCCCATTGCGGTTTCAAATTCGAATGTGTTGCCGCGTCTTTCGATCAGGCGGCAGGTTTTCACTCCCGCGCCGGTTCGGATCACAACTTCGCGTTTCTCCGCGCGTGCGCAAATCTCCGCGGCTACACAGCGCGTGCCGTTACCGGAAACCTCGGCCTCGGAGCCATCCGCGTTAATCAGGCGCGCCATTGCGTCGGCTTCTGCGTCGGGGAACAGCCACTCCACGCCATCGGCGCCGACTCCGTTGTGGCGATCGCACAGGCGGCGGGTAAGCCCGGGCAGATCATCCAAACCTTCTGCACCCGCAACGATCAGAAAATCGTTGCCGCAAGCCGAGGCCTTTGTGAAATGGATCGCCGGATTTTGTGCGGAGATCATTCGCGGTGGAGAACTGATTTTGTGGCGGGCCTCGGGCGGATTTTATCACCGCGGCCTGGGCGTATTTCGCCGACCTTGGCGTGAGTAGTTAACGCGATTGATTCATCGCAAGCCGCGTCTGATAGATGCGTGCGGGCGGCTGGCCCGACGAATGAATGACTTCGAGCAAGGTGAGATCGCCTCGGTTCACGCCCTTGTCCACCAGATCGCCGTCGAAGGCGATGACGTAATTGACGTTCTTTCCCGGATCGCGCAACGCTCGCTCCCAAATGCTTTCCGTGTCCGCCGGATGGATCCACGGCCTCGTGTCCTGGTTGTTCACCACGCGGCGCAACGGAATTCCCAGCCGCTCCATGATGCCGACGTGCTCATCCGTATCCATCAGGAAGATGGAATGCGGCGGCAATTCCTTAACTGCGAGTTCCACCGCGGTGTCCAGTCCGCGGCGAACTTCCCAGTTTCGCCAGGCTTCCTGCCAACACAAAGGCCTCTGCACCCACACAAATGCGTAGCTGGCGATAATCAGCGCGACCGCGGCAGTCACCACCTTCCACTGGTGGACGGCGAACCGGCCTGCGACGCCCGCAACTAGCACGCCAGCTGAAACCGCGAACAAGGGCAGCAACTCCAGTCCGAAGCGCTGGTTGAAGATAGCAAAGGGCCACCACATGGGAACGTGCAGTATCACCGAGCCATAAGCAATCGAAAGCGAGTAGAAGGCCACTGGCGACCAGAGCAAGATCACAACCGCCAATGCTGTTTGTTTCCGCAGCCTCCACGCCACCAGAGCCGTTGCCACCACGGCCGCCAGCAGCCAGAACCGTCCCCAATTCCCGACAGCTAGAGTGATTTGCGCCGACTTCAGAAAATACGAGGCGGCGGCCCACAAGTTGTGCGCAGCGGGATTTGGCGCGTGCACGCGCGCCGCAATTGCTTTCGCCGAGTACGGGCCCTTGGCAAATGCCAGCGCGTTCCCGTACACCGCTGCGTTATAGACCAGCCACAAAATGGGAGCCATGGATATTCCCACTAAGAACTTCAGGGCGCTCCACCGCAGGGCGCGATCGTTCCATCGCTGTCGCGCGATGACCAGCGTCAAAGCGCCGAGGATACCCGCCAGAAACCACCCGTCATATCGCGTCAATTCCGCGCACGCTACGCACGCGGCGCACCGGTGCAGAGCACTGTGCTCCACTTCCCTTCCCCATCCGCCCTTCCGCACTGCCTGCGCGAAATCCGCGAAGTAAACCATCGCCCAGATATAGAAAGCGAGCGCCAGGGGCTCCGTCAGCGCGGTCGCTTGCATGTAGAGGAGGTTCGGATTGGCCGCGTAAACGAAGGCTGCAATGAATCCGCCCAGCTGCGCCGCCTGAGTGCGCATCGGGCTGCGGCTATCGTCGCGTGATGGAGCAGGCTCTTCCACACGCGCAGGATCTTCCAGCAGCCCGGTTGTGAGCCGAAAGATTCCGATCACTCCCAGTACATAGGCGGTCATCGAAGGAATCGACCCGCCGATCCCGCTTTGCCACATCTTGTCCGACAGTAGAAACGGGATCATTAACAGGTGCGGCAGCGGCAGCCAAACCGTCCCCAGCTGCAGCGGGCCGGGATTGAGCGAATCGAACACACGCCGCGCAATATTGATGTGCGCAACCGCGTCTCCGAGCATCAGGATGTCGCCTTGCCGCAAGTAGTAGAAGAACGAGCCCAGCGACGCCCAGGCCGCGAGCGTGCCGATGCGGGTCAGGCGATTGACCGGCGGGGTCTCGGCGCTCACGATGCGCTTTTTCATGAATTGAACAATAGATCAGCGATTTTACCCGTGCTTAAAAGAGCGCGGCTCAAAAACAGCGGGAACAAGCCGCTGGGGGAAAATCGTTGCGAAACCCGAATCCCGAGCCGAAGGGAATTCCCCGAGAACTGCCACCTTTACTCCAGATGCGTAAGTTCGCGGAACAACTGGAACCTTGCGTCAATCTCCGCCCGCGTCAGATTCTGCAGCCGCTCAGTTCCGAAGTTCTCGACCGCGAACGATCCCATCACTCCGCCGTAAAACAGCGCGCGCTTCAGCACTTCGCGATTGACCTCGCCCTGCGACGCAATGTATCCCATGAATCCGCCGGCAAAGGAATCGCCCGCGCCCGTCGGATCTTTGACTTCGTCGATCGGCAGGGCCGGGGCGCGAAATGGATGCGACCCGATGCCAAACGCACCGTCGCGAAAAAAGATGGTTGCGCCGTATTCGCCATGCTTCACAACCAGCGCCTGTGGCCCCATCGCCAGCACTTTGCGCGCCGCTCGCGGAAGATTCTTCTCTCCGGCCAGCATCTTGGTCTCGGTGTCGTTGATCAAGAGGACGTTCACCAGTTTCAAGGTCTCTGCCAATTCCTTGGGGGTGCCATTGATCCAGAAATTCATGGTGTCGCCGCCGGTCATGCGGACGCCATCCATTTCCCGCCGGACGGCTGCCTGCAGCGTCGGGTGAATGTTAGCCAGGAAGAGAAAGGGCGTATCCAAATACGCTTTGGGGATGCGCGGCTGAAACTTCTCGAAGACATTCAGTTCGGTGAAATCGGTCTTGGCCTCATTCAGATTGTCGAGATACTGGCCGCCCCAGCGAAAGGTCTTGCCCGCCGTGCGCTCGATTCCGCGCGTATCCACGCCGCGCTTTTTCAGCACGGCCTCGTGCTCGGCTCCGAAATCGTCACCGACCACGGCCACCATGCGTACATCCGTGAAGTAACTTGCCGCCAGGGCGAAGTAAGTCGCCGCCCCACCCAATATGTCGTTGACCCGCCCAGAGGGCGTGGCGATCGTATCAAACGCTACAGAACCGACCACTAATATGCTCATGAGTCTCCAGATTCGTCGTTGGTCGCTGGTCATTCTTCGTTAGGCAGCGACTAACACATTACGATTGCCCTTACGCTCCCTGCTCGTGCGCGGATGACGCCCTGACCGAACATCGCGAACGACCAACGACCAGCGCCCACCGACCGACTACAAATACTTGCCCAAAATCAGCTTCAGTTTTTCTTTCGTTTCCGCCGGAATCTTTGTCTTATCCGTCAAGATCGCGTGCGCTAACGCCGACCCGCACTTGCATGACGGCGTCTTTGGCATCGCCGCCACCGCCGCCTTCACGACCTTGGCGGCATTCTCGGCGTTCTTTGTCAGGATCGAGATGATCTGCGCCACCGTCACCGCATCATGGTGCGGATGCCAGCAGTCGTAATCGGTCACCATCGCGATCGTCACATAACAAATCTCCGCTTCGCGCGCCAGCTTGGCTTCCTGCAGATTGGTCATGCCGATTACATCTGCGCCCCAACTGCGGTAGACGTTCGACTCCGCCTTGGTCGAAAATTGCGGGCCTTCCATGCAGACATACGTCCCGCCGAGTTTGCCGGTGACGCCCCCGCTTTGGCACGCGCCCGCGACGAGCTTAGTAAGTTCGGGACACACGGGATCCCCGAACCCTATGTGCGCCACAACGCCGTCGCCGAAGAATGTATCGATGCGGTGGCGGGTACGGTCGAAGAACTGGTCAGGAATGACGAAGTCGAGTGGCTTGTGCTCTTCCTTCAGCGAGCCGACGGCGGAAACCGAAATAATCCGCTCGACTCCCAGCTGCTTGAAGCCATAAATGTTGGCGCGAAAATTCAGTTCGCTCGGCAGCAGCAAGTGCCCGCGTGCATGCCGCGCCAGAAAGGCAACCTTGCGACCTTCAAGCGAGCCCAGAGTGTAGGCGTCGGAAGGGTCACCAAACGGCGTCTGCTGCCGCACTTCGTGCACATCGGAGAAGCCAGGCATGTGGTACAAACCACTGCCACCAATAATTCCAATCTCTGCTTGCAAAGGTGCTCCTGAAAAGGACAGAAAAGACTGCGGAACTGGAAATTATACAGGTTTAGAGGTGAGAGGCCGACGGCCAGGCGAGAAGTTTAGTCCGGCTTGCGTGATGAGGGTAATTGAGATTTATCGTCACTTGAGCGGCACAAACGGCGGCTCCCATACCGCAGATTTGAAATCTAGGCTCACGGGCGCTACTATTTCATCCGGCTCTCGGAGGAGTATTCATGCCCGTCAAACACGATATTCACAAGCACCCCGAAGTCGAGCAGCGCGTGAAGGCACTCGAACAGAAAACCAAGAAGCTTGAGAGAGAACTGCATAGTCTTCAGCAGAAGTTGAAGACGCACGACCATCCCCACACGCATCCTCACACTCACTGAAGGATTCCCTGAGAGCCATGACGAACATCAAGTTGATAGCAGTTGCGGTATGTGTCGCCGCGACATTCGGCATCATTGCCGCGCAGGAGCACGCGAAGCGTGAGCTGATGACGTTTGCTTTGGAATGCGTTGGGGGAGATTGCCCATTGCTCACTGGAGCACCGCAAACTAGCGGGATGCGGGGCGGCTCCGTGAAGCTCAGGCCGGGTGAAAGCGTAGGCTGGCACTCAACTTCGGGGAATGAGGAAGCTTTGGTGATACTGCACGGGAGTGGCGTTGCCAATATCGAGGGCCATCCCGATGTGCCGCTCACCGAGAAGATGCTGGCGTACATTCCACCTGCGACGAGGCACAATGTCACGAATACAGGGACGGAGATACTTGCGTACGTCTGGATAGTAGCGCCCACTGGCACGCCGCATAATTGACGAAAGCAGGCAATTACACTCAAGACCGCCCTCAATCAAGTCGGGCGTGGAGCTTTTCAGTGGAAGTCTGACCTACTTCTTCTCCGTCGCCTCTCCAAAGAAATCCCCCTCCGCCCGCTTTGTCGTCTCATCGTCCAAACTCTCGCTGACCAGCACCGCATCCCCGCGCACGTTAATTACCACGGCTCCCTCCTCCGTCATCCACGCATGCCGGCCGCGCAGCGTCCGCCAGGATTCCACGGGCGGAGCATCTTCCGCAACTTTGCCATCGCCGCCAATTGCCTGCCGCTTCTGATAGCGCTGCTTTAGCGACTTCGCATAGACCGCCGCGAACTCCGCTGCCTTCTCTGGCGTCGACCAGCGCGACACATACAGCACTCCAATCGGCCCTGCCTTCGTGCCTTTCGCGCGGCCAGCAAAGTAGTATCCGCCGCGCCATTCCGGATAGATCGCTTCCGCTTCCTTCTGTCCGGCGTACTGCTCCACCAGCACATCGACGTCAAACTCGCCAATGGCGCCGATGTCGAAGGTGTCATATTTCTCGAAGTCTTTTTTGAAGTCGAGCCGCTTCACCGGCTCGATTTTTTCGTGCGCCAGATACGTGTCCGGTTCCATGATCTCGCGCGTCGTAGCCGGCGGATCCTGGAATGCCCCGGCAAATCCTAACTTCTTCCCTCCCGCCTTCTCCAGTGCCAGCGTGAAATCCATGCCGTAGCGGTAAGGAAACGTCAGCTCTTCTTTCAAAAAAATGGGCGCGTTGCGAAACGTCGGAGAATCCGGCCCATCCAGCATTCCCTTTTTTAGCGCTTCGCCAATCTGCGGCATATCGAGCAGCGTCTTGCCCGTCGGCGCCAGCGAGTAATCCATCATCACCACCATTGCCTGGCCTTCCACCACCGCTTCGCGCGCCTCCGACTCCTCATCGGTATCGATATCGGCCGGCGTGGGATCGTTTTTCTTTTCGCCTTCCGTTTCCGCCTCCTTCATCCACTTTTCCATGTCGTAGGACTCATCCTGCAGCGCATGAGTCAACTCATGCGCCAGGACGGGCTTCTGCTGTTCGGGATCTATCCAGTTCAGAATGTTGACGGTCTTTTTCTTGGGATCGTAGTAGCCCGCCACCTGCTCCTTCAGCATCGCCACCAGAAACGGCCCCAACTGAAAATCCCGCGGCAGCAACCCGAATTTTTTCAGCACCTCCGACGAGCGCTCCAGCCGCTTGGCATCCTTATCGTCCTTCATCCCCTTTTCGAGATAGGCCTCGACTTCCTTGCGATCGGTCATCTTGCGCTTGACTTCGTGCATGATCGGCAGGCCGGTATCGTCGCTGGCGAACTTGAGCAACTTATCCACGGAACGAAACAGTTCCTTGGCCTCGCTGGGCGAAATGATTTTCTCCGGCGTCTGTTTGTCTGGTGGTTGTGTGTCGGGTGCAGCCTGTGTGGAGCGCGCGCCCTCGCCCGCTGGGGTTTGCCCCTGCGGCGTCTGATCCTGCAATGTGGCGCCAGCCCCCCCGCCGGCTGCTTGGCCCCAAAGCAGGCCCGTCAACAACACAAGCAAGGCAAGTAGCCAGAACGGCCTTTTGAGTTTTGGCGTGACAACCCTCACATTAACCATTAGAAACGAGTTTATACTTATTTCCCGCTTCGAAACCTTAAGACCAAAGAGGAGCCGTTTGTCCGTTCTTGGCAGAGTGAAGATGGTGCTGGGCATAAGACCGAAGGAGCTGCCGTTCATTTCCGTCGTCCTGCATTTTCGCCGGCCAATTAAGTTGCCCGAGGAAGACGTTCACGCCGCGATTCGTTGCGCGTGGGGGCGCGACGTGCGCAAGGATCTGAATGAGTATGTCGCAAGCAAGCCTCCTATTTGCTTTGTGAAGTTTGAGGGGATGTTGCTCCTGCTGAGCAATGTCGGAAAGCCCTACTGTCCACCCGAGATACTGGAGCAGGCGTTGGCTGAGTTCTCGGAGGTGCGCCAGCAAGAGGTCGTGCGCGAACACAAAGGTTTCCTCACGATAGATCTCCACCACCCGAAGGACCCCGGGAAGAAGGAGAAAGTGGAGTGCTATCGACGTATGTGCAGGTTGGCAGCTGAATTTGTAGGTAGTAACTGCATGGGAGTTTACCTTCCTGAGATTGGCCACATGCGACCCTACGATCCGGAAGTCGTTTCTGCGCTGACGAGCAAGCAGCCATTGGAGGAGATTCAGAGGTGGCGGCAGCCGCCCGTAATGTTGATTGAAGACGACGATCCCCGATTAGTGGTAGCTGTCGCCGAAGCACGCCGACGCTGGCCGGAATTCGTAATGGCCTTTGAGCGTCGTCAGCCAGACCAAACATTTGCCATAAAGACATTATTCAGAGACGGAGCCGAGGGGGAGTGGATGTGGGTTAATGTTTCGTCCCTCAACGGTGAATTGATCGAAGGAAATCTGGGAAATGCCCCCGCCAGCGTTCACAACATCCGTGAGGGCGACCACGTAACCGTCAGGGTTCCCGAGGTTGGAGACTGGGTGTATCAGGAAGGAGATGAGTTGGTCGGCGGGTTTAGTCTCACGCCACCCGAGACACCTTAAGGCTTCCGGGAAGTCGGCTGGCCTAGTCTACGAGCCACCCAGTCGCCCACTTCCCGTGTGCCCAACGCGCCACCAACATCCGATGTCGTCTTCTTCTCCCGCACCGCTTCGAGAACGGCCGCCTCAATCTTTTGCGCTTCCGCCGTCATTCCCAAATGCGCCAGCATCATCGCCGCCGTGAGAATCGCGCCCAACGGATTTGCCACGTTCTTCCCGGCCAGCGGCGGAGCCGATCCATGCACCGGCTCGAACATTGAGGTTCTCCCCGGATGCAGATTGCCGCTCGCCGCCATTCCCAGGCCGCCCTGCAGAGCCGCCGCGAGGTCAGTCAAAATATCGCCAAACATATTGTTGGTCACGATCACGTCGAAGCCGCGCGGATCGCGCACCATCTGCATGGCGAGCGCGTCGACGTACATGTGCGGCTTTTCGATCTGCGGATATTCCGCGCCAACCTCTTTGAAAACGCGCTGCCAGAGGCCGCCGGCATGCGTCATGGCGTTCGATTTGTCGCACATCAGCACGCGCCGCCGGGGCGAGCCATCTGCTTTTTTGTTCGCAGCGCAAAACTCGAACGCGTAGCGGACAATCCGCTCCACTCCCTTGCGCGTATTCACATCTTCCTGGATCGCGATTTCATCGGCCGTGTCCTGCTTGAAAACTCCACCGAGATCTCCATAGACACCCTCGGTATTCTCGCGAATGACCACAAAATCGATGTCCTTGGGCTCAATTCCCTTCAGCGGACAAAGCGCCGCATCCAGCAACCGCACCGGGCGCACGTTGGCATACAGATCCAGCTTGCTGCGCATTCCCAACAGGATTTCCCTGGCATGAATGTTCGAAGGCACGCGCGGGTCGCCAAACGCCCCGACCAGAATCGCATCAAAATCACGGGCGAGCATTGTGAATCCGTCCGCCGGCACCGTGGTCTTATCGGCCAGATAGCGGTCCGCTCCCCAGTCAAATAGAGTAAAGCGCACCGCCGCGCCGGACGCTTGAACCGCTTTCACGGCTTCCGGGATTACGTCTTTCCCAATCCCGTCGCCGGGGATCATGGCAATTTTCTTTTCCTGATTCACGTAGGACCTTCGGTTCACGCAGAACATGAAGATAGCAGAACTGGGCTCACGCATGGTTCGCCGCGGCATGGACCCGGGTTGTGAGGGATACCGATCAGCGGTGTGCTAAGTTTTGCACTTTTAAGGGAACGCCGCTCGGGTTGTCGTAAATGGTTGACATCGGCGGGCAGAAAGCGTATGTATGTGTCCTCTGTACCGGTGTGATCTGTAGCATGACTTCCCTGATCTGGCGGGCCTTTTCGACCATCGCAGCCCCTCAGCTCAGACCAGAGAATGCCGGTCCGGTTTCTGGTCCCGGGAACCGGATTAAGCCACTGTGTTTTCTGCCCGCGTTGCGCGGTCAAAATAATTGCTCTTCCAGGAGATTCATTTATGTTCGATGTACGCAAGCTCCACTTAGCAGTCAGAGTTGTTAGCTTTGCAATTCTGACGACCCTTGTTTTAGCCCTCGCCCTTCCCGCCTTCGCGCAGCCGAGCACGCAGCTTCTCGGTCCGGAAGATGAATCGAAGCAAATCAACGTTACGTACTGGCTGAACCTGCACAACAAAGCTGCTTTTGACGAGCTGGTCCGGCAGATGTATGACCCGGCATCGCCCAACTATCATCATTGGCTTACACCCAGCGAATACAAAGCGCGCTTTGCGCCCAGCGCCGCCGATATGGCGGTCGTCAACAAGCACCTGGCGGCCAACAACCTTCAAGTGGTTCGCACGGACTCGTTCAACCATGCTGTAACCGCGCGCGGCACCGTACGGGATATCCAGCGTGCGACCGGCGTGCAAATTAACCGCATGTTAATCAACGGTGAAGAGCGCCGCGTGGGAAGCGGCCCGTTGGCGATCTCCGGACCCGCGGGCAAATTGGTATATGAGGTCCAGGGCCTGACCGACATTCGCTTCAAGAATTTCGCGATGCGGGCAATCGACCCCGATACCGGCAAACCTTTCCCGGCGTTCCCGTTGAATAAGGCGGATCTCGTGAAGTCCCAGACCATCACGCAGTACTTCAATCCCCGTTGTCTCCATTACACTCAGAGCATCCACCTGAAGACGCCCGGCGGCGGGCCTTACGAGATGTACTCCGGCACGCGTTACGGCGGCAACATCCTTGCGGGCCCCCCGAATCTCCCGCCCTGCGGCTACGACTCAACCCAGGTGCAAACCGCGTACGGGCTCAAAGACGTCTATAAAAAAGGATTTCTCGGCCAAAACCAGAATATCGTTATCGTCGATGCTTACGGCGATGACACGATCGCCGGCGCCAGCGGCGACGCGAATGCCTTTTCGTCGATTAATGGCCTCCCGGCGCTGGACGACAGCAACTTCGGGATCTTCTATCCCACCGGCACGACCAACTGCAGTGGCAATACTTGCGGCTGGGATGTGGAAACCGCGCTCGACGTCGAGTGGTCGCACAGCATGGCTCCCAGGGCCAATATTGCGCTCGTGCTCGCCGCCGACAACTCTGGCACCAACCTGGATCTCGCCGAGCTTTTTGCCATCGAGACCGGACTTGGTCCCGTGGTTTCCAATAGCTGGGGCATCATCGAGTACGCTCTGATTACCCAGGACCCGGGCGAACTCGCGGTTGAGAACAACATCAGCCAAACAGGAGCCGCCCTCGGCGTGTCCACCAATTTCGCCACCGGCGATGCCGGAGACGATAAGGGCTCGGATAAAGTGATCACCGTCAACATGCCGGCCTCTGCTCCTTATGCCACCGCTATCGGCGGCACCAGCCTGTTTATCGATGCCCCCCAGGGCACGGTGCAGACCGGTTGGGGCAATAACATAACCCGCATCGCGAGCTATTCCACCGGCTGCGGTCAACCCACCTGCGATCCGGTCCTGCTCGATCCAAACTTCCTCGGCTTCTCCGGGGGCGCGGGCGGCGGCACGAGCGCTTATTGGGCCAAACCGTCCTTCCAGAAAAAGTTGCCTGGAACCTTCCGCATGGTTCCCGATATCGCCTATCTGGCTGACCCCTACACCGGCGTTGAGGTCGTTTTAACGGAAGGAACACAATCCATCGCGGTTATTGGCGGCACCAGCCTTGCCACTCCCATGTTCTCGGGCGTGTGGGCAATTGCCACTCAAGCTGCCGGTCACTGGCTCGGCCAAGCCGCGCCCCTGCTCTACACGCTGCCTGCCGGGACCATCACAGACGTGCTGGCCGTCGAAGGGCCTAACAACGTCAGCGGCATGACCGACAGCCCGCCGCTTCCTCCCACCACCTTCACGGCTACGGATCTTGCGGCTCCATTGGAAAACCCGGTCGATCAGGTCACTTTCATGAGCTTGATGTACCAAGGGGTTACCAGCCGCTGGTACGCTCTCACGTTCGGCACCGATTCGTCGTTGAACGCTGGTAAGGGTTGGGATAACGTCACGGGTCTGGGCACGCCCAACGGCCTCACCTTCATTAATGCGTTTGTCGGCAAGAAGTAGCTTCTAACTGAGCAGTTCAGAACTAAAGTCAGGCCGGGATTCCGGCCTGTCTTTTTTTTTCGTCCCGAGTAGCGCCGGCAGCCCTCGTTACCCTCGCCACTTCCCTTCTACCCCGGTTTCACCAACAATAGAGCTTCCGGTGGCTGACGCTTCTCTCAATTCCGGCCGGGCCACGATGGCGCAAGCCATTGAGCGCTATTTCAACGTGTCCCTGTTTTTGCTCGTGCTCAGCGGCTTCGGCACTTTGGCTTCCACCGGAGGTCTGGATCTCCCCGCCGTCAGTCTGGTCTGTGTCGCCCTTATCCTCCGCGGATATCAGCTTGTCACCCGCCGCGAATTTGTGATTCCGGAACGCTGGACGACCTATCTCACCCTGTTTTACGTCCTGGTCTACATTGCCGATTACTTCTTCCTGTCGCGCAGCTTTCTGACTTCGACCGTGCATCTGGTGCTGTTCACGATGGTGGTGCGCCTCTTCTCGTTGCAGCGCACGCGCGATCACTACATGCTGGCGGTGCTTTCGTTTCTCATGGTGCTTGCGTCCGCCGTCCTCACCGTCGGCAGTTTGTTCGTGTTTACTTTTGCAGCCTTCCTGCTGGTTGCCGTCGTCACTTTCGTATTGATGGAAATGCGCCATTCCGTCGCCCAGGAACCCACGCTCGCCCAGGACCCGCGCCCACCCGATTCCCCGCAGCGCATGGGCTTCAGCTTGCTCGCCATCGCGCCCGCGCTCATGTTCCTGATCCTGGTGGGCAGCTTTTTCATTTTCTTCTTTCTGCCCCGGGTTTCGTCCCGCTACCTGAGCGCCTACACTCCCACCAGCGATGTTTCTACCGGCTTCACCGACCACGTGCAACTCGGCCGCATCGGCCAGATTCAGCAGTCCAGCGTGGTCGTCATGCACATTGAACTGCAGAATGCCGAATTTCAAAACAATGCCCGCGCCGGAGACGACCTGAAGTGGCGAGGGGTTGCGCTCAGTACGTTCGACGGAAAATCCTGGTCGAATTCATTTGAGCAAAGGCGGCTCTACCCCTCGCCCGATGGGATCTATCAGTTGCAAAGGGCGCCTGTTCCACAAGTTTTGCCGGTGCGAGCGCATCGTTTCCTTCGCTATCGCGTCCTGATGGAGCCGCTCGGAACCAATGTCTTTTTCCTCGCCGAGCAGCCCCTCAATCTCACCGGAAATTACCGGGTTGTCGCAACGGACCTCGGCGGGGCCGTCTACAACCTTGACGTTGACCACCCCATCAACCGCTACGACGCTGAGTCGGAGCTGCCCGAAACCGACCCTGACGAGCTTCGCCTCGATGCCACCGCGTCGCCCCAGGGTGTCGAAGAATACCTGAGACTACCGCCGCTCGATATTCGTATTTCGCAGCTCGCCCGCCAAATCACTCAATCCTCTCGTAGCAACTACGACCGCGCATTGGCCATTGAGCTCTACCTGCAGGCGCACTACACTTACACGCTGCAGTTGCCGAGCGTCGTGCAGCGCGACCCGTTAGCCAGCTTTTTGTTTGAAAGAAAACAAGGTCACTGCGAGTACTTTGCCAGTTCCATGGCGGTGATGTTGCGTTCCCTGGGTATCCCCTCGCGAATTGTTACCGGCTTCCGCAACGGTGAGTTCAATGACCTCACCGGGCAATATGTTGTCCGCGCCAGCAATGCCCATTCCTGGGTGGAAGCGTATTTCCCCGGTTCCGGCTGGATCAGCTTCGATCCCACGCCCGCCGGCCCGCTGGCGCAGCGTACCGGATGGTCACGCTGGCAGCTCTACCTGGACGCCGCCGCCTCGTTTTGGCGCGAGTGGATCATCAACTACGACACCAGTCATCAGCGCACCCTCGGCCAGGACGCCGTTTCCGGCACACGGCGGTTGCTCGATGCAGCGCGTCGCTGGGTCGCAAAACAGCAGCGCATGCTGCTCAGATCGGCGCGTCGCGCGCACAGAAACATTTCCAGCTTCCCCATCGGCTGGTTGGCTGGCGCGATTGCGTTTGCCGTGGGGTTGCTCGTCTTGTTCAATTTCCGCAGCCTGCTGCACGCGCTTCAGTCCTATCGCCTGCGTGCGCATCCCAAACGCTCTCCGCGGGAGGCCGCGTCGCTCTGGTACGACAAAATGGTGGGGCGCATGGCTCGGCTGGGATGGCGGAAGTCGCCCTCGCAAACTCCCAGGGATTTCGTCGCCGCCATTCGCGAGCCCGCGCTGCAGAAACGCGTGGCCACCTTTACGCACGCCTATGAGTCGGCGCGCTTCGGCAAGTCGGCAGAGGATGCCGAGTCGCTGCCCAAGCTGTTTGAACAGATCGCGGCCGTGGAAAAACAGGCCCGCGCCAAACCGCCTGCCCGCAGAGCGATCGGCTAGAAGCGGTACATCACGCCGACACCCACGTAGTAGTTATGCTGGCGGCTCACGTTCGTGCTGATGTTCGCACCCGTTAGCCCGTTCAGGTCCGGCTTCCCTGAGTAGAAGTCGCGGGCTTCCAACCTTGCGCCCCAATTATGGAAAATTAACGCGTCCAAGCCGGCGCCGAACTGAATGACCCCAGTATTGCCGCCTCCCGGTCCCTCGTTGGTTCCGTAGGAATTCAAATCCGGTGCGTACCGGAAGCGCGCGTAGCCCCCGCCTGCACTCACCCAAGGGCTGACACTGTCTCTGCCAAAGAAGTTCACGCGCACCGACGGGGTGGCAAACAGCGCTCCAATGTCCTTCGGAATTCCGTGATAGGCGGTGTTCAGATCCATCCGAAAGTAGATGGCTACCGGCAGTTCCGCGCGGATTGCCATGCCCTTTTTGATCGTGAGCAGCCGCCCGTAGTTGAAAGCGACCGTCTCCTCGTTGCCAAAATGAAGCGTGGGATTGAAGGAAAGGCCCGAGTTCAGGACGGTTTGCGTGCTGACGAATGTCCTGCCCGCCGTGAACGACACATCATTCACCTGCGCCAAAACGCCGGACGCGAGAAACACCACCGGCACAAGCATGCCTAACAGTCGTTTCACCGCCATCACTCCTCCGCAGAATTGCGCGATCTAGTTTATTTCCAACAAGGGTAGCACGGCATCGATGGATCGGGCCCATGACACAAGTTACCTCCATGATGCCCATACCTTCACGCCTGTTCCGTCTTGATCGCGCAGGCCGATCGGAGCGGCCAAGATGCTAGAATCCCTAAGATGCACGTTGCCCGCTGATTATTCCCCGTGTCCACAAGAAAATCTATCTGCGAAACGGCCGCGCCGCCGGCTCCCACGAAAGTCGGCTTTGTCAGCCTCGGCTGCCCCAAGAACCTGGTTGATAGCGAGGTCATGATGGGCATCCTGGCGCAAGCCGGCGCCCAGCTGACTCCGAAGGCCGAAGATGCCGATGTGATCGTCGTCAACACCTGTTCCTTCATTGCCAGCGCGCAGCAGGAATCGGTCGATACTATCCTCGAAATGGCGCGACACAAGACTGGCGGCAAAGTTAAGCGCCTGGTTGTGGCCGGCTGCCTGGTAGAACGCTTTCGAAACGAGATTAAACGGAATATTCCCGAAGTAGACGCGATAGTGGGCACTGGCGAATTGCCGGCAATCCTGGCCGCCGCCGGCATCTCAGCGACACCCGCGGATGCCAGCCCGTTCAACATTCTGACCTCGCGCTCCGAAGGCGACCACCGCCGCCAGCAAGGACGGTTCGCGCGCGACGCCTGGGACGGCGCCGTCTCCGATCTCCCCAACTATCTCTACGACGACCACACGCCGCGCGTGCTGGCTACGCCCGGCTCCTCGGCGTATATCAAGATTGCCGAGGGCTGCGATCATCCTTGCTCCTTCTGCATCATTCCGCAGTTGCGCGGACAATTTCGCTCGCGGCGGTTCGAGTCTGTCATCGCCGAGGCCGAGCGGCTGGCGCAATCTGGCATCCGCGAGATCACGCTCATCGGGCAGGATACGACCTGCTACGGCGAAGATCTCGGCCTGAAAGATGGCTTGGCGATGTTGCTCGAAGAACTCGCGGGCGTTGACGGCTTGCGCTGGATCCGCTTTCTCTACGCGTATCCCAACAAAATCACCAGACGCCTGCTCGAGACCATCGCCGCCCACGAAAACATTTGCTCGTACATGGACGTTCCTTTGCAGCACGCATCGGCGAGCGTGCTGAAGCGCATGAAGCGCGGCGGCGGCGCGGATGTGTTCCTGCGCTCGATCGAAAAGATGCGGCGCGTTATTCCCGATGTCACTCTGCGCACGTCGTTCATCGTCGGCTTTCCCGGCGAAACCGAAAAAGAATTTGAGGAGCTGTGCGATTTTGTCCGCGAAGCGCAATTCGACTGGATGGGAACGTTTGGCTACTCGGATCAAGAGGGCGCGGGAGCCTTTGGCCTGGATAAAAAACTCTCTGAGCGCGAAATCGAAACCCGCCGGAAGAAACTGATGTCGATCCAAAAAAGGATCAGCCGCGCCAAAAAGAAAGCGCTGATCGGTCAGGAATACGATCTCCTTCTCACGGGTCCGTCGGAAGAAACCGACCTTCTTCTGGAAGGCCGCACGGCCATGCACGCGCCGGAAATTGATGGCAAAGTGTTTGTCAACGATTATCCCGCGGAGAAATATGCCGATGGCACCGCGCCCCGCGAAGGCGAGTTCTACCGCTGCCGAATTACTGCCGCCCACGATTATGATTTAGTAGCGGAGATTGTTTAAGGTCAGAGGTCACAAGGCGGATTGCAGAGGTTAAAACCTCTGCCGCCAGCTGGTTTTACCTCTACAATCTGACCTTTGACCTCTTGAATCCGACTATGCCGCGTAAACGCTCCACGAAGCTCCGTTGCCCGATCTGCAAGAAGGCGGTTAAGAACGCCGACGCCGATTTCCCCTTTTGCAGCGAGCGCTGCCGCCTAGTCGATCTTGGAAAGTGGGCCAGCGGTGGATATGTGATTTCGTCGCCGGTGACCGACACCGAAGAAGCAGTGCGGCAAGACAGCCCAGACGAGGAAGGCGAGTGACGACCTCGTCGCCCGATTCCGCCATCAAGCCCGGTGCACCGCTCTGGGCAACTCTTGTTGCTACGTTCTTCGGCATCGGCCGCCTCAAACCTGGTCCCGGCACGTGGGCATCGGTTGCAACGGTAATCCTGTGGGCGGCGGCGAGTTCTCAAATGCTACCCGCCAGTCGCGCGTCAGCCACAGTCCTGGGCGCCTCGCTCGTCACCCTCTTCGGCATTCCCGCCGCAACCGTAGTCGCCCGCGCAACTGGCGTAAAAGACCCCCAGTTCGTCGTCATCGATGAAGTCGCCGGCCAGCTTGTCGCGCTCATCGGCGTCCCTCTCGCTTGGAAAACGTTTCTCGCGGGCCTTATACTTTTCCGTGTCTTCGATATTTTGAAGCCGTTTCCCATCCGGCGGCTGGAGCGGCTCCCCGAAGGCACCGGCATCGTAGTGGATGATCTGGGCGCGGGGGTTTATGCGCTTGCAATCATGCATCTCTTACTGCACTTTCGACTTCTAATAGGGTAATTTGATTTCTGCCGGGAAAATCACTGATGAGTATTTCTGACAAATTGCTTGGCAAGAAATCGGCCAACGGCAAACCGCACATCGATTCGGTCGCCCCGACCTGCGCCTTGCCCGGAGGCGAAATCCGCATCATGGGAAAGAGTCTTCGTCCCCCGGAATTGCGCCGCCCCAGCGTGCGCTTCGGAGACGTCGAGGGCTCCATCGTTATCAGCTCCGATGATTTTGTAGTGGCGCGGGTCCCCGAGGGCGCGGGCTCGGGGCAGATCGTCGTCGGAACAAACGGCGAGGTGAGCAATGCTCATACCATCAATGTTGCCGTTCCTATCGCAGACAATCTCCATCCCGTCACCAATCCGGCGCTCGACCCCGAAGGCAATCTCTTCGTGACGTTCTCCGGCTCACGCGGACAGAAAGTCCCAGTCGCGATTTTCAAAATCGACACCGACAACCAGGTCACTCCGTTCCTCAACGACATGATGAACGCCACCGCGATTGCCTTCGACCGCCAGGGCCAGATGTATGTCTCGTCGCGCAATGACGAAGCCGTCTACCTGGTGGCGCCGGATGGCGCCGTGTCAACGTATGCCGAAGGCATGGGTGTTGCCACCGGCATCGCTTTTGACCGCGATGAAAATCTCTACGTCGGCGACCGCAGCGGAACTATTTTCAAGATTGCCCGCGACCGCCAGATCTTCGTGTTCGCCACGCTAGAGCCCAGCGTTTCCGCCTACCACATGGCCATTGGCCCGCAAGGCGATTTGTTCGTCACCGGGCCGACCACGTCCAGCTTCGATTCCGTCTACAAAGTTGACCCGCACGGAAGTGTTTCGGTCTTCTATCGCGGCCTGGGACGCCCGCAAGGCATGGCATTCGACTTGGACGGAAATCTATATGTCGCTGCATCGCTAACCGGCAAACGCGGCATCGTAAAGATTACGCCGCAGGGTAAGGCAAGTCTCGAAGTTGCTGGGCATGGCCTGGTTGGATTAGCTTTCGCACCCGGCAAGTCCGCCATCCTCGCCACCAACGGCGCCGTGTACCGCATCGCCTGGAATATAGAAGGCCTGCCGTTGCCACCCGCCTAGCGGCGATTTTGTAATCTGGTAATCAGACAATTTTGCAATTTGATAGCTCGACTCGCCTAACTTCGGCTGGAGTGCCCCCGGGCTGTCGTTTCTTAAAATTACCAAATTACCCGATTGCACAATTACCAAATGGAGGCAAGGATTACTTCTTGTACACCGTCGGCCGCGGACCTTTTTCCAGCGCCTCGCGGTCCCAGATCATGCCTTCGCGCGAATAGGTGGCCAGCTCGAAGTCCTGCGTCAGTTCCAGCGCGTCCGTGGGACATGCGTCTTCGCACAGCCCGCAGAACATGCAGCGGCTCAGGTCGTAGGTGAAGTTGGTGAGTTCCTTGCGGCGGGTTTTTTCGTTGCGCTCGCTGGTGACCACGATCAAATTCTCTGGGCATGCCAGGGCGCACAAATCGCAGGAGATACAGAGACTCTCGTTGGTATCGGGATTGACGTTCAGCCGCGGCGCGCCGCGGTAGCGTTCCGCCACCTGCGGACGCTCCAGCGGGTACTGTTCGGTGTAAATTTCCCTGGGGTGCTGATAGCGGAACGTCACGCCCAATCCCTGGATCAGATCGACCAGGAACACTTTTCGCAGAATCTCGGTCATGCCCATAACCCGATTAGGATACCAGAGACGGACTACAGGCCAATGTGAGAGCGATCACAAGCGAAGCCTTCGCGGCGCCCCCCTGAGCACAGCGGAGGCTTCCCCTGTGTCCTGCTAGTTCACCACCTGCGTGAACACGACATTGCGAAAGGGCAAATAGTAAGCGTCGCCGCCGTAAATGATCGATACCTTATGCGAGCCGGCGCCGGTCCCGTAGACCGTGCACTGCGCCGCGCCATTCTTCAGCTTTCCCGACCCTTGCACCACGCCGCCTAATTCACATTGCACGGTCTCTCCATCCGGCGGAGGTCCCGCGATCGAGGTCAATTTTGCGGTAATCGTAAAGGTCTGTCCCGCCTTCGTCGGGTTGGCCGAAGGAGTCGCCGTCACTGTGACATTTGGCACGAGCACAACAAGCCCGTTTTTGGTCGATAGAGCGATGTCTCCATAGTCGTTGACCCCAAGCGAATACGGCTGTTTCCCACTCGACAGCTTCGACACGGCTGTAAGGTCCTGCAGGCCTCCTGACGGAGTCCACAGAAAACCATGCAGAATTCCGCTTCCGTCCTTCGTCAACGAGGTGCCAACAATCCACCCCTTGTTATTGATGGCAAGGGCAGTGGCCATGCTGCCGCCCAGCGTGCCAAGATCGACCATCCCTCCCGCCTGCGTATAGGAGAACGCATGCCGGTACCCATTGGCCGTCAGTTCCTGGCCAACAATCGTGCCCGTCTCGTTGATGGCGTACGCCAACGTCCCCGGCGCTCCGAAGCTTTGCAGGCCATTCGCCTGCGTCCATGTGAACCCGACGACATTGGAGGCTCCGTTCGGATAGTAATAGCCGACCACCTCGCCTGCGGTATTGATCGCCGTTGCGGTTGCGCCGCCCGGGCTGGTCAGGTTGGGCGTCAGATCCTGCATCCCTGAAGTCGATGTCCATGAGAACGCATGCTGCAGGCCCGCAGCCGTGAAAGAAGTCCCAACCAGTTCCGGCGTCGCGTTCACACCGTTGGCCGCGCTCGCAGCGCCTCCGAGCGTACCTAACCAGGTGACATTGCCGCCCGGCTGCCAGAGGAAAGCCTCCACCTTGCCCACGCCGTTCGGCTCGCCCGCTCCCGCCACGTCGTCGGCATCGTCCAGTGCCACCCCAACGTTGTCGGCGCCCGTCAGGCCCAAACTCTCCGCGCCGCCCACGCGGTTCCACAGCGAGATGCTCAAGGCATTTGCCGTGCCCGCGTTGACCAGCACTTGTCCGCCATTGTTGATCGCCGTCGGAACATTGGCATTGGAATTCGGAATTTTGACCAAGTTAAACGGAAAGGATCCCTGTCCGGCCGCGAGGCTCGTGAGCAACGTAGCGATTCCAACTACCAACAGAACTCGAACTATCTTTTTCACAGAAACCACCCTTCCCCGCCAACAGCTTCGCGCCAGGCGGCTGCCCCATACCTGACCCGCCACACCCCAGTGTGCAAGTCCTCTTCCAATGCGTGTCACTTCATAAATAGCCTACAAACAGAAGATAATACGGCTCTTAAAGAATCTGTCGATGACTGCCTCCGGTACGAATGTGAAGCATCACTTCACCTGTTCCGAGCGCTGGAAGAGAACGGAAGTTCTCTTTCTCAGAACATATTCCGCCCACCCCAGTCTCCTTGCTCCAAACACGCATTCCGCCCGGAAGTCGCGTACACTCTTGGTCGGCGAGCTGGAACCCGGCTACTTGCCAATGCGTGACTACCCCATGACTTCTCCCTCCGAAATTGCCTCCGACGAACTCCCCATGCAAGACGAGATATGGATGGAGGAGGCCCTGCGCGGGGCGCAGCGCGCCCTCGAAGCCGGCGAGGTGCCGGTCGGTGCCGTCGTTGTTTTCGAGGGCCGCATCGTCGGACGCGGCCATAACCGCAATCTCTCTGACAACGATCCCACCGCCCACGCCGAAATCGTCGCCTTGCGCCAGGCCGGAAATGTACTCGGCAATCACCGTCTAGTCAACTGCGAGCTGTTTGCTACAATTGAGCCGTGCGCCATGTGCGCGGGAGCTTTGATTCATGCCCGCATCCGCCGCCTGGTGTATGGCGCGGACGATCCGAAAGCGGGCGCCGTGCATTCGGTTCTGGCGGTGATTAACCACCCCGGCGCGAACCATCAGATGACAGTTCGCGGCGGAGTGTTGGCCGGAAAGTCAGCAGAACTGCTGCAGGAGTTTTTCAGAAAGCGCCGCTAGTAATTCTGCGGTCGTTAGTCGTAAATCGTGGTCGTCAGTCGCTGGTTGATCGGGGTTGTTCGCAGCTTTTGGCTGACCCGCTCCTGCCGCGGTTCGCTTTTACTGGCAACTGGGCACTGGCAACTGACAACTGTTTCTCCGGAGAGGTGCGTGAGCGGTTGAAACGATCCGCCTCGAAAGCGGGTGAAAAACTCCAACGCCAAGGAAAATAAACAACTTATCTCGCCGAGTATAGCCCAAAATGCCGCATGTGCGGCGAATTTTGCACCCTTCCTGCACTTTTCTTGAAAATCATTTTCAATTCAATCTATCGCACGGGAAGCGGACGGAGATCACTGAAAATCTAGTTGGCTGTCTGACTGGCAGTGATGATTACGCCTTAGTGGGCAGCAGCCTCAGGAGCAGATTCCCGATGGCCACAGG
>JBAQIB010000100.1:0-2060 GCA_049288625.1 Terriglobales bacterium | reverse complement strand
GATCTCGCCACAACATTTGAAATCCGACTCAACACTGACTTTGGCGGCTATTGGGACTCCGGCTTTCTGTTTGACCGCCAAGTCTATCCCCAAGTCTGCTTTGACCTCATGACATCAGACGACTTGGCAAAGGCCAGGAACTTGATATTCGCGTTTCGCGGCTCTGTGTTCAAGTCCGCAAAGTGGCGAGACTACTTTTCTCAGTTCGACTGGTACAAGCCGGATGTAGGTTTCGCCGAGCGCTTCCTTAGTGACACCGAAGCCGCCAATGTGGGGGCCATTCGAGCTGCCGAGGCATCCCGCAAGCCAGTGTCCGAAAGTGAGCCTTCGGCCTCTTCCACGGGAGAGCCATAACAAATCGTTGCAGTTGTCCGCTTGGGTGCGGGGTGCATAGGAAGAATACAGTCCGTCGAACGGGCGCATAGCGGTCTGAGTCGGGGCGGCAACTGAACTGATATGAAGTGCCCCCTCGTCAAGACCTCGCCTACTTCTTTCCTCCTCTCTGGCGCGGCAGATAGTCGAAGAGACGGAGAAGGGACTTATCGACGATTGACCAGACTGATATACGCGGATTGGCTACCGCAGCCCAATTGAATCGTCGGCAGCTTGCCTCCCTCTCTAGGCTCGGATTTGTCAGTGACCTGACTACCGGTAGTTCAGTTCGAGGATTCTGCGATCGAGGAAACACCGTCTCCGCCTCTCCTCCTATCGGCCGCACTTTGGAGTCCTTGCTTCAGGCCACCTGACCGGTCATCGCGCCCCAGAGGAAACCTGCCAGCTCGCGGCTGACCGCCGTGACGGCCACCTGGGAGCGTTTGCCTCGAAGCACCAGGTGCATGTACTTGCGACTGAGGCGGCGCCCGGCGCGGTTGGCGTAGCCAAGGATCTGTGGTTCCACCCCTCGGCGCCGTTCTATTAGGACGCGGCTGCTAGGGTGATAGCTGCGGTAGTGCCAGGCTGCCTCCACCAACAGCCGTCGCAGATGACTGTTGCCGGCCTTGGTGATTCCCCCCTGGCGACGTTTGTTGCCGCTGGAGTGCTCCGAGGGGACCAATCCCAGGAAGGCCATGAACTGCTGCGCGCTGGGGAAGCGGCGGAAGTCCCCGATTTCAGCGACGAAGGACAGAGCGATCAAGGTTTTGATCCCCTTGAAGGCGCACAGCGTCTTTGTCTGCTCGCGGTAGCGCTCCTGGGCAGCGATCTGCTCGACCTCTTCGGCGGCCTCGGAGCATTTGCCTTCCAGTTCCTGCATCGTCGCAAGGTACATGTCCAGGGTTTTCCGATCCCGTGCATCGGCAAACTCCAGGCTGCTGAGCCAGTCCTTATGTCTGACTGTCCACGGGCCTCCTTTCTCAT
The DNA here is from genome assembly GCA_049288625.1 of Terriglobales bacterium. Taxonomy (GTDB): domain Bacteria; phylum Acidobacteriota; class Terriglobia; order Terriglobales; family Acidobacteriaceae; genus Acidiflorens. The sequence continues at coordinate 704 of JBAQIB010000100.1, read as the reverse complement.
AGCGAATGCCCCGACGGAGCAAGAAGTGCAACACGCGCTGCTTACAGATGCGCAGATCCCCGCGCAGGTCCTCGTACATGCGCAGATAGTCACGCACCGATTCATCCTGCACCGTCGGGACGTGGATGCCGGTCAGCTGGCCGGCGCGAAGGGCAAGGGCGATGCTGCGGGCGTCGCGGCGGTCGGTCTTTACGCGGTCGGAAGGCTTGCGGGGAATCAGCCCTGGGGCTGCTACGAGCACCGCCACTCCCATTTCGCTCAGCTGCCGATACAGCCCGAAACCGAAGCAGCCCGCTTCATAGCTTGCGTGCACCTCCGCGCCAGCCAGCAGAGCGTTGAAGTACTTCTTCACGGCGCTGCGGGTGTTGGCGATGACATGCTCCTGCACCTCCTTCGCGTTGCCTGCCCCCAAGCGCGCGAGGACGATCTTCTCTTTGTCGACATCCATTCCGACGTATTGTACGCTGTTCATGTTCTGTGCCCCCTTCGTGTTGTATGTGGCGCTCACGCACGCGCCTAACCGCACTGTGCGTGACCGATCCACGATCGTGCAACCCTCGGGGGCACTTCATATTGTCTCTATGTTATGACCACAAAATATCATACTGACCAATCGGATCTAGATTGGGGGTATTGAACTCTTTGTTTGTTGCATAGTGGACAGAGGGGTCTCGCGTTCCCATGATGGCGTGGAGCTCAGCTTT
>JBAQIB010000099.1:0-2323 GCA_049288625.1 Terriglobales bacterium | reverse complement strand
GTGAATTACAGCGGATCTGATGTGGGCCTGCGCGGCGGCCAATTCACACTCACGCAAACGGGCAACACCGCGACTTTCACCTTGGATCAGTGCCAGTGGGTCGACGACCTGCCCGTCAGCGGGACCGTGAACTGGTACACCCTCACGCCCGGTCCGGCAGTCGCAAAACTCACGTTCAACACACCCGCAGGAGCCGGGTCGCTCACCATCTCCTGGTACGACATGCAGCCACAAGCGCAGGCGGCCATTCAAGGCACCATCGGCGGGCGGACCATCGTAGCCAGCACGCCGGCGCCCTAGTGAATCAGTGGGGCAGGCCCGTGGATCGGGTGGAGTGGCGGGGATTGCGCCCCGCCACCCTCCCACACCACCGGACGTGCGGTTTTCCGCATCCGGCGGTTGAACTAGCCGCTTTCACCGCGCGGCAAGATCTGATGGTAGAAGAAAGCCGTACTGCCGTAGGACGGAATTCCGCAATCCCCACTGTAGTTCCGGCTGGCCAGCCACGCCCCAGGCGCCGCGACGACTCGTCGCCACCCCCAGTAAGCGGCCCGTAACGCCCAGCCGTCGCAGGTTCCGTTCCCGTCCCCGGCGATCATGCCATCTCAACCAGAAGCACTTGCGGATATGCCGTCGAATCCATCCCTCCAGTGCTTGCAGCGGCCGCCGCGCCTCCGCCAGTCGGTAATATCCCCACCAGCCTCGCACGTAGCGATTCCAGTCGTCGCGCAGTTGCGTACTCGTGCCACTGCGCCGACCGTCCCATTTCTCCCGCACCTTCGCTTTGAATCTTTCCAGGCTCTCCGGTGCTATGCCGATCCGCTTCTGGCGATCCAGTCGAAACCCCAGAAACTTGCGTTCCCAGACCCTCCCTGTCCCGCTTTTGGCGGCGTTCACCTTCAGTCGCAGATGTTTCTCGATCCAGGTCTGTACCGAGGCCAGCGTGCGTTCCGCCGCGGCTTGACTGCTCACGTAGATATTACAGTCATCCGCGTACCGGCTATAGCAATGCCCCCTCCGATCCAGTTCCTGATCCAAGTCATCCAGATAGATGTTCGCCAGCAGCGGCGATAGCGGCCCGCCCTGCGGCGTGCCTTCCTCGCTGGCTTCCACCAACCCCTCCACCATTGCTCCCCGCCGCAGGTATTTCCCAATCAAATGCAACACCCGCTTGTCCCGAATCACCCCTGCGATCCGGCCCATCAGGATGTCGTGATTGACATGGTCGAAGAACCTGGTGATGTCTATATCTACCACCCATTCCTTCCCTTCCTGCGCGTACCGCTGCGCGGCGCGCACGGCGTCTTGTGCACTGCGCCCCGGTCGAAACCCATAACTGTGCGTGCTGAATCGCGGATCGAAAATCGGCGTCAGCACCTGCAGCAGCAGTTGCTGGATGAACCGATCCTGTACCGTGGGAATGCCTAGCATCCGTGTTCCCCCGCTGGGCTTGGGTATTTCTACCCGCCTCACCGGCGTCGGGACGTAGCTTCCCTTCAGCAGTTTGTCTTTGAGTATCCACCAGTGCGCTTGAAGATGCGGTTCCAGTTCCGCCGTAGTCATCCGGTCGATGCCCGCTGCTCCCTGGTTGCGCACCACTGCTTCCAAGGCCAGCTTGCAGTTCTCCTCGGCCACCACAGCTTCCATCAGTGTCTCGTACATGGCTCTCCGTCGAAAGGTTCGCAAGGTCCCGGCATCGTCCCGCCGCTGTGGGTTGACGCGGCTGCACCGCTTGGCCCCCAGCGCTCCCAGATTAACGACCGTAGTTGACGCATCTGGAATTCGAGTGCGCTTCTTGCGCCGGTCCCCAGTTCCTTCTCTAGCTCCGTTCTTTGGTTCTTCGGCCCTTCGCTCCACCGCCGTTACGCGGCTTCCTCGCTACTACGGCCTCTGCTGACTTTCCCCCCACTCTCATGGAAGGAATCTCCCCAGGTAAGGTACAGAATCTTTTCCCTCGTGCCGTCTGGCTCTACCTGATGCGTCTTGATGACCTTTGGGCTTCGCTGTTCAGGGCCAGCTTGCCGCCCGCACCCGGCCTCACTGCCAGTTCGTGTTCCTACGGTCGAAGGTTTGCCTCCCGCTTCTTTCGGCTTTCCCCTTGCGGTTGCGCCTTGCGGTTCAGCTACGGTTGCCGTCATCGGCCCCGATTGGCTCCTTTCATCCAACTAGATTCTGCCCATGCTGGGCACACCCTGCGGCGGGCTCCCAGCCCGCCATTTTTGCGCAGAATACTGTCGGTTGTTGGCCGTCAAGCAGCCCCCTGCTGCATCAGCGCTCCGTACCGAGGTCGGCCCTGCTCGTCATTTCCGCCTCGTCTTCCCGC
>JBAQIB010000098.1:0-3640 GCA_049288625.1 Terriglobales bacterium | reverse complement strand
CAGGCAGGAAGATAGGGCAACTCGCTCAGCGAAAAGAACTTCCAACGACTGCCCTGCAGTCAGCTGGCGTAATATCCCCTTTACACTCACGACTCGCCCCTCTGAGGGTTCTGAGTGAAATCGCCTGGTTTCAACAATTGACTTCCGGTTTGCTTATGATCTAGGACCAAAGGCGCGGTCTCCCGCAGACCACTTGCCCCGATTAGGTCTTACGAAGTTTAGGTTTCATATTCGAGCCGTCCCTTTTCGGGATGAAGAATGTTCAGTCTATCTTGTCGTTGGCTGCTTTTGCTCCGCGGCGATGCGCTGACGTGTGGCGGCCAAGAGCGCGTCGAAGCGCGGGTCTCCACGCAGTGATAGGAAGAGATCATCCTTTTCCAGACGCTCAAACTCGTCCACGTCCGTAATTCCCTCTGCATAGGCGCGCAAGGGAACGAAGGCCTCATCCCGCTTACCTTCTAGAGCAAGGACGCGAGCCAGGTTCTGGGCTGCAGTTGCCGTGACCTCATGCGAGGGGCCGAGAACGCGGCGCAGGCCAGCGAGGGCCTGGCGCAGGACTTCTTCCGCTTCCCGGTAATTCTTTTCCTCGATCAAGAGAGAGCCCAAATTGCCCAGGGTGAGCAATGTGCTGGCATTGTCAGGACCGAGGGTTTGCCGTTGCGCTTCGTACACTTCGCGGTATAACTTCTCGGCTTCGGTGAAACGCTTTTCCCTGTCCAGAACCATCGCCAGGGTATTCATCGCGACCAGTGTTCCGGGGTGCTGAGGCCCGAGCACTCGGCGGGCGGACTCAATCAACTCCTTATTTATTTCTTCTGCGTCGGCGTAGTGCGCCTCTTGCGTCAGAATGCCGCCAAGGTTGAACATGTCTCTCAACACTGAGGGGTGATCGGAGCCAAGCGCCTGCCGATCCATTTCGAGCGATGCTCGCGCTGCATTCTCCGCCTCGGGGTACTTTCCCTCATGAGTGAGCGTGTCGGCCAGAAGCGACAGCGCAGTTGCCGTCAACCTGTCTTGCGGCCATCTTCGTCTCAACACTTCGAGCGCTTCCCGATTCAATTTTTCAGCTTCGTCATATCGCGATTCATACCCTAGAGTCCTAGCCAACTGCACCATGGAATCCACGGTGTCATGATGCTCGGGGCCGAGCACCTGGCGGCGAGTCTCCAGGGCCTCCCGGCACAACTTCTCCGCCTCGGGGTAGTGGCTTTGCGCGAGCACTGCGGCGGCAAGATCCTGCTGCGATTGCAGTGTCTCCGGGTTCCTGGGACCGAGAATACGCTGCCGAATCTCCAAAGCTCGCCGTAGCAGAGGCTCGGCCTTAGAGGTGAGCCCCAGACTCTGATATACGGTGCCCATGACATTCATCATCTGCGCCTGCAACTCCGGGTCATTCGCCAGTCCGGAGTCGATGTCTTTCGCCGACTTATCCAGAATCTCGCGCGCCCGGATGTCGTTGCCGCGTGCTTCACTGGGGTTTGATACCTTGAACATGCCGGTCATAAACGCGGTGACGCGATCGGCGCGATCTCGCTCCCGAGTAATCCGCCGCAACTGGATCGCTTGCATCCCCGCGAACGCGATCATCAGCAGCACCATGGCGGTTGCCGCCGCTACTCCAAATTTGTGGCGCTGAATGTATTTTTTCGTCCGGTACGCCGTGCTTGCCGGGCGCGCCACTACAGGCTCGTTCTGCAAATAGCGATTGATATCGGCCGCCAGCTCCGAAGGTGTGCCATACCGGCGGGCGCGGTCTTTTTCCAAAGCCTTCAACGCGATCCAGTCCAGGTCACCTCGCAGCAGGCCTTCCAGTTGTCGGGGCTCCGTGTTCCGATGTTGCGCGGCGGTGGTCGAGGTAGAGTCTCCGCTGATTCTCATGCTCGGACTCGGCGGATCCTCTTCGTGCAGCTGGCGCAAGATCACATGGAAAGGTTTGGTCTGCCACTGCTCGGCATCAAAAGGCAACACACCCGCAAGAAGTTCATAAAGCACCACGCCGAGCGAATAAACGTCGGTACGAGTATCTACATCGAGGACGGTGGGATCCGCCTGCTCCGGGCTCATATATCCCGGTGTGCCCACCATTCCTCCAGCACGGGTTACCAGCGTTTCGTCCTCATCTTGCTGCGAGATGGCTTTCGCGATACCGAAGTCAATAATGCGTGGCGTCGGCTTGCCATCGACTTCAACGACCAAAATATTCGAGGGCTTCAGATCGCGATGCATAATCGCTTTCTGATGCGCATGTTGCACGCCTTCACAAACCTTGATGAACAGCGCCAGCCGCTCCTGGACCGAGAGGCGCTTCTGGTCGCAGTAGTTGGTGATGGGAAAGCCGGGCACATATTCCATCACGAAGTAGGGTTGACCTTGGGGAGTCGAACCTGCATCGAAGACCTTGGCGATGGCAGGATGATCCATGATCGCCAGCGCCTGCCGTTCCACGTCAAAGCGCAGCAAAGCGGAACCGTCGTAGCGACCCGCTTTGATGATTTTCAGCGCAACCTGCCGTTTGACGGGCGCGGACTGTTCGGCCAGCCACACCTGTCCCATCCCTCCTTCCCCGAGTTTTCTGATCAGCCGGTAGGGCCCGATCGAGCCTAAATCGGGTGCAGGTAGGCCCACGGGAACAGCGGCCGAGTCGAGAGTGGCCTCGGGATCGGAATTGAGGCCCGAGTTGCGCGGAATTGATTCTGGTGCCGGCTCGCTCACGCTTTTCTCTCTGGAAAGAAGATGCAAATTGTCGGCAAGTTTAGCACCCTGATGGGAGCCGGGCCACTCGCTTCGCGCACAACTCGCAGGTTTGACCGCACTCGGCATTCAAACTTATGTCACCGTGCGATCACGCAAACAGGAGGAAATCCGAGCGCCCCCTGGAGGATAATCGTCTCAATTGGCGAAAAATCTCGATTTCACTCATTGACCGGGGTTTTGAGTGTAATGGCCTGGTTTCGACAGTTGACCGCCCCTGTTGCCAATAATGTGAGGGGGCCAAGCTGCCTCGGCGTTAGACTATGACTTGTGAGACTGTCACTCGTCGCTTCCGCTCTGATCTTCTTCTGCCTCACCGTGTTGGTGACGAGCAGCCTTGACGCCCAAGTCTCGGACTCTCCAGGTTCGGTAAATTGCCCCCCAGCGGTGAATCTGACTGTCACAGTTACTACGGAAAGCGGTGCTGTGATCCCGCACGCCTTTGTGGTCCTCAGAGAAGACACTCTCGGACAGCCCAAAGGCGTAAAGGTCTTCGAGTTGGAATTGCGAACGGACGAAACAGGCAAGGCTACCGCCGCAGTCCCTTGTAACTATCTGGACGTCTTCGTTGCCCATGATGGATTTGCGCCTGCTGCACAGAAGATTCTAATCACCATAGACGCACACGCCTTCTCAATTCCTTTAAAGACATACCCGATCACGAGGACGACCGAGGTACTTATCTCTGGGGGTGTGCCCATTGCGACTGCGGAGTTGCCAGCCATATCGCAGGTAGTGACAATCACTGAACCCGGTGTCTACCAGTTGAGCGATCTTCTTAAAGCGGCTGACATTGTCGCCGTTGTAAAGGTTCTCTCCGGTGACACCGAGAACTACGAGCACGCCGTTTACAAAGGCGAAGTAATCCGCAGTTTCAAGGGTGTGGCAG
>JBAQIB010000097.1:0-1876 GCA_049288625.1 Terriglobales bacterium | reverse complement strand
GCAATAGAAGCGCGCTGCGCATAGGCGCCGCCTCGTCATTTCGGACATTCACGCGGTGAACCCGCTTTTAGGGGCGAGCTTAGCTGCGGCCCCTCCCCTCATCTTCCTTCCGCAGCAGAAATTCGCTAGAGCGTTTTCGGGTTAGCCGGAATCGATTTGGGATTCCCAACTGGGGACGAGTCTGATTCAAGATGCTGGCTGGGCGGGAGGCCAGCATCTGATGGCGCGACCACTTTCCAATGATCTTCGAGAACGCGTTGTGGCAGCCGTGTCGGCTGGGGAAAGCTGCCGATCTGTTGCGGTTCGGTTTGGGGTTGCGGTTTCCTCGGTTGTGAAGTGGTCCCAACGGCAGCGTCGAACGGGATCTGTCGCACCGGGCAAAATGGGCGGCCACCGCAGACCAATCTTGGAGCCGCACCGGGCGTTCATTGTCGAACGGCTGGAGCAGACCTCGCATCTGACGCTGCATGGCCTGAAGGCTGAGCTGGCGACTCGGGGGGTGAACGTCTCCCACAATGCGGTATGGACGTTCCTGCGACGCCAGGGGCTCAGGTTCAAAAAAAACGCTGTTCGCTCTTGAACAGGCTCGCGCCGACATCGCGCGGCGGCGTCAGCGATGGCGAACCTGGCAGGACAGACTTGATCCTGCAAAGCTCGTCTTCATCGATGAGACCTGGATAAAGACCAACATGGCCCCTCTGCGCGGATGGGGACCAAAGGGCCAGCGCCTGCGCGCCTTTGCTCCGCACGGCCACTGGCGAACGCTCACCTTCCTCGGTGCTCTGCGCTGTAATCGGCTCTCGGCACCGTGCGTCTTCGATGGGCCGATCAACGGCCAGTCGTTCCGGGCCTATGTCGAACAGCAGCTCGTGCCGATCTTGTCGTCGGGCGACATCGTCATCATGGACAATCTGGGCAGCCACAAATCTGCTGCCGTCCGACAGATGATCGCGGCTGCCGGCGCAAGGCTCTGGTATCTGCCGCCTTACTCGCCCGACCTGAACCCCATCGAGCAAGCCTTCGCCAAGATCAAGCACTGGATGCGATCAGCCCAGAAGCGCACCATCGCCGATACTTGGCGGCACATCGGAAGTCTCGTTGCTACCATCTCCCCAGACGAATGCGCCAACTACCTCGCCAACGCCGGATACGCTTCCGTCAAAACATGAACCGCTCTAGTGTCCTTTCGATTCCGAAATTCGAATACGGCCGATATCGGGTGCAACGAATTTCGGAATCGGGACACTAGGGCCTGTCCTCAATTAAGCCAGATGATAGCAGCCGCGAGGTGGATTGCGGCGAGAAAATTTCTGGCGGTTTTGTCGTATCTGGTGGCGATGGCGCGATATTGCTTGAGCTTGCAGAAGAAGTTCTCGATGAGGTGGCGTGCCTTGTAGGCTTCTTTGTCATAGTCGCGCTGGATTTTGCGGTTGCCCCTGGGCGGGATCACGACCGACTTCCCGCGCGCAAGCAACGGCTCGATGACCCGCTCGTCGGCATCGAAGGCTTTGTCTGCCAGCAAGGTATCGGCCGCCATGTCCGGCAGCAGCGCGTCGGCCCCTTCCAGATCATGGGCTTGGCCCGGCGTCAGGATGAAGTCCAGCGGATTGCCCAGGGCATCGACAAGTGCATGAATCTTGGTGCTCAATCCGCCTTTGCTACGCCCGATCGCCTGATCTTCGCCGTCTTTTTTTGTGCGCCGGCACTGTGCTGATGGGCCCGCACGATCGTGCTGTCGATCATGGCGTACTCATTGTCCGCATCGCTCGCCAGCATCTCGAACAGCTTTTTCCACACTCCGCTCTTGGCCCAGCGCGAGAACCGCGTGTGAACCTTGATTGGATCGCCAAAGCGTTCCGGTAGGTCGCGCCACGGA
>JBAQIB010000096.1:0-2113 GCA_049288625.1 Terriglobales bacterium | reverse complement strand
TGAAGAGGAACGGAGGGGAGCGACCCCTTTCCCATGAACAAAAAGATGCGAGCAGGAAGGTCCAAAAGATTGCCCCTTCCAAGCTTGGCTTGGGCGGGGATTTTCAGCCGCGAAATTAGGTAGAGGTGGGTCTGCGCTTCCCACCCAACTCCATAACTCCTACGATCCCAGGCTTATCGAGACTATGACTGAATTCGTCGTCCCGTAGGTCACAGTGAATGTGTAGGTTTGGGGGAAAGGCGTGGTGCCGGCAGTAACCGTGCAGGACGCGGGAGAGGAGGCGTTAGTACACGTAATCCCTCCGGCCGTCGTATCGGGCGAAATGGCCCCGAAAGTGGACGCAGTTGTAAGCTCTATTGGTGAGCCGTTGTACGTAGCCTGCACGTAATAGTCCTGTGTTCCGCCTTTCGCACTGCTTGGCGCCCAGGCACTGGTGTTGCACGATTGACCCGATACAAACGTGCCCAAGCAAACCTCGAAATTAGAGATGCTACCAAGATATGCAGTTGCGCTTGCGGTTGCGCTTAGACCTTGCGCGGCAGCTGTTATCGTCGCTGTGCCGCCAGTGCTATTTGTCGGGGTCGAGAGCAGCCCTGTGTTTGGATCTACCAAAATAGTAGTGGGGTCGCTACTTGTCCAGGCAACGCCGCTCGTGACCTGGCTCCTCGTGCCGTCCGCATAAGTTCCCCAAGCCGACAAACTTGTTGTCTGGCCAACCTCAACCGTTGGCGACGGCGGCTGGATCGCGATCGAATTGAGAGTATTGCCCGTGAAGAACCCTTTGCAGCCCGCGCCAAAGGCCGCCACCAGGAGAACGGTGAAAGCAGATAAAATTGCCAGTTTTTTCCCGGAGAACATACGTCCAGTCGTCATAGAGTATTGCCTCAGTATGAGGTGATTTTAGCAGAACGCCCGTTGCCCGCTTCTCCCCGGTAGTACCATTCTGGAGTCGCAGCAGCGTGAGGGGAGGGCTGCCGTGTGCGCTCCCAAAAAGAACGCGGCCGGACGCCTACCTTGCAAGCGTTTTCGCGTATGTGCCCCGCTGGAGCCGATCCAATGACTATTCTTTACAAAACGCCTGGCCAGCCGACGAGGACGGCCGGCGCTGATGAACGAATGAACTGAGAACTGAGAACTGACAGCTGGCAGCAAGAGCTAACAGCCAATAGCCAATAGCCAACAGCTGCTCTTCTACTTCTTCTACTTCTTCTTTTTCCCCGCGTTGGCGATCCGTTCATCGATGGGCTTGCGGCCGGCGAAGCCTTCGCTGGTGCCGTGCCAATGCGTGATCTTCGGCTCGCCCAGCTTCCAGCACAGCAGCACGATCTCGCCTTCCACCTTGCAGGGGAAATCGAGCAGGCCGATGTCGATGTCCTTCACCTGCACGCCGGTAGCATCGATTTCGGCGAGCGCGTCCTTGATGCGCTGAATCGCCTTCTCGCGCTCGGCTTTGCGCCGCGCCATGTGGACAACATTCAGAAACGTTCCGCCATTCAGAAAAATGCGGTGCGCCGTCTCCTGCGTTTCGGCGTCCGTCTCTTCAATCAGTTTCTTGGCCGCAATCGCCTGTTTGAGCAACGATTCGAGAATCGGGAGCAGAGTGTGCGCCTCGTCGAGAGTAAAAGTGCGCTCGGACATTGCATCTATTTTAGCGGAAGTGCGGATACTTCGGCTCTTGGCTCTTGGCTCTTGGCTTCGCTTATTACGTTTCTGGTCGTAATCGGCGCTGATTCCCAACGACTATCGACCAACGAGCAACGACTCTAGCTCGCCATGTTATTTTCAAACCTGCGCCATGTCAGATCCCGACCAGCCCACTCCGCGCAACGTTTACGCCTTCGGCCTGACGTCGTTTCTCAACGACACGGCCAGCGAAATGGCGTACTGGGTGCTGCCCGCTTTTATCGCTTCGCTGGGCGCGGGACCGGCGCAGCTTGGCATTATCGAAGGCATTGCCGAAAGCGTGGCGTCTTTCGCCAAGCTTTCTTCCGGATACCTCGCCGACCGTGTAACGCGCCGCAAGCCGCTGGTGGTAGGCGGATACGTGGTCGCCAATGCTGTTAAGCCGCTGCTGGCGCTGGTTTCTGCGTGGTGGCAGATTCTCGCCATCCGC
>JBAQIB010000095.1:0-5792 GCA_049288625.1 Terriglobales bacterium | reverse complement strand
ACAGTCCTTTTGCCATCTGGCACAAGGTCTTTCTGTGGTCGTTCCCGAACTACGTCATCGGGGCGGGACTGACCGCCATCGCTTCCCTGTTCGGCAGCGTCACCGGAATGGTAACGGTAGGAGCTTTGCTGCTGGTGTTGTTCGGAGTCTACAAGTCGTACCAGATGTTTGTAGCCCAAACCGAACAGACCGCGCCCAAAGCCCTCGCCATGGCCGCTAGCCGCTAAAACCAACCCTCTTCACCCGCGCGCAGCCCAAAAGGCTGCGCGCTTTCTTTTGCGCGCTAACAAGACTCTTGCCATTCGCAAAGAGGGATAACGAGAGAGTAAAAATCAAGAGAAGGTAGGGAGATGGATTAAAAGACCTTGGGAGCCGATCGCGCCCTGCCAGAGAGAATGGGTACTGCTGGGTTTCAGGCCCGCTTCATTTCTGTGGGTCTGCCGAAGGGAACAATGGGAGCCTGCGCTTCCTGCAGCGCCTTTGATTCCCGTACTTCCAATTCCGCCTGGCGCCGGTGGGTGGCTTCTGACGGGTCTATTCCAGCCTTCAGATCGGTTTTCTCAAGGAAGTAGCGCCAGCCCTCGTGACGATCGGATGGGTGTTGGGATTCTTCGAACTTTTTCACTTCTGATTCTGCGTTCTGCTTGCCCCGGATTACTTCGACGACTCCGTCCGAGCGGTATGTGCGGACGTTATGTCGAATGATCGCGTAGGAAGAGCTGATCTCGTCGCGTGTCAGAAACAATTCCTCCGAAGCCTTGACTAAGAGTGGAGCATAGACAACAGAATAACAGGCTGCCTTGAAAATCGATAGCGCCAGTGTTCGACGCAGAAGAAAGCGCAGAGGCGAAATCCGTGGAAATCGCCTCTTGCACTTCACACTTTAGAGCGCCTGGACGTTCTCAGCCTGCCAGCCCTTCGGACCCTTGGTCACGTCAAACTGCACTGTCTGGCCCTCCTGCAGGCTCTTAAAGCCGCCCGCCTGGATCGCCGAGAAGTGCACAAAAACATCTTCGCCATTCTGACGGCTGATAAAGCCGTAGCCTTTGGCGTCATTGAACCACTTTACTGTTCCTTGTTCCATATACTTGTATTCGTTTCCTTTTGTGTAGTTACGCTGGATTGAGTCGGAAGAACTTGCGCAGGTTACTGGCTGTTGAGGCGAGAACTGCTAACGACCGATTCGGTCTAACGCACAGAACCATAATACGCTTAGAACGAACGATTAGCAAGCTGAGTCGCGCTGGGTGGGGGCAGTTCAAACTTGCACCACCAGTCGCCCAATCAACTCTTGAATCGTTCGTACGAACTCCACCAGCCAAACGATTCTCGTAAACTCAATCATGGTGCGGGCGTCACCGCCATGGCGATATCTTTCAGCCGGGGTGCCGTCGGACAGCGTATACTGGAAACACTTAACCTCGAAGACACGTCACCAGAATCCTAGCGCCTTCGCGATTGAGAGATCGAGAGGCGTCTGCTTGTATCGTAGGTTCTCCCTGAAGAACTCGCCGCATGTCTCTGCTCAAAGCGGGCATAGACCAATGGGTGGTGCATCTTGATCCGCCTCATTACGTGGATCGCGACTGCAACACTCGCAGCCACCGTGTTGTTTAGCTCGTCAGCCGACTACCGGATTGCGGTCTGCATCATCGTGTCAGTGGCAACAACCACGCTCGCCGTTCGCAGCCTTCTCATCGGCAAACTCGTGTGGGCACTCGTTTTTCTGGGAGTTCTGGGAATCTTCACGCCATTCCAACGCGGCCAGTTTTCCCGCGAATTCGCATCCATATTCGACCTGGCGACTCTGGCACTGTTCGCGGTTTCGCCATTGCTGCTGAGAAAATCGTTCATGCCGAGAGTCTCAACCCCGCCGCCAGCAAGATTGTGATTCACCCGGCGGATCTTCAACCAGCCCAAACAACAGGAGTTCATTATGTCTTCAATGAATGGCGACAAGTCCAGGTATCACCGGGAGCGCAAGCAGAAGATCGCCCGGCGGAAACGGACTCGTGAATTACTGGCTTGCACAGCGACGCATGGCAAACCGGTGAACAGTCCAGCTACCATGGCGCCCAGGCCGGTGACGGCATGACCACCCAGCCCATGACAACGGCTCTTCTGACGACCAAGCTTTCCCCGCCCATCCCGACTACGGGGAAGAAAAGGCGCGTGCTCCTGATCGACGCCTCCTCTCAGAAGCGTGAACTGCGCGCCGAAATCATGAGGAAACTCGGCATCGAAGTCGACTCAGCTGCCGACATCGGCGAAGCACGTTGCTGGTGGAAAGCCGCCCTGTACGATCTGGTCCTTATCAACGTCGAGAACATACGATCCAGCCGCGACAAATTTTGCGACGATATTCGCGGCGCTACACCAAGCCAGCGATTTGCTTTTCTGGTCGGAGCACCCCATTACCTTTCCGACTCGCCCGCTCCGCCTCCGGCCATTCAGCACGATGATTATGATGGCACGGTGGCAGATGTGAAGGCGGCACTTGCACTCAATCTCGGAGATCTGACTCAGCGCTGGGGAATCCTGGAGGCGTCGCGGCGAATCTCCGCAGTGCGCTCGGCATCCAATGCACGTACGCAAGCGATGCGGAACAGGCCCGTCCCACCTCGAGACCTCGAGACGCGGTATGCTGAATACGCCGCTGCTCCACCTCGCACTCTGGACGACTTGCTAAAAGACGACTTGCTAAGAAAGGACATGCAATGAAGAATCTTTACGTCGGTAATCTGCCCCACAGTACAACCGAAGCCGAGCTGCGAGGCGTTTTCGAGGCGCATGGCGCGGTGGAGAAAGTTACCCTTGTGACCGATCGCGATACCGGACGCTCGCGCGGCTTCGCGTTTGTGGAAATGACCAATGCCGGCGAAGCCGATAAGGCCATCGCGGAGTTGAACGGAAAAGATCTGGGCGGACGACCGTTGACCATCAACGAGGCCAAACCCAAGACTGACCGGCCCAGAGGCGGCGGCGGTGGTGGCGGCCAGCGCTTTGGCGGCGGGGGCGGCGGGCACAGCCGCGACGATTATCGCGGCCATCCACGCCAGCCACGCGAACCGCGCTGGTAGCTCTCTAGCTTTCTGATTTGCAGATTACAGTCTGGCCGCTGAAAGCATGATCGGCCAGCGCTTAACACCAAACATATTGGGGGACGGAGTATGCCAAGAGGCAGATCGACATTTACGAAGCGCCAAAAAGAGCAGACGCGGCAGCAAAAGCAACGGGAAAAATTAGAGCGCAGAAACCAGCGCAAACAGGAGAAGCCCGCCGAAGGCAGCGTGGACGAAATGGCTGAGTTGCGCGAGCACGCCGCGGCGCAGGCGGCTCTATTTAACCTGGGCGTCGAGGAATCGGAACCTGCCGAGGAATCCGTACCCGGTGGCGGGCACACACATTAATTCGTGCTTGCCGGTCGCCGGAGCTGAATGCCCCGGCGACCAGGTTCGCATTCTAGACAAACACTTCTCCCGGCAAAGCCGTTAATGTCCGCGAGGCCAGCGTGTTTTGAATGATTCTTTTCGGGCGTTCGACGGCCGCGTCATTCTGCATGCGCTCAATTCTCAACTTGAGCGTCCGCTCGATCTGACGAAGTTCCAGTACCTCCGCACCCGCCACCAGTGTTGACGCGAGCCCTTGCAGTCCGGCTCTCCCGGTGCGGCCCACGCGGTGGATGAAATCCTCCGCCATCTTGGGCAGGTCGTAGTTAATAACGTGCGCCACATCGTCGACGTGCAACCCACGCGACGCGATATCGGTGGCGACCAGCACCTGGTAGCGGCATTCCTGAAAGCCATTCAAAGCAGCGTTCCGCTGCGACTGCGAACGATCGCCGTGAATCATGGCGGCGTTGAAGCCGTCGCGCACCAACTCCTTGGCGAGCCGTTCGGCGCCACGCTTGGTGCGTGTGAAAATCAGTGTCTGGCCTTTTTCCGAATACAGCAATTGGCGGAGAAGGTCGAGTTTCTCTCCCGGCCGCACTTCGTAAGCCTTGAGTTGCACGCTTTCCGCAGGCTTGAGCACGGAGCCCAAAGCAACCCGCACCGGATCGCGCATGTAGTCATTCACTAGCCCAGCCACTGATTGCTCCAGCGTAGCCGAGTAACACAGGGTCTGCCGTTGCTGCGGCAGCACGGCGAGAATGCGCCGGATCGCCGGCAAGAATCCCATATCCAGCATGCGATCGGCTTCGTCGAGTACGAGTACCTTGATATGGCGCAGGTCGGCGAACTTGCGATTCATCAGATCCTGCAACCTTCCGGGGGTGGCAATCACCAAACCCGAGCCGGCCCGAAGACCCTCAATCTGCGCCTTCTCCGATACGCCGCCGATGACGAGCGCAGCCTTGGGCATGGTCTTGGTGCGCAGTTGTTCGTATTGTTCGTGCACTTGCATCGCGAGTTCACGCGTCGGCAGCAGCACAAGAGCTAGAGTGTGGCGAACCGGTTCCCGGTTCAGAATTTCGATCAGCGGAATAAGAAACGCCAGGGTCTTGCCTGTGCCCGTTTGGGCGGTGCCGATGACGTCCCTGCCTTCAAGAGCCGGAGGAATCGCGCTTTCCTGGATAGGTGTGAGGGTAACGAATTGAGCTGCGGCCAGCTTCTTCTGCAATGAAGAAGATAGGGGCAGTTCTGTAAATGTGGACATTCGAGTTGTTACTTTCTGGAGGGGCTTGTTGTCACGCACACTCTGACACACGTCGAGAGTGGCCATGCCGCTCACATTTTGGTTTTTGGAATTCACGCAAATAAAACGGCGGGCAGGAAATGCGGAGATAAATCTGGCCGTAAAGAGCGACCACCGCGTGACGAGCTAACCGTGGCAAAAGCGTCAATGACAGTATAGCAGCATAAGATGGCTTGGCATGATGAATTAGTTACCTTGGTGCGGTGAGCAAACTAAGCATTGGAGTCAACCACTGCTCAAGGTCGGGGCGTTTCTTGGCAGGAAATCGCGCCATCAAGCAGGCTGTACTCGCACCGCCAGTGAAAGCCATTGGCGTCGTGTTTTCCATATCCCCACACGCTGAGCATGAGGGTCTGCCCCTCAACCTGCGATGCCTCCACAAACACGTGGTCGTTTTCCACCAAGCGGGGACGAAGGGTGCCCGGCACAAGATTCGTGAGCAACGGCTGGTCGATCAGGACAGGGGCATGCGAATCATCGGCAGCGAAGATCACTGCTCGGGAAGTGTGCTTGCCGACATATTGCGTCACGATGATGAAGTCGTTGTCCGCCCACGCCACCGCTGCCACGCCAAGGTAATCGCACAGCTTGCGGGTACGGCCACCGGCCGTCTCCTCAACAAATAAAGAGTGGAACGTACCGACGTATTCGGAAAGAGGAGCCTCGCGGTCAGTGTTGCGCACCACGAAGCGCCCATCCTGAGAGGGTAACTGGTCCGCCTTCGGAAACACTACGAAAGACGCGGCATGAGCCACCATTGTGGAAGCGATCACCAAAGCAACCCACAGCGGTCTTCGATGAACACGCATGAGCGGACCTCTACTGTCATTTGAATAGAGGAGAGGAAATTGTGCTGTGCGGCCGCTCACGCGGCAACATTACGAAGGTCTCCGATTTGCGGTTACTTTGATTGTTGAGACGTCGTCGAAAGGCAGGAATAAACAAGGAGCCTGGTAGCCCCCTTGTTTTCTTGGCGTCCCCGGCGGGATTTGAACCCGCGTTACCGCCGTGAAAGGGCGATGTCCTAGGCCAGGCTAGACGACGGGGACGTTCTGGCGGCCGCTACTCGAATGCCAGATTTAGTGCAGACACTCATA
>JBAQIB010000094.1:0-2495 GCA_049288625.1 Terriglobales bacterium | reverse complement strand
CCCATGACGATTGAGGGAGATGCCTTCGGCAAGATCTATGAATACTTCCTCGGCAAGTTCGCCATGTCGGAGGGACAGAAGGGTGGTGAGTTCTTCACGCCCACCAGCATCGTCAAGCTGATCGTCGAAATCATCGAGCCGTTCCACGGGCAGATTCTCGATCCGGCATCTGGAAGCGGCGGCATGTTCGTGCAGTCGGCGGCATTCGTCGAGCAAACCCGACCATTTCAAATAGGAGTTGATAGCTCTGATGTAGGAGTTGCATGCGGAGGCTTTGCAACCTATCTCTCGCATCCGCACAACTGCGCTCTTCAACTCAGCTTCGTCAGGATCTTCGCTACTCAGCCAACGCAGACTGTGCTTGTACCACTCCAGTGTGGCTGGTGATACTCCCAGCAGGTAGTGCTTCTCCCTGGCAAACTGCTCAAATTTGTTCATTCTTGATTTCTCCAAGGCAAGACTGCTTTGGAGGGGACGTAGCGCACCCGTCCATGGCTCCCGAAGGGAACATGGACGAGCGTAAGCGAATGGGAGCGCACGTCTTGCAACGAAAAATGGTCGGGACGGTGAGATTTGAACTCACGACCCCTTGCACCCCAAGCAAGTGCGCTACCAGGCTGCGCTACGTCCCGACGGAGTCCGCTGCTCTGAAGTCGCAGCGTGGGGCTGACTTTGAAATTCTACACCAGTGCGAGGACGAGGTTTCAAAGTTTCAAGGTTTCAGAGTTTTCAAAGTCGAATCCGCGACCGTCGGGTTTTTCCTTGCAACATTGAAACTCTGAAACCTTGAAACTTGGGAAAGTGCTTGGCTGTCGCGAGGTCTCGTCCCGCAGCCTTATCCTGCCTCTTTTTGTGACGGCTCCGCTTCCTGGTCCTCGACGTGACCCAAGCCAAACTTCTTGAGCTTGTAGCGCAGCGCGTCGCGGCTGATATCGAGCAGTTTGGCGGCGTGGGTTTGGTTGTTGCCTGCCTGCTTCATCGCAAGCTCAACCATGGCCCGCTCCACCTCTTCGAGTGATGTGCCGCCCTCGGGAATGTAGAGGCGCGGCAAGGCGCGGCCGTTGGGAAGGTTCTGGCCGTCATCGTGCCCGGCGGAACGCTCGAATGCTGTCATTCCGGCCCTGGCCTGGCTCACCGCAAACGGCAAGTAGGCGGGGCGCAGCAGCGGCTCGTCTTCGAGAATCATGGCCCGCTCGATCGAATTCCTCAGTTCCCTTATGTTGCCTGGCCAGTCGCTTTCTAGAAGCAGCCGCCTGGTCTCGTCTGTGATGCCGCGCACCGATTTGCGGAAGCGCAGGTTGTAGCGATCGATGAAGAACTCGACCAGGGGAAGGATGTCTTCCTTGTGTTCACGAAGGGGCGGAATGAAGATCGCAATAATGGCTAAACGATAATAAAGATCCTGCCGGAACCGGCTTTCACGTACCTCTTTCTC
This sequence comes from Terriglobales bacterium, assembly GCA_049288625.1. Lineage (GTDB taxonomy): Bacteria > Acidobacteriota > Terriglobia > Terriglobales > Acidobacteriaceae > Acidiflorens. The sequence goes on along the minus strand of JBAQIB010000094.1, from coordinate 1,060 downwards.
GAGATCGCGGTTCGACGCCGCAATAACGCGCACATTCACCTGCATGTCGCGCACGCCGCCAATCCGCCGGATCACTTGATCTTCGAGTACGCGGAGCAGTTTGGCTTGCAACAAAGGCGAGAGTTCGCCGATTTCATCCAGAAACAGCGTTCCGCCATCGGCCATCTCGAACAGGCCTTTCTTCATGGCCTTGGCGTCGGTGAAGGCGCCCTTTTCGTGGCCGAACAGTTCCGCTTCCATCAGCGTTTCAGGAATCGCCGAACAGTTGATGGCCACGAAAGGCTTCTCCTGGCGGGTGCTTTCGTAGTGAATCGCTTTGGCGATCAGATCTTTGCCCGTGCCGCTCTCGCCCTGAATCAGGATCGTGGTCGCTTCACTGGCCGCCACCTTGCGGACAAAGTTCATCAGCTCGGTCATCTTCGGAGAGTCCGCGACGATCTCGTGATACCCAGCGCGCCGCCTCATTTCTCCGCGCAGCGACTTCACTTCCGACCGCAAGTGCGTAGCCTCAAGCGCGTTCTTGATGGTGACGTGCAATTCCTCGAAATCGAGCGGCTTGCCGATGAAGTCGTATGCCCCCAGCTTGATCGCGACTTTCACATCTTCCAGTTGTGGGTCGGCGGTGATCATAATAACGGCGGGTGCGCCTTCATTTTTCTTGAGCTGCTCAAGCACTTGAATACCGTTCATGTCGGGCAGGCGGACGTCGAGCAAGACGAGGTCCGGGGATTCGACCTGGGCGAGCTTCAACCCCGGCTCGCCGGCCTCAGCTTCAAGGACCTGGTACCCCCACTCTTCACACTTCTGGCGCAATGACCAGCGCACCAAGCGCTCGTCGTCCACCACCAGGATTTTCTCGGTTGCCATCTGAAACCCGCTCTATTCTAGCGCACTGCCGGGTTCGGACAGCCCGGGGAGCCTGGCCGGTTCTTAGGCACCGCAGCGCCCCGGGGCCAGCCCGAGCCGTCCTGTGATGTACATCACATTCTCGTGTGATAGCACTTGCTGGCGTAAGGCCGCCCTCACGATTAAGGTAATGGAGGTCAAGGGGGAGCCCCCG
>JBAQIB010000093.1:0-10279 GCA_049288625.1 Terriglobales bacterium | reverse complement strand
CTCCAGACTGTTGTACGTTTTGGGAAGAACATCCTTTAGGTCTTCGTTCTCTGTCTCAATCGCCTTCATTGCATCATTGATGGCCTTACCGATGTCGGTGCCCTCTGGCAGGTTCAAGAGAGTTCCGAAGCGGGCCTTTTCGGGGAGGTAAAGGACGCCCTGAGCCTGGTAATCGGTCTTGCCGATCTTGCGGCGTCCGCTGGCTTGCTGGGGTATCTTCTTCTCAGCCTCGGCAAACTTGTGACCGGCATACCTGAGGAAGATCAGCCCGAGAACCGGGATCGAATACTCGGACGATTTCAGCTTGGAGTTCGCTCGGAGTTCATCGGCGGCGTCCCACAGAAGTTTCTCAAGATCAGAATGATTCGCTGGCATGGCAGTCAGTTCTAAACTGCTGATAATAGCAGGCTTGAAGCGAGAAAGAGCGACCTATTATTTGGACGAACGAGTCTCGAATAGCTATGGTCAGAATCGCTCAAGAGGCGCTTCCTGACCACAGCGGATCGGCGGTGGTATCGTAACCCTTTACGCATAACATCTAGAAACTGGGAGAAGACGAATGGCGGAGAATGATGCCAACCTATTGTTTGCCGTAACACCACTGTATGGCTTCACGTCCGATTCCGAGGAGCTTGCCATCGGAGATCTGTTTCGGCTTGTCAAGTATCAGCCCAGTTCGTTACCGCCTTTGGACGAAGATGATGTTCTGCTCAGGCATTTTCGACTACGGTTCCCGTTGACACGAACAGTGGTCTGCGTGAAAATCATCCATCCTTTTTTGCGGGGGCAAGAGACGAAATTCCGATAAAGGAGCCTTTCCCATGAAGTTGCTCAATGCTCGCGCATTCGTACTGGCGTTCACTTCATCCTTGATCCTTGCCGGCGTGGTGCAAGCGCAAACTTTTACTCTACTTTATACCTTCACTGACGGCTCACTCCCCACAGGAAGCTTGACCTTGGACGGGCAGGGCAACCTTTACGGCGCTACTGGTAATGGCGGTGCTTACGGTGCCGGAACCGTGTTCAAGCTGGACAAACTAGGCAACGAAACCGTGCTATACACCTTCACTGGAGGAGCTGACGGGGCAGGACCCACCGGAAGTTTGATCTGGGCAACGCAGAACGCCCTGTATGGAACAGCATATAGCGGTGGCGCTTCAAGCATCTATTGTTCGAACTATGGTTGCGGAACGGTGTTCGAGGTCGATACCGGCGGCAACGAGACTGTGTTGTACGAGTTCACCGGTTTTCAGGACGGCGAGAATCCCACATCAGGTTTGATCGAGGACGCACAGGGTAATCTGTACGGCGTCGCCGGGCAATCTTTGACCACTGAGCCCCCAGTCCAGTACCAAGAATTCGGAGAAATATTCAAGCTTTATCCGTCTTCCGGTGATGGACCGGACGTACTACACAACTTTCTCCTGTTTGACGGCGCAAATCCCAGCGGCGGTTTGGTCCAGGACGCAAAGGGTAATTTCTACGGCGTGACTAACGGCGGCGGCAATGTCAATGAGGGAGTGGGATATGAGCTTAGTAGTACCAAAGGCTTAATTGTGCTGCACAATTTCACGGGGCCACAAACCGCGGACGGTTGCCTTCCGCTCGGAACCCTAGCTATAGATAAGAGTGGCAATCTATACGGCGCTACATCTAGGTGCGGTTCTGCTAACGAGGGAACGGTATTCAAGGTCGGCAACACGGGCAAGTATACCGTGCTGCACAACTTTGTTGGCGGTCCGTCCGACGGGGCAATTCCCTCTTCAGGTGTGATTAGGGACAAGGCGGGCAATCTTTACGGCGAGACTCAGTTCGGCGGGACTAACGGCGGGGCTAACGGAGGTGGGACGATATACAAACTGAGTACAAACGGCGTGCTTACGGTGCTGTATAGCTTCCCTGCCGGGTCTGAACCGTTAGGAGGTTTGATCCGGGATGCTCAGGGCTATCTCTATGGCATAACCCAAGGCACGTCTTCCCCTGGCTACCCGACGGTGTGGAAGCTTGCCCCGTAAGCACGACTGAGTGCGGGTTCGCTCGCGTCTACGTGACTTCCTCACACAAGATCGATGACTGTTTGCAAAACAGGCAATTTCACTCATTGATAATCGGCACGTACCAGTCATAGCGCCTGCTCACCAGGTTAAATCAAGTCCTTCGGTCAGCTTCTTCCCACGACCCCGAACGTTCAACAGATACCAGCCCCAAGGTCTTCTGCAATTCCGTCTGTTGTTGGAGATCGTTCTGGGACTGATGGCAGAGCTATCGCTGAAGCTGTTGGTAGAGCTAGTGCTAAAGCTGTTGCTGTTGATGCGCTTGCTTCTGTTGCAGTCATGCCTTAACATTCCCTGCGCAGGACTGTTCGAGTTAAGTCGTTTAGCATCAGCGTAAGCGTCTTCTGGAGCAAAACTTGCTTGGGGTGCAAGGGGTCGCGAGTTCAAATCTCGCCGTCCCGACCAATTCATTTCAAAGACCTTACTCGGAGTTGCCTCCGTCCGCGAAACCTAAGCCAAGTTCCTGGTTCGCGCCCAACGAACCCCGGCATCCCCGTGAGGCTGTGACCCCGGCTCTTGCATTTCTTCCAACTTTGGCGCAAGGTTTTCTGTTGCGAAAGGAGAAGCCTGTCCTCATGATTTACCTTCTCATCCATCACGAAGTCGCCGATTATTCCGCTTGGAAGTCAGTGTTTGATTCTTCGCTCGACTGGCGCACGCGCAACGGCGAGCGCAACTGCCGGATTTTCCGCGGCGTTCAGAATCCCAATGAATTGACGCTTCTGTTTGAATGGGAGGATTTCGACAAGGCGCGCTCCTTCATGGCCTCTGAAGATCTGAAAAGCCGTATGGCGAAGGCTGGGGTTAAGGGCGTGCCGCAAGTCGAATACCTAAACGAGATGTTCAGCATTCGGCGCAGCGCCGCCGACTGAAGTCGCTCCAGCGCCGCTCCGCTTCGCCGCGCAGCAGACTGTTTCGGGGTCCCATCTGGTTTCTCCAAAACCGGGGGAATCCCTTTTTGCCCGCCTGCATCCAAAGAGTCGTTAGGCAAGAGAGATGGAAGACTCCTGGGCGCCAGTGCGCCCCTTTTATCTTCCTGCCCAAAATTCGCAGTCGCAGGAGAACTTATGGCCAAGAAACCCGTCTCCAATCATTCCCACAAAGTTTCCGCGCAACCCCACGTCCACCAGTCTGCTAAGGAGGTTCAGCCCTTCGGCAGCGTAACCGCTATGTTCCCGCTGCAACTGGAAGAGCCGGTGCGCCTTGAAATGACCGAGCAACTGAATCAGTTGCTGGCCGACACCATCACCCTGCGCGATCTCTACAAGAAATCGCACTGGCAGGTTTCCGGGCCGACCTTCTATCAACTCCATCTATTATTCGACAAGCATTACGGGGAGCAGAACGAGATTGTCGATACCATCGCGGAGCGAATCCAACTCCTGGGCGGAATCAGTATTGCGATGGCTCACGACGTCGCCGAACTGACCAGCATCCAGCGCCCGCCCAAGGGGCGGGAGGAAGTTCCCGTTCAGCTTTCTCGCCTTTTGGACGCGCACGAAATCATCATCACGTACTGCCGCGAATTGGCCGAGCGCGCCAACAAGCTGGGTGATCCGGGAACAAACGATATGGTGGTGAGCGACGTCTTACGAACCAACGAACTCCAGACTTGGTTTCTCAGTGAGCACCTGGTCAACATGCCACTGACCGAGGTAGAACAGCCTGAGGAAAAGTCCGCCTGACCGGCGAACGAATCTAGCGATTCGGCGAAGACGCGGCCCTGGCGGCGGCGTTTTCCCATTATCGTCCCATCAACTGTTGAGTGGGAGCGGTCTACGGATCATACACAGTAGTGTGCATGCCCGCGTGGCGAGCGGCTTCTTGCATCCGCTCGAGCTTCTGCTTTTGCTGGCTGAGCTGATATTCCATGTCGTGCAGGCGTTCCATCTCCCTCGCTTCCTGCGCGTTGTAGGCTTGGCCTGCGTAATAGCCGACACCTGAGGAATAGGGGTTGCCAGGGTCCGCAAAATGAATCCTGGCGCGAAGCCGGTCGCATCGTGCCTGAAGGTTTGCAATCTTATCCTTCTGTTCGAGAATCTGTTGCCGCCAATGTTCGCCGGCACGCTGTTCTGCGGCGCGCTGCTGGGCAGCTTTCCGGCTCGCAGATGTGTTTGCCGTGTTGGCTGCTGAGTTCTGATTTTGATTGACGGGATCCGCATCTTCGTCGGGCTTCTTGGGAAGATCGGCGTTCGTTATTACTTTCGGTGGCATTGCCCCAGATGCATCCGCCGCCTTCTTCTCCTGATTCGCGCGCGCAACATCGCCCAGGGACTGACCTGAAGAAGTGCCGGATAAAGATTGAACTGATAAAGACTGTCCGCTTGTGGACTGCCCGAACGCCGCAATACTCGTCAGCAGCAGCGACGCTGTGACTGCAACGTCGGCGCAGAAACGTCGGCTGGAAATTCGGAGCATGATTCGCCCCCTTTTATGGAGAAACCCGCTGTCGAGATCATGGTAGCGCGGTTCTAGAAGGTCGGCGATTACCGCTGTAACCTGCCGAGGTTACTCACGTCGCTGGGTGCAGTCGGCCGAAAGGCCAGTTCCAGCACGGATTCTGCCGACATCCCGCTCTGGCGCAAGTGCCGGATGCTCAGCGCGTCGTGCCGTTTCGCAAGGCGAACGCCCGACGGATCACGCAACAACTCGCAATGGAAATATGCAGGTACGGGCAACGATAGCGCCCGCAGCAGGAGCAACTGGCGTGCGGTCGACTTGAGCAGATCGGCACCGCGAACGATTTCTGTAATTCGCATGGCGGCATCGTCGACCACAACGGCCAGTTGATAGGATGGCACGTCGTCGCGCCGCCAGATCAGGTAGTCCCCAAAGTCGTGTCCCGCCACATAGCGCTGGCCGCCCAGATTTAAGTCGGCGAAGGCGACTTCTTCCCCGTCCGGAACGCGAAACCGCCAGTTCACTCCCGCCGGGGCAGGGAAGTCGACTGCATCGCGCTGGCCGCGGCAGTGCCCCGGATAGACGGGTTCGTCGTCCGAATCGTTCGGCGCGCTGGCGGCCTGCGCAAGGTCCTTCCGCGAGCAAGTGCAGGGATAGATGAATCCGCCGTCGCGCAGCCGCCGCCAGGCATCGAGATAATGCGCGCGGCGCTCGCTCTGCGTGTACGGGCCATAATCGCCGCCACAGTCTGGCCCTTCAGCCCACCCAATGCCGAGCCAATGCAGGTCCTCCAGCATGCCATTGGCAAAGTCTGGCCGCGACCGCTGCGGATCAAGATCTTCGTTGCGCAGGATCAGCGTTCCCTGATGCTCAATCGCTCGCTGCGCTGCGATCCAGAATGTGCGCGCGTGGCCGATGTGCAGCAGTCCGGTCGGCGAGGGGGCCAGTCGGCCGCGGTAGGGGTTTCTGCTCTGCACGCTGGCATTCTATCGCTCGATCCATCGAACTGTGTTCCAGTCGCCACGCTGTGTCCCGCTCTCCACGCGCGATACAGGCCCTTACGCTCTCAACTGCCGCAGAATCAATCCCGCGCAAATTGGCCCGGCTCCTGCTTTTCTGAAGCATAGCTGCGCCAGCCGCAGGGAGGTGACAAGATGTCAACAATCTGGAAAGCTACGAAGAAAGGTAACAACACATTTACTGGGACGATGATTTCATCCTGGTCGCGCCAGCAGAAGCTGGCCATGATTGCGGGCTTCGCAATGCTCGGGGTTTTGCTTGCCGTAAGCGCGTGCTCCAGGCAGTCTCAGAAATCCGCACAAGTCAGCGTTTCCAGCCCGGCATCGAATTCGCCGGTTGCGTCGGCGAGTATTCCGCAAACCCCGGCGCCCCAGGCCGCAACGCCTGCCACTCAAACGGTCGCGAAGAAGAAAACACCGAAGAAACGCCCCGCGAACGTCTCTTACACGGATGCGAACTCGGGCGTGTCATTCGTCTACCCGCGAAAGTTCACACTCGCCACCGGCGACAAGGCGCAGCCTCAGTTTGAGGAAGCTGCCGTCCCCATGAACTTTGTCCAGCCCGGAGGCGCAACCGTGGCGACAGTCGCATTGCCGAAAACCCTGTATCCCGGAACCGACTTCGCGACAGGTTTTTTCAGCGTGAACGTGAATCGCAGCCTTTCCGAAGAGCAGTGTTCGCATTTCGCATTCGTTGACACCATGAATGCAGATGGCGAGCCGATCGATGCCGAGAGGGTAAAAGTCGGATCGGCTGACATGGAAACGACTTCGGAATTCGCGGGCAGCGCCACCAAACAGGAGGAGGCGCAGTATTACCACAATTTCGAAAACGGAGCCTGCTACGAGTACGTCCTCGGCATGGGAACAGCCGGATACGGTATTACTGACGGCGTCGAACCGGTGAATCGCGACGACGTTTTTGCGCGGCTCGAGAAAATCCTGGCCACGGTCAAAATCCGTCCGGCTGCCGCGGAGCAGACAGCTGAGAACTCTGTCGCCGAGGGAGAGTCGGCGAAGTGAGACGCAGCGGCATCAGCAAATCCAGTCATCTGTAATCAAAGGCCACGCGAATAATGCGTGGCCTTCGTTCTTGTTTGGACCGCCCGGCAATTACTCCGCCCACTCGCTCGAAAACGCGGGCAGGTAGTACAATCCGCAGTTACCCTTTAGGAGGGACTTGTGACCCAGAAAGTGATTGAAGTAGTCGGGACGTCCAAGCAGAGCTTCGCCAAGGCGGCAGAGAGCGCCGTAAAGGAAGCAGCCAAAACCGTGCGCGCCATCAAATGGGCTCACGTCGATTCGTTCGACATGCTGCTGGACGACTCCAAAGTCGTGCAGTACCGCGCAACGGCCAAGATTTATTTTGACGTTGAAAAATAGAGTCTCGCTCGGCCTCATAGGAAAATCTTGGGGTCCCAGCTTAGGCCTCGCGTTGTAGCGAGGTCCGTATTATCGCTCTGACTCGGGGTCGAGGCGCCAGCGTCCGATGGGTTGCCAGTCCAGTTGACTCTAAACGACCATGCCCACAATGGGTACCGCGCCAGTGGCGCAGCAACAACGCGGGCTCGGCCTTGAGTATAATTAATGAACTTACCGCAACACGTGGGCGCTTAACTCAGCGGTAGAGTGCCATCTTCACACGGTGGAAGTCACAGGTTCGAATCCTGTAGCGCCCACCATACTTGACTGCATTAGATTTGCGATTTTCTTCTCATCGCCGCCGTCCCCATCGCCATCAAACTTGCTAGCAACGGGAGCAAAGCCCGGTGCAAAACGTCCGCGACTTTGCCGGCGATTTGCCGCGGTGCAGCAGGCATAGGCTGCGGGCAGACCGGCAGGGTGAGCTTATAGATTTGTGGTCATGCACCTCACTTATTCATCCTGAGCTATGTTTAATCTTCCGCCGATTCTAAAAGGCAAACTCCTCGATCTCCGGCCAATGCGGCAAGAAGATTTCGACGATCTCTATGCCGTGGCATCCGATCCTCTTATCTGGGAGCAGCATCCCGCCCGGGATCGTTACAGGAGCGAAGTCTTTACGAAGTTCTTTCGCGAGGGCCTCGATTCCAGCGGCGCTCTGGTTGCTATCGATTGCAAGGACGGCAGGATGATCGGCTCCTCTCGGTTCCATGGCTACGACCCTGCCAAAAGTGAGATCGAAATCGGCTGGAGTTTCTTGGCCAGATCGCACTGGGGCGGCGCTTATAACCGCGAGATGAAGCGCCTCATGCTGGAGCACGCATTCCAGTTCGTGGACCACGTTGTCTTTCTGGTTGGACCGCAGAATTTTCGCTCTCAACGAGCCATGGAAAAAATCGGCGGCATTCGCCACGGCACGAGGCCAGACGCCCGCGGGTGGGACAGCCTCGTGTACCAGATTACTCGCGACGCCTTTACAGGTCGCTCTTGATTTTGGGAAGCGCAGCGCCCCGTCACCGTTTAGACCGCACAAGGCGCTCTGAGCGCAGCCGCCCGTCCCTCACCCGCCCCCGTGACCTCCCTCACTGCCATCCGAGCCGAATCGGCATAGCGTAACAGCGTAAGGGCCCTGCCCGTGGAACGACTTCCATCCCGCCCCTCTGCGCAGGGCTTGGAGGTGGGTCATGCTGTTCCTGATCTGGACGCTTCTGTTCCTGACCGCCGCTTGTCTGATCCTGTTCATGCCCGCTCTGTGGGGCAAGCACATCTACAACAATTATCGTGGCACGCGCACCGTGAACTGTCCGGAAACTCACGCGCCTGTTTCTGTGCGCATCAACGCGCTCCGCGCCGCGTTCACCGGCTTGAGCGGCAAGCCCAAGGTGAGCCTTGCCTCCTGCTCGCGCTGGCCCGAACGCGCGGGCTGCGATCAGGCTTGCATCCCGGACGCCCAACGTGCAGTTCCTGAGCCCCAGCCCAACGGCAGCGTCGCTTGGCTCGAGAAAACGCGGGTTCCTCATCTCCCCGCGCTGATCGCCGCCGGAGTTTCTTGGGTTCTGGGCGTGGTGTGGCATTCCGAGTACGTATTTCGTTCGCCTTGGGCGAAAACGGTCGGCCTCACCGATCAGCAAGCTCACGACCTGGCCCGCACTTGGATGCCCCATCTGCTGACAGTCGCCGCCTGCTTGCTATTTTCCTACAGCGTCGCCGGTCTGCTGGTGTGGACTGGAACTCGCACGATTTGGCGCGGTCTCCAACTCTCCGTGTCATTGTGGCTGCTGCTATCTGGAGCCCTGCTGGTGACAGGCCAGTTAGACTTTGGCCGCGACTTCCTATGGATCGAGGGCGGCTATACCTTTCTGGCAGCCTTGATGGTGGGCGTGATCGTTGGCGGCGTCCCGCGAGGAGTGTTCCAGAGAGATCCGGAATAAGAACAAGGTAAGACCGCCAAGCCAATCGCCGTTTGCGTGAGACGACCTACTTTTCCACAGGTTTCTTGCCCGCTGCAATTTTCGTAAGGCGAAGCTAAGGCGAACCTTAGCGCAACGAACCATTACCCTAAACGCAATTAGTTGTGGTCATCTCTCTGGTTAACCGCAAGATCTGGAGTTCCGCCCTTTCAGTCCCAAAACGAAACCGCAACCTTCAACTTTCCTATTGACAATAAACCAGTTAGGCGTAGCATGTGGTCAAAAGTGGTTGAAAGTGGAATCAACAAGAGAGTTCAGGGCAGGAATTCTTAACTTTCGAGGCGCCAGTGGTTTTAGAGACTGACACCCCCAAAACGAGCCCAAATGAACCCGATTCCACCTGTTTTGTGACCGCTTCTACCTCCCTCGTCGTGCTTTTGGCTGTGGTAGCAGCCATAAAACGAAGCCCAGAAACCGGCAACCAGCATGTTTCGCGGAAATCACCCAACTCGCGTGGACGAAAAAGGACGGCTCAAAGTCCCCGCGGATTTCAAGCGCGTGATCGACGAAAAATATGCGCAGCGATTTTACATCACCAGCACCGACGGGATAAGTGGCTTGGTATATCCCTTCGAGGAATGGGAACGGATCGAGCAGAGACTGGCTTCGCTGTCGACGTTCAATCCCACGAAGAAGAAGTTCTTGACGCGCACGAATTATTACGGGCAGGTCGTAGAGATGGACGGGCAGGGGCGCCTGCTGATCCCTCAGATTTTGCGTGAGTCGGCGCAGCTTCGTGGGGAGGTGGCAGTGCTCGGCAATCTGACCTACCTCGAAGTCCGGAACATGGAAGCGCTCGACAAGGAGATCAAAGAGCCCTTCACGGATGACGACACAAAGACGCTCGACGACCTGGGCATCTAGCGCAAATGGATTTTGGACAAAACATCCCCGAGTGGGATGGGCATGGGCCAACTGGCCATGTTCCGGTTCTTTTAAAAGAAGCGATCGATTTTCTAGCCGTACAGCGTGGCGGAACTTATCTGGATGCCACGGTGGGCCTGGCCGGGCACAGTTTCGAAATAGCAAAACGCCTCGGCGCACTGGGACATTTGATTGGCTTCGATAAAGATCCCGCGGCGCTGGCGGTAGCTCAAAAGAACCTTGCGCCGGTCGACAGTCGCCAGTCGTCAGTCGTCAGCGAAACTGATTCCGGACGACCGGCGACCAACGATCAGCGATCAAGCCAGGACTGGCCGACGATTACGTTGCTGCATGGATCGTTTGCAGAGCTTGCCCACGACCAGCCAACAGCGGCCATCGACGGAATTCTGGCCGACCTGGGCGTAAGCAGTTTGCAACTCGGCGACCCAGCGCGGGGATTTAGTTTTCAGGCGGATGGGCCTTTGGACATGCGGATGAATCCGTTGTCCGGCCGAACCGCCGAACAAGTGGTAAACCACCTCGACGAGCG
>JBAQIB010000092.1:0-3286 GCA_049288625.1 Terriglobales bacterium | reverse complement strand
ATATGGCGTCGTCCGATCAACGAAGAGTTGGATACAGCCCGGCGAACATTAGCAAGAGGTCGAGTGTGTCGGTGATCCCATGTGCCACGATGGGGACTGCAAGGCTTCGTCCGCAGGCGAGGTAGATCACTCCCAGCAGCAAGCCGTCGAGCATGTTTTCCAGTTGCCCCGTAATCCCTTGGCCCAAGTGGGCAGCGCCGAAGACAGCGCTGCTTACAACCAGTCCAATCACCCATGCCCAGCGCGGCGAGCGCACCAAGCCGGCAATCCGATTCAGAAGATAACCGCGGAAGACCATTTCCTCCCCGAATGCTGCGAGCGTCCAGGCTCCGAAGAGAGCCAGCGCAGTCCACTTTACATTTCCGTTGAGCGCGCGAAAAAGATCGAGGTCGGGTGCCTTGCCCGTCCAGCGCATCAGCAGTGGCTGCGAAACAAACAGTTCGAGGAGTTCCATGGCGACGCCGCAAATCGCACTCACCAACAAGGTCTTTTTCCAATTGCGGAAGCGGACCAGGCCGACGTCTCGCCAGCGCAAGCCGCGCAAGCGCAGCGAAACCCATGCGAGCGGGAACAAATAAAGCGTTTTGCTGAGGTAGATGTGATCGTGAATGTCAGCCCAGAAAATCAGCGCGATGATGGCAAACTCGCACCACGCGAAGGCAGGACTTTGCCACCAGCTTCGCTTCTGAGGATCGCTAGTCGTGCTTATATTGACCGGTTCGTTCAGTTTCGTCGGTTCCATGTGGTCTCCCTATCCGTGGGGCAACGCTCGCGACCGGCGGTATTGGCGCACGCACCAGAGCGCAAAATGTGTGGTCAGCATTGCCAGGCCGAAGCCTAATGACAAGCCGATGGGCGTGATCGTCCAGCCAAGCAGTTCTCTGGCGCCCGCAGGAGGCGTTGCAAACCCCAGGCGCACCGAGTAGGTAACGTCGCCGTTATCGCGCCAAATCCATAGACCGGCCGTGTCCGGATGCAGCGGTTTCAGCAGGCCCACGAGGAAGAAACTGATTCCTGTCCCGTATCCGATGAGCGAGACAAGGAGCACAAAGAATCCGGCAATACTCAAAGTGGCCCAGCGGAAGAGACTCTTCAGAATCCTCACGGGCGAGCGGCTGACCTCGGCCTGCGCCATCACGGTGTCCGTCACATACGCACTGGCCAGCTCGTCCGGACTGCCCAACGCCGCCAGCGCCGCGTCCACTGCGGCAGCGGTCACTCCGCCGTCTGCGGACGCTTTGTCGAGGATGTGGCTGCGCAGCTCTTCGACGATCTCGCGAATCTCATCCGGGCTAAGGCCGCGCAGGTTTCTGCGAAGGCGATCCAAATAAACTTCGATTGTCTGTTGAGCACCCTCCGCTATCGTCATCTACTTCCCCTTCCCGAGCGGTGCCAGCAACTGGTCCATGCTCGACGAGAACCGTGTCCAGATCGCCGCCATCTCGAGCGCTCGTTTTTTCCCCGCTGGCGTAAGTGCGTAATACTTCCTCGGATGCCCGGCATCGGATTCCACCCACTCGCTGCGCACCAGCCCCTGCGCCTTGAGTCGGCTGAGCAGGGGATATACGGTGCCCTCCGAGACGATCAGATCTGAGTCTCTTTCCAGCCGCCGCAAAATCTCCAGCCCATAGAGCTTCCCGCCCCACAGGGCCGCCAGGATCGCCAATTCAAGGCATCCTTTGCGAAGCTGCACTTCCCACTTGTCGGGTGACTCCAATTCGGGCATCCGGTCGGCGGTCATAGGCAGTATCTTGTATTACAAGGTATCGTGTTGTCAAGGGAAAGATCTGGATTTTTCGCTAAAACACATGTTTAAAATGAGAATTGGGAGAGAAGAGCTAAGAACCAGAAGCCAGGAGCTGTTTTTCTATGCCGAACGACAAACCCCATTCCCCGGACGAACTCCTGCAGCAGGAATTCAATCGCTGGGCTGCGCAAGGCGAGGGCCCGAAGATGGAGAACCATCACCTCGACATCACGGAAAAAACGCTCCGGCGAATGGATCTGCGTGCCGGCGAGCGCGTGCTCGATCTTGGCTGTGGCTCAGGATGGGCGACGCGCCTGCTCGCTCGCCTTGTTGGCGAAGGTCCCCATGGTTTTGGCCAGGTCGTTGGGCTCGACATTTCAGACGAAATGGTCCGCCATGCCCGCGCTGCCTCGCGCGACTTCGAGAACGTGATGTTCGTGCAGGGCTCGGCGACGAAAATTCCCTGGGAAGAGAATTTCTTCGACAAGGTGCTGTCGGTCGAATCGTTCTACTACTACCCGGATCAGGATCGGGCGCTCGCCGAACTGTTTCGCGTCATGGCGCCGCACGGGCGGCTTTTCATTCTTATCAATCTCTACAAGGACAATCCTTATTCATTGCAGTGGGTGCCCAAGCTCAAGGTTCCAGTCCACGTCCGCTCGGCGGAAGAGTATGTTGAGCTGCTAAGAAAGCATGCGTTTCAGAGCGTCGAATCTGCGCTGATCCCGGACGACACGCCCACGCCGGAGAATTATCAGACCACATCCTTCAACTCACTTGATGACCTGAAAGCATTTAAGCGAGTGGGGGCGCTGCTATTAATGGCGTCAAAGCCGGATGTGCGCAATTCGGCTCCCGCTTACACGATTTACTAGAGAGCTTCGAGCCCGAGCTGCGCCACCGATGCTGTGAGCAAAACTGTTCTTGCTTGCTCCCAGCTCTTAGCCTGAAGCTCGCAGCTCAATCGTTGTCATCTTCGTCGCTGTCGTGCCGTCGGTCTTGTTCCAGATTTTGCGCTGGGCTCAAGGGCCGGCCGTCACTGGCATGGTTGATCTCGATTGCGCCATTCACGTTCGAAAGCTTCACCAATGCTCCGCCTCCGCCTAACTGCCCGTGCAGGCTATGGCCCACCTACTGGTGTCTGGTCACGGGCAAGCCGAATTCGTTGGAGATGCTCCCGGACATCGTGCTCGCTTTCACCTCCGCGTTCGTGTCCGATGGCAAGGTCACGTACAGACTGCCGTTGACCGACGAGAGTTTCAGCCCCGCGGAAGGCAACTGGTCTACGCTGGCATCGAGGGAGCCATTCACGGTGCTCAATTCGGTGCGGCCTTGCAGGTTCCGCGCCTCAAGCCGTCCATTGACGCAGGAAGCGTGCACGTCCCCGGCAACGCCTTGAATGTCGAGCCGCCCATTTACCAGTTTGATCTCGTCAAGGTTCGCCTGCCGCGGCACCGTGACCGTGTATTCCACGCGCGCCGGATTGTTATGTTCACCATCGCCGCCGTAATTGAAGGTGTGGTCGTGGCCGGGGTATTC
>JBAQIB010000091.1:0-5477 GCA_049288625.1 Terriglobales bacterium | reverse complement strand
AGGAGTCATGCGGTTGGAGGGTTCGTTGACAAGATCGCGAGTAAAGTTCTGCGATTCGGCGACGATCCGCCCGGCGTCGATTGCCGATTGCAATGCGTTGGCGTCGGCCTGGGTCACGATCGTGAGCGCTTCGATTTTCTCGTCTTTGCGGTCGCTCTTATAGTAGTCAGGCTCGAAATCGCCGATGAGGGCGCCTTCGACGAGGGCGCGGACGCCGTCGCCAGTGGCGATGGAAGTCTCCGGCAAAACGAAAGCGAAGCTGCGCAGGCTTTTCCCTTTGAGCGTGCGGACGGCTGCCCCCGCAAGCTTGCGGAGATCGGAGGCGGAGAAGGTCTTTGCCTTGCCGCCGCCGAGCAGGAGCAGGCGTTTCGCTTTCAGTCCGGCCGGCCGATGCAGAAGCGTGGTCTCGAACATCTTGCCGGTCACTTCGCCGCTCGCGACCACGTCTTTGGCAGCGTCGCGGATGGCAGCATCCGTAGTGCCGACCGCCGGGGCCGGTTTGTCTTTCTCGCCCTGGCCTTTCTTGCTTTGATTAGCGTTTTGACCTTTTTCCGATTGATCGAGCACGACCACGACAAGGCAATCGGTTTCGACCCGTGAAGGCGCTGTGGAAGAAATGTTTGTGTTCATATCAGGTTTAGTTCAGTATCCACGGTGAGGGCGGGAGCGCGCAACTGGGCGTGGAGCGAGCCAGTGTTGTTAGAGAAGGCGCCGTCAACTCTGCGCGAATCCAGTCCGCCAGAATTTGCGCCGCCTTGGTGTGGATCGAGAGCGCTGGGGTGTGCCAGATGAAAAACGTTTCACACCTCGTGAACTGGTGAAGTCGGCGCCTAATCGCCGCCGATTTCGAAGTCAAAAACGACATTCCGAACTAGTATGTTTGGCTAAACCATGTGGGCAGTTGTGTAGAACTGGATAACATAGGATAGTTCGTGTCAGCGCGCCTACAGTCCCCCGGCCCAGCTTCAGGCGCCAAGGGAGGGGACTTCAATGCTTCGGAATCGAGTTATAGCGGCTTGCGTTTTGGTATGCGCGGTTGTCGTGAGCATCTCGTTTGTGCTCGCTCAATCCACGTCTTCTTCCTTTCCCGCATGGTTAAGCGCCGCTTGGCAACAGGCCCGCGAGGCGCCCCTCGCTTCCACGGTTGGCACCGGAAGCGTTCCTCCCGTCCTCGCACAAATGACCACTTCTCACGATGCCAACGGTCAAACCTCCACTTACTTTCCCGGGGGCACCGTCACCACTGTCGGCAACCCCTTTTTCACATCTCTGGGCACTAACGGCCGCACCTGCTTTTCGTGTCATCAACCCCAGGATAACTGGTCCATCACTCCCACGACGATCCTCTCCATCTACAATGCCACTCAAGGCACAGATCCGGTCTTCGCCCCGGTCGACGGCGCCGATTGTCCTAACAACGGGGCCGCCACTAGTTCCTTTGGCCCCAAATTCCTCCAGGCTCGTAAGCAGCTTTTCACTTTTGGCAATTTTCGCATTGCGCTTCCGCCCCCAGCGAACCCGCAATGGGCTTCCGTCACTGTCTCCAGCGACCCCACAGGCTGTGAACTCAGCCGCACGTACGGTATTAATAACCCGACGAACCCCCTGCTCTCTTTTTACCGCCGCCCTCTGCCGGCAACCAACGTCATTTACCTCACTCCTGGCGGACGCGGTCCCGTGCCCAATATCATGTGGGATACCCGCGAACCCAGCCTCATCAGTCAGTTCATCGACGCCACTCTCACCCACGCCCAGGCTTCCTCCGCCCCAAGTCAAATTGAGGCCAGTGAGGGCGCCGCTTTCCAAAGCGGCAGCTTCACCGCGCAATCTTCCGATCTTGTTGCGGGTGACTTGACCGGCGCAGATAACAGCGGCGCCACCGGAGGCCCCGAGAATCTCTACAACTACTCCAGCAATCTCCCCGATAACGGTTTCGCTTCTCTCTTCGAGGGCGGCTGCTTAACCAGCGCGGTGCCTTGCCCCGGTTCCGTTATCCCCCAGGCGGGCCCGTTGGGTTTAGGTTTAATTGAAGCCGACGTGTTTAATGCCTTCGCCACCGCTTCCGGCAACACTCCCCTTGCTACCGCCCAGCGTGCTTCTATTTATCGCGGACAGGTCATCTTCAACAGCCGCCCCTTCGCAATCAACGGCGTCACCGGCCTCAACGATCTTTTTGGGAAGAACCCTCTGACTGCAAGCTGCTCCTTCTGCCACAATAACGGCAACGTTGGCAACGACCTCTTCAACGATCCCAAACACATCGGCGTTGCCGACAATAGTTATGTCAGCCCCGCTCAGGCGTCTGCCAACGGCTCCTCCACACTTCCATTAACTTCCAATTTTCCGGTCTTCACCTTCCTCTGCCCGGTGGGTTCGATCCTCTATTTCAGCAATCCGGTCAACGTCACCGTCAATGGTGTCACCACCACCTACGACGAATACCAAACTTCCGACCCCGGCGTCGGCTGGATCACCGGCAAATGCAGCGACCTCGGCAAGTTCAAGGTCTCTTCGCTCCGCGGCATTGGCGCTCGCGCTCCCTTCTTCCATGGGGGGCAGGCCAAGACCATGCGCGACGTGGTCCTCTTCTATAACAACCGGTTTAGCATTGGCCTCAGCGAGCAGGACATTGAGGATCTGACCAACTTCCTCAACGCCCAGTAACCGGCGGTTCTTCCCCCTGGCTTGGGCTGGGTCGCGCAAGAATTCGATCCAGCTCCCGTCCAAAAGAGATGTTGGAATTTGTCCGGCTACTCTTAACTCGGAAACCCAATAAACGAAACCCGCCTGGAGGAGAACACTGCTCGATTGAGTAGATTGTTACCGTTGCACCGTTGCAGGAATTATCGATGATAGGCCCGTTTCTTCCTGAAGTTCACGCTTGTTTTCTTGACCGCGCAATGGCTTCGCGAGCTTCCTTGTCGGCGGTGCGCCGCCGTTCGGTTTCACGCTTATCCCACTGCTGCTTGCCGCGAGCCAGCGCGAGTTCAGCCTTCACCCGTCCGCCTTTGAAATACAGGCGGGTGGGGATGAGCGTCAGGCCACGCTGCTGGGTTTTGCTGAACAGCTTGCGAATTTCTTCCTTGTGAATTAAGAGCTTCCGGGTGCGCTCCGCCGCGTGGTTGACATAACCGCCGTGGTCGTAGGGACTGATGTGGCAGTTCAGCAGCCAGAGTTCTCCGTCTTTGACCAACCCGTAGGCATCCTTCAGGTTGGCCTTGCCCGCGCGGACCGATTTGACCTCGGTTCCGGTCAGAACGATCCCGGCCTCGAATTTTTCGAGCAAGAAATAGTTATGAGCCGCGTTCCTGTTGCTGGCGGCATCTCTCTCCCCCGCAGCGGTTGGCTGACGGCGAGGATTTTTCTCCCGGTTGGCCTGAGTCTGGTGAGTGGTCTGTTTGGCCATCTGCAAGAAGAAGTTAGCACGAAGGGAAGGTCTCAGGTATCGGGTTGCCGATGTCGGACCTTGCATCTGCGGAGGGATGGAAACGAGGCGAGGGCATCGGGAGACCTTTTGGACGCCATGGCATCTTGGCGGAGAGTCCCTTCCCGGATACCTTGTGGACAGGTACCAATGAGTGTAAACATCGGCCCCACAATCAGATGGGCGCTTGGAAGGGCAATGCTATAATCCGAGTTTCAGGTACTTTTTTACGCGGAATGGCCGTGTTGTGTCTGCTCCAGACCACGGTTTGTGCCGTAATTTAATGCGATATAGCCGGTATAACCCGGCAAGAGAAAAATCTGTTTGAGGGGCCGTTGAATGACACGCCTGATCCGTCCGACTTTTTTCATCCTGCTGGTGTTCAGCCTCCTGAGCCTTCCCGGAATTGCCGCTGAGTCTGCCAAGTCGCTTTATGCAAAGGGCACGGACTCGGAAGCACGGCAGGACTACGAGAAGGCCTACGAATATTTCAAACAAGCCTACAATCTGCAGCCCAAGGATCTGAGATATCGAACCGCCTATGAGCGGAACCGCTTTCTGGCCGCCGCTTCGCACGTGCACCGCGGGCAGATCGCGTTCGATGCGAACAAGCTGGACGAGGCCAAAGGGGAATTCGAAAAGGCGCTCGCCATCGATCCTTCCTCGTTCATCGCACAACAGGAATTGCGGCGCACGCTGCAGATGATCCAGGAAGGGGCCAGTGCGGAGCCGCAGGCCCTCAATGCGCCCAAGTCGGAACTGCGGAGGCTGCTGGCACAGGCGCAAGGCCCGGTCGAACTGGCTCCGATCTCGAGCGCTCCCATCACGCTCAAGATGACGGAGAAAAGCAACGTCATTTTTGAAACGGTGGGCAAACTGGCCGGTGTCAACGTGTTGTTCGATCCCGCCTATACGGCGAAACAGGTGCGCATCGAGTTGAACGGCGTGTCGCTGGAAGAAGCGCTTTCCATTGTCTCGTTTCAGACGAAGACTTTTTGGCGCCCGGTGACGCCCAACACGATTTTTGTCGCGGAAGACAATCCTGCAAAGCGGAAAGAGCTGGAACAAAACGTTCTCAAGACTTTTTATCTATCCAATCTTTCGCAGCCCACCGAATTGCAGGATGTCGTGAACGCGATGCGCACCATCCTCGAGGTCAGCCGCATCCAGCAGCTGCCCTCGCAGGGCGCGATCGTGGTCCGCGGCACTCCGGATCAAGTGGCGCTGGCGCAGAAACTGGTCGACGATCTGGATAAGGCGAAGCCCGAAGTAGTGGTGGACGTGGCCATACTGGAAGTAAGCCGCGACAAGATGAAGACCCTCGGCATTAATCCTCCAACCAACGTTTCGGTTGCGCTGCAGCCGAACGTCAGCTCCACCGCCGGGACAACCGGCACGACTGTTGGGGGTACGACGACTACCACGGCTCCCACGACGAACGGACTCAACCTGAATACATTCAACAATCTGACCGCGCAGGATTTCCAGGTGACGCTTCCCTCGGCGACCGCGACCGCGCTGCTGAGCGACAGCACGTCGAAGATCATACAAAATCCGCAAGTGCGGGCCTTGGACGGGCAAAAGGCTTCGCTGAAGATCGGCGAACGCGTGCCGGTTGCGACCGGTTCGTTTCAGCCCGGAATCGGCGGCGTTGGTATTAACCCGCTCGTCAATACCCAGTTTCAATACTTGGACGTCGGCGTGAACATCGACATTACCCCGCGCGTGCATGCCGGACGCGAGGTTTCCTTGAAGTTATCGCTCGACGTTTCCGCCGTCACCGGCAATGAGAACATCGGCGGCATCACCCAGCCGATCATCGGACAGCGCAAAATCGAACACGAGATCCGCCTCAAGGACGGAGAGGTCAACATACTGGGCGGAATCATGGAAGACCAGCAGACCAAAGCGATCAGCGGCATACCCGGGCTGGCTTCGATTCCAATCTTGAAATATCTGTTCTCGCAAACCCAAACCGAGCGCCAGGAGGACGAGATCGTCTTCGTGCTGGTGCCACACATAATCCGGGGACCAGAGCCCTCGCGGAGCGCTG
>JBAQIB010000090.1:0-40615 GCA_049288625.1 Terriglobales bacterium | reverse complement strand
CAGCGCTCGCCGTCGGATTGGTTGCCGTGCTCTTCATCCTGGCGGTTGCGCGCTGCGCAATGGGCGGTACGTCTTGGATCGAAAACTACGTTTATGACAATCGAATTCTGTTTGCGCACGGTAGCCTGGGCGATTTCACGGAAGGCAATCCCATCCGCTTCGGCTTGATCAATTTCCAGGTGGCCGCCTACACCGTGCTTCACAATCGTGCCGCCGCGAGCCTCGTGGCGATCGCCGTGGCGGCGGCCGGCGGAGTGGCATGGCTCTTCGTGATTCTGAGGCGCGGGTACGAACATGGCAGGGAACTGTTGGCGTTGAGCGCGCTAACCGTGCTCAGCCTTATCCCCATTTACCACCGGTTCTACGACGCATCGCTGCTGATCTTTCCGCTCGCCTGGAGTCTGACAGCACTCAACGGTCCTTTGCGCGCGTTGGCGAGGTCAGTTCTCGTCGTGATCGTCCTTGTATTTCTGTTTCCGGGGGGAACTGCGCTTCAACAATTGCAGCAGGCAGGCCATTTCGCTGCGTTTAGAAATTACTGGTGGTGGAACACGTTCGTCTTGCCGCATGAATGCTGGAGCCTGCTCATCCTCGCGCTGCTTCTTCTGAGCGCGATGAAAACATCTTTATGCGAGGATTCCGGCTAATTTCCCGGCGGGCAGATGATGGGGATCACTTCTCTCCTGTTGCGTCGATAAACGCGAAAATCTGCCTCATCGATTGTGATGACGGGTAGATTGGGATAGAGTTCGCTCATTCGAATCAGGCACAAGTCGGCAAGATCGGGAATGCGCTCCCGATATCGCTCCGCAAGGGATGCGATCTCCTCAATATTCTCCGGCAGCTCGAAGGCGATTCTAAGAAATCCCCGTTGCAACAGCGCCATCACCTTGCTGGTCGACTCCACCAAATACGCGCTTTCAGCCAGAACCGCTTCACACGTCAGTAAAGGGTCTGCAATCCGGCGCCCGATCTCGCTGGCCCAGCCGTGATGTCGATCGCCCCGATTCAGGAATGCCACTACGAAGCCAGTATCAGCAATCGCTCTCATTTCCGCGAAAAACCCTTCCGCGATGAGAGGTCCGCCGGGCCATCGATCGACCCGCACAGCCTCATAAAGGATTTATTTCCCGTCTCTCGCTTTGCTCGTTCGAGTTCTTCGCGCACCAGTTGGCCTACGGGCATTCCGGTCTTGCGAGCTGTGTTCTTCAGCCAAGCCGCAAGCTCCGCATTAAGTCGAACAGTGATTGTATTACCCATGTGCAGTATTGTAACACACTTCTGCTTATGCGTTTTACGTTACACTTAAAGACATTGCCAGCATGGACCTCGCTGCCAAAATCCGTTCCCTGCCCACTTCGCCCGGCGTCTACCTGTACAAGAACGCCGAGGGCGCGGTCATCTACGTTGGCAAGGCCAAGAACCTGCGCTCGCGAGTGTCTTCTTATTTTCACGAGGGCCGATGGGAGGATGCGAAGACTGGCACGCTGGTGCGCGAGGCTGTCGATGTCGATTACATTGTCGTTGCCAATAACAAAGAGGCGCTCGCCCTCGAAAACCATCTCATCAAGCAGAAGAAGCCGCGCTTCAACATTCTTCTGCGCGACGATAAGACCTACCCTTACGTCAAGCTGACGCTCGGCGAGCGCTTCCCGCGCGTCTACGTCACGCGGCGCCTGCGCAAGGACGGCAGCGCTTATTTTGGGCCGTACTTCCCTGCCAATCTCGCCTATCGCATCGTCGACCTGATTCATCGCAACTTTCTTGTTCCTTCGTGCAAGGTCGACCTTACGCGTTTTCATCCGCGTCCCTGCCTGCAGTACTACATCAAGCGCTGCCTTGGCCCGTGTGTGAAGGACCTGACCACGCCGGACGTTTATGCCGAAGCTGTCCGCGACGTAAAGCTGTTCCTCGAAGGCCGCCAGACCGACCTGGTCAAGTCTCTGCGCGAGCGCATGTCCGAGGCCGCCAATGCGCAAGAGTTTGAGCGCGCCGCCAAGTGCCGCGACCTCATTTCGACGGTCGAGCAGCTCCAGGAAAAGCAACGGATCGCGGCGGCCGAAGGCGACGACGCCGATGTCTTTGGCTATCACTATGAGAATCAGATGCTCGCCATAAATCTGTT
The DNA here is from genome assembly GCA_049288625.1 of Terriglobales bacterium. GTDB lineage: Bacteria > Acidobacteriota > Terriglobia > Terriglobales > Acidobacteriaceae > Acidiflorens. Next base: position 38,490 of record JBAQIB010000090.1, on the reverse strand, counting down.
TCACATGCGCGGGGGGCGCGTGCTGGATCGCCGCGAATTTTTCTGGGAAGATTTGCCGGAATTCCCGGGGCTAAAGCCCCATCTTGAATCCGGGGCTGACGACGCGGCTGAAGCCGCGTCCTTTCAAAGCAACGCGACCAGTTTTTACCCCGGCCCGTTTTTCTCTGCCCTGCTCAGTCAGCTCTACCTTGGTCAGCCTTACGTGCCGCGCAATATTTATGTCCCGGTGGATTTTGAGGATCGGGAAGAGCTAGAAGATGTGTTGAGCGAACAACTCGCGGGCGAGGGCGGCCGCGCGACACGCGTCCACATCACCGTCGCGCAGCGCGGCGAGAAGCGCGAACTTATCGACCTCGCCGGCAACAACGCCAAGCAATCCTACGATCAGCGCTTCCGCGTGATGAAGCCCAACGCGCGCGCCATCGCCGAGGCTTTCCAGGACGCGCTCGCACTCCCCGAACTTCCCAAGCGCATCGAGTGCTTCGACATCTCGCACATTCAGGGCGCCGAAACCGTCGCATCGATGGTCGTTTGGGAAGACGGTAAGATGAACAAGTCCGACTACCGCAAGTTCATCATCAAGACTGTCACCGGCGTCGACGATTTCGCCTCCATGCGCGAGGTCGTCACGCGGCGCTACAAGCGGCTCTGCGAAGAGAAGAAGGCGTTGCCCAGTTTGATTCTTATCGATGGCGGATTAGGTCAGCTCCACGCCGCGGCCGAAGCCCTTGAAGCGCTCGAAATCATCAACCAGCCGCTCGCCGCCATCGCCAAACGCGAAGAGATCATTTACGTCTTCGGACAGGAAGACGATCCCGTCGCGCTCGACCATCACTCGCCCGTGCTGCATCTGGTGCAGATGATCCGCGACGAAGCGCACCGTTTTGCGGTCACCTTCCACCGCAAGCGCCGTCAGATCCGCGACCGTGCGACTGAACTCCGCGAGATTCCCGGCGTCGGCGAATCGACCACCAGGCGCCTGCTGGAACATTTCGGCAGCCTCGAAGCCGTCAAGCATGCCGACGTTGCCGCGCTTTCGGCCGTGGTGACGAAGGCGCAAGCCGCGGCCATCCTTGAGCATTTCCAAAACGCTGAGAAGAGCACGACCCGCTAACCGCCGCGATTTCGCCACGACTTCCTCCCCAACCTTCCAACTTCGCAACCGTGCGGAGGATGGATTTTCTATTCCGCGAATCCCGCAAAGAACCGATCGATCGTATTGGAGTTCCAGATTTGCCTCTGAAACTTGAGGACAATTCCTTTTCTGCGAGATTGAGCTGCGCCCGGTTCCACGATGAAATAGTTCGGGCAGATTGCGCATGCTGAGGGTAAATTTCGGAGGTTTGGCATTCCACCTGACCCTGCGAAATCGCCCGCCAGAAGCGGGAACTGCTGCTTGTGGAAATGTGCCCGATCTGCAATTTCTTGCACAATTTTAGGGTTGACAGCAATCTGTCTGCGTGTACACTTCCACCGTGCGGACAACTGAACTTCCTCAGACTTTCTAAGCAAGATCGGCCCCGTCCGCTATTCCTCCATGGAGAGACTCCAAATATGAAGAGAACCCTAGCGTTTGTAGCATTAGTGTCACTAGTCGCTTTCTGCTTCGGCACGATGGCGCTCGCCGCTGACCATGCGCAGTTTTCCGCAAAGATCGTGCGCAACGGTGGCGTACATACGAACGGAATCGGCCCCGACTATACCTTTACCTATCCAGCCGCGAACCTCTACGGCGTCGCGCAGTGGTTCGGCGGCGGCCCGATCGCGTCCTATGCAACCCCAACTAACGGCGACGGCTCTGAGATTTGGCCCTGCTTCGGCGGCGGCACAGCCGCGAACCCGGATTGCCCCACCGTTGGCTCGCCCACGCAGCCTCTGGCTGCTGATGGCGCGGTGGTCGGCGTTCCTTTCTATGGCTGGCCATTGAAATTTACCGACGGCAGCGACTTCTGCGATCAGGCATCGACGGCCGATCTACCTTGCGGCCAAGTTGAGACCTGGTACGAAGACGACTCGCTCGACGGCACCGACGACCTGCTCTATCTCCTCACTGCCCAACAGGGAACCGCTTACGTCTCTGACTCCGGCACCTACGATTTCGGTCCGAACTTCACCGGTGGTGGACCGGGGGCCGTGGTTGTGATCTCTGGCGACCAGGGCTTTGGCACGATGGGTTTAACTGGCCCGAACAATGGTAACTGCGCTGCTGACTACAACTACCCCCTGCTTAGCCCGGCCTATCCTGGCGTCTATGAAGTGCAGGCCGGCAAGACTTGCGTCGCCCCGGTTACGGGCGCTGTCAAATTCACTGCACTGACTGAGCTCGGAGTTCCTAAATACACAAAGTCGACCAGCGCAACTGTCTGCGCACCGGCTGGCGGGCCGCCCTGCTACACCGTGAAATGGACGATCAAGCACAAGGCAACGCAAACTTGGAATATCTGGCTCGAGTAATCTTCTGAAGCCACGGCCTGGAGTCGGTTTCGAGGGAGACCGATCCATCACCGCGATTCTCAAGCTAAGTGTCCCAGGTTCGGAAGCTCCGGACCTGGGACGTTTTTTGCGCGCGGCACTCCGCTGAATAATGCGAAAATGTTTGAGTATGCTTAAAAGATATCTCACACTAATCCTTGTCCTGTTTTCAACGTTTGCGCTCGCGGCGACTCCCGATGCCGTAGATGCGGGGAAAACCACCGCCAATGTCTTCGAGTCGACTTTCTTCCATTTTCGCTATGAATTTCCAAATGGGTGGGTCGCGCTGGACGACAAGGTCCGCATGGCGGAGAACAAGAAGCGCTATGACGACGATCTAAAAGAGGCGCAGAAGCAGAATGGACCGGACACCAAGGCCTTTCAGAGCGAGGTCGTCAATCCCTACTTCTTATTAGTGGCGGGCTATGGTGCGGTGATAACCAGCACGACAACGCAGAAGCCTCGCATAGTGATTATGGCCACCAAACGAAGGACGATGATGACCGGGCCGCATGATCCGGCACGGACGATCATAAAGATGATCCATCCGAAGGTCTTGAAGGGACCGGAAGATATAGTGCTTGCAGGGCGTCCATCCTCCCGGACAGACCTTGAGCTCCATCCAGGGTCCTTGTTGTCGACGTTCGCCACCGTGGTCGGTGACTACATTATCGAGTTCGACCTGCGTGCCGACAACGAGAAGGACCTGGCGAACCTGGTAAATACGATGGAGACTGTCCAATTCACGGACCATTGATGTCGTTGTCCGCGAACGCAGATTTCTCCCATTCTGGACAGTTCTTCGGGACCGCCAGGAATAAAATCAGTAGCTAATACGCAAAACGGATTCCGTCTCGCTCGTTAAGCCATGGCCTCGCCTTTCCCTGCCAAGTCAAAGCGAATAAAGAAAACGGAAACGACGTCTCCCACAAAAGCGTCAGCTGTCCCATTGCCGAAAATCGATCGCCAGGCATGGTGGATTTGCACGGGTTTGGTGATTGCCGTGTGCATCTTCTACTACCCGGTTGTTCACAACGACTTCATCTACGACGACGACACTTACATCGTTAACAACATGCAGGTGAAGGCTGGCTTGACCTGGTCGACAATGGGGTGGGCCTTTACGACTTTCGATGAGGCCAACTGGCATCCGGTGACATGGCTGTCGCACGCCCTGGATTGTCAGATCTTCGGCCTAAACCCGGTCGGCCCTCATGTAGAAAACGTTTTGCTGCATGCGGCCAACGCGGTTGTGCTATTTCTGCTTCTCCAAAACGCGACCGGGTTTCGCTGGCGCAGCCTGATGGTAGCCGCGCTGTTCGCGCTTCATGCCATTAACGTGGAATCGGTGGCCTGGGCAGCGGAGCGAAAGAACGAGCTGAGCATGTTGCTGTGTTTGCTCGCGTTCTGCGCGTACGTTTGGTACACGCGCGAACGCGGCGCACTCCGCTACGGCGTGGTGGCAGGTTTCTACGCGCTGGCGCTGATGGCAAAACCGCAAGTCATTACATTCCCGTTTCTGCTCCTGCTGTGGGACTACTGGCCGCTATGCCGGCTTGACGTGCGAGGGAGCCTGCATCCCAAGACGGGGAACCGAGACTCAAGCAAGCTGCCGCTGGGGACCTTGATCTTGGAGAAGCTGCCGTTGCTGCTGCTATCGGCGGCAAGCGCGGTGATCACATTGATCGCCCAGCAAGCCGGCGGCGCCGTCAGGTCGCTTTCTCAATACGGGTTCCGCCTGCGCGTGGAAACGGCAGCCATCTCCTATGCGCGCTATCTGGGCAAGGCGTTTTGGCCAACAAAACTGGCCGCAATGTACCCCCATCCGAGTCGCTTTTATCCCGGCTGGCAGGTCGCCGGGTCATTATTTCTGTTGCTGCTGATTACACTGCTGGTGCTGTGGGCGCGCGAGCGACGGTATCTTGTGGTCGGATGGTTCTGGTTCCTGGGCAGCCTGGTGCCGATGATCGGTCTGGTGCAGGTCGGCGAACAGGCGCTAGCTGACCGCTATGCCTATATTTCGTTCATCGGCCTTTTCGTGATGATGGTATGGCTGATCGCCGATACGACGGAAGCACGCCATCTCCCCGCCCGCTGGCTCGCGGTTCCGGCAGTCGCGTGCCTGGCAACGCTTGGCATCCTCACCTGCCGCCAGGTGGGCTATTGGCACGACGCGGAATCATTCTGGGTGCGCACGATTGCGTTGACCACCGATAACTATGTCGCGGAGGCGAATCTTGCAGCCCTGTTGCACGCGCAAGGAAGGAGTGAAGAGGCCCTGGCGCACCTTCGAGTGTCGCTCGCCATCCGCCCCGATAACGGCCTCGGCAACATAGTCCTCGGCGACGAGGAGTTGAAACGCGGTAATTGGGCGGCAGCCATCGAGCGGTATCAAACGGCGGCCCTGAGCCCCTCCAAACCGGCGGTGCGCGCCAGAGCATACAGTCTGCTGGGCGGCGCCTATCTCAGCATGGGTCAGCCGCAAAAGGCGAAGGCGTCCTACGAGGCGTCGCTCCAGTTGCAACCAAACCAACACGGCGCCCTGGCTACGTTGGGGTTGATGGCTGCGCGTGAAGGCGACTTTCCCCGCGCAGCCACGGAGTTCTCGCGCGCCCTCGCCGTCAAGCCGAATGACGTAGGGTACCTCTTGCTTGCCGACGTCCTGCAAAAGCAAGGACGCACCAGCGAGGCCGACGTGGCGCTACAGCGGGCCCGGCGCATTTCCAAGAATCTGGCGCAAGCGGAGGCGCAAGCCGACGCGCTTCTTGCCGGGAAGTGAAGCCCTCAATGGCCATTTCATCGTCCGCCAAGGCAGCCAAACGCGGGAAGAAGGCACGTGGCGCACAGTCTTCCAACGCGTCCCATCTGCCTGAACGGCAAACCTTGTGGACTTGTTTGGCGCTGATTGCCGCGGTGTTTGCGGCCTACTCGCCGGTGATTCATAACGGCCTCGTTTACGACGACAATTTCTACATCACCCAGAACGCTCACGTAAAAGCAGGCCTGACGTGGTCGACGGTGGGGTGGGCATTTACTACCTATGAGGAGGCCAACTGGCATCCGCTGACCTGGCTGTCTCACGCTCTCGACTGCGATCTTTTCGGGCTAAACCCTGCCGGACCGCACGGCGTAAATGTCCTTCTGCATGCAGCGAACGCGGTCCTGCTGTTTTTGCTGTTGCGGAGCGCTACCGGATTCCGCTGGCGCAGTCTGATGGTTGCCGCCCTGTTTGCGCTGCATCCGATCAACGTCGAATCCGTGGCCTGGGCTGCCGAGCGAAAGAACGTGCTGAGCATGCTGTTTTTTCTGCTGGCGTTCTACGCCTACCTCTGGTACACGCGCCAGCGGGGGCTTGCCCGGTACATGGCGGTAGCAGGCCTCTATGCGATGGCGTTGATGTCGAAACCGCAGGTGATCACGTTTCCGTTCCTGCTTCTGCTGTGGGATTACTGGCCGCTAGGCAGGATTGGCACCGGGGCTGGGACAATGCAAGGTCGGGCTAGGCCAGAATCGTCGATCGCTAGGCTAGTGCTGGAAAAGGTGCCGCTCCTGTTGCTTTCCGCTGCGAGTGCGGCAGTCACAATCGAGGCCCAGAAAGCGGGAGGGGCCGTCAGGACGCTTACTCGTTACACCGTACCTGTGCGCTTGGAAACCGTCGTGATCTCGTATGTCGACTATGTGGGCAAGTTGTTCTGGCCGTCGAGATTGGTGGCGCTGTATCCTCATCCCACTCACCTTTACCCGCTCTGGCAGGTGGGTGCCGGCGCGTTCGCATTGCTGCTGATGACCGCCGTAGCCATCCTGCGGGCTCGCCGCCAGCGCTATCTCGCAGTCGGGTGGTTTTGGTTCCTGGGCAGTTTGGTACCCATGATCGGGCTGATCCAAGTGGGAGATCAAGCCATGGCCGATCGCTATGCCTATATTTCCTTCATCGGCCTGTTCGTGATGATGGTGTGGCTGGTGGCCGACGTAACCTGCGCACGCCGGATCTCTGCCCCATCGCTGGCCGTTCCAGCCGTTTGTTTGCTGGTGGTGCTAGGAATTCTCACCTACCGTCAGGTGCATTACTGGCATGATGCGGAATTCTTCTGGCGTCGTACCGTGGAACTGACTCACGACAATTACAAAGCACACGAAGAATTAGCTTACGTGCTGCACGATCAGGGTAAAACCGAAGAGGCAATCGAGCACATTCGCGCTGCGCTTGCGATCCGTCCTGAATTTGAAACCGCTAACCTGCTACTGGCGGAATACGAGGAGACCCACGGCAATTCGGCAGCAGCGATTGACAGACTTCAAAGGATTGCTTCCGGATCGGCGAGCGCCGGGGGACGCGCCAAGGCCTATGCAGACCTGGGATTTATATATCAGCATCTGGGGAAATCCATGAAAGCGAAGCAGGCTTTCGAGGCAAGTTTGCAGCTTTCCCCCGACACAGCTTTCATCATGGTCGCGTTGGGCGTGGTCGACGAGCAGAATGGCGACCTGCCTGAGGCAGTTCAACAATACTCACGGGCAGTATCGGCGCAGCCGACGGACGTGGAATTACTCTTACTCGCCCATGCATTGGAACAAGAAGGTCGCACTGACGAGGCCAATGCCGCCCGCAAGCGCGCGGCCCGCGCGTCCCCAAATCTCGCGCAAGCGCAGCAGCAAGCCCAGGCGCTCCTCGGCGGGAAGTAGGAGACTGCCCTCAGTACGCCCAGCGCAGCAGGGTGGTGCCTGTGGTGAATCCGGCGCCCACGGCCGCCAGCAGCACCAAGGTTCCCTTCTTCAGGCGGCCGTCGTCGATGGCGCTCTGCATGGCCAGCGGAATGGTCGCTCCCGTGGTATTGCCGTAGCGGTCAATGTTGATGACCACTTTTTCCGGCGGCAGCTTCAGGCGGTCCGCGGTCGCGCTGATAATGCGCAGGTTGGCCTGGTGCGGAATCATCAAGTCAATGTCGTTACCGGTGAGGCCGTTGCGCTTCAGCGTCTCGACGCAGAATTCCGCCATTTGGCGCACTGCAAACTTGAACACCGCCGCCCCGTCCTGGTGAACGTAGTGCATCTTCTTGTCGACGGTTTCATGCGAAGAGGGATTCAGGCTGCCGCCGCCCGGCATGTAGAGTGAGCACCCGCCCGAACCGTCTACTTCGTGCAGGAAATCGATCAATCCCAGGGAATCGTCCTCCGACGGCTCCAGGATCGCCGCGCCCGCGCCATCGCCAAAAAGCACGCAGGTGGCGCGGTCGGTGTAGTCGATGATCGACGACATCACGTCGGCCCCGATCACCATGACTTTCTTGTGCGCTCCCGTCTGCACAAATTGGGCGCCTACCTGCAGCGCATACACGAACTGCGAGCAGCCCGCCGAAAGATCGAAGCCCCACGCTTTGGATGCGCCAATCTTGTGCTGCACCAGGCAGGCGGTGGCCGGAAACATCATGTCGGGAGTGACCGTCGCCACGATGATCGCATCCAGTTCGCTGGCCGCGATGCCGCGTTGCGCGAGCGCGCGCCGCGCCGCTTCCGCCGCCAGATCGCTGGTGCCCACACCTTTGTCGACAATATGGCGTTCCTTGATGCCGACCCGGCTCATGATCCATTCGTCGTTGGTATCGACCATCTTGGAGAGGTCGCCGTTGGTAAGAAGGCGAGGCGGAACATAGGTGCCGAGAGCGCTGATCTTGACGCGCGGTAGATTGCTCAATGAGGTCTCCTGATCTGACGAGTAAAGTTTGCGAATAAAGTCTGACGAAAAAGCGCCGCCGTCCGCGCACGCGCCGGCTCTGCGCGTGTTGAGGGCTTAGGCAAACTAATTATTTTGAACGATGAGCGCAGGAATGTCTAACCGTGAGCGCTGAAAGGATTGGAACGGAGGCTCACGCGACAGGGCGAAAGCCGGCTTTGTTATTGGGGGCTGCCTTCCTCGCGTGTCTCTCCAAAGACCTCCGGTTGCGGTTCAGCCAGGCAGCGGCCTTCCTCCGTCTGGTACGCAGTTGAGACTCCACCTCTTCAGCAGTGCTACTCCGGTGGTAGTCTCTGACGCAATTTTCGCAGCCGACGGTTCCCCTGAAATCAAAGATCTGGTCTTCGTTCAGTTCGGTGCGGCAGTAGGAGCAGAGGAAAAAGAGGCCCTTGTCTTTCACTTGCATGTTGTCACTTGCAGACCGTTCTATTATTTCACCACGATCCGGAAACAGAAAACGCAAATTTCAGCGTCATCTCATCACCGGCTTGGATAGTGGCAATATACTCCGATTTCGCCGCCTTGCAAGTTAACGGATGCTTAAATTCGGGTCTCACGGGCTCGGATTCCCGACCCGGTGCCCTGACGGCGTACACCAAAGTCGAGTGACGACGCTCACAGACCCTTTTAACGGGGCGCCCTTATCGTAAAGGGTTGTCCTGAGAGGTGTCCGTTGGCTATCGCTTCCGAAACTAGCACTACGCGAGTACTGAATTCCGACCTTTCATCCAAGATTATGAGCGCCGCCGAAGCGGCGGCTCTGATCCATTCCGGCGACCAGATCGGAATGAGCGGTTTCACCGGTTCAGGCTATCCCAAGGCCGTGCCGCTGGAGCTCGCCCACCGCATCGCCGAAGCCACCTTCCGCGGCCAGAAGTTTCAGGTCAGCGTCTTCACCGGCGCCTCGACCGGCCCCGAACTCGACGGCGCGCTCGCCATGGCCGGCGGCATTCATTTGCGCCTTCCCTATCAATCCGACCCGGAAACCCGCAAGCGCATCAATGCCGGCGAGATGGAATATATGGACATCCACCTCGGTCACGTCGCGCAGTTTGTCGAGTACGGGTTCCTTGGCAAACTCAACGTCGCTCTGATTGAGGTCACGGCCATACTCGAAGATGGCCGCGTCGTCCCAAGTTCGTCGATTGGCAACAATCGCACCTGGATCGACGAAGCCGACCGCATCATCCTCGAGGTGAATTCCTGGCAGCCGATGGCGCTGGAGGGCATGCACGATATCTACTGCCTCAAGCCGCCGCCGAATCGCGAGCCCATTCCACTGGTCCACACCGGCCAACGGATCGGCTCACCCTATCTCAAGGTGCCGCCCGAGAAGGTCGTCGCCGTCGTGCTCACCAACGCTCCCGACCGCAACAGCCCGTTCAAAGCGCCCGATCAGGCTTCCAAGCGCATTGCCGGCCACATCCTCGAATTCCTGAGCTGGGAAGTGAAGAAGGGCCGCATGCCCGCGAATCTGCTGCCGCTGCAATCTGGCGTCGGCAACATCGCCAATGCGGTTTTGTTTGGCCTGGAGGAAGGCCCGTTCGAAGGACTGACCTCCTACACCGAAGTGATTCAGGACGGAATGGTCCGCCTGCTGGTGTCCGGCAAATTGACCTGCGCCTCGGCCACGGCATTCTCGCTCAGCCCGCAGATGATGGACGAGGTCAACGCCAATATGTCCACGTATCGCGAGCGTATCGTTCTGCGTCCGCAGGAGATTTCCAATCACCCAGAAATCATCCGCCGCCTCGGCGTCATCGCCATGAATGCCATGATCGAAGCCGACATCTACGGCAACGTCAACTCGACCCACGTCATGGGATCGCGCATCCAGAACGGCATAGGCGGCTCCGGCGACTTCGCGCGCAACGGCTACCTGTCCATCTTTATGGCCCCGTCCATCGCGCAAAAAGGAACCATCTCGACGATCGTGCCCATGGTCTCGCATGTCGACCACACGGAGCACGATGTGCAGGTGTTGGTCACCGAAAACGGATTGGCTGATCTGCGCGGCTTGTCGCCGCGCCAGCGCGCGCACCTGATCATCGAGAAGTGCGCCAACCCGGACTTCAAGGCGCAGCTTCTCGATTATCTGAACCGCGCCGAGCGGCTGTCCTATGGCAAACATACGCCGCATCTGCTCACGGAGTCGTTAGGCTGGCACAGCCGTTATCTGCGCACGGGAAATATGCGCTACAAGGAAGAGAACTGAAGAGCACTTTTCCCTAGTTACCGCAGCCGCCCGGCCAGCGTCCCAAATAAGGGCAGCTCGAATCGTTCGCCCTGCCACGCTTTGATCGAGAGCACGATCCACAAGAAGAGCATGGCCAGCGAGGCCAGAATCCCGAAGAGCAAAAAAGCCATCGCCGCGGCGACGTTCGAAAGGAAGAGCGCCGCGACCGTCAGGACGAAAAACACTCCCCAAATCAGAACGCTCTGCCAGGCATGAAAGCGAAGGAAGCGATGCTCGCGAAAGCCCGGCAGCAATAAGAGCGTCGCCGCCGGAACAAACGTGAGGTAGGCCAGCGCGGCGAGGGCGCGATCGCCGGCCGCAATCAGCCTCATTGACCATCCGCAAGCCGGGCAAAAGGCGGCACTCGCCGGCATCTCGGTTCCGCAGTGCGGACACGCAACCTTGGCCTCGGGCATCCCCCCCGAGTTCGTTGACGAATTCGGAGAACTAGACAATTCGCCGCCCATCGCTCTTTTTTCGGCCTTCCTCTTTCTGCCAATTGTCCTTTTGACCGTCTTTCTTCGCACAGCTTTGGCAAACGCCATAAATCTGGAACGTGTGCCGCGTAGTCAGGTAATGGTGTTTGCGGCCAATGTCTTTTTCGACTTCTCCGATTTCGGGTGAAAAGAATTCCACTGATGCGCCGCACCCCGTGCACACCATGTGGTGATGGCTGCGTCGATTGTACTGGTGCTCGTAACGGGCGATGCCGTCGTGGAAGGCGACCTCGCTCGCCAACCCGCAATCGGCAAAAAGCTTCAGGGTGCGGTACACGGTGGTGAAACCGATGTGCGCGTCTTTCTTTTTCACGAGCCGGTGCAGTTCGTCGGTGGAAAGATGTTCGCGGGTTTCAAGAAATGTGCGCAGAATGGTGCTGCGTTGCCCGGTCTGCTTCAGGCCGACGCGGCGAAGGTGCTGCAGAAAAATTCCCTCCGCCTCGCGGATGTTCTCGCGCGAGATGCTCGGCTGATCGTCGATGCGCTTTTGCAGCATGTTAGGTAGCGTAGAGATAACTGATCGTGCAAGCAGGATCGCCACAATGATACTGGGGGAGCACGGGTTACGCCAACCTCAGGCAACATCTGCGGTGCGCGGTTGTCACAGACACCACGCGCCCCTACAATCTTTGAGTAATGTCTGCTGCGGCTTCCCCGCCCGAGATTTCAAACTCTGAGGTCCGTCGGCGCAACCCTGCGCTCCGCATCCTGTACTACGCCATCTGCGTTCTGCTGGTGGCGATGATCGCCGCCATGTGGTGGGCATACTGGATCGCCCACTCTGCGCTCCCACAGCTGGATGGGGCAGTCGCGGTCCCCGGCCTTTCAGCCAAGGTGTGCGTCGTCCGCAACGAACAGGGCGTGCCGACGATTCAAGCCACCACGCTCGAGGACCTGTTCTTTGCTCAGGGCTACGTGACGGCGCAGGATCGCCTATGGCAAATGGACATCATGCGCCGCGTCGCCGCCGGCGAACTTTCCGAAATCATCGGCGAAGACACGCTGAAGATCGACCGCGAGCAGCGCATTCTGGGATTGCGCGTAACCGCTGAGGCCGCAGCGAAAACCATTTCCGCTCGGGACCGCGCATATTTTGACGCCTACACGCAAGGCGTGAACGCGTTCATCGAGTCGCACCGGGATCGCCTGCCGCTGGAATTCCGCCTACTGAAATACCAGCCGCGGCCGTGGACGGTCGTTGACTCGGTCTTGATCGGTGCGCGAATGGTCCAGGATTTGAATCACTACAGCTATCGGCGTGCTGTGACCCGTGAAAAAGTACTGGCCAAGCTCGGCCCTGAACTCACCGCCGATCTCTACGTGAATTCGTCGTGGCATGATCGTCCCCCAACCGATATAAGGCACGCCATGGACCAGGAACCAGCCGCCGGCAGCGGTGATGAAGACGACGACGATGAGGACGAAGACGTGGACCCGGATGGCACGTCCAAGAAACTGACGTCGGCGCTGCCATCGCCGCCCACTGCATTCGCGCAAACGCGATTCGCCACTGTTGACGAGCAAGGGGCAGACGAGCTTCGCCCGGGCTCCAACGACTGGGTGGTTTCAGGCCAGCACACTACAACCGGAAAGCCACTGCTGTCGAATGACATGCACCTCAACCATCAAATGCCAAACCTGTGGTATGAGGCCCATCTCAAGAGCGGCAGCTTCGACGTTGCCGGCGTGACCTTGCCGGGCGTGCCGTTCGTGATTGTCGGGCACAACCAGCGCATAGGATGGGGATTCACCAACGTTGGTCCGACGGTTGAAGACGATTTCGTCGAAGAGTTCAGCGCGGAGGGCCAGTACAAGGTTCTCGCGCCACAAACCAAGGCCGCAGCACGGGGGTCCAAGGACCATTCGGTGACGGAGTGGCACGAACCCGAGCATCGCCAGGAAATCATCCATATCAAAGACAAGCCGGACGTGGCGCTCGATGTAGTCACAACCCGCCACGGGCCGATCATCACCGACCTGATTCCCGGCGAGACACGGAAGATCGCGCTGCGCTGGACTCTTTACGACGGCATGGGGCTCGCATTCTTCGACGTCGACTCGGCCCAAAACTGGGACGAGTTCCGCAAGGCCTTTTCGGCATTCGGGGCGCCGGGACAAAACGTTGTCTACGCCGACGTCGACGGCCACATCGGATATCAGACGACGGGCCGCATACCCATTCGCGCCGCCGGCGACGGTAGCTTGCCCGTCAGCGGCAGCGACGATGCGCACGAGTGGAAAGGTTACATTCCGTTTGACGAGATGCCGCACATTTTCGATCCGCCCACCGGAATTCTCGCCACCGCCAACGGGCGGATTGCGCCCGACGGCTACAAGTATTCAATCAGCACCGAATGGTTTGCGCCCTGGCGCACTGACCGAATCTATCGCGTACTCGAATCGGGAAGGAAATTTTCACCGGCAGATATGCTGGCGCTGCAGATGGATGTTTCCTCGACGTTTGACCACTTCTGCGCCGACAAGTTCGTTTATGCGCTCGATCATGCGCCGAAGATTTCGGCACAAGCGAAGCGGGCGGCCGATATTCTTCGCGATTGGGACGGACGCATGACCGCCGATTCGGCCGCACCGACCATTGAAACAAAAGCGCGTGAAGAGTTGATGCGGTTACTGCTGGAGCCGAAACTCGGCCCGGCCGAGGATAGCCCGGGCGGTGCGGCGAATGGATCGGCGAAAAAAGGATCGGCAGCCAACGAGCTGGCTGCGAAAGATTCCGGCGCACTGAGTTGGAAAAGCTATCGCTGGGGCATGTCCACGGTGTGGCTCGAAAACGTGCTCAGCAAGCAGCCTCCGCGCTGGCTGCCACCCGGCTACTCCGACTACGGAGCCGTGCTGACGGCTGCGATCGAGAACACAGTGAAGCAGCCGGGCATCACGGCAGATCTTGCAAAATGGAGGTGGGGCGCAGATTACCGGGTCGAAATCGATCATCCGATACTAAGCCGCCTACCGCTGATCGGCCGCTTCACCGGCCCCAGCCATCTTCCGCTGAGCGGGAGTCATTCCACCGTCAAGCAGGTGGATCGTAACTTCGGCCCTTCCGAGCGAGCGACATGGAACTTCGCCGACTTCGACTCCAGCACGCTGAACCTGGTCACCGGCGAGAGCGGAGTCTTTCTCAGCCCACATTATCTGGACCAATGGAAAGCGTGGTACACCGGCTCAACATTCACGCTACCGTTCTCGCCCGCGGCCGTTGAGAGCCATCGCAGGCACGAACTGACGCTGGAGCCAGGCAATTCTCCCTAAGCCACGTTAATTAGTTGGGGCTTGAGATGGAGAGGCACGTAAGGACAGCCGCCCTCGGTTGTCCAGCGAAGCTTCGCAGCAGAGACAAACTCGCGAAGAACCTTCTTAGAAGTCCACCGTGACGACGTCATAAAAATTGCCGACCATCAACGGTGCGTAGGTTGGATTATTAGTGGGAGGGATCTGCGCGGCATCGGCCGTGAGACAGTTATCGTTGGAGTCGATCGTAGTGCAATAGATATAGAGCGATCCACCCGGCACAGCATAACCCTGGACAACGTACACGACATCGCGGGTGCCAATGGGCTGAATACCGGTAACGTCTCCGTTGACGGGAGGAACGACCACGCCGCCGGGGGCGACATTCCCCTCAGCGGTCGTCAAGGTGTTGTAAATCGTAAGACACCCGCGAACCTCTGCCCCTGGCGGCGGAGGGTAGGGGGGAACAATTTCCGTGCAGGTGCGCGCGCCAACGAAGAGCTGCCCATTGGCGCCCATCGCCATACGATCGTGATAGCCGTCGGTGATGATGGCGTTGCCGGTGACCGTCATGCTCGACAGGTCGATGATGGAAAGCAGTCCACAGGTTTGGGCGGCCGTGCCAGTGCAGCCTTGGGACGGTTGCCCGTTCATGTAGGGCGTACCTGCCAAATACATCGTCGAGCCATTAAGAAGCCCGTAACTGCCCGCGCACTGCGGTGGGTTGGGCGGCACAGCCGGGGCGCAAGCGGCAACCGAACCGGCAAGCGTATTCGTCGTCATATCGAACTGCTGCACGCTGGCCTGGGTTCCCCCGCACTCGGCTCCGCAATTAATGACGAACGCGGTCGTGTCATCGCTGCTGAAGAAGGCCTGCACCGGGCGGTCAAATCCCCCGACAAAAGTCACCACGGCATTGCCCGTTCCCAGGTTCGAAGGCGTTACCACGGCGATCGAATCCGAATTGGGGCTGAACGCCAAAATCCGGTCGCCGCCATTATTGATTGATAAGTACTGGACCGAAGGAACATCAATCTGCCCCCCAGACGCCCCGCCATTACTCAGCGAGATCACCTCGATTGCTCCCTGGGACTGCTCAACTACCTTCTCGAGGGGTAGTGCAACGTAGGCCACAGAACTGTCTGGAGAAACCACGATGCTTTCGGTGGGATACTGCAGCGGAACCTGCGCGGCGCTGCTTTCCTTGGCGTTGTTGATGATGGTGTACTGGCAAGGAGGACTTGGCGGAGTCGGGGAGCAATTATTGTTGCCGCTGAAAACCAACGTGTCGGCACGGTTGGGCGTCACCACCATCATGCTCGGAGATGTCCCTGCGGCAATCGGACCAACCGTCGTCGCCCGCACGTCAGTCTCGGCATTGACGATATTGATGCCGCCCCCCACAGGGTTGGAGACGAAAGCCCGATAAGCGATGCCGCTGATCCCCTTACCGCCGGACGAGCCACTTCCGCAGTTCGCAAGGGCCACACTCACAGCCAGCCAAATTGCAGGGATTAGGACTTTCTTCAAGACCAACGACTCCAGACTGTACGGATCAATTTCTTGGATGCAGGAATAGGGATTATAGCAAAGAGGAAATTGCTGGGGGGCGAACGCCCGCGTGCCTCACCCCCACCGCGCCCAGCGCCCCGGCTGCCAGAGCCCGCGGCCTTCCTGTATCCTCTTAAAGATGCCGCAGAACTTTCGTGAACGATTGCAGAAAGGGCCAGTGCTCTGCGACGGGGCCATGGGAACCCTGCTCTACGCCAAGGGCATTTTCATCAACCGGTGCTATGACGAGTTGAACGTTTCCCAACCGGAACTCATCCGCGCCGTGCATCACGACTATCTGCAAGCGGGCGCCGAGATCATTGAAACTAACACCTTCGGCGCCAACAGCTTTCGCCTGGCGCGCCACAGTCTGGCCGGCCATGTACGCGACATTAATGTGGCCGGAGCCCGCCTGGCACGCGAGGCGGCCAAGAGCTTCGCTGGCTTTGTGGCCGGCTCGGTCGGCCCCCTCGGAATTCGCATCGAGCCGCTCGGCAAGACTTCCTTTGAAGAAGCCCGCAACTCATTTCGTGAACAAGTTGCCGCTCTGGTGGAAGGCGGCGTCGATCTGCTGATGCTCGAGACCTTTGGCTACGTGGAGGAACTGCACCAGGCCGTTCTGGCCGCCCGCGACGTCGATCCCAAGATCCCCATCGTTGCCCAGGTCACCATCGATGAGGATGGAGACTGCCTCGACGGTTCCGACCCCGAAGCCTTTGCTACTCGCCTCACGGAATGGAACGTTGACGTCCTTGGCATCAATTGCAGCGTTGGGCCGGTCGCCATGCTCGACGCCATCGAACGCGTGCGCGCCGCTACTTCTGTGCCGCTCTCCGCCCAGCCCAATGCCGGTATGCCGCGCTCCGTCGAAGGCCGCAACATTTATCTTTGCTCACCGGAGTACATGGCGAACTATGCGGAAAAATTTGTGGCTGCTGGCGTCCAACTGGTCGGCGGCTGCTGCGGAACCACCCCCGATCATATCCGCGCCATGAAGTCCGCTCTCCGCGTCGGAGAAGCGCGCGCCCATTCCGCCCATGCCGAAGTGGCCCATAGCGCAAAAGTCCCGGTCCCGGCCAGCATTCCGCTCGGAAAGCGTTCCCGCCTGGGGGCCAAGATCGCCGCCGGCGAATTCATCACCATGGTCGAAATCGTTCCCCCCAAGGGAATCGACATCCGCAAAGAGGTCGAGGGCGCGAAATTCGTCAAGTCCGTAGGCGTCGACGCCGTCAACATCCCCGATAGCCCCCGGGCCTCGGCGCGGATGAGCAATCAAGCCTTGTCACTTCTCATGCAGCAGGCGGTCGGCATCGAAGCGATTCTCCACTACACCTGCCGCGACCGCAACGTGCTCGGCATTCAGTCGGACCTGCTCGGAGCCGCTGCGACCGGCATTCACAACCTGATCTGCATCACCGGCGACCCCCCAAAAATGGGCAACTACCCCGATGCCACCGCCGTTTTTGACGTCGACTCGATCGGCTTGGTCAATATCGTCCACAATCTGAACCGCGGTCTCGATCTAGGGGGCAATCCCCTAGGAACTGGGACCAGCTTCGTGATCGGGGTCGGCGCCAACCCCGGACTGCCGAATCTGGACGAAGAGATCAAGCGCTTCGAGTACAAGGTGCAGGCAGGAGCCGAGTATGTCGTTACCCAGCCGGTATTTGACTTACGATTGTTAGAGAATTTCTTGAAGCGCATCGAGCATTGCCGGATTCCCGTCGTTGCCGGAATCTGGCCGCTAACCAGTCCCCGCAACGCTGAATTCATGAAGAACGAGCTGCGCGTCTCCGTCCCCGACGAAATCCTCAATCGCATGATCAAAGCCACCACCCCGGAGGCCGCTCGCGCCGAAGGCGTTGCCATTGCCCGCGAAATGCTCCAGGCGGTACGAGACTTCGTTCAAGGGGCGCAGATCAGCGCCCCCCTCGGCCGCTATGCCTCCGCTGTCGATGTCCTGGAAGCCCTCGGCTCGAATCGGACCACATCGGTCTAACTTCTTGCCGCCTGAGTGTTAACAGTTCCCCGCAGTTCTGTTTCGGAACACTATCAAAAATATTTGTACTTCCCATCGAAATTTGCTGGACATCTACAACCCAAAACGGCATTACAATGTGGGTAGGAGTAATTGGATTGGTGAAGTTTGAAGAGTGCCTCGAGAGACTCGAGAAGATCGTCCTGGAACTCGAAAAAGGTGAAGTTCCATTGGAAAAATCTCTGACGCTCTTTGAAGAAGGCATGCAGCTTTCCACCGCCTGCAGGAAACAACTGGAGGAGGCGGAAGGGAAAGTAGAGATTCTGCTAAAGCAGAACGGAAAGCTTCAAGCGGAACCGTTCGAGCCCCCGGCCGAGAAAGCGTTGCGCAAGTAACGCTGTTCGTGCTCGGAGTCGTTAACGCCTGTGGTAGCAGCCCAGCTGTCGCAGCCAAAGACCACCGCTGACCCGCGGTGATCTCCAGGGGGATTTATGGAATCGATCAACTTAGTTGTCTACCAGAAGGACCCCAGAACTGCTCAAGCCCTGGTGGTCTGTCTTTCCGAACATTTTGGCTCAGTAAAACTGGCCAATCGCTATGAAGAAGTCCGCATCGCCGTTGTCCGCAATCACGCCAACGTGCTGGTGCTCGACATGGAGGAATCCCGGCCCGATGAGATCGGGCGTTTGCACCACGAGTTCCCGTCTTTGTGCATCGTGGGAACCCACCGGCTGGCGGACGAACAACTATGGGCCGACGCACTGAACCAGGGCGCTGCCGACCTGTGTGAACCGCGCAATGACCTGGTCGTGCGCTCGGTGTTACACGAATGCGCACACCACGCAGCCGCCTGAAAACCTTCGTTCGTGACCAAGGCCGCCCGCGGGCGGCCTTCGTCATTTCCGCCGATAGTGCTGGGACTCTTCCGTCTTACCTCCCCGCTTTGGGATGGCACAGATTTTGGGTGGCCAGGATCTTAGTACTGAATCCGAGTTTCCTCAATTGTTATACTGCCATGCGATGCTGAAACAAATTCTCGACGAGGGACGCGGCGCCGCCGATGCCGCGCTCGAGCAGCTTTTACCCGGGGCAACGCAGCATCCGACATCCATCCATCAAGCCATGCGCCACAGCGTATTCGCGGGCGGCAAGCGGCTGCGGCCGATTCTCTGCATGGAAGCCGGCCGCATGACCATGCCAAAACAGGCCGGAGCCTGGCCGGCCGGCATCGAGCAACTCGGCGCCGCGCTCGAAATGCTCCACACCTATTCGCTTATCCATGACGATCTGCCGGCCCTCGACAACGACGACCTGCGCCGCGGCCGTCCCACCTGCCACAAGGCCTTCGGGGAAGCGACCGCGATTCTGGCCGGCGATGCTCTGCAGACTCAGGCCTATGAAGTGCTCGCGCGGATTAGCTGTCCCGCCGAGGCGCGGGTAGGAATCATCGGCGAGATTGCTCACGCCACCGGCACCATTGACGGCATGATTGGCGGCCAGGTTGTTGACCTCGAAGCCGAGCACAAGAAGCCCGATCTCGCCACACTCGAATACATTCATCGCTCTAAAACCGCAGCCCTGATCACCGCGAGCGTCGTCAGCGGAGGCATGTATGCCGGGGCGAGAGCAAGCGAGATAGAACGGCTTCGAATCTATGGCCAGTCCATCGGCTTGGCGTTTCAAATCGTCGACGACGTGCTCGACGTGACCCAGACCTCCGAGCAACTCGGCAAAACCGCCGGCAAAGACACGACCGCTGAAAAGGCGACTTACCCGGCCCTGTTCGGCATCGAGGAATCGCTGCGCAAAGCCGACGCGTTAGTGGCGAAGGCCTGCACGCAGCTTGATTCCTTTGGGGAGCGCGCTGCCACGCTCAAAGAGCTAGCGCACTTTCTGGTGACGAGGAAGAACTAGAAGTGCCTCATCTTTGCGCCGCTTCGCGGCTAGGAGCGACCTGATTCAACTGCTCGTGGTGGTAAAGTCGGATTGATGGGCAACGCCACAAATCCGGAGAGCTTTGGGGAGATCGTGGAGTGGGCCTACAGCACCCTGCCAGAAAATGTCCGGGACCTGCCAGACTTTCCCGGCATTGAAGTTGCCGACGAGCCGCCCGCGGACATATTGAGGAAAAAGAACTGGCCCCGGGGAACGGAGATGTTGGGATGCTACAGCGGTGTCGTCAGAACGAAACAGTCGCATAATCAACTGAAGGTTGCCCCCGATTTGATATTTGTTTTTCGCGGGCCAATTCTGCGGTGTTCAAGAGGAAATTTGCAGGCCGAAGTGAAGCGAGTGGTTTGGCACGAGGTTGCCCACTGGCTCGGCTACGAAACTGAGGAGCAAGTGCAGGCCTTGGGCTTGTGAGCAGAATGCCCACGACTGGCTAGTGCCGTACGTAAAAGTAGTGCTCAAGGTAATACAAGGCGGCAAACGCGAGCACCAACGCCGCTGCCGGAACCGTCAGCGGCCGTGCGATTCGCAAGGGCCGTTTCCAATCCGCCGTGGCCAGGAAAAGCAGGAACATCGGCACCAGCGCCACAATCGAAAGCTGAAAGACATGCGCTGCCGTTCCCTCGTCCGGTTGCGGCGCCTGAAAGTATCCGCTCGCTGCCGTTAACAGGGCCAAAACAGACAGGCCGAGGACAATTTTGCCGCTAGCGCGATTGATTTGCTCCCCACCCATAGGTCAATCACCTGCCGTTGGATACTACTATATCGATCGCAGATCCCAACCGCAATCGGAAGGAAGGGATATATGTTTCGCATATCGATTGGGCCGCCAATCGCATCCCGCGACCTAAGTATTGACGGGGATAGATCGGCACGGGAGTATTAGCCCCTTGGCGTCTCTACACGTTATCCGAGTGGCATATCGAGAGATAGAGCCAACGATGATGCAGTGTTTTGCACAGTACCCACGCTATAACCGTTCGTAACTTGAGGCTATGTCTATTCGGGAAATAGCATTAGCGCGTGTGAATTGCCAATCAAACAGCCACTCCAATGAGGGAAAGTTCCGTATGCGGAAACAGAAGGGCTTCTCACTGATCGAATTGCTGATTGTGGTCGCTATCATCCTGATCATCGCTGCCATCGCTATCCCGAACCTGCTGCGTGCACGTATCGCGGCGAACGAATCATCCGCGGTGGGCTCAACGCGAACGGTGAACACAGCTGAAGTTGCTTACAACTCGGCGTATCCGACGGTTGGATTCGCTGTCACGCTGAACAGCCTTGCCGGATCCTGCCCGGGCAGCACCGTGCCGACTTCGACGGCTGCTTGCTTGATTGATAACGTGTTGGGCGCGAGCAACGCTACATCCAAGAGCGGCTATTCGTTCTCCCTGGACGCGGGTGGCAGCACTTCCACACCCCAAGGTGCCTACTCCATGGATGGACGACCAATCACGGTGAACCAGACGGGCGTCCGTTACTTCTGCTCGGCCGCCGACGGCGTAGTTCGGTACGGCTCTAGCTCTTTCAGCGGTTCCAGTTGCCAGTCGAGCGGCACACCGCTGCAGTAAGGGCCGGTTCGGCCATATCTGAGAAAGCTTAGTCAAGGGCGGCGCTATGCCGGTTTGCCGCCGCCGCGCTATTGCTGTCAAGGATTGACTTGCCGCCCCATCCCGCCTACTATTTCCCGATTCCCCGATCTCCGATTCCATCGGTCGGCCCAACGTGATCGGATAAATAATGATCGGCCAAACCATCTCGCACTATCGCATCGTCGCGAAGCTCGGTGGCGGGGGCATGGGTGTGGTTTACAAAGCCGAGGACACCCGCCTCGACCGCTTTGTGGCCCTCAAGTTTCTCCCGGAAGACGTGGCCCGCGACCATCAGGCATTGGAGCGGTTTCGGCGGGAGGCGAAGGCCGCTTCTGCACTGAACCATCCCAACATCTGCACCATCTACGATATTGGCGAAGAGAACGGCCAGGCCTTCATTGTCATGGAGTTTCTGGATGGCGCGACGCTGAAGCATGTGATCGCCAGCCATCCGCTCGAACTCGATAGCTTGCTCTCGCTGGCCATCGAGATCGCTGACGCGCTCGACGCCGCGCACGCCAAGAATATTGTTCACCGCGATATCAAGCCCGCCAATATCTTTGTGACCGAGCGGGGCCACGCCAAGATTCTCGATTTCGGCCTGGCCAAGGTAACAACCGGCACGAGCAGTTCGCTTGGAGCCACGCAGGCAACAGTCGAGTCCGACCATCTCACCAGCCCCGGAACGGCCGTCGGCACCGTGGCCTACATGTCGCCGGAGCAGGCGCGCGGCAAGGATCTCGACGCGCGCACGGATCTGTTTTCGTTCGGTGCCGTTTTGTACGAGATGGCTACCGGCACGTTGCCCTTTCGCGGTGACTCATCCGCCGACCTGTTCGACTCGATCCTGCACAAGATCCCGGTCGCGCCAGTCCGGCTGAATCCGGATGTATCTCCCAAGCTCGAAGACGTGATCAACAAGGCTCTGGAGAAAGACCGCGAGCTGCGCTACCAGCATGCATCCGATATGCGCGCCGACCTGAAGCGGCTGAAACGCGAGACGGAATCGGGCCGCGTACCGCAAAAGAGCGATGAGATCTCACTGCAGCGGGGCAGCGCCAGCAGCGTAATCTCAGCTCAGTCTGGCCAAGGAATCGCGGCAAGCGCCTCCGCGCCGGCGCAGCCCAGCGCAGCCGCACCGCCGGGTACTGTGTCCTCGAGTTCGGTTTTGATTGCCGAAGCTGGCCGCCACAAGAGTGTCGTCTTCGCCGCAGCAACCCTAGTCGTGTTGCTGCTGGTTGCGGCGGGATTCGGAGTTTACAAATTCCTCAGCCATAGCGGACCTGCGATCGATACCAGAAATATCAGCATCCGCCCGCTCACAGACCACGGGCAGGTGATCGGCTTTGCCGCCATTTCCGGAGACGGCAAGTGGATCGCATACGGCCGGCGTGAAGGCGAGCGCAGCCTTCGGGTCAAGCAGGTTCTGACCGGAAGTGAAGTAACGGTTGTGCCGCCCCAAAAGGGGTTCTTTGGCTTCGGCGTCAGCTTCACGCCGGACGGCAACTTTCTCTACTACACGCACGGCGATCCAAATAACGCGAACAACACGAATGTGTATTCGGTTCCTGCGCTGGGTGGCGCCTCGCGGCAAATCGTAACCGACGTGGCGAGTGCCATGTCATTTTCTCCCGACGGCAAGCGCATGGCGTACCGGCGCTACCTCGGGGACAAAGGTGAATCTCAGTTGCTGGTTGCGAACGCGGACGGCAGCGGCGAAGGCGCCGTTATCACAAGACGGCAGAATTCGGGCACATTCTTCAACGGCGATCCTTCCTGGTCGGCTACGGGGGATCTGATTGCGGTTTGCGTGCTCAACCTGGGGCAGAAGAACCTGGGATCGATGGTCGTGATGACATCGGAAGGCAAGGCGGTAAAGACCTTTGATCTTCCCGTGGTTGTGAACTCTGCGGCATGGATGCCGGATGCTTCGGGTTTGTTCTTTGTGGGAGCGCCAAGGGCGAACGGCTTTGTGTCGCAGATCTGGTTTCAGCCATATCCTGCTGGGGAACCGTTCAAGATCAGCAACGACCTGAATTCGTACAGTTCACTGAGCGTGACGGCAGATGGGAAATCATTCGTCACAACTCAACAGCGACCGCAAGCAACGATTTATGTCGGGGATTCCCCCGCTACGCTCAATGACAAGGTGGATTGGAAGCTCACTCCGATTTCCGGCGAACAGGCCACCGGATACGATGTGGCATGGACCGGCGAAGGGAAACTGCTGCAAAGAGATTTTGCGGCGCGACCTTATATCACGGGCGCCGACGGATCTAATCGATCGCACCTGGTGCAGGGCGACGTGCTGGTGACGAGTGTAAACGCGTGTGGCCCGGGAGACAGCGCTGTGCTGGACGTGATAACCGAAGGCAACACGCTGCAGTTCTGGCGATTGAATTCTGCGACCGGGGAGTTCAAGCAAGTCACGTCCGGCAAATTGGACCAATACGCTTCTTGCACGCCAGATGGCAAATCGATGGTCTATCAGGACACGGCTCCCGCTGACGGCGTAGCACGCATTTACAAAGTTTCGGCCGACAGCGGAGAACAGGCAGAGCTGGCGCGTGGAAATGTGACTACGCCGGTGGTTTCGCCCGATGGCAAGTTCGTGGCGTACGGCCGGTTTGAGGGACAGGGAGCGAGCGCCAAGTCAAAGCTGGTGGTGCAAAAGCTGGAAGGCGGTTCGCCGGTACACGAGATCGCTTTGCCTACGACCTATAACTGGTCGCAGCTCGGCTGGACGCCGGATGGCAGTGCGTTGGTCTATGTGCACAATACGTCCGGCAACATCACCAATCTCTACATGCAGCCGTTGTCTGGCGGCGAGCCGGTGCAGTTGACTCATTTCGATTCCGAGCCGGCAGTTGTTTCGGCCTATGCCTGGTCGCGCGATGGCAAGAAGTTCGCGATTACTCGCGCCCGCTACGCCGACACCGATGTGGTCATGTTCAGCGGTTTTCGTTAGTCGCAGGTGCAAAAATCGAAAAAGGAGCTTGACCCATGTTGACGCTTCAGACGAGAAATATGGATCCCGACATTGTGGTTCTGGACGTCACCGGAAGAATTGTGATGGGACGGGAATGCAAGGAATTGGAGTGGGCGACCGAGACCTTCGTCCGGGAGAACAAAAAGAAAGTTGTCTTCGACCTGAACGGTGTCACCCACATCGATAGCACCGGCATTGGGATCATCGTCATGTGTGCCGGCAAGCTTAAGCAAGCTGGCGGGAAGCTTCGGGTGTGCGCGCAAGGGCACGTGGAAGAGGTACTAAAACTCACCAGCGTAGATAAAGTTGTCGACCTCCATCCTGATATCGCGGCGGCTGCTGCTGGCTTTTAGCCGCTCTTTTTCCACAAGGTCCGGCTCTCGGAATCCAACACACCAAACATCCTCTATCGGGGATTGCATCCGGTCGCGGCCGGCGCTAGAGTGGTGACAGCTCTGGCGGTCTCCAACCTTCTTATTGCTCACCATAGATTTGCGCGGAATAGCTGCAGTGTCTGTGCAACTAAAGGCGGTGGGTGGATGGGTACCCCAATATGTGGTGTTTTATTACTTGACCCGTCTCCCCGTTCGCCATTAAAGTTGGACCAACGTTGTGGCGCTCGTTCCGTTTGTATGGAACGGGCCTCGGCATGCGATCAGGAGGAACCTCGGCAGTTAACATCGCCGTTAGCCCCGCCGGGATCCTCCACGGATTTGCAGTCGGTCCAGCCAGCGCGTAGGCGGATGTAGTTTCCGCCAAGAACACGCACGCCGCCAGAAATGTCGGCGCCGAGCATTTAAGCGGAACCCGAAGGAGTGACTTTGCTCAAACTCAAGAAGCTGCAAATCCTGGGATTCAAATCGTTTTGCGATCGCACCGAGCTTAAGTTTCATGGCGAGGGCATTGCCGCCATCATTGGCCCCAACGGCTGCGGCAAATCGAACATTGCCGATGCCATTTCCTGGGTGTTGGGCGAGCAGTCGGCGAAAACCTTACGCGGCTCGCGCATGGAGGATGTGATCTTCGCGGGTACAAACGGCCGCAATCCCACCGGCATGGCCGAGGTCACATTGACGTTGATCGATCCGGAGATTTACCACGGCGCCGACACCAATGCGCCCACCGAGATCGAAATCCAGGATGAACTGGCGGAAGAAAACTGGGATGAAGCGGAACTGCGCGCAAGCGCCGCCGCGGAAACCGAGCGCGCCGTAGAAGACGCGCAGCCGGGAAAGACCGAAGAAGTGGAGGCTGCCGCCGGAAGCGCAGCCGTCTCCGGCGTCCCCGATGGAGCGGTGGGCGCTCTCGCCCGTCCAAGCGAGCAGAATGCGTCCGCAGAAACTGGAGGCTCAGATGCAACGCCTGGTCAGGAGTCCGAGCGTAACGATGCTGCCACGCAAACCGCCGGGCCGCAGCTTGTTTCGCTGCAGGCTGTTCCACCGCAGGTGGTGCTAAAAATCAGGCGCCGGAAGTTTAACCAGCAACCTGCACGAACTGGCGAAATCGCCGTGACGCGCCGACTGTTCCGCAGCGGCGACAGTGAATACCTGCTCAACGGAAAACTCTGCCGCCTGCGCGACATTCAGGAACTATTTATGGGCACCGGCTTGGGCCCGGAATCCTACGCGCTCATCGAGCAGGGACGAATTGGCCAGATACTGAGCAGCCGGCCGACGGATCGCCGCGCCATCATTGAAGAAGCGGCCGGCGTGACCAGATTCAAAACCAAAAAACGGCTGGCTGAAGCGCGCCTCGAAGATGCCAAGCAAAATCTCAACCGGGTGAACGACATCTTCGAAGAAGTCACGCGCCAGATGAATTCACTGAAGCGCCAGGCCAGCAAGGCTGAGCGCTACGGACGCCTGCGCGACGAAATGCGCGCCAAGCTGCGCGTCGTGCTGGCCAGCAAGTTTTCGCACATGGGCGCAGAGCAGCTCTCGCTCGATTCCCAGGTCAAACAACTGGGCGAAGAAATCCGGCAGCTGACCGAAACCGTGCAGCAGTCGGAAAGCGAGCACACCGAGCGCACGCAGCGCGGCTATGCGATCGAGACCGAGACGCGGCTGAATCGCGACCGGCTGAGCCAGATTGTGATGGAGTCCGACCGCGGCAAGGCGCGCATCAAGACCAACGAAGAGCGCTCCGCCGAACTATTCGCGCGCATGACTTCCTCCGAAGCTGAGCTGGCACAAGTCAATCTCCGCCTTTGCGCGCTTGAGGACGAACTGTCGCAACACCAGCAACTGCTCGATTCCGCTGCGGCCGATCTGGCTTCGGCTCAGCAGGAACTCACGCTCAGCCAGCAGGAAGCCGCCAGCGCGGCCGCGGATCTGACCGCGCTCGAACAGGGGCAGGAAGCTTGTCGTACGGCAATTCTCGAATCGGTTGGCCAGGCTTCGAATCTTCGCAATCAGCTCACGCAATCGCAAGAGCGCGTAGCTGGCATCGAGCGCGAAGAACAACGCCTGCGTGCTGAAATCGCCACCGCCACCACGCAATCGGAGACGTTTGGCGGTCAGCGTGGCCAGCTTGCGCTGGAATTCGAAACCGTTTCGCAGCGCGTCGACACGCTGGCGGCAGAGATTGCCTCGCTGCGTCAGGGCCTCGAAACCAAGCGGGGAGATGAGCGCGACACCAAGAAGTATCTTGATTCCATCCGCTCCGAATACGCGACGGCGCTTGGCAAAAAGGGTTCGCTCGAAGCTGTGATCGCCGAACATGGTTATTCCACCGAGTCGGTCCGCCGGCTGTTTCAATCGGGTGCTCTGCAAGGCGGATACGCGCCCGCGGGCGTGCTTGCAGATTTTCTTGAAGTCGATCCGCGCTACGAGCGCGTGGTCGAAGATTTCCTGCGCGATGAACTGAACTTCGTAGTGGTCAAGAGCTGGGACGCAGCCGACGAGGGCCTGCGCCTGTTGCGGTCCGACGTTGATGGGCGCGCCACGTTCCTTGTTCATCCGGAAGATTCGCAGGCAAAGTTCTCTTTCATCGCGGATGAGCATGGACACTACGCGCCAGCCGACGATACCGTTCTGCCGCTGAAGAACTCGATTCGCGTGCTGAATGGGTTCGGCAAATCGCTGGAAGTAATTTTGCCCAAGCTTGGCAATGGGTACATTGTGCCCGACCCAGCCGTCGCGCGTGATCTCGCTCTTTCCAGTCCGGACGCTTTTTTCCTTTCGCAATCGGGCGAATGCTTCCACAATGTGACGGTCACCGGCGGCAAGCAACGCAGCGAGGGACCGCTCTCAATGAAGCGCGAACTGCGCGACGTTCTTCGCCTGCTCGACGAACTGGAACAAGCGCTGCGCGAAAAGGAAATTCGTGCGCTCACGTTGGGCAGGGAAATTCACGAGCACAATTCCCTGCTTGACCGCCTCGAAAACGAGAAGCGTGAAGCGGAGAAGCAGGCGATGACCTCCGGCCATCTGCTGCAACAATTGGATGGGGAGATGTCTCGCGTGCGCGAGCGCATCGACGTAATCGGCCGCGAACTGCAACGCCTCGCCGCCGAACGCGGAGAACAGGACACGCTGATAGCCGGGCGGCAGGCCGAACTGGCGACGATCGAAGAATCGCGCGCGCGCTTTGAAAGCCAACTCGCCGCTGGGCACGATCGACTCGTTGCCCTTCGCAGCCGCCGCGACCTGGCCGCCGAAACCACTTCGCAGCGCGCCGCTCGCGTGGCCACGCTCGAAGAGCGCCACCGCTCGGCAAGCACTCTCCTCCAGCGCGTCCAGACTGTTGTTTCCGAGATGCGCGAGCGGGCGAGCGTTCTGAAGTCGCAAATGGAATCCGCGACCGAGGAGATCGCGCAGCGCAAAGAAGAAAACGTCCAACTGTCGGAGCAACTCGGGCAGCTGGAAGCGGAACGAAATGCCGGCGAAGCCCGCGACGGCCTGCTGCAGTGCGAGTCGGAACAAGTGCGCGCACGACTGGCCGAAATCGAGGAACTGTTGCGAACGATGCGCCAGCAACTCGATTCCGCGCGCGACCGCCGCGGCGAGTTATCGGCGCGAGCCGCCAAACTAGAATCCGATCTGCAGCACATGGCGGATACCTGTCTCAACGAGCTTGGCATCGAACGCCCGATGCTCATGGCCGATACAACGATCGTCCCGCTGGCCGGGGAAGAACTGGCCGCCGAGGATCAAAATTATCGCGACATGCGCGCCCGACTCGACGCCATGGGCCCGGTCAACATGATGGCGCTCGAAGAGTATAAGGAAACCGCGGAACGCCATCAGTTCCTTTCAACGCAACGTAAAGACTTGCTCGATGCGATCGAAAACACGACGGCAACGATCAAAGAGATCGACCAGGTTTCGCGCCAGAAATTCGAAGAGGCGTTCCACAAGATCAACGAAAACTTCCAGAACACCTTCCGCAAGCTTTTCGGTGGCGGCAACGCCTTCATGCGTCTCACCGACATTGAAAACAGCGCGGAGAGCGGCATTGACGTGGTCGCCTCCCCTCCCGGCAAGAAACTCCAGAATGTGCTCCTGCTTTCTGGCGGCGAAAAAGCGCTCACCGCTCTGTCGCTGCTGGTGGGAATCTTCCAGTACACGCCCAGCCCCTTTTGCATTCTCGACGAAGTCGACGCCCCGCTCGACGAAGCCAACATCGGCCGCTTCACCGACATGGTGCGTGAGATGAGCCTGCAGACGCAGTTCATCCTGATCACCCACAGCAAGAAAACTATGAGCATCGCGCCAGTGCTCTACGGCGTGACCATGCAGGAGCCGGGGATATCGAAGCTGGTGTCGGTGAGGTTTGGGGCGGCGTAGCCGAATGGGGCTAGTCCAACTCTAACGGTGAGGCGCGATGCTCAACGACGGTGCTACGTCGATAAAAAAATCCTGTTGCGTTCTTGACGCGCACGCCATTTCTTTGCTTTTGATCGCAAAGAAACTCGCGCCTTTTTTTCCAGAGCCTTCCTCAGCTTTTCCACATCGCCGAGGCCCGACAAGCCGCCATGGGCGCGGCTTCTGACTTAGAATCGAACTGTCAACCATTTTCCTTCTGCCGGTGTTCAGAGCAACCATGCGCCTGTGATCGAGGGCGTTGACAAATTACGCGCGCAGGCTAGAATACCCGACAGTTTTCTCCCGGTAAAATTTAAGCCATGAGCCCCGACATCCTCGACAACGTACTGCTAGAGACCGGCTATAAGGATCTTGAGTTGCACACGAGCGGCAAGGTCCGCGACGTTTACAACGTCGACAGCGGCCACCTGCTCTTCGTTGCCACCGACCGCATTTCCGCATTCGATTACGTGCTGGCCACAGGCATTCCGCACAAAGGCCGCGTCCTGACCCAGATGTCGCTGTTCTGGTTCGATTTTCTCAAAGACATCGTCCCCAACCATTTCGTAACTGCGGACGTGAATGATTACCCGGCGGCAGTTCGCAAGCACGCCGACGAACTCCGGGGCCGCTCCATGATCGTGAGACGGGCCGAAATGTTCCCGGTCGAGTGCGTGGCCCGCGGATATCTTTCCGGCTCGGGCTGGAAAGAATACAAAGCCAGCGGCACAGTCTGCGGCATCAAGCTGCCGGCGGGGTTGAAGGAATCCGATCAGCTGCAGGAGCCGATCTTCACGCCCGCGACCAAGGCAACCACCGGGCACGACATCAACATTTCGTTTGAAGAAATGTGCAAGCTGGTTGACCCCAAGCTGAGCCACCAACTCCGCGATCTGACCCTGCGCATCTACAAGAAAGCTGCTGACCATGCGCGGCAGCGGGGCATCCTGATCGCCGACACCAAGTTTGAGTTTGGCACGACCGCCGAGGGAATCACCTTGGCGGATGAGGTACTAACACCGGATTCCTCGCGCTTCTGGCCGGCAGACACGTACCAGCCGGGTAAAGCGCAGAATTCGTACGACAAGCAGTATGTAAGGGACTACCTCGAAGAAATCCGCTGGAATAAACAACCGCCCGCGCCCGCCCTTCCCCAAGAAGTTGCGCGCCGGACCAGCGAAAAGTACCTCGAGGCGTATCGTCAGTTGACGGGACGCGAGTTGGAGATCTAGGCCGCCGTGCCCGCTGCATGGTCATGGATATGAGCGTTGCGGACTGGATCATTCTGGTTTTCCTGGCATTTTCCGTGGCCGGTGCAGCGATGGAGGGCTTCTTCCATGAAGCCTTTCACCTGGCTGGCCTGGTGCTCGGGTTTCTGCTGGCCGCCTGGCAGTATCACCGCCTGGCGGATCGGTTCGCGCCTTACCTGAAGTCGCCGTGGATTGGTGAGATTGCCGCATTTCTCATCATCTTTTTCGCGGTTCTGATTCTGGCGGGCATTGCCGGACGAATCGCGCGCTGGGCGATGAAGAAAGCCGGACTGAGTACGATTGACCGGATTCTGGGAGCAGTGCTGGGCTTGTTGCGAGGCGTTTTGGTGGTAGCGATTGTGCTGACCGCCATGACCGCGTTCGCGCCCGCCGCAAAGTGGCTGGACGAGTCTCAACTGGCTCCTTACTTCCTGGTGGGTGGAAGGGCTGCGATCTGGCTCGCACCGTCAGAGTTGCGCCAACGCTTCTACCAGGGGCTGGATTATATGCGGCGCGCGCCGTCGGCCGTGGATGCGGTTCATCCCAAGCCGGCCGCGCCGGCAAAGTAGTTCGTCTTGAGCGGGATCTTACGTGGTGAAGGTGCGGAAACGAGGCAGTGGTGAAAGATCAATTGGAAGCTCTCATCCTTCAGATGTACCAAAGCAATATTCTTTATTCCGAAGCGGTCCGCGAGTTCAAGAAGCGCTTCATCGTTGCCGTGCTGGAGGAAAACCGCGGCAACCAGTGCAAGGCCGCGCGTGAGCTGGGCATGCACCGCAACACTCTCAGCCGAACCATGCAGGAACTCAAGATTGACGTTCGCCCCCTGCGGGCCGGAACCAAGCGTCCGCCGCGCAGCGCGCGTCCGGTTGCGTTGGAAAGAAAACAGGCGCGGTAGAGGTGCCAGGTCTTAGGCAAACATCAACCGGACGAAATTCGAACAATAACTAAAGAGGGCGACCCGGATCGGGCCGCCCTTTATCTTTTCCCAGCTTTTCTAGTCTCGCATTTTCCTGAAAACCTGAGACCTTAACTCAATGCGCAGCAGGTTTCTTGTGGACCGGAGGTTTCGGTGCCGCTTTCACTAGCAAAGCACCTTCGTTCATGGTCATCACAAAAGGTTTCGCTACGTAGGAAACGGGCGTCCCTTCAAACTGGAAGTCCGTATCTTCTTTCGGCACGTCCTTCTTGGGAAGGGCCGCCGCCATGGTCAGATCGATGTCAGCGCGTTTGGCGTCGACGTCGTCCGAACTGCCCGCCAACGTCATCTTCGTCAACTTGCCCGTGGTGTCGATGGTGAGAATGTGCGCGACCATCTGCAGGGGCTTTCCTTTGAGTGTAGTCCAGACCTTGTCTGCGTCTTCTGGAGTGCCCTCGGAGAGAACCAACTGCCATTCCGCGAAGCTCATCTCCTCAATCTTCTTGGAGGCCATGATGTCGTGAGCCTGCTGCGCGGGCGTCGGCGGAACGTATTGCGTGATCGTGATGCCGGTGGGATCGGTGGCGGTTGCAGCCTTGGCCATGAGATCGTTCCAGCCCTCGTCGCTGCCGTGGTACTTGGTGTACTTGCTCTTGCCGTACTTGGCGATCTGGTCCTTGCCTGAGCCCTGGGCAAGGTTGGCCGAGCGCGCAATGTAAAACAGTCCGTCTATATCCTTTTCGGTTGGTCCCGGCTCCAGATAGGCGCGCGCCAGTGTATACACGTTCACCAAGTTCTTTGGATCGGCATCCACCGCGGCACGCAATCTTTGCTGGGCCTTGCCATAGTCCTTGACCTGATACGCGGCCACACCGCTGGCACCGTTGAAAATCACGGCAGTCTGAGTCTTGAGCTTCTGAAAATCGTCCGGGCTGGTGCCATCCGGCTTTACCGCGGTCTGCTCGCAATCCAGACCCTTGTCTGCATATTGGCCAGCTTCAGTCAGATTCTGACCGGCGGCAGCGCCGCCTTGTTGCGCCATCGCCTGCTTGGTGTAAGCCAGCAGGGCCAGCGCTCGCAGGTTGCACGGGTTGGCCTGAAGAACTTTCTGTGCCGTCTCCAGCGTCTTGGCGGCATTTCCCGTCTGCTGGTAGGAGCCCATCAAAAGTTCCAGCGCGTCTTCCTTCATCACGCTGTTTGGATATTGCGTCAGGAACGCCTCCAGGCCGCTGATCTTGGCCGCCGCATCCTGTTGTCCTAACGCACCCATATAGGCGTTATATTCCGCGGGATCCTTGATTTCCTTTTTTTGCGGGGCAGGGGCAACGGCTGGCGTTGCGGCAGGAGTTTGAGCAGCAGGGGCCGCGCTCTGGGGTGGCGCCGATTGGGCGGGTGCCGCGGCGGTTTGGGCGACGGCGGTAACTGCGGCTACCAGCAACATCGCAACAAGAATTCTCTTCATTCCAGTGGCTCCTTCATTTCGTATAGGAAAGCTGGATTCACGTACTTTCCGGCAGCGCGTCCTTGATGCCGGGTTCACCACGATCGTTTGCACGCCATGGGAATGCTCCCGTAAATCCTTCGCCGCTCGGAATAAGCGCGGCTTAGAGATTATTCCGGTGAGCGGATTATAAGGATGTCGTCTCGCTAAGGCAAGCGAGATTGCTCACGGGAACGCCTTTGAGAGATGCATCTTGTGGATCAGGCGTTCGCCTTAAGCATCTGTTCGGCGTGCTTGCGCGAAGTCTCGGTCAGCTTTGCGCCCGAGAGCATGCGCGCCACTTCCGCGGTGCGTTCTTCCCCGGTAATTTTGCATACCGTGGTTTTGGTACGCCCGGAGCTGGTTCGTTTCTCGATCAAATAATGATGATCGGCAAAGGTCGCGATCTGCGGCAGATGCGTTACGCACAATACCTGATTTCCCTTTGCCAGGGCCTTGAGCCTTCTGCCCACCGCTTCGGCGGCTCGCCCGCCAATGCCTGTGTCGATTTCATCGAATACCAGCGTCCGCTGCATCGCCGCATTTTTCTTATTTCCTACCGGATTTGTGCCCGCTTCCACGCTCGCCTTCAGGGCCAGCATCACGCGAGATAGTTCGCCCCCCGAAGCAATCTGCTCCAGCGGCTTCAGGGGCTCGCCCGCATTCGTTGCGATCCGGTAGACGACCTGGTTGATGCCCGATGAGGTCCAGTGCGGCTCCGCCTCGTTCTCCTCGACGGCGATGGCAAATGAGGCGCGCATGGCCAGATCGTTGATCTCGGCTTCCACCACCTTTTCCAGCTTCCGCGCCGCCTCTGAGCGCTTGCGCGAGACTGACCGCGCAGCTTTGCGATAATGTTCGGCGGCCAGGACCAGTTGCTCGTGCAGTTCGCTCAGCACCTGATCCTTGTTTTCCATCTCCGACAGCTTGTGTCGCGTCTCCTCGCCGTAAGCCATGACCTGCTCCAGGGCCGGCCCATACTTGCGCTTCAGCTTGTCCACCATCGCCAGCCGCTCTTCAAGTTCCGCCAGCCGCTCCGGAGAAGCCTGAATTCCCCCGGCATAATCGCGCAACGTCGCGCCCACATCCTCCACGCTGATCCGAGCCGATTCCAGGGCGCCGAGCGCCTCCTGAAACTTCGGCTCGTACCGCGTCAGTTCCTCGACGTGTTTTTGGGCGGCGCGCAAGCTTGACGAAGTAGACGCGCTGCCCTCATAGAGAAGATCGAAGGCATTCATCGCAGCACCGTAGATCTTCTCGGCGTTCGCCAGCACGCGCTTTTCAATTTCGAGGCGCTCGTCCTCGCCGGAGGCCAGCCGCGCTTCCTCAATTTCGCGCGCCTGGAATTTCCACAGGTCGACGAGCCGCAGGCGCTCCTGTTCGTCCTGCTCCAGTTCCGCAATACGCGCACGGATGTGCTTCCAGCTGCCGAACGCGGCAGCCACGTCCTCCAACTCAATTCCGGCGTAGGCGTCCAGAAGCCCCTGCCGTGCCGCGGCATCAAAGTTCACAATCGATTCGTTCTGCGCGTGGATTACACCGAGATGCGGCGCAAGTTGCTTCAGCACGGCTACCGTCGCCGGTTGATTGTTGATGAAAACGCGTCCTTTGCCACTGGTAGCGATCTCGCGCCGCAGAATCAGCGATGCGTCCTCCAAATCCAGACCGTTGCCTTCCAGAACCGCTTCCACGGCCTTCGCCGCCGCACCCTCGTTTTCAAACACCCCGGCAACCACGGCCCGTTCAGTACCCGCCCGGATCACGTCGGTCGAAGCTTTCTCCCCCAGCAGCAATCCCAGCGCGTCAATCAAGATCGATTTGCCCGCTCCCGTTTCGCCCGTCAGCAGGTTTAACCCAGGCGCGAACTCAATGACCACATTGTCAATTACGGCGTAGTTTTCCAGTCGCAGTTCGGCCAGCACAGGAGCCTCGGTAGGGCAAATATCTCATAAATCAGGGTGTTGGTCTGTTGCAAAAAAGTGGTCGTTTTCTTAAAACCCGGTCCGTCCAAAAACCGGCGTGTTCAACTAACGCGCGTGCCGCGCCGCCATTCCCGGGTTCAAGGAAAGGAGCGAAATCCGATGGTGAGGGGGCGTCACTGTTCGGTGTGACCGCCATCACTAGTTTGTGGCCCAAAATGCACTTCCGAGTTTGAATTGAGGCCGGTGTTTCCGCCACCATGTGCTTATGAAAACCTTCCCCCAGTTCGCACTCGCAATCATACTGCTCATAAGTTCGCTGGCAGCCGCCCAAGTGAAAATCACGACCACCTCTGTGCCCAACGGAACGGTGCAGACGCCCTATTCGGTAGCCATTGACACCAAGGGCGGCAACACACCCTTCAACTGGTCCTCGGTAGGCTTGCCTACCGGCCTCACTCTAAAGCCCTCTAAGGATACCCGCAGCGCAACTCTGACCGGCACGCCGACGAAGACGGCAACGTACCAGTTCGACCTCTCGGTTCAAGGGCACGGCGGCCATATGTCCACCGTGGACTATACCTTGACAATTCAAGGGGGCACCGCCCACAGCGCTGCCCTGACTTGGAAAGCGGGCGCCAAGAACATCACCGGCTACAACCTCTATCGTAGTACTACCTCGGGCGGACCCTACAGCCAGCTTAATTCCTCCCTCCTGTCTTCGAACACCTACACCGACTCCGACGTGGCCGACGGCACCACCTACTACTATGTGGCCACCGAAGTGGACAATAAGGGAGACGAGAGCGGCTACTCTGCCCAGGCGGTTGCGGTAATCCCGTAGCAACCAACTCGACCCTGGCAAAAGAGCCTCTGTCGGCGCTACCCAGGACACGTAGGGTCGGACGTGTTGGACTGGTCGAGCCTGCTCGAGTCGAGCCTTCGGCAGTGCTGGAGGAACGCCGGAACGCAAGTGCAAGCGTGCCCCAGGTCCACGCCCACTTTCTGGGCGCCTACCTGGGGACATGCGGCACGTTTCACCGGGATGTTCCCGCGCACACCTCTGTGTATCCATGGCCAATGCTTCTTGCCACCCCGAATCGAACTGTCCCGCCAGCAAAAATCGGCATCAAACCCGCATTGACCGATGGGGTAACCCCAGGCCGGGCTTCGCCGCCTTCGGTCTATAATTTCAAGTAGGGGTTTTCCCAACTAGAATGCATTTGTATTCCGTCTTTTTGTCGTTTGTCGGCGGCGAAATCGTTGATCTCGTCCTTCAAACCGGTACGGTCGCCAAGGCTGTTCTGCTTTTCCTGCTCGCTTTCAGCGTTCTGTCCTGGGCCGTAATCCTCGCCAAGTGGAGGCTCATCAAGTCCGCTCAGCGGCAAAGTTCCCGTTTCCTGCGCGCCTTCCGCAAGGCCCAGCGCATCCAGGACATCGCCTCCGTAGCGGATCAGTTCCGCCCCAGTCCTTTGGTGGGCGTTTTTGACGGAGCGGTGACGGAATTCAAGCGCCAGATGGGAACCACCGGCGGCATCCACAATCCGACCGCCGTTCAGCGCGCCATGCAGATCGCGTCTTCTGAAGAGATAACCAAACTTGAGCGCAACGTGCCTTGGCTTGCAATCACAGGTGCTGTGACGCCTTTCATCGGATTATTCGGAACCGTCTGGGGCATCATCGACGCCTTCCATGGCCTTGGCGCCGCCGGCGCCGCCACGTTGCGCGCCGTTGCCCCGGGGATATCCGAAGCACTCATTACCACTGCCGCCGGCTTGGCCGCTGCTATCCCGGCCGTCATCGCCTACAACCTCATCATCGGCTCAATTCGCGAAATGGCTTCGCGTAACGACGATTTCACGCTGGAGATGCTCAACCTGGTCGAGCGCCAGCAGCCGCAACCCATGAGCGAGGTTCAGCGCTGATGGCATTCACCACCGCCAACGGCCGTACGCAGAGCGCGCTTGCCGATATCAACGTCACACCTCTGGTCGATGTCGTGCTCGTCCTGCTTATCATCTTCATGGTGACCGCTCCCGTGCTTCAGTCCGGCATCGAAGTCAATGTGCCGCACACGCGCACCGTCAAGGAGATCACCGAAGAGAGGCTGGTGATCAGTATCGACAAATCGCAAAGAGTCTTTCTCGGCAACGATCCCATCAACATCAACCAGATCGCTTCGACCCTCAAGCAGAGGATTCGCGATCCCCGGCATCAGGCGATCTACTTGCGCTCTGACGAAGACGTGCCCTTTGGCGCCTTTGCCACCGTGATGGACGCAATTAAGCAATCCGGCATCAGTAACGTGAGCATCGTGACGCAGCCCATTGATTCCCATGGCAGCAACCACTAATGATCTCGCCAGCGGCAGTCTCGGACGGCCCCTTGCATGGTCCGCAGGGTTGCATCTGGCATTCACGATGTTCGTCATACTCTACGCCACGTTCATTCCCAACTTCCGCGGCCAGGGCTGGGGCGCGGGCGGAGGCGGAGAGGCCATGGGGGCAACGCTCGTGAGCACCGTCCCACTCCCCGCCAACCCGGAACAAACTACCAGCGTGTTGGCGACCGAATCCAAGGGCCTTTCGCAGTCCGAGACCAAGCCGGTGGAAAAGGAACCGGAAGCGATTCCGATTCCAGACAAGAACGCGAAGACGAAAATAAAACCCGCGCCGATCAAGACCGCAACCCAGCGCAAGCCGGAGCGTGAACCCGAGGAGTCGAATCAGATTCCCTATGGCGAAGGCGGTCCGGTCAGCGGCCCTTACGGCATGTTCAACGCCGGAGGCGCCAAGGGCGGCTTTGGATTCACCGGCGGAGGCGGCGATTTCGGCAGCCGGTTTTCCTGGTATGTGCAGGCCGTCCAGCGCAAGGTGTCGGAAAATTGGCTGAAGTACGAGATCGATCCGAGCATCAAAGTGGCGAACCGTGCCTACGTGACGTTCGATATCGCGCGCGATGGTCATCCGACAAATGTCCAGATTGAGCAGACCAGCGGAGTTCCGTCGCTCGACATTTCGGCGATGCGGGCGGTTCAACGCATCGATACTTTCGGGCCCTTGCCGCCGGAGTATTCCGGCAGCAAGGTGTCGGTGGAATTTTGGTTTGATTACAAGCGATAGAGCATCGTTAGTCGTTCGCTGTTGGCAGGTCCGTTTGTCATTCCGAGCGAAGCGAGGAATCTGCGTCTGGCAAGGGACGAACAGCCAACGACGGTTTAGGGAGTCAACATTGAGCAATGCATTCCAACTCGGCCGCCGCTTCATCTGGGCACTCGCCTTCCTCTGTGCGCTTGCTGCTAGCGCCTCCGCCCAGGACTGGATTCGCACTGGAACGGGCCTCGGCGTTGAAAAGGTCCGCCTTGCCGCCGCCGATTTCAAGCCCTCCACGCAAGACGCCAAAAACGCCGACCTGCTCAAAACTTTCAACGACACCCTTTCGAACGACCTCGACAGCGCCGGTATTTTCGATCTGGTCTCAAAGAGTTTTCATCCGCTGCAAGTGCCGGGGCAGCCTTCCGAGGTGAACTTTTCCGCGTGGAATTCGCCACCGCCAAATGCAGCCATGCTCGCTTTCGGCAACCTGGGCACGACTGCCGACAAAGTCAGTGTGCAGGGCTGGCTCTACGATCTCAAGAATCAAGCCTCTCCTCAGGTCCTTGGCAAGCAATACAGCGATTCTGCCACCGCCGACGCCGTCCGTATGATCGCGCACAAGTTCGCCGATGAAATCATCTTCCGCCTTGGCGGCGGCATCCAAGGCATCGCGGAAAGCAAAATATATTTTGTCAGCGACCGCAGCGGACACAAAGAGATCTGGATGATGGATTACGACGGCGCCAACCAGACGCAACTCACGCATCTGGGCGC
>JBAQIB010000089.1:0-1950 GCA_049288625.1 Terriglobales bacterium | reverse complement strand
CTATGATTCTCTTGATCGCGGGTGCTGTGCTGGCGCAAACGTCCGGCGCAGGCCAGACGTTGGGGCAGACGAAGGCCGCGTTAGCCCCGGCGGGCGTGTCCACGCCTGCACAAGCGGAGCGCGCGTTCATACCATCGACCAATGGCGCTGAGCACATTGCTGTAAACCGCTCACAGGCGAAACGGGACGCCGCCCGACCCATCGACGCGCCACCCCTTTTCCTGCCGGCTGTGGACTACAGTTATTCGGGCTATCCCGGTTTTTCCGCTAGCGTAGCAGCCCGTGGTGCAAGTCTGGATTCGTGAGCAAAGACTTTTGAAGAATGCACAGGGTTTGTTCGTAGAATCGGCGCATGGCAATGGGCACGCGCAGGCAGCGGGAGAAGCAAGAGGGGTTGTGGATCGCGCACACGGAGTTGGCATCGGCGCCGGGGCATCCGTTTTATCAGCGTTTGAATGAGTTGCTGGAGGCCGAGGGCTTCGACGAGTTTGTCGAGAAGCGGTGCGCGAAGTTCTATGCGGCCAAGTACGGACGTCCGTCGCTAACGCCGGGGATTTACTTTCGTTCGTTGCTGATCGGGTATTTCGAGGGTATTGGGGCGGAGCGGGGGATTGCCTGGCGGCTGGCGGATTCGCTGGGGCTGCGGCGTTTCGTGGGCATTTCGCTGGACGAGTACACGCCGGATCATTCGACGATCTCGCGCACGCGGCGGCTGATCGATGTGGACACGCATCGCGAAGTATTCAGCTGGGTGTTGGGCGTGCTGGCCGATCGTGGGCTGCTGCAAGGCCAGCGGATCGCGATTGATGCGACGACGCTGGAGGCGAACGCAGCGATGCGCTCGATTGTGCGGCGGGACACGGGCGCGAGTTACGAGGAGTTTCTGCGAGGATTGGCGAAGGCGTCGGGCATTGCAACGCCGACGCGGGAAGACTTGGCGCGGCTGGATCGGAAGCGCAAGAAACGCACGTCGAATAAGGAGTGGAAGAGTCCGGCGGACGGGGATGCGCGGATTGCGAAGATGAAGGACGGGCGCACGCATCTGGCGCACAAGGCTGAGCACGCGGTGGATCTGGACACGGGCGCGGTGGTGGCGGTCACGCTGCAAAGCGCCGATAAAGGCGACACGACGACGCTGGATGAGACGCTGTGCGAGGCCGGGATGGCGGTGGCGGAGCAGGTCGGGCGCGAGGCGGCGTTGCGGCCCAACGAAGCGCCGAAGGTGAACGTGGTCGGGATCGAGGAGACGGTGACCGACAAGGGCTACCACAGCGGCGCGGTGGTGAAGCGGATGAAGGGGTACGGCGTGCGCAGCTACATTCCGGAGAAGAAACAGAAGGGGCGGCGGAACTGGGCGGGCAAACAGGCCGAGCAGCAAGCAGTGTACGCGAACCGGCGGCGGGTGCGAGGCGAGTACGGCAAGAGTTTACTGCGGCGGCGCGGCGAGTTGGTCGAGCGCAGTTTCGCGCACTGCTACGAGACGGGCGGGATGCGGCGCTGCCATCTGCGCGGACACGAAAACATTCTGAAGCGGCAGCTAATTCATGTCGGCGCGTTCAATCTGAGCCTGATTCTGCGCAAGCTGCTGGGCGCGGGCACGCCGCGGGAGTGGAAGAACCGCTTCGGCAGACTTGTTTTGACCCTTTACCTACTCTTCACGTGTCGGATAAATCAGAAGCGGTTTTGCAGAA
Source organism: Terriglobales bacterium (assembly GCA_049288625.1). Taxonomy (GTDB): domain Bacteria; phylum Acidobacteriota; class Terriglobia; order Terriglobales; family Acidobacteriaceae; genus Acidiflorens. Next base: position 259 of record JBAQIB010000089.1, on the reverse strand, counting down.
GCCGAATCTCCGCGTCCGTTGCCAAGTGCTTCGTGCGATCGCGTACCCGGCTACGTCGCCCGCCTTGCAGGAAATCCACTACATGCACCACGGGCTGTTAGGGCTTGAAGATTACTCCCTGACTGCTGTGGCTGTTCATCACCACGCGAATTGGTTCCGCAAACCGCAGGTGACGCACGCAGCCGTGCTCTTCGACCGATGGTTGTTCGCTCAGCCACTGCCAATCCACCGAGCCTTCGCCCGCGTCCGGATTCACCGT
>JBAQIB010000088.1:0-2277 GCA_049288625.1 Terriglobales bacterium | reverse complement strand
CCTGAGTTACGCCCGGGGACCGATCCAGGCCACGGGCATCGTGCTGCTGGTCCTCATTTTCGTGCTGCTCGAGCATGAATCCCTGCGCGACCGCATCATCCGGATCGCGGGTGCAACCGATATCCGCTCGACGACCGCTGCGCTCAACGACGCCGGTGAGCGCCTCTCGATGTTCTTTGTCTCGCAGTTCGCGGTCTGGACTTGACCCGCTTTTGTGGACACTTCAGTGTCACACAGAGAGGTATTCAAGATGTCGAAGTCAAGACCGAGATACACGCCGGAGTTTAAGCGACAAATGGTGGGATTGCTGCGCTCGGGCCGTACGCCGACGCAGTTGGCAAAGGAGTTTGGCTGCTCGACCTGGGCGATGCGCTGCTGGTTGAAGCGTGCGGATCGCGACAAGGACGGCGGCGATGGAGGCCTGACGACGGTGGAACGGGAGGAGCTGACGCGGCTGCGCCGCGAGGTTCGTCGGTTGACGCAGGAGCGGGAGATTCTCTCAAAAGCCGCGGCCTGGTTTGCACAGGAAAACGTCGCGATACCGAAGCGCTCTTCGGATTCGTGATGGCAAACCAGGCTGCCTTTTCGGTGCAGATGATGTGCCGCCTTCTGGGCGTATCGACCAGTGGGTTCTACGTGTGGGAGGACCGACCAATGAGCCCGCGGGATCGATACGATGTGTATCTGACCGCCAAGATTCATGCGATCCACCGACGCTCGAACGGGGCGTATGGATCGCCGATGATTCATGCGGAGCTGTCCGATGACCACGGTATCCGGGTCGGTTGCAAACGGGTCGCGCGACTGATGCGTGCGGCGCATCTGCAAGGTGTATGGCCGCACCGGTTCGTGATCACCACGATTCGGGACGACGCGGCAAAGCAACCGATCGATTTGGTGGATCGGGGTTTTTATGCAGAATATCCCGATAGATTGTGGGTTGCCGACATAACTTACGTTCCCACCTGGTCGGGGTTTCTGTACTTGGCCGCGGTCTTGGATGTCTATTCACGCAAAGTGGTCGGGTGGGCGATGGAAAATCATTTGCGTACGGAGCTCGTGCTCGAAGCGCTACAAAATGCCATCTCTCAACGTCGACCACAAGGCGTGATCCATCATTCCGATCGCGGCTGTCAGTACACGAGCTACGCGTTTGGTAAGCGGTGCCAGGAAGCCGGTGTCATGCCATCTATGGGTTCGGTGGGAGATTGTTACGACAACGCGATGGCGGAGTCGTTTTGGGCCACCCTGGAGCGGGAGGTGTTGAGTCGCCGGCGCTTCAAAACGCAGACCGAAGCGAAGATGGCGATCTTTTCGTGGATCGAGGGCTGGTATAACCCGCATCGCAGACATTCTGCACTCGGTTATCGGTCACCGATGAACTACGAGCGTCACGCTCTGGAACAACGGGCGGCATGAGCGATGGATCGATCAGCGCTCAATCATGTGAAATCCGGGGATAGGAAGCCCAAGGGTCGATCGAGATCGCCGCTCCTGGAGCTTTACGCGCGGTCGCTGACAAGCGAAAGAGGAGAAAAACCTCGGCCACGGAACTTCTGCCGCCTTCGGCGGCAGACTGCGCCATGGTATACGGTAGAGGAAGATCAAAGGACGGAAAGAGAGGTAAGAAACCGTCCACCGAAACGGGTGAGGTCCATTGTGTATTCCCAAACGGTGGGTTTGGGAGGCTTACAAGCGGGTCAAAGCCAATGGAGGAGCGGCTGGTGTTGATGATCAGTCGATCGAGGAGTTTGACCAGGATTTGGAGAACAACCTGTACAAGCTCTGGAACCGGCTCTCATCGGGCAGCTATGTGCCGCCGCCGGTGAAGCGTGTGGAGATAGACAAGCGCGGAGGCGGAAAGAGGCCGTTGGGAATTCCCACCGTTTCTGACCGCATCGCGCAAGGCGTAGTCAAAGGGTACCTGGAGCCGGAGTTGGAGAAACATTTTCATCCCGACTCATATGGGTATCGGCCTGGAAAGTCCGCATTGCGGGCCGTGGGCACAGCGCGCGAGCGTTGCTGGCGCTATGCCTGGGTGCTGGATCTGGACGTCAAGGCCTTCTTTGATTCTGTTCCACATGAACTTCTTCTACGGGCGGTGCGTAAGCACACCGACTGTCGCTGGGTACTGTTGTACGTCGAGCGGTGGCTGAAAGCCCCTGTTCAGCTGGACGACGGAACTCTGCAGCCTCGAGAAAAAGGGACGCCTCAGGGTTCAGTGGTTTCACCCCTGTTGTCTAATCTTTTTCTTCATTATACGTTCGATCGGTGGAT
>JBAQIB010000087.1:0-36294 GCA_049288625.1 Terriglobales bacterium | reverse complement strand
GTCCGCGCCCGCTCCTGTAATTCCGAAGGTTCCGTCGGCGCAACCGGCTCTGCCGCCGGTGCGTCCGGCGCTGCTTCCTCCTCCGGCACAACCAGGCGCACTAAAGCTCCGCTGGCGTTGATCGGGGTTAAGTGTCGAACACCGTCGAATTGCGGATGCTGAAAGCCCCCGGCCTCAAAAGTTTTTCTATACATGCGCGTACTCCTTTCAGTCAGAATTTCGGAATTAGCAACGTATCCACTTCGTTGTCGGGCAATCCGGCGAGAATGCTCCGGACCCATTCGACCCTGTACGGGCCGAGCTTTTCGCAACCTACGCATCCGGCGCACTTGCCACAGCCCACCGCCGCGTCAAGTTCAAGTTGAGTGAAGTAGTATCGGGCCGTTCCGTCGCCAGCCCGCTGCACTGGTGGGCGCAACACAGAAACAACATCGGACAGCCGCTGATCTTCGCGGACATGAACGGCTTCCATTTCGCGTTGACGCGCCCCAACTGCCCACGAGCGGCCCTGCTCGCTCATTGTTTTAGTTCTCCTTTCAGCGCCGCTAGAACCGCGTCGAAATGCTTTAGATCCTCACCGCCTAGCCGTCGCCAACGCGCTTCGACTTCGCTGGGCTGGCTTCGACGTGCCTCGTCCAGAAAAGAGCACATTTCCCGCTGCGTGCAACAGTTCAATCGCCATTGGCGTGCCAACAGTTCCAGCTCGGCCATCAGCCGCGAACTCGCATCTAAATCCGGGTCTCGCAATCTTGCCGCCACGCGCAAGTTCTCGCGCCGGTCGGCTTCCCATCCGCGAGCAGGGGGGTTAGCCCGCCGCCACGCGCGGCAAACCTGTAGCGTTCGTGCGTGCCACTGGTTTTGCGTAATTTCCCGCTTCGACAAAGCAGCATCCAGCAGGGCGCGCTCCGCTTCCAGCCCGGCCCTTGTGGTCACGTCATGCCTAGGTTCGTAATCCATCTCGCCTCACCGTTTTCCTTTCAGCATCTCGGCGCGAACGGGCGCAATCGGCATTCTCTTCCTCACCATGCGCCGCAGCGTCCAGCGCCTCCAAGCGCCGCGCGCGCCGTGCCACCAGAGCTTCCATTGAGTCGCACAGCCGGTTGAGCCTCTCGATTGCGGCCCCTAATTCTGGGTTCTCGTTCATCGTCCGCTCCTTCTGCTAGTACCTCGTTGTCGCGAAGTACGACTTCTTCTTTTCTCTTCGACCGCCGGGTGTAACGCTCGTACCAATTGCCAAAGCTGCCCACATCCCCGAGCACTCACCGTGTTAAGGCAGGCCCGAAAAATCGGACCGCCGCCTCTTCTCGCCTGCTCCATAGCCTCCATGGAAAACCGTAGCGCCGGGCCGGGATGGCAGAACTCGGTGCCATCTTTTAACGTCAGTACGATCTCTTCCGGCGCTACTTCTTCCAGTCGTTCAATTCGGGTTTCTAAGCTCAAATTGTTTCTTCTCCAGTGCCAGAACTCGCTTGTCTAGGTCCGCCACCTTCAGCGCCTCTAGGAATTGCCCCGAGCAGCTGACTAACGCTCCCACTGTGCGGGGATCAACCTTGCCCGCACGAATTTCACTGATCGTCGTACTCAAGATAGGCACCAATTCTTCAGCCGTTAGCGGCGGCTCGAACTGCACCAATTCATCCAAGTGCATATTGGCGCGATGCCGCCCGCCCTTGCGCCCGCACTCTTGGGCAAAATTTGAGTGATGGAAGAGACACAGATATTTGCCACCCCGTTTTCGGACCATTGGTGCTGCGCCGCATGGACGTCCGTCGCGTGTGCGGGCTTGGCAGCGTGGCTTATCGCTCTTCATGCACCGGCCCCGCGCGGAGTATCGCTACCATCCGGCTTAGCAGGGCTCGCTCCTGCTCGTACCAGCGCGCCTCAATCGCGCGGCGGGCCGAAGCGCGGCGCTGCTCAGGGCGGAGACGACGGGCTGTAGCCTGCCCACCTCGGCGTCCTAGCGCTCGTGCCATGTTAGTTAGTTGTGAGTCATTCATAGCTACCTAACTTATAGCCGCTATACGCAGCGCCGCATACGGCTCGGTTTACGGGGTATAGTCGGGCACACCGAGGCACCCCGAGGTATAGGCAATACAGCCCCGCTACGGCCCCGCGCTCGCTGAACACCGCGCCGGGCATGAGGTTTGGCGGGCCTCGGGTTTAATAGCCCCGCGCGTTAGCAACGGTGCGGCTGTCGGAGCTTCGGCAAACGGCGCAGGACCGCTAGGCGGCGCGCGTAGGCTTCGCCCACGGGCGCGCGGGGGCGGCTAATGGCGCGGCTAATGAAATTTCCATGAGCCGCGAAGCCCTTTTCCGGCGGCGCATGAAACGCAGCCTATCCAATAGGGTTATAAGTAGCCTGCTTATGCTAGTTAGCCACGCCACTAACTCCATGAGCCGCGCGACGGTTTTTGAGCGGCCTATGATCGTCCATTGATGAGCCGCGCCGCTCCTACCCCTATAGGGGGTAGGCGGCGGCTCATGGACCCGGCCAATCTAAAAACCTATGATTCGCCAGCCCCAATCGGACTTACTCCTTGCTCTTCTGGCCTCTTTTTAGGGTAGCTTTGCGGTGCTTCGCCGCGCTATAATTTTACTGTTGGGGTTGGCTACCTCGACATGCCCGTAGTGCAACAACCTCGCCGCCTGGCTCGCAAGGCTGGGCGGCAACCCCTCCGAAAAGCCAGAGGGGCGAGAGGCGGGCAGTGTAAGCGGGGTTGAAGGATAGGTTGTTGGAAGCGCTACGGTGAATGTGGCAGAGGCCACGGGTTCTTCCTAGCGCGGGGGTGCTGGTTAGCCGCAGCACGAGACAGAAAGTTGAGCGCTGTTCCCCACGCGATTTCCTTCCACAAGCACCCCATAACATCCGTAGCAAAAGACTCCCGTTAGGCATAACTGGTTTTGGGTCCTACCCAAGAAGGGATTGGGGTTATTAGAAGCCCACTCGCAGGGAAGCCACCGGGACTTCCTTTGTGCTACGGCCTACCGAAAAGTCAAAAACAAAGCCCTTTGAACCGTATCCCTTCATTGCCCGCGTGGACGCGGCCAAGTTCTTAGTTGTTAGTGTCCAGCAGATTGATAAGTACATTTTGGCTGGCGTGCTCCACCCGCTCAAAGTAGGGCGTAAAGTCATATTCCGCCGAGACGAGTTATTGCGTTTGGTCGAAACCGGCGGGTTTCCCGTGCTGCCGCGTCCGCTAAAGGCGGTGAAGAAGTGACCCGCCTGCTTGGGCAACGCGACTCAGAAGCGCGCGCATATTTCGAAAACTACTTCGGCCTAGCTTCGGGCGGACGGGCGCAGCGCACTGTTCGGTGCCCCGTACACAAAGACGGGCGCCCGTCGCTCTCCGTCAATCTAGACAGCGGACTGTGGAACTGCAAGGCGGGCTGCGGAAGCGGCAATCTCGCGCAGTTTAGGAAGCTCGTAAACGGGAATGGGGCGGCCTTTGTTCCCGCCATGCGCCAAGCGACTCGGTTCGGTGTACCGCAGCCAAGTGCCCCCGAGGTCGAGTACCTGTACTGCGATTCCACCGGACGGGAGTTGCTGTTCAAGAAAGTACGAATGCCTGGCAAGCAATTTCATTTGGAGCGATTCGACAATGGCCAGTGGGTTACGGGCTTGCTGCAAGGCGGCCCGCGACCCCTGTATCGGTTGCCGGACGTAATCGCGGCAAAGAACGTTGCCTTGTGCGAGGGCGAGAAGGACGCGAACCGCCTGAACCGCGTGTTTGCTGAGCTGGGCATGACCGACTGGGCCGCCACTACGAACTTTGACGGTGCGGCCGGGCCGTGGCGCGACGAGTATGCGCTGCCGCTACAGGACAAGCACGTGGTACTGGTGGGCGACAACGACCCGCCGGGGCGCGACCACGTTGCGCTGTATGCGCGGGCCATAGATCGTGTGGCTGCCAGCGTAGCTGTGGCGGAGATGGCGGGACTGGCTGAGCACGGCGACGTGAGCGATTACCTTGACGAACACGGTGACGCAGCGTTGTTGCCGCTGTTAGAACAGGCCCCGTCATTCGCCGACCCCGACCTGTCGCGCTTTGAAACGCTCGAAGAATTCTTAGCCAACTCGCCGGAAGATGTGGACTGGTTGGTGAAGGATCTAATTGTCGCGGGCGGCTGTACGGAAGTGCGCGGGGTTGCCAAGGTGGGCAAAAGCACCTACGTCAACGTGATGGTGGAAAGTGTTTTAGAGGGAAAGCCGTTTCTCGGGCGTAAGACGATAAAAGTGCCAGTGCTTTATATGACCGAAATGAACAAGCATGAGCTTCGCTTCCAATTGGCGCAGGCCGGTTTAGGCAAGCCCCGAAGGGACTTACTTCTTTTGCGATTGCACAAGGCGCTGGACTTGACGTGGGCGCGCATTGCTGAGCTGGCCCGCACCATGTGCCGGAAGACGGGCGCGCGGCTGCTGATTGTTGACACGTTTACAGTGTGGTCCCGAAACGAGGACGAGAACAGCTCCTCCAAAACGAACGCCGCGTACTTTCCCTTGAAGTCCGTGGAGAGTGACGGTGTCGCCGTGCTGTTGGAAACGCACGCCCGCAAAGCAGGGGGTCCGATTGCGGAAAGTGGCCGGGGCAGCAATGCGCTGGCAGGCACGGCCAGCGTCATCATTACGCTGGAAACGCTCAGCAAGAGTTCGCCGCAGACGCAGCGCAAGATGGAGGTGGCCGGGCGCTTCGGCTCTTGTACGGAGATTATCGACCGCATGGCTGCGGGCTACACCGTAGCGGGTGACAAGCGGTCCGTGGCCCGCGACACTACGGAGCGAAATGTGTTGGCTGCGTTACCGCGCGTGGAGACTGAGGCCGAGACAGTGCCGCAACTGGTAAGGCGGAAAGTGGGGCGAAAAACCTTGATACAACGCGTTCTGAAAGAAGCCGCTGAGCGCAACATCATTAAATGCAAGTTGGATCACCCCGACAAACAACCGAGCGCTAAGAATCCGTTGCGCTACTGGTGCGACGTGCCGCTCAAGGAGCCGAACTTTTAGTTCTTTGCCTTAGCTCTCCCGTTAGCTATAATTAGCTTACCGGCGAGCTACAAGCGCCGGGCAAAGGGGGGAACATGAAACTGGACGCAAAACAACGAGAGGTACTCAGGGAGCTAGCTCGACTCGGCGGCAAGGCCAGCGCCAAGAAGCTCACCAAGGCGCAACGCACAGAGCGAGCGCGCAAGGCCGGACTGGCCGGGGGCCGGGGCCGTCCTGCGAAGAAGGGAGACAGCCGATGACAAAGAAAAAGGACGCGGAGAAAAAGCAGAAACCCCAGCGCGAACGCGGAACGGGTAGTCTGTACCGCAAGAGCTACCCGCGCAACGGGCACACGTACAAGGAGCCTACATGGACCATTCAGTTCTACTCGGATGGTCGCCGCGTGCGCGAGGCGACGGGCCTGCGTGATAAGGCAGCCGCACAGCGCCTGCTAAACACGCGGCTGTATCAGGTGGGCCGTGCCGAGTACACGCGCCACGCCGCCGCGCCCGCCAAGGTGGAGGAGCTATACCGAGCGCTCCACGAGCACTTTGTAGCCGACGGGCGAGAGAATACGGCTCGACGGCTGGCATGGCAGTGGCGGGAGCACCTAGCATCCGCATTTGGCTACTCGCTCGCTTCGCGCCTGACTACCGACCGCGTTACGGCCTACACCGCCGAGCGGCGCGAGCAGGGCGCGGCCCCGGCAACCATCAACCGTGAACTGGCCGCATTGCGGCGCATGTTCCGTTTCGGAATGCGGAAAACTCCGCCGGTTGTAACGGCAGTTCCCTACATCCCGATGCTGACCGAGAACAACGCACGGCGGGGCTTCGTCGAGGATGCCGATTTCGCACGTCTGATGGCGGCGACCGCAGAGCCGTGGCTTCAGGCCTTCCTAGAACTGGCCTACACGTACGGCTGGCGGCGCGGCGAACTGCTCGGGCTACGTGTTCGTCAAGTAGACCTGTTCGGGGAGACCATCCGGCTCGACACGGGCACGACGAAAAACGGCGAAGGCCGCGAAGTGGCGATGACCCGGCGCGTACAGACGCTCTTGCGCCAGTGCGTTGTGGGCAAGCGACCCGACGATTACGTATTCACACGTGAGGACCGAAAGCCCGTGCGCGATATGCGGGATGCATGGCGGGCGTTGTGTGTGCGTGCTGGACTCGGCTCCTTCGTTTGCACGGAATGCGGCAGCACGATCAGCGAAAAACGATGTTCGGCATGCGGAAGCCGCCAGCGACGGTACACCGGGCTCATCATCCACGATCTTCGGCGCTCGGCAGCCAAGGCACGGCGGCGCGCGGGTGTTGCGGAGTCGGTCATTATGGCGATGGGCGGGTGGAAAACAGCCAGCATGTTTCGCCGCTACGCAATCGTCAGCAGCGCCGACCAGCGCGAAGCGAACGCGCTACTGGAGCGAGCACGGGTCAATCAGAACGGCCCCGCATTCGGCCCCGCTGAGGTAAAAGCTACTCCCACCGCTACAGAGCCCGCGCTCGCCAAACCCCAGTAAAATATGGTGCCCGGAGTCGGAATCGAACCGACACGGAGCTTTCGCCCCTCGGGATTTTAAGTCCCGTGCGTCTGCCAGTTTCGCCATCCGGGCGGCAGATAGAACATCGAAAAAAGTGTATCAGTTCGACAGGCCTGCCAGAGCGGAAAGCCAGCGCGCCTAAGACTGGCTCGATTGTATAGAAGAGTAATTTTCAGCAATTCCTCTCGAAAGGACGTGCCCTGTAAGCAACTTTCCAGCGCTTTTCGGGTTCCATATAGTTAGGAAGAATTGTTGGGAGGGAACCTTGCAAGCAACCCGTTTCTTTTATCAAGCGCTTCGTTCCAGTTTCGCAGCAAAAGCTGTTTCCTTGTTTCTCCTGTCCGTGACGTGGGGGGCACTCGCCTTCGCCCAGACCGGCGCCATGAGTCCGAACCAGGGTGAATCGGACGGCGTGAGCGCCGGCGGCAAATGGCTCGAGTTCCACTCCGAAGACAAGATGACCGGCGCCAAAAAGGTTAGGTTTGAGCTTCAGTCGGACAACTATTTCCGCGAGGACCCCGACTACAAGCCGCGCGTGAATCTGATCTGCTACAACGGCAAGCTCAAGCTGGCCGACTTCAACCCCGGCGTCAGGCTGGCTCCGCCCAATCGTCCCGGCTTCTGGGGACAGCCGCAGCTCGAGGTCGAGGTACGAGTGGATGATGTGCACTACTTCAAGGGATGGAATTGGGAACGCGGTCATTTTCTCTCTATGGATAAAGGCACAGCCCGCGGCTTGCTGAGCGCGCAGGTCTTTAAAGTCTCGCTACCGACTCGTAGCGGGCGGCAGATCGCCGAGTTTTCGCCTGCCGGCCTCGACTTTGCACGCGTCAAGGAAGCTTGCGACCTCACGCCGAAAAAGCCCAGTAACGACTGAGTCGCCCGAGCGTTAAGTTGTACAAACACACGACCCTTTAGGGGCAAATCGCCTCCCTTTCTTGTTGGTGCAATTCCGTGTTCCAGCGGCCGCACAGGCTTCTCCGATGGGTAGTCGACACCCGATAATTCCTCCCCCCGCAGGCAGCTTTTCTGCTTTGTTTTATATACTTTAGTTGCACCCGTTGTGCGGCTCACACCTCCTTGTGACATCGGACACAGCCCAATATCGAGTCGCCGGACGAAGATAGGTCGTAACAGTAACTGGGGGATTCATGAAGAAAGTTCTGATCCTGGGAGCCGCAGGCCGCGACTTCCACAACTTTAACGTCGTATTTCGCGACAATCTGGATTACCAGGTAGTTGCCTTCACGGCCACCCAGATTCCCGACATCGCCGGCCGGCGATATCCTCGCGAACTGGCGGGCCGTTTATACCCGGAAGGGATTCCGATCTTCGAAGAGAAAGATTTGGAGCGGCTGATTGCCGATGAAAAAATCGATACTGTGGTTTTTTCTTACAGCGATGTCTCGTATCCCACGCTGATGCACCTGGCCTCGCGTTCGGTGGCTGCCGGGGCAGACTTCTGGTTGCTGGGAACCGAACACACCCAGATCAAATCGACCCAACCGGTCGTCTCGGTATGCGCCACGCGCACCGGTTGCGGTAAGAGTCCGGTTTCGCGTTTCGTGGCTGCCAGGCTGCGCGAACAGGGTCATAAGCCGGTGGTCATTCGCCATCCCATGCCCTACGGAAATCTTGCCGAGCAGGCGGTTCAGCGTTTTGCCACGCTTAAGGATCTGGACTTGCAGCAATGCACCATCGAGGAGTGCGAAGAGTATGAACCCCACATTCGCCTTGGCACGGTGGTCTATGCCGGCGTGGACTACGAAAAGATCCTCCGCCAGGCCGAAAAAGAAGCCGACGTCATCCTTTGGGATGGCGGCAATAATGACACTCCTTTTTATGCCTCCGACCTCGAGATCGTGGTTGTCGACCCGCACCGCCCCGGTCATGAACTCGCCTATTTCCCGGGCGAGGTGAATCTGCGCCGCGCCGATGTCATCATCATTAACAAGGTCGACACCGCCGCCCAGCACGACATTGAGACCGTGCGCCAGAATATTAAGCTGAGCAATCCCAAGGCTACGGTAATCGAAATGGCCTGCCGCGTGTCCGTACCCTCGCCCGAACTGATCAAAGGCAAGCGCGTTCTGGTCGTTGAAGATGGCCCAACCCTGACGCATGGCGAAATGCCCTACGGCGCGGGAGTAGTTGCAGCGCGGCAATGTGGAGCGTTGGAACTGGTGGACCCGCGGCCCTTTGCCGTTGGATCGATTCGCCGCACCTATGAGCGCTACGGCCACCTGAACAACCTGCTTCCCGCTATGGGATACAGTGCGACGCAGCGGCACGAACTCGAAGAAACCATTCGGGGCACTCCGTGCGATCTCGTCGTTGTCGCCACGCCCATCGATCTGGCGCGGGTCATCAAGATCGAGAAACCAGCCCTGCGCGTCAGCTACGAGGTGGAAGAACTGACCAAGCCGGTCCTGGCTGAAAAGCTAGCCAACCTGAAGCAACACGCGCTGGCATAAATCGTGGAAGGACGGGCGCCTCGCCCGTCCCGCCCGATCCTCCTCGCACGAGTACGCAATCGCGGTAATAGACTTCACAAGAAGGTAAACAATGAACGCGACAGACTTCCTCTCCATCAAAGATTTTTCTCCCTCGGATATTCAGTACTTGCTCACTCTTGGTCGTCAGGTAAAAGCTCACCCAACGACCTACAGTGAAACGCTGAAGCGCAAAACGCTGGCCCTGATCTTCGAAAAGCCTTCGCTGCGCACGCGCGTCAGCTTCGACGTCGGCATTCAGCAACTCGGGGGCTTCTCGATTTATCTCTCGCCCGCCGAAATCAACCTCGGCAAGCGCGAGTCGGTTTATGACGTTGCTAAGAATCTCGAACGCATGGTGCAAGGAATCATGATCCGCACCTTCGCGCACGAAATCGTTGAGCAGATGGCCGAGTACGCCAGCATCCCGATCATCAACGGCCTGACCGACTACAGCCATCCCTGCCAGGCGCTCGCTGACTACATGACGATGTGGGAAATTAAAGGAACACTTGAGGGTCTGAAAGTTGCTTACGTCGGAGACGGCAATAACGTCTCCCATTCACTGATGTTTACCGGAGCGCAGCTAGGCGCCCACGTCTGGGTAGCCACGCCGAAAGGCTACGAGCCCAAGGCCGACGCCCTTGCATGGTCCGCCGAGCGCGGCCGCGCAACCGGGGGAACGTGCACCGTCACCAATGACGCCCGCGAAGCCGTGTCCGGAGCCGACGTCGTTTATACCGATGTTTGGGCTAGCATGGGCCAGGAAACAGAAAAGGAAAACCGCGCCCGCATCTTTGCTCCCTATCAGGTCAACGAGAAACTGTTCCGCCAAGCCAAGCCCGACGCGATTTTCATGCACTGTCTGCCGGCTCATCGAGGCGACGAAGTGACTGACGAGGTGATTGATTGCCCAAGATCGGTGGTCTTTCAGGAGGCGGAAAACCGGTTGCACGCGCAAAAGGCGGTCATGATCGAATTGATGAAAGACGAATTCGTAAAGCTGCCAGATCTGGCAGAGCTGCGCGAGATCGCGCACGTGTGAAGAAAGTCGATAGTAGGCGCCCTAGGTCCGCGCCCGGTTGTTGGTCGCTAACCTGGGTATCAGCCCCGTGACTCTCATGAAAACCATCCTCTTAGCCATCGGCGGCAACTCCCTGATCCGAGCCGGAGAAAAAGGCACCATGGCCGAGCAGCTGGCGAACGCGCGCCGCACCGCGCGCGAAATCGTCGGCCTTATCGGCGACGGCTTTCGTGTCGTCCTCACCCACGGAAATGGCCCGCAGGTCGGCGCTGCTCTTCTCCGCTCCGAAGCCGGTGCCAGCCAGGTCCCACCCCTGCCGCTCGACGTTTGCGGTGCCGCGACCCAAGGGGAAATCGGCTACATCCTCCAGCAAGCGCTGGAAGCCGAACTGCGCGCCGTCGGCCTGAAGGTGCCGATCATCAGCGTGGTCACCCAAACCGTTATCTCGCTCGACGATCCATCGATGAAGCATCCCACCAAACCTGTAGGCCCGTTCTATTCGCGCGAGGAAGCGGAGCGCAAGCGCCAGCTCGGCTGGCATATCATCGAGGACGCAGCGCGCGGCTACCGGCGGGTCGTCCCGTCGCCTGAGCCCATCGAAATCCTCGAACTCGAGGTCATTCGCAGCCTGGTCGAGCGCGGAGTGTTGGTCATCGGCTGTGGCGGAGGCGGGATTCCCGTCGCGTGGCAAGGTGGACAGCCCGTGGGCGTCGAGGCCGTGATCGATAAAGACCGAGCCTCGGCTCTTCTCGCGGCGCATCTGCATGCCGACCTGTTCGTCATCTCCACCGACACCGACTTTGTCTACCTCGATTACAAGAAGCCCACGCAGCGGCCGCTCAAACAAGTCGGTGCCACGGAACTCGAAGGCTATATGGCAGACGGCCACTTCCTGCCCGGAAGCATGGGTCCGAAAATCCAGTCCGTGCTGCGCTTTTTGCGCGACGGCGGAAAACAAGCGGTGATCGCCTCGGCTGAGAATCTACGACAGGCCGTGTCCGGACATGCTGGCACACACATGTATCCTGATAAAGCAGTCCCCAAGCACGAACCGAGGGCAGAAGTCGCCCATCCCGCCGGAGGACGCCGATCATGACTCACCGGAAAGGTATCGCTCATCTTGTTGATCGTGCGGAAGTTTCGCCCGTGGACGCGCGCACTGGCGCACGGCTGAAGCATGTCGTCGAATCCCAGCAGTTCACGGTCCCTTTACTAATGGAGCTGTTCGAACGTTCGCGTGGCATGGAACGCGTAGCCGCGCGCGGCGGCACACTCGACTATCAGCACTGCATCATGGCCACGTTGTTCTATGCGCCTTCGACGCGCACGCGTTTTTCCTTTGAGGCCGCCATGCTGCGTCTTGGCGGGCGCGTGTTGTCAACAGAACAGGCCGGCGTGTTTTCCTCCGAGATCGAGTCCGAGCAGGTCGAAGATTCCATCCGCATCCTGGGCGGAAATTGCGACGTGATCGTGATCCGCCACCACGCCCCCGACGGAGCCAAACGCGCGGCCCAGGTCTCTGCTATCCCTGTCATCAATGCCGGCGATGGTGGTGGCGGCCAGCATCCCACGCAGGCTCTGCTCGATCTTTACACTATCTATCGCGAGCGCCCTATCAACGGCCTCAGCGTTGCCATCATCGGCGAACTCGATAAGGGCCGCACCGCGCGTTCCCTGGCTTACCTGCTGGCCAAATTCGACCGCGTAAAGATATTCTTCGTCAGCCCTCCGGAACTGCAAATGAAGCCCGATATTCTGAAGTATCTGGACGAGCACGACGTGAGCTTTGAACTGGAGTCCGATCTGGAGAAAGTAATTCCAGAGGTGGACGTGGTTTATCAGACGCGCATTCATCCCGAGCGGCTGCGCGGCGACAATCGCGCTGCGCTGAATCGTTACGCCATCGACTCTGCAATGGTGCGCCGCATGAAGCCAGACGCGCTGATCCTTCATCCGCTCCCGCGCACGGCTGAACTCGATCGCTCGGTGGACGACGACCCACGCGCGCTCTATTTCCGCCAGGCGAAGAACGGCCTGTTCGTGCGCATGGCGCTGCTGACCATGCTTTTGGAAGGAAATTAGTGGTAGCGCCGGCATCTTGCCGGCTGTCCCGAGAGTATGCCCTGAGCTTGCCGAAGGGGCGTCTCGCACGCGGCGCCTCAGGGCCGGATGCTACCTCCGCAGACGAGTACAACGACACTGCGCCGCAAGCTAAAATAGAGACATCAATCGAAAGGAATCCTATGACTGTAACCGAGCACATTCTCCGCACTTCCGAACTTGTAGAGATGGAAAACAAGTACGGCGCCAACAACTATCATCCGCTAGATGTCGTCATCGAGCGCGCCGATCGCGTCTGGGTTTACGACGTCGAAGGCCGCCGCTACCTCGACTGCCTGGCCGCCTATTCTGCCGTCAACCAGGGCCACTGCCATCCCAGCATCCTGCGCACGTTGACCGAACAGGCGCAGAAGGTGACCCTCACCTCGCGCGCGTTCCGCAACGAACAACTGCCGCTGCTTTATCAAGACCTGCACAACTTGACCGGTTACGACAAGGCTCTGCCCATGAATTCCGGGGCCGAAGCCGTTGAGACTGCGCTGAAAACAGCGCGCAAGTGGGGCTACAAGGTAAAGGGCATCCCCCAGGACAAAGCCGAGATCATCGTGTGCGCCAATAATTTCCACGGCCGCACCATTTCCATCGTCAGCTTCTCCACCGACGAGCAATATCGTGACGGCTTCGGCCCGTTCACCCCCGGCTTCAAAGTCATTCCCTTCGGCGACGCTAAGGCTCTGCGCGGGGCAATCACGCCGAATACCTGCGCGTTCCTGGTCGAGCCAATTCAAGGCGAAGCCGGAATCGTGATTCCTCCAAGGGGTTTCCTGAAAGAAGCGGCTGAGATTTGCCGCCAGAATCGTGTTCTCCTGATGGCCGACGAAATCCAGTCCGGCCTGGGACGCACCGGCAAACTCTTCGCCTACATGCACGAAGGCATCACTCCCGACGTCCTCATCGTCGGCAAAGCCCTCGCGGGCGGTTACTATCCCGTCTCCGCCATACTCGCCTCGAAGGAAATTCTCGGAGTCTTCCAGCCCGGCGACCACGGCAGCACCTTCGGCGGCAATCCTCTAGGATGCGCCGTAGCCCGCACCGCACTCCAGGTGCTGATCGAAGAAAAGCTGGTCGAGCGTTCCGCAGAGTTGGGCGCTTATTTCCTCGGCCTGCTGCGCACGCTGAGTTCTCCGAATCTCAAAGAAGTCCGCGGCGTTGGCCTGTGGATCGGTATCGAACTGCACGGCCCTGCGCGCCCCTATTGCGAAGCGCTAAAAGAAGCCGGGATCCTCTGCAAAGAGACCCACGACCACGTGATTCGCATCGCGCCGCCGCTTGTCATAACGCGAGAAGAGATCGACTGGGCGTTCCCGCGCATCGAGAAAGTGATCGGGAGCGTCAAGAAAGGCTAATTCCGCGAGCGCGGGTTGCTTCTTGTCCTAGGTTGAGGTATAGCGCCGGCATCCTGCCGGCTGTGCGGCGGGCGTCCTCGCCCGCCGTATTCCCTTCCCTGCATCCCCATCCCCTCCCGGGAATCCAATGATGGTATCTTTGGAAACGCATTCGGAGGCGCATGAAGATCGGCATCACCTGTTATCCAACTTACGGCGGCAGCGGCGTAGTTGCCACCGAACTCGGGCTCGAACTGGCGCGCCGGGGTCACGAAATCCATTTCATTTCCTACTCCCAGCCCATCCGCCTCACCGGCCCCGAGCCCAACATCCACTACCACGAAGTCGAAGTCACGCGTTACCCGCTGTTCGAATTTCCGCCCTACGACTTGGCGCTGGCCACGCGCATGGCCGAAGTTTCGCAGCTCTACGAACTCGACTTGCTGCATGTCCATTACGCGATCCCCCACTCCGTGAGCGCGATGCTCGCTAAGCAAATGCTCGCCGCCACGCCGCCACGCAAGCATCTGCCTTTTGTCACCACGCTTCACGGCACCGACATCACACTGGTGGGGCTCGACCGTTCCTACCTTCCGATCACGCGCTTCTCCATCGAACAGAGCGATGGCGTAACCGCCATCTCGCAGTACCTGCGCAACCGCACGCTCAAGGTTTTCGACATCAAGAACCACATTGAAGTCATTCCCAACTTCGTAAACTGCGATGAGTACCTGCGTAAGCCGGAATGGCTGGAGGCGCGCAGCGAATATGCCAGGGACGACGAGCGGATTCTGGTTCACCTGTCCAACTTCCGCCCGGTAAAGAGGGTTCTGGATGTAGTCGAAATCTTCGACCGCGTCCGCAAGAAAATGCCCGCGAAGTTACTGCTGATAGGCGACGGGCCCGACCGCTCCCAGGCGGAATGGCTGGCCGTCCAAAAAGGCATCCACGAGCAGGTTCTCTTTCTTGGCAAGCAGGATCAGATCCGCGAGAAACTCGCGATCTCCGACATCATGCTGATGCCCAGCGAACTGGAAACATTTGGTCTGGCCGCTCTCGAGGCGATGGCCTGCGAGGTCGTCCCCATCGCCACGCGCGCCGGAGGCGTGCCTGAACTCATCGAGCACGGAGTGACAGGATTCCTGGCCGACGTGGGAGACGTCGAAACCATGGCGCGCTACGCCATCGATCTGCTCGGCGACGAATCGGCTCTGAGGGCCATGGGGAAACGCGCCCGAGCCGTGGCCAACGACAAATTCTGCTCCTCGAAAATCATTCCGCTTTACGAAGCGTTTTACCAAAAGGTGCTGGCGAAAGCGTCGTAGTCGTCATCAACTCTTCGGCATGCGGCAAGATGGGCAGGCGCAGGCGAATCAAAGTTCCACCGCCTTCGCGCCCGTCAATAATCATCTTGGCCGCATCTCCATACAGCACCTTCAGCCGTTCGGCGACATTCGCCATGCCAATCCCCGCGCCCTCGCCGCTGCCCCGCGCAAGCTGCTGAGTTGCGCCAATCCCCACCCCGTCGTCCTCAACTTCAATCACCAGCCGCGACTTGATCACCCGGCTCCTCAGCGTAATGCTGCCGCCGTCGACCTTAGGCGCAAGTCCGTGCTTGATGCAGTTTTCCACCAGCGGCTGCAAAATCATGCTCGGTACCATCGCCTCGAGCGATGCCGGGTCGAGATCCTTCACTACCTTGAGCTTGTCACGTCCAAAACGCACCACTTCAATATCCAGATAGTTGTCGATGAATTCCACTTCCTCATGTAGCGGGACAAAAGAGTCCGTACTATGCAGCAGCCGCCGAAGAATCGTGGCAAGCTTCAAAATCATTTCCCGAGCCGTATCCGGATCAAACCGCACCAGCGAAGAAATCGAGTTCAGGGTGTTAAACAAAAAGTGCGGATTGATCTGGTTCTGCAAGGCCGCCATGCGTGCCTGCAACAGCAGCCTCTCCTGCTCTTCCAGCTTGATCTGGATGCGAACGCTATTGAAGATCTTCAGCTCCGTGCCTACCACCATGATTACGGTCAGGTAAATTGCGGCTTCCACCCACAGGTTCGTGCTCTCCAGGCTGAAAATGGAGCCAGGAAAATACCGCCAGATTTCGGTTTGCAGAAAGCGCAGCCCAACGATGGTCACAAAAAACGCAATTTGCCAATCGAATACACGCGGCCGCGGCAAGTTGCGCCGAATCCACCGGTAGAGGCTCAGGTCGACAAACGGCGAGAACGACCAGATATCTTCCTGCTCCGGAGCAATGCGCCGCAATTGTCCGGCGGCGATTCCCGCAAACACATAAAGCGGCAGGGCCGCCCACTCGCCGTGCAACGCGGCAGGCAAGCCCACCAAACCGCCGCCAACCCCGCCCGAAAGTCGGCCTCCCACCACTCCTAGGATCAGCACCGTCTCCAGCGAAAGATCGCCCGCAAGGAAGCTTTTCGCGCTGAATCGGATCCAGACGCCGAGCGCGATCGGAATCGCCATCCAGATCGCCAGATAGATTTTGTGTGGTGTATCGCAGCTCTCGCGGAAAAGCAGCTGCTTGAATTCTTTGGAGCGCACTAGCGCGCTCGACAAGGCCGCAGCCACGCCAAGCTTGATCAGCAGGTGAACGAGTATCAGGCGCGGTTCAAGCATCGGCAAAAAGGGATCAGCCTCCGATTGTACCCGCCGCCTGCCGCAAAAGCTGCTCCACATTCACGCCCGCCGGAACTCCGCCCTGAGCAAAATCCCGGCTCCCGCCGCCGCGCCCGCCCACAGAAGATAGCGCCTGCTTGAGGAGCGCGCCCATGTCCCCCGCTCCGCCTGCCGATTGCGCAAAGACGATCCCGGGAGGATTCAGAGTGCTGCCTACCAGCGCGACGACAGGCAAGCCAGTCCGCGTCACTTTCTGCGCAAATAGCTTGGCGAAGTTGACATCGCGATCGGAAAAGGTTCTCCAGATAATTCGTCGGCCCGTAGTCACATCAGGAGTGGCAGCGGATGAGCCGATGGCCCGATCACCCGATGGCCCAATATTCAGCGCCGCTTCCGCCATCGCCCCCGCAAGCTGCTCCAGAGCATCTTCCCGATGCCGCTTCATTGCCTTCAACTCGTCAAAACCCTTCCGGATCATCTCCGGCACATCGTTCATCTGCGCCGAATAAAGCGCCGCAGCTTCGGTCAAAGTCGAGTAGTCCCGACGCGAGATGCGCACGGCCCGTCCGCCGCAAACGAACTCCACCCGCATTCCCTGCCGGGTTTTCTCCGTCTTCCGCAAAAGAATCGACCCAATCTGTCCAGTCGCGCTCACATGCGTTCCACCGCAAGCCGAAAGATCGAAGTCTGCGACCTCAATCAGCCGCAGCTCGTCCCGCCCCTCCGGAGGCAACTTGCGCAGGCCCAACTTCTCCGCCTCTTCGCGCTTAACGTACCGAATTCGCACCGGACGATTCTCAAACACGATTTCATTCGCCCGCTTCTCTGCTCCCACAACTTGCGCTACGCTCAGCGACTCAGTCGCCAAATCAATCGAGCAATAGTCCTCGCCCATGTGAAACGAAACGGTCGGAAACTGGTAAAGCGCGAGAAAGGCCGCCGACAATACGTGCTGCCCCGTGTGCTGCTGCATGTGATCGCGCCGCCGATCGGCATCAATGCTGCCATGGACACCTGCGCCCGTAGCCGGCCGTCCCGCAGGCGCTTCCAAGTAGTGAATCACGCGACCATCTTCGGCTTCGGCGACTTCGGCCACCCGCAGCCGTTCGCCTTCGAGCGTGATCCACCCCGTATCGTGAACTTGTCCCCCGCTGGTCGGATAAAAGGCGGTCTCGCGAAGAATGATTCCGTGCCGTGCTCCAGCATCGGGGCCGTCGCCGGAGACTCCCGTTATCTCTTTGACAACAGCATCAAATTCCAGCAAATCAGGTTGATCGTAGTAAAGACGTTTGGTCATGATGGAATGGCGCCTATGATAAGGCGCGGTGTCCGACCTCCGCCGCCGCGCTTTGGGCGCTAAGGGCGCGAACCAATCTGCGCGACAAAAAAGCCAGGCACCGGCGATCCACTGCACACGAAAGAGCCCGTTACCGTTGCTTCCTTCCGGACCTGGCGGGGTTGGCGGGAAAACGTCGCGCGGAACCGATGCCTGACTCCCTATACTATCAAGAAACTCTCGGTCGCCAACGGAGAGACTGTCGAAGAGCTTGTCGATTGTGATCAGAGCAGACAGCGATCTTCCGAAAGGGCTGTCCACATCCACTGGCTCGCCGAGTCACCCAAATGGCGTTACCAACGACGTTTTCCGCACATCCTCCGTAACTTGAAGAAGGCCTGCCAAAATGCTGCAATTTCAAGTAATCCTGACTCCAGAGAAGGGCGGCACTATGCAGAACTTGTCACTTCGAACCATCTTAGGCGTAGCCATTCTCGGCGCTTCTCTGTCGGCCTCGCAGGCTCAAGGTCAGCCCACGCAGGATCAGGCTTCGCAAGACCAGCCCGCGCAGGGCCAGTCGCTAGGCGACGTGGCGAAAGCGCAACGGCAAAAGAAAGCGGCTTCCACTAAAGTGATTGACGACGAGGAAATGGCGCAGCGCCGCGCCCACCGTGGCAACGGCGACCCCGCGTTGCAATGCGATGACGCTTGCGTGGCAGCCGTAAAACTCGCCGTGCAACAAGACGGACGCCTCCAGATGACCGCCGAGCAATGGCAGACATCACTTGCGGCCGGCGAGGACGAGCTTATACAAGACGACGAATGGAGCCAGTTATTCTCCGACTTCCGTCAGCAATTCTGCCGCAGAACCTCCGGCGGTACTGTCGATCCCGCGAAGGCAGGCGATCTGGACCGTCGCGTTGCCAAGAAGCTACTCGATGACGCGCAGAAGAGTATGGAAGTGCTGGGTCATGCCATGCAAGCCGGGACCTCACAGGCCGCCATCAACCAAGCTGCCGATGCTGCGCGCGCTAAAGCGATGAAGCTCTACATCATTCGAGTACAAGTGGAGCGTGCAAAGCAATCCTGCAACGCTCCAACGCAACCCGCGAAGCCCGCGTCGGCAAACTGAACCTCACTCCGCCCAGATCGAAGCCGCCGTCCTCCCAAATATCTGCTCGCGCATCTCGTCGCTAATCGCGAGCGCCCGAAATTCCTCCACATTCTGCTTGATGTCTGGAACCCCCGGCCCGGGCCAATCCGTCCCAAACAATGTTTTGTGCGCAATCTCCGCGAGCCGCGGAAAATATTCCAGCAACCGCTTCGGCGGAATCCCGCTGATGTCGAGATAAACATTCGGATGTCTCCGGACCAGAAAGAACGCCGTATCCATCCAAAGCGGCCGCCCGCCGTGCGCCAGCAAAATCTTCAGCTTCGGAAAATCCACCGCCACATCGTCCACATAAATCGGGTCGCCATACTTGTTGCGCGCGCCCGGAAACACTGACGTGCCCGTATGGAACATCACCGGAATCCCGTTCGCCTCCGCCGCGCGATAAATGATCTCCAGTTCCTTCACGCCGCGCAGGTAATCGTTCGGATACAGCAACTGATGCGGCGGATGAATCTTGATCATCCGAATTCCCAGCCGCAGAAGCGCCTCCACATCCGAGAGAATGTTCTGCGTATGCCGCGGATGCAGACTTCCGCAAGCAATCAGCCGCCGCGGATTCTCTTTCACATACTCAGCGACAAACTGATTGACCTCCGGTCCAAACCCCATCACTTCCGGCGCCACATAATTAATGAGCGCCGCCCGCTCCACTCCGCAG
This sequence comes from Terriglobales bacterium, assembly GCA_049288625.1. Classification (GTDB taxonomy): domain Bacteria; phylum Acidobacteriota; class Terriglobia; order Terriglobales; family Acidobacteriaceae; genus Acidiflorens. The sequence continues at coordinate 17,057 of JBAQIB010000087.1, read as the reverse complement.
CGGTCCAGGTAGTTAAGGAAGGCCTTAGGAGACCGGCTGTAGGATTCAATCTCCGCGAAGTTTGCGCGCTTCGCCTTCATCAGCGCAAGCGCTTCCGGCTTGAACAGCTCGTAAGGCTCAATGTGAATGTGGCAATCGGTAATCAGAAACCAGCTCCTAGCTTTTAGCTCTTAGTTTCTAGCTGAGAAAGAACAAGATTGATGGTGCAATCAGAGGCCCGCCCTGCAAAACGCCATCTCCCGGTGTGCTCTAAGAGCTAGGAGCTGAGCGCTAGAAGCTGCTTCAGTACAACGGCACCTTCGGATCCACCGTCCGCGCCCATCCGTCAATGCCGCCGCGCATCGACTGCACTTTCTCGAACCCCTGCTGCCGCAGCCAGTTCGTCACCGTCAGCGAGCGCACGCCGTGATGGCACATAACGACGATCTGTTCGTTTGGGTCAAGCTCCAGCGGCGCCCGCGTAGGAATATCGCCCATCGGAATATGTTTCGCGCCTTCCAGCCGCGCCGTCTCATACTCCCACGGCTCGCGCACATCCAGGAGCGTAAACGGGTCGCCGCTCTTCTGCAGCGCCTTCACTTGTCCCGCCGAAATCTCGAATTCCATTACGATGTCCCTCCGCTCGCCGTGTTCAGCAATATCGTCAGGGGCGCCACATGTTCCGGCTTCACATACCGGTTTACAAGAAATCTCCTCCCATCCTTCGTGACGTCATAGGTGAAAAGATCGGTCGACGAAATCGGAGCGCGCCCATGTACCTGAAACAGCGCCGCTGGTGTGCCCGTCGCAAATACGCTCTCCGCGTTCACCGCAACCGCCATCAGCATCCCGTTTGGTGCGATGTAAAACATCTCTTTCCCATCCCCGCGCCAACGCGGCTCCGAACCGCCTCCGCGCGACACCTGCCACTTCCCCGCTGCCCCTGGAAATGATGTCACGTAAATCTCCCACGACCCAGACTCATCCGACGCATATGCCAGCCACTTCCCATCCGGAGAGACCTGTCCATCTATCTCGTTGGCTTTCTCATTCAGCAATCGCGTCTCTTTCCCATCACCGACTGCCAGCGAAACCAGGTAAGGATGACCTGGCGCCCAGTGCGTAGCAACAATCATCCGTCCATCCATCGACCATGAGTTCGGAACGAAATCATCGATCGCACCGCCCTGATAAATCTTCTTCTCCCGCTCCAGTCCGTTCGATCGCTTCGTGAATACCGCGCAGCCTTCCTCCGGAGCGGCGCGCCACGCAACCGTGCTTCCATCTGGCGACCAGATGCCCGCAACCTCTTCCGACGGATCAAATGTGAATCGTGTATTGCTGGTGCCACTTGTGCTCTCCAGCCAGACATCCACGTTATCCGCTTTCAGATCGGCGATGTCCACCGCCACGCGGCTCCCGTCCGGCGAAAGCGTTGGGTTCGCCATCACCCCCGGCTCCCCCACCCGGCTCAGTTCCTTGCCCGACCGGTCAACCCACGTCAGCGCCGAAAGTGCCGCCCCAACGCCCGTGTTGTAGACGACGGTCCCGTTGCCTCCCACGGTCAGCGCCGCCCAGTATGTCGACGGCTGAAATCCGATTGCATTTGCCATGACCTCGCTCTTGCCAGTTACTTTGCCCGTTGCGCTATCAAATTTCGCGTTGACCAGTTGCAGCTGATCATTGGCGTAATACAACCGGTCTTTGTCGTAGCCGAAGTTCGAATGGCAGGGCTGAACGAGTTTCGCATCTTTGGCATCGAGCGAGGTGAGATAGATGCCGCTAACGTGATCTTCTTTCCCCTGCCCAAAGTTACCGATAAAGAACAAGAAGTGCTTCCCATCCGGTAGAAATAAGGGCCAGCGGTGGGTCTGCTGGTTCTTGCTTTCCTTCTGCAGCTCCTCGGTTACCGGCGCCGCCCCGCTGCCATCGACATTCACGCGCCATATTCCGCCGCTCGCGTCTGGCGCATAAAGGATTACATTCTCACTGTTCCAGCTGCCGCCGCGGCCCGATAACGCACTCGCCAAAACCTGGGGCGCTCCGCCCGATACCGCGACCTTCTGCAGCTTGCCCTTGGAAAAAAATCCGATGCTCGTTCCATCCGGCGACCAGAACGGGTAACTTGCCCCTTGCGTTCCCGGCAGCGGTGTAACGTTCGGCGAGCCCACGCGCTGCACGAACAGCATGGGCAGATCGGAGCTTTCTTCCGGCGAAACAAACACCAGCATCGTGCCATCGCGAGAAAGCGCCATGTGGCTGATGCTCATCTCGTCCGGCACTGCCAGCGCAAACTCCATGCGCTCCGTGGGTACCGGACGCCGCGCCACGTACCACGTCCCGGCCGCGACCGCCAACGTCGCCAGTGCTGCAGCGAGCCATGGAAGCAGCGACGTTCGCCTGGGAGCGGCCGCTGCTGCCGCCCGCGCCGCACCGCTCGTCTCCGTTCCCGAGAGCGCGCCCAGCGCAAACGAGAGATCGCGCGCCGATTGGAAACGCTGCTCCGGATTCTTTTCCAGACACCTCCGCACAATGCGCTCAAGCGTGGGCGAAACCGCGCGCCCGGTTTCCGTCAATTCCGCAGGATCGTCCTTCAGCACCGCTGTCATTGTCTCTGCCGCCGTGTCTCGACGGAACGCACGCGTCCCCGACAGCATTTCGTAAAGCACCGAACCAAAGGCAAAAATGTCTGTACGCGGATCGGCGCTTTCGCCCCGCACCTGCTCCGGTGCCATGTAGCTGGCCGTGCCCATCACCACGCCGGCCGCCGTGCGCCCGTGCGTCAACGTCACATCGTCCGAACCCAGGTCCGTCTGCGCCAGCTTGGCCAGGCCAAAATCCAGAATCTTAATCCGCCCATCCTTGGTGACAAAAATGTTCTCAGGCTTCAGGTCGCGGTGTACGATCCCCTTCTCATGCGCGGCTGCGAGGCCGTGCGCGATCTGCACCCCGTACTCGATCGTTTTGCGTTGCGGCAATGCGCCGTTCTCGAGTACATCGCGCAGGCTGTCGCCCTCCAGCAACTCGGAAACCAGAAAGGGCGAGCCGTTGTGCCGCCCGATGTCGAACAGGGCCAGAATATTGGGATGATTCAGCGCGGCAACGGCCCGCGCCTCCTGCTCGAAACGGTGCAGGCGGTCCGCATCTTGCGCAAACGATTCTGGGAGAATCTTTAGCGCGACATCGCGCCCCAGCCGTGTGTCCCGGGCACGATACACCTCGCCCATGCCGCCGGCTCCGAGCGGTGATTGGATCTCGTAAGGGCCAAGTTTTGTTCCAGGAGTAAGCGCCATCGGTGCGTCCGATTATAGCCTGAGCCGCGTCATCCCTTACCCGAGAATCCGAACGGTGGTAGGCTCTACGGCGAAGTTAAAGATGGGAACGAACGATAGATGAGGCTGTCTGTATTCTGGGTGGGCGGAGGAGGACCGAATGGGTGGCATGATTCCGTTAGGGGACGCTTCGCGGCGCCCAACACGCATATCGATCGTCACCATCCTTATCATCCTCGTGAACGCTTTCGTGTTTCTGTTGGAGTTGATGGGTGGTGACGCCTTTGTGAGCAATTGGTCGGTAATTCCCGCCCAAATTGTTTCTGGCCAACACCTGATCACGCTTCTGACGGCAATGTTCATGCACGCCAGTTGGTCGCACATCATCGGGAACATGATTTTCTTGTGGGCCTTTGCACCCGAGATCGAAGACGCGATGGGACCTGGGCGGTATCTGGTTTTCTACGTTATTGGCGGCCTGGTCGCGATGATGGCCCAGGTGGCGGCCTCACCCCATTCCACCGTCCCGAACCTGGGCGCAAGCGGCGCGATTGCCGCGGTAATGGGCGCGTTTTTGGTCACCTATCCTCGGGACCGGATTCGCGCGGCGTTATTCTTCTTTGTCTTTGTGCGGATCACGTTCATCCCGGCCGCGCTCCTGATTGGTTTTTGGTTTCTTATCCAGCTCTTCAGCGCCGGGGTGGTGGCACAGGTGCAGGCGGGAGGAGTAGCGTACTTGGCGCACATCGGGGGCTTTATCTTCGGCGCGGTTATGGCGCGTCTGTTCGAAGATCCGCGGCGACTAGCCTTGCAACGAAGCGTGGACTGAATTCGGAGAGCGGGGCTATCGATCAACGTTCTGGCAATCAAAGAAACGACGGAAGCCCCACGTTGCCCCTTACATGCACTCGGATTGGCGGCTGCCCTGCTTGTTTGTGGCGCGAAACCGAACCAATACGCGCCAAATCCTAACTGCTGACTGTCTTCCCCGCCCGCCCCACCGTCGTCAAACTCATCACTGTCCCGAGCGCCCACAAAGCGCCCGTCACCAGCCTTGCCGTCCGGACACTGTCCACTGGTATCCCACTCCAAAGCGTGAGCCCCAGCCCGATAAAGAAATTGATCAGCAGCACGCCAAAGAAAATCCGCTCGCGCAGGCAGTGAGTGCCGAACGTTAAGCCACCAAGGAGCACAATCCACACAACATATGTCGCAGCCGTCCAAAGGTCATGCGGCCATTCGAGCTCGTTCTGGGCAATATGGCGAAACGAGACCCACGCGAAGTAGGCGCACCCAATAAATCCTGCCAGCCCCCACAGCGAGGTGCTGCACATCAGGTGGCCAGAGCCGTAGTTTCGCTGCGGTTGCGGATTGTTTTCGGGATTGGCTACAAGGCACCTCGTCAATTTTGAAATCGAAAGACGGGCGCTTGCCCGTCCCTCCCAAAACCTAAACCCAAAAGGCGGACTACACAGTGTACAGAAAAGTCTGCAACCTCCGCGCGCTCCGCTGCAACCTATTGCCAGGAAGTAAGATCCGCCCGCTTTACAGACTTCAGCGTAGCTACAACTGCACCTGCACAAACGTTCCACGTGGAGCGTTTGTCTCTGGCAGGTCTTGGGGCCGGCCCTCAACTACTCTTTAGGCAGCCGCTCGCTCTACAAATTGACGGCGGACTTGCGCGGTTCGCCGATCGTCGCCAGCGGGTCCCGCGCCCCTTCCTTCTCTTTGATCCACTTCTTCTCGTTGCGAATGATGTCGAGCAGCAGCGTCTTATCCTTCGCCGCAGGCAGATACTCTTCGCAATGGTGCCGGTAGGCTGTGTCGTCTAGCGGTTCGCCGGTCTCGCAATGGAAGCGGGCTCCCGCCCACCGCCCTATACTCCGGTTGAACTTGATGTCGGGCGTGTAGTACTTCTTCTCTCCCGGCCTCAGGAAGGTGTTCAGACGCTCGACCAATCCCCCTACTTCTTGCCGGTAGAGATCGCGGTTGTAGTCGTTGAGGTCGTCGAGGTCCGCGCCCTTCTCGTTCTGCGGCTCGTCGTAGCGCCCCTTGATGCCCCACACATACGCCCAGTGCGCGGATGAAGAGTGGTCGGTGCCGAACAGGTCGTAGGAGCTGGAGATCCACTTGTTGAGATATTTCTGAAACAGCGACTGTGGGATTACGCCGGCTTCAACGATTCGGCGTAGGCCGTCGTTGCCTGTGCCCATGTGGAAGGCCTCTTCTCGCAGCATGTAGGAAGTCGAGCGGCCGAGCGGCGCGAATGCCGAGTACTTGAGCATCTGCAGCTGAAACTTGCCATCGCGGTCCACGAAGTCCGTGTACACGAAAAAGTCAAGCCAGTTGTCGATGTCCACGTTGAAAGTACCGAGCAGGCGCTGGTTTTCGAAGGCGCGGCGCTCAAGCATCTTCTGTGCCTCTACCTTTCCCGAGTAGCCGAAGAAGTCGATGAGCAACGCGCACATCTGCCAGCCGTGGCGCATCTCTTCGATCATCACGCGCGTCAGCGCGCGGCGGTCCCAGTCGGTGGGCGCGGTCTCGAACAGGTTGCGCTGCTGCTCGACGCTCGCGAACTCGGTGTCGCCCTGATAGACAATCATGTTCATCAGGGCGTCGCGCATCTGCTGCGTCGGAATCTGGCGCAGGTTCTCCCACTTCTTGCGGCCCTTGTAGGAGCCGAACTGAATGTCATCCGTCTCGATGGCGCCGTAGAGCGTGTCGAAGCGGAAGGACTTGACGTCGTCCCCGTTCACGCCGATCTCCTGGCGCCATTCGTTGAAGAGACCTTCCCACTCACTGAAGCTTCCGATCTTTGCTACCTTGCCTGGCATAAACTCACGATCCTTTCACTGCCGAGACGCAGAGGACGCCGAGAAACCTTTCTCTTTCACACGCCCAGATCCCCGCTCCCCCATTCGATTCAGTGGATGCACGAAGACGCCCGTCTCTGCACGCTGCCGCGAGGACACGAGTGTCGGCGTTCCGCTATCTTGCTTTGAACTCGGCTGGACGCTTCTCTACATAGGCGGCCAGGCCTTCTTTGGCGTCTTCGCTTTGGAAGAGCAGTTGCTGGTTCTCTCGTTCTAATGCAAGAGCTGACTCCAGCGGAATCTCCCAACCGGTCTGCACGGCGCGCTTGACGCGGCCTACGGCTTTTGCGGCCTTGTTCGGGGGCGTGAACTGACGCGCGTATTCCATGATGTTCTCCATGAAACCGTCGCGCTCGAAAATATCGTTAATGACGCCGAGATCCTTCGCCTCTTCGAACGAGAACGTGTTGCCGGTGACCATTAGCTCGATTGCCTTGCTCTTTCCGACTAGACGCGAGAGGCGCTGTGTGCCGCCAGTTCCGGGAAGCACGCCGAGGTTCACTTCGGGCAAGCCAATCTTGCCCGCGTCTTTGCGGGCGATGCGGAGGTCGGCGGCCATGGCAATCTCCATGCCTCCGCCCACGCAGTGGCCGTTAATGGCTGCGATCACGAGCTTGGGCGTGTGCTCGAGGCGCAGTAGCATTTCGTTTGCGTGCAGGCAGAAGTAATACTTGAACGTTGGGTCGACGCTCGCCAGCATTTTGATGTTTGCGCCGGCGGAGAAGAACTTGTCGCCCGCACCTGTGAGCAAGATCACGTAGACATCGTTATCCATGCGGGCTTTGAGGATGGCGTCGTCGAGCTGACGATTCATCTCGTAGGTATAAGTGTTGGCGGGGGGATCGTTCATTTCGATCACGGCGACGCCGCGGTCGGTGCGGTAGTTGATGAGTTGTCTTGCGGTTGCAACGGTGATGGGTTCGGTGCTGGTGGCCATTTCAAGCTCCTATCGAGAAGTCGTTTCTTTCGCCGCTACGCGGCTTACTTATTCCCCACGGTTCACCCACGGCTAACGCCGTGGGCTGTATTCTTGCGCGGCTTCGCGCCTTCGTGGACCGCGACAAGGCGCCAACTTTCTGGCGGATGCAAGCTCTTTTGCCGCAGGCTGCGCGGCAAGCGCTGCCCGCGCGTCGTTACTCCAGACAGTAAAAGGTCGCTCATCTGGCAAGCGAGTTCTTCCGCAGTACCGTCGACGCGTGGGTTGTACCAGGTGTAAATCCAATTGATCATGCCGAACAGGCTCATGACAGCGGTGCGCGAATTGAATTCGAGGCGGCGTTCGCGCTTCAGATCGTCCATCAGCCCCACACAGATGCGATAGTACTGGCGTTTGATAGCGGCCAGCTCGGGGGCAAAGGCGTTCTTCAGCGCTTCGTCTTCATGCGAGAGGACCTTGAGTCCGCTCTGGTGCCCGACGAAATATTCGAGATGATTTCCGATGAAAACACGGATGCGCTGTTCCGGATCAGCGACACCTTCGAGCCGCGCTCTTAATTGTTCAACAATGGTTGTGAAGGTGTCTTTCTGGATGAGGTAGAGCAGACGCTCCTTGGACCCGAAATAGTGATAGAGGCCGGCGAGCGACATGCCGGTAGCACGAGAAAGGTCGCGCATGGAAGCGCCTTCGTATCCCTTGTCGCAAAAGACCTCTGTGGCATGACGAAGGATTTCGCCGAGGCGGCGATCGAAAGGAGTTTCGGACGGGGCAGGAGAAGCGAGCAAGCGGCGCCGACGTTTGGGCACGGATACCGAATTGGAACGAGACGGCATAGCTCGAACGTTCGTTCTAACTATACCGCAATGTGACATTGATCACAAACGGATGTGACGTAAGAGTCGCGCGTCATGCGCTCACAGCCTATCGGCGAGAGCGAATTTGAAGCCGAAACCCGCAGGCCTGAGCCGCTACGCACCCCTCTTGACGATCTGCGAAGGGTCGGCCTCGATGGTGACGTCGACTTCCGCTCCCGGCTTGAGCTTGACCTTCTCGCCATCTTCATCGATGAGTTTATTTTCAATGCGCAGTTCGCGGTAGAGGTGATCGGCGCCTTCCACAGCGATCTGTGCCTTTTCCGAATCACCGGGAACAACGGGTGGAATGACTTTTTGAACGAGCCCAGGCAAAGTGGCGCTGGGCTTTTCGGGCTTTTCGGTTTTTAAAGAGTTGTCGGCCATCGCGCATATAAGATGCGTGGCCACGCTAATCAGATGCCTGCTTGCGTTTCACTGAGCTCAACAATATGAGGTCCACAAAAGGAGGGGTCTGGCTTGCCAGGAGGAAGGAAGAGCACGTGTTACGGATGAGTCATTGTCGGGATGAAGAACGGTGCCTAGTTCCGTATGTTCCCCATGAGCTTCTCGATCTCTGCTTTCTGGTCGCCGTTGAGGGGCAGGAAGGGTAAGCGCGCTGTCCCGCCATAGTAGCCGTTCAAGTCCATGGCGTATTTCACCCCCGGTACTCCGAATTCTGAAACGACACGCTGGGCGGCGAGTTTGACGCGCTCCTGTTTTTCTCGCGCGAGCGTGGTATCGCCTTCCTTGAGGGCGGCGTAGATTTCGTAGCATGCGGTGGGGGCGGGACATGCGAACGCAAGGATGGCGCCCACGGCGCCGAGGGCAAGGGAGGGTTCGAGTTGGTGAGCCGCTCCGACCATGACCTGGAACCCGACTTCTTTTTGGCGGGTCTTGAGAGTGCCGACGACACTTACAGCAGACGAAGACGGCTTGGAGGCGCTGGCACTTGGGGACGGCGAGGACGCCGTCCCGACAGCCGGCGGGACGCCGGCGCTACGGTCTTGCGGGACGGGCACGGACGACGGTCGCTCCAGCGACTCGGCGGAGCCAGTTAACGCGGCCACACTGACTAATTCCCTGCTCTCTTTCTCCTGCTTCTCTTTTGCTTCGGTTTCGGCGGCTTTGATCATGCGCGGGGTAACGGCGGCGAAGGTCTCGGTTACTGTTGCCGCGCGCTTTACATGGCGCGTGCCATCGACCATCGCTTTCACCTTGTCGAGATTGCCGCTGGATTCCTTGATGGCGGCGATGTTGGGGTGATTGGCGAGTTCGATGACGACTTCCGCGGGGATGTCGTATCCGGTGGCCTGAGGGAAGTTGTAGATGATGATGGGGAGCGGCGACTGGTCGGCGACAGTGCGGTAGAAGGCGAGCAGATTGGCGGGGTGCATCTGCTTTTTGTAGTAGTGCGGCGTGCGCACCATCGCTGCGTCGTAGCCGAGCGTGGCGGCGTACTCGGAGAGGCGCAGAGTTTCAAGGGCGGATTCGATACCGGTTCCGGCGATCATGACTTTGTTGGGCGCGGCTGCTGCGATGGCGGCTTTGAGAACGTCGCGGCGCTCCTGATCGGAAAGAAGGATGGCTTCTCCGGTAGAACCCTGGATTACGATGCCGGCTACGGGCGTACGCGAATAGCGTTCCACATTGGATTCAAGCTTCTTGTAGTAAACCTGGCCGTCAGGATAGAAGGGGGTGGTGATGGGGGGAAAGACTCCGTAGAGAAGCATGGCCTCGGCTCCTGGTTGCAAGCTACAACCTGTTAGCTTACCAGCTTAGACCGCCATGTCCGGATTGTGAATTTCGATCGCAATCGTGGGCGGATGAAGCAAGGTATTGTGGATAAGGCACTGATGGACCGCGCGCTCCACGCCCTCGATGTGCTTCGCGTCAAGACCGACTGGAAGGTCAATCGAAATGCGAAAGTCATCGAGGCGCGGCGGATCTTTGCGCTTTTCTGCAGTGACTCGGACAATGGTGCCCGCTTCAGAGAGTTTGTGCTTGCGCAGATATGCGGCCGCGTAAAACCCGGCGCACGAACCGAGCGAGGCGAGGAGCAACTCAGGCGGCGTCATGCCTTCATCGAACCCGCCGTTTTCCGGGGGCTGATCGGACGCGATGACGTGCTGACGCGCTTTGATTTCAAATTGAACAGCTCCGAGATGTTCTACTACGACTTCCATGATTGCCTCCGAGTTTGGGGGCTCTCCCCTAACCGTTGTTAAGATTTCTTCCAAGCTCTTGACTGAAGTTCTTCGCTATCGTTCCTTGTTTCGCAAAAGCGTGCTGTCCAGGTGCTCTCGGATGAGCGCGCGAGCCCGGTGGAGGCGCGACTTCATCGCGGCTATCGATATGCCGAGTTTGTGAGCAACCTTGTCGCCAGGCACATTCTGCAAGTCACGCATCTCGTACACAGCGCGATACGGGTCCGGCAGATTGGTGATAGCGGCGAGCAGCAGCGCCTTCATTTGCGCCAATTCCATCTGCACGTCGACGGAGGGCTGGTGCGCCGAGATTTCCCGGCCCTCGTCTTCGAGAGACGAAAGTTGCAAGAGCGGCATGAGTAACTCCCGTTTGCGCAACTGCCAGCAGATGCGGTTGGCGATTTTCGCGAGCCAGGCGCGAAAAGCGCCGGAGTCTTGAAGTTGATCGAGATGGCGGTAAGCCTTCAGCAGCGCTTCGATCAGAACGTCCTCGGCGTCCGCATGATTTCCGCAAACCCGGACCATTTGCCGGTACACCGCGTCTTTGTGTTGATTGACTAGGGTTTCGAAGTTCACTCATTGATTATTTCAGTGCTCGTCCTATAACCGCGTGATCGCAATCACAATTTGCATGTTTGTGGACGCGCAGCGCTCGGCTTGCTGCGCGTCTGATTCCAAGGCATCCGCGTAAGCAGGCCCGCCATCAGGCAAATGTCGGACAGGCCGGCAAACGAAAGGCCAGCACCAACAAAAGCGGCCAGAAAGATCCAATTGCGCTGCAGCGTGAGAGACAACGCCACCCCAATGAGAACAAGCACGCCCGCAACTAGACGGACCTGCCGCTCGAGCGAGAAGCGCGATTTCACGCTGGCGACCAAAGGCAGGCCGGCTGCACTCCAGGCTGTGGTGCCTCCATCGAGAACGGTGACATCGGTGCGGCAAGGCTGGAGCAGGCCGGCAACCATGCGCGCTCGCTTGCCAGCTTGGCAGACAATGATGATGGGAATGTTGGGCAGCAAATCATCGAGACGTGCTTCGATCTGGTCAAGAGGAATGTTCACAGCCCCCGGCACGTGCCCCGACGCATATTCGCTGGGCGAGCGGACGTCGATCCACTGATGTCGCCCGGACGGATCGGTCGCGGTGAGAAGCTTGGACGCGGTTGCAGTGTCTATCGTGGTCAAAGTTCCCTCTATATAGAAGGAGCGATGGTTTTGGGAAAAGGATTCAGGATCGGAAGCAGTTTGTAGTGAGGATCCGCGGCCCATGTTGAGCCGGCACGTGCCATCTCGCCAGGCACCCATTATTCGCAGGCAGGGAGCTTTGTTCCTGTAGGGTCAACATCCCGCCGGTATTGATCCTCCGTGCCGACGAAGAAGCGGGTGAAGGGAGTTTCGCTCTTGTCGTCGACCAGGGTTTCAACTTGCCAGATCATACCGATGCCTTTGCAGACTCCGGCATTGGAGATGGGCTTGCGATGTTCTTTTGAGGGATCGCCGGAGGAGTAGTAATAGAAGTCGTCTTTGCCGTGGCCGGTTTGCGGGTTGGAGCTGGTGGAGAGCTTGCCTTGCGGGTCGAGTTTTATCAGGCGGTGGCCGTCTTCCGTGGGGAGCGGCGCCGCATCTCTCTTGCGGAATTCGATGCGGGCCCAACCGGTGAAGCCTGCGGGGATTAGGTAACGCTCAGGCGGTCGATGGTGGAAAGCCAGATCGAAGGCGGCGGGGCCGAAGAGGACGGCCGCGATGAAGATGGGGAGTCCGAGAATGGCGAGGGCGGCGAAGCCGCCTTTGGCGGTGGGCATGGGGATCGGAAAATATAGGAAGCGCTTTCTATTGGGCCATCCTCTCCGCGTGCAGCGCCTGCAACGCTTGCACCCGCACTTCTCCCCGCTGCAGGGCGGAGATGCCTTCGGCGGCGGCGCGGGCGGCTGACAGCGTCGTGATCGTCGGGATGCGCGAGCTCACGGCGGCGCGGCGGATGGCCTTTTCGTCGAAGTAGGGGTCGGGGCCGTGGGGGGTGTTGATGATGAGCTGGATGCGGTCGGCCTTGATCAGGTCGACGGCGTTGGGGCGGCCTTCTTTGACCTTGTACACGCGATCGACGGCGAGGCCGGCTTCTTCGAGTTTATCGGCGGTGCCGTGGGTGGCTACGAGTTTAAAGCCCATGTCGACGAAGCGGCGAGCGACTTCGACTACTCCGGGTTTGTCGTGGTCCGTGACACTAACGAAGACCGTGCCTTTGATGGGCAGTTTTTGTCCGGCGGCAATTTGAGCTTTGGCGAAGGCTTCGCCGAAGTTGTCGGCCACGCCCATGACTTCTCCGGTGGAGCGCATTTCGGGGCCGAGGACGGTGTCGACGCCGGGGAATTTCGACCAGGGGAAGACTGGGGATTTCACGAAGTAGTTGCTGCCGGTGTCTAGATCTTTTGCTTGCTCAATGTATTCGGGCAGGAATTCGCGGAGCTTGCGGCCGGTCATAAGGCGCGCTGCAATTTTCGCCATGGGCACGCCGGTGGCTTTCGAGACGTAGGGGACGGTGCGCGAGGCGCGGGGATTGACCTCCAGGACATAGACCGTAGGCTCGTGATTCCCATTGCCGCTTTTACCGTTGCCACGCGGAATGGCGAACTGGACATTCATCAGGCCGATCACTCTTAAAGCGCGGGCTAGTTTGAATGTGTATTCGCGCATGCGGTTCAGCAGGGGCTCGGGAATATCGACAGCAGGCAGCACGCACGACGAGTCGCCGCTGTGGATCCCCGCTTCTTCGATGTGCTGCATGATGCCGCCGATGACTACATCTTCGCCGTCCGAGAGCGCGTCGACGTCAACCTCGATCGCGTCTTCGAGGAACTTGTCGATGAGGATGGGTCGATCTTGCGAATACTCTACCGCCTGCTTCATGTACTGCGTGATTGTGTCTTCGTCGAAAGCAATAACCATGGCGCGGCCGCCTAGAACGTAGGAAGGACGGACGAGGACCGGGAAGCCGATTTTGTTGGCGGCTTCGACGGCGCCTTCGGCGGAGGTGACCATGGCGCCGGGGGCTTGCGGGATGTCGAGTTCTTCCAGAAGCTTGCCGAAGCGCTTGCGGTCTTCTGCCAGGTCGATGGACTCGGGCGAAGTGCCGATGATGTTTAGGCCTGCGGCCTTGAGCGGGAGGGAAAGGTTGAGCGGCGTCTGGCCTCCGAATTGGACGATGACGCCTACGGGCGCGCCGGCGGAGGCTTCGTGCTCGCAGATGGCGAAGACGTCTTCAAGCGTGAGCGGCTCAAAGTAGAGGCGGTCGCTGGTGTCGTAGTCGGTGGAGACCGTCTCGGGATTGCAGTTGATCATTATCGTTTCGTAGCCATCCTCGCGCAGGGCGTAGCTGGCGTGGCAGCAGCAGTAGTCGAACTCAATTCCCTGCCCTATGCGATTGGGACCGGAGCCGAGGATGACGACTTTCTTCTTTGGCGTGGGCGCGGCTTCGTCTTCTTCTTCGTAGGTTGAGTAGAGATAGGGCGTGTAGCTTTCAAACTCGGCGGCGCAGGTATCGACACGCTTGTAGACCGGCTTCAGGCCGTGCTTCTTGCGAAAATGACGAACTTTTTCCTGGCCGCCTTTGCCGTCTAAGCGCCATGTACCGGCCAGACGGCCGTCGGAGAAACCCATGCGCTTGGCTTCGCGGACAATTTCGGTTGGAACAGATTCCATCGGGTGCTTTTCCAGCTCCAACTGCATGTCGTTAATCTCTTTGAGTTGGTAGAGGAACCACGGGTCGATCGAAGTCATCTTCGCGATCTGCTTGATCGTGTGGCCCTGGCGAAGCGCGTAGCGGACGTAGGAGAGGCGCTCGGGGTGCGGCGTGACCAGGCGTTGCGTTAGGATCTTGGGCTCGATTTTCTCTGAGCCCACTTTCTTGCCGGTGTCGAGCGCGCGGATTCCCTTCTGCAGGGCTTCTTTGAAGGTGCGACCGATGGCCATGACTTCGCCGACCGACTTCATCTGCGGGCCCAGGCTTTCATCGGCTCCGGGGAATTTCTCAAATTGCCACTTGGGAATTTTGACGACTACGTAGTCGAGCGTTGGCTCGAAGCAGGCGGGCGTTTTGCGCGTGATGTCATTGGGGATCTCGTCGAGCGTGTAGCCGATGGCTAATTTTGCTGCGATCTTGGCAATCGGGAAGCCCGTCGCTTTCGATGCCAACGCGGATGAGCGCGACACGCGCGGGTTCATCTCGATGACCACCATGCGGCCGGTCGATGGATTCACGCCGAATTGAATATTCGATCCGCCGGTTTCGACACCAATCTCGCGGATTACGGCGATGGAGGCGTCGCGCATCATCTGGTATTCACGGTCGGTGAGCGTTTGCGCGGGCGCGACGGTAATGGAGTCGCCGGTATGCACGCCCATGGGGTCAAAGTTTTCGATCGAGCAGATGATGATGACGTTGTCTTTAGTATCGCGCATCACCTCGAGCTCGTACTCTTTCCAGCCGAGGACGGATTCTTCGATGAGGCACTCGTGCACGGGCGAGAGGTCGAGGCCGCGGGCGAGCACGTCCATCAATTCTTCACGGTTGTAGGCGATGCCGCCGCCGGTGCCGCCGAGCGTGAAGCTCGGACGGATGATCACGGGAAAGCCGATTTTGCCGGCGAATTCGAGGCCATCTTTGAGATTGTTGACGAGCGCGGATTTCGGCACGTCAAGGCCGATGCGCTGCATGGCGTCTTTGAAGAAGAGACGGTCTTCGGCCTTTTTGATGGCGCTGATCTGCGCGCCGATCAATTGCACGTCGTATTTTTCGAGCACGCCGCCGTCGGCGAGTTCAATGGCGAGATTAAGCGCAGTCTGTCCGCCAACGGTCGGCAGGATGGCAAAACCCGCGCTGGGCGCCATTTCACGCTCAAGGCGAATGATCTCTTCGAGATATTCGCGGGTGAGCGGCTCGATGTAAGTGCGGTCGGCCGACTCGGGATCGGTCATGATGGTGGCCGGGTTCGAGTTGGCCAGCACGACTTCAAAGCCCTCAGACTTGAGAGCCTTGCAGGCCTGCGTGCCGGAGTAGTCGAACTCGGCGGATTGTCCGATGACGATGGGCCCAGAGCCGAGAATCAGGATTTTCGAGATGTCAGTTCGTTTGGGCATTATCTATCTAACCGCTGCAACGTGTTTCTTGTCTTGAAGTCGTTTAATTTTTCCTTCTCGCATCAAGATTCCAAGCACGCTGTAGCTTAAGTAGTTTTTGGAACCTCCGCCGTAGTCGCTTTGGAGTCCAAGACACTTAGCTATTTCGTAGTTCGTAACGCCCTCCTTGTTGGCCTGGGTCATTTCAAACACCGCGCTTTTCAAATGCTCAAGAGCTATCTGAGCCTTTTCCACTGCACCTGCAGGAACTACCACGCCGCGCTTACTACTCAACCTCACACCTTTCGGGATTACGGCATTAGTCAATAGACCGCCGTTACTCTTCGTTCCAAAAGAGCTGATCAACTCCGCTTCAATCCTAAAGGCCTCGGTTTCAGATAGACCCTCAACCAGCTTGACTGTGAGTACATCGAGGCCCGCGCCATGAATCTGCCTTATTCGTTCACCTTTTTCGGATTGATCGATTCGAAGTTCGTGTTCCCAGGCGCGGGTTCCGGCACCTTTTCCGATGTAGAAAGGGAGAGCAGGATTCGATCGCGGGTCTTTCAATGCATAGACATAAAAGACGCTTTGGTCTTTCACCTCTTCCACTCCTCCATCATCTTCACAAAATCCTTGAACAAATAGTGCGAATCGTGCGGGCCGGGCGCGGCTTCGGGGTGGTACTGGACGCTGAAGAGCGGCAGGTTTCTGTGGCGCATACCTTCGAGCGTCTGGTCGTTCAGGTCCATGTGCGTGAGTTCGACTTCGCTTTGCGGGAGCGAGTCGGGGTCGACCGCGAAGTTGTGGTTGTGGGCGGTGATTTCTACTTTGCCGGTTTGCAGCTGCTTTACCGGGTGATTGCCGCCGTGGTGTCCGAATTTTAATTTGAAGGTCTTGCCGCCGAGCGCGATGCCGGTTAGCTGATGGCCGAGGCAGATGCCGAAGATGGGCTGGCGTCCCATGAGGCGGCGGATGTTATCAACCGCGTAGGTGCAGGGCTCGGGGTCTCCGGGGCCGTTGGAGAGGAAGACTCCGTCCGGCTTCAGGGAGAGCACGTCTTCCGCGGTGGTTTGTGCGGGGACTACCGTTACTTTGCAGCCTTCGCCGCGCAACTTGCGCAGAATGTTTTGCTTGATGCCAAAGTCGTAGGCAACTACGTGGAAGCGCGGCGGCTCGTCTTTCACTCCCACGATTTCGTCGGGGAGGTGCGAGCGCTCGCCGGTTTCCCAGACGTAGGTGTGGTTGGTCGAGACGACTTTGGCCAGATCCTGGCCATCCATCTTCGGAATCGCGCGCGACTTGGCGACCAGCTTTTCGGCGTCGCTTTCCAGCGTCGAGATCACGCCGCGCATTACGCCGTGGTCGCGCAGGTGGCGGACCAGCGCGCGGGTGTCGATATCGGCGAGCACGGGAATCTTGAACTGCTCCATGAACTCGTCGGTGACCTGCTGCGAGCGCCAGTTGGAGCTGACTTTCGAGAACTCGCGGACGATCAGCCCTTCGATGTAGGGGCGGATGGCTTCGCTGTCTTCAGGATTGGTGCCGTAGTTGCCGATTTCAGGGTTGGTCAGAACGACGATCTGTCCGGCGTAGGAAGGGTCGGTGAAAATTTCCTGGTAGCCCGTAATGGAAGTATTAAAAACGACTTCGCCGGAGCACTCGCCTTTGGCGCCGTAGCCTTTGCCTCGGAAGACGCGGCCGTCTTCGAGGGCAAGCGTCGCTTGCATTCGAACTCCTGGGAGTGGATTTTAAGGATTTTAGCAGGAGGGGCTGTGGATTGCAGGAAAAAGCAATCAGCTCCCTATTCCTGCTTCCCCAACTCCT
>JBAQIB010000086.1:0-1572 GCA_049288625.1 Terriglobales bacterium | reverse complement strand
ACTGGAAAATGTTATGTAGCCTTCAGATTACCTTCCGTCATGTCTTTCGCAGGCTGCGAAGATGCAAACAATGCTCATAGAATCGAATATCCTCTGCATACCAGGCGGACAGGTTTTGCTCGGCCAGCGGAGTCAACTTGCGATCGAACTCTCTCGGCGTGCGATGGGCAAGAATATCGTCCTGGGGCAAGGAGAGTTCGGGGGCCAAGTTTAGGAGCTGTTTCAAGCGTTCGAAGTCTGCACTCAACTGTTCTTGCCGGCCGATAAGCACAACGGATTCCAGCCTGTCTTCGAGCTCTTGCTCTCCAGAAACCTTGCCGTCGAACCGGAGCACGCAATCGTTTTCTTCGCTGCAGGCTGCGCTTCGGTCGTCTGCGCTAATGAGGAGAGGAGGTTTAGGGGGAGTGCGTTGTCTTCGATAGCAGCCACGGCCACTCGCGACGCCCCCATGGCAGATCGTAAGGAAAGCCGATTGTTCGTGGAACCATCGCGCCTCCGCAACCAACCCGTCGCTTTTCCGCGGAGGTCCTCCTTGTTGCCTTGCGAACCATGCACAGCGCCACACTTGCGCGAGGGTATGGACGATCAACACCGCCAGCCAGGCCTTGCGAATGAGCGCACATAAAACGCACACAGGGGTTGGTCTTTGCGAGGCCGGGCTACTGTTTCCGAGTGTCCGACCGAATAGCAGCGCAGAAGTCCAAAAGCCGCAGATGTAATCCCGGTAAAACAGTTCGGTGCGCTAAGGTTTGTCGATTTGTTGCGTATTCCGGCACGCGATTCGGTCCTCGTTTTGGAATGACAGAATCTAATCCGTGACCGAAATCGGGATGCAACACTAAACGGAAGTCAATTGCTTGTCGCCGTTGTTGTTGCCGTGGGCGTTTACTTGGCTTTCTTTTTCTTTGTTCTTCCGTTCCTGGCCCAGCCCCATGGTTAGCGCCGTCATGCCTGCAAGGCCGCCAAGTTGCATCGTTTCCACAGCGGAGCTAGGCACAATCACGATCGTTGAGTTTTCCTTCAGCCCTTCGTACAGCATGTTCATCGCCCTCAGATGTAATGCAATAGGATCGTTGGCGTAGGTCTTGGCGGCTTCGCCAAATTTTTCTGCTACCTGGCGCTCAGAATCTCCCAGAATCACGCGGGCCTGACGTTCACGCTCGGCCTGCGCTTGCATGGACATCGCATCTTCCAACGCCGGCGGTATCAAAACATCTTTGACCTCTACCGAGATGACGTTGATGCCCCACGGTTCGGTGCGCTCATCAATGATCTTCCGCAACGAGTCACTGATTTTGTCTCGACCCTCAAGCATATCCGAGAGCATGGTCTTGCCGATGACATCGCGCAGGGCGGTTTGTGACGCCCAACCTATTGCGCTTTGATAGTCAGCCACATCCAGGGCCGCTTTCTTGGGATCCACAATCTTCCAGAACAACACTGCATCCACATCCACCGGCACCGTATCTTTCGTCAGCGTCTTTTCCGCCTTGAACGAGCTAGTGAGGACGCGGATGTCGAGCCAGTAGGGAATGGTTTCGATGAGCGGAATAATCAGAAACAGTCCCGGCC
>JBAQIB010000085.1:0-4590 GCA_049288625.1 Terriglobales bacterium | reverse complement strand
CTTCACGGGTGCGCCGGCCACGGCCGGGAACGGAACCCTATTCACGGTGACGGCGACGTCGGATGAGAGCGGGAGCGGTGCGGTTGCTCCAACGATCACGACGCCTGGCACGGTGTGCACGGTGGGTGCAGTTACGCCCCTAGGCGGGGGCAGCTACCAGGCCGCGGTCACGATGGTAAAAGTGACCGGGTCGTGCGCGCTGAATGCAAAATGGGCCACGAGCAGTGACTATATCGCCGCAGCTGCCACGCGGAAGACCACGGCGACGAAGTCGGCGGCAAACGCTGCAAGAACGGAAGTTAAAACCAACGCGGCCCAAGGCAACTTGGGCCGCAAATTCTTGTGTGCCGAATGGAAACATGCCGGGGAAGTCGGTCGCGTGTTCATTACGGTTGTAATCTTGGCGCGGACATCGTCGGGCGGGCACACTCGACTGTTCGGGAGGGATCGATAGCAAGACCCGAGATTCTCGACGAACGCCGGCAGGCGCACTCGCTGGTCATTATTCGGATGTTTTGCCGACCTGCAGGCAGCCAACGCTAGTCTCCTGCGTAAGTTCAGGATTCAACCGGTTAGGACGGTAGTGCGCAACGTGAAAAAAGTTACCAGCTTGTTGCACTTGCTGATGGGCGTTGTCCTGCTGGCGATTGCGGGATACTTCTTCCGCGCAGTCGGGCATGAAGGCAAGATGTTGTGGCAGCGAGAGTCTTCCCGGACTGTGGCGCCAGTTCGATTCGCCGAGTCCCTGTCGGCCAGCGACGATCCCACTCTTTCTGCCGCCAACCTTCAAGCGTATGGGGTGCTGGCCGAGCAGAACGGGGCCGCCGGCGGAGGTGATGCAGCTCCGGCGCCGAGCAGTCCCCCTTCGTTGCTTGACCATGTCAACGCGGCCGATGCGGGCGCAGCCAATCACTTTCTCCATGGACGCCTCGCGATAGAAACCTACCAAATCTTCGAATTCGTGGTGCCTCCGCATGCAATTCATCCCCAACTGAAAGGGAGATTTCGCTCAGTTGCGGCGCGGCGAAACCAGAGCGGCGGCGCGGTGGAACTCTTGCTCATGAGTGAGAGCGAGTTTGCCGGCTTTGCGCACAACAAGCCGGGGACCGCCGCGTTTTCTGCAGATCCCTCCAGTCGCGGCGAAATTCATTGGGAGCTCAACGCTGGGGTTGCCAATCCGCAGAAATATTATCTGGTCTTCCGAAATTCTTCGGAGGGACAAGGCCCGAGCATTGTGGACGCTGACTTTACCGCCAGCTTCGAGTGATCGCGGTAGCTCAGCCATGGGTGGGCCGGTCGCATCGAGGGTTTCCGGTGCGCTAGCCGCCCAAATGTGCCCCCGGCTGCGAACTGTTGACATGCAAAGGTGTCAATTTTTGGTAGTTTCGATCTGGCTCACAGAGCCAAATTTGGCGATCCTTGAAATAGGCGAATAGTTTGTCGTTCTGTTGTGGGTCGAGTTCGTGCGCCCAAACGATGCGAGGGACAAGTTGTCGCGGAGCTCCCAGATCCGGCACAGCGGAACGAAGTGGGGATACCGGGGGACTCGCAAGTCGAGCAAGTCCTCGAATGCCTGATCGGCGCGGTGGGCTGAGACCGCGCCTTCCCGCACGGGACGCGACAGTACCTGGCGAGCCTCAAGATCGAGAAGGCTCTCGATTTTCTTGCTAGACTGGCGGCATGCGTGCGGAACCCGAAAACCAAGCTACGAATAGCCGCTGCGGGGTGTTAGGCTCGGCGCTCTATCTAGTCGCTACTCCCATCGGCAATCTCGAAGACATCACCCTCCGCGCTCTGCGCGTCCTCAAAGAAGTCGACCTGATTGCCTGCGAAGACACCCGCCAGACGCAAAAACTCCTCAGCCACTACGGCATTCAAACCCGCACCGTCAGCTACCACGAGCACAACGAAATGACCAAATCCGCCGAACTGGTCGTGGACCTGGAAAGCGGCGCCAAGATCGCTCTGGTCACGGACGCCGGCATGCCGGGGATTTCCGATCCAGGATTTCGGTTGATCTCACTCGCCATCCGTCATCACGTGCCGGTCATTCCCATCCCCGGAGCATCGGCCTTCCTGGCCGCGCTAGTAGCCAGCGGTCTGCCCACCGATTCCTTCCGTTTCAGCGGTTTCTTCCCCGCCAAATCCGGTCAGCGCCGCAAACTGTTGGAAAGCGTACGCGAATCGCCGAGAACGCAGGTTTTCTATGAAGCCCCGCACCGCCTGCTCGAAACGCTTTCCGATGTTTGCGACGTTCTCGGGGAAGCCCGCCACATAGTAGTAGCCCGCGAAGTAACCAAGCTGCACGAGGAATTTCTGCGCGGGCGGGCCGGAGAAGTGCTCGATCAGCTAAAGAAGCGCGGGGAAGTAAAAGGCGAGATCACAGTGCTGATCGCGAAAACGGATACGCAAGACCTAAGACCTGAGACTTCGACCGTCACCGTCGCCCAACGCGTGCGCGCAGTGATGGAGTCTGAGAAGGTAGACGAAAAAGCCGCGCTGAAGAAAGTGGCCAAAGAGCGCGGCATAGGAAAGAGCGAGGCGTATCGGGAGTGGCAACGAGGCAAGTAGTGGCACGAACCTGTGCCTTTGCTATCCGCCAGCCCCACTCTCTTTCCCGCGTCGAATCAATTTCGGAAGCATTGTTCGCGCGCCGCGTTGTTTCAAAGGAACGAGCGATAGAGCTCTGACCAATCCTTCAAAACACGTTCCATTTGCGGTGATCGCCTATAAGCCAGAATGCCGGTATTGAACTCCGGAAAGCTGAGCGGAATCTCGGAGCGGGGATAGCGATTCCACCAGGTGACGATGTAGATGGCGCCGATCCCCATCTACTTGCTCAATTCCTTCTTCACCGCCTCGCTAACCACCTTCCCATCCACGCGGAAGCCCGCGGCGGCAAATCGCGCCATGGCGGCCTTCATCACCGTGCCCATGTCCTTCATCGTCAGCGGTCCAGTCATCTCGAGAATCGTCGCCCGCACTCCCGCCACAATTTGCTCTTCGCCGGCTGCCTTCGGCAGATAGGTCTCAATAAGCTTGATCTCGGCCGCTTCCTTGTCGGCCATTTCCTGGCGTCCGCCCTTAGTGAACTGCTCAATCGAATCCTTTCGCTGCTTGATCAGTGTCGAGAGCACCTGCTGCGACTCTTTGTCGTCAAGCGGCGCCATCTTTTCGATCTCTTTGTTTTTGAGCGCGGTCTTCACCATCCGCAGCGTCGAAAGCCGCTGCTCTTCACGCGCCTTCATCGCAGCAACAATGTCTTTCTGGATTTGGTCAATAAGAGGCATGAACGGATTATAGAACCGCAAGGAGGTCAGACGTGAGGGGTCAGATTGCAGAGGCAAAGACCAAGAGTATCGAGGTCCCAAGGTTTCGCAGCCACAGTCGAAGATTCGGATTGAAACCGGAAACATTGAAACTCTGAAACCTTGAAACTTTGTCTCCGTTCACCCTGCAATCTGCCCTCTGCCCTCTGCAATTTCTCCCCCAAGCCGGACGTCATCGCATATCCTGTTCAGTCAAGGCTCCAGGACCCAATGCTCAAAAAGAATAGGCTCTTCACTCCCGGCCCCACGCCCCTTCTACCCGCGGCGCAAACTGCCATGGCTTCTTACGGCGCGCACCATCGTACCGCCGACTTCCGCGCCTTGTTTACGCGCGTGCTCACGGACCTGCAGGAATTCATCGGCACCCGTAACGACGTGTTGGTGCTGACGTCTTCGGGCACGGGCTTCATGGAAGCCTCGATCTCAAACCTGACATCGCCCGGAGACAAAGTCCTCGTCCTGACCGCGGGAAAATTCGGTGAGCGTTGGGTTTCGCTCGTCAAGGCTTTCGGCTGCGTGGTCGAAACCGTTACCGCTCCTTACGGCGCTACTTTTTCGATCGAAGCCGTGCTCGACAAGCTCACACCCGAGATCCGATGCGTTTACGTGCAGGCAACCGAGAGTTCCACCGGGACTCGCCACGATGTCGAGGCAATTGCCAGGCTAGTGCGGGCGCGGCCTGATGTTCTGCTCGTCGTCGATGCCATCACTGGGCTGGGCACTACGAAGTTTGACGTCGACGGTTGGGGCATTGACGTCATCATCGGTGGATCGCAGAAGGCGCTCATGATTCCTCCCGGCCTCGCCTATGGCGCCATCAGCGAGCGTGCGTGGCAGCGCATGGAGACGACAAAGTCTCCGCGCTATTACTTTGATCTACGCAAAGAAAGAAAGGCCGCTGCAAAGGCGGAGTCCTCCTATACGCCGGCCACGTCGCTGTTCGCTGGACTCGCCGCCGCACTCGATTACGTTCGCCAAATGGGAGAAGGAAATCTCGCCGCCGGACGCAACGCCCTGATCACAAATGCGGAACTTTGCGCGGCGATGACACGTGCCGGGGTGCAAGCGCTAGGGCTGAAGCTGTTCGCGGCCGCCTCGCCCGCCGCGGCACTCACCGCTGTCGCCGCGCCCGAGGGCACCGACTCTACTGCCGTCTGCAAGCGCTTCCGCGATCAGTTCGGAGCAGTGGTAGCCAACGGCCAGGCCGAGATGAAGGGCCAGCTATTCCGCATAGCGCACATCGGCTACTACGATTACCTCG
>JBAQIB010000084.1:0-6633 GCA_049288625.1 Terriglobales bacterium | reverse complement strand
TCGCGGCAGTCGCGTAGCGAGCCGGCCGAGAAGCGCTCGCCGCTGTAGTTCAGGTAAACATAACACTCGTCGGAGATCACCCAGATTCCGCGTTCATGCGCCAGGCGGATGACCTTTGTCATATCGTCGGCGTGCATCACCGCACCGGAAGGGTTCGAGGGCGAGTTCAGGATGATGAGCTTGGTCTTCGGGGTAATGTGGCGCTCAATCATCTCCGCGGTAATGCGAAAATCGTGAGCCTCGTCACTTTCCAGCAGCACGCAGTTGCCGCCCGCGTAGCGCACCATGTCCTTGAACGAAACCCAGTATGGGACCGGCAGGATGACCTCATCGCCGTGATCTACGAGCACCGAAATCACATTGAAGAGCGCATGCTTGCCACCCACGGACGCGCACGCTTCTTCGCGGCGGTAATCGGAATCGAAATCCACGGCATGGCGGTGCACAATCGCATCTTTCAGTTCGGAGGTGCCGCCAACCGCAGTGTATTTCGAAAAATTGGCCTGAATCGCGGCGATGGCCGCGTCTTTGACATGCTGGGGCGTGAAAAAGGACGGGTCGCCGCCGCCGAAGTCAACCACGTCAATTCCTTGCTGGCGCAATTTGTCGGCCTCGGCCACCACGGCCATCGTCGCCGAAGGCTCGATGCGGTTGATGCGCTCGGACAAGCGGACGGGAGTTGCCGTGCTCGCGCCTGTGCTCATGATTTCTTTCTCCGAGGCTTGGTTTTTTGTTCCTGGGTCAAGCGTTCTGATGCTGTATGACCAGATGCTTCACGCGCCTCGGCGTCCGCGAATTTGTGCGCCACATCCAGTTTTTCGCGAAGCTTCTGCGCTACCAGCGGCGGTACCAGGCAGTCAATCGAACCGCCAAGCTGTGCGATCTCGCGCACCAGCCGCGAACTCAAATACGAGTATTTTTCCGCCGGCATCATGAACACGGTTTCCAGCCCCGGTTGCAGCTTGCGGTTCATCAGCGCCATTTGCAATTCATATTCGTAATCGCTGATGGCGCGAATTCCCCGCAGCACCGCGCTCGCGCCGACCCGCAGCGCATAATCGACCGTCAGGCCATCAAATGTGTCGACGGTTACGTTGTCAAAATCCGTCGTCATTGCCTCTAGCATTTTGCGGCGGTCGGCCACGCTGAAGAGCGGGTCCTTTTCGGGATTGCTCAACACCCCCACCACCAGTTCGTCAAAAATCTTGCTGCCGCGTTCAATCAAATCAAGATGCCCGTTCGTCGGAGGATCGAACGAGCCGGGATAGATGGCTTTGCGCTTCACGGGGTCCTCGCTGCAGGAAAGCCTAGATTGTATGCGGTGGGAAACGAGGATGGCAATCAGGGTAGAAATGGAGCGACGGGCACCCTCGCCCGTCCCCAAACCGAGGTCGAAGCGTCTGTGGACAACACCGAAGGGTTGTAGAGGCTGAGCCATCCTTGCCACGTTTTCTGCGGCAAGGGTGGGATTGGCATCAGATCACGCTGTTTCTACTACCGTCGCGCCGCTGGTACTTTCGCCGCTTCCGGCGCTACCGTCGGCATGGTCGCAACCTTGCCGCTCGCGGCCGTGCCCGCAGCCTGCGCGACTGCCGTCGGAGTCGCTGCCACTGCGGCCGGCGTCAGCCCCAGCGTCTTTCGCACTTCGGCATCGAGCTTCGCCATTACATCTCTATTCTCTTTCAGGAACGCCCGCGCATTCTCACGGCCCTGGCCGATCCGTTCGCTCTTGTAGCTGAACCACGAGCCCGACTTCTCTAGGATGTTGTTATTTACCGCCAAGTCGAGCAGGTCTCCCTCGCGCGAGATTCCTTCGCCATAAAGAATGTCAAACTCCGCCTCGCGAAATGGTGCCGCCACCTTATTCTTGACCACTTTCACACGGGTGCGCGACCCGGTTACCACGTCGCCTTCTTTAATGGCGGCGATGCGGCGGATATCAATGCGCACCGACGAATAGAATTTCAGCGCACGTCCACCCGTCGTTGTTTCCGGATTGCCGAACATCACGCCAATCTTTTCGCGGATCTGGTTAATGAAGATCAAACAAGTGCGCGACTTCGAAACCGTGCCCGTCAGCTTGCGCAGCGCTTGCGACATCAGCCGCGCCTGCAATCCCATGTGACTGTCGCCCATCTCGCCGTCGAGTTCGGCCTTCGGCACCAGCGCCGCCACCGAGTCCACCACCAGCACGTCAATCGCATTCGAGCGCACCAGCGCTTCGGTGATCTCAAGCGCCTGCTCACCATAGTCAGGTTGAGAGACCAGCAAATTATCCACGTCCACGCCCAGCTTTTTCGCGTAGCCCGGATCGAGCGCGTGCTCGGCATCCACAAAGGCGGCCATGCCTCCCGCCTTCTGCGCTTCGGCAATCACCTGCAACGCAATGGTCGTTTTGCCGGAAGACTCCGGGCCGAAAATCTCAATCACGCGTCCGCGCGGCACGCCGCCCACGCCCAGCGCCGCATCGAATGAAATCGCGCCCGTCGAAATCACCGCGATCGGAACGATCGCTTCCTTCGATCCCAACCGCATGATCGACCCTTTGCCAAATTGCTTCTCAATCTGCGAAAACGCCAGTTCGATTGCCTTGCTACGCTCGTCGGCCATGATGGCTGCTCCTGATTTTCTGATTCTGGATTGCGGGTCCTACGTGCTTTTGTAGTCTAATCCAGTAGCCTACACCCGCCGGCTGGAGCGAAAAGTGCGGGTGATCACATCAATTTCGTTCAGTTTATCATGAGGAGAATGAAAAGCGAATCAGAGAATTGGCGACGCTGGTTCGGCGGCTGAAAACCACGCGCGTGTTATGGCTGCGCTGCGATCTCCGTGAACTTCGTCGGATGTCCGGCGCCTGGCCGCCCCGACTTTTGCGGCCTGACTCGATGGGCCTTTGTCGCGAAGAGTCCGATATGCTGTCCGCGGCGTGGTCGGAGGACCATCGCGGCGCTCCTTTGAAACAAAGGTCTGTGAGGGGAGTGCGGTTCGCTTGTGACGAATGCTCGGCCGCTTTTATCGTTTGGTTCAGCCGCGCGGGACGTAGTATGAGGCTGCACACATCCCGAGGTGATTCCCCATAGTCCGGCCGGTAAGCGCCAACCCCAGGATCGATCGGCTTTGCTGGACCTGACTGGGCGGAAGCCCATCCAACCACTCCCGCGAAAAGCAACTGCAACTTCTTCATTTCCCAGAGCATCTAAACCTTGACAATGATTCGCTCAAGTTATAGTATGGTCCTGAACATAATCATCATCGCATTGATTATAATGAACTTATAGTATCGGAGGATACGAATATGGGAAAGATCATCGGAATTGACTTGGGGACGACGAACTCCTGCGTGGCGGTTATGGAGGGCGGCGAGCCGAAAGTTATCCCAAATGAAGAAGGTGGCCGGACCACCCCGTCGGTGGTCGGGTTTACCAAGACTGGAGAACGGTTGGTGGGGCAGGTCGCCAAGCGGCAGGCGATCACCAATCCGGAAAACACCGTTTACTCGATCAAGCGTTTCATGGGACGGCGCTATGACGAGGTCAGCGAAGAGCTGAAGATGGTTCCATATAAGGTGGAGCGCGATGGCGACCATGTCGCCGTGATGGCGCAAGGGAAGAAGTACACCCCGCCCGAGGTCTCGGCGCTGATTTTGCAGAAACTGAAGAAGGCGGCGGAAGACTACCTCGGCGAGAAGGTGACTGAGGCGGTCATAACCGTTCCAGCCTACTTTAATGATGCGCAGCGCCAGGCGACGAAAGACGCCGGCAAGATCGCCGGCCTCGAAGTAAAGCGCATCATCAACGAGCCGACGGCGGCCGCGCTGGCCTACGGGCTCGACCGGGGCAAGGACGAGACGATTGCCGTCTACGACTTTGGCGGCGGCACGTTCGACATTTCGATTCTGGAAGTGGGCGAGGGCGTGATCGAGGTCAAGGCGACCAACGGCGACACGCACCTGGGCGGCGACAACATCGATCAGCGGCTGGTGGATTGGCTGATTGACGAGTTCAAGAAGGATGAAGGGCTCGACCTGCGCGCCAAGGGCAATGAGATGGCGCTGCAGCGTCTGCGCGACGCGGCCGAGCGCGCCAAGATTGAGCTTTCGACCACCATGGAGACCGAGATCAATCTGCCGTTTATCACGGCGGATGCGTCGGGTCCGAAGCACCTGGTGAAGAAGCTGACGCGGGCTAAGTTCGAGTCGATGGTGGAGGACATCATCCAGAAGTCGGTCGGCCCGTCGAAGCAGTGCATGAAGGATGCGGGGATAGACGCGTCGAAGATCAATGAAGTGGTGCTGGTCGGCGGACAGACGCGCATGCCGCGCATTCAGGCGCTGGTCAAAGAGTTGTTCGGCAAGGAAGGCAACAAGAGCGTGAACCCGGATGAAGTCGTGGCCATCGGCGCGGCGATTCAGGGCGGCGTGCTCAAGGGCGAAGTGAAGGACCTGCTGCTGCTGGACGTGACTCCGCTGACGCTGTCCATTGAAACTCTAGGAGGCGTGGCGACGCCGATGATTCCTCGGAACACGACCATTCCCACGAAGAAAACGGAGACATTTTCTACGGCGGCCGACAGTCAGACTTCGGTTGAGGTGCATGTGCTGCAGGGCGAGCGTCCGATGGCGGCGCAAAACCGGACTCTGGGCAAGTTCCATTTGACCGGACTGCCGCCGGCTCCGCGAGGCGTGCCGCAAATCGAGGTGACGTTCGACATTGATGCGAACGGCATTTTGAATGTGACTGCGAAGGACATGGCCACGAGCAAGGATCAGAAGATCACTATTACGTCGTCTTCGGGTCTCAGCAAAGAAGAGGTCGAGCGCATGGCGAAAGAAGCCGACGCGCATGCGGCCGAAGACAAGGCGCAGCGCGACGCGATCGACGCCAAGAATCAGCTCGACTCGATGGTCTACAACATCGAGAAGATGCTGAAGGAGCATGGCGATAAAATCTCCGGCTCGGAGCGCGGAGATGTCGAGAACGCGCTGGCAGACGCGAAGAAGGCCATCGAGTCGAACGACAAAGCTCAGATGGATTCGGCGCGCGAGCGGCTGACGGCGGCCTCGCACAAGCTGGCGGAGCAGATGTATAAGGCGACGCAGGCGGCGGGCAGTCCGGGAGCCGGTGGTCCGGGGCCGGCGCCAGGCGCTGGCCAAGCTTCGGGCGGCGACGGGCAGGCTCAGCAGAAGAAGGATGAGGGCGTGATTGATGCTGAGTATGTCGACGTTGAGGACAAGAAATAAATAACTCGCGGAGGGACGGGCGTGCTCGCCCGTCCCAACCGGGTGCGAATGCGCGCTACAAACTGTGGGATTGCGGGTTATTAGAGTTAGGCTCTCCAAGAGCTCGGGTTCTCGGGAAAGAGGAAAACTAATTGAGATTTGAAGTCAATGGACAGATGTTTTTTGTGAATTTTGTTCCGGAAGAGGGACGGTGGTATTGCTATGCTCCCACGGCGACCGGGATGCAGCGGATTCCTGTGGCGATGGATGCGGCGCAGTTCGTGTCGTTCACGGTGCCGATGGACGAGCAGGCGAAGGAAGTGGTGAATTAGAATCGAGCATTCAGCCGTCAGCCATCAGCCATCGGTTTTGCGACGCTCTGAGATTGCGATTTTTTTAAACTGATGGCTGGCGACTGATGGCTGACGGCAAAAAATGGCCACTCAAACCAAAGACTACTACGAAATCCTCGGCGTGAAGAAGTCGGCTTCGGCGGACGACATTCGCAAGGCGTTTCGCAAGCTCGCTCGGAAATACCATCCTGATGTAAATCCTGGGGACAAGGCGGCGGAAGAGAAGTTCAAGGCGCTCTCCGAAGCCAATGACGTTCTTAGCGATCCCAAGAAGCGAAAAATCTACGATCAGGTCGGGTTCTACTCCGACAATATTGACGCAGCCACAGCCGAAGCCTACGCGCGCGGCGGGGGGCAACCGGGAGCGGGCGGGTTTGGGGGAGGATTCCCCGGCGGGGTTCCGGGCGGGCAGCCGGGACAGGGCGGAGCCGGTAACGTCGACTTTGGCGGGTTTGATTTCTCTGACTTGTTTGAGGGCGCGCGCGGCGGGGGGCGGCGCCCGGCTTCTACGTCTTCCGGTGGCGGCGGATTTCGCGATATTTTCTCCAGTATTTTCTCCGGAGGCGGACGCGGGTCGACTGCCGAGGAAGGGCCCGAGCCGGGGTCGGATCTCGAATATCAGGTTAATGTGCCGTTCTGGACGGCGATTCGTGGCGGCGTCATGAAGCTGAACATCGCCCGGCGCGATGTTTGCAGCAACTGCCATGGCAACGGATCAATCGAGGCTCCGGGCGTGTGCCCGCAGTGCCATGGCAAGGGCACGATCGAGCAGACAGGCGGGCGGATGAAGTTTAATGTGACTTGTCCGCGGTGCCATGGGACGGGAAAGAATATTTCGACTTGTCCGGTCTGCCACGCTGAGGGCAGCGTGGAGCGGACCGATCCGCTGGAGATTCGTATCAAGGCGGGCACCCGCGACGGACAGCGGATTCGGATTGCGGGCAAGGGGAATGCCGGGCTGCGCGGCGGCGGGATGGGCGATCTCTACGTCATTATTCGGATTGGCGAGCACCCGCTGTTCCGGCGCGAGAGCGACGACATTTATATTACGGTGCCGGTGAC
>JBAQIB010000083.1:0-1658 GCA_049288625.1 Terriglobales bacterium | reverse complement strand
GCGCAAGTGTCCTCAGACAGTCTGGCCTGCGAGTCCTCGGCTGAATCTCGAATTGCGGTTACGGTTGTAATCTTGGCGTGGCCATCCTTTGCCCGGCACACTCGAATGTTCGGGAGAGCTTCCGTGGCTGGAGCAACTGAGGCTCTAGCAGGCTGCTGAAAAAGTGATCTGCGGCGAGTTTTTCTTTCTGTTTCTCATTTTTGGTCGGTGTTGATGTTGGATTTCTGAAACGTTTTTCGTTTACTTCATGCCTTGCGAGACACACTTCGGCCCCGACTTACACCGTCGAAACGGCGGTGGCCAGGTTGCGCATGCGCACCAGATTGTAGGCGGCGCACGCCAGGGTAAAGATCCAATGCACTTTGTTGACCCCGCGATGCCGTACCTTCCGCATCAGCGCGATCGTCTTCAGCCAGCCGAAGCATTCTTCGATCCGCTTCCTCTTCTTCTGGCTGAGGGCGTAACCAGGGTGCCGGGTGGTGCGGCCATCAATCGCGCTGCCTCCTCGTCGTCCGAGATTCTGCGCCACGTGCGGCGTCACGTGCAGAGTACGGCACTCCTCCACAAATCCGAACGTGTCGAACCCCTTGTCGCCACCCACCGTCAGCGGTTGCGTGCCGGGAAGCCGCTCCATCATGACCAGCGCCGCATCGCGTTCCGCGGTGCCATTGGCCTGAAACACTTCGGCATCGACGATCAGTCCGTTGCGATTCTCCACCAACAGGTTTCCGCAGTAGCTCAACTTGGACTCCTTGCCCTGGCCTTTGCGCGCCAGCAGAGCGTCTGGATCGGTCTTCGACTCATGGGTTTGGTTCGAGCGCTTCTCCCCGTGAAAGTTCACCGTGGGATTGCCGGGATCGTCCGGCGGTGGCGTCGGCTTGCCCGCCTTGGGTTGAAAGCTCTTGAGACTCGCCCAGGCTTCCAGCAGCGTGCCGTCCACCGTGAAATGTTCGTCGCTGGTCAGCCCTTGGCCCCGCGCTTGCTCGACCACCCGTGCCAGAAACTCCTGGGCCACGTCCGCCTCCAGCAAGCGGTCGCGGTTCTTGGTGAAGGTGGTCGCGTCCCAGACTTCGTCGTCCGCGTTCAGCCCCACGAACCAGCGGAACAGCAGGTTGTAATCCATCTCTTCCATCAGCAATCGTTCGCTGCGGATCGAGTACAGCATCTGCAGCAACTGCGCCCGCAACAGTTTCTCCGGCGCAATCGACGGCCGCCCAACCGTGGCGTACATGCCGTCGAACCGTCGCGAGAGCTGCGTGAGCACTTTGTCCACCATGACCCGGATGGCGCGCAGCGGATGATCCTGCCGCACCCGCGCTTCCGGCGACAAATAACTGAACATATGATTCTGCTGCTGATCGTCTCCGCGCATGCCTTTTGGTACCACACAAAACTGTGCATGGGGAATAGTTTTTCAGCAGCCTGCTAGGGCATTCTTGTCGCGCAACTGGTGAATGATGCTCTCGTAGTTATGCTCGATCAGAGCGACAACGTCATTTATCTTCTTGTCGACTTCGCGATTGTTCATCACGCCTGCATAGGAGGTTTCGGCCTGGACTTCAGTTGCAGCTCCAGCTACCGCGACGGCTTCCGACATGACGCGCTGCGAATTATGCACCTCATCCCAGACCTGCTGTTGATTTTTTGCCGCCATGGCC
>JBAQIB010000082.1:0-33441 GCA_049288625.1 Terriglobales bacterium | reverse complement strand
TGGGCGCAGAACTTGGACATGGTTCACTTTCCGATTGGCGAGTAGTGGCGAGGCCGGTTGCTTGTTCAATCCGCTTTCGGGCGATTTCCATGTATTCGTCGGACTTTTCGATTCCGATAAACTTTCTGCCATTCTTTAACGCCATTTTTCCAGTTGTGCCCGATCCCAAAAATGGATCAAGCACCGTGTCACCGGGATTTGACCAACTGAGGATGTGATCTTCCGCCAGTTTTTCTGGGAAAATGGCCGGGTGCTGGTGGGCGATCTTGTCTTCACCTGCTCTAGCTCCGGTGGCGTAAGTCCAGAT
The DNA here is from genome assembly GCA_049288625.1 of Terriglobales bacterium. Lineage (GTDB taxonomy): Bacteria > Acidobacteriota > Terriglobia > Terriglobales > Acidobacteriaceae > Acidiflorens. Next base: position 33,134 of record JBAQIB010000082.1, on the reverse strand, counting down.
ATTGCCGCGTATTTTCGTCGCCTTGATGGGCTTAGGCTGACGAAAACCGCCTAACTGTCCCTGTATATTGCGAACGGTTCGCCGCTTTGGTACTTGTCCCGCGTTGGTACAGGGTTCCATGATCGGATTAAACGTTTTGGGCCTACCTTTCGAGAATATGAACATGAACTCGAACTTTTGCTGAAACCTTCTGTGGGTAGATGGCGGTTTCTCTGACGCATAAATCATTGTGTCGTAGAGGTTGAAGCCAATCTCCTTGAAGAAAAGCGCTTGTCGAAAAGATGTGCCTGATTCCGAGTAGTCTCTGGTCTGATCGGCGACAACCCACACCACTACTCCGCCCGGTTTTGTGATGCGATAGAGTTCGCGTGCAATGGTCTCGAAGTCGAAGTAGTAGTTAAACGCACGATTCGCCGGTCGAGGTCTGTTGTGTATAGGCATTCGGCTTAGAACCTCGGGCTGAACCGTGTCATAAGTCCGCAGGCCGTCATACGCCGGTGATGTGACCGTCAGATCGATTGAATCCGCCGCAAATTCCTTGAGCTTCAGGGCGGAATCTCCGACGATCAGGTCGCAGGCTGTTCCAGATGTTTGTATTTTTGGACGAACAATGAGAGCGGTCGTCAGTCCGCCCTCGGCGTTCGGTGCCCCAGCTAGTCAAGATCGGTTGGTGCCATCGCTGCGGGTCGGATCACCGTAGTGCAATGCCCCAATCATCATCCTTTCCGCCTGTGGCTTGACATCAGCCTCGGCGGCAGTGACCCCTGCTTTCAGAGCCCTCGCAGTACCAATCGTCCCCGCGTCGGTTTTGGTCATTGGAGCGGGTGGAATCATCAAATCCACGATCTGTTGCGCCAGCTCCGCGATATGTTCCGGTACGCCCTCATAACTCAGAGTGGATTGTGCAAGTTCCAGCGCGAGTTGGACGATCTGGGTATGAACCGGCGTCCGTAAGACCCCACCGTTATCCAATCCGCCAACCGCAGCTGATCCCCCATCCGGCTTCTGGGCAATCGCTGCTCGGATCGGGTTATAGGCAGCATTATCAATGTCACTTGCCGCAAGTTCCTCCGCAGCCTTCGCCACCTTTTCTAAGTGCAAGATGTCTACTGCATCATACTTTTGCCTTGTTCTTGTTTTTGTGGGTTTCTTGCCGCGATAATCTTGAAGCTTGCGCTGGATCGTGCGGAGAGTAACATCCTCTTTCAGGCTCGGGCGAACTTTCGTGAACCAATCCATCCAACTCGGCAACCCCAACTTATCCAGCACTTTCCGCCGCTCGCCGCGTTGCGAGAGCAAGGATTGCATCTGGTCAAACAAGGGCATCATGGCATCAAAGTCCGCCGTTGCTTCCTTGGCTTTGCCTACGTACTTCTCTATGCCAGTGGTGATTTGTGCGTTCAACTTCTCGTAGTTGGCTTTGATTCCCTCCGCAACTGCTGCGTCGGAAATTGAAGACCCGCTCTCTACGTCCGGAGACAACTCGCGACACGTGTCGCCAGTTGACTTTTTCACCACCGATGCTTGCGTTGTCGGCGGTTGGATGGGCTGCTTTGATTTGGCTGATGATTTCGCGGTTGTGACGGCTGTGTCAGTTTGGGCTGCGCTGGCGTGTGATGGTGTAGCGGTTTGATCGGCGAAAGGTAGTTGCTGTTGCTGCACAAGATTCTCCCTCGGCAGACACCAGACTTTTGCTGGTGCGAGCCAAGGGGGAACAAGTACCGCACACCACCCTAAAGATTTAGATTGTGACTACATCAGGTTTGATGACGGGCAGGAGACGGATGGCCATGCTTGCGCCTATAACGAAGGTACATGTACTAAGGTAACCCGCAGCTCGGATGGGGCATTAGGCAGGAAGACCGCGCCCAGTTCCATCCCCTACTGTGGCAAGCCTTCGCTCCGCCCCATGTACTGGCGCACACGTGCGTCCGCCGCATTGATTTGCGCCCGCCGAACTGCGCTGCGGCGATCTTCGGCTGACAAGTACCCCAACGTAGTAACCAAGCTGCTGTGTCCCAAATCTTCCTTCACCGTCACGGGGTCAGCGCCAGATCGGACTTGAAATGTCGCCCATGTCTTTCGCATGGTGTGGAGAATCCAGCGGCGGCATACAGGATGGGTGCGGCATGTCACTCGCTTCCGCTCGTGAGTGCCCGCACACTTGCCACAGTTCAATCCGGCCCGCAGAGCGACTCGCTTGATTATCCGTAGAAGATGCTTGTCCGGCTTCCCCAGCGAATTGGGAAACACCAGCCCGTCGCCCGGATGGCGCGTATGTCGGGCAGCCATCCGCTCAGCCAAGCGGTCGCAAATTCCTACGATTCGCTCCTCTGAATCCTTTACTTCCCACCCGAATGTGTCCCGTTTGCTATAGATGTGAACTTCTTTGTTCCGGAGGTCAATGTCCTGCCACTCGATGTGCTCCCCTTCCCCGTTGCGGAACCCAACTCCCAGATAGAACTCCAGAACATCTGCCTCGTCCTCGTCGGCGCACTGGAGCAGACGTGCCAAGTCCGCTTCATCGAACGGCTTCACTTTCTTCGCTTCATATTTGGGCCAGTCCCGTGGTTCGACCAAGTTCCGTTTGCCATGCGCATTTAGGAATGTGATCGTATTATTGAAATGATTCCAGATTGAGCGGTCATCGTAGCGTTTCCCCGTGGATGTCTGGTACTCGCGCAAGAAGGTCTTGAACTCCCGCAAGTCATCCCCCGTGATGTCATCCAGCCGTGACTTTCGACATGACACAGAGAACATACGGAGCGCCTGTGTGTAAGCCTGAATCGTGCGCTTACGCCAGTTCTGCTGTGCCGCATATTCTGAGAGATAGCGGTCGATGATTACATCCAGCACCCCGTCGTCTTTAACCTTGGGCCGAGGCTTGGGACGTGGTGCTTCGGCCCTGCCCGTCAGTAGCGCGATTTGTTTCTGCAGGGCGGCGACACGAGCTTCACTCGTGTTGTCGCAATCTATGGTCTCCCACTTGCTTCCATAGCGCAGCACAAACACCGTGCCCATGGGGTAGATGTAGTCTGACTTGACTCGTTGAGGGGTTCGGTTTCCTGTTGTAGGTCTGATGTACAGCGAGACTTTCTGCATTTCGGTATCGCTCCTCTGAGCTAATACCGCACGGGAGCGAAAACCCAATGAAATCTGTAGCCAAAAATGTAGCCGTTCGCTTTTCGCCCTTAAGTCTTTGGAAACAAAAGATGGTGGGCAGTGCAGGACTCGAACCTGCGACCTCCTGCTTGTAAGGCAGGCGCTCTAACCAACTGAGCTAACCGCCCTTTCCGAAGCAAATCAGGAAGGAAATGGGCGCTGCCGAGAGCCTTCGGCGACCTTTAGTGAGAATACTGGACACATCCCTGCCGGTCAAACACCGGCAATCGCGGAACAGTCCAAAGGCGGCGGCTGGTAAACTTCCTTATATTCCAAGGTGCGCCAGCTAATCGTCAACGCGGATGATTTCGGCCTGACCGCGGGAGTAAACCGCGCCATTGCCGAGGCCCATCGCGGCGGAATCGTTTCATCCGCCACTTTGATGGCGAACGGCGCCGCCTTCGCGGATGCCGTGCAGGCAGCGCGCACTCTACCCAAGCTCTCCGTCGGGTGCCATGTCGTGCTGGTCGATGGGTCGCCGGTCGCGCCACCCGCTGGTCTGGACACCCTGCTTGCTATACGCTCTGCCGAACCGGAGAAGTTCTATTCGAGCCTCTCTGCTTTTGCAGCCCGCGCAACGCTCGGGGGTTTCGATCGCGAGCAGCTGGTCGAAGAAATTACGGCCCAGATCAGAAAGATTCAATCCGCCGGTATCGAAGTCACCCATCTCGATTCACACAAGCACGCGCACATCTTCCCTGAAATTCTCACCGCCATGCTGCGTGCCGCCAGGATTTGTGGCGTGCGCGCCATTCGCAGCCCATTTGTTCCAATGAAAGCGATTATGGCGCAGCAATTCGCCGGCAAGCGCACCCTGCTCAAGCGCTATGGCCAAGTCCGCATCCTGAATGCTTTCGCCCCTCACTTTCGCCGGCAAATGAAACGTTCCGGCCTCGTCGCTCCTGACGGCATCATCGGAGTCATCGAGACCGGCCTGCTCGATCCCGCGCTACTGCGGCAAGCGCTCGCCAGCCTGCCCGAGGGAACCTGGGAACTGGTCTCTCACCCCGGTTACGCCGACCAGGACTTGCGTGCCATCCGAACCCGTCTGATTGAGTCGCGGGAGAGGGAACGTGACCTTCTGACTTCTCCTGAGTTGCAAGACTTCTTGAACAAGCAAGGCATCCGCGTCATCGGCTTTCGCGAGCTTGCACAGCGAGCGGCATGAATCGAGCCTATCGGAAGTGTTGCGGCCTTCGGAATGCAGCGGCGTCAACTATGCCGTATCGCAAACGCGCCAAACTCAAGTATCATCGGCAAAACCAGTTCTGAGGCTGAACGATGATTGAGCATGCCGAACATCATGCTGAACCCCGCCTGACCGTCGACTTGCCGGTTCGGATCTGGGGAATGACCGCCGAAGGCAAGGCCTTTTCACAGCACGCCCGGGCGCAGAACATCAGCACGGAGGGCGCATTGCTTTCGGGCGTTGAGTCTGAGCTCAAGGTTGGCGACGTGATCGGCGTGCAATGTGACGACAAGAAAGCCCGCTGCACCGTGATCTGGGCCATGAATACCGGCCTCGTCAAGAAAAACCAGGTCGGAGTCAAACTCCTTGCCGACCAGGAGTGCCCGTGGAAAAACTACCTTCCGCTCGACGGTGCAACCGTGACGATTTCGGCCTCAAATCGGCGGCGCTACCATCGGCACAAAATCAGCTTGCCGATTGAGCTTCGCGACGAGCGGGTCAATGCGCCGACTCGCATCAATGCTACCGATGTGAGCGGCAATGGATGTTACGTCGAGACCATGCTGCCACTGCCGATCGGCACGGTCCTGCGCATCGATTTCTGGCTCGACTCCGAACACCTCAATATCTCCGCGGTGGTACGCACGTGCGACCCGGGCGTCGGCAACGGAATCGAGTTCACTGGCATGACGCCCGATAGCAAGGCACGCATGCAAGCCTATCTGGACGCAATTGATCCCCAGATGGGAGTTTCCGCTCCCAAGCCGGATTAGGCTGAGGCGACTCTAACAATTCACTGAAGCGATCCTAAGTGCCCAGTTCCGCGTAGCGTGCCAGCACGATCGCGCGAATCAATCCACCCATCGTGAATTCGCGCGCCTCGATCGCCACCGGCAGCTTCAATTCGCCCAGTGTCGCGGAAGTGACCGGACCGATCGACGCGAATTGAATATCCTTAAGAGCGGACGGTTTCGCTTGCCCAAGTAGCTCCACAAAATTTCGCACCGTCGAAGAACTCGTAAACGTCACCACGTGTGGCCGCCGCTTCTTGTCTTTCATGAGCGCCCGCAACCGGGTTTGGGATTTCGCGGGCACCACCGTCTCGTAGGCTTCCACCACCTCCACCCGCGCTCCCGCCGCGCGCAACGAGTCGGGAATCACATCGCGCGCAACCTTGGCCCGCACCAGCAACACGCGCTTGCCATTCACCTGGTCGCGCAACCCCTTTACGACGGACTCCGCCACATACTCCTCCGGCATCATTTTGACTTTCAGCCCATGTTTCACGATTGCTCTTTTCGTGGCCGGTCCGATGGCCGCGATCCGCAAATGCCTCAACTTCGTGCGCGGGATGCGGTGTTTGCGCAGACGCTCCCACATCGCTTCCACCCCGTTCGCGCTTGTAAGAATCAGCCAGTCATAGCTTGCGAGACTCTTCAACGCCTGATCCATCGCAGCAAACGATTTCGGCTTGCGGATCTCGATAAAAGGAATTTCAATGACGCTGGCTCCAAGCCCGCGCAAGCTGGAGGAAAGGCCGCCAGCCTGATGCCGTGCTCGTCCAACCAGAATACGCGTTCCACGGAGTGGGTGATTTTCGTTTGCCTTCGGCATAAAGGAAGCAGCTCTCAGAAAACCGGCCGCCCGCAGCCTGCGCCGGTTGCCTCGCAGTAACCAGAATTTATCGGTAAAGTCCCAGTTGTCACGTCTCGCGTCAGACCTGAGACCTGACACCTGTTCTACGGTTGTTGCGGCAGTGCGAAGCCTTGCCCGTAGACTTCTTCCAGAATCCGGTCGCCGCCGCGCTGGAGAAGAGTCTCGCCAACCTCTTCGCCTAGGCGCGTAGGATCGTTGCCGTCGCGCTTTTCGCGCAGAACCTTCGTTCCATCCGGATGTGCGACCAGCGCGTTCAGATGGATCTTGTCACCTCGCATCTCCGCAAAAGCGCCAATCGGCACCTGGCATCCGCCGCCCAGTTTATTGAGCAGCGCACGTTCGCAGGTTGTCGTCGCGCGCGCTGCCGCGTTGTCGAGAAAAGCCAGCAGTTGTCGTGTCGCCGTATCGCCGCGCCGGATCTCAATCCCCAACGCCCCTTGCCCCGCGGCCGGCGTCATGATCTCGGCCGGAATCACCTGCCGCACCAGTTGCGTTTTGCCCAGCCGGTTCAAACCCGCTGCCGCCAAAATAATAGCGTCGTATTCGCCCGCTTCCAGTTTGCGCAGCCGCGTGTCGACGTTTCCGCGCAGCGGATGAATTCGAAGATCCGGCCGAATCGCCTTCAACTGAGCTTGCCGGCGTAGGCTGCTGGTGCCGACGTTCGCCTGCTGCGGCAGCACTTCAATTCCGGCAAACTTGACCGAGCAGAAAACGTCGCACGGATTCTCTCGTGTGGTAATGGCGGCAATTTCGAAGTCGGAAGCAAGCTCGGTGGGCAGGTCTTTCAGGCTGTGAACGGCCAAGTCGACGCGACTCTCCACTAAAGCCTCTTCAATTTCCTTCGTAAACATCCCCTTGGTGCCGACCTTAGCCAAAGCGACATCGGTGATCTTGTCCCCGGTGGTCTTGATGATCTCGAGTTCGACGGTGTGCCCCTGCGACCGCAGCAAGGCGGAAATGTGGTGGGCTTGCCAGAGGGCAAGTTGTGAACCACGGGAACCAATGCGCAGGCGGGCCATCAGTTCTGCGCTCCAGGGCGCGAATTGGCCGGGCTTGCCGTTGCTGTCTTTTCTCGGCCTTGAGGATTCTGATCTGGAGTCTGATCGTGAAGATTAAAGAGCCGCCGTACCAGCTCGACGACGGTTGTCGACTCGGGATCGCGGGCTGCCGTTTTCAGCGTGCTGATCGGTGTGTGCATGATCTTGTTAATAATGCCCCGGGTCAGTGCTTCGACCGCCATCTCCTGATCCGTAGTCATGGGGCCAAGACGGCCTCGCACGCGATCAATCTCCGCCGTGCGAATCGTCTCAAGATGGTCCTGCAGGCTGACGATGGTCGGCACAACGTCGAGCGTCTGCAAGCGCGCGTGGAACTTTTCCACCTCACTCTTAACGATTGCCTCAGCCTTCTCGGCCTCCTTCTTGCGATCGGAAACATGCGAACTGACCGCCTGTTGCAGGTCGTCGATGTCGTAAACGAAGATGCCGTCCAGCTTGTTCATCTCCGGATCGACGTCACGCGGCACCGCGATATCAATAAAGAACATCGGCTTGTTACGCCGTCGCGCAAGAAATTTTTCGCCGTGTTCCCGCTTGAAGACGAAGTGCGGCGCTCCCGTGGAAGTGATCACGATGTCGGCGCGCTCGCAGGTTTCGTAAAGCCGGCTAAACTCGATTGCCTGCCCGTCAAACTTTTGCGCGAGGCGAATGGCGCGATCGTAGGTTCGGTTGGCGACGAAGATCGATGCAGCGCCGTGCGCCAGTAGATGCCGCGCCGCCAATTCGCTCATCTTCCCCGCTCCGACCAGATAAACGCATTTGCCGTTCAGGCTGCCAAAGATCCTCTCCGCCAATTCGACCGCTACCGACGCGATCGAAACCGAAGACGACCCCACGGCCGTCTCATTGCGTACGCGCTTGGCAACGGCGAAAGCACGCGTCAGCAACTGATCCAGTTGTGCTCGCACCGCCCCGACGGCCCTCGCCGTGGCATAGGCTTCCTTCACCTGCCCGAGAATTTGCGGCTCACCCACCACCATCGAGTCCAAGCTCGAAGCCACGCGAAAGATGTGTCGCACCGCCTCGTCTTCCTTGAACTCGTAGAGATGGCTTTCAAACTGACTGGGATCGACCTCGAAATAGTCGCGCAGAAATTCTCGCAAGTCACCTGTGCCATTCTTCATGTTGGCGATAAATTCCACCCGGTTGCACGTGGAAACAATCATGCCCTCGGCCACCGCAGGGTGTTCCGCAAGCCTCTTGCAAGCCTCCGGCAGCCGTGACTCGGGAATCGCCAGCCGCTCCCGCACCTCGACCGGAGCCGTCTTGTGGTTTACACCGATGAGTTGAAATCTCATGATGCGATAAACCTGTGCATTCCGCTGAAGTAGTTTGCGATCCAGGCCACAATTGCAGCTACAAATGCGACACTGGCCAGCATCGCGGCTCTCCGGCCACGCCACCCCGCGTTCAACCGCGTGAATACCATGAGCAGGTACACGACCCACATCAGAATCGAAAGCAAAATCTTGGGATCTAGAAAATCAACCCTGTGGTAAGCCGACTCCGCCACGACCGTCCCCGCGATCAGCCCCAGCGTCATAAACGGGAACCCCAGCATCAGGGATCGATAGCCGATGTCATCAATCACCTGTAGCGCCGGCAGGCGTGAAAACATCCCGCTCGCACTCTTCGCCTTAAGCGCCCGCTCCTGGAGCAAGTACAGGATGCTGGCGCCAAAACTCAAAAACAATGCCGCATAACCGGTAAAGATCATCAGGATGTGCACCGCCAACCATCCGCGCCGCACCGCGAGCGAAGCAAACACCAGCGGTTGCTGCCCCGTCGCCGCAATAAATGTAAGCAGAAAAACCAACGGAAAAATGACGATTCCCGGTGTCGTCGTCTTATAAACCATGTAGGCGATCATGAAAACTACCATGATCAGAAAAGCCAGCAGCGATTCCGAGTTGTGTACCGATGCCGAGGCCAACTGCCCGCTCGCGACCACCGCTTCGGTCAGCGAAACCAGGTGAAAGACCATGCCCAGATAAGACGCATGCAACGCGACCTTGCCCAGTAGTTCCGTCGTGCGGGTCAGCGCCACCAGGGCATACAGCAAGCCTACCCCGTAAAAGACCAGCGCCACACGAAGCCAAATTAGCGTCATAACTATTAGGTATTTGTCCGAACCGGCGGATACCGCCCCACCCCGCCACAACGATTATAGTTTGCCGGGCCCGCCGGTCACGGGAGAACGCGCGCTGTCACAGGTACGTGTGATCTACGTCACACCGAGCGTCACACTACTCCCAGCGAGGCCAGCGACTCTTCGAGAAAAGGTGCATCGACCTGCAACTCCCGGCCTTCCGCTTGCATGTCGCAAGCTTCGTCAAAAGCGCGGAACAAACGCAACTTGACTGCGGCATACTGCTCGGAATCGCTAAGCGAGCGCAGGTGCGCGTCTGCCCACGCCTGCACTGCCGCGTTCGGCACAAAAATTCTCACTGGATACGTCAGCTTCCGGTCCGAAGTGACATCAAAAACATATTCCGTTCCCGCCGCATCGCCAATCGCAGCCCGCTTCCCGACAAAATAATACTGATATGCAAACCCTTGGGAACTCGCGTATGTCTTCAGGCGCCGGACAGTCATAAGGACGAGTCAGAGGCTGCGTAAAACTATATCTTCGCCTCGCGCAAACGTTTCACCGCCGTCTCCGACGTAACGGCCGAATAATACGTTTCCTTAAAGGTATAGGACCGCCCCTTCGCCTCGATAATCGGCAGAATCTCAATATGCCAGTGATAGTCGTCGTCGAGCGTCTCCCAATATCCCAACGCGCCCGAAGGATGCTGGCTGTTCGGCGAAGTATGCAGCACCAAATGAAATGCTTCCGTTACCGTGCGGATGCGCTGCAACGTGTGCCGCAACAAGGCGGCCAGATCGGCCAGGTTCCCGACCTTCGACGTCGCCGTGCGCTCATACGCGGCTTCATGTGTGCGTGGCAGAATCCAGGTCTCATACGGCACCCGCGGAGCATACGGGCAAAGCGCCGCATAGTCTCCGCGCATTTCCAGAATGCGCTGATTCTGGCGTTCCTCCTGCGACATAATGTCGCAGAACACGCAGCGCTCCTTGCTGGAGAAATAATCGCGCCCCGCCCGCAACTCATAAAGCACCCGCCGCGGCACGAATGTAGTCGCAGTCAGTTGCGAGGTGGGATGCGCGAACTCCTGTCCTGCGCGTTCGCCATGATTCTTGAAAATGCTGACGTACTTGAGGCGGCTGTCGCGTTTCAGGTCCTGAATGCGCAGCGCCGCCAGTCGCAGGAATTGCTCCACCTCGGCATCCGAGGCGTTCCAGATGTGTCCGTCGTGGCTCGGATTTTCCACCAGAACTTCATGCGCGCCCACCGCTCTCATCCGGTCGTACAAGCCTTCACCGCGCCGTCCCGGCTCGCCTTCAATATGGTAAAGAGCGTTCGGATGCACTACCGACCGCGCCGACCACGGATTGCCATTCAGACCGGGCACGGTAGCCACAATTTGCCCGGAATCGGCCGCCGGGCCGCAAAACGGACAGACTTGCGCCTGCGGCGGCGCCTCGCTTACATCGTCGCCGATGATCACCCACGAACGCGTGATCGGATCTTTGCGAAGTTCCATGATTAAAGAAGAACAAAACGCAGCAAGCGCGTCAATGACATTCGGGTGATGCAATGAGCACCCGAAGGGACATACCTCTCTCCAATTGAAAGATTGCAAATTACCCAATTACAAATTACAAAATTACCAACTCCTTTATGTCCGATCCCTCCACGCCGCTGATGCGCCAGTACGCCGCCATCAAGAAAGAGCATCCCACCGCTCTTCTGTTTTTCCGCCTCGGCGATTTCTACGAATTGTTCTTCGACGATGCGGTGCTCGCCTCGCGCGAACTCCAGATCACGCTGACTTCCCGCAACAAGGAAAAAGGCGTTGACATCCCGATGTGCGGCGTCCCGTATCACGCCGCCGAAGGTTACATTGCCAAGCTGATCCGCCGCGGTTTCAGAGTAGCCGTTTGCGAGCAAGTCGAAGACCCGCGCCTCGCCAAGAAGTTGGTGCGCCGCGAAGTGACTCGCGTCGTCACTCCCGGCACCGCTGCCGACTCCTCCCTCAATGCCGAGGAGAACAATTTTCTGGCAGCGGTGGCAACCGTCGGCGACCGCGTCGGATTTGCCGCACTCGATCTTTCCACCGGCGAATTCCGAGCCACCGAATTCGCCGGCGAATCGGCCGGAAGGCGAATTCAAGAAGAACTTGAACAATTACGCCCAAAAGAATTGCTGTATGGATCTTCCGCGCCTCTATTTGAACAACGAAGGGATGGAGGAACGAGCGCCCCCGCCCGCCCGGCAACGGTGTCGGGCGTACCGAGCGCCCCGGCTAGATCCACCGGCGCATTCGCCGAAACTCCTCTCGACGACTGGGTCTTTTCTCCCGATCACGCCCTCCCTTTGCTCGAAAACCATTTCGGCGTGCTTTCGCTCGAAGGTTTTGGTCTGCAAGGCAAAACCGCGGCTGCCTCGGCCGCCGGCGCCATCCTTTATTACATCCGCTCAACCCAGCGCGGCACACTCAATCACATTGACCGCGTCGGCTTCTATGAGCGCCAAGACTGCCTCGTGCTCGACGCCACCACGGTGCGCAACCTCGAACTGATTGAGCCGCTCTTCGCCGGCACCGATCCCGGTGTCACCCTCTTCCGTTGTCTCGATGCAACTGTCACCCCCATGGGCAAGCGCCTGCTGCGCGCATGGATGCTCCGCCCGTCACTCGAAACAACCGAAATCCACGCCCGTCTCGATGCCGTCGAAGCGCAAGTGAAAGATACCGTCAACCGCGTAGAATTGCGCCGGATGCTCGACGGTATCCTCGATCTCGAACGCCTGCTCAGCCGCGTAACTCTCGAAGCGGCGAATCCACGCGATATTCTGGCTCTCGCCGCGTCGCTAGCCCGCATTCCGCAGGTCCGCAAAGCGCTCGCCGGATTCTCGCCCGAACGCCTCACTCAGCTTCACGCCCGGCTCGACGAGCTAACCGACCTCCGCCAGAGAATCAGCGAGACCATCGTCCCCGAACCGCCGCTCACTCTGGCCGATGGGGGCGTAATCGCATCCGGAGTAGATAAAGATCTCGACGAACTCCGCGATCTAAGCCGCAATTCCAAGCAATACCTGGCACAAGTCGAGCTGCGCGAGCGCGAGCGCACCGGTATTGCCTCGCTCAAAGTGAAGTTCAATTCCATCTTCGGCTACTACATCGAAATCTCGAAGGCCAACCTGCACCACGCCCCGAATGACTACGAGCGCAAGCAGACGCTGGTCAATGCCGAGCGCTTCACCACTCCCGAGCTCAAGGAATACGAATCCAAAATTCTCGATGCCCAGGAAAAGATCGTCGAGATCGAGCGCCGCCTCTTCGCCGATCTGCGCTCCGCGATTGCCGCCGAAGCCAAGCGCATCCGCCAAACCGCGTTAGCGCTGGCCGAGGTCGATGTTCTGGCGTGCCTCGCTCACATCGCTGCCCTGCGCAATTACTGCCGTCCGAAATTCGAAGAAGCCTCCGACCATGCCGCCGATCTCGAAAGCAACGATCTCGAAATTATCGATGGCCGACATCCCGTCATTGAGCAGCAGGAATTCGGCGCGGGCGCCTCAGGATTAAACGACCGCTTCGTTCCCAATGATCTTTTTCTAAACCCGAAAACTCATAACATCATCGTCCTGACCGGCCCCAACATGGGCGGCAAGAGCACGTATCTGCGCCAGGCCGCACTGATCGTGATCATGGCGCAGATGGGCTCCTTCGTCCCGGCGCGCGCCGCGCGCCTCGGCATCGTCGACCGCGTCTTCACGCGCATCGGCGCCAGCGACAACCTGGCCCGAGGCCGCTCCACCTTCATGGTCGAGATGACCGAAACCGCGGCCATTCTGCACACCGCCACGCCGCGCTCTCTGATCCTGCTCGACGAAGTCGGACGCGGCACATCAACCTATGACGGCCTGGCCATAGCCTGGGCCGCTATCGAATACCTCCACGCCCGCGTCCACGCCAAAACTCTTTTCGCCACCCACTACTTCGAGCTGACCGAACTAGCCGAGCAGTTGAGCGGCGTTAAGAACTATCACGTATCGGTAAAAGAAGCGGGCGGAAGCGTAGTCTTCCTGCGCAAAGTAGAACCAGGCGCCGCCGACCGCAGCTACGGCATAGAAGTAGCCAAGCTGGCCGGCCTGCCCAACGAAGTAGTAGTGCGCGCAAGAGAAGTTCTGGCCGAGCACGAATCCGCCGAGCATCGCCTGACCGAGCACCTCACTCCCGGATCCCAGCCCGAGCGCCCCGCCCAGCTAACCATCTTCACTCCGCTCTCCCAGCCAGTGCTGGAAAAGCTACGCGAAGTAGATTTGAACCGCTTGACTCCGTTAGAGGCGCTAAACTTGCTGGCAGAATTGAAGAAAGAAATCTAACCGCCGAGACGCAGAGTACGCCGAGAAAAATGGACCCCTTCGGCAAGGCGCTTATTGGAAGATCGAGCCTGGGTTTTGGCGTTCGTACTCCGTAAAGAAGGCTGCGGCTTGCGGTATGTCTTCGGGCGTGATTCCGAGACTAATCATACCCGGCCATTCAGAAATGACGGTCCAGATCAGCAGGTACATCATTGGCGGCGCATCGCCGTGCTCGATGGTTTCCTGGGCTTGCTCGACACGCCGACTTTTGTCGCCGTGCAAGGCGCTCATGGTCAGAACCGAGTTCTCTGAGGCAGACTTTGTAGGATGGGTAACCTCGCTCAGTCCACCGTAGGTGGCGCCATACGTCGACGCCGCAATGCCGTGTGACACCTCATACGATTTGACCATCGCAATATCGGGATTGCCGTGCTTGTGCTTCTCCATGTGCCACAGCACGGCATGGCAAGCTGAACTCTCAATACGAAATTCATATCCCTGCATCCACGCTTCCCAATACGCCCTTCGCATTACGTCGCTTGCGTCCATTAATCCGGCGCGAAGCAATAGAAGAGTTGCGCGGAATAGAGAGGTGGCTCGGAGCAATACGTAAATTGCTGCACTCAGTTGAGTATGTGCCTGTAAGTCTTGACAGTCCCTGATACCTATGCGGGATAGTACGGATTCAAGTTCGAACAGGTATGACTGAAATTTGTCGTGATTGTAAAGGCTTGGCATCGGTCGGTCAGACCTCTCGGTGAATTCTAACCGTCGAAGCAGGACCTTGCGATCAGCACCCCGCACACGTGAGGCGAGCGTTCGGCCTTTGCGCTCACCACACTTGCAACGGCGACACGTGGACGGGGATACTTCCTTAACACCCTGCGCAAGTACGGCTCGTATCAGGGCGTCGCTTTTGTGACGCCGTAAATGCTACGTTATTAACGCACACTGTGAGGGAGACGATTGAACTTTCACCTTAGGTTGCTAGGTCGAGAAGAATGATGCACGACTCGAAATCAAACATCGGCCAACTCCTCATCATCGGCTTCGACGCGACCGAGATGTCCCCGCGCCTCACTTCCCTGCTCACCAAAATCCAGCCTGCCGGAGTGATCCTGTTCGCCCGCAACATCACAGCCGCCGACCAGACGCACTGCCTGCTGCGCGAATGCCAAAAATGCGTGCAAGCGCCGCTCTTCACCTGCGTCGATCTCGAAGGCGGCCAGGTCGACCGTTTCCGCGACGTGCTCGGCCCCACGCCCTCCGCCGCCGATGTCTTCTCGACCGGCGATCGCAAACTCTTCCGCAAGCACGGACGCCTCATCGGCGAAAACTGCCGCGCCCTAGGCTTCAATATCGATTTCGCTCCCGTTCTCGACCTCGCCCTCGCGGCCTCAAAATCAGTCATGGGTTCACGCGCGGTATCGGCGAATCCAAAAGAAGTAGCAGCCTACGCCCGCGAATTCCTCCAGGGTCTCAGCGACGCCGGAGTTCTAGGATGTGGCAAACATTTCCCCGGCTTAGGCGAAGCCAATCTAGATACACACCACGAATTACCGAGCGTAGAAAAATCGTTCAAAGAGCTCTGGGCCGAAGACCTCGCGCCCTATCGCATCCTGCGCCGAGACCTGCCGCTAGTAATGATCTCCCACGCAGCCTTTCCGGCTGTAACAAAAGACCGCACGCCCGCGTCCCTCTCCAAAAAGTGGATCGCCGAGATCCTGCGCAAGAAAATCGGCTACCGAGGCATAATCATCTCCGACGATCTGGAAATGGGCGGAGTCCTCGCCGCCGCGCCCATAGGGCAAGCAGCCATCGGCCACATCCGCGCCGGAGGCGATCTCGCGCTCGTCTGTCATAAGGAAGATTTCATTCTCCGGGCCCACGAAGCCCTGATCCACGAAGCCGAGGGTGACCGCCAATTCACAAAGCGCGTGCAGGAGTCGTCGCGCCGCGTACTGGCCTTCAAGAAGAAGCATCTACCGCGCCAGCGCGCCCCGCGTCCCACCGCAACCCGGGCAGAAAAGCTAACTCGTCAACTCTGGGAATTCGGCGAACAAGTCCGCCTAGCATCACTCGAAAACGGTACGCTAGACCGCGCCGCCTCCATTGAGGAGCAAAGTGCATGATCGTAGCCGGCGTGATGAGCGGCACCTCCGCGGACGGCATCAATGTCGCGCTCGTGCGCTTCGGACACGCGAAACATACCAGTATCGCCAAAACCTCCGCGCCGAGCTTCACCCTCCTCGCCCACGAAGAATTTCCCTTCCCCGCCCGCGTCCGCCGCCTCATCCTCGAAACCATGAACGCCGAACTGGCCCGCGTAGCCGACTTGGCCCGCCTGAATTTTCTGCTGGGAGAACTCTATGCGGAAGCGGTAGCCAAAACCGCCAGCAAGCATCGCGTCAAGCTCGACTTCGTCGGCTGCCACGGTCAAACGCTCTATCACCAGGGAACGCCCGCTCCGTTTCTCGGCTGCAAACTCGCCGTGACGTGGCAAACCGGAGAAGCCGCCGTCATCGCGGCCCGCCTGCACGTGCCCGTCGTCTCGGATTTCCGCCCCGCCGACATGGCCGCGGGCGGCAAAGGCGCGCCGCTGGTTCCCTTCCTCGATTATCTTCTCTTTCGCGACCAGCGCGTCGGCCGAATCGCACAGAACATCGGCGGCATTGCGAATCTAACCGCCATCCCCGCCCACGCCACGCCGCGCCAGATCATTGCCTTCGACACCGGCCCCGGCAATATGGTCATCGACGCCGTTGTCCAGCAACTATTCGGCAAGAGCTACGACCGCAATGGCAAAATCGCCGCCACCGGCAAAGCCCGCACAGATCTGATCGAACAGTTACTGAGGGCGCCATTTTTCCGCCAACGCCCTCCGCGCACCGCCGGGCGTGAAGAATTTGGCCACGAGTACGTAAGCCGATTTCTGCAAATCTGCCGCAATGCACCTAATCCAGACATCGTTGCAACAGCCACGGCCCTCACCGCGCGATCGATCGCCGATGCCATCCAGCGCTTCGTGCTGCCGAAGCAAAGCAACTATCGCGACCTCATCGTCTCCGGCGGCGGCGCAAAAAATCGCACCCTGATGGCCATGCTGCGCCGCGAATTGGAGCCGCTCCAAATCAAACTTCGCTTTTCCGACGAATTCGGAATCCCCGCCGAAGCCAAAGAAGCCGTCGCCTTCGCCGTGCTAGCCCACGAAACCTTGCATCGCCGCCCATCCAACATCCCCGCAGCCACAGGTGCCAAGCGCCCTTCGATTTTGGGGAAGATTTCCTATGCCTAGAAGTCTTCTCATTCGCTGCGTGGTGATTTTGTTTGCTGGCGCGCTCTTGCTGCTTCTCTCCTGCTCCCAACAGCGCAACCCGCACACGCTCGTCATGATCATCGAGAGCAGCCCGACCAATCTCGACCCACGTGTAGGCATCGACGCGCAATCAGAGCGCATCGACGAGCTAATTTTCGATGCGTTACTCAATCGCGACGATCATCTCAACGTCACGCCGGCACTCGCCGAACGCTGGGAGATTCCCGACCCGCTCACCTACATCTTCCACCTCCGCCGCGGCGTCGCATTTCATGATGGCCGCCCGCTCACTTCGCGCGACGTAAAGTGGACCTTCGACTCGCTTCTCGAAGGCAGGATTCGATCCACCCGCGCCGCTGCCTACCGTTACGTCGATCACCTCGAGGCTCCCGACGATTTGACCGTCATCTTCCGCCTGAAGGAGCCGTTTTCCACTCTCCTCTGGAACCTCTCCGCCGGCGCGATGGGCATCGTTCCCTATGGGTCTTTGACCGAAGTGACCGAGCATCCCATCGGCTCCGGCCCGTTTCGCTTCGTCAGCGCCGAACCGGATAAGGAAGTCATCGTCGAGTGCAACGATAACTACTGGGGTAAAAAGCCGCATGTGCGGCGCGTCCGTTTTTCGGTCGTGCCTGACACCACCACTCGTGCGCTCGAACTGCGCAAAGGCAGCGCCGACATCGCCAGCAACGCCCTTACCTCCGATTTGATTCTCGCCCTCGAAAAGGAGCCGAACCTCGAAGTCCAGCACGCGCCCGGAACCGTGCTTTCCTATCTCGCCTTCAATCTGCGCGATCCGATTCTGCGCGACGTACGCGTGCGCCGTGCGCTCGCCTACGCCATCGACCGGCAGCCCATGATCCACTACCTGTGGCGCGATTTCGCCCAGCCCGCCGCCAGCATTCTCCCGCCGCAGAGCTGGGCTTACGATGCCGAGGTGCCCCAATATAACTACGACCCCGAAAAGGCGCGCCAGATCCTCGATTCCGCCGGTTACCCGGCCGTGAACGGTGTGCGTTTTCACCTCACGATGAAGACCTCAACGGAGGAATCAACGCGCCTGATGGTTGCGGTCATGCAGCAGCAGTTGCGCGACGTCGGCATCGTGCTCGATATCCGAACCTTTGAGTTCGCCACGTTTCTTGCCGACGTTACCAGTGGTGCGTACCAGATGTATTCACTGCGCTGGATCGGCAGCAACGGAGATCCCGACATCTTCGAGTACGCTTTCCATTCCGATAAATTTCCGCCCCACGGCGCCAACCGCAGTTTCTACGTCAACCCGAGGCTCGACGCGCTCATCAACCAGGGGCGATTGGAAACCGGCCTTGGCCGGCGCAAGGCCATCTACGACGAAGTTCAGAACATCCTTGCCACCGACTTGCCCTACATCAATCTGTGGTTCCTCGACAACGTGCTCGTGCACACAAAGCGAGTGCGCAACATCCACCTGAATCTATCGGGGAACTACGACTTCCTGAAGACGGCTGAGGTCAGTGGGCAGTAGGCAGTTCTCAGTTCTCGTAAGCGACCTGTCGATACTATTGTCCCGGGCGATGGTAATCTGGTCTGGTTTTCGAGATGAACAAGAGTGCTGAAAGAATGCGATGAAGGAATCGTCCGACATCACCGCAGAGCACGCCGCGACAAACTGGCGACGCTCAGTCACGGCCTATACTGACCGGCGCGTCCTACGCGTGCTGGCACTCGGGTTCGCCAGTGGCCTGCCGCTCCTCCTCACTTACTCGACCCTTTCAGCGTGGCTTGCGACAGCCGGCGTGCGGCGCGCAGCGATCGGCGCCTTCGCCCTGGTAGGCACGCCTTACGCGTTCAAGTTCCTGTGGTCGCCGCTGATTGATCGCCTGCCGCCGCCGCTGCCGTTGGGCCGGCGGCGCGGTTGGGGAATCACGATCCAGATCGCCTTGATCTGCTCAATAGTCTGCCTGGGGTTATGCAATCCGCGGCACAACTTGACTCTGATGGCAGCCCTGTCGCTCGTCGTCGCGTTTCTTTCAGCGAGTCAGGATATCGTCATTGATGCCTGGCGTGTGGAGATGCTGGAGATGGACCTGCAGGGGCCCGGCGCCGGCATGATCCAAACCGGCTACCGGATTGCCATGCTGGTATCCGGAGCGGGCGCACTGGTGATCGCAGCGCGCGCCGGGTGGTTTGCGGCTTACTCCACGATGGCGGCGCTGGTTGGCGTGGGAATGCTGGTATTCCTGTTCGGCCCGGAACCGAAGGTGCCGGTGGAAACTGTGCGTGCTGCGGCAACGGGACGGACCGGAGTTCGCCAATTGCTTGCGACCGCGGTGATTGGCCCCTTCACCGATTTCATGCGGCGGCCCTTTTGGCCGGTTATCCTGATCTTCATTGTCGGTTACAAGCTGGGGGAAGCGATGGCGGGAGTGATGGCAACTCCGCTTTATATCTCCCTCGGGTTTTCCCTGCAAGAGATCGCCGCCGTATCCAAGCTGGTCGGGTTCTTTGCGACCGTGGCTGGGGCTCTGGTTGGTGGGGTGGTAACGGCACGGTTCGGATTCCGCGGCTCGCTAATTCTGTGCGGTGTACTCCAGTCGGCCGGCAACCTGTTCTATGTGCTGCAGGCTGTAGGCGGACACCGGCTCGGCTACCTTGCTCTGTGCGTCTGTGCCGAAAACGTAACCGGCGCAATGGCAGGGACGGCCTTGGTAGGCTATCTCTCCAGTCTATGTTCGCCCGCTTTTACCGCGACCCAGTACGCGTTGCTTTCCTCGCTCGCGGCGGTTGGCCGCACACTGGTGGCCTCATCGGGAGGCGTTCTGGCTGAGAAGTTAGGCTGGGTACGGTTCTTCCTGCTCACCACCGTGGCGACCGTGCCCGCCCTTGTTCTTCTCATGTGGATCGGGCCGCGACAATCGCAGGAATGACCAACTCGGCTGCGCATGAATGCGCAGACAACACGCAGGAGTTCCGAAGATCCTTAGCGCTCGATGAGCGCATGATGTAAACAGAATCGAACCGGTTCTGACTGATTCCGCGTGATACCATCCAATTTGGCCGGGCATCGCCGGGACCGCACGCGCCCGATCACTCACGACTGGCATCTGAAAACTGACTTTGAACATTCTTTTCATCGGCGACATTTTTGGCCGCCCCGGCCGCAACATCGTTAAGGAGCGTCTGCCCGAACTCGTCCGCCAGCACTCCGCCGATCTCGTCATCGCCAACTGCGAAAATGCCGCCTCCGGATTCGGCATCACCCCCTCGCTTGCCGAAGAATTGTTCGATCTCGGCATCGACGTCATGACCACCGGCAATCACATCTGGGACAAGCGCGAGATCATCGAATACTTCCAGATGGCCGACGACAACCCGCACAGTCCCGCGCGCCGCTTGCTGCGCCCGGCCAATTTTCCCGCCGGCCTTTCCGGCTGGGGCCTCTACGAGGGAACGAAGAACGGCGTCGCCTACGCCGTTATCAACCTGCAAGGCCGCATCTTCATGGGCTCCAGCGACGATCCCTACCGCTACGCCGACGCGTTGCTCGCTAAGATCAAAGCGAAAATCGTCTTCGTGGATTTCCACGCAGAAGCCACTTCCGAGAAAATGGCTTTCGGCTGGTATGTGGATGGCCGCGTCACCGCCGTCGTGGGCACGCATACCCACGTCCCCACTGCCGACGAAACCATCCTCACTAAAGGGACGGCCTATATCACCGACGTGGGCATGACTGGCCCCTACGACAGCGTAATCGGCGTCAAGAAGGAACTCGTCATCGAGCGCTTTCTAACTGGCATGCCCGCCCGCTTCGAGCCTGCCTCCGGCGATGTCCGCCTGTGTGCAGTCGTCGTCCAGTGTGACGACCAGACGGGCCGCGCCCACAAAATCGAGCGCCTGATGCTGCACTAAGTCTTTAAGGGATCTACTCCAAACCTTGAATCACGACACGCTCTAGGAAACCGCCCCCGAGGGCCGGAGAGCCGCTTCGCCGCCATTCACGCGCAACGGTGGTGCAAAGCGCATCCCGTAAAACAGAATCGCAGCCGAAAGCGCAATCGCCACAATGGTCGCAAACAGCCCGGCTCCCAGCGAGTGGTGGTCCGACAAGTACCCGATCACCCACGGCGACGACGCATCTCCGAGCAAGTGGATGACAAATATGTCGACCGCAATCGCCGTCGCGCGTACGTGAGCGCCGACCGAGTTAATCAGCGCCGCATTGAGCGGCGATGTATTGATCAGCAGCAGGAATTCGGCAATCACCACACCTGCGAGCATCCGGTTGCCGGTCGTGTAGAGGGCGATCCACATCGCTGGAATTCCCAGCGCCAGGCTGACGGCCGATACAAGGTAATACGCGGTGCGCGTGTAGCGCAGCAGATAATCTCCCAGCCATCCGCCCACAAGCGCGGCCACAATGCCGGTCGCCGCCGTGCTGATCCCGAAGATCCAGTTCGCGTCCTTCAAACTGTAGCCGTGATCGCGGTGCAGGAAGGTCGGCATCCACACTTGCAATCCGCCCAGCGCAAACGTCATCATCGCCATGCCCAGTACGGCAGTCCAGAAAGCGCGGTTGCGTGCCAAGCCCAGAATCGTGCCCCGCTCCGGCGTTTCGACAATGCTGTCAAACTGCCCGCGTTCCGGCTCCGGCAGGAACATTAGGATCGTAGCCAGCACAATGCCCGGCACAGCACCCATATAAAAAGGCGCGCGCCAACTGTTGTAGTACGCGCTCACTGTCCCGCCCAGGATGTACCCGAGCGCCGTGCCCAGGGGCAATGTCAGATAGAAAATGCCCAGCACGCGGCCACGCACCTTCTCCGGGAAAAGGTCAGCCACGATCGTGGGCGAAATCGTGCAGAAACTCGCCTCCCCGATCCCGACGATCATGTGCCGAAAAAGCAGCATCTTGAAATCGTAGGTAATCGCGGTGAGCAGGGTGGCGATGCTCCAGACCACAGCACCGGCAACAATGATCTTCTTGCGCGAGTAGCGGTCCGCCAGCGGCCCCATGAAAGGAGCCGTGAGCATATAGACAATGAAAAAGGCGCTCGACAAGAAGCCGAAATCCGCGTCACTGCGATGAAATTCCGTCTGGATCATCGGCTGCACGGCAAACAGCACCGAGCGGTCGATGTAGTTCACCAGATTCAGCGCCGTGAGCACGATCAGCGTGGTGCGCGGATAGAGTTTGATGGAGGCCACAGGTCGAGCGAATATAGCACGAGGAGATTGCAGAAAGCAGAAGTCAGATTGCAGAAGTGTAGACGCGGAAATTGAAAAGTTCTGCAATCTAACTTCTTACTTTTGACTTCGTCTTAGCGGCCACTTCGCCACCACCACCGTCGAAAGCCCCCCGCGCGGCCGGAATTCCCCCTTCACCTCAGCCCATACGGGCTTCGCCCAACGAACCACATCCTCCAGAACCTGATTCACGATGTTTTCCTGAAAGATGCCGAGGTTGCGATACGACTGCAAATACTCCTTCAGTGATTTCAGCTCCAGGCATCGCCGATCCGGCATGTAGCGGATAACGATCGTCCCAAAGTCGGGCAATCCCGTCTTCGGGCAAACCGAGGTAAATTCCGGATCGTCGACCACGATCTCATATCCCGGAAACTGGTTCGGCCAGGTTTCAATTTCAGGAAAGTTATGGTCAAGTCCGGCGCTGGCATGTTCGTCGGTGTAACGGCGCGATTTCGGCATGGGTCCTCGTTCTCGAGCACATTGTACTGACCAAGGATCGTACCGACAAAAAATCGTACCTACAAAAATTCCAGCGTCGCAAAATTCCGCGCTTTCTGTGACGCAAACTTTGCGCCTAGCGCATCAAATGAGACAAGTCCCATACACATTTGCGCTGCCTCCTGCGGCGCTTGAGTGGTACATTGAAACTTATGCTTTTCTCTGTATGCCATTGAATGGAAACAGTTCCGAGCGCTCGAAAGGGCGCTGGTGGGTTACGCCTCTGCTCGTGCTGGCAGCCGTCGCCGTCCTCGCTGCATTTGTCTCCCGCAAGGGCGACCCCGTCGAGGTGCACACCGCCAAGGTTGGACAAGGCAAGATTCGGAGCGTCATCTCCACCAACGGAAAGATTGAGCCTATTAATAATTTTGAAGCCCACGCTCCCATACCCAGCATCGCGCGACGCGTTCTGGTCAGAGAAGGCGCTGCCGTAAAAAAGGGTCAGCTGCTGCTGATGCTCGACGACGCTACCGTGCGTGCACAAGCGGCCGCTGCTCTCGCCACCCTGAAAACGGCGCAGGCTGATCTTGCGGCGATCGCGAGCGGCGGAACTCAGGAAGAAGTCCTCAGTCTGGAACCGCAACTGATCAAGGCTCGTACCGAGCGCGACGCCGCCCAACGCAATCTCGACGCCTTGAAGCGTCTCGAAGCGCAGGGTGCTGCATCCGCGGGTGAGGTCCTCGAAGCGCAAAGCGCCCTGACTCGCGCTAACTCCCAGTTGGAGTATCTGGAACAGAAGAAGATCAAGCGTTACTCCAAGGCTGAGACCGCCAGCGTCGAAGCGCGGCGCGACGAAGCAACCGCAGCCTACGCTGCCGCACAAGATACTTTGGCGCAAACCGATGTACGCGCCCCTTTTGATGGCATTGTCTACTCGCTCCCCATCAAGCAGGGCAACTATGTTGCCGGCGGCCAGCTCTTACTTCAGGTCGCCGACCTTCGGAAAGTCCAGGTCCGCGCGTTTGTCGACGAACCCGATGTGGCCCGCCTCTCGATCGGCGATCCCATTGAAATTAGCTGGGATGCCGTGCCCGGCCGCATCTGGCAGGCCAAGGTTACCTTTGTCCCTTCCACGGTAACACCGCAGAGTTCGCGTAACGTTGGTGAGACGACTAGCATCATAGATAATAAGGATTTCAAGCTCTTGCCCAATGTGAACGTGGGCGTAAGTATCATCACCGCCGAGCACGAAAACGTGCTCATGGTTCCGCGGGAAGCCGTTCGCAACGATGATTCGAAGCCTTACGTGCTGCAGATCGTGGGCCACGAACTGAAGCGCCGCGACGTGGAGACCGCTCTCTCCAACCTTACGCAGGTTGAAATCACGCGCGGATTATCCGCCAACGATTTGATTGCCACAGGATCGGTGAATGGCAAGCCTCTCGGCGACGGTATGCAGGTCAAGTTCTAAGACAGGTCAAGTTCTAAAAAATGATTAGACGCTTCTCCAATTATCTGGTTCTTTTCGCCTTACTCGTTGCTGCCACTCTGCCCGCCCTCGCGGACTCCGCCAGCGATATGCTGGCTGCCGGCCGCATCGACGACGCGATCTCCACGCTCAATGGCCGACTTTCGTCATCCCCGACCGACGCTGAATCGTCCAATCTGCTTTGCCGTGCTTACTTCGCTCTCGAAGATTTTGATCGCGCTGAATCCGCCTGCAAAAAGGCCATCGCGCTTGACCCGAAGAACGGCCGGTATCACCGCTGGATGGCTCACGTCTATGGAGAAAAGGCGTCCCGGGCGAACTTCCTGGCAGCCGCCAGTCTCGCCGGCAAAACCCGCGAAGAGCTTGAGCGTTCTGTGCAACTCAATCCCAAGGATGTCGACGCACGTGTCGATCTCGCCGAGTTCTACATTGAGGCGCCCGGCATTGTTGGCGGCGGCGAGGATAAAGCCCGCGCTCAGGCCCGCCTCATCGGCGCCACCGATCCTGCCCGTGAACATTGGGTCTACGGGCGTATCGCCGAAAAGAATCATGACGCCGTGACTGCCGAACGCGAATACCACCACATGATCGAGGTCAGTAACGGCGACTCCGAGGCATGGCTGAATCTCGCGCTCTTCTTTCGCCACCAGAAACGCTACGACGAGATGGAGCAAACTCTGGTCCGCACCAGCCAGGCACCCATGTCCAAGCCCGACGTTCTCGTGGACATTGCCCAAAACCTGGTTCGCATCGGGCGCAACCCCGTGCTCGCCATCCAGGTTCTGCACCGCTATTTAACCGCCCGCCCAGTCGAAGAAGCGCCAGCATTCAAAGCCCATTACCTGCTCGGCTCGCTCTTTGAAAGGCAGGGCGACATGACCGATGCCGTGCGCGAATACCAGACATCGCTCTCCCTGGCCCGGCAATTCGGGCAGGCCCAACAGGCACTCAAGCGCGTAGGTCACTGAAGTTTGTTCAACCCGTCAACCACGCCTAGTGCCAGCGTTCGCCGGACAAGGCTTCCTCTCTGATTTCCACTCCGCGCACTACAATTTGTGCGTCGCGGCCTAGCCGCGGTTTTGATAAGGTCTGATCGCGGCCCAATAGCGGTCCGGCCTCGGCTCGATAATGATCACCCAACGGCGATCGTCTGATAATGCAGTAACCCGACAAAGACCTGGATGTCGAAAAAGGTGATGAGATGAAACTCCGATTGCCACCTTCGTGGCGCTTCCCGAATCTCCCTGCTCTGTTCGTCGTCGTGCTGATACTCGCGTGTTCCGCCGCGGCCGAGCCTTTGCCCCTCGAGCGTGCCATCCGCCTCGCCCTGTCGCACAGCAGCACTACGGCGATCACCCACGCAGATGTTCAAAAAGCTATCGCGTCCTATCGCGAACTGCGCAACATGCGCATCCCGCAACTGACGGCTGGTTCGGGCCTGGGCTGGTCCTACGGATTCCCTTTGGCGATCGAAGGCTCAGCGCCCTCGCTGGGGACCGTGGTCGCGCAAAGCACGGTCCTCAATTTCGCGCAAAACCAGTATTTGGGAGCGGCCAAAGCCGATATCCGCGTCGCCGATTTCCAGGACAAAGATAAGCGCAATGAAGTTATCGAGGATGTGGCGCTCAGCTACGTCGAACTCGTGAAGTGGGAGGCTCGTCTGGTCCGTCTTCAGCAGGATGAATCCCAGGCTCAGCAAATGGTACAAGCCGTCGCCGAACGCGTTCAGGAAGGCGTCGATAGCACCGTCGATTCGAAAAAGGCCAAGCTGGTGCTGGCTCGCGTGCGGCTTCACCACATCGAGGCTCGCGGCTCTGCCGACGTCCTCCGGCGCCACCTCTCCGACCTCACCGGCTTGCCGATCTCGGCGATTGAACTTGATCCCAATAGCATGCCAACTCTGCCGCCCGTCCGGTCGGATGACTCCCAGGAGAAAGCTCTGACTTCGAACCCTGGGATCAAGATTGCCGAGCAGCACGCCTTCGGAGCAGCGTTACGAGCTTCTGCTGAACATCGCGCTATGTTACCGAGTCTCGATTTCTCCGCTCAGTATGCGCGCCTTTCGAGTATCAATAACTACAACGTCTATTACCAGCATTTTCAGCCCGACAATGCCACGATCGGCGTCGGTATTCGTATACCGCTGTTCAATGCCAGTCAACGCGCGCGGGCCCAAGGAGCCGATTTCGAAGCTCTCAAGGCAAAAAAACAAGCCGAAGCAGTCCGGAATAATGTTTCCGAGGAGACATTAAAGCTGGAACGAGCCGCCGAAGAACTCGAAGCCGCCCGCGATGTCGCACAACTGGAATACGAACTGGCGCAGTCCGGTCTGGAAGTGGCCCGCACCCGGATCGACGCCAAGATCGGCACCCTTCACGAATTGTCGGACGCTCAGGTCCAGGCCAACGAGCGCTATCTGCTCTACCAGGATGCCAATTTCGAATATCAGCGCGCACGCATGAATTTGCTGCGCGCCACCGGAGACCTGGAGAGCTGGGCTCTCCCGTCATCGCCCGCAAAAGAAATGCGTTGACATCCGAGGGTGGTGCCCCAGAGCCTGCCCTGAGCTTGTCGAAGGGTTCGCGTCCGCTTTTTTGGACGCTAACCTGGGTTCCCAGCCGCTCCCCGATTCCCGCCCCTAAATGCTCAAAAACGGCGTTCGACGCGCTTGCTTTCCCCAATCCGCCCACGCTAATGCAAGATAGTAAAAGCAGTTCCGAGCCCTTTCCTGCGCCCGGCCGCGTACCCAAATGGTAGCCAGCCAAGGGTGTTTGCCGAGCATCAAAATGTTAGAATATAAAGAAGTCAACTTATGCCCCTGAAAACTCTGTTTCTGAATCCGCCCTCCTTTGAAAACTTTGATGGAGGCGCGGGCTCCCGCTGGCCCGCTACGCGCGAAATCGAATCCTATTGGTACCCCGTCTGGCTCGCCTACCCGACCGGCATGCTCGAAGGGGCACGTTTGCTAGACGCTCCGCCCCATCACATCACCGCCGAGGAAACTATCCGCATCGCCCAGGACTACGAACTCCTGGTCCTGTTCACCAGCACTCCCGGCTTCCAGGGCGATGTCCGCATCGCTCAGGCCATTAAGGACAGCAATCCCAAGATCAAGATCGCCTTCGTCGGCCCGCATGTTAGCGTCCTGCCCGAAAAATCTCTGCTGGACGCAACCGTGATCGACGTGGTTTGCCGTAAGGAATTTGATTACTCGATTGTCGAGTACGCGCAGGGAAAGCCTCTCGAAGACATCCTTGGCATTTCCTACCGCAAGAATGGACAGGTCGTGCACAATGCCGACCGCCCCACCATCGAGAATCTTGACGCGCTTCCGCACGTCACCGATGTTTACCGCCGCGACCTTGACGTCCGCCGCTACAATGTCCCATTCCTGCTCAATCCTTTTGTATCGCTTTACACCACGCGCGGATGCCCGGCGCAGTGCACATTCTGCCTCTGGCCGCAGACTCTGAGTGGCCACCCGTGGCGCAAGCGCTCCGCCGACGACGTAGCTCGCGAGATGGCCAAGGCCAAAGAGTATTGGCCCTACGTCAAGGAATTTTTCTTCGACGACGATACCTTCAACATTCAGGCGGCGCGCACCATTGAGCTGTGTGCCAAGTTGAAGCCGCTCGGCCTCACCTGGTCCTGCACATCCCGGGTTACGACGAAGTACGAGACGCTGAAAGCTATGAAAGAGGCTGGCTGCCGCCTCCTCATCGTAGGCTACGAATCGGGCGATCCGCAGATTCTCAAGAACATCAAGAAGGGTGCCACCATCGAGGCCGCCCGCGAGTTCACGAAAAACTGCCACAAGCTGGGCCTCGTAGTCCATGGAGACTTCATCCTCGGTCTGCCCGGCGAAACGCGCGAAACGATCAAGAACACAATAAAGTTTGCGAAAGAACTGGACGTCGAAACAATCCAGGTCTCCGTAGCGCACGCTTACCCCGGCACGGAATTGCACGAATACGCCGTCAAGAACGGCTTCATGACCGCCGACACTAAGATGGTCGATGACCTGGGCCACCAGATGGTGCAAATCGAATACCCCGGCCTGCCCGCGGCGGAAGTGCTCGAAGCCGTGCACCATTTCTACGACCAGTATTACTTCCGGCCGAAAGCCGCCTATCGGATTCTCAGGAAGGCTGTTTTCGACAACTCCGAGCGCAAGCGCTTGTACAAAGAAGCGCGCACATTCCTGAAACTCCGCGCGCAGCGCCACAAATGGGTCAAGGAAAACCGTAAGGAAGAAGCACCGGCTCCGGAACCGGCCGAAGCTTAGCCGCCTGTTGCACACCTTGATCTTTTGGGTCGCTGTACTTGGATTTTGGATGGCCGCCGATCGGAGTGTTTTGAGTGGCCGCATCCGAAACCAGTGTTGAATTTCGGCTTTGGCCGCTGAGGGAAATTCACGCTAGCCCGATCGGAATAGATTTGACCTTCCGCAAATACCTCGTCCTCGCCGGCGTCACCGTCTTCAGCACGCTCGGTGATTCCCTGCTAGCGCGCGGCATGAAAGACCTCGGCGGCATCTCGCTCCATAATTTTTCCAGTCTGCTCTTCGCCATCCTCAATCCATGGGTGAGCGTCGGGATCGTTCTGCTGCTGGCTTTTTTCGCCTCCTACATGTCCGCGCTGTCCTGGGCTGATCTGACTTATGTTCTGCCCGCCACTTCTCTCAGCTACGTGCTGGTAGCGGTGATTGCGCGCATCCGATTTCACGAGCAAATCTCCTTCACCCGCTGGCTCGGCATCGCGCTGATCGCCGCCGGTGTAGGTTTTGTCGCAGCGGGCCCTGCTGTCTCGTCCACTCACCACTCGGAGCGCCCGCACAGCGGCCATCCAGAAGCCCTTCCGCAGGAGGCCAAGCCATGAACGACCTCTACGCGTGGGCTGCGATTGCGTTAATCACCTTAGCCGCAACTACCGGCGACGTCCTCCTCGCCTACTCCATGAAGCGTGTCGGCGACGTAGGCGAGATTTGGAAGACGAGCGGCCTGTTCGCGGTTGTCGCGCGAATTCTCTCCACGCCAACGTTCTTCCTCGGCGTGCTGGCCATGGCGGTTGCGTTTTATAGCCTGCTCTTCGGACTTTCCTGGGGAAATCTGAGCCTCGTCGTGCCCGCTTCAGCATCACTGACATTTGTCGCGAATGCAATCGCGGCAAGAGTTTTTCTTCACGAGCACGTAGGCCGTCGCCGCTGGATCGCCGCCCTGCTGGTGGCAGCCGGCGTAGCGCTCATGGCCGTCTGAACGACTAGAAGCGGCGAGCAACGCGCAAGCACCACAAAAATAGGTTTATCCAAACAAGTCAATCTCTATCAGCCGCGGTTCCACAATCTCGCACTCGCCTGACGTCTCCTGCTCGTCCGCAAAAACAAATGAGTCAGCCGGCACCGCCGATCTTCCCGCCTTCCCAACCATCGCGAACCGCACTTTCCCTTCTTGCATCAGCAGTCGTTCGGTGTCTTCGTCCAATCGTGACGACCGAAGTCTCCCGTTCAGGGCCCGCAACGTCGCCAGCCGCACGAGGAGGTCCGCCAGCACATCTTTCGCCCCGGCGCTTATTTGCACAAACTCTAGGCTAGTTCCAGAGGAATCCCTCTGGCCCCTGACCAGCGCGCCCGCGCGGAACGATGCCGCGCTGACTCGCACCAAAACTTCCATCCGCGCGCCGGGTTCGACCGCGGCCGCCATGTCCAGGCAAATTCCGCCAAGACTCAAATTGCGCAGCGTTCCCGAAAGCGACGTCCCGTCGAACGGCAGGCAATAAATCTTCGCCCGCCCGCCGCAGTTGAAACGCGGGCTCCGGCGCCGTTCGGCAGCCGTGGAATCAAACTCAGCCACGCATATACCATCGTGCATCCCGTCTCGAATCTTTAGAGGGCCGCAGAAGTTCAACCATTGGCATCAGCAGCAATCTGGCGATGCTCGCGTTAAGCCGTTGAAAAGGAATGGCGCTTAGCGCCGGAGGCTCCGGCGTTCCCAGCTCAATGACTTTCTCACCGTCGCCTCCAGCCCAGCTCCTTATGAGATGATTCCTAAGCGCCACGCAGATCGGCGCACAACGCTCATGGTGACCCATCCAGTTTGGATTCTGGCGGCCGTTGTGGCGGCCATCGCGGGCACCACCGACTGGCGTTCCCGGCGCATTCCCAACTGGCTCACGGTCTCGGGCGCGGCCGCCGGCATCGCCGCCAATGCGATTTATTACCGCTGGCCCGGCCTGAAAACTGCCCTGCTCGGCATGGGCCTCGGTCTCGTTGTTCTTCTGCCCTTCGTCCTGATTCGCAGCCTCGGCGCGGGCGATTGGAAACTAGCCGGT
Source organism: Terriglobales bacterium (assembly GCA_049288625.1). GTDB lineage: Bacteria > Acidobacteriota > Terriglobia > Terriglobales > Acidobacteriaceae > Acidiflorens. The sequence continues at coordinate 2,840 of JBAQIB010000082.1, read as the reverse complement.
GCCCTCGGAGCCTCCTTGGGCCCGCGCCCCTTGTTCGACGTGCTCATAGCCGCCATCCTGGTCGCCGGGGTAATGGCGCTCGCCCTAGTCATCTACACCGGAAGGCTGAAGAAAACGCTGCTCAACATCGCTCATCTCGTTGCCTCACTCTTCACCCTCCACCTCCCAGGCTCCGAGGTCTCGCTCGATAACCCCCAGTCCACCAAAATCCCCTTCGGAGTGGCCCTGGCCCTAGCCACCGTTCTCTACGTGGCAGTCGCCTCCCTAGGAAAGATCTAGGAGGATCCCCCAACCCCGCTTATTGTCATCCCGACCGAAGCCGGGGTCCCCATCATGCCCGATTTTGGCGTGATGGGATGGAGGAGGGAGGAATCCGCTCTAGCCACAACAGCCCAACTTTCACCCATCACCCCCATGTCGACCGTAACTCCCACCAGTTAATTCGCCGTTCCCCGCCCAAATTGCGGCTATTATAATGTCGGATCATAAGCACCGCGGGCCCTTGCCCACCATGAATAAGCTGAAAACGCTCGCCCACAACCTGAGAAGCACCGAAGCCGCCGAGATCGCCGAAGCCGCGCTTGTACTTCCCCTCGTATTCATGTTTCTGCTCGGCGTCATCTGGTTCGGGCGTGCCTTCAACATCTATTCCACCATCCAGCAAGCCGCCCAACAGGGCGCCCTCGCCGCCGCCCGCCCCACCTGCGCCACCTGCACCGCTGGCAGCCCTCCCGCCGCGGTCGATACAGCGGTCGCCGCAGTCATGCAAGCCTCCAGCATCCCGCCGTCGCAGATCATCGCAGGCACGGCTTCGGGGCCATGCGCACCGTCCCCAACTTACAAGATCACCGTTTGCCAGCAGGTAGAGCTGAATTCCTATCCGGCGGCCAGCCCCCCTACCGTGGCCTGCCCGTCGCTAACTCCGCCCACTCCTACTCCGTCACAAATCTGCGGCACGGTCGTAACGTTTCAATACCCGTACCAGTTTTATCTTCCCTTCACTTCTCTGAACATGAGCACCATTACCCTGACCGCTCAGGCGCAGACTAGGAAGGAAAACTAAGTGAACGGTCCGCTCAGGTTCGGCGTGGGTAGCTTGGCCGGTAGCGCAGGCGCCGTGCTGCGCCAAACCGATGGATCGGCCATCCTTGAATTTGCCATCGTTCTGCCGCTGCTCGTGGTCTTCATCGCTGGCATCTACGACTTCGGCGGCGCTTTCAATCAGAAACAGAAAGTCGAACAGGCCGCGCAGGAAGGCGCGATCGTGGCTGGAGCTCAACCCACCAGCGACCTTTTGCCGGTAGCCACTTCTGTTTCCAATCCCGATTCCCTCGTGCCCGTCGTCTATGCCGTATTCAATTCCCTTCAGCAAAGCGGCGTCCTCACGGCCGCCTGCACTGCTCCCGGTACACCCACGGGACCATCGGGGCCGTCCCCCACTTTGACTTGGCAGTACACGATTACCGGGTGTTCTAACTACAACTCGAGTGACAACCTGGTGATTACCATCAATCGCGGATTTGTCGCGGCGACCAGCACGACCCAGCTCGACGTGGTCGGTACCGTTGTCACCGTCTCCTTTCCCTATGATTGGCGCTTTTATAGCGTGATTCAGCAGATTCTCCCCGGCGTAATAAAAACAAGCCCCATTGTTGAATCCGCCACCGTTCACAACCAGATGTGAGGATGCTTGCGACGCCTTCACCCCCATCCCGGACGTAAGCGCGAACAAGGAGTTGTCATCACCCTGGTCGCAGTCTTCATGGCCTCGGTGGTTCTCGTCATGGCCGCGCTAGCCATCGATTTAACGACGCTCTACACCGCCCGCAGCGAGGCCCAACTGGCCGCTGATGGCGCCGCCCTCGCAGGTGCTCGGGTTCTCGCCAACTCCGGCATGACGTCTTCGGACGGCACGAACCCTCTTACTCCTCCCTTCGACACCGCCGGCGCCGAATCCCTTGCCCAGAGTGTCGCGGTGCAGGTGGCTTCGAGTAATCAGATCGGCGGAAAGGCCATCAGCGGCGCCGGAACATGCGGTTCGACGGGAATCAGCGTTTGCTTCAATGACGCCGATGTGAGCAACCCACGTGTCACGGTACAGGTCACGCGACCCGATCTGCCAACCTTCTTCCTGCGCTTCTGGAGCAAGCAGTTGGCAGTAACGGCGTCGGCCACCGCCGAAGCCTATAATCCTGCCGGTTTATCGACTCGCAGAACTCCAGCCGCCCCAGTCGCGCCCATCTGTGTAAAGCCCTGGCTCCTGCCAAACATTGATCCGACTCAGGGTGCAGGAAGCACCAACTGGGCCGCCATCTTCGACCGGCGAAGTGGCACCATTGAGAATGGGAACTTGACCGGTGAGGGGTGGCAGAACACGAATCCCAGTCCAAACACCAACGGTCTCCTCAGCCAATCACCTGGGCCCCCATATACGGCGAGGCCGACGCCAGGCGAGTACTATCCAGTCGTAATCGATCCGTCGGGAACTTCAAATCCCGGGGACTTCCCTACGCCAACTCAGGGCTTGCCTTCCTGTAGTAATGGCTTCACCAACTACCAGCTTGCCGTGGCAGGCTGCGTTGCTCAGCCAATTGCCTGTGGAAGAAACCAGGACTTCAACATCGATACCGGTGCCTACGCGCCCAAGAACAGGAATCGCGACGAGGACACAGTGGAGGCCACCGAGTGCCTTATTCACTACAACGGCTTGCAGGGAGACACCGATAGTGTGAGCCCCAATACCGGCGAGACCATCCCGCCCCTACCCCCGCCCCAGAGCCTGACTCCACCTTTCGAATTCTTCGCAGGGAATCAGAACCCGGTGACAACGGCCCAAAACC
>JBAQIB010000081.1:0-70968 GCA_049288625.1 Terriglobales bacterium | reverse complement strand
CACGTCGCCGCCCGACGGAGTCCACGCCAGTCCAACGACCACGCCCGGCCGTTTGGTGCGCTCGGCAATTTCGCCTTCGCTGCGAATCTTGATCCCGCCCAGGAATTCCTGCACGATTTCCTTCGTGACGACCAGCTTGTCGGTCTTCCCTTCTGCCATGCGCCGCGCCTGCTTGCGGCAGATCGTTCCGATCGTCCGCTCCAGGTTGCGCACGCCCGCTTCCCGCGTGTAATGCCGGATCACATAACTGACCGTTTCTTCCGGGAACTCGATCTGCTCGTTCGTGATCCCGTTCTCGTCAATCTGCCGCGGGATCAGATACTGGAACGCAATGTGAATCTTCTCTTCCTCGGTGTAGCCCTGCAGCTCGATAATCTCCATGCGGTCGCGCAGGGGCTCGGCAATCGGATCGAGCATGTTGGCCGTGGTGATGAACAGCACTTTCGAAAGGTCGAACGTCACATCCAGATAGTTGTCGCGGAAGGTTGCGTTCTGCTCCGGATCGAGTGCCTCGAGCAAAGCCGAAGCCGGATCGCCGCGAAAGTCGCGCCCGACTTTATCAATTTCGTCGAGCATGAACACCGGGTCTTTCGTTTCCGCCCGCCGGATGCCCTGGATAATCTGCCCCGGCAACGCGCCGATATAAGTGCGCCGGTGGCCGCGAATCTCAGCCTCGTCATGCACGCCGCCTAGTGAAAGCCGTGTGAACTTGCGCCCCAGCGCCCGCGCAATCGATTTCCCCAGCGAAGTCTTGCCCACGCCGGGAGGCCCGACAAAGCACAAAATCGGCCCCTTCATGTTCGGCTTCAAACGCCGGACGGAAAGATAGTCGAGAATGCGGTCCTTCACCTTCTGCAAATCGTAGTGGTCGGCATCGAGAATCTCCTTTGCCTTCGGAATCTCGATCTCCACACCGGAAGTCTTATTCCACGGCAGGATCGCCAGCCACTCTATGTAATTTCGCGTCACCGAGTAATCGGCCGCCATCGGCGACATGCGCGAAAGCCGGCCCAATTCCTTCAGCGCTTCCTTCTTCACGTCGTCGGGCATGCCCGCCGCTTCGATTTTCTGTTTCAGATCCTCGGTCTCGCGCTGCCCTTCGTCCTGCTCGCCCAGTTCTTTCTGAATCGCCTTCATCTGCTCGCGCAGATAGTACTCGCGCTGGGTCTGCTGCACCCGATCCTGCACTTCCGACTGGATCTTGTTGCGCAGTTGCTGGACTTCGAGTTCCTTCGCCAGGTGCTGATTGATTTTTTCCAGGCGCACGCGCACGTCGGTGGTTTCCAGCGTGTCCTGCTTGTCGGCGGTCGAAAGGGAAGGCAGCGACGAGGCGATAAAATCCACAAGCCGCCCCGGCTCCTCAATATTCATTGCCACCGTCGAGAGTTCGTCTGACAGTGTCGGCGAACCGGCCACGATCTGCTGAAACAAAGTCAGCACATTCCGCTGCAGCGCTTCAATCTCCGAATCCTTCGGCGGAATCGTTTCCGGAACCGTCACCACCTGCGCCCGCATAAACGGCGAGAGCTGCGCAAAGTCCGCCAACCGCACGCGCTCCAGGCCCTCGGCAAAGACAAACAGACTCTGGTTGGGCATCTTGACGACTTTGTGCACGACCGCCAGCGTCCCCACCGAGTAGAGGTCGGTCGGCTGTGGCGAATCCACGCGCGCCTCGCGCTGCGCCACCACCACAATCGTTTTGTCCTCGCCTAAAGAGTTGATTAACTGCACCGAACTCTCGCGGCCCACTGTGAGCGGTAATACAGCGTGGGGAAACAGAACCGTGTCGCGTACCGGCAGAATCGGCAGCGAATGTCCCGGTACTTCATATGAAACAGGAGAATTTAGGTCGTTCATGCTCTTCCCTTGAGTGACTATCACTCAACTTTGATGAACCAGACTGCCAAAAAGATGCAAACCCATATGCTAGGTTGTTGAATTCTAGACCTTTTTCGTGCGTTTGCAAGAAATGAATTGCCCACCGCTCCCACGCCGGTAATCCCCAAGGGAGCATTTGAAGACAGAACCAATGGTGCACCCTTGGTTCGCGCCCGGTCATTTTGGGCGCAAACTTGGGAAAGACGAAAATCGCACGCGGGCCGCCACCGTGTCGCACCCGTTCTTCAGACGCCACGTTGGACGAATCCAGCTTCAGAACACGTGCTTTGCCCGATCCCCCTTAAAGATCAGTTCGTGGAGAACACGTTCGTTGGCCGCATTCAGTTCGAAACGCTTCTCGGTCTCAAGCGCCTTTTCGGGCAGCGGAACCATGGTGCATTTGGCCCGCACTTCCGCCGGCTTCTTTACGCCCACCTGCCGGAAAACCATAATATGGTCGGCGCCTTCCATCACGTGCCGGATCTCATAATTCCCTGAAGGTAGCAGCGTCTCGGCCACCCACACTTTTTCGGAAAAAGTAACCTTGTAAGTATCGGCAATACCCAACTCACCTTGACCGGCAACCGCCCAAGCGCTGAGCAGGATAACGCCAAGCGCAATCGCGAGCACAGGCTTAACCAAGCGCATGTCATTTCTCCTTACTTCCAACCTACGCCCGGCCGCCCGATGCTGCAACGCAGCAGATCACATCGACTTGTGATAAATGAAGCGCGCCTCCAAAACGTACGCACGTACCTTGATGGGGGCGCCCGGGGCAAAAACTCGTCCTTCCGCTGCGACTCTCAGTCATGGTTCCGTCACGCCTCCCGATAGATCCCCAGCACCTTCACCAGTTCCGCCACCTCACTCAGGTGCCGCAGCGCATTCCGCAACTCCTGATCGTCGCCCCGCAGCAAATCCACAAAAAACACGTACTCCCAAGGACGCCCCCGCATCGGCCGCGACTCGATCTTGCTCAAGCTGATGTCGCGCAGCGCAAACACGCTTAGCGCCTTGAACAGCGCCCCGGGAATATTCCTCAGGCTGAATGCCAGCGAGGTTTTGTTGGCGTTTCGTGCTGCCTGTGGCTTCCCTCGCCGAATCAGGAAGAAGCGCGTGAAGTTCTTCTTGTCATCTTCAATCCCGGCCTTCAGAATTTTGCCACCATACACCTTTGCCGCCCGCCGACTGGCAATGCCCACCGCATCAGTCAACCGTTCCGCCATAACGTGCTTTACGCTGCCGGCTGTGTCGTAAAACGGTTCTGCTTTCAGTCGCGGATTCTTCGCAAACAAATTCCGGCACTGATCGAGCGCCACGGGATGTGAAAACACCCGCCGGACACCAGTCAGCTTGGTCTCCGGCAACGCGATCAGATTGTGCACAATGCGCAGCCGAAACTCGCCGACGATATGCACGTCGCGGCTCAGCAACAGATCAAAATGCTCGGCCACCGACCCGGCGAGCGAATTTTCAATTGGGATTACTGCTCCATCCACCGCCCCGCGCTGCACCCGGTCAAACACCTCGAGGGAGCGCGCGCAAGGCACCACCCGAGCCCGCGGCGCCATCGCCTCCGCCGCCTCATGGCTGAAAGAGCCAAGCTCCCCTTGAATGGCAATCTTCATCAGATTCCTTGTTCCTCCTTCGGTAGAGACGAGGCTTGCCTCGTCTCATTCTCGCCCCCGAAAAGGCGGGAAGGCGCACGTCTACAGCGACGACGCCAGCGGCTTTGCCATCACCAGCGCATCCAGATGATTCGAATAATAACCGCGCACGGTTCTCTCCACGAAATATCCCTTCTGCTTGTAAAACCGAATCGCGGGATCATTGTTCACCGCCGTTTCCAGTTCGACGGCAACCGCCCCGTTCTCCAGCAGCCGCTCTTCCGCGGCCGCCAGCAGCGCCGAGCCGACGCCCAACCGCCGCGCCTCCACGATCACGTCGATCGTAATAATGTGCCCAGTTTGCCGCTGCTTCTCCGCCACAATGAATCCTAGAGTTCTTTCCTTCCCTTTGTCCGCTGCCACCAGGGTGAACGCCGATGCACGCCGCATATAGAAAGCCAATTCCGGCTGCGAGTAGGCCAGCTGCGCATCGAAGCAATCCTGATCGATGCGCCAGAGCGTCTCGAAATCGCCCTTTTCAAATTGTCGGATCCGGAACGGCACGCCGTCATTGTAGCGGGATTGCAGAACTTCCACTCCGCTTCGCTCCGGCTGGGATGACAGGGTCACTTACAGGACCGAGGTATCTGGTAAGTGGAAAAACGGCAGCCGATCCTCAGCGGGGAATCGAGTTATCGAGCAGGGGTATGATTTGGTTGCCGAGCTGCATTATGCGGGCTTGGGCGGCGTCGGCGGATTCGCCTCTATTCATAGCAGTGGAGAGACGGATAAGGGCGCCATCGCTGCGACGGAGGTGGATCGAGTCGGAGATCAGGTAGTACTTTTCCCAGTATTCGCTTGTCACTTCGCGACCGTGCGCCTGGTACCAATAGAGAATCAGACTTCGTTCCAGGCCCTTTACCGCTACCCATCGATTGACAGCGAATGCGCCACGCGGACCATTAAGCTGCACAACCTCCTGCTGAACTGGAGTGTAGCCGGCACCGATTACGCAGTGGAGTGGGGCGTGAATTGCATCGCCGAATTTCTGCGTTGGGTAGTAGGCGGCGAACAGCTCAACCTCCGGATCCTGGTCACTGTCAGTCCCGTAATCGCGCTGTAGGAACTCTCCATGGCCCAGAATTTTGACGGTCTCGTCGTCGAGCGGAATGTCCCTCCCGCTCCATTTGTCAAACTGCATCGGCAGCGAACTGAGAGGTTGACGGGGAGGCAGGGGGACTTCATCGCCCCATCGGTATCGAACCGCAGCCACGGCCAACACAAGAAACGCAACCACGGCGAAGCGGGTAGGAGAGGCTGGTTTGGCTTGTGCGCGTGCTTGAGGAACATCGGCCACGGGCGGCGTTGGAGGCGCAGCCGTTGGCGATGGCTTCCAGATGAGATTAATCAGACGATGGAGGCCGAACAGCAACGGCAGCGCGGCGACGAAGATCAGCCATCCCTGGAACTCGTGATAGAACCCGTTGGCCAAGACGTGATTCCATTGGCCCACTAGACCGGTGAAGAAGATCCGGAAGACATTGGCGGTTATCGCAATCGGGACCGCTGCACCAACCAGTGCGACACGAACGGACTTGCGATCATCCATCAAATAGCCGTAGATGATGGCGAGGGTGACGAGCGAAAACAGGGAGCGGATGCCACTGCAGGCTTCGGCGACTTCGAGCGTGATGTGTGGAAGGTAGATCTGATTTCCTTCGCGGAGTGCAGGAATGCCGACAGCCTGCAAAGACCAGGTCGAAACTTTGGACGCGAATATCTGAAGCGGGAAGGTGAAATGCTGCAGGATGATGGCCGGGAGCGGGACCATCAGGAACAGGAACACCCAGGGAAACAGCACGGCACGAAACAGCGGCCAGCCCCGGAACAAAATGATGAGGCCCCCCAGCAGGATGATGAAAGAAGAGCGAGAGGTGAATAACTCGACGCCAAGCTCTCCGAAGACGAGCATGAGGAGCGCGAGGATGACGATTGGGAGGCCGGTCCAGGAAGGCGAGATTCTGACTTTCTTTAGTCGGTTGCGGCTTTGCCACAACACAAACAACGAAAAAGCCGGGACGAGGAAGCCGTGCGAGAAATTGGGATCGCCCCACCATTGGACGGCCAGGCGATAAAGAATCGAGTGGTAGAGCCAGACGAGAAGCAGAACGAGCAGCCAGCTAGCAGCGCGGGGCCAGAGGGGTGGGACCGGATTCTTCTGCTCAACAGCCATCGGGGCTAATTCGACCGTACTCTCCATGGGCGCACTTGTTCCTGAGAATATGCGAATAGGGATGTTCTGCGCAAAGCAAAAGCATGGCCGAGTCAAGACTGAATGTGGCCAGCCGATTACACAATCTCTGTTCCAATGAAAAAGGCGCTCGCAGACAGACTGTCAACGGAGCGCCTTCTCGCATTGAAAAAAGAGCAAGTTACTGTGCCGTCTCGGTGAACGCAGCCGGAGTTGGAACTCCGGACACGGTGGCTGTAATGGTGACCTTGCCCGGCGATGAGGGCAAGGTGTAAGTCTGGGTCGCGATGCCGGAGCTGTTCGAGTCCGCGGGGTTGGAATTGGCGAAAATGCCTCCTGCACCACCATCACTGAAGGCAACCGCGGCTCCGGAAACGGGGTTGCCGTATTGATCGGTAACCACTACGGTCAGCGCTTGGGGCAGCGTGGTGCCCCGTGCGGCGGACTGATTATTCCCGGCGCTCACGGTTATGGAAGCAGCGGGTCCCGCCACTGAGTGCTCGAGGACCGTCTCCTTATGCAAACCGGACGCGGTCTCCGAGACGGCAATTGCACCGACGGTGTCTGGCAACTGAAGAGAGGTACTGGCCAAGCCCTTGGCGTTGGTAACTGCCGAGGCCGGATTTGTGATACCGCCATTATTGGCCGAGAAGTTGACGGTTACACCCGATACGGGGTTCGCGTAGATGTCGACGACCTTGGCCACCACCGGATTCGGAAGGACGGAGCCGGCAACCGCGGTCTGGCTGCCTCCGCCAGAGTTGACAATCTTGGCGGGCGCCAGCGCTGTGGCGGTCTCGGTGGCCCAGGCATTGCCGAAATGCGCCGCGGAGGCGGTCAGCGTGTAGATCCCCGCTTTCTTGGGTAGCGTGTAGGTTGTGCTCACCGCTCCGCTGGAATTAGTAATGGCAGAGGCTGGATTAAACGTGCCGCCCTTGTTGCCATCACTGAAAGTGACCGTGACGCCAGCCTGAGGTTGAGCAGTGTAAGGATCGCTAGCCAAAAGCTGGATCGTTGTCGCCAATTTGCTTAATACGGGCGCGGACTGATTATTGCCGCCCGTGATCGTCAAAGTGTTGAACAGACCGTATGCTTCCAAGCTGTTCTGGGTGGCGACGTACACCCTTCCGTTGACGACTGTCTGGGTCGCGAAATGGGCTAGCGGAGGCAACTTGTCGCGGGTGGCAACTTGATTGGACGTATATAGCTGCTGTAATGAAACCGCGTCATAGGCTTGCAACTGGTTGCCGCTAAGCACCCACAGGACGCCGTCGTTTATCCCGTTGGACGAGATGGATGGCGAGTGCGACCCGATTAATCGAATCGCGGTCTGCGCGAACGGAGTTAGCAGGCCGTTTGAAAGCTGGAAAGCTTGCACGGGCGCTCCATCCGGACTGAAGTAGACGATTCCATTCCAGACAACCGGGGACGCCATGAGCTCCCCGCCATGGATCAACTGGATTTCCTGAATAGCACGGTCCTGGCCGCCGGGCACGTACTGGCCCATATCGTCGCGGTCGAGGAGGTAGACGATTGCTTCTTTGCCACTCGCGATCAGCTCGTGAGGATAATTGCCCGGCTGATCCGGCAGGACGACGGGACCGACCGAACTGATGTCGAGATCGTGATCGTTGAGGTAGGCCACGGTCCACGGGGTAAAGTAATCGGCGGGCTGGTCGGGTTCGTTCTGAGGACTCCACGGTGCCGGCCCAATCTTCAGAATACTGTTGCTGTAGCTTTGGCCCCCGGAGGGAATGTCGTAATTGGCGCTTTCGGCAGTCGCCACGAAAATGTTGCCGGACTCATCTGCGGAGATCCCGTTTCCCGTTTGCCATATGGAGGTCAGTCCGTGGTCAGGAGAAGTGTTGAAAGCGCCGACTTGCTGCAAGTTGGCCGCGCCATACGCGAGGAGCCAGCCCGTGTTTCCGTCGTTGCAGCCGTTCGAACCGAAGCCCAGGTAGAGAATGCCGTTGAGCAACAACATGCCCGGACGGTTCTTCTGGTGCATGCTGTTGAATTTCGCGACGTGTCCCGCCTTGCTCACGCTGGAAGCCGTAATCTCCACCGGGCTGCCCATGCTCGTCTGCTCGGTGCCGTTCGTTATATTGAGCGCGTGTAAGTAGTGGGTGACTTGCCCGTTAATCACGCTCTTCGCGACCAGATACATGGTGTTGGTTGCCGGGTTGATCGCGGGCGTGCCGACAATACCTTCCTGATTGAATCCATCCATTGTGCCGCACGGCAGAAGCGATCCGCTGGCGGGCACACCCCCGTTTGTCAAGCTGACGTGCCACAACTGCGCTCCAGTGTCAGCGTCAAAGGCGTAGGCGGAATCCGCTTGCGTCACGACGTACACAACGTTGTGGACGCCTTGTCCCGGAATTTCCACCTGAGGCACGTAGAGCGGCTGAGCCAGGGCCTGATAGTCGATGGAAGCACTGAAAAGGTGGCCAAAATTATTGCTATTAACATTCAAGGTTGAGAGCAAAGTTTCGTTCGTATTGGCGCCGGAGCGTGTGTTGTCGCCGCGGCTGGTTGAAAGCGCCACTTGGGCCCAGGAAAAGCAAGCCAACGAAGCGCACACGAATAAAAGGATTGCGATTCTAAGGGCCGCGAAAAATAAGTCGTGCGTCAGTCTTGGGCGCGAATCAGCCTGGGTTGCGTCCGGTGCTGCTCGAAGAAAACAGCGCATTGCGATGGCCTCTCCAACAAAAGTTTTTCCTCGACGAGTCCACGCGAGGAAGCTAGCCCGTGCTACTGGGGCGAAGCGTAGGAATCAAGTCCGAGATCAGTAATGCACGTGGTTGTGCAGGGTAAGTCCCGCCGATACAAGCCCCCGAAAAGGAAGGACGTGCAATCTATTTCACATTTTGTCATGATTATTCTCCTCTGGGGGATGTCACCCCAGGCCGGCTTTTTCGAGATTGCTTGTCTATGGCCGGGTGGCGCTGGTTGTCCGAAGGGGACAACGCCCGCTGCCTATATTTGGATGCTTGTGATCAGTTTAGCGGGTAAGGACTCGAGTGGCGCAAAAAGTTTGACCCCTCGTCGGTCCTAGGGCATAATGTGTCTCGGAAGGCCGTGCCCCCCTGGCGAATCCATCAAAGGCATACCCATTGTGACCAATCCCCTCCTGCCTCGCATTGACGAGATAGAGATATCAGAGGTGCATCCGACACCCGTCCGGCAGCGCCGCGCGGTGGGGGCGAATGTATTCTTGCTTTTGACGCTGGCGTTGGTGATCCCGATTATCACGCACGGCATCTCAAAGGGCGAGTTCGACTATAACGTTGATGAGTCACAACACGCCGCCAGCGGCATATTCTTCGCTTCCTTGACGAAGGACCTCCCGATCGCTCATCCGGTGCAATACGCCTATGCGTATTACGCGCAGTATCCAGCCCTGAGCGGCGTCATCCATTGGCCGCCGATCTTCTATGTAACAGAGGGCATAGTGTTTCGCTTGTTTGGCGCATCCGTGGCTACGGCCCGACTCACCATACTGCTTTTTGCAATACTTGGGTGCGTATTCTGGTTCCGCCTGGTTAATAACATACAAGGCAAATGGGCGGCTGCCCTCTCAACCATAGTTTTCGCCCTGCTTCCTTCGGTGTTGTTGTTCGAGAAAGCAGTCATGCTGGAGATACCATGCCTCGCCGTGTCGATTGCGGCTTTGTATTTCTGGTACGAATACCTGACGACCGAACGGATTCGAGCTTTGTATTGGTTCGCGGTCATGGGTGGCGGGGCGCTGCTGGTAAAGCAGAATGCGATCTTTCTGGTTGCAGTTTGTACTTTAAGCGCCCTGCTGCTTGGTAAATGGAGGTTGTTTCTGAATCGGCGGGTGCTAGGCCCGCTGGCGATCTTGATTGTACTGGTAGCTCCTTTCTACACCGTAGTGGCAGTGATGCATTGGAAGACCATCGCGATGGACCTGACTGGGCATGGGATGGCGAATGTGGAAGCAAGCGCGCGTCCAGGGCATCCTGCCAGTCTGTTGTTTTACATCAGGGCCCTTCCGGAGCAACTTGGTTGGCCGTTACTAGTGCTGGCGGCGGCCGGGATCGCCTGTTGCCGTTGGTGGAGCCAACGCACAGCCAGTATTTTCATGGCGTGCTGGATTGCTGGCTGCTACATCACGTTCACCGCGATATCCCACAAAGAACCGCGCTATGCGCTGTGCTGGATACCACCTCTAATTTATTTCGTGGTTGGTCCGCTGACGGCGAAATGGCGAGAACCGGCGATTCGAGTCGCTGCCCGGGCACTGGCGCTAGTAATACTGGTGAGCAGTGTAATCGTAGGCGCGCGCTACGAACGCCCGTACCTGTCGGGGTATGCGCCGGTAGCGCATCGGATCGTTGAAACAAGCGATTCCGGGGTGATTCTGTTCGAAGCGCGGCTGCCCGCCAACTTCATATTTTTCTTGCGAGATCTCGATCCCAATCGGCGGTATCTGGTGTTACGCAAGGCACTGTGGTCTGCCCGAATAAAGACCAGCGGCGGCGTGGAGGAATTCGCGAAAACGCCCGATGACGTGCGTGACGTCATGGAGAAGAACGGAGTCAAGTACATCGTGACATCCGATCAGCCTTCTGTATTTCAGGCGGATAGCAGCCTTCACGAGGTGCTTCAGCACGATCCCCAGTACGAACTGGTTGATGCTTTTCCCATCGAGAGCAATGCAGCTGGCTGGAAAGGTATGCGGCTGCTCCTGTATCGCAATCGGCTCCCGGCGCAGCCAACGGGCAAATTCCTTCACATCCGCATGATGACCCTCTCGCACGACATCGTTCTTCCCTGGAGCCAGTTCCGACAGGTCTGGTAGGGACCGTAGGACGTTGAGCAGGCTTGCGAGTTGACCTTTTCCTACAGAACGGATGGTCGTCAATACTGTGGTCGTGTCATTCTTTGGCACGGGTAGCTTGGGTTCGGAGAATGGTCGAGGGAAAAAATGTCCTGGACGTATGGCGAATGTGGGAAAAGATTTTCCCAATTCTGCGCATTATGGTAACGTGGAGGCTAGATCGAGCCCAAGGTTGCAAGCGTAAGCTATTGAAATATAAGGTAGTGCTGGGTTTGTGACCGCCATCTGCCTCTCCCCGGTTGGCAATGCGAGTGCACAGGAGAGTGGAGCCTTTGTCCGAGCAGCGGTCCCTCCGCCTCGGAATGGATTTAGCATGGATTTTCACGATACCCAAGAGAGGTCACGCGATATACCTGCGCCGAATGGCGGGGCGAGAGTATGGATCGAGAGCGTGAGCCCCGGAATGCGCACGGTGGAAGAGGTACTGCGGGAATTGTCGCAAAATGATGTTCCCATGCTAGTGGTAGCCGAACACGGGGCGGGCAAGACGGCAGCAGCGGCGCGCATTCATAGTCTTTCCAGGCGAGCCCCGGGGCCATTTCAGGTGTTTGAGGGGCGGGAAACAAGCGGGACAGCACTAGCTGCGTGCGAACAACAAGGCGGAACAATTTATCTTCATGAAGTCGGAGATCTTCCGTCTGCGGCGCAAAAGGAAGTGCTGCGCCAGATCAGTTTGGGCGACGGCGAGCGGAATCATGTACCGCGTTACATCTGCGGGAGCTCGGGGGAACTGGAGCCCGAGGTGCGGTCGGGAAAGGTGCACGAGGACCTCTATTACCGGATCAGCGGAGTTTGTCTGCGCTTGCCCCCTCTGCGCCAGCGAAAAGAGGATATTCCTGGTCTGCGGAATTGTTTTCTCGCGGTCTTTGCGGAGGATTTTGGTCAACCGGTACCGACGCTCAGCGCCGAGACGCAAAACTTCTTTCTCGAGTATCACTGGCCCGGCAACATTCGCGAACTGAAGGATGCCACGCGGGCGATTGTCGCGCTGGGAGACGAAGGACTCGCCATGGGCGGTCTGCGTTCTTTGTTGCGCAAGAGCGAGCCACCGAACGGGGAGATTTCTCTGAAGGATGCTGCGCGCGCGGCCTCGCGGGAAGCGGAAAGGGAACTGATCCTGCACGTTCTGGCACGAACGCGCTGGAACCGGCGGCGGGCGGCGGAGGAATTGAAGATCAGCTATAAGGCACTGCTCTATAAGCTGAAGCAGATCGGGTGCGAAGGATACGGGGCCTAAGACCCCGAAGTAAGAAAAAGCAATCAGGCACGACGAGGAGAAGACATGAAATTGATATGGAACGCGGCAGCCGCGGCAGTCTTATTGGCTGGCAGTATGGTGCTGGCGCAGGACGCTCCGGCGCAACCGGCCGCGCCTGAGAAGCCGGCCACCGCGGCACCGGAAAAGGATGCTGGCGTGGCCGTGGCGGGGCCGGATTACGTCATTGGACCCGAAGACGGATTGAGCATCAACGTGTGGAAGGAAGCCGATCTGACAGCGACCCTGCCGGTTCGTCCGGATGGCAAGATCTCTCTTCCGCTGCTTGGCGATGTACAAGCTGCAGGCCTGACTCCGAAAGAGCTGGGGGAATCGATTACGGAGAAGCTGAGAAAATTTGTGGCCGACCCGCGCGTCACTGTGGTGGTAACGGCGATTAACAGCAAACGGATTTATATGGTTGGAGAAGTGACGCACAGCGGCGGGATGGCGATGCTGCCCCACATGACGGTCTTGCAGGCCATATCATCGGCCGGTTTGAGCCAGTTCGCCAATACGAAACGCATTTATGTTCTGCGCACCCAAAACGGCAAGCAGGAAAAGCTTCCGGTCAATTATCGCAAGCTGGTCAAAGGCGAAGCGATGGACCAGAACTATATGCTGCAACCGGGAGACACGATTGTCGTTCCGTGACGGGAAGGCTGAGTAACCATGCCAAGACCAGGAATAATTCGATTGGCGCTAATGATGTTCAGCGTAGCGGCTTGCGCTGTGGCCCAGAGCAATTCTCAGCAGCAGGGCGCGGCTCCCGCGCCTGCGTTCGGCCAGAATGCGCCGGTGCTGAACCCGGAGAATCCGCCTCTTTCCGGACTCGGCGAACCCGGCCTTGAACTGAAGACGGCGAGCCGAAGCTTTATTTCACCATCCCTGCTTGTGAGCGAAACGGCAGACAGCAACGAAAGCAATCAGCTGGGGGCGTCGGCGGTGCGTCCCGTGGAGCACGTGCTGGGAGCGTTTGACTTGCAGAAATTTTGGTCCAAGAGCGACCTGTTTCTCGAATATCTGGGCGGCGGAGCTTTTCAAACCTCGCCCGCGTATAACGTGCAGCAACTTCAGGCGGTCGGGTTGGAAGGGATCACACGCTGGCGCACGGGCTACGTGGAGGTGCGCGACTCCTTTAGCTATATCCCGGACGGCTCTTTTGCTACAGGGGCTGCGGGCGGACTTCCAGGATTGGGCGTCGCCCTGGGCGGCATGGGAAGCGGGGAAGCTGGGGGCGGGTTGCCGGGCACTTTGCGTTTCAGTGTCGGCGGTGGCGAAGCGGTAGGAGAGATCCCGAGGCTGTCAAATACCGCCATTGGGGATGTAGTGCAAGCGATCAGCCCGCGCTCGGCGGTCACACTGGTGGGTGCCTTCAGCAATGCACACTTTTATGACAGCTCCAATTGCTCTGGGCCGCCCAGCCTGCAGACGAACTGCCTGCTCAACAGCGACGAAACGAGTATTGAGGGTGGATATAGTCACCTGATTTCGCGGCGCGATCAGATTGCCGGCGTTTATGCGTTTCAGGTATTCCGGTTCCCGTACAGCCAGGGGGGCGAGATTTACAACGATGTCTTCAACCTGCGCTGGAGCCATACCATCACTGGGCGAATGCAGCTCATTATCGGCCTCGGGCCCAAGTACACAGACTTGAAGTTTGGGAATTCTTCGCCGCAATGGTCGCTGAGCGGTCGCGCGGTTTTGCGTTATCAATTCGAGCAACGCGCCTCGTTGGCCTTGAGTTGGGAGAAGTTCACGTCGGCCGGATCCGGGTACTTCCCCGGCGCGGATACGCAAGTGGTTCAGTTAGCCTACCGGCGAACGATGGGGCGAACCTACACGCTTTCGCTGGCGACGGGCTATTCACACAATACCAGTCTCCTGCCGGGCGGCTCTAGCATTACCGCCGCCACCAGCTACGACGCGGGCACTGCTGGAGCAATTTTGCGGAAGCATATGGGACGCACCTACGACCTGTTTGCGGCTTACAGTTTCAACGAAGTAGGGTTCAACGAGCCGAACACCGTGAACTGCACAGGTCCGAATTCGATCGGCTGTGGCAGTACGGCGCAGCGGAACACGGGTTCAATCGGGTTGGAGTGGCATCCCAAGGCAACTCGAATCGAATGATTTCTGGGCTGTAACAAGCAGCCGGATTGGTGAAGAGGATGACAGAAAATCGCGAACTGAGCATAGAAGATTATCTGGCGATGGCGCGGCGCCGGCTGAAGATTGTCTTGATTCCGCTCTTGATTGCGCCCTTGGCGGGGTTCATGGTCTCGTACATATTCCCGCCGCGATACGTGTCGCAATCGATGATTCTGGTGGAAGGGCAGAAGGTACCTACCAGCTACGTGGCCCCCGACATCACGACCGACTTCACACAGCGCATTGCGGGCCTGCAGCAGCAGATGCTGAGCGGGAGCCGGCTTCGGCCAGTCATCCAGAGCCTGGGGCTGGTGAAACCGGGCGAGGAAGGCAAGCTGATGGAGGACATTCGCACGAACATGACGGTGACGCCAGTCCTTGCTTCGATCAGTGAGACGACCGCGCCGGGAGCCAAGAAGAAGGCGCCGTCCGCGACCGACGAGTCGCTGCCGGGTTTCTACATTGGCTATTCCAACAGCGATCCGAGCCGGGCGCAAAAGATCTGCAGCGCACTGACGTCGCTCATGGTGGACGAGAACCTGCGTTCGCGCGCGGACATTGCCAAGGGTACGACCGACTTTCTTAGCCGACAGGTGGAAGACGCCAAGCGTGCCATCGACGATCAGGATGCGAAACTGGCGGCCTTCAAGAAGCAGTACCTGGGACAGCTACCGGGGGACGTGGATACGAATATGCGGATGCTGTCTTCGCTCAATTCGCAACTCGATGCCACCACCCAGACCTTAAGCCGAGCGCAGCAGGACAAGAGCTACGCCGAAAGCATGCTCGCGCAACAGGTGGCTGCCTGGAAGGCGGGACAGTCGGCGACGAATCCGCAGACGCTGGAACAGCAACTGAGCGTGCTGCAGGCGCAGTTGATCCAATTGCAGGGACGCTACACCGATGACCACCCCGATGTGATCAAGACGAAATCGGACATAGCAAAAGTGCAAGCGCGCCTCGACGAGGTCAATAAGCAGATGAATAGCGCTCCGGCGGAAGGCGCCTCCACGGGAGTCCGTAGCGACGAACCGCCCGAGATTCGGCAACTCCGTCTCCAGGTCCACCAATACAAGCAAGTGATTGACCAGTCGACGGCGGAGCAGAAGAGGCTGCAAGCGCAGATCAACGTCTACCAGGCACGCACGTCCATGAGTCCGGCGATTGAAGAGCAGTACCGGGAGTTGACGCGCGATTACGACAACGCGCAGACGTTCTATCGCGATCTGCTGGCCAAGAAGAGCTCGGCGGAAGTGGCGAACAACATGGAAAACGAGCAGCAAGGCGAGCAGATGGAGATCTTGACGCCTGCCCAACTGCCCGAGGCGCCCGCTTTCCCGAATCGGCCCATCCTGGCAGCGGGAGGCTTGGGCGCGGGTCTGGCACTGGGTTTGGTCGTCGCTATGTGGCTCGAATTTAGCGACCGGTGCATCCGGACGGAGAAGGACATCGCGGTGGCCATGGAGTTGCCGATGTTGATTTCGGTTCCATGGCTGGGTGCCGACGAAGAGGCCGCCCCGAATGGGAATGGGCGGCGCCGGTTCTGGGGGCGCGGAAGTCCGCCTGCGGAAGATGAGGAAAAAGTCGAGGTCTAACAGCAGCGTATGTACAAGCAATTTTTTGGATTTCGGGCCAACCCGTTCAATGTGAATCCGGATCCGCGGTATCTGTTCCTGACGCGGCACACGGAGGAAGCACTGGCCTGCCTTACTTACGGGATACAGAGCCGCAAGGGCTTCGTGCTGCTGACGGGCGAAGTGGGCACGGGCAAAACGACCCTGATCAACAAGCTGATGGAGTGGCTGCGGGGGCAGCAGGTGGCAACCGCCTTTGTCTTCAACTCGCGTATGGACGTGACACAACTGCTCGAATACGTGATGTCGGACTTCGGCATTCCGTGCGAGACAAAGTCGAAGAGCCAGATGCTGCAGCGTCTTTATAGCTGGCTTTTGGATCGCTATCGAGCCGGGGAAACGGCCGTACTCGTCATTGACGAGGCGCAGAATCTATCCGACGAAGTGCTCGAGGAAATCCGAATGCTCACCAATCTGGAGACGTTCACAGAGAAGCTTCTACAGATCGTGCTGGTAGGGCAACCGGAACTCGAGCAGCGTCTGAAGCAACCGCAGTTACGCCAGTTGCGGCAGCGGCTGACGCTGCGGGCGAAAACGCACGCCTTCAATCTGGAGGAAACCGAGAACTATATTGTGCAACGGCTCCGGATTGCTGGATCCAACGGCGATGCCATCTTCGAGCGGGAGGCGGCGACCGCCATTTTCCGCTACTCAGCCGGTATCCCGCGCGTCATCAATTTGCTATGCGAACACTGCCTGGTCAGTGCCTTCGTGGATCAGCAGAAGCTGATCACCGCGGAAATTGTTGACTCGGTCGCCAGGGATTTTGACTTGGCGGATGGAGCGGTCTTGGTGATGACGCCGCCGGTTCCCCCTGCATCGCAAAAATTCGATCTCGTCGAGGCGTTGCGCACCTTGGCGACGCTAGCCGATAAGCTGCGCCAGAGCGAACAACAAGACCTCGGGAAGGAAAGGAAACTATGAGCCGCATCCATGACGCATTGAAGCGCGCCGAGCAGGAAAGAGCAGCCTCCATGGGGACGCATGTGGAGTCCAATCTCCAACCGCTCGAACCTTCGCAGGTGGAAATGGAGAATCTGCAGGGCCCACCGGCTCCGGCGATGACCACAGCGTCCGGGCTCAGCTACGAGGCCTTGCTGGCGCGCTGCCCACAAGCCGAGTGGAAGCCGGATGCTGGCCACATGTTGTTTTTCCAGGATGACGAGACCCGCGTCGGCACCGAAGAATTTCGGACCCTGCGCTCCCGGCTTTACCAGATCCGCGAAAAGATGCCGCTGAAGCGGTTGCTGGTTACCAGTGCGATGCCGCGGGAAGGCAAGTCGTTTGTGGCCTCCAATCTGGCTCAGGTTCTGGTGAGGCAGCACGGGCGGCGCGCTCTGCTTATCGACGCCGATCTGCGCAATCCCGGCTTGCACAAGAACTTTGGCGCACAGCTGAATCCGGGCCTCTCAGACTATCTGGCGGGCGAATGCGACGAGTTTGCCATCATGCAGCGCGGGCCTATGGAGAGCCTGTTTTTCGTTTCCGCAGGCCGCGTGGTGCCGAGCGCTCCGGAACTGCTGGCCAATGGCCGCTTCAAGCTTTTTTTGCAGCGGATCGAACCGCTGTTCGATTGGGTGATTATTGACTCCTCGCCGGTCATCCCGGTATCGGACCCGACGTTGGTTGCAGGCTTCTGCGACGGCGTGCTGATGGTTGTGCGCTCGGAGATCACGTCATCAGATCTGGCGAAGCGGGCGCGCGGAGAATTCCCGGACAAGTTGCTGATCGGAGTAGTCCTCAACGGCACGATCGGCAGGCATGCACAAGCGAGATACTATTATGGGGAGTCGATGAGCCCCTACGTGAGCCAATACCTGAGGCCCTACCGTAAGTAAAACCGAGGCCCCGTGATCCGGCTCTTCAATGTCTATTACCCGGTACGCACTCTGATCCTTCTGGTCGGAGAGGCCCTGATCGTTGGGACCTCTCTCCTGCTGGGGGTCGTGTACGCGAACTGGGAGGACAGCTACCTCGTATTGGTTTACGAGCACGGCTTCATCAAAATCATCCTTCTGACACTTCTGGTGCTGCTGGGCTCGCACTGGTTTGACCTCTACGACACGTCTGGTCTGACTACCAAAGGGGAGCTGTATTTCCGGTTGCTGATGGTGCCTGGGCTGTTGGCGTTTGTGCTGGCTGCGGTTTCCTACTTCCGCCCCGAATATGAGCTCGGCTATGGAGCGACAGAAGTTGGCCTGCTGATTCTAACGGCCGCGCTGTTCGGATGGCGAATGGGCTTTACCTGGCTGCTCCAGTTGCCCATCCTGATCGAGCGCGTCTACGTGCTGGGCACCGGGGAGCAGGCTCAACGGTTGGTGCTTGGCCTCCGGAAAAATCCGGAGATTGGGGTGGAAGTGGCGGGCTGGACCGGCAAGATGGAAGGAGCGGTGACCCGGGAGTCCGTCGCAGCGCACCTCAAGGAAGTGGTGCACAAGCATAAAGTTCATCGGGTAATCGTCGCGATGCCGGATCGCCGGGGCAAGATTCCAATGCAGGAATTGCTCGACCTGCGTATGGAGGGAGTCAAGATCGAGGAAGCGACTTCGTGGCTGGAGAAGATTTCGGGCAGGATCGAAGTTGAGCATCTGTACCCAAGCTGGATCGTTTTCGGGCATGGATTCCGGCGGAGCAGCGCTTTCAAGTTTTCGCGCCGTGTGCTGTCGGTCGTAATTTCTTTCACGGGTCTTGTTCTCTCGCTTCCAGTGATCCCTTTTATTGTGCTTGCCATCAAGCTCGATTCGAAGGGGCCTGTGTTTTATAGACAGAAGCGGGTGGGGAAGAACGACAAGATTTTCGAGCTGGTGAAGTTCCGCACGATGCGCGAGGACGCGGAAGCTTCGGGCGGCCCGCAGTGGGCGGGCAACAACGATCCGCGGGTAACACGCGTCGGGAAGTTTCTGAGAACGTCGCGGCTGGATGAGATTCCACAGCTCTGGTGCGTCCTCAAAGGAGATATGGCGTTCGTCGGACCTCGGCCCGAGCGGCCAGAATTTGTCGAGTGGCTCTCAAAGGAGATTCCCTACTACAGTGTGCGGCACATGATACGGCCGGGACTGACGGGCTGGGCGCAAGTCAAGTACAAATACGGCAGCACCGTCGAGGACGCGCGGGAGAAGCTGCAGTACGACCTGTTCTATATGAAAAACGCTTCGTTTGGGCTGGACTTTATGATCATGTTTCTCACCATCAAGACGGTCATTCTGCGCAGGGGCGCGCAGTAAAAATCATAGAGGCGCGCGCATCCGGCTAGCGCGCTGTCTCCATCATCGTCTCGCTTGCACCCGGGTCTACGTGCGGTTCACCTTCCAGGCACACGCGATGCCAGAGCTCAAGATTCAGCAGGCGCCAAATGCGATCGTAGTTGTCGCGATGTTTAGCGCGGTGTTCGTCGAATAGTTTCTCGATGGCCTCGCGGCGAAAGTATCCGCGCTCCAAGCTGCGGGGCTCAACGAGCATGGCGCGGATTGTCTCCAGGCGCGGGCCGGCCAGCCATCCACTCCACGGGGTCGGGAACCCTAGCTTGGGCCGATAGATGATGTCGTGCGGCAGCAGGTCTCCCATCGCTCTCTTCAGGATTCGTTTTCCTGCCAGCCCCTGAATTTGCACCTCGCGCGGTATGCGGGTGGCGAACTCCACAAGAACATGATCGAGAAATGGCACGCGGCTTTCGATCGATGCTGCCATGCTCATGTTGTCCTGCTTCATCAGCAATTCGACCAGGTAGGTTTTGATATCGGTATAGAGAAGCCGCTGTAGCATGGCGCCGCCCGCCTGTGTTGCTGACCGTTCCCAGTAATCGAGCACGTTGTTATATGCAGTCGCTGGATCAAATTGGCGCGCGAATTCGGCGGTGAGCAAACCAGCCTGTTCTGCGGCGCTAAAGGCAGAAAAGAAATTGTCGAAGTAGAAGGAATCCCAAGCCGCGCCGTCTTTGCCCAGGAATGTGTGCTCGAGTTTGCGGCGCAGGGTGGCCCCCAGGAGCGATGAGTTGGCGATCACATCACGCAGTGCGCGCCGCAGCGCGCCAGGTACCACGGAACGATAGGGGCGATCGATTGCCGCGTTCTTGAGGGTGAACGCGTAACGCGTGTAGCCGGCCAGCGTTTCGTCGCTGCCTTCGCCGGTGAGAACAACTGTCACTCGTTCGCGCGCCAGCCTAGCTACGAAATAGAGCGACACACTCGACGGCCATGTAATGGGTTCATCTTCGTGCCAGATCAGATGCGGAAGGGCAGAGAAGAAGTCGTCTTCGCTGACGAGGACCTCGCGATGCTGGGAGTTGATGTGCGAAGCGACGGTGCGTGCGAAGGGCAATTCGCTGTAGGTCTGCTCGCCATAGCCGACGGAAAAAGTTTCGATCGGTTCGCGGCGAATCTTTGTCATCAGCGCCGCCACGGCGCTCGAATCCAGCCCGCCGCTAAGAAACACGCCCAACGGCACATCGCTCATCAGATGGCTCTGGACCGCGCCTTCCAGTAGTTCGCGGTACGCGCGGACGTAATAACTTTCGTCGCGTGATTGGTGCGGCTGCGAAGCGTCGAGGTCCCAATACTGCCGGATCTCAGCCTTGCCGTCGGGACTGATCGTGAGCGTGTGACCCGGCGGCAACTTGCGGATGCCCCCATAAAACGTCTCTTCGCCGGACAAGTAGCCGAACGCCAGATACTCGGGCAAAACGGCCCGGTTGAATTCCGGGCGAACGCCGCCGTGCGCCATTATGACCTTGATCTCGGAACCGAACAGCAGACGCTCGGGCGTAAGTTTGTAGTAGAGCGGCTTGATGCCGAGCCGGTCGCGGGCAACGAACAGGGTTTTCGTATTGCGATTCCAGATGGCAAAGGCAAACATGCCACGCAGGTGGTGCACGCAATCGGCGCCGTATTCCTCAAACGCATGAATGATTGTCTCCGTGTCGCTATGTGTGCTGTAGCGGTGGCCGCGGGCGACGAGTTGCTCCCGCAATGCTAGGTGGTTGTAGATTTCGCCGTTGAAAACAATCCAGAGCGAACCGTCTTCGTTCGAGATGGGCTGGTGGCCGGTGGCAAGGTCAACGATGCTGAGCCGCCGCATGCCGAGCCCGAGACAGCCGTCGGTATAAAAACCTTCGTCGTCGGGGCCACGATGAGTCATGGCATGGCACATATTCCGCAGCGCGGAGGCGCTTGCCATGGTGTCGCGACCAAATTCCACAATTCCGGCGATGCCGCACATTCAGTCTTTCTCCGCGTAGGATGACGTTGGGTTAACGTTAGATGCAGTTGGGAGCGGCCTACTGGTGAGCTGATCAAACAACGAAGTCGTCGCAAAGGGCTTTGGCTCCGCGTGCAGAGTGGCGTCGAACTTGCGCCACTCGAAATATTTTGAGGGCCCGCTGGCCTGCACAATCGCGCGGCCTTGCCACTCCACTGAACTGCCGCCAATCACGATCAACTGCGTGAGCATTTCTTTTTCAATCCGGCAATAGAGCAGCTCGGCGTCTGAAGACCACGGGCCGGAATTCCATGGCTGCTCGTCGCGGGCGAAGAAGAATCCATGGCTTTCAGCACCCAGATGGAGTTCGTACACCTGCGCGCTCGCCTGAGGCATGCTGACTAAGCGGGAGTTCTCAAGACGCTGCGACGCGTTTGCTTGCACCAACCAGGCAATTGCGAACTCCGCCGGCAGTTTGACGCGTGCTTCCGATCGCACAACGGGCGCCGGTTGGTAGCGTCCGTAGGCAGGTGAAAGCAGAGCGCGCATAACCTGTGTCTTCCAGACAGTTTCTTCGGGAAAGAACAGGCGCAGGGTTGGCTCGCTCGGCTCGGGTCTTGAAGCCACGAGCCCGTTCTTGGTGTCGGATTCGCGCAAGACGACGTCATTCGCGAAATGCCAGCGGACCTCCAAGTCGTGCTCTGCCTGACCAAGGAGAACATCGCGTACGAACCAGATGCCCAAGTCGTAGTCACTCTCGTTGCTGTCACGATCATTCGACATTCGATCAATCCCCAAGCCATTTACGCGGAGAACCGAGCGCCGGTGTGTGACCGGGTCCGGCAGCCGCTCATAGCCATCGTGGGTACCTGAGAAATAAGTGAAAGTTTGGCCTTCGAGCCAACTTTCTACCTCGGACGTCGGGATGTCGGTCCAGGAAAACGAGTCTTGGGGAAGCGCCTGGTCGAGGGAATCGACTCGGACGGTGTTGTGGGCACCGGTGCCGCGCAGGGCATTGCGGTCGGATGGATTGGGAGAGATGTAGACACCGCTGCCCGAATCCACCAGCCAGCGGGAACCGTTCATGGTCAAGCGCAGGCTGAGGGCGTCGGCGTGGCCATGTCCGCAGCGGCCGGTGCCTTGCGGCCCGGCATCGATCATCATGGTTTGCGGGCAGGGCGCAGTATCGGCGATCACATAGAGGCCGCCGTCGCGGAAGGCGATGGAAGCTGGCGCGAGTTGCGGCTTGGGTGGTGCAAGCTTCGCGATGGCGCGTCCTCCGTAGAGCCAAATAGACTCTTCGGTGAGCGGCCCTGTCGGCAAATCATTGCGGTCGAGGGCGAGAGAACCGAGCGCGAGAGGGTCCGTCATGTGTTCGGTGTGGTTGCGTCTAGGATTGAATAGTCGGCCGCCGTCGTCGTCGCCAAAACCTTCCGCCGGACCTGTCTGCGCAAGGGCGGTGACCACATTCAGCATCTTGCCCAGCACTTCATCGTAGGCGGCGGGAATGCGTTTGCCATTGGCCGCCGCGAGCGCACGCGCATACAGGAAGAAGTCGAGCGCATAGACGTGGTAGTACAGCGACTGCTCGAAATAAACGCCATCGGGGCGCACTTGCCGCCCGGCCTCACGCAGTACGATTCGCCAACCCTCGTTCTTCCAACGTGTCGCGTGTGGCATTTGGGGATAAAGCGTGCCTAGGAAAAACATGGCGACGGCTTCGCCGAGCAGATGTGTGTTTGGAGAAAAATATGTGGATAGATAGCGCTCGATGTAATGCCCATGAAACGCGAGAGCTGGAAGAAGCTCGACGCGGAACTTGGCATAGTCAGGCGCATCGGCGAGCAAATGATCCACCCAGACCCACGACAGACTGCGAAACGCAACTTCCAGCGTGCTGCCCCAGTTCATGCCCAGCGGATAGGGGTTTGCATTGATCCAACTATGCCACTGCGCAGTCAGCTCGCGAACGTACTTTTCATCGCGGGTAAGCAGCCATGCCTTGGCGAGGGTGACCAAGTGCTGATGACGGTTGAGTTCCCAGGTAACTTTATGGTCGCCGACCCGCGCGAATTCGAGAAAGGGAATCTTGAACCATGGGTCGAGGGGCGCGCGTTTTGCATGGACAAGATCGAGGTGCCAGTCGATGTCATGGCTGTTGCCGAAATCAAGGTTCTCGTAGCCCAGGAGGCGAAAGCGGTGCTCACAGATTTCATCCGCTTCGCCCACAAGGGCGGCGGCCTCGCTGGGCAGGTACTGCTGCAGCAACTCGGCGCGTGGAGAGGCTTGGCCGCGGTCGAAAAAGAACTGGCCTTCCATTGAGAGCGCATGCAACCGAATCGCATGGGAATGCATGCCGAGCTGATGGCGCAGGAGATCAGTGCGCTTGTTGAGTTCCTGTGCGAGGCGCGTAAATAATTCGTCGCCGTTCATGCGGGAGACGCGCGCCAACTTGTTGTGCCATCGGGAAGTCACAAGTAGCCCTTATCTTACAATGTTGGGAGAGCGGACTCTCCTGACGCCGAGGGCGGTTGACACTCCAAAGTGTTCTTAGCCTCGGAGGCTGGGAACCACCAAGGAATATGGATGGATGGGATGTTTGGGTTATCTTGGTAAGTTGTTGTCCTGTGGCAAGTTCTTTACGATTTAGTGTGGCGTGAGGAAGTAGGCACCAACCGGACGGCCAGCCGTGGCGCTGGAAAGAAGGAGGTTTTACTTTGGGTTTGTCGGTCAGTATTTTTGGCTTGGGGTATGTCGGATCCGTGTCGGCAGCTTGCTTTGCCTCGATGGGGCACAAGGTGATTGGCGTTGATGTGAGCCGTGCCAAAGTCGAAATGCTCGATTCCGGCCGCACGCCGATCATTGAAGCTCGCATGAGCGAACTGGTGGCGGAGGCGAAGCGGGTCAGTCGCTTGCATGCCACCACCGACGCGACGGAAGCTGTGATGAATTCCGACGTCTCTTTTGTTTGCGTGGGCACGCCGAGTTTGAAGAATGGAAAGCTCGATCTCAGCCACATTGAGAGCGTCGCGCGTGAGATCGGCGGGGCGATTCGGCAGAAGAAGTCCGCGCACGTGTTTGTGCTGCGCAGCACTGTGCTGCCGGGGACGACCGAGACGGTGGTGTTGCCGATTCTTGAAAAAGAAAGCGGGAAGAAATGCGCACGCGATTTTACCGTCTGCTACAACCCGGAGTTTATGCGCGAAGGCAGCGCGGTCGCCGATTTTCTGAACCCGCCGTACACGATTCTGGGGGCAAGCGACAAGAATCATCTTGCGCCGCTACGGGAACTCTACAAGGACCTTCCAGTCCAGCTTTACGAGACCACGATTCCGGTCGCGGAGATGGTCAAGTACTTCTCCAACTGCTTCCACGCGCTGAAAATCGGATTCGCCAACGAGATGGGGACAATGTGCAAACACCTCGGCGTGGATGCGCAGGAAGTCACCAGGATATTTACCTCGGACACGAAGCTGAACATCTCCCGCGCATATCTCTCGCCCGGATTCGCATTTGGCGGCTCCTGTCTCCCAAAGGATCTGCGGGCGATCACCTATAAAGCGAAAGAGCTTGATCTGAAGCTGCCGGTGCTTGAGTCGCTAATGCCGAGCAACGCCGTGCACATTGACCGCGCCGTGGATATGGTGATGAGCACGGGCAAGAAGAAGATCGCGCAACTTGGCTTGAGCTTTAAAGCGGGCACCGATGACTTGCGCGAGAGCCCGCAGGTGCAGTTGATCAAGCGCCTGATGGGAGAAGGACTGGAAGTACGCGTCTGGGATGAGGACGTTTCGCTGGGACGTTTGGCGGGTGCGAATCGGCAATATATTGAAGAAGTCATTCCGCACATCGGATCGGTGCTCACGAGCGATCTTGGGAGCGTGATGCGGTCGGCGGAAGTCGTGATCTTGGGAAACAACTCGGCAAGCCGGGAGCGGTTGGCGCAATATCTGCGACCGGAACAGACCGTGATTGACCTGATCCACCTGGACCGGACAAAACGTCCGGAAGGTGCGAAAGCATACGAAGGCATTTGCTGGTAGCGGGCCGGCGCAGCCTCCTCCCTGTCCCAGCTTCGGGCTAGTATTTGGAGATGTAGGACGGCACTTTTGAGGGGATAAATGGGAAAAAGTCTCCCCATTCGTGCCCGCTGTGATACTGTGGAGCGCAAGAAACTGGGACCAATATCTTTGTAAATATATGAAACAAAGAGGTGTTAGCCTCAGGTTAATGGGGTGCATTTTCCCCCGGATGGCAGCCCATTTGCTGCTGAAAAGGCACGCATTTTTGCGAGGAATATTCCCCCTGACCTCGGTACGACTAGAATGGGCCTCAGAGCTGCCGCAATCGTGCTGGGCCTCTTAATTATGTTCCAGGCGGTGAAAGCAGTTTTACTGGGCCGGGGTGCGCAGTGAGAACGATGTTCTGGGTGTCGGCTGCCGTAATCGTCTACGCCTATGTGGGGTACCCGGTTTGGCTGTGGCTGCGCAGTTGGTGGTCTCCTTGGCCGGTGCTACGCGGTCCGGGTTTGCCGTCGGTTTCGGCGGTGATGGTAGTCCGGAACGAGGAATCGGTGATCGCGCGCAAGCTTGAGAACCTGCTGACGCTTGATTATCCAGCCGAGAAGCTGGAAGTGGTGACGGTCTCCGATGGCTCGGGCGACGGAACAGAGACGATTCTTGCGGAGTTTGAGAGGCGAGACCCGCGCGTGCGGGTCGTTGCCAAACAGGCCTCAAAGGGCAAGGCGGCCGGATTGAACGATGCGATTGCGCTAGCCCGCGGTGAAGTGCTGCTTTTCACCGATGCGCGGCAGCAAATCGAGCCGGGTGCGCTGCGCCTTCTGATCGAAAATTTTGGCGACTCGCAGGTAGGCGCAGCAAGCGGGGAACTGATGCTGGGAGATCCGGCGAGTGGAGAAACGGCAAAAGGAATGGGATTGTACTGGCGTATCGAGAAGAAGATTCGGGAACTGGAATCGGCTTCGGGTTCTGTCGCCGGAGCGACGGGAGCGATTTACTGTGCGCGCCGCGCCCTGCTCGATCCGCTGCCGGAAGGGACCATTCTCGATGACGTGCTGCTGCCCATGCAGGTGGTTCGACGGGGAGCGCGCGTGATTTTCGATTCCCGGGCACGGGCTTGGGACTCACCCGATCTAGGCGAAAACCGCGAGTTTTCGAGAAAAGTTCGCACGCTGAGCGGGAATTATCAGCTCCTGCAACTGGCTCCTTGGCTGTTGACTTCGGGCAATACGATTCGCTTTGAGTTCATCAGCCACAAATTGTCGCGGCTGATTGTTCCTTTTGCGCTGCTGGGATTGCTGGTCGCATCGATTTTCTTGCCAGGACCTTTCTACCGGGTGGCGCTGGGAACGCAGCTTGCGTTTTACGTGCTCAGTCTGGTGGCACTGGGAGGGATCGAGGTTGGTCCGCTCTCGCGGCTGGCGGACGCGGCGCGGACGTTTGTGGTCTTGAATTCAGCCGCGCTGATCGCGTTTGTGAACTTTGTAACCGGGAGGAAAACAGTCTGGGTGCGCTGAGCCGTCATGAGAATCCTCTGGGTCAAAGCCGATAAACTCCTGCCGGTCGAGAATGGCGGCAACATCCGCTCGTATCACGTGTTGCGCTATCTCGCATCGCGGCACGAGCTGACGTTCTTCTCCTACTATGGAGGAGAACCGGACCCGGCCTACGAACGGGAGTTGCAGCGGCAGTTGCCGGGCGCGGTTGCCATGTGCACGGGCAAGAGGGAACTGGCGGGAGTCGGGAGGGGCTTCGACTATTTGCGACACCTCGGAGCAACAGCGCCATACGCGGTCAGCAGATTTGCTGATGCAGGGGTGCAGCGGCGGCTTGCAACCTGGTTTGGTGAGAACACCTTTGATGTTACGGTGTGCGACTTCCTGGATGCGGCCGTGAATTTTCCGGCTCGCCTGAACATCCCGAGTGTGCTGTTCCAGCATAACGTCGAGAGTGAGATCTGGCGTCGTCATGCGGAAACAGAGGGCAATCCGTTCAGGAAGATGATGTACCAGATGGAGTTCCGCAAGATGCTGCGTTACGAGCAGAACGCGGTGCGGAGATTTCAGCATGTGATTGCGGTGTCGGAGAATGACCGCTCAATCATGGCCCAGTGGGTGGATGCCGATCACATTACAGTCGTGCCCACGGGCGTGGACCTCGCGCATTTCGCGCTGGCCGCGCATACGTCGAATACAGGTGCGTCGGGCGGAGCACCGCTGATCACGTTCATTGGTGCGATGGACTGGGAGCCGAATGTGGACGGCGTGGAGTATTTTTGTGGCGAAGTGTGGAGTGCGATCAAAAGGGAAGTGCCGGAGGCGCGCCTCCGCATCGTAGGGCGCAATCCGGTGCGGCGCGTCGAGAAGTGGGCTTCGGACTCGGTCGAGGTGACGGGGCGCGTTCCTTCTGTGATTGAGCATCTACGCCAATCGTCGGTGGTCATCGTGCCGTTACGGATTGGCGGGGGCACACGCCTTAAGATCTACGAAGCGATGGCGGCGGGCAAGGCAGTGGTCTCAACGACGGTGGGCGCGGAAGGATTGGACGTCCACCACGGGCGCGACATCATTCTGGCCGACGATACCCAGTCGTTTTCTCAGGCAGTGGTTATGCTGTTGCGAGATAGCGAATTGCGGAGCCGCTATGGAAAGGCGGCTGCCGAGAAGGCGGCTTGTTACGACTGGCCAGCGATCGGGCAGCGATTCAGCGAGGTGCTGGAGTCAGCGGCAGAGAAGAACTCAGTCGAAGCCGCAGCATTCCCAGTTCGCGTGGGGTAACAAACGAAAGAAGGAATTGTGGCTACTGGCGATAACGGCAACGTAACAGCGGTGGATGCAGCATCGGAGAGACGCGCGTCTTTCCGGATCTCCGACCCGACGAAGCAAGCGTTCTTCTGGCTGAGCGGGTTCTTCGTAGTCTATTGTGCGCGTCCGGAAGATTGGATACCTGCCATTGGCTACCTTCCTCTTGCCAAGATTACCGCGACCCTCGCCTTGTGGGGGCTGTTCAGCAGCATGGGAAACACAAAGCGCACGATGAAGGATTTACCCAAAGAAGCGCGGTTGCTGATCACGATGCTGCTCCTGCTTTACCTCGGCGCATTTCTCTCGCCTGTTTGGAAAGGCGGCGCGATATCCCGGACCATCGACTTTTCCAAGATTTACATCGCCTGGGTGCTGATCTTCCTGCTCATCACTACGTTCGACCGGCTGCGCCAGATCATTTTCATCCAGACTTTTTGCGTTGTCACGGTCTGTGCGATCGCGCTGATCAAAGGGCACAACACGCCCCGGCTCGAAGGTGTCATCAATGGGATCTATGCCAATCCAAATGATCTGGCATTTGCCATCGTTTTGTCGCTGCCATTCTGCCTCGCCTTTATGCTAACGGCCAAGAACGCGGTCAAGAAGATGTTTTGGCTTGTTGGGATGTTGATCATGTTAGTCGCACTTTTCGAAACCGCGTCCCGCGCTGGTTTCATTGACCTGGTCATTTGCGGGAGTTTCACCCTCTACCTTTTCGCGATCAAAGGCAAACGAATGTATTTGCTGGTGGCAACGGCCTTTCTGAGCGTGCTCATCGGAGCCAGCGTTGGCGGCAAACTTTACGATCGCTTTGAAGCCCTTTCCGGCGACAGCGTGGGCGAGCAGTCGGCAGTTGGATCATTCGAGCAAAGAAAGTTCCTGATGATGCGCGCCCTCGACGCAATTGAGCAGTATCCACTCTTCGGTGTTGGCGTGCAAAACTTCATCGCTTATTCGGGGGAGTGGCGTGAAGTTCACATGACCTACCTCCAGGTCTGCGCCGAAGGTGGCATTCCGGTTTTCATCATTTATGTAATGATTTTCCGGCGAGGGTTTCAGAACCTGGGGATCCTGAGGAAGCGAACCGATCTCGATCCCGACATCGTCCTATTTGTGGGAGCGCTTACTAGTTC
Source organism: Terriglobales bacterium (assembly GCA_049288625.1). GTDB lineage: Bacteria > Acidobacteriota > Terriglobia > Terriglobales > Acidobacteriaceae > Acidiflorens. Next base: position 42,176 of record JBAQIB010000081.1, on the reverse strand, counting down.
GCTGGTGGGGTTTGGCGTGGGGGCCTTGTTCGCCCCGGAGACGTACCAGTACTTCCCTTATTTTTCAGTTGCCTTTGCGGCGACGCTGATGCAGACAATCAAAGAGCAAGATCAGGAACAAGAGCCCGGCCCGGCGGTTTCTCCGTCGAAAAAGGCCCATCATTTTCTGGAGGTTTATGCCGATCGCGGAAGAACAAGCGCAGTCACCCCTGTCCGCTGACTTGCAGGCGATTTTGCGGTGCCTTAGTTGCGGCTCGGAACTCGAGCGCGATGGTCGCGGAGGCTATGTGTGCTCCGCCTGCAAGCGCGAGTACCCGAACGTGAATGGGATCGCACGTTTTGTGGACGCGCAGCATTATGCTGCCAGCTTTGGCTTCCAGTGGCACCGCTACCAGAAAACGCAACTCGACCACGATGATGTGCGCGAGTCCGATCTGAACTTTCGCTGGAAGACCGCGCTTCGGCCCGAAGAGCTCAAGGGCAAACTGGTCCTTGATGTGGGTTGCGGCATGGGCCGTTTCGCTGAAGTCGCCACCAGTTGGAACGCGCGCGTCGTTGGCATCGACCTGAGCGCGGCGGCAGAAGTGGCCGCGAAGAATCTAGCCGCCCGCGATTTTGTTGCGTTCCAAGCCGACGTATTTTCGCTTCCCTTTGCACCGGAGAGTTTCGACATAATCTACAGCGTGGGAGTGCTGCATCACACGCCGGACTGCGAAGCTGCCGTAAAGACGCTCGCCAAGTATCTGAAGCCCGGAGGCATTCTCGCCGTTTGGCTCTACAGCGGATACAACAAGTGGTACCGCTTCAGTGACTTCTGGCGCCGCTACACGAGCCGGATGAAGCCGCAGACCCTGCATGGCATTCTGAAGGTTGCGGTGCCGGTCCTGTACAACACGCAAGAGGTCTTGAGGAAAGTGCCGGTCGTTGGACGCCCAGCCGCAGGCGTGGTGCACCACGTATTTCCAGTGAACCGCCAAAAAACCCCGGAAGCCAGGATGCTCGATACGTTCGATTGGTACTCCCCGAAGTATCAGTCCAAGCACACGTATGAGCAGGTCTTCCGCTGGTACGAGGCGATGGGAATGGAGGACATGCGTATCGGCGATTTCTCGATCGCGGTCCGAGGGCGAAAGCCGGCGCGGCCTGCCTAGGGGATTCTCGAAAGCACGGGTGCAAGGGGAAGAGCTGAGTTCCGGATGAGTCTCAGAAAGAAGATTTCCTATGCCAGGAAAGTAGGGCGGGCAGCCGCGTGGCGCGGACTGCAATCGCCGGTGCGCTCGCCGGTGCATCTGATTTTCGCCCTGGCAGACCATTTTGAGCCAGCGATTGATCCCGTAGATGGCTACCAGCGCGTCTCACATTCCGAGCAGGAACGTCGCGTGGAGTGGTGGTGCCGTGAGTACCCAAAGGCCGCCATCCGATGGCGGGATGAAGAAGGGCGCCCTTTCGTTCACACGTATTTCTACCCTGCGGAACAGTACGATGAGGGTTTGCTGGCGGCTCTGGCCGAGCATTGCCACCAGGGCTGGGGCGAGATCGAAGTCCATCTGCATCATGGCGTTTTCGAGCCGGACACGGCCGAACACACACGCCGCCTGCTGACCGAGTTTCGAGATCGATTGGCTTATCGGCATCGCTGCCTGGCCGTCGAAGAAGGATCATCCCAGCTGCGCTATGCCTTCGTACACGGAAATTGGGCTTTGGCAAATTCTGCTGGAGGCTGGCTTTGCGGCGTTGACTCGGAGATGCAGATTCTTGCTGAAACGGGCTGCTATGCGGACATGACGATGCCGGCGTCCATCATGAGCCCAGCGCAGACCGCGAAGATCAATTCCCTCTATGAATGCGCGCTGCCGCTCGATCAAACCGCGCCGCACCGTAAGGGCCATGACCTAACTGTGGGTCGTGCTCCCAAGATTTTCCCGCTGATTGTTCAGGGACCACTCGTCGCGGATGTGGCGGGTGTGTTGCGCGGGGGAAGAGGCGCTATTGAAAATGGCGAGATCAGTGGATCGCGTCCGATGACGCTTGGGCGTCTGCAGGTCTGGAAGCAGGCACAAATCCGTGTCGCGGGCCGTCCCGATTGGCTTTTCATCAAATTGCATTGCCACGGTATGAACCCGACACAGAAGGATGCTGTGTTGGGCGATTCATTCCGCAAATTTCTTGACGATCTTGTTGGCGGCGCCGCGCAGCGAAAAGAAACGCTGCACTTCGCGACGGCGCGACAAATGGCGAATATCCTACTTGCTGCCTGCGATGGGCGCGAAGGGAATCCCGGCGACTACCGCGACTATCGCTTCAAGCGCGTTGCGGCCGTTGCTTCGCCGTCAGAGAGTTCCTGTGCCGTCCCTGTGAACCAGAAAGGATAAGATTCAATCATGTGCGGCATTGCGGGAGTTGTCAGCGCCGAGCGCGAGAGCGGAATTACAGAAGCTCTCGTGCGCCACATGTGCGACCAGATCGTTCACCGGGGCCCAGACGACGAGGGCATCTACGTTGCCGATGGCGCCGGACTCGGCATGCGCCGCCTTTCGATCATCGATCTCTCCGGTGGCCACCAGCCGGTCTTCAACGAAGATCGCAGCGCGTGGATCGTTTTTAATGGCGAGATCTACAATTTCCCCGAGCTTCGGCCGGAACTGGAAAGCCGGGGTCATCGTTTTTACACCAAAACCGATACCGAGGTGATCATCCATCTCTACGAAGAGATGGGTGCCGATTGCGTGACGAAACTGCGCGGCATGTTCGGCCTCGCCATCTACGACAAGACCAAGCGCAAGCTAATCCTGGCCCGCGACCGGCTGGGAAAAAAGCCAGTGCACTACGCGCTGCACAACGGCAAGCTGTATTTCGCATCGGAGATCAAGAGCATACTAGCTGTTGCCCCGGAACTGGCCGAAGTCAATGCGCAAGGCTTGCTGGATTACCTTTACTACGGCTACGTGCCGGAGCCGCTCACGGCCTTTACCGGCATTCACAAGTTGCCGTCGGGACATTTGCTGGAATTCGAGAAGGGCGAGATTCGTGTCCGACGGTACTGGGATCTTCCAGAATACGACACACATGCTCCGAAGAGCGAAGAAGAGTGCCTGGAAGAGCTTGAGCGGCGCCTGTTCGAAGCCACCAAGATCCGTTTGATTTCAGACGTGCCACTCGGCGCCTTTCTTAGCGGAGGCACGGACTCTTCGACTGTGGTGGCCCTGATGGCGCGCGCCAGTTCCGGCCCGGTCAAGACATTTTCCATTGGTTTCAAGAAAGACGACTTCGACGAAACGAGCTATGCCCGCGTTGTGGCCAAAGCGTTCGGCACCGAGCATCACGAGATGATCCTTGAGCCCGATGTTGTGCAGACCGTCGAACATCTGACGAGTTCGCTTGAAGAGCCGTTCGGAGATTCCTCGATGCTGCCCACGTATTACGTGTCGCAGATGGCGCGCCAGCACGTGACGGTGGCGCTGTCTGGCGATGGCGGCGATGAAATCTTTGCCGGCTATGACCGGTACGGCATTCATGCCGGCCACCGGATGTTTGAGCGCATCCCCGAGTGGGCGCGCAAGTTTTATCGCGATAAGATTTTTCCCCGCGTGCCTCGCGGTGTCCGCGGACGCAGATTGAGTTACAACGTTTCGCTTCCCTGGCAAGAGCGATATGTCGACCGCCTCTCCTTCCTGCCTGATTTCGAGCGCGACAGGCCGCTGCTTTCCGACGAGTTCCGGGCGATTCTTAACCGCAGCGATGATCCTGGCAACGTGCTGCGCCGCCGTTTTGCCGAAGCGCCAACCAAGGATCCGGTGAGCCAGCTCCTTTACGTCGATACGAAAACCTATCTGGTTGATGACATCCTGACCAAAGTCGACCGCATGAGCATGCTGAACTCACTCGAGGTCCGCGTTCCAATTCTCGATCACGTTTTCATCGAGTGGGTGACCGGCCTGGCGCCGCAATGGAAGCTTCGCGGCACCACGCAAAAATACATTCTGCGCAAACTCGCAGAACGCGTTGGAGTGCCACGCGAAGTGCTTTATCGAGAGAAACGGGGATTCTCCCTTCCCCTGGTGCACTGGATGCGGAACGAACTGAAGGAAATGCTAATGATCTTGCTCGAACCGCGCACGCTCGAACGGGGCTACTTCTTGCCAAGCGGACTTCGCGGCGTGATGGATGATTATCTTCTGCGCGGCAGAACCAACACGGCCCGTATCTGGCGCCTGCTGATGTTCGAACTCTGGCACCGAAACTTCCTCGAAAAGTACATCAAGCCGGCAGGCATGTTTTCGCTGCCCGTGATCGCCGATTCGCGGAGGAAGTTATCGGTCACTCCCTCATTCGCACCGGCCCCGATCGGAGAATGACCGGGTGCCTGCCACGAACGCAGCCAGCACATTGACGCGCGGTGCCGCTGAGTCGCCGATCAGCCTGTTTCTAATGATCAACACTTTTGAGACTGGCGGATCGGAACGCCAGTTCACATTGCTTGCGCAAAATGCCAGTGCCTCCACATTTGAAGTTCATTTGGGCTGCGTAAACCCGCGTGGCCCTCTCGCGGAGCAACTCGGAAAGGTCGCCCGTTTTCCGTTGGGAGGGAGCCTTTTTGGATGGAAGTCGCTGCGCACACGCTTGAAACTGAGGCACCATCTTCGCCAGAACAAAGTCGAGGTTGCGCACGCTTTCGATTTCTACGCAAACCTTACGCTGATCCCGGCAGCGCGGTTGGCGCGTGTGCCCGTTGTGATTGGGAGTCATCGCCAACTCGGAGATTTGATGACGCCCGCGCAGTTTCGCGCGCAGGCTGCTGCTTTTCGCTGGTGCGATGCTGTGGTCTGCAACTCGCGCGCCGGGGCCGACCGGCTGGAAGCGGCAGGCTTGGCGTCAGAGAAGCTGGTCGTGATCGGGAATGCTCTGCCAGCGGCGGCATTTGAGACTGCTACGCCTGCACTCCCCGTCGATCCCGGCAGGCTTCGGGTGGGCATGGTCGCCCGCATGAATGCTCACTACAAGAACCACGCTGGATTTCTGCGTATTGCCGCGGAGATTCATAAGCAGTGCCCTGAAGCAGAGTTCTTGCTTGTCGGCGATGGTCCGCTGCGCCCGGAGATCGAGCGGCAAGCCGCCACCCTTGGATTGGGCGAGCGAACCATCTTCCTCGGGGATCGCCGTGACATTCCTGCAGTCCTCGCTTCGATGGACATTGCGGTTCTGACCTCGGACTCGGAGGGACTGTCAAATGTGATTCTGGAAGCAATGGCCGCGAGCGTGCCCGTGATTGCCTACAACGTGGGAGGCAACGCGGAGTTGGTTAATGATCGGCGCGGAATGTTGGTGGCGGCAGGCAATGAGAGCGAATTCGTGACTGCGGTGTACCGCCTTCTCTCCGATGCAAGTCTCCGCCGCTTGTTGGGCGCGAGCGCCCGGCAGTTCGCGGAAGAACACTTTAGCCTCGATCGCGTCTGCCGCCAGTACGAAGGTCTGTATACGACGCTTCTCAATCGAAAAGGCCCGAGAAAGCCGACAGCATGAGCGCGGCCAATCCTGAAACGCATACACGCTTGAAGGTTGCTATCGTCGCGCCCAGCCTGCGCTACGTCGGCGGACAAGCCGTGCAGGCTGACCTGCTGATGCGCTTCTGGCAAAACGATCCCGACGTAGAAGTCACATTCATCGCCGTCGATCCTCCACTGCCTTGGCTGTTCGCCTGGGCCGAGCGAGTCCCCGGCCTCCGCACCATTTTTCGAGAGCCGATCTATTTCTGGCATCTTTGGCGGGGCCTGAAAGACGTGGACATTGCCCACATTTTCTCGGCGTCGTATTGGTCTTTCTTGCTGGCGCCCGCGCCTGCCTGGTTCTTCGCCAAGCTGCGGGGCAAGAAAAGCCTCATCAACTATCGGAGCGGGGAAGCCCGCGACCACCTGCAACGCTTCCGCTCCGGCAAGTTCGTTCTTGCCCGAACCGACCGGATCGTCGTGCCCTCTGGATATCTAGTCGACGTCTTCCGCGAATTTGGGCTGACCGCGCTTGTGGTTCCTAACCTCGTGGACCTCTCGCAGTTCCGGTATCGCGAGCGCAAGCCACTACGGCCGCATCTTGTGTGCACGCGCGGCTTCCATGAGTACTACTGCATCGACAAGGTCGTGGTGGCGTTTGCCGAGGTGAAGAAGGTGCATTCAGAGGCCCGGCTTGACCTGGTCGGCGGCGGCGCACTCGAAGGAGAAGTGCGCCGGTTGGTCGCGGAGCGAAAGATCGCGGACGTCAACTTTATGGGTGTAGCCTCGCGCCAGCAGATTGGCAGGTTCTACGACGGCGCCGACATTTTCATCAATGCCTCATGGCTCGACAACATGCCCGTTTCAGTGATCGAAGCGTTTGGCGCGGGCACGCCGGTCGTGACCACATCGCCTGAGTCCATGCTCTACCTGGTTGAACACGAGCGCACGGGACTGCTTTCGCCGGTGGGTGACGAGAAGGCGCTGGCGGCCAATGTTATTCGTCTGTTGCGCGAACCGGAATTGGCCGCGAGGCTGGCGGCGAAGGCCTTCGAAGAATCGCGAAAATACACGTGGGAAGTCGTGCGCGGGCAGTGGGTGAAAGCTTATCGTGAAGTGTTAAACGATTGACCGCTTCACTTGACCGCGCGCACGCAGGATAGTTGGTCGGAGGCTATCCAGCTTACCAAGCCGTTGCGAGCGAACTTATCGCTGGCGCGGCAGAACGCTCCTTGCGGAAAAAAACGTTCCACGGCATAACATCCCCAGGCATGACAAACCCAGTCGTCGAGATGCAATCCGTGGGATTGCATTAGTTTTGCCCAACTGCCTTTGCGATAGCGGCGATGCTGGACTTTCGGAAAAGGCTGGGCAGGAGGCTGCGTGCCGCCCATCATGCGACGTGCGACACCGATTGCGGGACGGATCGCGAAGCGAGTGCGAACCAGCGCACGATCCAGGTAGAAAAAAGGACAAACGCTGCTGGGGGTCGTGACAACAGCGAAGCCCCCTGGCCGGAGCACGCGGTGCATTTCGGAGAGCGCCGCGTCGTCATTGGCGAGGTACTCAACCACGCCGAGGCAAACGATCCCGTCGAAAAAATTATCGGTAAAAGGGATCTTTTCGATGTCGCCAACCTGGTAGCGATCCTGGTTGTAGTTGGTGCGGGCGTACTCGACCATACCCGCGGACAAGTCCGTACCCCAAGTGTCGTAGCCGCGGCGGGCCAATTCGGCGGCGAGGTGGCCGGTGCCGCAGCCGACGTCGAGAATCTTCGATCCTTTGGGCAGGCGGGCTTCGATCATTTGGATCGCGAAACGGCGCCGGGAAACGAAGTTTTGGGCGGTCAGTGTGGCCGGCGCCGGGTCGTCGTAATAGCGGGCCCAGTCGTCCACGGTTTGCGTAAACAGGTCGTTAACTTGTTCTTTGGAACTCACGTCGTCCTCACGCTTGAAGCTAAGGCATTGTGTAGAAAATACAGATGCAACTAATTGATTGCAAATAAGTTATATACGCTCCAATTCACGGAGCCTTGTCGCTGATTGCTTGGCCGAGCCCCCAAAACCGTATGCTATCATGAATGTTCGCTGTGGCGGCCGCAGGAGAGCCGAGAGAGTGCTGGCATCGAAATCCAAGCGCTGGTTAAAGAAGGCGCTTGTCGGTAGTTCCATTCTCCGCCTCGCCAGCCGCCTCACCCCCCCAAGCGCCGCCATTCTTGCCTATCATTCGGTCGAGGAAACCCCTCAACTCACCGACCCCATCTTCGGCGCCTCGACGTCGCGAGCCCAGTTCGAGGACCACATGAAGACCCTGGCGCGGAAGTTCCGGCCAGTGAGCCTCGATGAAGTTATCCAGTTCGCCCAGGCGGGCCGCCAACTTCCTCCGGGGGCCGTTGCCGTGACCTTTGACGACGGCTTTGCCGACAACTATGAAGTGGCCCTGCCGATTCTGAACCGCCACGGCATTCCCGCCAGCTTTTACATTATGGTGAATGCGGTGGAAAACGGAACGTTACCTTGGTACTGTCGCCTCCGTTTCGCCTTTCATGCGACAAACAAGATGGAGTGGAAGGGCCCGCTGAACGGGCGTACGTTCCGGTTGGACGTGCCTCAAGAGCGGAGAGTGGCTTTGCAGTTAGCCTGGGACACGGGTGCCAAACTTACAGGCAGCGTGCAGAACCGATTTATTGCCGGGGTCGAGGAAGCGTTGGGAACCGAACCAGTGAGCGCTCCTCATGGTTTCATGATGACGTGGGAACAAGTTCGAGGCTTGCGGAAGGCGGGGCACACGGTTGGGGCACACACTCTTTCCCACCCAAATGTGGCGCAAGTGAGCGCCAGCGAAGCCCGGTCTGAGATCGTTGAAAGTAAGAGACGGCTCGAAGAGAAACTGAGCGAAGCGATCGAACATTTCTCATATCCGCATCCGGCACTTAGTCCGTGCTGGTCGAGCCAAACGCTGGAGATTACGCGGGAAGCGGGATATAAGTCTGCTGTGCTGACAACCCCGGGGCAGGTGCGCGCGGGCGACGAACCGCTGGCGCTTAAGCGCATTAACACGCCGTCGGACCTGGTCCAGTTCACGTTGAACCTGCAGCGCACTTTCGCAGGACGGTAGGACGGCCGAGCCGTTGGAGACCGATGAAGCTTCACCAGATTGATTTCAAAGCGGCGAACTGGGGCCTGCTCGACAGTTTCGAGGATCGCACGGTCTTTCAGACCCGCGCATGGCTCGAATTCGTGGAGGAAGCGCAAAGTGCGACGCCAGTTCTTGCCGAAGTGCGCGAAGGCAGCGATGTCCTGGGATGCTTTACCGGGCTGACGTTCTCAAAATTCGGTATGAAGGTGCTGGGCAGTTCTTTTCCCGGTTGGACTACGCCCTACATGGGCTTCAACCTGAAGCCGGGCGTCTCGCGCCGCGCCGCGCTGGAAGCGCTGGAGAAATTTGCGTGGGACGAGTTGAAATGCCTCCACATCGAGGTCTCCGATCCGAACTTTTCGTTTGAGGACGGGGATGCGCTGGGATTCAAATCTGAGCACTATGCCTCCTACCGCACGGACCTGTCCAAGTCCGAGGAAGAGTTGTTTAACGGCATGGACAGCGCTTGCCGCCGGTGCGTTCGTAAAGCAGAAAAGAGTGGTGTGACGATTGAGGAGGCGCACGACATCGCATTTGCCGACGAATACTACGAGCAACTGAAGGACGTTTTCGCCAAGCAGGGGCTGGTGCCTACCTATTCTGTTGATCGGGTGCGGTCGCTGGTGAAACATGTTGGACCCAGCGGCAATGTGTTGCTGATTCGGGCGCGTGACCCAGAAGGGAAGTGCATTGCGACGGGAATTTATCCGGGATTCAACAAGATTGCGGAGTTCTGGGGCAATGCAAGTTTTCGCTCGCACCAAAACCTGCGGCCCAACGAAGCGTGCCATTGGTATGCCCTCCGTTACTGGAAGCGCCGCGGCGTGACCGTCTATGATTGGGGAGGCGAGGGCACGTACAAAGAGAAATACGGTTGTATTCCGCATCGCGTGCCGTGGTTCACGAAATCCCGCTACCAGATCGTGGGCGCTCTGCGCAATGAAGCGCGCAATATGTTCGCGCGCAAACAGAAATTTCTCGGATGGTTGCAAGGAGAGCACAAGCGGCCCGAGGATACGGCGGCTGAGTAAGGAGCAAGTATGTTGATCAAGAGGGGCATGAAGCATTTGTCGCGCGTGAACGACGTGATGTTTCGCAGGCTGCGCATCGAGCGAGACATCACGATTTTCCCGGACGACGTCTTTTTGACTTCATTTCCCCGCTCTGGAAATACCTGGACACGTTTTCTTGTCGGCAATCTTGTGCACACCGAAGAGGCCGTCACCTTCCTGAACGTGGAGCGCCTGGTCGCCGACATGTACAAGCACGGAGACTACTATCTGCGGCATTTGCCCAGGCCGCGCATCCTGAAAAGCCACGAGGTGTTCGACCCGCGGTACAAGAGAGTTATTTACATTGTTCGGGACCCCAGAGACGTTGCCGTCTCGAATTTTCATTGGGAGATGAAACAGCGGTCATTCGGCGACCAACTTCCGATTCAGGAATTCTTGCCACCCTGGATTGAAGGCAAGATCTGGGATCGCCTGGGAAACTGGGGCGACCACGTTACTAGCTGGTTAAGCACCCGAAGCGGGCGGGATGGGTTTATCGTCCTGCGGTACGAGGACATGATTGAAGATCCGGCGCGCGAATTGGTGAAAGTCGCGAATTTGCTTGGCATTGAGCCGACCAAAGAGCGGCTCGCGCGGGCCGCCGAATTGAGTTCGGCCGATCGCATGCGCCAGTTAGAAGAAGAGCAAGGCAGCAAGTGGGTGCAAACCCGCTACACACGCCAGGATAAGCCGTTTGTCCGCAAGGCTTCTTCTGGTGGTTGGAAAGCCGTGCTTCCGCCCCAATCGGTGGCGCAAATTGAAGCCGCCTGGGGCCATGTGATGATCTCTTTGGGCTATCAACTGTCCTCGGAAGCGCCGAACCAGGCGACATTAGTCCAGCAGGAGAAATAGTTGTCGTCAGAAGTTGGCGGGTAGCCCGTCACCGTCGGCACGAGTGATGTGAAGCGATGGCCGATTTTCTTCCAATGGCTGGAGTAGTTCTGTCAGTTTCTTGGAGGCTGCAAAGACGAAGGTCGAGGGGCCTTTCAGGAACCCACCCGTTTCAAAAACGCGACACCATATCTGATGGCTCTGGTTGGAGACGATCAGATCCACGCCGCTTTTCTCGAGAGCTCGACTCGCTGCCTGGACGACCGCCACGGCATTTTCCGGCGCTGCCCAGCAATCCACGATTGAACCGACGCGCATTTCTCCGTACTTGGAATCCTTGCGCCGCTGTCCGATGATTGCCCATCCAACGGCCGCGCCGTTCCGGCTGATTCGCAAGCGCTTAATGCTGGTGACGTCGGCTCGATACAAAAGTCGCAGGGTCTTTGCGTCCCGCATCGCAGCCATGCTGACCGTAGTGTTGGCTCGATTCCATATCGAATCAGCCCAGTCTGAAAACTCTGAGATCTCTTCCGCATTGAAATCGGGTGCACGATTGCGCAGCCTCGACGCCAATTGCGCCGATTTGATGGCTAGCCAACCGGCGCCGGTGATCGCGGCCGTCGTCATGGCCATAGCGCGCCAACGTTCCTGACGGAGCGCGTGCATTTCCAAGAAAAACTTGTAGGGATGCACGACCCGAAAATAAAACGGAATGGGAGTTAAGCTGAATCCGAGCACTTTGAGCATCTTGGCGATGGGCCGATCGGTGCCACCCATGCCGAGAGCGTAGAGAAATGGCTGGCGCGCCAAAGCGTCACGCGCGAGGAGTGCGCCAACGCTCGCGTACTTCCGATCGATAATTCCCTCGGAAAGCGGATGATGGTAGCAGGCCACCCTTTGCAGACCCTTTCCGCGGACGAGGACCATCTCCTGTTTCAGGCCATAAGCTCCCCGGACTGAGGAACCCTCCACAGCGACAAAGAACTCGTTCCAAACCGGGTTGTTGTTAGTAGGAGGCAGCCACCGCGGAATAGCGGACTGTGAGAAAACCAGATCGGGGTCGCCCGAGGATTGCTGAAGCCGCCGATTGAATTCCTGGACGGCCGGTTCATGCTCCTGGCGATAGGGTTCGATGACGATGGCCAAAGAACTACCTCGGAACGGACTGGAGTTTGGTCTCGATGATTTTGGCAGTGTCGCCGATAGACTTCATCTGCTCGACTTCTTCGGGAGACAATTGCAGCCCGAACTTTTCCTCCAGTGCGAGCACGAGGTTCAGATGCTGGACGGAATCCCAGTTTTCGAGGGTCTCCGGCGAAGAGGTCGCGGTAATACGCTCCGCGGGAACGCCGAAGAGATCGGATGCCATGGACCGAATCTGATCGAAAACAGCGGGGTTCAAACATGGCCTCCTTTCGCAGGGATTCGTTTAGGGTGGATCACTTTACCGTGATTAGTTTAACCCACTTCGGAAATGCCACTTCCTGTCGGGTAAGATCGAAGGCCCAGAGCGAACCGGCGCCATTCCGCTCGACGAGTTCAAACTGGTGCTGCGGATAGAAGTCGCGTGCCGGGGCATTTTTCTTCGTCGGAAGAAACCACCCGACAAGCCGCTTGCAACCTCGTTCAGTCGCGCATTTCGCGATATGAGCGAGGAGCGCGGTTTCGACCGTACGCCCAATGACGCGGCAGCTCAGAAGAAACGTATCCACTTCGCATTGTTCGCCCTCGTCGTGCGCAATGGCGACGCCAACCACGCCGTGATCGCCAAAACGGTCGCGCACTCGAATCGAAAATATGTTCCAACCGGGCTGCTTCGCCATTTCCGCAATTTGTGCCTCGCTGTAACGGCGAGTGGTCAGGTTGAACTGATTGGTTTTTTGCGTTAGTTGCGCGATACGTGCGAGCGTGAGGTCCGATGCGGGGCTGAGTTCAGCTTCCTGCTCCAGGAAGCGAAAGAAGTCGTCCTTCGATTGGAAGCTGTGCTCGGCTACCGCCCGCTGCCGCTGTTCGGCATACATCGCGGTGCGTTGCTGGTCTTCGGCGGAAAGGGTGAGGCGTTCGAAGACGGGACAATCGCGCACGATGGCCGCGTACTCGGCTGGATTCTGAGGAACGTCGATGACCGTGACTTCAGGCAGGGCAGCGCGCACCTGCTCGCGCTCGAAAGGGTTGTCGTCGAGGAACGCAAGTGAATCGGTCCCGATGTTAAGCTCCTGCGCGATCTCGCGGATGTTCTGAGATTTGTCGCCCCAGTTGATGCGCACGGCAGCAAAGTTGTTAGAGCGCAGGAGCATGCCAGGATGCTTGTCGAGCGCTTCCATGGCGTCGTCCAGGTTGTTCTTACTGCAGATGGCGAGCAAAATTCCCCTGCGCGAGAGATCGAGCAGGGCGCGCTGCAAAGCCTGGAAAGCGGCACCGGGATGCTCGGGGCCGATCTTTATGCCGGTCATTCCGTCTTCGCCGATGATGCCTCCCCAGAGCGTGTTATCGAGATCGACGACCAGAGCTTTGGCCGTGCGACCAGTGAGCGGGACGAGAAAGCGCATCCACTCGCGAGCCATGGGAAGCAGATGCTCCGCGGAGATGGGGAGGCGCGCCATCAACCACTTGTGCTCGTCATGCCATTGCTGGCTGCCATAACGCGCGACCAGCGCGTCATAATCGAGGACGTAGACGCCGCGATGGCTTTGGGCAAAGCGGCGCAGTTCGGAGTTGATGCGGCGTATCAGCCCGGATTGCCCGGTTTCCGTTTGACTATCGAGAACGCCGAGGCTAGGAGGGTTGGGCCGCTCAAGAGTATGCACAACGAGCGCGGCCTGGCTGTGTTGGCGAAACGAACTTATCCACTGCTCGTAACTGCTGGCGACGCGGTCTGCGACCTGTTGGGCGCCGTCAGGCGCAAGATCGGCGAACTGATGTCCGAGTTCAGGGGCGACGTCTTCGGTCCGAACCGCGAGCACTGCAGCGTTTGGAGCGAACCGGTACAGAGAACTGTTGGCGTCGACAACATCCTGCACGTAGGTGTTGAAGTCGCCCACGTGGACTTCGAGATCGATACCGTAGGAAAAGGCCTCCGCACGCAAAAGTGGCGCCATCGGCTCGACAGTGAACGATCGCAGGATGGCTAGTTTGAATTTCGTCAGCGGGAGCTTATCGCGAAACTGGTCAGCGCGGGAACCGACGAAGGCAGCGGTGGCCGATCCAGGTTCGCGGCGCCAGAGTTCAGCGAGTCGTCTGGATGCCGCTTCAATTGCACCTTCTGCGAGAAGGCGATCCACTTCTGTGCGTAAATTTGCCGGATTATGCTCGTGGGGCATGGTCAGCACCGACTTGCAACTTGGGCGACTCGTCTGTGAGTTCCAGCGCGGAAACATTCGCGAAGCGGCCCACCGGCGTATTCAGTTTGAGCCAGAGCTTACTGCCAAGGAACGCGGGATAGACCGCGCGCATGAGAGATGCGCGGAAGCTGATGTGCCGCTTGGCCTCCGGCAGCGAAAGTTCGTACCCGTTTTCCTCCAGACAATCGCCTACCGTGGATTCGATGGCGGCGACATTCGGCTTCGACAGGCGTTCCTTCCAGCGTCCCAGAGGATTGATCTTTTCCTTGGCGGCCTCCTCCCGAAAGGAGGAATTTGTCTTGGAGAGGCTTCCGAGGCTGGCCTGCTGAATGCGATCATAGTCCAGATTATGGTCGATGAAGCCCCCCAATCTGTCTAGAGTTTCGCGCGGGCTGGTGATCAAGTCTTCATATCGGATCTCGATGTAATCGGCAGGAAAGAGGCTTCCCGCTTCGCATCCCCGACGCACCATCCATTGCCAATAGAGCGCAGTTGCGACCAGGCTATTGGTTTCACTGCGATCCCAGGGCAGTGGCGCGAAACCTCCCATTTTCTTAAGCGAGAGGGCGATGTCGCGGCCGTCGCGAATGATGTGCACGAAAAGAGCATTCGGAATGTCCCTCTTCACGCGACGAAAGTGCAAAACATTATCGGGATCGTAGAACGCCCAGCGACTGGCGCCTTGATGCCGCGAGACCGAATCCAGGACCACGCGAATGAAGTCTCCGCCGTTGCGGCACTCGTTCACAATGCGGGAGGAAAACTGCTCCGCTTCCATGCCGGTTCGGCGAAATCCCTTGCTGCGAAGCCACGTGGCAACGATTTTTTCGCGATTGGCGCGACTCGACATCGATCCATACCGGGGGATCAGGATCTTGTAGATCGGCAAGTATCCACGATAGATGGCAAATCCACCGGAAGACAACAACATGTCGTAGAGGAGATTTGTCCCAGAGCGATGGCAGCCCATCACAAAGACAGGGGATTTACTGCGCTCACTTGGATTTGGCGTGGACAAGCTGACAGAAAATCTTACCACGCATGATTAAGGCAACCGCTCGAGGCGCTGGGAAAGCGCGGGTTACTGAAGTCATCTGGTTGTTGGCGTTCAGAGGGGCCGTTTGCCTTTGATGGGGAATGGCCCGAGGCGGAACGGGTTGCTGGTTCTAGAAGTCGCGGCACTTCTGTGTTCGGCACGCCCGATCAGAGCAAAATATCCTCCGTGCTATAGTTCATCTTGGGGGCTTACCAACGATTCAATATGGGCCTTAGCCACAAATCACGCCTGTGCGCACGGGTTCGCGCTGCGGCCCGGGAGTAGTCGGCGATGGGTGCCACGATGGACCGCGGACCTTTCTGGGGCCGCAGTCTCTTAGCTCTCACCTGCCGTTTGCGCGGCGTCGACCTGCTGGGCAAGCTCACAGAGATCGAGAAGGATCCTTTCCGCTCGTCCGAGGAAGTGCGTGAGAGACAGTTCCGCGATCTCTGTGCTTTGCTGGCACACGCAGAAACTCTCGTCCCTTACTACCGCAATCTGTTCCGCCGCCTTGGAATTCGCAGTCAGGATATTCGCACATGGGATGATTTCATCCGGCTTCCGATCCTGACGAAAGACATTATTCGCGAGAACCAACGCGATCTTGTTCGCGAGGATGTTCCGCTCGAAAAACTGTCCCCGCATTTCAGCGGCGGATCAACGGGCGTCCCCCTGAAGTTTTTTCGCAGTGCGGAATACATGGTGGCAAGCGATGCAGGCACTTATCGCAACCTCGAACAGTGCGGATGGTGTCCTGGAGAGATGATCGCGTTCTTCTGGGGAGGCAATGACAAGCTCTACACCATGTCACGTGTGGAATTTGAGCTGCGCCAGTTCGCCCGGCGTCAGTACCAGTTCGACCCGTTTTTCGCCGGCGAGAGGGACATGGAAAGCTGGGCTCGCGTGTTCGCGAGGATCCGGCCGCGCGTTATTCTGGGATATGCCTCGACCATAGCCCGGTTTGCGTCGTTTCTGGAGAGCAGAGGGCAGAGAATCGGTGGGATCAAGGGAGCATTCACAACCGCGGAAAAATTGTACATTCCGCAGCGTGAGGCGATCGAGCGCGCGTTTAATTGCAAGGTTTTCGACTGCTATGGATCGAGCGAGGTGCAGAACATAGCCGCCGAGTGCCCGCAAGGCAAAATGCACGTCAATGCCGATTTCGTAGTGATCGAAGAAGATAAAGTCGAGGGCGATGAGCCCAGACCATTTCTGCTGACGTCGTTGCAGAACTTTTCCATGCCGTTCATTCGTTATCGCAACGAAGACTGCGGCTACCTCTCTTCGGAAGCTTGCTCGTGCGGCAATCACTTCCCGCTGATGCGGCTGGAGATCGCGCGCACCAGTGACAACTTCCTGTTCCCGGGAGGCCGAGTAGTGCACGGAGAGTTCTTCACGCACCTGATGTACGGCAGCGATGGGATTGTGAACTTCCAATTTCACCAGACTGCGGTGGATGAGATCATACTGTCGATTGTGGCCGCGCCAGGCGACGCGCAAGGGCGGGCGGAGAAGATCCGCGAATCCATACGGCAGATCCGGGCGGTTTCGCCGGAACATCCCGTTCGTGTCGAGGTGCGGGAGGTCGAAGCGATTGCGCTTTCTTCTGCCGGCAAGCATCGTTTTACCCGCTCCGACGTCAACGCAACGAGCGCGCCGGTCGAGTGCCAGACCACTTCCAGATCCAGATCGTAGTCATGACCGATAACTCCCTAGCCCATTCCGCGTTCTCTTCCGCTGTCGGGATTGCTCGCTTGCCGTCGTGTTCCTACCCGTCCGCGGACCAGAAGGAGAATGCTGTTTCGCAGGCCTTGGGCCGCCTTGCAGATGGGTTGGGATGGTCGAACGGGAACGGGCCCTTCGGCAGGATCGTTCCGCATGGCGCCCGCATCCTGATCAAGCCAAATCTCGTTCTCCATCAGAACGACGGGCCCGGCGGGGTGGATTGCCTAGTGACGCACGCTTCGGTGATCCGGGCCGCGACGGAGGCCGCGCTGCGAACTGGCGCCGCGGAGGTACTGGTGGGGGATGCGCCAATCCAAGGATGTGATTTTGACGCCTTGGTGAAGACGACTGGTCTCGATGTATGGGCGCGGGAACAAATGGCTCAGGAGCCACGGTTCAAGGGCGTGCGTGATTTTCGCAGAACCACTTGCGTGCTGGTGCACGGTGTACGTGTGGCGGAAGAGAACCTGCAGTCGGAAGATCGTTTTACGCTCTTCGACCTCGGCCGGGAAAGTTTGCTGGAACCGATCAGCAACAACGAGAACCGGTTTCGCGTGGCATGGTACGACCACCGGCTGATGGCCAAGACGCACCATCCCGGCGTGCATCAGTACCTGGTTGCGAAAGAAGTTGTGGAAGCCGATGTCATCATCAATCTCCCCAAACTGAAAACTCACAAGAAGGCCGGAGTAACCTGCGCGCTCAAGAACCTGATTGGGATCAATGGCAACAAGGAGTACCTGCCGCATCATCGCCTGGGTGGGCCCAGGACCGGGGGCGACAACTATCCTGACGATGGAATGGTGAAACGTGCCCTCGAGTACGTGAGCGATCGTCAGAACATCACTACTTCCTATGCCGGTGGCATGCTGTGGCACCTGCTCTTCGCCGTGTTGGTGCGGATGTCGCGCTATCGTGGCGATCGAGTCGGTATGGATGGCTCATGGTCGGGTAACGACACCATCTGGAGAACGTGCCTTGATCTGAACCGCATTCTCCTTTATGGCCGGTCCGATGGCACTATGTTCGAGCAAATGCAACGCCGCGTGATTCATATTGCGGATGCTGTGATTGCCGGGCAGGGCAACGGTCCGTTGGCGCCCGATCCGCTTGAACTTGGGTTGATGCTAGGTGCGAACAATGCCGCGGCCATGGACTGGGTGGGCGCGCAACTACTTGCCTATGATCCCGAAAAAATCGCGCTGGCTCGCCATGCTTTTGACCAGTTCCGCTGGCCGGTCACAAACTTTCCAACGAGCAGCGTGCAGGTGATCGGAGACTTCGGTGCGGGTGTTCCGCAGGCCATTCTTGGCCCCTTGCGGCGGCCGGTATCTCATCCGGTCGGCTGGCGGGCAGCAGGGACGGATGCTCTCTCCGAACAGTTAGGCGATCGGCAAGGTAAGGTCCCGGCCACATCCGTGGAACCGCAGGACGCCTAAAGCGGTTTTGCTAGTCCGTGTCCGGCTCGCTGTGATCCGCCAACTCTCGCTTCGTCAGGCGTCGCGCCTTGATCGGAACAAACTCTCGCGCTTTGCCGCCTGTAAAGAATCCGCTCAGATCGTCGGCGTAACTGTCTGCCCATCCGCCGGGTCCGATCTGCCCGAGCCCGAAATTCGTTTCAACAAAACGCAAGATCGAACCGAAGTCGTGGACTCCGTTATCCACGTAGCCGGTTGGCGTTCGAGCCGAGATGACGAGCAAGGGAACGCGGAAACCGTAGCAATAGACTGTGCACCAGCCCGTGTCATTCTTGGGGGGTGGCACGTGATCCGCCCAGCCGCCCCAGTCGTCCCACGTCACGACGATTGCCGTATTGTTCCAATAGGTGGACTTCCCTATGGCATTCACGATGGAGGCGACCCACGCCGGTCCCCCTGGCCCATCGCGCGGATGGTCACTATAGCTTCCAGCAGGCGTCACCCAGCTTACATTTGCCAAGGTGCCATTCGCGATTTCCGAAAGGACCTTCGGCGGGAGCACCAAGTTCTTCGACGTATAGTAATTCTTGAGCGCATTAGGAGCATTCCAAAGAGCATTGGCCCCGTAATAGCGCCAGGTGAGCCCGGCGGCTTCGAGCAGGTCAATCAGGGATGAACGCTGAAAGCACGGATAAACCTTGCCCATGGTGCCATTGGGGGCAATCGTCGGCACCAAGGAACCAGGAGGCGCATTGCAGCCGTAGCCCGCCGCGGAATCGTCCGAAACAAACAGATCACTGGCATCGGACGGCGAAGACGTGCCTGAAACAAGGAACTGGTGGGCAGGGAAGCTCGCGCCTTGATTGGTCTGGAACATGTAATTGCCAAAGCCGTACTGGGCGGCGAGGTCCCAATAAGGCTGCGCGTCGCCTGTGACGTAGTCGTAAGCCCCCTTGGGCATTTTGCCGGCAGCTTCGAGTAGATATTCTTTGTGACCGTGCCCGAGGACAGGGCCGTTGGCGAGGGTGATGGCCGTACCTTCCGCGGTGTTCACCACTAAGTCCGCTCCTGGCAGTCCCGAGGCCCCGAATAAGTTGTCCGGCGTACGGTTTTCCTGGACGATAATGACGACATGCTCAAATGCCTGCGCGGCTGCTGCAGAAGCTACTAACAGGAGCAGACTTACAGATATAATTCCAACAATTCTCATTCTGTTCCTCGTTTGTGGTAGCTACTCATCCCTCTGGCGACGTTTGCGAAGCGACGTGGACACCGCTTGTCATTGAAAGAACGACAAAAAGCGTGGTTTCATCCAGAACACGCGGGGCCATTCTTTGATATTCGCCGGAACCCCATCTTCTTCAAGAACGAAGCCTACTATAGCGCAGGTTCTCTTATCACACAATGTGAAGAGATTCACACTTGAAGTGCACGGAGTTGTTCTGGATCTCCCCCAAGAACGCATGAAACGCGCTCAGGAACATTCCAAAGTTGGCGCGGGCCGAGTTTAAGGGAGCCGTTCTGAAGGCCTCACACGGCCTAACAGGTTACGGACTTCGTTCCCGACACTACTCGACGCCGGCGACGGCAGCCTCGACGGCGTCAACATCGGCACCCAGGTCTCGGCCATCTGTCGCGGCAGCGACGCCGGGGGACTTCTTGTCGCAGCCCGGGCCCTTCTCACGGCAAAGGCGAGGGTCTTTGCTGATGCCATCCTTGAGGTCGCGGACACCAAGGTCCTTTGGAGAGGAAACGATCGAGTTTCCTTTAGGCCAGCCGCCGCGTTCGGCGGATATGAGGTTGTGGTCGAACTTATAGTTTGAAAAGCAGTCATCGAAGACGGCTTGCGGGCCCGCGCGCTGGACTTTCCCGCCGCAGCTGTCCTTGGGACCTCCGCTGAAGACCGGCTGGGGGCGACCGCCGACGGAGAGAACGCTGTTGGTGAGGGTGAAGTTGGGTATCCCCTCGCCTCGATTGACGACTACCATCAGAGCGCCCGGAGTGAAGGAAGTGACATGATCGATCTGAACGTCATGAACTTTGACCTTGGCGGAGGTCATCTTGATGAAAGTGCCCCCACCCTTGTAATCCTCTTCGTGGATGTTATCGGCTATGAAGTCGTGAATACTGTAGCGCCCACCATCCTCCGCGCTGCCCCCGCCCCTTTGTGGCGGCGCCAGGGGCGTTCCGAACGCGAAGACACCAGCCACATTACGGACGCGGTTGTAGCGCATCGTGATGTCGTTGACGCGACATTTCGGACAATGGCTGCCTTGGCTGGCGGGTTCGATGAGTATGGAAAAACCCCTTTGGCTGAAACCACCCCAGGAATTCTCGAGCAGGTTGGCTTCAATCAAGACGCGGACGCCGCTTTTGAGTTCCAGGTTGTTCTTGACGATAAAGGGCCTTCCCGACGGGCTGGGAACAAATCCGGGTTCGTCCTGCTTCCAGATCATCGGACGAAACAGGTGGTTGCGGCGGATTTCCACATCGGTCGGGTTATTTTCCGAACCGCCGCCACCGAAGAGAATGTCCTCGCCAGCGGCTTCCACGAAATTGTTGTAGATCTTGAAGGTTCCAAACGGATCGTCGCTGTGAGCTGCACCGATTCCGGTCGCGTCCGAACATTTGCCGGTGACCGCAACACAATTGAGGCCGCTAATGTACGAACTGATGATGCCAACGTAACGGCTGCCTTGGGGCATGCCGATTCCATGGGCGACCTCGGCGTCGTCGCCAGGGTGAACCCAGTTGCGATCGAATACGATGTGGTCACCATGCTCGGTGCTGATAATGCGGGTAATCCCAATGTCGGCGCGGGTGGTCCACTCGATGCCGATGAAGCGGACGTGGTCTCCAGCAACCGCGCCCGCATTGCGCTTCACTAGGATGGTTGCCATGAGCTTGGCCGCGCCTCCCGGCGGCTGGGCAAACGGCGGCCGGCCGGGAAGGCTGGCAATACCCGCCCAGGCGGGAGAAATGCGCGTACCTTCCGGGGGCAACTTGGAATCGGGCGTATCGGTTCGGATCGTAATGTAATGGCGTTCGTCGCATTTCTTGTAGGGAAGCTCGCCCACTTCGTAGATTGCGCCTGCGGGAAGAAGCAGAATGTCTCCGCATTGGGCGCGGCCGACAGCGTCGGCTAGATTCCCTTTAGCGTCAACACGGATCTGCTTTCCCGGCGATGGCGTTCCGTCCAGAGCGGTGTAAAAACAGGTTTTGGGCAGCTCGGCAGGGCCATCTTTGTCGCCAAATTGAGGCACGTCGCCTTTGCCGCAGTAGGCGTTTTCACTCGTTGGCGGTGCGGCAGCAATTGCCAACCCTTGCGACAAGAAGACGAAGATCAAAAGGAACCCGGAAAGCACAATTACCGACGATGAGATCGAACGGGGAGACCGCAAGCTCAATAGAACCATATCCTGTTTTCTCCAGACACACGCCCCGCTTGTGCCGCAGCATACTGACTTTAGTTGAGGATACCACGGTCGCTTCACGGGCCCGGTCGCGCATCCGGGCGAGGAAAGGGAAGAGGAAAAGAAAAAGGTCCGCGGGATGGTGCGCGGACCTTCGTCGAGAGATCGGGCAGAATGCTATTCCACCCCGGCCAGAGCGGCGTTGAGGCCAACGATGTCGGCTCCCAGGTTTTTGCCGTCCGTTCCCTTATTTACATAAGGGCTGCTGGGCTGTAAAGCGTAGTTCCCGCCGTTGCCATTCTTATAGTCGACAAATTGGACAACCGCGGTATTACTGGGGAAGAAGTTCTCCTTGGGCCACGAGGGTGGTGGGGCTGGACTGGCGATCATTCCATTGGCTTCGAAAGTGTACGTGCTGAAGCAATTCGTAAGCACCGTAATGGGCACGTCGCCGCGGGCGCAACTATCGAATTTGGGGAAGGCATTCTCAAACGGGCCATTGCCACTCACTGCCAGATTATTGGTGAAGACCAATCCATACATAGGTGGGTAGCCCAGGAAGTTCCCCACCGTTAGGAGGTGACTGGAGGGATCGGGAAATGCGGTGACGTGATTGATGGTGACCGTATTCACCGGGTTCTTGGGCCAACCGTTGGTGATCTTGAAAACTCCTCCGCCGCCAAAATACTTCTGGTTCAGGTCATCGATGACAAGATCGTGAATGCTCCATCGGGCGCCAGCCAGCGCCGGGGCCCCTTCGGTCTTGTTGGGAGAGATTGCGGTCGCGAGCGAGAGGCCGCCACCCGCATGCGAAATCTGGGTGTAACGAATTGTCACATCGGTAACCTGACACAGCGGACAAACATTGCCGTGTTTTATCGAGTGCTGATTCGTGGGGGACAACAGAACGGCGTATCCAAGCTGGGTGAAGCCGCCCCAAACATTTTCCATCAGGTTGCCATGCACAAGAACGCGCGCGGCATTCTTGAGTTCAAAATGGTTCTTAACGACAAAGGGATGGCCGTCCGGCCCTCCGACAAAGTTCGGGCTTCCTTGCATCCACTGCCAAGGCTTCCAAAAGTGGTTGTACTGAACCGTAATGTCGGTCGGCGTCTTGGTTGCGGGACCGCCACCAAACATTACTGCTTCACCGGACGCCTCGAGGAAGTTGTTTTGGATCAGGTAGGGACCGTCCTGCGTGTCACTTACGCCCCCAGAGATGGCATGAGCATCCGTGCAAGCCCCGGTAGATGCGATGCACTTGAAATCGTTTAAGTAGGAATCGAAGACCGCGATATAAGTGCCTCCGGCAGCGGCGAACCCATCATAGGTTTCGTCCTGGGGCTGTCCGTGCAGCCAGCAGCGATCCACAAGAATGTGGTCGGCCGTTCCCTCGAGGTTGATCAGTTTCGCGGGGCCGGGAGTTCCGACAGGACGGGTGAGTTCCAGGCCAATGAAGCGATAAAAATTCGCTCCAGGGGCAAGGAAGAACGGGCCATTGCCGGCTTTGACCTGTTGCACTTTCGCCAGCGCATTTTGTGGATTCGGGCAGCTGTAAGCGGGACGTCCCACCAGAGAAGCTATTCCCGCATAGCAGGGAGTGACACGCGTTCCTTCCGCGGGTAGAGCGCCGTCTGGAGAACTAGACCGGATGATGATCCAATGGTCCGCGTCACAATCTTTGGCTCGTACGTTGAAGTAGCCGCTGAACGTGGCTCCTGCCTGAAGTTGGATCGTCTGTCCACACTGAACTGAATCCAATGCCCCCTGCAAGTCGCCCCCCGCGCTGACGTTGATGACGGAACCCGGTGCGGGAGAGTCGGCCATGGTGATCGGGATTGTGACCAAGGGAAGTTGCGCTGGACCGTCATAGCCGCTGGTTTCGCTCACCGCCATGCTGAAGCTGCCGGTTGCCGTGAGTTTCTTCGCGTCCATCACCGTTACCGAAAAGTTGGTTGTCCCGAGCGCGGTCGGCGTGCCGGTGAGATCTCCATTCGTGTTGAATGTGAGTCCGGTCGGAAGTTTGCCAGAAGAAACGCTCCAGCTATAGGGCTGAGTTCCGCCGCTGGCGGCAAAGGCATTGCTATAGCTGCTGCCTTGCTGTCCCTGTGGAATACTCGTGGTTGTGATCTGCAAAGGCTGGGCTTTGTAGGGACTCACCGCGGCATCGGCGTAGGCGCTCTGCGTGCGGTTCGCCTGACTGGTCACCGTAATGACGGCAGTTGTCGCCGACTGTACTGACGGGGCGGTATAGAGACCATTGCTGTCAATTGAGCCCGATGAGGCCGTCCAGATTACTGCTGTATTCGAAGTTCCAGTGACGGTGGCCGTAAATTGCTGCGTTGCGCCTGAACTCAGGGTTGCGCTGGCCGGAGAAATGGATACTACCAGAGCATTGCCGTTGTTGCCGGCTGCTTCCGCTTTGGTGGCGCACGAACTGGTGATCAGCGCGAGCACCAGCAGGAGGAACGGAGCGCTGACGCGCCCCAAGTGTTGGTTCGATGTTGCTGAGCCACGACCGGAAAGAGCGAAACCGAACGCCATAGTGAGCCTCGACCGAGGGATTTGGGGGACTTTGTCGAGCTAGTCCGCAAGGCAAATCTACCGAGATCCCACAATTGATCCTAGATTCCATTGGTGCATCAGGAAACTCACAAGTGCTTGTGTCCTTGACGTGTACTGTTTCGCGCCTGAGGTTGTTCCGACGGGTGAGAATCGCCAAACTGCAGGCCGAAGCGGGGTTTAAACCGGGGTCTGGGGGCCTCGGCGTGCCAGTGAGTCAATTGAGATCTCCACCTGGCGGTGTTTCAAATGTGGTGACAGGGTTGGTGACGAAAGTAACCTGCCCCGAGTTACGAGCGAGAATTTCCCAGTAGGGCTGCCCGCAAACGGTCGTATGCGCGATTGCCAAGAACTCGCTGGATGCCGTTCCGGGTCCGATGTTGAAGCCTCTTTTTCCACAGACCCTGGCCGTGGCAGATCGCGTCGAACTCGCCTATAGAGAGATTCCGCAGCATGGCGATGCGCCCGAGCTCGAACTCGCTCGTGGCAGGTGAGTTGGCGTGAAAATCGCTGTTGGTTACAGTTCTGAATCCGGCGGCGCGCGCCATGGCAAGAGTTCGCTGGTTGTAGCGTCCTCCAGGACATGAGAAGTGTTCAATCCCATGCTCGAGGATCTGTTCGATGTGGATCTTCGCGTCGCTCACCTCGCCCTTTAGTTCCGCCTCACTAAGATCCGAAAGATAGGCATGGGTCATCGAATGGCACCCGATTTCAAATCCCTGACAGTCGAGATGGCGAAGTTGTTCTGCCGACAAATATCCCGGCGTTTCCAGAAGTCCAGCCGTCACATAAAAGGTAGCGTGAAAGCCGAATTCGCGAAGCACTGGGACGGCAGCGATCAGGTCGGTTTCGCAGCCATCGTCGAAAGTGATGCAGACGGCAGGTTCGGACGAGTAGTGAATCGCCTCGCTCACGTTCAGCCCGCGAAATCCTGATTGACTCAGGAACTGCATCTGGCTGCGAAAGGTTTCGAGCGACAGGATGTAGCGCACATAGCCCGGCTCAGACTGGCACAGCTTGCGGCCAGCCGCCTCCAGTTCGTGATACATGAGAAAAACGATCTGCGCGGATCGATGACCCATGATGAAACTCCCAGCCCGAGTCGGCCTAGCTCTGCCGTTCTGCGCCGGTTGTTTGCGCGTGGCGCTCCAGTAGGGCCAACAGCGGATCGCGCAGGAACGGGCCACCCGCCAGCAGGCCGGAAATCAGCGGATTCTTCTGGTTGCAGCGTAATGGAGAATGATCGAGTTTGAGTGTCCAGCCTCCAGCGCTTTCGACCAGGGCGGCCCCAGCGGCGACATCCCATTCATTCTTCGGGACAAGAGTGAAGGTAAGGTCGGCGCGCCCAGCAGCGACCAGCCCAAGTTTATAGGCGACCGAACCCATGGGATGAATGTCGAATTCGGCGGACTCGAACTGCTTCCACTCGCCGCGCTTCACTTCACTGCGGCTGGCCAGCACGAGCGCGCCATGCAGATCGCGGCGCTGGCTGGGCTGGGAAGGCGAGCCATTGTAGGTGACTCCGGTGTCGCGCGAGCCGAGGATCAACTCGTTCGTGGCTGGATTGCAGATTCCGCCAGCGACCGGAACGCCATTTTCTACCATGGCGATCGAAATGCAAAACTCTGGAATACCTTGCACGAATTCACGTGTTCCATCCAGGGGATCAACGACCCACACGCGCGATTTCGTGAGACGCGATTGGTCGTCAATCGTTTCCTCTGAGAGCCAGCCTTCGCCGCCGCGCAGGAGGTGCTTCTTAAGCATGGCGTCGACGGCGCGATCGGCCTCGGTAACGGGGTCGTGTCCGGCCTTGTATTCGGCTTCGATGGCGCCGGGTGTGAATCGGTTCAGGACTTCGCGCCCGGCTTCGAGCGCCGCATGAATTCGTTCGAGAGTTTCTCTGGATGAGGATGAGGTCATTAATGCTCCGTATATTAGGTGTCAGCTGTCAGGTTTTGGCTCGCACTGTCGCGCCCCAGCAGAGACCTAGGGCGTGAACAACTGAGACTTTTCTTTCACGCCCACAGCATTCTTGCGCCGGTCATCAACAGAACCGTACACAGAATCCTTCGCAGCCAGAGCACGGGGACGCGTGTGCTCAGATGCGAGCCTATTATGCCGCCAGGGATTGAGCCGATGAGCAGGGAAATGACCAGGTGGGGATCGACGTTGCCCGCTCGCCAGTGCAGCAGGCTGGTGACGCCAGTCAGAATTACCGCATGGGCAATGTCGGTGCCAACCATGATTTTGGGCGCGAACGAATAGAACAAAAGAAGCATCATCATGATGATGCTACCCGACCCCACCGAAGTGATGCCTACCAGAAATCCACCCACCAGTCCAATGACACCCATAAAAGCAAAAGACTTCATCGTAGGCTGGCGCTTGGCAAGATGGTTTTCAATCCGTGTCTGGAAAAGGAGCAGCGTGGGAATCAGGACCAGCAGCAATCCCACGGCGGACTTGATGAAATCGTTGACGCCGGCGCCGTAAACGTGACGCAGATGCACCAGAAAAGTGACGCCCAGGTAAGAGCCGGGAATACTACCGCTCGCCAGCGCCACCACGACTTTTCTCCGCACCGTGCCTTTGGCCAAGTGCATGACGCTGGCGGGGATCTTGGTGAAGAAGTTGAACATCGCGTCGCTACCGACCGCAATAATCGGCGGGATGCGCAGGCCAAAGATGAGCATGGGCAGCAGCAACACGCCACCGCCCAGCCCGGTTAACCCGATCAGCGTTCCGACGATGAAACCGATCAGTATCTTTGCCAGCAAAAGTTCCATGCTGTTTATCGACGCCATTACTCAAACCAGCAGGCCAGCCTGGTCGGTTATGCGTTGCCGTTGACTCCGATGAATCCCTCGCGCTCGAGGTGCAGGATGATGGTCTGCGCCGCTTCCTCGGGGCTAAGCTGGGCAGTGTCGATGATAACCTCTGCCTTGGTGGGCGCTTCATAAGGATCCGAAATGCCCGTGAATTCCTTGACAATGCCGGCCCGGGCTTTCGCGTACAGGCCCTTGCGATCGCGCTGCTCGCAGACCTCAAGCGAGGTCGCAACATGCACGAGAATGAACCCGCCGACCGGTTCAATCATCTGGCGCACTGCTTGCCGCGTCGCCTCATAAGGAGCGATAGGTGCGCAAATGGCGATTCCGCCATTCTTCGTGATTTCCGACGCAACGTAGCCGATCCGGCGGATGTTGATGTCGCGATGCTCCTTCGAGAAGCCGAGTTCCGAGGAAAGGTGCTTGCGGACCAGATCGCCGTCGAGCAGCGTAACCGGACGACCGCCCGTTTCCAGGAACTTGGTAATGAGCGCGTTGGCGATAGTCGATTTGCCCGAGCCGGAAAGACCGGTGAAGAAGATCGTAACGCCCTGTTTGTGCCGCGGCGGATAGCTGCGCCGAAGCTCCTGCACGACTTCCGGATAAGTAAACCACGCCGGGATTTCGCGGCCTTCATTCAGGCGCTGCCTCAGCTCGGTGCCGGAGATATCGAGCACCTTCGCACCCTTCGGAACTTCATCGGCAGGGACGTAGCGGTCTTCATTCTGCAGATACACCATCATCTGGAACGGGACCATCTTTACGCCCATTTCCGCTTCGTGCTTCTTGAACAGTTCCTGCGCGTCGTAGGGCCCGTAAAAGGGCTTGCCATCTTTGTCCTTGCCGGGGCCGGCATGGTCGCGGCCGACGATGAAATGCGTGCACCCGTGATTCTTGCGAATCAACCCGTGCCAGATTGCCTCACGCGGGCCGCCCAGGCGCATGGCCAGGGGCAGCATCGACAGCTTCACGGTGCCGTGCGGATATTTTGCAAGCAGCAACTCGTAACAGCGTGTGCGGATGAAATAGTCCACGTCGCCGGGCTTGGTCATTCCAACCGAAGGATGAATCAGCAGATTGGCTTCGACCTGCTTGGCGGCGCGCATGGTCAGTTCGACGTGCGCGCGATGCATGGGATTACGCGTCTGGAACGCGACGATATTGATCCAGCCCAGGCGTGCGAATTCGGCACGCAACTCGGCCGGCGTCAGACGAAGGGCGCGGAAATCGTAGTGCGAAGGCGATTGAAATTCTTCAATCCGTCCCCCCACATACCACGGGTTCGATTTATTGATGGCGTAGTCAGCGCCCGGATGGGCGGCACTGGTCGAATTGAAAACGGCCTGGGCTTCGGCTTTGCGGTCGGCCTGCCACACGTCTTCCACGTGCAACACGCCCAGCATCACGCCCTCTGGATCACGGAGCGCGATGTGGCTTGAGCCCGGCGTCAGTTTCTTGGCAAATTCTTCGGTTACGTCAAGTGTGATTGGTATCGGCCAAAGCGTGCCGTTGGCCAGCCGCATGTTGTGGCAAACGCCCTCGTAGTCGGCGCGGTTCATAAAACCGCGCAAGGGAGAGAAGCCGCCGTTCATCAGCAATTCCAGATCGCAAAGCTGGCGCGCGGTCAGGTCCCAGGAAGGCCATTCCTTGGAATGTGCTTTCAGTTCGGCGGCGCGTTCCGCCGAAACCTGCAGTTGAACAAGTTCGCCCCCGTGAGGGGCAATAAGATGACTGGTCGTAGCGGTCAATTCGTTTCTCCTCTGAATGCGTAGGTCATGTCTCTGGGTGTATTCGAATCACTATGAATCAATATCAGGTCCTCGGACTCGCCCCTAGTCTCGCCGGGACGTCGAGGAAATGGTTCGGATGGCAGAGTCACTCTAAAGTTTAAAGACGTTATTGCAAATTTGGCTACCCCTAACTGAAAGCAGTTCCAATTCCATCAGGCTTTACCTGCCCCCGTTCAACTCATTGAAAACAAAAATGGAACCCGATTTTCATGGAGCGGCAATGTACAGTTTCCAGGCTCGTGTGAAAGAAGTTGCAACTATTGGTTACCCCATGGGATTAATAGACTTCTACAGGATAACGAAACTATTTCAAAATTACCACGCGATAACCGCCGGTCAAATTACCACTTGTGCTTGACCGCCCGGGTAAACTCGCCTGCGGGCAGGGTATTCAGCACGTCTTCTCTGGTCAGCCAGGCCCGCCGCGCCTGAGTGACTCCGTAACGGATTTTTTCCATGTGCGAAGTGTGGTGGGAATCGGTGTTGATCACAATCTTCACGCCGTGCTGTTTTGCCATGCGCAAGTGCACATCGTTCAGATCGAGGCGGTCGGGATATGCGTTGAGTTCCATCGCGACTTTGTGTTTGGCGGCGGCCCTTAGGACGGCGTCCATATCAAAAGGATATGCGTCGCGTCGCAGCAAGAGGCGTCCCGTGGGGTGTCCGAGGATCGACGTGTTGGGATTGGAAATCGCTTTCAGCAGGCGCTCGGTCATCGTGTCCCGGTCCTGATTGAATTGTGAGTGCACGCTGGCGATGACGAGGTCCATCTGCTCGAGAACAGAATCAGAGAGATCGAGAGAACCATCCGGAAGGATGTCAACTTCAATCCCGGCGAGCACTCGGATCCCTTTCGTCTTTTTCCCAACCGCTCGGATCCTCTCGATGTGAGTGAGCGCCCGTTCGTCAGTCAAGCCGTTGGCGAAGGCAAGATTCTTAGAGTGATCGGTAATCGCCATGTATTGATAGCCGCGGTCGCGAGCCGCTTCCACCATTTCTTCAATGGTATTGCGGCCATCGGTTTCGACGGTGTGCATGTGCACGTCGCCATGTATGTCGGAGAGTCCAAGCAAGCGCGGCAGTGCGTGGTTTGCCGCGGCATCGATCTCGCCCAGATTTTCGCGCAGCTCCGGAGGAATGAAGTCGAGCTTGAGCTTGGCATAGATATCCTCTTCGCTCGCGCCAGCAACGGCCTTTTCTGTCTTGAGATCCGCAAGGCTGTATTCGCTCAGCGTATAGCCCATCCTCAGCGCTCGCTGACGGAGGGCGACATTGTGCGCCTTGGAGCCGGTGAAATATTGCATAGCGGCACCGAATGACTCAGGCGGAAGCAAGCGGACATCGACCTGCATGCCGGTGCGGTGACGAAAGCTAATTTTGTTCTCGCCTTGGGCAATTACTTCCATCAACCCTGGGAACTTGACCAAGTGTTCGGCGATTTTTTGCCGCGATACAGCATCGCAGCAGCCTTTGCCAGTGACCAGAATATCGAGATCGCCCACCGTTTCGCGTCCCCGCCGCAACGAGCCGGCAGGCGTGACCTTCTCAACTCCGGGTGCGGCCAGCAAATGCTCCATCAACTTTTCCGCAAGCTCCTCGGCCGTATTGATCAAAAAGCGCCCGCCAATCCGGCGGTAGTCTTCGATCGCTTTCAGCAGTTTCTGTTCGTGCTTCTCCCCCATCCGCGGCAAGGTGCGGATTTTCCCCTCCTGTGCGAGCTTTTCCACTCCGTCGAGGTCGCTAACCTGGTAAGCGCTCCAGATCAGCGCAATCGTCTTCGGTCCCAAGCCTTGAATCTTGAGCAACTCAAGCATGGAGGGGCGATATTTTTTCAGCAGCTCCACATGGATTTCGACAGTACCTTCCCGAAAAAAATGCTGCAGATTGGCGAGCATGCCTTTGCCGATGCCGGGCACTTCCAGCAACTTCTTGGGTTCGCCAATTAGATCGGAGACTTGCTGTGGCAGCGCCTCGATCGCCTGCGCGGCATTACGGTACGAGCGAATGCGAAAGGAGTCCTGGCCGTCAATTTCGAGCAGATCGGCGGTTTCGTAAAGGATCCCGGCAATGGCTTTGTTATCCATGGGCAGGAACGATTGTAGCGCCGGGAGAGCAGAAAGACCCTCGGGCGGAGTCGCCCGAGACAAAGGGCATCTGGACGATTTCTTGGGTGACGGGAGGATGGATCGGGGGTATACTACGCTAGCCTGTTGACCCTAATTCCCCCCTTCCCTGGTCGGCGGCGAAAGCAATCCTAAGCGAGGAATCGGTGCCTACCTATGTCTCTTATGTCGCTTCCGCGATGGATCCGCAATTCTCGAAGACCAGCCTTGCTTTCCCGTGCAAAAGCGTTCGTCTACAGTGCAGCGGCGTTCACTCTGCTGCTGGGGACGTCTGCCGCGTTCGGCCAGATCAGCGTTTTGACCCAGCACTATGACAATGCGCGCACCGGGCAAAACACGCAGGAGTCCATCCTGACTCCCGCGAATGTGAATTCCAAACAATTCGGAAAGCTCTTTGCTCAAAGTCTGGATGGGCAAATGCCCGCCCAGCCGCTCTATGTTCCCAACGTTTTCATTCCCGGGCTGAATTCGACGCACAACGTTGTATACGCCGTTACGATGCACGACAGCGTGTACGCCTTCGATGCCGACAATAATCAAGGCAGCAATGCCTCGCCGCTATGGCAGGTCAATTTCCTGGATCCGGCGAATGGCGTCACGAGCGTTCCCTTATCCGACGAGAGTTGCAGTGTTGGCTACACCGAGTTCGGTATTCAGGGAACCCCTGTCATTGACCTCACCCAACACGCGATTTACCTGTTGGCAATGACAGAAGAGAACGGGAATTTCGTGCACCGCTTGCACGCTCTCGACCTCGGCACCGGAGCGGAATTGTTTGGTGGGCCGGTCGTCGTTTCCGCCTCCTCCGTCGTGAACGGCAAGACATACACGTTCATAGATCGATACCAGATGCAGCGGACCGGGCTCTTGCTGCAAAATGGAATTATCTACCTCGGTTTCGGGAGCCCCGGTTGTAACGTCGAAACAGAAAACGGCTGGGTGATGGCTTATGACCAGCTTACACTCCAGCAGGTTGGTGTGTTTAATGTTTCGCCTGGAGTTAAGGCGTCTGCGGTGTGGCAGTCCGGCGGAGGACTCGCTGGGGATGGAGCGGGCAACGTCTTTTTTGCTACAGGCGATGGGCTCTTCGATGGGCCGGGCGGCACGCACTTTGGCGACAGCGTTATCCGATTGAACCAGGGCGATGGTGTGCTGAACCTGGCCGATTCCTTCACTCCCTATAATCAGAAGTTCTTTCAACAAAACAATCTCGACGTCGGTTCTGGCCAGGTGCAGATGCTGCCCCAACAACCCGATGGCCGCAACTTCCTTCTCGCCATCGACAAAAACGGCACCGCGTACCTGCTCGATCAGACCAACCTGGGAGGATACAATTCTGCGGGCGATTACCAGATTCAGCAAGAGTTGGATGTGCCCGTTTTAGGCGAAGTGCATGCCGGACTCACATATTGGAACAACACGGTTTATATTGCTGCCTTCCAAACACCGGTCATGGCTTATACGTTTGCAGGTGATCAACTTTCTCTTGAGCCGACCTCACAGACCCCGGCAGTGACATCGAACCCTCAGGGTGGCATCGTCTCATCGAGCGGCACGGAGAACGGCATATTCTGGTATGTTACTTCCCCAAGCAACAAGCTTTTTGCGTATGACGCGACCAATCTCGCGACACAGTTTTACAACAGTGCTCAGGGGGGCAAACGCGATACTCTCGGGGCAATGGTTCACTTTCCCATGCCGGTCGTGGCGAACGGCAAGCTATATATAAACGGTCAAACAGCGCTATCCGTGTTCGGTCTGCTGAGTCAGTCGGCAACGAACACGACCATCGCATCTTCGATGAATCCTTCGATTTATGGCCAAGCGGTCAGCTTCACCGCGACTGTGGCGTCGGGAGCGGGCACTCCGGCGGGTACAGTGCAGTTCGACATCGACGGCGGCGCCTTCGGCTCGCCGGTGACGCTGGCTTCGGGCTCAGCCACGTCGGGCAGCATCTCAACGCTGGCGACAGGGACGCACACGGTCACAGCCGTCTACTCGGGCGCGACAGGTTATGCTCCCAGCACGGGCACGTTGAGCGGCGGAGAAGTCGTCAGCGCTTTGAGCACGAGCACAATGGTTGCATCCAGCCTGAATCCCTCGACCTCTGGCCAAGCAGTCAGCTTTACCGCGAATGTAACGGCTGGATCCGGCACGCCGACGGGAACAGTGCAGTTCAACATCGACGGCAGCGCCTTCGGTTCGCCAGTGACGCTGGCCTCGGGTTCAGCCACTTCGGGCAGCATCTCGACCTTGGCGGTTGGCACACACACGGTCACTGCGGTCTATTCGGGCGACACAAATGACACTGGAAGCACGGGCACTTTGAACGGAGGCCAGGTCGTCAATCCTCTGAATTCAAGCACAACCACAACCGTTGCCTCCAGCCTGAATCCCTCGACCTATGGCCAAGCGGTCAGCTTCACAGCGAGTGTAACGTCGGGATCAGGCACGCCGACGGGAACGGTGCAGTTCAATATCGACGGCACTGCCTTCGGCTCGCCAGTGACGCTGTCATCGGGTTCAGCCGTTTCGGGCAGCATCTCGACGCTGGCAGTCGGAACGCACTCGGTCACGGCGGTGTATTCAGGCGACTCGAATTTTCAGGGCAGCACGGGCGCGTTGAGCGGTGGAGAAATCGTTAATGCCCTGAGCACGAGCACAACCGTTGCTTCCAGCCTGAATCCGTCCACCTATGGCCAAGCGGTCAGCTTCACGGCGAGTGTAACCTCGGGATCGGGTACGCCGACGGGAACAGTGCAGTTCAATATCGACGGAACTGCTTTCGGTTCGCCCGTGACGCTGGCATCGGGTTCAGCCGTTTCGGGCAGCATCTCGACGCTGGCGGTAGGAACGCACTCGGTCACCGCGGTGTATTCGGGCGGCTCAAACTTCCTGGGCAGCACGGGCACGTTGAGCGGCGGAGAAATCGTCAATTTGGCGGGGAGCAATGTGAGTGTTGCGTCCAGCCTGAACCCGTCGGTGTACGGCCAGCCAGTGACTTTCACGGCGACGATCGGTGGGGAGTACGGGTTGGTCAAGGGTAACAAGAGTATGAAACCGCTGGACGTCAGCGGGACGGTAACGTGGAGCGCGAATACGGGCTGCGGGACAACTCCGGTGACTACGGGCAATCCGGGCGCGGCAGTGTGTACGACGTCCAGCCTGACGGGTGGGACCGACACGATCACGGCGACCTACTCGGGCGACAGCAACCACTCCGGAGGATCGGCCACGTTGGGTGGTGGCCAAGTCGTCAATCAGGCCAGCCAGAGCATCACAGTAACTACTCCGGCTCCGGCCACGGCGATTAACCATAGCAGCTTCACGATAGTGGCAGCCGCCAGTTCGGGGCTGCCGATCACGTTCACCAGTTCTGGTGCGTGCACGAACTCCGGCGCAACGTACACGATGAACGCTAGCGGTAAGACGTGTACGGAAACGATGGCCCAGCCGGGCAACAGCAACTACCTGGCGGCGACGACGGTCATCGAGCAAACGACGGAGACGGCGACGATTCAGCCGACGGTGAGTTTTACAGGCGCCCCCGCCAGCGCTTTATACCAATCCACCTTCACGGTGACGGCATCGTCGACCAACGACCCTAGTATTCCGGCCATCACATCGAACGGTTCTTGCTCATTGAGTAACATCACTGCCAGCGGCACCACCGTCACCGCGACGGTCACCATGACGAGCGGCAATGGGACGTGCACCCTGAAGGCAGCGTGGCCGCTGAACTCCGTCTACGCGGCGGCGTCTGTTACGCAGAAGACAACCGCCGAGAAAATCACCAGCGTAATCACGTGGCCGACACCGGCGCCGATTACATACGGAACGAGGTTGAGCGCAACGCAGTTGGATGCGACAGCGAATGTTCCGGGCAGGTTCGTATACTCCCCGGCGGCCGGAACAAAACCCCCACTACCTACACCGCCGGCGACGTGCGACACGCTGTCGGTGACGTTCACTCCAACGCAGACCGCTGACTACACCACGGCGACGGGCTCGGTATGTCTAGTGGTGAACCCGTAAGGGATGGGCCGATTGCAAGTGCGATCCGAGCGTGATCGTCAATGATCCCTTCCCGGGGGAAGTGGGTTGGAACTTGCCCGCCCCTGCGGCACCCTTGATGACGCTCACGGCCTACGGCACGTCGGCCTTTTGGCCAAGTGGTTTATTTTCTGAGAGTAACGCTTCTCCTTCCCTAGCCGGCGGTAGCGAGATTACTCGGTTTCGATTCGGCTCGCCAACACCACTAACGGACAAAAAAGACGAAAAGCCACTGCAGACTCGGAGGTAGACGCCACCCCATCGTACGGGAGCGCACAGGTTACCTGCGGAACCATAGCCGCCGAAAACCTCAATGGTAAAATAGTACATTCACCGCACGGCGGTTCGGACGTTGCTGATTTTAGTGTCGAGGGGATAGCGGACGCGTATAAAACCCAGCCGCGCATCTCAGTCAGCCGGCCGATCCTTCGGACTCGAGAGCTTTTCGCCCCCCTCAAGTCTTATGAGCAAAACTCTATGAGCAAGAAGATTGTCATCATCGGAGGAGGACCGACCGGACTCGGTGCTGCCTACCGATTGCACGAACTTGGCTATAGCAACTGGGTTCTCTATGAGAAGTCCGACGATGTCGGCGGCCATGCCACTTCGCATGTAGACAAGCACGGGTTCGTCTGGGATGAGGGCGGTCACGTCATTTTTTCGCATTACAAGTACTTCGACAACCTGATCGACAAGGTCCTGGGAAAGGAAGTTCACGAGCGCATCCGCGAAAGCTGGATCGTCAGCGGAGAATCCTGGATCCCTTATCCTTTCCAAAGCAACCTGCGTTATTTACCAAAGGATATTCAAGTTAGCTGCCTGCTGGGAGCGGCGAGCGCGGCCGCCAACGGCGGCGGCGCCGAGTCCGCGAACTTCCGCGATTGGATTCTGGCCACGTTTGGCGAGGGGATCGCCAACGCGTTCATGTTTCCCTACAATTCCAAAGTCTGGACCACGCCGCTCGAGCGGATGTCGAAATCCTGGATTGCCGATCGTGTGGCCGTCGTGGATTTCAAACGGCTCCTGGAGAACGTGCTTTATCAGCGCGACGACGTGGGCTGGGGCCCGAACAGCAAGTTCCGGTTCCCGCTGTACGGCGGGACTGGAGAAATCTACCGGCGGATCGCCAAGCACTTCTCCGAGAAGGTGCGGATTGGAAAGCAATTAGCCGAGATCGACCCGGTGCGCCGCCAACTTTCGTTTGCTGACGGCACGGGTGACACTTACGATGTGCTGGTTTCGACTGCGCCTCTGGACTTGTTCGTCGAAATGATGAAGCCGACGGACGGCGGGCTGCGCGAGGCTGCGACGGGCCTTGAGCACAACAACCTGCTGGTGGTTGGCCTGGGCCTGAAAAAGAAAATCGAAACCGGCAGATGTTGGATCTATTTCACCGATTCCGACATGCCGTGCTATCGGGCTACGTATTTTTCGCACTACTCTCCAAACAACGTTCCCAACGGAGATACCGATAGTTACAGCTCGCTCATGTGCGAGATGTCGTTTCGCGTGGGCGAAACGCCGGATCCGGAGAAGATTCTGGAACAGGTTACAACGGGATTGATCAAGGCCAAGATGCTGGAGGATGCGGACCGGAGCCGCGTTGTTTCCCGCTATCATCGGGTCGTAGGGTACTCGTACCCCATCCCGACGCTAGGCCGCGACCAGGCGCTCGCTGTGCTGCAACCGGCGTTGTTGGAAAAGGGAATCTACTCGCGGGGCCGCTTTGGCGCCTGGCGCTATGAGATCGGCAACATGGATCACTCAGTAATGATGGGCGTGGAGGCCGTCAATAACATCCTTGCCGGCGAGAAAGAAGAAGTGTTCCACAGTGCGTGAATACTTGGGGAAAGCATGCAAATAGCCGAAGACATATCGGGATCAAAGATCAGCAGCCCGGCGCCGAAGGTTAGCGTGATCATTCCGACCTTTAAGACTGCCCACTTCATCGCCGCATGCCTCGATTCGGTGTTTGCGCAGACCTACCAGGACCTGGAAGCCGTTGTCGTCAACGATGGTTCGCCGGACACGCCGGAACTCGAAAAGGTGCTCGCGCCCTACCTGGACCGGATTGTCTACATCAAGCAAGAGAACAAACGTACGGCCGGAGCGAGGAACAATGCCATTCGCCATGCCCGGGGTGAATTCGTTGCCTTCCTGGATAGTGACGACGTCTGGATGCCGGATCATCTGGCTTCGCAGATGCAGTTGTTTGCTGATGACTCGTCACTGGACCTGACTTACTCGAACGGCCTGGTGGGCGAGCGCGGGCAGGAACGTGAATTCATGAAGCGCTGCCCGTCTGCGGGCGAAGCAACGTTTGCTTCGTTGCTGGTCGAGCGCTGCCAGATCCCGATTTCAACGGTGGTTGCGCGCAAGCAGGCGATTGTCAGGGCGGGACTGTTCGACGAAAAACTCGCCCGCTGTGACGATTATGATATGTGGGTGCGCACGGCATTTTACGGCGCCAAGATTGCATACACTCGGAAGGTACAAGCTTATATGCCGGTCGGACGCCCCGGGTCGCTGAGCGCGTCGCGGGCGAGGCTTGCCGAAGGATACTGGGCTATTCTGGAAAAATACAAGCAGACCCTTCCGCTGAATGAACAGGATCGGTCGGTTGTGGAAA
This sequence comes from Terriglobales bacterium, assembly GCA_049288625.1. Classification (GTDB taxonomy): domain Bacteria; phylum Acidobacteriota; class Terriglobia; order Terriglobales; family Acidobacteriaceae; genus Acidiflorens. Next base: position 4,751 of record JBAQIB010000081.1, on the reverse strand, counting down.
AGCGGGCCGCCGAAATCAAAGCCCGATATTTGTTGGAAGAGGGCAAGAACAAACTGGATCAGCGTCAATTTGATGAAGCTCGGAAACTGTTTTCGGAGGCGAATGACTATTTCCGCAAACCGAGCTTGAGTCTGACATTGATCGGCTTGGCGATTGCACCCGGCGCTACCACCAAGCTTATTTCCGTTTGGAACCGAATTCGGCAGGGAGCATAGGCTTTCGACATGATCAGGCGTCTTATCTCGGGTGGAAAACAATTCTTCGGCTTGCACCGTCCCGGCCGCAATCTGCGGGTTTTTCCGGACGATGTGTTTCTCGTGTCGTATCCGAAGTCGGGCAATACCTGGACACGATTCTTGGTCGCAAACCTTATCTATCCTGAGAAGCACCCCGATTTTTCCAATATTAACGAACTGATTCCGGACCCGGAAGGACTTTCGAAGCGCCATCTCGAGCAGTTGCCCCGGCCGCGCTATCTCAAGAGTCATCAGTACTTCGATCCGCGGTATCCGAAGATCATTCACATCGTCCGCGACCCGCGCGATGTGGTGCTTTCGGAGTACTACTTTGACATCAAGCGGCGCGCCATTCCCGACGATTTTCCAGTAGAACAGTTTGTGTCGCGCTTTGTGCGGGGAGAGTTAAGTCATCCCTACGGCACATGGGGAGAAAACACGGCGACCTGGTTCTACACGCGCCGCAACGGCCCCCGTTTGCTGCTGGTGACATACGAGGCGCTGCAGTCGGAAGGCGCCCTCCAGATGGCTCGGATCGCGGAGTTCATCGGAGTCCCGGCCGATCCCGGGCGGATTGCCTATGCCATTGAACAGAGTTCTGCGGATCGGATGCGTGAGCTCGAAAAAAAGCAGGGCCACCTGTGGTCGTCCACCAAGCGGACGCGGCAGGATAAACCGTTTGTCCGGGCAGCCAAGGCAGGCGGCTGGAAAAATGAACTTTCCGAGTTCAGCGTTGCGGAAATTGAATCGGCCTGGGGCGGATTGATGCGCGAACTCGGATATGAACTCGCTGTGGCCAACCTGGTTAACGCCGGGACGGAACGGCGCTGAAAAGGGAATTGGCTGCACAGGAAGAAAGGCCGGTCGAAGCGTTGGGTATTCCAATCGTCAAACATCTGATTGCCGGAGTCAAGCGCGGCCTTGGTCTGCACATACCCCACCGTAGTCTGCTCATTCTTCCAGATGACATTTTTCTGGTTTCGTTTCCCAAGTCTGGCAACACGTGGACCCGGTTTCTTCTCGCGAACTTGAGATTCCCTGATCAACCCGCTACCTGGGCAAATATCGACCGGCTGATTCCCGATCCAATGGGCACCACCAAACGCGTTTTTGACCGGATGCCCAGACCGCGCATCATCAAGAGCCATGAGTGCTTCGACCCGCGTTATTCGCGCGTTGTGTATATAGTTCGAGACCCGCGCGACGTGGTCGTATCGCAATATCACTATCATCGAAAGCTGAGGAGAGTCGAGGACGATTCGCCTATCGAGAAATTCGTCACTCGCTTCCTGGCCGGCGAAACATGTCCACACGGCTCGTGGGGGCAGAATGTCGCGACTTGGTTGTACACGAGCGAGGGGAGCCCCCGGTTTCTCCTGCTGCGCTACGAGGATCTGGTCGCTGACACGCCACGCGAGCTTCGCAAGATCGTGGTTTTTCTCGGCTTGAACGCGACCGAGGAGCAGATTGCCCAAGCCGTCGAGCGTAGTTCCGCCGACCGCATGCGCAAGCTCGAACGTGCGCAAGCGGAGAAGAATGCGCTTTTCAGAGGCTCGCGCAACGATCTTTCGTTTGTGCGCGCTGCCGGGTCTGGTGGCTGGCACTCGGATTTGCCGGCTCCCCAAGTCGCCAGGATTGAGGCTGCATGGGGACACCTGATGCAACATTTGGGATATGAATTGACCACGCAATCTCGCGATTGCGAGTCTTTTGGAATTTTAAGCGGCAGCGCTCGCAACTTGTAACTCGATAATTTGTAATTGGCAATTTAAGACCAAAACGCAAACGGTTCAAACTGCCAATTGCAAATCACAAATTGCCAATTCCATTATGCTTGGGCAGCTCAAATACGCCGTGAAGTACGCCCTCGGTCTCGATCGGGCCGGCAACGATTACACCGTCTATCCTGACGACACGTTCCTGGTCTCTTATCCGAAATCTGGCAACACATGGGTCCGGTTTCTGCTGGCCAATCTGATCTACCCGAACGAAAATGTCGGTTTCGCCAACATCAACCGCTTGTTACCCGCGCCTGGGGTTCTTTCGAAACGTTTCCTTAATAAGCTGCCGCGGCCGCGCATCCTGAAAAGCCACGAGCCGTTTGACGTTCGTTTTCGGAAGGTCATTTACCTGGTTCGCGATCCCCGCGATGTGGCGATCTCCGAGTACCACTTCGATCGGAAGAAGCGCTATATCGCTGCGGATATGACTTTGGAGCAGTTCATCAAACCCTTCATTGCCGGCGACACTTCGTCCTACGGGTCGTGGTGGGAGCATGCGGCGAGCTGGATTGGCCCGCGCTGCGGGAATCCCGCATTTCTGCTGGTCCGGTATGAAGATTTGCTGGCCGACCCGGCCGGAGAGACCGCCAAAATCGCGGAATTTCTGGGCATCCATGCGGACGAAGGGAGGCTGAAAACGGCTGTGGAGCGAAGCTCCGCCGATCGTATGCGCAAGCTGGAAAAGCAGGACGCCGACAAATGGACGGGAACAAAGAATACCGTCCAGGATATTCCGTTCGTGCGCGCGGCGAAGTCGGGGGGGTGGAAGGAAAGTCTGCCGCGCGATGCCGTCGAGCAAATCGAAGTCGCGTGGTTTCCGCTGATGAACTTTCTCGGCTACGATCTCGCAAGCAAGGAACTCGACAGCAAAGCGATGCCTCCGTGGTTGAAGTCCGGTCAGCCAACGTAAGCGCTCATCTGCTGCAGTCAATTCAACCGCAATAGTATAAGGTGATCGCAACCAGTGGGCGTGAGTGAAAAGTTGTGAAGATGAAGCTACAAGTGTGGGTGCGAGCGAATGAGCAAGATCGATAAGCGGCGAATCATCAAGAACGTCGGGTCCAGTTGGTTCTCGTTGTCGACCGATGTTGCTGTCGGAATTTTCCTATCGCCCTTCATCCTGCACCGCCTGGGGGACGCCGCTTTCGGCGTCTGGATTTTAATTTTTTCCCTCACCGGCTATTACGGCCTCTTCGATCTCGGCATCCGCTCGTCGGTGGTTCGTTACGTATCGAAATTCACCGCGACCGGCGATACTGAAGACCTCGGCAAGCTGGTGAATACCAGCATTTTCTCTTACAGTTGCATTGGGCTCCTCAGCTTTCTCGTCACCGGCGTGCTCGCGATCTACGTCGATCAGATCTTCAAGATTCCTCCCGAACTGCATGCTGTTGCGCGCTGGCTGCTCCTGATGGTCGGCGCTTCGGTCGGACTGGGATTTCCACTCGGCGTTGTGGGCGGGTTTCTGGATGGCCTGCAGCGCTTCGACGTCAACAACTGGGCGGGCGTTGCCGCCAACTTCGCGCGCGCGGTGCTGATCGTTCTGGCTCTTCACCGTGGGCTTGGACTGCTTACCATTGCCGCGATCACCGTGATTATTCCTTTGATCACCTCCATGATTCGCGGAATCATCGCGTTTCATATTCAGCCCGTACCCTTTGGTTTCAAGTATGTGGACCGCAGCACCTTTCGCATGATTGCGAATTACAGCAGCGCCACGCTCGTCATCATGGTCGCGACGCAGCTGAAGTTCAAAAGCGACAACGTGGTGATTGCTACCATGATCTCCGCGACTGCGGTCACCTATTTCAGCATCGGGTCCCGGATCGTCAGTTACGCGCAGCAGGTGGTCATGGCCTTGGCGCAGAACTTTCTCCCGATTGCCAGCCAGTCCGAGGCCACCGGAAATATGGACCGCTTGCGCAAAGTCTTTGTGGCCGGCAACCGTTTCTGTGCCTTGACGAGTTTCCCGATTACCGCAACTCTGGTCATTCTGGGCAAGTCGGTCATCGAAGTTTGGGTGGGAAAACGCTACGTTGCCACCAGCTACCCGGTCCTCCTCATTCTGATCTTCCCCGCGACGCTCATGTGGGCGCAGGCCGCTTCCGGGCGGGTCTTGTTCGGCATCAGTAAGCATCGCACATGGGGCTTCGTGACTCTGTCGGAGGGACTCGTCAATCTGATTCTGAGCATCGTGCTCGTGCATTACTTCCAACGCGCGGGGCATGGTTCCTACTACGGCATATACGGCGATGCTCTCGGAACCGCCATTCCGCTGGCTTGCACCATGACTTTGTTCATGCCCTGGCATTTGTGCCGCCAGCTTGGCATCCGTATGCGGACCTACCTGCGGGAAGCATACGTCCTGCCTCTTCTCATTACCACACCTCTGGTGGGCGCGCTGCTCCTCTTGCGGCGATGGTTCCAACCGCACACCTATCGCCAATTGGCGGTTCAGTTACTGATTGCGGGCTCCGTCTATGGGATTGGGTTGTTATGGGTGGTGGCCACCAAACGGGCGTTTCGGGTCGGAGACCTTGTCGCGGAAGAACATCCCGTCACCACACTGGACGGAATCGACACGGCGGTCGAAGCTTACCAGCAAGACGTTTAGAGCAGGTCGATTAAAGAGCAAAGGCGGATTACTGTCGCAAGCTTGCCCATGCCGTCGCCAACTCAATCGTTATCTGGCGGCGTCGGCTTTTCCTTCCTGTTGATGAAGAACTTCGCATCC
>JBAQIB010000080.1:0-41835 GCA_049288625.1 Terriglobales bacterium | reverse complement strand
CCCGTCTCCATTTCAATCGCGCGCGGGAACAGCACATTGTTCTCCAGATGAATGTGCTGATGCAGGTCCTTTTCGAAGTTTGCGAGCGCCGTATACAGCGCACGGAAGCTGGTGCAGGCATCGGGGGGCGGCGTGAAGTTCTGGCTCGTTTCGCGCAGAACCTTCAGTGCAATGCCAGCATTGTCGTGCTCGTGCTCCATCATGCGTACGGGATTTGCGACAGTGCCGAACGGCGGCGGCAGGATCGGATCATGCGCGATCACCGATTCCTCCATGCGCTCGATATAGGGGAACAGGATGTTCTCTTCTTTCATCAGGTGCGGCATTAATTCCTCGCCCAGCCCGTGATATACCGTGCGAATCTTCGCCAGCTCGGGATGGTTCGCGCCGTGTTTAGCATGTACCTTTTCAATCAGGCTCTCGATTTCGGGAATCTGCGTGCGCACGAATACGTGGTGGGTCCGGACAATGTGCGAGATCAACTCCGCCAACGATCCCGCTTGCAACTCGCGATCACTAGGGCGCCCCGGTTCGGCGACGGCAGCCTCGAGCGACTTCAGCACTTGTTCAAGGTTCGCATTGACGGCGGTACAGGCTTCGTCTAGCGGGCGGTTACCGCCGCAGCAATAATCGATCCCGAGCTTTTCGAACACCGGAATGGTTTGGGGCGTTTCAATCGCGTAATCGCGCACGGTCTTGGTCACAGTTAATGTCATCAGCTTCTCCTCGCAGCTCGCAGGCTGCCTCTCACAAACCACTGTAGGGGACGCCAAATCGATTGACGATGACTTTTGTCACGGGGAGGTAGCTACTCTCCATCCAGTTCGGCTTCTAGCCCTTTCAAGTCCGCGATCACCACCCGCCGTCCGTCGATCTGGATGAGTTCCTCCGACTGAAAACGGCTGAGGTTGCGCGACACCAACTCCCGCACCGTACCAATCTGCGCTGCCAGTTCCTGGTTGCTCGCGGGCAGGGTAATGGCCACTCCACCATCGACGCGCGTGCCTTCCCGCCGCGCCAGCCTGACCAGAAACGCCGCCAACCGATGCCGAACGGTGGTGAATGAGAGTTCTTCGATAATGCCGACCAGCTTGCGCAGCCGGGCTCCAATCACCCGCAGCACCTTCAAGGCAACCTCTGGATGGGCCAGGCACAAGGCATGAAAATCCTGCTTGGCGATGAACAACAGCGTCGAATTCTCGACCGCCGAAACCGACGCCGGATAGTTTCCGCCGTCAAACACCGGCAATTCCGCCACCGACCCGCCCGGCCCTTCGATGCTCAACACCTGTTCCCGCCCACCCGGCGAGGTTTTGAAAATTCGCACGTGTCCAGATTCGACCACGTACATGCCGGTGCAGGCGTCGGCCTCGGAAAAAACAATTTCGCCGGCGGAGAACTTCCGCGTCACGGCGCGCTGCGCAAGAAAGGCTAGTTCAGTTTCGGAAAGGCCCGTAAAGAGCTTGACCTGGGCCAGGGTTTTCGCCGCGCTTGACTTGAGATCGGGCATTGGGTCATTCTACCGAACGCCAGCCCGAGGCCGGCAGAACCTGAGTTGTGTTGAGGCCGCCGATGAGAAACACTTGTTTGTTTGCCCTCGTTCTTTTCTCGGTCGCAAGCGCTCTGGCGCCCGCAAGCGCGGCCAAGACTATAGTTCACCTCCAAGACGCCCAGGGTAAGACCGTGGGGACACTTGCTCTGTGGGAAGAAAAATCCGGCGGCGTCGGGATGCAACTCAATCTCGAGAATCTGCCGCCCGGCGAACATGCCATCCACTTTCATCAGAACGCCAAGTGCGATGCTCCCGACTTCAAGTCAGCCGGCCCGCATTTCAATCCCGATGGGAAGAAGCACGGATTGGAAAATCCCGAGGGCCACCACGCGGGCGACAACGCCAACTTCACGGTCGGCGCGAACGGCAAGGCTAAATTCCGCGTCGTGAACAAGGATGTCACTCTGAGCAGCGACAGCCATTCCCTGTTCAGCAACGGGGGGACAGCGATCGTCATCCACGCGAAAGCGGATGACCAGAAAACCGATCCCGCGGGCAATGCCGGCGATCGCATCGCCTGTGGCGCAATCACGAAGTAGGCACCCGTCGCTGAGCGAACCGGTGGTCCGAAGGAGGCCGCCGCTAATGATTAACGGTGCCCACGTAGTCCTCTACAGCAAGAATCCCGAAGCCGACCGTCAATTCTTCACCGATGTTCTCAAATTCCCATCGGTCGATGCCGGCCATGGCTGGCTGATCTTCGCTCTACCTCCTGCCGAGGTTGCGTTCCATCCTTCGGAAAAGAACAATGTCCACGAGTTCTATTTCATGTGCGACGACTTGAAAGCGATGAAGAAGTCGCTCCGGGAAAAGAATGTGGAGTGCAGCGACACAAAAGAAGAACGCTGGGGGAGTTTGACCGAAATCACTCTCCCCGGCGGTGGCCATATCGGCCTATACGAGCCGAAACACCCCAGAGCCATCAACCGCTAGAGGGACCTGATTAAGTGTGGCGCCGGGCACCGGGGTCCCCAGCGCGCCCGGTTTTGGTGCGTTGGGGTGGCACACTCTTGTCCGCGCAAAAACCAGCCGTTTGCACGCTCGCCGCTTGCAAGACGGTACTTTTTCGAGCCTCCCTGGGCGGTTGATGCCGTCCAAGCACGACCGTGAGCACGCACGCTATTCCTCTTCCGTCGCGCCCTCACTTTCCTTCCACATAAATCGCCGGAATATTCAGCTTGTTCACCATGTCGTTCAGCGCCGGCAGATCCTTCGTCAGCAAGTCATGAGCCTGGGCCAGCAGCGGCCGCGCCTCTTTTTCGAGTTCGTCGACAACTTCATATTGTTGCGCAGTGGGCGCGGCATCGGCGGAATCGACGCTAAACAGCATCCCATGCAATCGTTCGTCGATCAGCACGGGATAGTTCAAAGTCGACTCCGAGCTTTTCGCGTTCACCTGCAACAGCTGCGACTCGACATCAAAGCTTTTCTTGTCGAAATCTTTTGCCGCCGCAATGAGTTGAACGTAATGCGCATCGTCGGCAAATCGTCGGTTCAGCGTACGCGTCTGCGCGCGGACTTCCCGCATCTTCGCGATCGAGTCGTGAATCTCTGAAACGTCAGCTATGATCTTGCGCTCCAACTCAATCTGCTTTTGCACGTCTTCGTTGGACTCCTTCACGCGCGCATCCATCTTCAGTTCCAAAGGCGCGGTGTAAGACTTGCCCTCCGCTGTCAGCCGCACCTGGTATGCACCAGGCGCCACGAACGCTCCGCGATTGCGGAACTCCGCCCCCGGTTCTCCCGGCAGCGGCGTTCCACCCTGTGTCCGCAGGTCCCAGGCAAACCGGTTCAGACCCGCTTTGGAGGGAATTTTCTCTTCTGGTGGAGTCTGGTCCGGCCACTCCGGTGGCGTTTCCGCTTCCTTCTTTTCTTCGTTCGAGAAGTGGCGCACCACTTTACTCTGGGCGTCGAGAATATCCAGGCTCACCACGCCCTTAGGGGCAGCGGGAAAGTAATAATACAAAACAGCGCCATTGGGCGGGTTTTGACCCACAGGCTGTCGCTTCTCATAGAACTCCGGCCAACGCATCCGATAAGTAACTCGCGGCTTGTAAAGCACACCTTCAGCGGAGGCTTGCGCCGTCGCCGCGCGCAGAGGCGTGAGGTCGTCGAGAATCCAGAACGACCGTCCGTGTGTCGCCACCACCAGGTCATCATTCTTGACGATCAAGTCGTGAATCGGCGCATTCGGCAGATTCAGCTGTAGCGATTGCCAGTTCGCGCCGCCATCGAAAGATACGTAAATACCGATTTCCGTACCCGCGTACAAAAGGTTCTTCCGCACCGGATCTTCGCGCACAGCGTGTGTGTACGCACCATCCGGAATGCCATTGGTGATCTTCGTCCAGCTTTTGCCGAAGTCCGAGGTCTTGTAAATGTAGGGGCGGAAATCGTCGAGTTTGTGGGTATCCACCGCTGCGTAGGCCGTGCCCGCATCGTGCGGCGAGGCCTCAATAATGCTGACCAGGCTCCACTCCGGAATTCCCTTCGGCGTGACGTTCGCCCAGTTTTTACCGCCGTCGCGCGAGATATGAATCAACCCGTCATCCGTTCCCGCCCAAAGCAGATCCTTCTGTACGGGTGATTCCGCGATGGCAAACACCGTGTCGTAATACTCGACCGAAGTGTTGTCCTTGGTGAGCGGCCCGCCGGACGATACCTGCTTGCTTCTGTCATTCCGCGTCAGATCAGGGCTGATTACCGTCCAGCTCTTTCCTTCATCCGTCGTCTTGAAAACTCGCTCCGCCGTCGTGTAGATCACGTGCGGGTCGTGCGGCGAAATCAGGATCGGCTGCGTCCAGCCCAACCGGTATTTCAAATCGCCCGCACCGTGGCCAGAGTTATCCATCGGCCAGACCGTAATGTCCTGGTACTGGTTGGTGCGCCGGTCGAGGCGCGTAATCGGGCCTCCATCCGCTCCCGCATAAACGATGTTCGAGTCCACGGGATCGGGTTGAATGTAACCGCTCTCGCCGCCACCGGCGTCAGTCCAGTGCTGACGGCCGATGTAGCCGTCGTCCGTACGCGTGGCGATGTCAATCGTTGAGTTGTCCTGCTGCGCGCCGTAAACGTGATAGAGGAACTGGTTGTCCGCGGCCACGTGATAGAACTGCGCGGTCGGCTGGTTGTACTGAGTCGACCAGTTCTTGCCCCCATCCACCGAAATCGTGGCCCCGCCATCATTCCCGTTAATCATGCGATCCGGATTTTGCGGATCGATCCAGAATCCGTGATGGTCGCCGTGCGGCGCCGGAAGCAGGTTGAGCGTTTTTCCGCCATCGCTTGATCGGAATGCGCCCGTGTTCAACATGTAAACCGTATCCGCGCTCTTCGGATCGGCAAAGATGTGGGTGAAGTACCACGCGCGCTGCGTGAGCCGCTGATCGTCATTGACGCGCAACCAGTTTGTCCCGCCATCATCGGAGCGGTACAACCCGCTCTCCTTCGACTCGATCAGCGCATAGACACGATTCGAGTCCGCGCCCGAAACGCTCACTCCAATGCGGCCCAGAATGCCTTCCGGCAGCCCGTTTCCCTCAAGGTGTTTCCAGGTATTGCCGCCGTCGGTTGAGCGATACAACCCGCTGCCCGGTCCGCCACTATCGAGGCTCCACGGCGAGCGCCGGATCTGATAGAGCGCGGCAAACATCACATTCGAATTGTGCGGATCGACGGACAAGTCGATTCCGCCCGAGTTTTCGTCCTTGTAAAGAACCTTGTCCCAGGTATTGCCGCCATCGTTCGTGCGGAAAATGCCGCGCTCGGCATTCGGCCCGTAGGCATGCCCCAAAGCCGCCACTAGCACATGATCGGGGTTGTGCGGGTCAATCCAAAGGCGCGCGATATGCTGCGTATCCTTCAGGCCGATATGCGTCCAGGTCTTGCCCCCGTCGGTCGTCTTGTACATCCCATCGCCGTAGGAGATGTTTCCGCGCAGGCAAGACTCGCCCGTACCCACATAGATGACATTGGGATTCGATTCCGATACAGCGATTGCTCCAATCGACGAGATGACGCTTTTGTCGGAGATCGGCTGCCAACTCACTCCGCCGTCATTCGTGCGCCACACACCACCCGAAACGCCGCCAAAATAATAGGTAAACGGATTGCCAACGACTCCGGTAACCGCGAGCACGCGCCCGCCGCGATACGGCCCAATGTCGCGCCACTGCATCCCTTTAAACTGCGCTTCGTTGTATTGCTGAGCGGCAGCACATGCTGCCAGAGCCACGAGCAGAAAACACCACAACCACCGACGAAGTGAATTCATTCACAACCCCCTTATAGAAGCCCAACCATACTAAATTATAGAGGCGGTCATATAGATTCCGGCTTGGCCCGGTATTTGACTACCCATCTTGTCGGGAGGATAATCCTCTGGCCCGCTCGACCTTCCCCGGGGCTCACGGCCGAAAGCCTCACGTCAAAATTTGCCGAGGAGATTCCCATGAGAACAGCGCCCATTCGCAGACTTTTGATCTCCGCTTCGCTCGCACTTGTGATTGCTCAGGCAGCGCTCGCGAGGCCCGTAGTGGTTGGCACTTGCCTGTCCCACTTGCAAACCTATTCCACCATTTCGCAGGCAGTAGCCGCTGTCGCCTCCGGCTCAACGATCCTGATCTGTCCCGGTAGCTATCCAGAGCAGGTTACGATCAAGCAGCCATTGACACTGCGAGGAGTGCGGAGCGGAACTGCCGCGAATCCCACGGTCACCGTGCCGCCAGGCGGATTAACGCAAAGCGTAATATCTCCCAACAACGGTATAAAGATGTACTTTCAGATTTTGGTGCTGGGGACCGGGACCGGGCTGGTCAACATCGAAAACCTGGCGATCAATGGGAGCAATAACGAGGTTAGCAATGGCTGGCTCGAGGGCGTCTATTACCAGAACTCCTCGGGCGTGATGAACAATCTGGCCACCTATAATCAGACGGGAAATGGGTACGGCTTCGGGGTGTTTCTCGAAAGCACGACGTCCGACCAGAAGCCAGTTACCGTCAGCCATTGCAGTATCCACGATTTCGACGCAGAGGGTATACGCACCAACGGGAATGCCAATCTCACCGTCAACATTAGATCGAATGCCGTCGTCGTTTCCCCTTCAACCAGCCTGCAAATCAATGGAATCGACATTTATGGAATAGGGACGGTTTCGGACAACAGCGTCGCAACCCGGCCCGGATTACAAGGGGGCGCCGGGATAGGAATAGCTACGGAGTCAGGGGTCACGATCTCAAACAATACGATCGTCGGCATGGTTATCGGTATCTGGCCGCTCGGGAACTCCAACGTAGTTTTCTCGAATAGAGTGTCGTTTGCGAACTCGGCTGTCGTCCTTAGCGGAACAGATAACGATGTGGAACACAACCATTTCTACCCCGGTGAAGGCGGAGCGGGCGTTGACTTCAACTGCACCGGCACTGGCAACACTGTGATTCACAACCTGTTCAACGACGCGGACTGGGGTATCGTAAGCTCCGGTGGCTCCAACACCGTCACTCCAAATTCATTTTCGAACGTCGCGCAGCTCATCTCGCCGCCATGCTAGTTCGGGATCGTGGTTGGCAGGGCTAACGGCGTCCGACCCGGCCTTCGAAGGTGGTAGCGAGTACTGGCAACCGGGTACTTACACGCCTAGTTTTTTCACTTCGTCGTTGTAGTACTTGCGGTAGAGGATGGACCACTCTTCAGAGCCGTCAATGATGGTGCTGGCTTTCAATTTTCTGGATTAAACCTTGCTGCTCGGCGGCTGCGACCCGGCCTGCAACGGAGCGCTCGAAGAAGCCGTCAGTGGCGCGTCCGAATAGAGAAACTCGAGCGCCTCCGGAAAGCGCCGCGCCCAAGCCGATTCCGTATGCGTTGCGCCTTCTTCAATCCGCACTCGCAACCGTTTTTCGTCCAAGCCGGCTTCCTGCAGAATCGCAGCTAGTTCGCGCACATCCGCGACGACCTTTGCGTCTCGCTCCGCGCCGCCCACCTCCCGCGTTCCCATTCCCACATACATGCGCGCGGGCCACGCGTGTGGGCCACGAGCTTCCTTAAGAATCTTCCGGTTCGCCACAAACAACGACGGACTCTCGACGAGCAGACGCCCAAACGCTCCGGGCGAGACCAGTTGTGTATAGAGGGCAATCAGCCCGCCCAGCGACGATCCGCCCAACCCGGTGTTCTCCGGCCCCCTGAGCACCGAATACCGCTCCTCGATCAGCGGCATCACCTCGTGCTGCAGGAATTCGGGATAGCGCTCCCCTTCGGGCCGCAGAATTCTCGGGTCGCGCGACTTATAGGGAATGTACTCGCACGCGCGATTTTTTCCCGTGTTGTCGATTCCCACGATGATCAGCGGAGGAATCTTCTTCTCGCCAATCAGCCGGGTCGCCGTCTCGCCGACCTGCCAGTGGACACCGGCAAATGCAGTCGCCGGATCGAACAGATTTTGTCCATCGTTCAAGTATAAGACGGGAAAGCGCGTAGCGCCCCAGCCGTCATAATCAGGAGGCAGCCAAACCCGCACAAGACGCGTATTTCCAAAGACGCGGCTGCGCAGCTCATGCAGCCACAAATTGCCGCGCGGAACGGGCACACTAAGATCGGCTCCGCGTTTCTTAGAACTCTTGCGAGCTATCGGTCGTGGCATGACGTGGATCGCTATCGCGTATCCTCACGCGTCAGCCAGATCAATCCCGACAGGACCGCCGTCAGTGCAATCAGGCACAACGAACTCAGGCAAAGAATGCACCAGACCCCCAGAATGTATCCTTCGACATACGTCAAATAGAGAGCAAAAGCCAAGCCCGCCACCGCCCCACCAAACAACAACCGAGGCGTCTCGCGCCGGGCGCGAGACACCGTGGCCAGCCCGGCCAGAGCCGCATAACCCAACATTCCGATCAGCGCCACTGGGATTCCAAGAATCTTCGAGTACTCGCTTCGGTTGACGAGATCGCAGTTAAATGTTTCCCCAACGTCGCAAAACGCGGTCTTCGACGTCGCATAGTGACGCTGCAACGATACCGACGAGACGACAACCCCACAAACCGCCAGAATCGCCACTCCCCACATCAGACGCTTCGACCACGCGCTCACGGCAGCGCGCACCCCGTGCGGTCACTCAACTCTTCCAGGGTAAACACACGTTCCACGCGCTCGCCGGTCGGAGGAAATTGCCACGTCGGAAACATGTGTACATTCGCGTCTTTACAAACTTGTGTCTCCTTATGCATGTCACCTTTCACGCCACACTCTATATAAGGAGCATATTTGAAAGCCTTCGCAAATTCTTCTTTCTGCTCCAGGCAATGCGGACACCACCAGGCCCCGTACATCTTGACCCCGCGATCCGTCAGGCAGCGCGCAAACCCGTCGTACTTGTGCTGGGTGCGGTCACCGAGATAATAAGCAAAGCCGAATGCCGCTACGATCAGCACCGTGTAAATCGCGCGCCGGCCCCAGTTTGCCGGGCCTGCTGTCCCCGACTTTTCCTTCTGCCGTTCTCTTCTCTCTTGCGACATAGTTTTGATAAATGGCTTTGATCTATATTGACCTCTTATATCATGTCTGTTTCCGTGAGCACGGTTCAAACCATCACTCTCAGCACTGACGGCAAGACCTCAATCGCGCGACAATCCAGCTTCATGACCTCGCCATCCACCATCACATCCACCGGCTCATCCAGTTGAAACTCGACGCGAGGCACGGCTTGGCGCTCAGCCATGGGGTGCCGGGTATGAGTGCCGTCATAGAGCGTGGGTAAATTCAGGATCAATCCGAGCCGGCCAATCGGGCCCCAGCGCACGTATTCGATCAGCCCATCGTCGGTGCGAGCGTCGGGGGCAATCATCATGGTGCCCCCGGTGAACTTGCTGTTGCTGAAAGTCAAAAACAGGCAACGCCGCCGGTCAAACTCATCCTGTTCTTTCACACGAACCGGAAACGGGCGCCGCTTCAGCCACGCCAGACTGAGAAAGATTGAAGCCAGATATCCGGCGTGTCCAAAACCCAAAAAACTCCGATGCCGAAGCGCAGCCACATCCGCCGCAAAACCCACGCTCGCAAGGTTGATGTAGTAGAGCACGCCCTCTTTATGCGTCAGCCGAAAGACATCGCACGCGCACGATTGTCCCGTCTCGATCGCCCGCATCGCATATTCCAACCCGCGGTCGGCAGCTTTTGGATCGCCGAAATCACGTAGAAAAGAATTGCCCGTGCCGAGGGGCAGAAATCCAAGCGTTGGAATTCGTTCCGATTCACCGCGTGAAGCGCCCGGCTCCGCCGTGTCATCACTCGAAAAGGCCGCCAGGCAATCCGGAAACAATCCGTTTACGATTTCGTAAGAAGTCCCATCCCCGCCCACCGCAAGAAACCTGCGGAAGCCGCGCCGGTAGGCATCGCGAGCAATTCGAGTCGCATCTCCACCAGCCGCGGTCTCCGCGGTCTCGATGGCAACTCCAGCAGCTCGCAACCGTGCAATCGCCGCGCCCACCAACTCGCGGCACCGTCCGCCCCCCGCAGCCGGATTAATCACGGCAAGAAAAGTCTCGTTCACAAGTAAGGTCTTAGGTGTCAGGTGTCAGGTGTCAGGTGTCAGGTCTTAGCTACCGGGCTCTCACTGTCTGGTTTGAGGCAGTTGGTTTTCCTGGGACCCTGACACCTGATACCTGACACCTCAGCCCTACGACCTATATCTCCACCACTTGCTCCCGTGTCGCGCCCATCCCAATCCCCGCTGCCAATTCTCCCCGCTTAATCTTGAGCGACGCCGTCCGCGGAAAATCCTTCTCCCAGACCAGATAGCCGCCCACGCGCTTGAAATCCGGCAAACGACGGTTGCGCAGGATAATTTGGTCGCGCACTAAGTCGTCGAACAACTGGTTCTGTTCAAGTCGCGCCACCAGTACCAGCGTCTCCTTCTCTTCGCCCAGCGTTTTTCGCGGCCAAAGAAAATTCGCCGCGAAGATGCAATATTCCTTCACCGGCAGGCCGTCGAATACCACCTCAATGTCCTCGGGATAAATATTCTTCCCGCCCTCGGTGACAATCATGTTCTTCTTGCGCCCGAAAAGCTGCAAATGGCCGTGCTCCTCGAACCGCCCCTGATCGCCCGTCAACAGCCAGCCCTCCACGATCGTCTGCGCCGTCAACTCAGGATCATCCAGGTAGTGCGACATCACGGCCCGGCTCTTCACGGCAACTTCTCCGATCCCCTCGCCATCCGGATGCAAAATGCGTACTTCGCTTCCCGGCAACGGCTTGCCCACGGTATCGGCACGAAACGGCTTCAGATCGTTGAGCGTGACCGCCGTGCAAGCTTCCGTTAACCCGTAGCCGCACGTGACCGGAATGCCGAGATCGTAGAAGAACTGCATAGTCGCGGGATCGGTAAACGCTCCGCCCACAATCAGCGCCAGCAGTTCGCCGCCAAACGCCTTGTGCACTTGCGGCAGCAACCGGCGGCTCAACGCGACTCGCGAGCGGCTTCGCGTCAACATTTTGTTCAGGGCAATCAGCCGGTCCAGCATCCAGCGTTTCTTCGGAGGCAGTTCGTCGAACTTCGCCCGCAGCCCGCGCTCCAGATTCTTGAGCACCATCGGTACCAGGCTCACGTAGGTGATGCGATAGCGCACAAACGCATCGCGCACAAATTCTGGCCGCAGCGTGCGCAAATGCACCACACAAGCGCCGCAGACGAATGGCCCGATAAAACCAACCATAAAATCAATCGCATGATTCGTCGGCAGGATGCTCAAATAGCGCACGCCCGGCCAGAAGGGATACCACGCCGTCAGCGCGATGCATTGTTCCAGATAGGCATCGTGCGTGAGCACGCATCCCTTCGGCCGCCCACCCGTCCCCGACGAATAAACGATGCACGCCGTATCTTCGCGCTGCCGCTTCGCGAGTTGCGGATCGCCCTTGCGCCGGAACTCCTCCCAGCGATAGGCCCCGCGTAGCTCCGCCCCAGCCGGAGATTCCGTTACCAGGACAATCTCCGTGGCCAGCTTCGAAAATTCCGGAGACTGTGTAATTGCCCGCCACAGGTAGTATTCGACAATCAAAAACCGTGCCTTCGAATGCGCCAGCAGTTGCAGATGTTCCGCCGCCGAAAGCTTGTAATCCAGCGGCACCAGGACTCCACCGCAAAAGAAAATCGAATAGGCCGAAATCAGCCACTTCGACTGGTTCGTCATGATGATCGCCGCCCGGTCACCAACCTTGAAGTCCGCGTCTTCAAGCGCGCGGCACAATGGCCGTGCCATTTCCTTGAAATCCGAATAAGTAAGCCGAACCTTCTCGCGGTCGCGATCGGCTTCAATCAGGCAGGTTTCAGTGGGCCAACGGTCAAGCGCGGCACTCAACGCCGCACCCAGGCTGGCATATTGATGAAGATCAAGCATGCAGATCGTTATCTCAACAGCTCACCAGCAGTGGTCGGTGGCCAGTAAATAATTGCTATCATCGCCCACGGGCAACGATTATCGCCTGACCACTGGCTACTGGCCACTGATCACTGTCCTAAAGTCTCGATTGAATTCTCTCTGCCAGTGTGCGGAAATCCGACACGCCCTGCAATTCGTAATCTGGCAACTCGATGCGAAAGTGATGCTCGAGCCGTGTAAGCAAGTCGAGCGCTTGCAGGCTGTCAATGCCGAGCGTCTTGAAAAAATCGTCGTCCGGCGTGAGCTTCTCCCGTGGCACTTTGAAGTGTGTGGCAGCGAGATTCAAAATTTCATCCAGCGTCTTGTCGGTGGTTGGCATCGTGTTGTCGTTCTGATAATTACCAATTACAAATTGCCCATTACAAATTCACGGCAAATACGGCTGCGGCCCTTCATTCTCCACAAACCTCCGCAACCCTTCTTCGACAGCCGGCCGCGCATACAAGTCGCAAAAAATGTCGATCTCGCGCTTCAATTCCTCGTACGGAATCGGCTTCACAAATTTCTTCGCCGCGGCCGTCGTTGCGCGATCAAACTTTCCTACCTGGCTGGCCGTTGCGCGCGCCACGCGCAGTGCCTCGCCTTCGGCCGCAATCTGGCTGACCAACCCAATCTGTTGCGCCTTCATGACGTTGAAGCTTCGCCCTGTGAGCAAGAGATCGCGCACCACAGCGTTGCCCAAATCCCGCTTCAGGCGCGGAATCCCGCCGAACCCCGGAATCAGCCCCAACCGCAACTCCGGAAAGCAGAAACGTGCCATGCGGTCGGCAATAAGAATGTCGCACACCAATGCCAGCTCGAATCCGCCGCCAAACGTCACCCCGTGCACGGCAGCGATCGTCGTCAGCGGAAGGGCGTCAATCGTGTTCATCACGGCATGAATTCGCTCTAAAAAATCACGCACTCCGCGCGCCGCCGCAGCTTTCTCCATTCCTTGGGAGCGCTGGTACAGTTCGCGCAAATCCGCGCCCGCCGAAAATCCCGCGGCCTGCGCAGAGTGAAGAATCAGCGCATGCGCATCGTTCATCAACCCGGGCAACGCGCGCACAAAACTCTCCAACTCTTCCAGCATCAGCGACCCAATTTCATTGCAAGGCTCGCGGTGCAAAGTCAGCTCGATTGCGCCATTCACCGTCTGCCATGAGAGCGCCTGACCCTTGTGTTCGCTCATGCCGTCTTCGCTCGATTCCGCGAAGCGTGGTTTTGTGAGGCCTGATCCTGCGCGGTTTGGTTCTCCGCGGCTTCGTACATCCCGTCAATTTCACCTTTGAACTTCTGCGCGATCACGTCGCGCTTGAGTTTTCCGTTGGCTGTCAACAACCCGCTCTCGATCGTGAACGGTTCCTCAACCACGTGGAAGGCCCGCACCTGCTTGTAATGCGGCAGGCCCTGGTTCACGAGATCGACCGCCGGCTGCGCCTTTTCAACGCTCACCTTGCCCGTGATCAGCGCCGTCAGATATCCGCGCCCATTGCCGACCACCACCGCCTGGCTTGCCCCCTGCAACCGCTGCAGGATCTTATCTTCAATCGGCTCGGGCGCAATGTTGTGACCCGATCCCAGAATAATGAGGTTCTTGATGCGGCCCACAATTTTCCAGTTCCCGGCGGCATCCACTTCGCCCTGATCACCGGTATGAAACCACTCGCCGCGCAGTACCTTCGCTGTTTCCGCCGGCCGCTGCCAGTATCCGGGAAAAATATTCGGGCCGCGCACCACGATCTCTTCGTTCTCCGCTAGCCTCATCTCGATGCCAGAAATCGCTGGCCCGGCGCGCCCCGGGATCACCTGCCCGTCGGGATCGTCCATAGTGCAGATCGCCGTCGTCTCCGTCAGTCCATACACCTGTAACACCGGAATCCCCAGCATCATGAAAAACAGCTGCGTCTCGACATTGAGCGGAGCGGACCCGCAGATCAGGGCGCGCAACCGGTCGCCAATCATCTTCTTTCGGATCGTGGGAAACACCAGCCGATTCGCCAGGGCCAGCCACACCCCGTCCCCGGCGCGGCGTTTCCCTTCCTGCCGCCGCGCCCACGCGCCCTTGGCCTTACTGTAGATCTTCAGCGCTACGCCACCCGTTTTCCAAAGCTGTTCGTCGACCGCCTTGCGCATGCGCTCCAGCAGGGCTGGAACATTCAGGAAATAATCGGGCGCCGCCGACCGCATGTCGGCGGCAATCTTGCCAAGATCGGTATTCAAGCTCAGCTTTGAGCCGCTCTGCAGGCACGTCAGCAGCATGACCCACGACCCTGCAAAACAAAACGGCAGGTAATGAAACACGGCATCCTGCGCGGGACGCCCGTTGATCAACGGCTCTTTCATGAGTTGCGACAGTCGACCCGAAGTGCAGCCCAGCATGTGGCCGACGTTGGCGGCGTTCAGCATCGCGCCCTTCGCCTCGCCCGAGGTGCCGGAGGTGTAGATAATGGCAACGACGTCCTGATCGTCCACAATCGGCGCGCCATTCTCAACCGGCCCGCGCTCTTTTGTGAACACGTTGTCGAGCAGGAAGCACGGCGGTGCTTCAGGCCATTCCTGTGTGATCGCATCGGCCAGCGCCTGCTCTCCACAGGCAATCACCGCGGGCCAGCAATCCTTCATCACGGCGACCAGTTCCACTCGAGCCTGCCGCGCGTACAGAGGCACCGCGGTCAACCCTTCGGACATGATCGCCAGATCCATCGCCGCCCATCGGGTGGAGTTATGAGCAAGCAGCGCGCAACGATCACCTTTTTTCAGCCGCAGACGGCGGAGATACGCGCGAGCCACCTGAACTTGCGCCAGCAATTCCTTCGCCGTCACGGGCACAGGCGTGCCGTCGCGCAACTCCTGCAGCACGATGGAGTCGCCGCCCTTATCCAGGCTGGCAAAGATTTGATCGAGAAAAGTCATCTTCGAAGTTTCGAACTCTTGTGATTGTCTTCCTGAGCGGAGCAGAAGCTCCGCAGTACGGAGTTTCTACGGAGTCAAAGGACCGCTATTCCTGCAACTGCGGCTTCCGTCGCCGCGCGCTCTTCCCTACCCGTACGCCTTCACCAACTCCCGCAACCCCTCGCTCATCGGTGGCAGATAATCCTCCCAGCTCCACTCTCCGCGCCGCGTTGGAAACTCCGGATACCGCCGCTGCACTTCTTCTTCGAAATACACGCCCATGCGCGCCATTGATTTCAAATTGCGCACTACCGTACGTCCAATCCCATCGGCAATGCGCTCGCTGTCGCGCTCTAGAATCTCCAACGCTGCGAGCGTCCTCGCCTCCAGGTCCACATCGTCCACATTCATCAGTAATTCTTTGTGCCCGCGCTCGTTCATCAAATTCCTGATGCGCTCATCCATCGTGATCCCGGCCGAGGGCACCAGCGCCGGCATGGTGGTGACAATCCCGTGATAGCGCGAGGAAACCAGCATCCGGCAGGCGCGCAGAATGCTCACCAGTTCGTACATGTTGTAATCTTCGGACGTCAATACCGGCACACCGCCGAGCTTTTCTGCAATCCGCCGGCATGGACGAGCATCCAGCCTTTCGGTGGCGACCATGACCACAAAGGCGTTCTTCTTTTGCCGAAATGCCGCCACCGCGTTTGCAATCGAGCTTAGGTAGTGGCCATAGGCCCGATCCGCTTCCGGCCCGGCATGATGGAAATATGGCCCGCGATAATGACTTTCTTTGTAGGCGCCAGTCAGCCCGTGCAGCGCGGCTTTCGCAAGCGAAGCCTTCACCGGCCACTCAAACGGATTGATGGGACAAACCGCCAGCACCGGCGTCTTTCCATCCCAGCCCACGTCGCGCAGCGCTTTTTGTCCGTACTCGGCTCCCAGCGGCTCAAACGTCCAGGCGGTATCGGTGCCGAGTTCAGTCGGCACGCCCAGCTCGCGCAGAATATTCCGCGACTCCTCGTTGCGCGTAATGACCAATGAATCCTTACAGAATCGTGCGCACATCTTTGCCACCAGCGGGTCCATGGCTCCCGCCTCGGCACCGTACCCGACCGAAAGCTTGTTCTCCGCCGCCGCAATTCCCAGCGAGCCAATCATCATCGTGGCAAGTGCATTCGCAAACTTCGACTTGAACATCGACCCTTCGCACGCCACCACGCCGTGATGCTTCGGCACTTCCTTCGAAAGAAACGGCGGGAAGATATCCGGCAGCCGCACCTGCGACGTCCCCTCAAAATAACCGCACGAGCGGTCGAAATTGAACGTCATCATGGTAAGTTCCACATGTTCCGGGCCAAGGATCCTCCGCACCTGCCGCAGCATCTCCTCGACACGCACGTCCGAACCCGTGTTGCGCGTGCCGTTATAGCCGGCAAACAGGAGTTTCAACTTTTCACCCGGATTCCACGGCTCGCCGTGTCCCATCATCCACTGCAGTTTCTTGGTTTCGATGATTCCTGAAACCCACGCCTCCAAAACGAAGTCCATCATGCGGCTGAACCTCCCGCCTTCGTCGCCGCCGGCCACTCCTGGTATGGATACATGAAGTTATTCTGGCGGCTGAAGCGCAACAGCGGAAAGCTGTATTGCGAAAACGGCATCGGCTTCCGCCCCAGTTCCGTCGTTACGCGCGTGTTGTCGAATACCGTGTTCCAGGTCAAATACGGCAGAAAGACTTTCATCAGCGAAGCGCCATATCCCACCCGCCCTTTGCGGTTGGCCAGCAGATTAACCGTAGAGCTGAACGGCCCTTCAAGAACCGGCATAAACAGCGGCCCGCGCGTGTTCTGCTCTTTGGCCAGCGCCTTCGTCAATTCCCGAAACGTCTGCGATTCGTTGCCGGAAGAAAGGTGATACGTATCGTGCTCCGGATTCGGCTTCATGTGCAGGTCGGCAATCGCGCCGGCGACAAAATCTACGTTGACGATGTCGATCTTGTCGTGCGGCCGAAACGGCAGCACAGGCAATCCGGCCAGAAACACAAACGACCGCACCATATCGAACTGCGTCGTCTCCGCGTACCGGCTATCGCCCAGCACGATGCTCGGGCGGAAAAACGTCAGCTGAACATCCGGGAGCAACTCGCGTACCATGTGCTCGCAAAACTTTTTCGTGCGCGCATAAGGATCGTAATCCGACCGCTCCCACTCAATCGCTCGATCCTCGGTCACGATCTCGTTTGCGCGCT
This sequence comes from Terriglobales bacterium, assembly GCA_049288625.1. Taxonomy (GTDB): domain Bacteria; phylum Acidobacteriota; class Terriglobia; order Terriglobales; family Acidobacteriaceae; genus Acidiflorens. The sequence continues at coordinate 24,716 of JBAQIB010000080.1, read as the reverse complement.
TGCCGGCCACCGCTACCGTGCTCACATCGGAAAACCGCCGTAGCCCGTGATAGTACTGCGATTGCCGCGCCAGTTGTATTACTTCGAGCGTCCCGCGCAGGTTTACGTTGAGACAAGCCTTTTCCGACTTGCGATTCAGCGAAGCCGCGCAGTGAATCACCGAATCGGTGGTGTGTACCAGTCGGTCATATTCATCACGGTCCAGTCCAAACTGCGGATAAGTAAGGTCGCCCCGAAAGATCCGGATCTTCGCCTGCAAATATTCGTAAAAGGCGTGAAACGGCAAGTGCAACTGCATCGCCTCCCACAGCCGCACCTCCGCGTCCCGAGCATCGCGGCCCCGCACCAGCACGTTCAAGGTCGCATCGTGCTGGCTAAGCAAATTCGCGGCGACGTGCGCGCCGATGTAGCCGGTCGACCCGGTCAGGAATATCGCCACGTGGCTCCGTTCGTCCCCGTTTTTATGCCAGTTCCTTTTTCGTCCGCCGCCGGCATCTGCAGCAGGCGCGGCTCCCGCGCTTCCAGTGGCCGCCCCTCAATCAGCGGATATGTCCACCGCCGCAGCGCCGGAATATGAATATCAATCCAGTACTCCCACCAGTCGAGCCCCGCCGTATCGTACCCGAACGTCTCCTTTTCTTCGGGCACCAGTGCCTGCGACAACTTCTCCACATTATCTGCAACAAAGTCGTGCTCATTGAGCAGGATGAAAGGCTCAAATAACTGGATCAGCTTTTCCACGCGCTGCAAACTGCGCTCTGCCTTCGCCAACGGTTTCGCGATGGGCAACGGAGACATTATCGCCTGAATCCTCTGGACAATCATCCTCTGCGCCGGCGCCGACATCCGGTTATACCGAGCCTTCGAAACCGGAATCGCATCCATTCGGAGCCGCAGCCAGTATTCCAAACCCTCCTGCGCGCGATAGTGCCGCCGGTGCGCCAGTGCGGTCAACTCAATCGAGCGTCCCATGTCGCAAGGATTCGTCACCGAGGTAGCCAGCTGATAGAGCGGATCGTGCCGCCGTTCCACCAACGCCGCTGCAATCAGTGTCATGCCCGCGCAAACTGCGTCCACGGGAATAATGTCCAGCCGCTTGCGCTCATTCGACGGCAACTGCCGGAATGAAGTGCCGAGCAGATATGAGAGCGCCGCCGAAGTGTTGATCCCTTCATTCCATCCCCGGAACGGCTTCGCCACCGAGGTCTCGACTATCGCCGGACGCACAATCGCAATCGGCAGCCCCTCGCCATGTTTGGCGATCAGCGACTCGGCCAGACTCTTTGTATACGTATAGGTATTCGGCCAGCCCAGCCGCGTGGCTCGCTCCTTGCCTTCTGCGGTCAGATAATTTTTGAGCCAGCGCACGCGGTTTTTGTAAATCTGGTTTTCGAGGGCCTGCCCGCTTAGGTCCTTGGCCGCATGTTCTTTTTCCAACGCCTGCTTGGTCAGTTCCTCCGTGACCTCAGGACTCTCCGCGCGCGCCTCCGCCGAGTCCAGAAAATCGCGCAGCTCTCGCCACTCTTTCTCCGCGTCAAAAGCCGGCACGCCCGCCGGTGTGTAATTCGGACGCACGCGCTCGCCCACCCGTCCATCGCGCTGCCCCGCAACGTAACAAGTCGAAAGGTGCAGCAGCGCCGCATGATCCGATCCGCGAATGAACTCGACCATGTGGTAAGCCGAGTCCACATTCACGGCCACCGCTTCCCGCAGATCAGGATTGAAATCCGTAAGCCCCGAACTGTTGACGATCAGGTCAAGTTCTCGCCCGAGCCGCGCTGCCACCCCAGCGTCCAGGCCCATCGCAGGCTGCGACACGTCGCCTTCTATCACCTCAACCTTATCTGCCAGCAGCGCCGGCAGTTGAGCGCCGTACTTCTCAAACACCGGATCGAAAACCGGCGACTCCTCCAGCATCTTCTCGAAGCGCTTCTGCCCGGGATTCGCCTTTTGCCCACGAATCAGCAAATACAGTTTCCCAATCTCGGGGAGATCGATTAGCGTATTCGCCAGCCACACCTTTCCAATAAATCCGGTCACTCCGATCAGTAATATGCGCTTCCCCGCCAGTGCCTTCCTCACCGAGAGCCGCGCTGGATGCCGTGTCTCATCGAAGAAAACAATGGGCCGCACCGGCGGCACTTCCACTCGCACAGCCGGCACAATCGCCGAAGCCAATGCCTTGGGCCCGCGCAGGCCGAGGGCGCGAACCCACCGCGCCGGACTCTGTTGCCCGTCCGGCCCTGCTTCCCGAATGCGAGCAAGAATTCCTCGCGGCCGGATCACTGGACTCAGCAACCTGCCGGTTGCCACTCCATCGCGGAAATCAAGCCGATTGGCGATAATCCAGCGCACCCCCAGATGCCGTGCCAGCGGCCGCATAACGTGGTCAAGCCCTTGACTCACCAGCACCACATCGGCCCCGGTTGCTTGCAGGGCCTTCAGGTGCCGCACTCCTTCTTCCTTCAGCAGCGGCTTCAGTTTGTATTCGAACTCTTCCTCGCCCAGCAAATCGAGCCGATCGCGAGTGATGCCGCGCAAAACCGCGTGGACAATCCGGGTCGCCGCCTTGCGATTGGCTGCATAGAGAAATGGCCGCAGCATCGCCATCAGAAGTACAAGGCTGCGCCGCATCACCCGCGCAATGTAGGTCTGGCTGTTCCAGGTAAAAAAGGCAATCGGGCGGATCGTCGTCAGTTCCAGCAGGCTGCCTTCCACCCGCCAATACACCGGCGAAGACGGCCGACGACGCGGCGACGAGGCAACCGGCGGCGCGCTGGCCGAGGCATTTCCGTCAGCCAGGATTTTCGACTTTACGTCCACGAGATTGGCGACTGGTTCCACGAATTAAGATCGAAGTATCGGTCTCTCTGCAACGTCCTTCAGGACCAGCAGACAGCTTCCTTAAGGCACAGGCAGAGCCTACTATTTTAACCTCTCTATCCCAAAGGACGAAATGCAATGCTGCCCGCGGATACACCCAGTCAGCCCATCCACATCCCGGGTTGCTGATAAAATTGCGCGAAGCCGAAAACTGGTAATTTGCAGTCTGAAGTTTGTAATCTGCGCATTGCCGGACTTCAGCTTGCGGCCTGCAATTGCAAATTACAAATCGCCAATTACAAATTCATTGAGTCCGCTGGAGAATGGAAGACAATGCCCTACAAAGATACGATCCTGCCCGAATTCGACATGGAAATGGACAGCACCCGCCGCACCCTCGAGCGCGTTCCGGATGAAAAGTTTGGCTGGCAACCTCATGCCAAGTCCGGAACGCTCGGCTGGTTGGCCATCCACATCGCCACCATTCCGCACTGGGCGAAGATGACCATGGAGGAGGATTCGTTCGACCTCTCAGCCCCCGGACGTTCGAACTCCGGCCCGCCCATACCTACGAATCGAAAAGGGGTGCTCGAACTCTTCGAGAAGAACCGGACCGAGGCGCGGGCTGCGCTTACGGGCGGGAGCGATGCTGCTTACGCCAAGCCTTGGGCCCTGTTCATGGGTAAACAAGAACTATTCCGCGAGCCGCGTGCCGCCGTGCTCCGTCGCATGGTCTTCAATCACATCATTCACCATCGCGGACAACTTACGATGTACCTCCGCCTGCTGGATGTCCCGGTCCCCGGCCTGTACGGCCCATCGGCTGACGAGGGGAAGTTCTAGGTTCTCGGCTGGTTTAGGTCCGCTTTCCGCTGGAAAACGAACTGTCTCCATGAGCCCCGCGGGCCGATCCCAATGGGAACGGCCCGCGGACTCGAACGGCCCCTACTCCCAAAACATCTCTACGCGGCGACATGCCGCGCTGCATGTTAGGGCTGGACATCGCACACACAACTACGCTGCCCGCTCCACCCAGCACACGTCCCAATACTCGCCAAACTTACGCCCGTTCTCGCTGAACACGCCCACCACCTTGAATCCAAATCGCTCGTGGATCGCCGCCGTCGCAGGATTCGGCAGGGCATATCCCGCCACAAATCGACGAATATCCTCGCCTCGGAGAGCTTCGAAGAGCGCTGCGTAAAGCCGGCGGCCAGTCCCCTTCCCGACCGCGTCCGGCGCGCAATAGATCGTCGTCTCAACTGTTGTCTCATACGCGGCCTTAGGACGAAACCGCGTTGTGCCAGCGTATCCAACGACGCGCCCGCCACTTTCAGCCACGAGCAGCCGGTACCGCCCCGTGGCGCCAAACTGCGCAAACCACGGTTCCCTCCGCTCGACTGTGTACGGCTCAACATCGAATGTCACCGGAGTATTCACGACGTAGTAGTTATAAATCTCGGTAAGCTGCGCCAGATCGCGCCGTTCCACCAACCGGATTTCGATCTCATTCATTGCCGCCCTCCCCGGGAATCCGTGACCAACGCGCGATTCCGGGCGTATTCATCACTGCCGCCGTCATCGCAGAAACCATCCCACAACCGCTGCCGCCCCGATCAGCCACGCCGAGTTCACCTTGAACCGCAGCAGCGCGATCAGCCCCGCGCCGAAGATTGCGAGCGTCATCCAGTCCACCAGAGACGCCTTGCCTAGTTGCCAGGTCACGACCGCCATCAGCGCCAGCGATCCCGCAACCACCCCATCCAGCGCCGCCGCGAACACCGGCGACCTCCGCAGCCGCGGAATCACCGGCCCGCTCAGCGCTACCAGAATGAATCCCGGCAGAAAAATTCCCACTGTAGCCACAATCGCGCCCTTCCAACCCGCGACGATGTATCCAATAAACGTCGCCGTCGCGGAGAGTGGACCCGGCGTGAATTGTCCAACCGCGACCGAATCGAGCAGTTGCTGATCGGTCAGCCAGTGCAACCGTTCGACGAACTCGCTCTGCAGGAATGCCAGCAGAACGTAGCCGCTGCCGAACACTACCGATCCAATCTTGAGAAACGACAGAAACAGTCGCCCGAGGCCCACCGGCCAAGCTGCGGCTGCAGCGCCCGCTGCGACGATTCCGGCGAGCAGCTTCGGTACACCACCAAAAACCGCGCCCAGCAGGCGATTTCGCATTCCCGATGCCGCGGCCGACAGCGCGCCCGCGACCCCAAGCACCACAATCGGGCTAACCCCAACTAGAGTCATGACCGCGGCGAAGGCCGCAATCACCGCCAGCAAAGGCGTCCGCATCCCGCTTCGGCTCAGCTTTCCCAGCGCCTGAATGATGATCGCCACGACGACTGGCTTAATTCCGTAGAGTATCCCTTGCGCGCGCGGCAACGAACCGAACCGCACATACGCCCACGCAATTGCCGACACAATTAGCACCGCCGGAATAATGAAGCTCGCACCCGCTACAATCAGCCCACGCCAGCCGCGCTTCAGGTGTCCGATAAAGATTGCGACTTCCGTCGAATTCGGCCCCGGAATCAGGTTTGCCGCAGCCATCCTGTCCAGGAATTCCGCCTGCGTAATCCATTTGCGTCGCCGCACAAACTCTTCTTCCATCATCGCCAGATGGACAGCCGGCCCGCCAAAGGCGATCGTCCCCAGCTTCATGAAGACGATCGCGATCTCGCCCAACGAAGCTTGCCGAACTTCTTGCGGTTCCACCATACGTGCCAGATCAGAGAGAATCCTTTGCGAATCCTCTCAGGATGCACAAACGTCAGCGATTGTAAGGTATCTTGCTTTGCAGGCGCCGCCAACGGGCAGCCTTTACCCTACGAGTACCATGGAAATCAGAGAATGAATGCCCTCACACTATTCGGCTTATTCGCCGTGACCGCAATGCTGGTCACCTACGCGCTGGAGAATCGCAGTCCTTGGTTTATCCTGGCCTTTGCCTTTGCCTGCGCCCTGGGCTCCGTCTACGGATTCCTCCAAGGCGCGTGGCCCTTCGGCCTGGTGGAAGCGATCTGGTCGGTCGTGGCCATTCGCCGCTGGATGCAAGCAGCCCCCAAGCCGCCGCAGTGAACTCCAATTCCTCGACAATAAAAAGGGCCGCTCCGAAGAGCGGCCGAAAACTCACTGGAAGTTCACAACTCTGAGTTAGTCGCCTGCGACCGGCTCGGCGACATCTTCGGTTTCCTTGACCGCGCCGTTGCCGTTCGAGTGGCCATTGCCGTTCGCACCGTTCACCGGAGCAATCGCGCCCAGCGGAATGAATCCGGCTTCATTCGACGTCGCCGGCTTCTCTTTCAGCACAACTTCGCGGTACAGCTGTGCCATGCGCGCGTCGTAGGCCGCGTCGTTCTTCTCCGGACCACGCTTTTCAGCATTCAGTGAAGCAGCCAGCTTCGCATCCCGCGCCCGCGTCTTCTCTTCGCGCGCCGTCTTCGCGATGCCCAGCTTGTCCAGATCGTGCTGCACTTCGTTGGTCACGATGTTTTCCCGCAGATAGAGAGCGTGCTCTTTATCCTCGAGATTGACTTTCTTCCCGCCCGCGAAAATCTCATGCCGCCCGTGCTCGTCATACCACTTGGTGAGCGTGGCCGTCATGTGCATCTTCTCGATGATGTTCCGCCAGCCCACGCCCGTGTTGTAGGCGCAGAAGCTGATCTCGCCTTCCTGCGTTGCGTACGGAATGATGCACTGCTCCGTCCGCCGGAAGTCGTAGTTGAACAGGTCCTGGAACCACATACCCGCGATAAACAGGAAGTTCCAGCGATCCTGCCGCCGCTTCATCACGTCGTCAATCGTGCGGTCCGGTCCAACCTTGCCGTAATTCTTGCCCGTCGCATTGAAGTTCTTGTCGAACTTCTTGAGCAGGTCCGTCATCTTGAAGTGCGTTGGCGACTGGAACGGATCGTAGTTCTTCATCAGTACCAGCGCCATCCCCACAACCGTCCAGAACTTGCTGCGCGCCGCGTCGTTCACCTTGGCGATGTCCTTGCCCAGTTGATCGCCCTTCAGGAACGCCGTCACCGGCACAGCTTCCTTCGTTTCTTTGTCGATCATCACCGCCATGCCGGTTCCGCAGTTCGGATGGCAGCCACAGGAAAGTTGTCCCCAGTTGTTATTGGCGTCGTCGGAGTGCATCAGGTCGGCCCAGTCGCTGAACGTCGACATAAAGCTGATCGGGAACCAGTCGCGGGCAGGTTCGCCCATGCCGGTCTGATTCTTCACGTCGTGCGCCAGGTGCGCCAGCGTATAGCGCTGCGCAATGCGGCGGTCGTCGGTAATCGCTTCGTCGCGGCCGGTAAACGAAACCGGCTGGAAGCTGAGGAACCCAATCTTCTTCGGATTGTCGAGCGCGAACTGAATGATGCGTCCGACCTGCTCGTTGTTAATGCCGTTGATGATCGTGATCACCGGCACAATCTCGCAGCCCGCTTTGTGCAGGTTGTCGATCGCCTTCAATTTCACGTCGAACAGGTTGCCGACCGCGCGGTGCGAATTGGCCGCGTTGCCGATGCCGTCAAACTGCAGATAGGCATACCGCATGCCAGCTTCAACTGCCTGCTGGCAGAATTCGAAGCTCTTGGCGAATTCGATGCCATTCGTCGCCGCCTGCACGCTGTTAAAGCCAACCTTGCGCGCGTAACGCACCGCATCCAAAAAGTACGGCGAAAGCGTTGGCTCGCCACCGGAGAACTGCACCGACATCTGCCGCTTCGGCTTGATGGTGATGGCGTTGTCCAGCATGGTCTTGATTTCTTCCCACGTCAGTTCGTGCACGAAGCCAACCTGGTTAGCGTCCATGAAGCAGGGATCGCACATCATGTTGCAGCGGTTAGTGAGGTCGATCGTCAGCACCGCGCCGCGTCCATACTTCACCGTCGACGACCCGTGATGGTGCAGGTGCTCGTCTTTGTGCGCGCGAATATCGCGCCCCGGGAAAACTTCTTCAAGGTGCTTCGTGAATTCGGTGTCAATCGACATCAGGTCTTCAAAGTGCCCATGCTTCGGGCAGTCTTTGACCATCCAGATCTTGCCGTCGCGCTCAATGATCTGCGCTTTCACTTCCCCGACTTTTTCGTTCATCAGGATGTCGACCGGCAGATGCCCGTCTAGAATCTGCTGGCGAATCTCCGGCACGCACTTCGGGCACAGCGAATCGGTCGAGCGCGGCCAGCCCAGCGGCGGCTTCGACTTCTCCCAGGATTTGAGCAGCGGCTTATCGGACCACTTCGGAGTCGGCGATGCGTTGGGAGCCACGCGGTTCAGGCGTTCGAAGACGGCCCACGCGCCCGTCGCCGCCACTGTAACCGCCTTCTCAACATATTTGATCGGCTTATGCATTCTGCTCTCGCTTTCCTCTCAGTTAGAACTCTCCCGCGTCCCCATGCGGGAACCCTCAAAAAACAGAATTCCACGTGGAAACCTGGAAGCTTCGATGCGTGGAATAAGTCATCGTTATCCTATTGAAACGCCGATTCCTTATGCACGCAGAAGGCAGGGAAAGGGCGAAAATGCAGTCTGATCGGTCGAAGAATGCAGTAAATGGAACGTAAGTTATTGAAAAAACAGGGCGCAGATTGTTAATTGACCCCATTCGCAGCGCGTATCGGCAATCCCAGCCTGCCAATCCGACGACGCCCGTCGGACCCGCCGTCTTTGAGCGATAGCCACAATTTTCCAAAAACCGAACAAACCCATCATTTTACAAGTGGTTTTCGACCCCCGGGCATATGACACCTACAAGTGACTGCAAGTCCAACTTCAACTCGGATGCACGTCTGTCGGCACCGCTCGGCACATCCTTTGCGCGAGTACGAACGAGTGGTGGAAAACCTCGAAGAGATGATCGCTGTGGTGAACCGTGACTACCGCTACGTGCTCGCAAACCGAGCGTTTCTCGCCTATCGGGCCTTAACGAAAGAGGAGGTTGTCGGACGCGCAGCAGCGGAGGTAGTCAATCCAGAGGCGTTTGAAATCATCAAGGAAAAACTGGATGAGGCCTTCCGAGGCAAAGTCGTAAGCTACGAAATGAGCTATCGATACCCGGAAAAAGGCGACCGCGATTTGTCGATCACCTATTTGCCTGTCGAGGGTCCCACCGGAATCGACCGCGTGGCGTGTGTTCTGCAGGACATCACGGAGCGGAAGAACGCCGAGCGGGCGCTGCAAAAGAGCGCAGCGGAACTGCACGAAGCACAACGATTAGGCCGCATGGGAAGTTGGTATCGAGACCTCGAGACGGACGCGCTTACATGGTCGGAGCAGGTCGATTGCGTCCTCGGCTCTGACCCGAAGACGCAGCTGCTGACCTTCGCACAAGCGGAGCGTTTCTTCAGCCCCGAGAGCTGGCAGCGCCTTGTCCAGACCAATCGGAAACTTGTCTCCTCCGGAGGGACCGACGAACTCGAGGTCGAGTTCCGCCGCCAGGATGGAACCGCGGGATGGGCGATCATCCACCGCGAAGCCGTCCGCGACGAGGCCGGCAAGATCGTCGGAATACGCGGGGTTGCCCTTGACATCACCGAACGCAGGCTCGCCGAACAGGATCTGCGCGAGAATGAGGAGCGACTGCGCCTGGCACATGAAGCTGCTCGAATCGGCGTCTTTGAACGCGATATGCAGGCCGGGGGGTCGAGCTGGACTGGCGAAGTGGGAAAAATGTATGGGATAGAGCCGGAGACGGCCCCCCGGTCGGTTGATGAGCTCCTCCAGCTAGTTCATCCCGCAGATCGCGAGCCCCTGCAGCGCATGATCGCCGAGTCCATCGAAACCGGCGCTTCCGGGGGCGAGTGGCGCGTCATCTGGCCGGACGGCTCCGTTCACTGGATATCCGGCCGTTGGCGGATGTTCAAGGACGAGCAGGGCCGTCCGTTGCGCGCGCTGGGTGTCAATGTCGACATCACCGAGCGCAAGCGCGCCGAACAAGCGCTGCGCGAAAGCGAGGAGCGCATGCGCCTTGCCGAGGAAGCAGCCAGGATCGGCAGCTTCGAGCGCAATATGCAGACCGGCGAGAGTTACTGGTCACCTCAGACCGAGGAAATGTTCGGGCTGCAACCTGGAGCGGGCCCGAAGTCGCTTCCGGAATTTTTCAACCTGATTCACCCGGCAGACCGGGAGCATGTTGAGCATCTCCTCGCAGAATCCGTCACGACCGGCAGCGTAGCCGGAGAGTGGCGCGTGATCTGGCCCGATGGTTCCGTGCACTGGATCGACGGCCGCTGGAAAGTTTTCAAAGATGAACAGGGACGGCCATTGCGAGCCATTGGCATCGACTCCGACATCACCGAACGCAAGCGCATCGAGGAAGAACTCCGCCAAGCCAAAGAGAAGCTTACCGAAGAAAAGCTCTACCTCGAACACGCCATCGACAGCGAATTGGGCTTCGAGGAAATCATCGGCAAGAGCGCGGGAATGAAAGCCGTCCTGGAACTGGTGGCGAGGGTTGCCTCCAGCGACGCCACCGTACTCCTGCTCGGCGAAACCGGCGTGGGCAAGGAACTGGTAGCCCGCGCCATCCACCGCCTCAGCAAACGCGCCGGCAACGCCTTTATCAAGACAAATTGCGCGGCTATTCCAACCGGGTTGCTCGAGAGCGAGTTATTCGGCGCAGAAAAAGGTGCCTACACCGGTTCCGTAAGCCGCAAGATCGGCCGCCTCGAACTGGCCGATAAAGGCACACTCTTTCTCGATGAGATTGGCGAAATTGCGCTCGCCTTGCAGCCCAAGCTCCTGCGCGTTTTGCAGGATCAGGAATTCGAACGCCTGGGCGGAACACAGACCCTCAGAGTGGACTTCCGGTTGATCGCAGCCACCAATCGCGACCTGGCCCACGAGGTGCAGCGCAACCAGTTCCGCAGTGACCTCTTTTACCGGCTGAATGTGTTCCCGATCGTCGTGCCGCCTCTGCGCGAGCGGCGCGACGACATTCCTCTCCTCGTGGAACACTTCGTACGCAAGTGCGCCGGGCGGATGAAGAAGTCGATTACCAGCATTCCCAGGAAAACCATGGCCGCGCTCACCGCCTGGGATTGGCCCGGCAATGTGCGCGAACTGGAGAACTTCATCGAACGTTCGATCATTCTCACCAACGGTTCCGTCCTGGCGGCCCCCCTCGGCGAACTGCAGGCAAGATTGTCCGCCCAGAGCCAAGCCGGAACTCTCGAAGCGGCTGAACGCAAGCATATCCTCGAAGCCCTCCGCCAATCGAAAGGCCGTATCAGCGGTGAACAAGGCGCCGCCGCCCGCCTGGGCCTGAAACGCACCACCCTTCAGTCGAAATTGAAGCAGTTGCGCATCAACCCCAGAACCCCGCCCCCAAGCTAAACGCCACACTCGCCCTTTCCCAATATCCAATGCTTACCGCGCGTACGCGCCTCGCCGCGCTTCAGGCTGCTTTCTTGATCGCGTGGTAGGCCACCAACACAACGATCGCCCCGATGACCGCCACGACCAGACTGTAGATGTTCAATCCCGTGACGCCACGTGCGCCCACCAGGCTGAATACCCAGCCTCCCACCACGGCTCCAACGATCCCTAGGATGATGTCGAGGAAAAACCCTTCACCCGACTTATTGACGATCTTACTTCCGATAAAACCCGCCACTAACCCCAGCACAACCCAAGCCAGAATTGACATTTCATCCTCCTTAGAGAACTACCCCACATTTAGTGTGCTTCCACGACGGCGCACACTATATCAGAAACTCAGTCTTTGGTTCGCGCCGCCCCTCGCCGGATGCCCCCCACCGCGCTTTCGGTTACAATCCTCGCGCGCATGCACCGCGAATATTTCAAGCACTATAGCCACGAACTCGGCCGCGACATGGAGTCACTCGTCTTCGGCCACGCCGGCCAGCCCATTCTTGTTTTTCCCACTTCCATGGGCCGCTTCTTCGAATACGAAGACGCCGGTATGATCCGCGCTCTCGCCGGCAAACTCGACCAGGGTTCAATCCAGGTTTTCTGCGTCGATGGAGTCGACGGTGAAAGCTGGTACAACAAGGGCGTCCATCCCGGCGCGCGCATCTGGCGCCATGTTCAGTACGAGCGGTTCATCGTCCAGGAGTTTCTGCGTTTCTTGCAATGGAAGAACCCTGCGCCCCAGATCGCCGTCACCGGATGCAGCTTCGGCGGATATCACGCGCTCAATTTCTCCATGCGTCATCCCGACATCGTTTCCGCCTGCGCCACCATGAGCGGCTCCTTCGACATCAAGAGCTTCCTCGATGGTTACTATGACGATAATGTCTATTTCAATAATCCACCTGACTATCTGTCTAACATGAGCGATGACTGGTATCTGAGCCGCTATCGCCAGATGAAGATCGTGTTAGGCACCGCCGACTGGGATATGTGCCTCGACGCCAACGTCAAGATGTCCGCCATTCTGCACGCCAAAGCCGTCACGAACTGGCTCGACATTTACGGCGACAACAGCAAGCACGACTGGCCGTTATGGCAAAGGATGGCGCAAAAATATTTTTGAAGCTCTCGTCGCAGGAGTTGGGGATGCCAAGCCGATTGGTATATTTCGTCGTCAGTTTTCAGATCACTGAAGGGAAAGTGGATACCTTCAAGGAAATCGCGCGGGTGATGATCGCAGCCACGCAGAAAGAGTCCGGCACGCTTGGCTACGACTGGCACTTCAGCAGCGACAACAAACTCTGCCGCCTGCTTGAGACCTACACCGATGAAGCCGCCGTGCAGGCCCATATCGAAGGCGAGGCGGTGAAACTTATACCCAAACTTCTCGAGGCCGCCAGCATCAGCGGCTTCGAGGTCTATGGCGACACCGGTCCGAAAGCGGCAGAGACGCTAAAAGCATTTGGTGCGGAGCTGTTCCAACCCTGGGATGGACTTCGCAGTTGACGAGTGGCGAGTAGAATTCTTAGGGGAGAGAGCCCTAAGCGTCCTCTCCGCGGGAGTGAATCATGAAGAAAATTGCCATCCTCTTCGGCATGGAGAACACCTTTCCTCCAGCCCTGGTCGACAAGATCAACTCGATGAAAGTCGAAGGCGTCACTGCCGAATTCGTCAAAATCGGCGGCATCCGCATGGATGAGCCAAAGAAGTACGACGTCATCGTCGACCGCATCTCGCAGGACATTCCCTTCTACCGCGCCTATCTCAAGAACGCGATGCTGCACGGCTCGATCGTCATCAACAATCCGTTCTGGTGGACCGCCGACGACAAGTTCTTCAACTACGCCATGGCCCACAAAATGGGCGTGGCCATTCCGGCCACGGTGATCTTGCCGCATCAAAAGCATCCGCCCGACACCACCGATAAGTCGATGCGCAACCTGATCTACCCGCTCAACTGGGACGAGATTTTTGCCTACGTAGGTTTCCCGGCCTTTCTCAAACCCTACGCTGGCGGCGGATGGAAACACGTCTACAAAGTTCACTCACCCGAGGAGTTCTTCCAGAGTTACAACCAAACCGGTGACTTATGCATGACCCTTCAGCACGGCGTGGAATTCGAAGACTATTACCGCTGCTATGTTGTAGGACAAGAAAAAGTCCACATCATGAAGTACGACCCCAAGGCTCCCCACCACGAGCGCTATGTGAAAGGCAATCCGCCCCCGCCGCCAAAGTTGAAAGAGCGGATTGAAAAAGATGCGCTCGCGCTCTGCCGCGCCCTCGGCTACGACCTGAACACGGTAGAGTTCGCCGTGGAAGGCGGCATCCCCTATGCCATCGACTTCATGAATCCCGCACCCGACGCCGAAGTCACATCCGTGGGCCAACAGAATTTCGAGTGGGTAGTCGACGCCGTAGCCGAGATGGCTGTGAAGAAAGCTCTGAGCAACGAAAAGCCATACGAAGAAATGCGCTGGGCATCCTTCCTCGCGGGCCCAAAGTTGGTAGAGACGCGCGCCCCAAAAGCCCGCAAGAAAGCCGGGTTATAGCCGCGAAGCGGCGAAAGAATGTAGCCCACGAACTCACGGTAAATGCCCTCGAGGCCTGGCTCGCGACTCGAGGCTCCCGGCTCGTAGCTTCTATCTATGAACCCCCGCCAAATCCCGGTATACTGATACAACTTTGCCGGGCCGCCCGCCGCCTGGCCCCGGTGCACCCATGAAACCGTCTTTCACGCTCGGCATTGAAGAGGAGTACCAGACCGTTGACCCCGAAACCCGGGATCTGCGCTCGCACATTCACGCCGAGATCATCGAAAAGGGCAAGCTCATTCTGCAGGAACGCGTCAAGCCGGAAATGCACCAGTCCGTGGTCGAAGTCGGCACTTCCGTCTGCGCCAATATCAAAGAGGCAAAAACTGAGCTCAAGAGTCTGCGCCGCGAGATGATCCGCCTCGCGCGCGAGAACGGCTTGCGCCTCGCTTCTGCGGCGACTCACCCATTTGGCGACTGGAGAGTGCAGGAAGTTACTGCCGACGATCGCTACAAAAACATCGTCGAAGATATGCAGTTGGTGGCGCGCGCCAATTTGATCTTCGGTCTGCACGTGCACGTGGGTATCGAGGACCGCGAGACCGCGATCCACATGATGAATCACGCGCGCTATTTCGTTCCCCACTTGCTCGCGCTCTCCACCAATTCCCCATTCTGGCTGGGCATGGAAACCGGCCTGAAGTCTTATCGCTGCAAGGTATTCGACAAGTTCCCGCGCACCAACATGCCGGATTTCTTTCCCAGCTGGGGCGAATACGAGAACTACATCAAACTGTTGATCAAAACCAACTCGATCGACAACGCAAAAAAAATCTGGTGGGATATCCGCCCCCATCCGTTCTTCACCACCCTCGAATTCCGTGTCTGCGATATTCCCATGCGCGTCGACGAGACCATCGCGCTCGCGGCGCTCATCCAGGCCACGGTGGCCAAGCTCTACAAACTTTATGAGTCGAACCAGGGCTTCCGGCTCTATCGCCGGTCGCTGCTCATGGAGAACAAGTGGCGCGCCGCCCGCTACGGCATCGATGGCAAGCTCATCGACTTCGGCAAACAGATGGAAGTCCCCGAGCGCGACCTGATCGAAGAATATCTCGCCTTCGTTGACGATGTGCTCGACGAACTTGGCTCGCGCGAGGAAGTCGAATACATTCGTGAGATCATGAAGAATGGCACCGGCGCCGATCGCCAGTTGCAGGTCTACCGCGAGACGGGCGACATGAAAGCCGTCGTGGATTACATCATTGAGGAGACAGAAACCGGTGTGGAAGAAGACGAAGCCAACAGTCTTCCCGCCGCCAAAGCCGTCTGATGAGTTTGATGAAGACTGACACACAACCAAAAACACAATCCATTCGCCAACTGAACCAACTGCCCTTCGACCCGCGACTAACTCCCGGCGCGCGTAACGCGGTCCGCGTCTGTCTCCGCATCCAGCCCGCGGAAAAAGTCACGGTCATCACCGACGAGTTCAGCCTCGAAATCGCCGCCGCTCTCGTCCACGAACTAGAAGATCTGGGTTGCCGCTATCGCTCGTGGGTCCTCGAAGATGTTGCCACGCGTCCGTTAACCGATTTGCCGCAGGTCATCGCCACCGACCTCGAGACCAGCCAGGTCAGCATTTTCGCCGTGCAGGGGCAAACCAACGAACTCAAGTCGCGCATGCAGATGACCGACATCGTCAACCGCAACAAGATCCGCCACGCGCACATGGTCAACATCAACAAGCAGATCATGCTCGAGGGTATGCGCGCCGATTTTCAAAAGGTCGATCGCCTCAGCGCCAAGGTCATGGAGCGCGTCCGTGCCGCGAAACAGATTCGCGCCAGGACTGCTTCCGGAACCGATCTCAAGGCGGACCTGAATCCGAACTACAAGTGGATCAAAACCAGCGGCATCATCAGCACCGAGAAATGGGGCAACCTGCCCGGCGGCGAGATCTTCACCACGCCCGGCGAAGTGAACGGCACATTCGTGATTGATGGCGTAGTCGGCGATTACCTGTGCGCGAAATTTGGCGACCTGAAGGCCAATCCACTGACCATTCAGGTAAAAGGAAATCGCCTCGTGGAAGCGCACTCTGCGAACAAAGAATTGCGGGATGACTTCTGGGCCTATACCCACACCGACGAAAACAGCGACCGCGTCGGCGAATTTGCCATCGGCACCAACATCGAACTGAAAGACGTGATCGGCCAGATATTGCAGGATGAAAAGTATCCCGGCATCCATATAGCCTTCGGCAATCCCTACGGCGCGCACACCGGCGCCGATTGGTTTTCCTCCACCCACATCGACGTAGTCGGCCGCAACTTCGATATCTGGGTCGACAACGACCAAATCATGCGCAACGGCCAATTTTTGATCGAGGCGTAACCGTCACCGCCGAGGCGCCGAGAGAGAAGATCGGGATCCGAACTTCCACTTGGGCAATCCCCTGGGTCGTCGTGCGGATTTAGGGCTTGCGTCCTCTCCGCGCGACCCCGTGTACCCTGTGGTTATTTCGTTCGCAAGCTCGTAAACTAGCGGCGGCCTCATCAAGAACTGCAATGATCCCGTCCTATCGAAAGTCCTTCAACGCGAACTTCACCCAGGAAAAATACGACCGCCTGCGCCGCGAGATGACTGCACGCTGCGGCATGGATGTTCCCTTCGCTCTGTGTGAGACGCCGTGCTTTTTCCCGACCGCGCTCGTCGAGCGCCTGGGCGAAGATGGTAAAGCGCTCATCCATCAACTGGTCGACAACCCCGAATACCGCGCGCGCTCCGAAGCTTCCATCCCCGCGCGTTTCCGCGTCCCCAACGAAGCGCCGCATCCGATGTTCGTCCAGGTAGACTTCGGGCTAGTTCGTGAGAACGCCCGCGACGCTACCGGCGAGTTGCAACCAAAGCTCGTCGAACTGCAAGCCTTCCCTTCCCTCTACGCCTATCAGCCCGTCCTGTCGCAAGCCTACATCGATGTCTTCAACCTCGATCCAAATCTCGGTTACTTCCTCCGTGGCCTCGACGCGCAGAGCTACAAGCGGGTGCTGGGCGATGCCATCGTCGCCGGCCACGATCCCAAGAACGTCGTCCTCATGGAGATACATCCCGAGAAGCAGAAAACGCGCCCCGACTTCCTGCTGACCGAGAAGTTGCTCGGAATTCGCACGGTCTGCATCACGAAGATCCGCAAGCAGGGCAAGCAACTGTTCTACGAGGAGAACGGCAAGCAGGTTCCGATCAAGCGCATCTACAACCGCGCGATCGTGGATGAACTGGAGCGCAAAGGCATCGAGCTGCCCTTCGATTTCCGCGATGACCTGGATGTCGAATGGGCGGGACATCCGAACTGGTACTTCCGCATGAGCAAGTACTCGATCCCGTATCTGAAGCATCCATCAGTGCCGCGCACCTGGTTCCTCGACCAACTGACCGAGGTGCCAGCCGACCTCGAGAACTTGGTGCTGAAACCGCTCTACTCGTTCGCAGGCCTCGGCGTAGTGATTGCCCCGTCGCGCAAAGACATTGATGCGATCCCAACCGCCAAGCGCGGAGACTACATCCTGCAAGAGCGGATGAATTTCACTCCGGTAGTCGAAACCCCGCACGGGGCGACAAAAGTCGAGCTGCGCATGATGTATATCTGGCTCGACGAACTGCGCCCAGTGCTGACCATCGTGCGCATGGGCCGCGGCCTGATGATGGGCGTCGACCAGAACAAAGGCATGGCGTGGGTGGGTTCGTCGGCGGCTCTGATCAGCGGATAGTAGTGCATGTAATTCTCTATGGCGTACACCTGGTACATCCTGCTGCTGACGGTTTCGGGAACGGCGCTGATGCTGCTCCTGTTGCACGGCACTGGACTCGGAACTCTGGTGCACGACCGCATCCCGGACCGTCCGCGTCGGCGTCTGTTTGTGGCTACGGTCAGTTTCTTTCTCACCTTTGGCGGCGTGCGCGGAGTCGTGTACTGCATCACGCACCAGGTCCCTCCGTTTCACTTCGTCATCATGCATGGACGCCATGTTCACCACCTGGTGTTCGGGATCGTCATCCTGTTAGCGGTGGGTTATGCGTGGCTGGCGGAGATCGGAGTGGGTGCGGGCGCTTCCTCGCTGCTGGCGAGCCGCCTGCTTTCGATTCTCTACGGCGTCGGAGCCGCGCTCACGCTCGACGAATTCGCGCTCTGGCTGAATCTCCGCGATGTGTACTGGTCGGCCGAGGGGCGGGCCAGCATCGACGCGGTGGTGCTGTTCGGAGCGTTGCTGGCCGCTGGCGCGTGGGGAGCGCCGCTGTTTTCGCGGAAGGCACAAAAGAAAAGTTCGCAAAAAGGTTAGACAGTTAGGCCGGGTGGACGACCGTGCTCCAGGTTAGGAACTGGCGCGAACCCTGGGCCACCCTCGTGAGCGCGGTACAAGAGAGTTGGACGTCCGAAAGACTCAAGTTCGCACTGCCACCGCCGATTCTTCCGGCTTCAGTTTGGCGGTGAAGTGGCGCAGGAATGGAGCTTCGTAAGTTAGTTTCATGCCGTGGATTTTTTCGCGCGATTGCCACACGTCCAGGATTACTTCTACTACGTAATCGATGTGGCTTTGGGTGTAGACCCGCCTGGGGATGGCCAGGCGAACTAAGTCCATTTTGGCTTGCGGTCCGAACATTAGCGTGCCGATTTCGACGGAGCGAATTCCTCCCTGGAGATAGAGTTCGTTGGCCAAGGCCACGGCGGGAAAGTGGTCGGGAGGGATGTGCGGCAAGAAAGCGCGCGCGTCGATGTAAATGGCGTGCCCTCCCGGGGGCTGGACTATCGGCACTCCCTCGGCGGAGATGTGATTGCCTAAGTAGGCGGTCGAAGCGATGCGGTATTGGAGATAGTCTTCGTGGAGGGCTTCCTGCACACCTACGGCGATGGCTTCGAGGTCGCGACCGGCGAGACCTCCGTAAGTGGGATAGCCTTCGGTCAGGATCAGTAAGTTCTTTTCCTGCTGAGCCAGTAAGTCGTCATTGGTACAGAGAAAGCCGCCTATGTTGGCCATGCCGTCTTTTTTGGCGGACATGGTGCAGCCGTCGCCGTAGCGGAACATTTCCTGCGCAATTTCCTTAGGGGTCTTGTTCTCGTAGCCTTTTTCGCGGATCTTGATGAAGTAGGAATTTTCGGCGAAGCGACAGGCGTCGAAGTAAAGCGGGATATTGTGGTGGCGGCAGAGGCTGCTTACGGCTTTGACATTCTCCATTGAGACGGGCTGGCCGCCTCCGGAATTATTGGTGACGGTCAGCATGACGAGCGGGACGCGCTCGCGGCCTACTTTTGCTATCAGCGATTCGAGCGCAGCCACGTCCATGTTGCCCTTGAACGGATGGTTCACGCTCGGCTGGCGGCCTTCCGGAATCACCAAATCAACGGCCTCGGCGCCTACAAACTCCACGTTGGCGCGCGTGGTATCGAAGTGGGTGTTGTTGGGGACTACATCGCCCTTTTTGCAGGTACAGCTGAAGAGAATGCGCTCGGCGGCCCGGCCCTGGTGGGTGGGAATAACGTGTCGGTAGCCGAAGATGTCTTGCACCGAGGCGCGAAACTGGTCGAAGCTTCGGCTGCCGGCGTAGCTTTCGTCGCCTTCCATAATGGCGGCCCACTGGTGCGTGGACATGGCGCCGGTGCCGGAGTCGGTGAGGAGATCGATCAGGACGTCATCGGCGGGAAGTGTAAAAAGATTGTAGTTGGCGGCTTGGAGACGCTGCTCGCGTTCGGCGCGGGTGGTCCAGTGGATGGGTTCGACGCTCTTGATGCGAAACGGTTCGATGATTGTGCGGGGCATGGGACTATTCTCGAAGATAGCAGATAACGGCCCACGCGCAAGTGTCAGTGACCACAGTCACGGGGAACAGCCTCCGAGTCTTTTCTCTGTGCCGGTCTCTCGGCGCTCGCATCCGGCGAAAGCTGGTCCGAGATGGGGTTGGCGGATTTTGCCTGTCTCTACTACCATGTGTCGGGCTGCCTCGGACTGGGGCACTTGCGGGAACTCGGGTGTAGGGAGCGAGATTGACTGGCTATCAGATAGTTTTGGTTTTGGCGGCGGCACTGGTATTGATTGCCGCCGCTATTCTCAAGGCGACAACACAAAAAAAACACCCGGCCAAGTCCTGTGCGCAGTGTGGGAAACCGTCTTCGCACGGGTACTCGAAAGGGGCAGAATCGGAACTGGGCGAGACAGTTCCGCTATGTGTGGATTGCTTGATTCAGAAATTGGACGAAGATTACTGCATGTACGATGGGCGCGCGGTGGTTGTACAGCCAGTCGCGGAATTGCCCCGTTATGTGTTTCGTCCGAAGGCGAGTTGGAATGAAGCAGTGAAGAATGATATCGATTTCCTTCTCACGGGACTTCAGACCCATTGCTATTCCTGTGGACAACCGGCGCGCTATGTGTGGGTGAACGCGCTCGAACCCGGCCCGGTCGCAAAACTTCCGGAGCTGGGCATTCAGCGCACGCTGCTTGCCGGAGGAAAGGTGCATCCGGTGTCGTTGTGCGCGAAATGCACGGTAAAGCGGATTGGGCACAGCCTCCGCGAACAGGAGGGCGGGTATTCGGAAATTTGCGGGCCGCGTGGAGACATGGATGGCTTGGTGACCGGGATGGGGTATTAGAGTTCGGCGTCTGAACGCACACACTCAAAGCGCCGCGCCACCCAAAAGCCGGCTCCGCAGAAAGTTTTCCGCAAGCAAACCCCTAGGAAACGTTGACGGAGTCGCGGCGCTCGGCGGGCGTGTATTTTACAGCGGCGGTGCGGTCGAGCTTGTCCCAGGCGAAGGGGCGGCCCGTGATGGCGCGCTTTAGGGTGCGAAACAGGACCAGCGAAAATACCTGGCGATAGGCAAAGCGCTGCAGCCACACCTGGCTCAGGAGCCAGCCATCTTCGCGGGCTTCGGGGTGGCGGCGCTCCAGAGCGAAGGCGATAGCCGAGGCGATGAAGTCGATGACCAGGAAAGCGACGAAGAAGAGCAGCAGGCGCTGGAAGCTGGCTGGGTCGGTGGATTCTGGGTGGTAAGACCTCTGCACGAAATACCAGATAGTCCCGACCACAAACATGATATCGATGAACGGTGAAACCAGCGGCAACAGAATTTGGAAAATGAGCATGTTGGGAATCGCGACCCATCCCAAGGCCCCTTTGCGGGCGACCACGTCGCGATGCTTGAAGATGGCCTGCAGGATTCCAAACGACCAGCGGAAACGCTGGCGCATGAGAGCGTTGGCGTTGGTGGGCGCTTCGGTGAAGGCGAGAGCGCAATCCTCGTACTCGACGCGGTATCCGTTGCGGAGTAGGGCCATGGTCAGATCGGCATCTTCCGCGACCGTATCCACGTGGTAGCCGCCGGCCTCGCTTACGGCGGAAACGCGCCACGCGCCAATGGCGCCTGGCACAACACTCACGGCTCCCATGGTGTTAAGCGCGCGGCGCTCGAAATTCTGGCTGGTGATGTATTCGAGGGCCTGCCAGCGCGTCCAGAGGTTGACGCGGTTGCCGACCTTGGCGTTTCCGGCAATGGCTCCAACTTTGGGATTGAGGAAGTGCGGCACCATGCGGGAGATGGCATCGGGGGCGATGATGGTATCGGCGTCGATGCCTACGAAAAGCTCGGCGTCGCCGATGTGCTTGAGCCCGTAGTTGAGAGCTTCGGCTTTGCCACCGTTGGGCTTGGTGAGAATGATGACTTTCCCGGCGGCCTGTTCCGGCGCGAAAGCGCGGCGTGTGATTTCGAGCGTCCGGTCTTTGGAGCCGTCATCGATCACGATGACGCGGAGGTTGGGATAGTCGGAATCAAGAGCGCCCTGGATGGTGCGCTCGATAACTTTCTCCTCGTTGTAGGCGGGGATAAGAACGGCGACTTTGGGCTGGTAGGCGGCGATCTCGGCGGGCGTGCCCAAGACATGGGACCGGAGGCGATCGTAGATCGCGAGGAAGCCTACGCAAACGAGGCGGCCAGTCATCAGAATGTCGCCGAGGAAAAAGATGATGGTGATGGCCGTCAGGGTAGCGCTGAAGAGCCAGAAACTGATCCAATTCAATCGCGCGGCCCATAATTCATTGGCAGGCAACGGCGGCATAACATCGGCTTTGGTTTTGCCGAGCAGCTGATACACGGGGACGAATTCAAATCCGCGGGCGCGGGCGCCGTCAATGATGAGCGGCAGGGCGAGCGCAGTTCGTTCGCGATTACCGCCGCCATCGTGGAGAAGGATGATGTTGCCGCATTTCTGATCGTAGAGCTGGCAGGGCGGAAGGTGATCGAGGACGCCCGCGGCGATTTGTTGGGGCGTGACAATTGGCTGGTCGCTCCAATCGCGCGGGTCGATCTTATTGCCAATCGTGATGTAGCCCAGGTTCTGGGTGAGTTCGAGCGGCTTGACTTCATCTTCAGTATCGGGCTCCGCATCGACAGAATACGGCGGGCGGAAAAGAATGGTGTGAATACCGAGACGGCTGGCGAAAAGCTGTTCGGTGAGGTTGAGCTCCACCCGCATGGAACTGGAGCCGATGTTGCTGATGTCGGGGTGGGTGAAGGTGTGATTGCCGATCTCGTGACCTTCCCGATAGATGCGCTGCGCCACGCTTCCGAATTTTTCGGCTTGAATGCCAATCAGAAAGAAAGTGGCGGGCACACGCTCGCGCTTGAGAGTATCGAGAATAGGTGGTGTCCATTGGGGATCGGGACCGTCGTCGAAGGTGAGCGCGAGTTGATTTTTGCTGGCGCCATAGCGTGCAACGCGATATGGCTCGGGCAGGGTTTTGAAGATTTCATCATCGATGAGGCCGGTGTCCTTGTCGATGCTGATTTCGCGCTCTCCGTCGGCGGGTTTGGCCTCGATGTGCAGGATTTCGCCGCTGCCTTCCATGTCGACGTCCTGACCGGGCGGTACTTCTTTCAGGCGATCGGGGGCATTGGCATCGCCGGGAATGTCCCACACGCGCCAGAGTGAGCGGTCTTCAGAGCCCAGCCGCCACAACGCGAAAGTCTGAATGCCCAGCATCTGGGCGGCGCGCATCTGGTTGAGCGCGGTCACGGCATCGAGGAACCAGACGTCGTGGCGATAGTTGTCGTCGTCGCGGTAGCTGAAGTGCGGATTGAGGGCGTCCTCATCGTAATCGATGTCCTCCTCGGAATCGCGCGAGCCGATCCATGCTTCCTGCACAGAAACGCCTTTGTCGCGCTCTTCGGGCGGCAATTTCCCCTTCTTCGGGCGATCGACCCAGTCGTAGCCGTAGTTGCCGATGGCGCAGATGAGCTTTTCTTTGGGGATCGCCTTGACCGCAAAGTTCAAGTTAGCGTTGAACCAATCCTGGGAAGCGACGGGGCCGGGCGTACCACCAGGAAAGTGTTCGTCGTAGTTCATGATGACGACGCCATCGACGGCGGCGGAAATGGCCTGATAGTCGTAGTCTGAGTTGCGCACCTGGACGCTGACGTAGAGCTTCAGTCCCTTGGCATGCAGGTCGGAAGAGAGCTCGTTCAACAAGGCAACGTAGCCGGGTTGCCCTTTCTTGGGGAAGGACTCGAAGTCGATCATCAAGCCGCGATAGCGATCGGTGGCGAGAAACAGGGCGATCTCGCGGCGGAAGCGCGCGCGCGCGTCAGGGTCATTGAGAAAGTCCGCGACCAGCGGGCTGAAGTCGTTGCCGTCGAAATTCTGCACCACGGGGAAGACATCCATGTTGGTATCTTCCGCCTTCAGGAACGGCATGACTTTTTCGTCCACCGGACGCACCTTCTGATCCTGGACCACGTCGAACATGGCGTTTGTGTCCGGATCAACGGCCTGCAAATGGCCGTCTGCGCTCAGAACCTGCAGCCAGGTGGGAAACAATAAATCGATCTGGCGCGCATACTCACGCAGCGAGGAATAGCTGGCCGGGTCCCAGGCAACATAGAAAGCGGCACGAACACCTTCCTGGGAATTGAGCGTGATCTGCGAAGGATGCTTGCGGCGCTGGTGGGCGTGCCCGGTGCGGGCAATGGTGGCAAGGCGGCGTTTTTCGCGCGCCTTCACTTTTTCGCCTTCGGTGAGCGAATGGTAGCGACTTTTTTCGGCTCCCCAGGAGAGGTCGGGAAACGGCTCGCTGCGCAGCGCGCTGTAAAGAAAAAAAACGACGAGCGCGGTAAAGGCGATGGCAGCCGCGTCAAAGACGCGCCGAATGCGCTTCCAGCGCGCTTGCAAGGGATCGTAAAAGACCTGTTTGGCCATCGCGTCGCTGTACTTCATCCTATGGGTCGGGGCGCACGGGGTCAATCGGCCGCATGGGTGATCGGATCATTGGGCCATTGGATCATTGAGAACTTCGTGACGGGATCCTGACTGACCTGCCAATCAGCCCCGGACCAACTGTTGATTCGCGCTATATTTCCAACGTGCTCGGAATATTGCGCGAACATCGGAGATTCTTTCTTTGGGCCGCTCTTGCCGGCCTCACCATCCGGATGTTTTTCTTCGTCTTCGTTCCGTCGGTAACCGACGATTCGCGCGTGTACATCGATCTGGCCACGAACTGGCTCCAGCATGGCGTCTATGGGCAGACGCAATCGGGACAGATCCTCGCAATCGACACCCGGCTCCCGGGGTATCCAGCTTTTCTGGCGGCGATATTCTGGATCTTCGGCGTGGGAAATATTCGCGCCGTGCTAGTCGCACAGGTGCTACTCGACATGATTACCTGCCTGGTGATCGCGGACCTGGCGCGGCGGACCGCTTCCAGCCGGACGGCCAGCAGAGTTGCGTTTGGACTGGCGGCAACATGTCCGTTCCTGGCGAACTACGCGGCATCGGCGCTGACCGAAACTTTGGAGATATTCTTCACTGCGGTTGCTCTCGATTGCGCGGTGGCGGGGCTTGACTCGATCGAAAACGGCGAGAGCATCGCCACCACTAGTTGGGCCTATTGGACGGCCGCCGGCGCGGCGATTGGAGCATGCATCCTGCTGAG
>JBAQIB010000079.1:0-17355 GCA_049288625.1 Terriglobales bacterium | reverse complement strand
CTGCGGTTGCTCTCGATTGCGCGGTGGCGGGGCTTGACTCGATCGAAAACGGCGAGAGCATCGCCACCACTAGTTGGGCCTATTGGACGGCCGCCGGCGCGGCGATTGGAGCATGCATCCTGCTGAGACCCGATGGTGGAATTCTGTTGGCTGCCGTTGGGATTTGGCTTGGCATCGCCTTGGCGAGACGTATGTGGTTCCCCCCCATCGCAAAAAGCGCGATGAGTGGGACACCCGCTGGTGCGGCACCCGCAAACCGGGTACGCATCCCTTCTATCGTGGTGGCCGGCATCTTGGTCGCGGCTGTTGCGCTGGCGCCGCTGGTGCCGTGGACAATTCGGAATTTTCGGACTCTTCACCACTTTATGCCTTTGGCTCCGCGCTATGCCAACGAGCCGGAGGAACTCACGCCCTGGGGATTTAATCGCTGGGTGAAGACGTGGATGGCGGAGTATGTGTCGGTGGAAGACATTTATTGGAATGTCCCAGGCGACAACATCGACGCCGGAAAGCTGCCCTCTCGCGCGCTCGACGAGCCTGGCCGCGATGCGACGCTGGCGGCGATTGCGGATTATAACCAGACGCAGGAATTGACGCCGGAGTCGGACGCGCGCTTTGCGCAACTAGCCGCGGAACGCATTCGAGCGCATCCCGTTCGCTACTACATCGCACTGCCGGTTCTGCGCGTTGCCGACATGTGGCTGCGGCCGCGGACCGAACTGCTCTCTGCCGACCCACGCTGGTGGGAGTTCAACGACGAGCGGCGGGAATCGGCGCTATCCGTGGGATTCGGAGTGCTGAACCTGATTTATGTGGCGGCCGCGCTGCTCGCGATAACGCGCCGCCGCCCCCAGCTGCGCTATCTGGGATTACTGGGAAGCTTTTTGCTGCTGCGGACTGTGTTCCTGGGGACCATCGAGAATCCGGAGCCGCGCTACACGCTCGAGTGCTTTCCGGTCCTGCTCGTGTGGGCCGCGTCATTTCTTGGAAACGAGTGGGAACGGCGCATGGGCCGCTGATTCCGGGGGCACCTGCAGTTTACGGGAGAGGGATCCCAAATAATGTAGGCAGTGCCAAGGCGAACCCAGAATCGTCTTGTTTCATCGATTTTTTTGTTGGTCCCGTTTGCTTTTTTGCTGGTTTCCGTCCTTGTCACCATGGAGCCTAACGTGCAATAGTTGTGCCCAAACTTTAGGAGCCTGTAACCATGAGACTCGTCTGCTTCCCTTCTCCAAACGCCTTCTGCCACTGCAACGGGACGAGTATCCAATTCAGAGCATCCATGACCGGAAAGGCGAACCCAATGCAACCCAACACGGGGAGATCAGGGCTGGTATTCACAGTAGCGGCGGTTTTGTGCATGGCCTTGTTGTTGGCCACCGAGGCAACAGCACAACAGGCAACGGCAAAGATCCTCGGTACGGTCGTCGATCAGCAGGGATTGGTAGTGGCGGGCGTCAAGATCACAGTCACGAATACGGCGACCGACATTTCCTCAGAAACAACCACCGATAAAGGTGGGTTTTATCAGGTCCTGAACCTGCCCATCGGCTCCTACAAGATCACCGCCGGCCATGAGGGTTTCCGGACCATAGAAAGAACGACAGCTCCGCTCGAGATCAACCAGGCTTTGCGGGTCGACATTAAGCTGGAAGTGGGCGCCGTTAGCGAGAAGGTGCTGGTGGAAGGGCAAGCCGAAGCAGTCGAGACAGTCAATCCGACGATCGGGCAAAGTGTCACCAGCCGTCCCATCGTGAACCTACCCCTAAACGGACGCAACGTGCTGGATCTGGCTCTGTTGCAACCCGGAGTCAGCGAGTCCAATCCCGACGACACCAGCGCGGGCCATTTTAACGTGGGTGGCGGGCGTTCAGATTCTGTAACTTTCTTGCTGGACGGCGGCATGAACAACGACCTGTTGGGTAACGACGTGGTGCTAAATCCCAATCCGGACACGGTCGCCGAGTTCCGCATTCTTACCAGCAACTACACAGCGGAATATGGCCGAAATGGCGCTGGCATAATCAGCGTCGTGACCAAGTCGGGAACCAACCAGTTGCATGGCAGCGCGTTCGAATTCGCGCGCAATACCGCCTTCGACGCCAACTCGTATTTCAATATTCAAGACGGACTGGGAAGAAACGATCTGAAGAGGCATCAGTTCGGCGCCACGTTTGGTGGCCCGATGACAATTCCGCACCTATTGGATGGCAAGGACCGATTCTTTTTCTTCGTCGCCTACCAAGGCCAACGACAGACACAAGCCGAGGTTTCGACGACAACGACATTCACGCCCGACGAACTGAATAATGGCGACTTCTCGCAAGCTCCGGACGCTTCGAGCGTCTCCGCATTCCTGACAAAAAATCCTTACTTCTTGCCGGCGGGCGGCTCCGCGTCGAACGCGATCATCGATCCTGCCAAGTTCGATCCGGCCGCGCAGAACTATATCAAGCTGGGACTGATTCCAACCTCAACCACCATCAACCCTTTCACCGGCTTAGCCCAAATCTCTCAGTCCGCCCCGGCTTCAGACAACAGAAACGAGCTTACCGTTAAAGTCGACCTCAATTTCAGTTCGAAAGACAAGCTCGCGATTACGCTGGGAGGGAACCGCAATCCTACGACCGATCCCTTTTCGGGGTTCAACTCCACGATCCTGGGCTTTGGGGAACTTAGGCACACCAACAGTTATTTTTCGAATATCGGTTACACTCGGACCTTCTCGCCGGCCCTGCTGAATGAATTCCTCGTCACTGTCCAACGCCACAATGGCGATTTTGGCTTGCCAACCGGGAACCTTCCCACCGCGGCCCAATTGGGTTTTGGCGTCCTATCCGACACACCCAACGGCCCACCCCAAGTTTACTTCGACAACGGCTTGGAGTTCGGAACCGACCCGCAAGGCCCCGCTTACGAGATTGGCAACACGTTCGCTTACACGGATACGCTCACCTGGGTAAAAGGGCGCAACACATGGAAGTTTGGCGCCGGTTTTTCTGCTTACCAGAACAACACTACTTATGATTTTTACGGCAATGGTATTTTCGATTTTTACGGGGGATTCGATCCGGGAGGCACCGGCGACAGCTTTGCCGATTTTCTGGTTGGGATTCCCTACGACTTGTTTGAGGGTCCCAACGCAAGCAACAACATCCGAAGCAAGGCTACCTATGGATTCCTGCAGGACGAATGGCGAGTAAGGAAGAATTTCATTCTAACGCTGGGCATCCGCTACGAGTACAGCACTCCCAAGCGCGATACCCAGGGACGAACGTTTTCGATCGTTCCAGGAGCCCAATCCACGCGCTTTCCCAACGCGCCGATCGGCCTGCTTTTTCCCGGAGATGCTGGCGCTCCTCAGGGCGTGAATTTCCCCGACCGAGACAACTTCGCACCGCGATTCGGGTTTGCGTGGGACCCTCGGGGCAATGGCAAGATGAGCATTCGCGGAGGCATCGGCCTCTTCTACGACGTACTGAAAGGCGAAGACAATCTCCAATTCAACGGGGCGCCGCCTTTCTACAGCGAAGTCGATGGGTTTTTCAATCCCCAGGGTCCTTTTAAGAAACACGGGGCGCCGTTTTACAGCAATCCCTGGCCGCAGGCGGGCCTTTCGCAGCCATTTCCATCGCAGCCACCCACCGCAAGCAGCGCTTTTAACCCGACCACCGGCAACTCTCTTCCGTTCGGCGGAGGCGGAATCTACTTCGTGGATCCGCATCTGCACACGCCCTACACGTATCAGTACAATCTGAGCGCTCAGGATGAACTCGCGAAGAACTTGATCTTTGAGTTGAATTACGTTGGCAGCAGTTCGAAAGGGCTGACGTCGCTGGTCGATGTGAATCCTTTCGACCTGAGCACGGTGAATGGACCAAATCCCACTCGAATCTTGAACTACAACCAGCCGAGTTTTGCCGACTTTTGCGCCGGCTACGGTGGGGTTTCCCCCTATTCCGCCGATTGTCCCATTTCCAGTGCGTTGGAATTTGCCAATATCAGCTTCGCCAATTTCAATAGCATGGAAACCTCCTTGAGAAAAGACAACGGCGACAACCGCTACATTGGCAACACGTACTTCACTTTGGGGTACACTTACGCCCACAGTATTGATAATGCTTCGGGATTTCGAAATCGATCGTCGAGTATTCCCTATTACAACCATAGTCAATTCCGCGGGTCGTCCGATTTCGACCTTACCAATCGGATCACGTTTAGCGGCGGGTGGGATTTGCCCTTCGATAAGGCCTGGGAGTCAGGACCAAAGCGCTTGGTTAAGGGATGGAGCCTGTATCCGATTTTCACTTGGCGGACAGGGTTCCCACTCACAATCAGCAGCCAACTCCCCGGTGGTACTTCTGATCCAGGGCCGTCTGGAGCCGGCGATTCGGCCTTGGCCAACGCCGTGTTTAATCCAGGGTTCAACAGCATCTCCATTATGAACCCCAGAACGAACGGCAATCTGTATTTCAATCCCGCTGCGTTTGCGCAAATTCCAGATGTTCCCGGAAATGGCTACGGCCTGCCGCGCAACTTCTTCCGCGGCCCGGGGCGTACGAATCTCGATATGGCAGTGGCCAAGACAACGTCCATTACCGAGCGTGTGAATGCCGAGTTCCGTGTGGAAGCTTTTAACTTATTCAACCACGGCGAGTTCAACAATCCCGACACAAACATCTTGAGCGGGACGTTCGGTCAGATTACGACCACGAATTTTGGAAGCGGCGTAAATACAACGCTCACCGAGCGCCTTCTACAGATCGCAGCGCGGGTGACATTCTAAGGGCGTGGACTGACGCTTGGACTGAGACAATAAGCAGGAGCCCGTTCCCGATGACTTCCCACTTCCCCAGAATCGGTTGCTGTACTGCCATTTCGCTCTTTTTTTGCCTGCTGGTGCTCGGCGCAAATCAGGCGGCGGCACAACAAGCCACCGCACAAATCACCGGCACGATCCGGGACGCATCGCATGCGATTGTGGTCGGAGCCAAAGTAACGCTGAAGAACACCGACACGAACATTGCGCGAAATGTGACGTCCAACAAGGACGGCGATTACCTGTTCACACTGGTGCCGATCGGAACCTATGAACTTTCAATCGAGCAAACCGGATTCAGCAAGTACGTGCGCAAGGGCATCACGCTCGAGATCAACCAGAACGCAAAGCAAGATGTGGAACTGAAGGTTGGGACGAGCAGCCAGGTTGTGGAAGTGAATGGCAATGTCACGCACGTGGACACGATCAGCGCCACTCTGGGGAAGGTGGAGACGACGCAGCGGATCGAGACGCTGCCGCTTGCCGCGCGCGACACATTGCAGTTGGGGCTCTTGCAGGCGGGCGTCTCCGCGCCCGACCAGGATGATGGCTCGGGAAATCCCTTTTCCGTGAGCGGCCAGCGCTCGGAGTCGATGACATTTCTGCTGGACGGTGCGGACAACACTGACTTCCTGGGAAACAACATCGTTGTCAATCCGAGTCCGGATGCAGTTGCCGAGTTCAAAATAATTACCAACAACTACGAAGCGGAATACGGGCGAACATCGGGTGGCATCGTCAACCAGGTAATAAAGTCCGGAACGAATGCACTGCACGGCACACTGTTCGATTACTTCCGCAACACAGCACTCGATGCCAAAGACTTCATTGTCGGTCAAGTGCCGGTTTTCAAATACAACATTTTTGGTGGGACCGCAGGCTTTCCGATTCTCAAGGACAAGATGTTTCTGTTCGCTTCTTATCAGGGCGGCCGCAAGCAGATCGGCCAATCTCAAATTCTGACGGTACTCAGTCCGGCCGAAAGAACGGGGGATTTCAGTGAGCTTGGCGCTCTGCTAACCAATCCTGTAACCGGGGGAACATTCAAGTGCAAGGGAACGCCCTGCAATCAGGTTCCGGTCGATACCGTAATGCAGAATTACATCAACGATTTCGTGCCCCCGCCGAACGCTCCTTTCAATCAGTTTGTTGAAGACCCGATTGCGCGATTGCAGCAGGACCAGTTTATTTTCCGCTACGACTACACAATCTCCCCCAAGGACACGCTTTCAGCCACCTACATTTTTGACGACGATCCCGACAATTTTCCCGTCGGACCTCTCGGAGGCAACGTTCCTTTGGGTTCCGGGTACAGAGACAATAACCGTTTTCAAAATGGCTCGATCCAGTGGACACGGACGATTTCTCCAACCATGTTGAATGAATTGCGCGTTACGGCCAACCGCAGCGCCTCTCTTGGGTCAATTCCGTCGGATACAACGTCGCCGTCGGCGCTGGGATTTACAACCGTGACGCCGGACGACCCGATAGGTACGGCGCCTCCGTACGTAAGTGTCGCGGGCGCTTTCGCTCTGGGCCCGTCTCCCTATGGGCCGACGAAAACCCACGACGTCGCATTTCAGTACCAGGACACGTTTTCATGGACGCACGGACAACACGCGCTGAAGTTCGGGGCGGACGTGCATTTTGTTCGTGACAACTTCGATTACGACTTCTTCAACAACGGGTCATTCGACTACGGAACGTACTACACGAACACGGGTAATGCGTTGGCTGATTTTGTTGGCGGCTACACCGACAACTATTTTCAGTTTTCCAATGCTACGTACAACATCAGGACGCACCAGTTCGACTTCTTTGCGCAGGATGCGTGGAAGATCACAAGAAGGCTTAGCCTCGATTATGGGGTGCGCTACGAATACAACTCTCCCCAGGAAGATGTGCATAACGAGATCTTAGGATGGTTCCCGGGGCAGCAGTCCACCGTTTATCCCGGTGCACCGCCAGACATTCTGTACCCCGGCGATCCCGGAACACCGAACCGCGGATTAGCCTACCCCGATCGGAACAACTTCGCGCCGCGTTTTGGCTTCGCCTGGGACATGCTGGGAAATGCCAGGCTGGTTATGCGGGGTGGTTTCGGAATTTTCTACGACATCGAGGATGGAGCCTTGAACCTGCAGTTTGGCGGCGAACCACCTTTCGGTTATGGGGCGAATAACTACCCTTGCTTTACGACGAAAGGCAAGGGAGCCGCGACCGGCTGTCTTGAGCCAGTAAACGGTTCCTACAGCGCAGACCCGTTCCAAACGGCGAACACGGGTTATTCGGATCCCTACCCATTCATCGCAGGTGGTCATCTCGGGCAATTCTTTAATCCCGCGATTCCGTTTGCATACGTAGTTACACCGCACTTCCGGACTCCTTATGCCGAACACGTTAATTACGGCTTTCAATATCAGGTGACGAAAGACACGATGATCGAAGCGGTATATGTGGGAAGTTTCAGCCGCAAAGCGATCGCGGGACAGAATTACAACTATCCCACGCTTGACGGGCCCAATGGATTAATGACGCAGTATCAGTATTATGTGGACCAGAAAGTGGACCCCGCCCAGAATATCAACGCCGACTGCGCCAGGCCTCTGGCCGCGTGCGACGGCAGCCCGGCCTTTACAGGCAATCCCACCGGTGCGACGCAAATTCTGACCAATGTGAGTGAAGGCAGCTCTTCGAGCAACCAGCTGCAGGTAACCGTGGATCGAGAGGTGTCGCGCGGATTGCAGTTCCGAGTGGCCTATACCTATGGCAAGACCGTCGACCAGACCTCAGGCTTCCGATCGCGCTCGGGAACGTACACCAATCCGCTCGATCCCGCGTTTGACCGCGGTCTGGCCGATTTTGATGCGACGCACCGACTCGTGTTGAGCCCCATCTGGGAGATTCCGGTGGGAAACCACGGAAGCAGACTGAGCAAGACTCTGGTGGGAGGGTGGGAACTGTCGACAATCACGACCTTCCAGTCGGGAAATCCTTTCACCCTCTATTCGAGCAACGGCGCCAGCTTTTCCAATGGGGGCCTCGACCGTCCCGATGTGATCGGACCGGTTCAGATATTCCACAATCCGCGACAATTGCGGACGTTTACATTCCCCGACCCCAGCGTTGATCCGCTCCATCTAAGCTGCGTGTCGGCCAACAGCCCCGCCGGCGCACCTCTATCGGTGACGGGGTATTTCTATTTCGATCCAACGAATCTGGTTTGTGCAGCTGGCCCCCCAGTTGGTCTGCCGGTCCCAAAGAAAAGCAGTTTGGTGCAAGGGGGAGTTCCGCTCTTCACCTATGGCAACATGGGCAGGAATGTTCTTCGCGGACCGGGCATCAATAATTGGGATATCTCGCTGATGAAAAATTTCCAGTTCACCGAGAGCAAGAACCTCCAATTCCAGGCCAATCTCTTCAACGCCTTTAACCACACGCAGTTCTTCAGCCCGACGCTGGGCGCTGGAACGGTTGGCGGAACTTCGACCTTCGGGCAAGTGACGTTGGATAATACTGCTCCGACCTCGTCCTACTACCGCGGACCCCGCGTTGTCCAATTTGCGCTGAGGATTAGTTTCTAAGGGAACTTGTTCTCGGCCGAAGACGAGCAGAATGGCCCTGGCTCACCCCAGCGGTGAGTCGGTCATGCGGAATCGCGTGCGGATGTGCTCGGAGAGCAGTTCGATGGCGCCGCGGTTAGCAATTGGATCAGCCTTCGCCAGGTATTTCAGCGCTTCCACCAGCAACTTCTGGCCGTCCACGTAGCGGGGATCGGACGTGCGTTCACGCGGCTTGCGGGTTAGATCGGGAGGGACCGGGATCGTAAAAACTTTGGCCATTCGAATTCAGCTCTTAAAGGACTTTTTGCAGTATACCGTCCCGGAGCTGGTTTTTCAGCTTGATTCTCTTGGTACGGATTTTTGCGGTTCTCGACGGAAAAATCACGGCTGCGCCTGACAGCCCGCTGTGAAAATCTATTCTTACGATTTGTATCAGTGCATGCCTTCAGGCATGCCAAATGTGGCGCGAAACCTCTGCGCCTTTCGGTGCTGGCTTGCCTGCGAGGCTAACCCTCTGGATCTACCCCTGCGGTACAAACTTGGTCTTGCCCGTGGTTTTCAGTTTAAAGACACTGTCCGGCAGTTTCTTGTTGAGCTGAATGTCGGAATACTTGGCCAGGCGGTAATCGCCGCCAGGAAAAAACATCTGCTGCTGCACGGAAACACCCTGCACGGGGTCGGCCCACAGGACGATTTTTGAGATGTTATTGAGCAGGTCCTTGGATTTGGGAGTAAGTTCGAGCTTTGCCGTGGCCACGCCGTTGATGGTCTCTTGTCCGCGATATTGCACGTCGTAGGTCGAAAGCAGGTCATGGCCTCCGCCACCGAAACCCAGGAGCAGGAACGCCTCGACCTGGGCGCGGTTTTTGTCAGCTTTGTATTCGTTTACGGTGTCGGTTTTTGGATTGTAAAGCTGCGCTTTGCCTCCGGAGTAAATCGCATATTGCTTGGGCTCGCTGAAGTCGGCGGCCATCTCCGCATCCTTGCCCTGCCGGCGGAAGTAGAGCTTGCCCTTTTGCGTGTCAGTTTCGTCGACCACCTTGGTGTATTGATCGAAGGTGAAGCTGGCCTCCGCGGTGTGGAAGGCTTTGGCGGCCGTGTCCATCTGGGATAGCACCCGGTCGAGAGGAGCGGATTCCGCCTGCCAGAGCATTTTTGCGGCATGCACACCAACCCCCACGATCTGCGGGTAGGCGGCTCCGGTGAGCACGAGGCTGACGGCGAACGAGATTAGAAGTCGCATTTTGATTTTGGGCTCTGCCCCTCAGCGGATAAACGGTTTGCCGAAACAACTCCGTTTTGTATCAGGGTATCGCTTTAGCGATACCGCAGGTTCTTCGAAATCAATCGCCCCTTTAGGGGCTGCGGGCCTAATCTCGTTCGTCGGCTTTGACCTATTCCTTGTTTACCCAAACCTTGTAGCTCTGCGTGCGACCGGCAGAATCTTTCACCGGTTCATACTTCGTGATGCTGACCGCGCCGGAGATCGGTTCAATGATTCTTTCTAGCTGCGAAGAAATATCGGCGCCGGCAGCAGCGTTCACGGCGGCTGCCGGGATCTGATAAATAAAGCCGCCGCTCTTGTCGGGAGTGATCAGCATGCCTGAACTCGGAATGCGCTCCACCGGCTTGTCTTTGAAGTTGATGACGTGCGGCGAGAGGAAGACAAACAGCAGGATGAGCGTGACCATGATGTCGTAGTGCAGGCTGCCGCGCTCATAGGACCAGAGGATGTATCCGCGAATTGTCCGCCAGATTGCGCCCATGGGAGAGACGGGGACTTTCGGCACCGTCAGGACTACGTCGGGTTGTTGCAAGTTTATTTGGGAATTCATGACATGGCAAATAGGCCGCCCGGCACGGTCGGCGGCTCGCTGTTGCTCGCTCGCTGATTCGCAGACTTCGCGCTCATAAGCTCGTAGTTCACATGTTCCTTGCTTTGATGCAGTCGGTGCCCATGTAAGCTTGCAAGGCTTCGGGCACGCGCACGCTGCCGTCGGCTTGCTGATAGTTTTCCACGATGGCAACCCAGGTGCGCCCGACGGCCAGTCCGCTGCCATTCAGCGTGTGGACAAGTTCGGTCTTGCTCTTCCCTTCCGGACGATAGCGGATGTTAGCTCGCCGCGCTTGAAAGCTTTCGAAGTTCGAGCACGAAGAGATTTCGCGGAATAGGTTCTGCCCGGGCAACCACACCTCAATGTCGTAGGTTTTGGCCGAGGAAAATCCCATATCGCCGGTGCACAGCGTGACCACGCGATAGTGCAGTCCCAGTTTCTGCAGAACAGTTTCCGCGTTGTGGGTCAGCTTTTCCAGTTCGTCGTAGGAACTTTCGGGGCGCGAAAGCTTCACCAACTCCACTTTTTGAAATTGATGCTGCCGGATGATGCCGCGAACATCTTTGCCATAGGAACCAGCTTCGCTGCGGAAACACGCCGTGTAGGCGGTCAGACAGATTGGCAACTTGGCAGCATCGATAACTTCGTCGCGATAGAGATTCGTGACCGGGACCTCGGCGGTGGGAATAAGCCAGAGATCTTTTTCCCCGTGCGGAACGCGAAATGAATCCTGGGCAAATTTCGGGAGCTGCCCGGTGCCGTACATGGATTCGGAATTCACCATGTAGGGCGGAAGAACTTCAGTGTAGCCATGTTCGCCCGTGTGCAAATCAAGCATGAAGTTGGCAAGAGCGCGCTCAAGCCGCGCACCCAGCGCCCAGTACACTGCGAAGCGTGCGCCGGAGAGCTTGGCCGCGCGCTCCAGGTCGAGCACGCCCAGTTGCTCGCCGATTTCCCAGTGCGCCTTGGGAGTGAAATCGAACTTCGGCGGCGTACCCCAACGGCGGGCTTCGACATTGGCTTGCTCGCTGGTGCCGACGGGCACGCTAACATGAGGAAGATTGGGAAGGGCGGTCAAAATATCGCGCAGGCGGGCATCGGCGTCAGCTGCCTTCTTTTCGCCTTCCTGTATCTGCCCGCGCAGGTCCTGAGTTTCCTTGATCAGCGCCGACGCGTCTTCCTTATTCTTTTTAAGCCGCGCAATCTCTTCCGAAGCTTTGTTCCGGCGCGCCTGCAGGGTTTCCGTCTGCGTGATGGCTAGGCGGCGTTCGGAGTCAATCGATTGGAAATCCTTCAAAACCTCGGCGGGGTTCATCCCGCGCTGGCGCAGCTTTTCTTCGACGAGC
This sequence comes from Terriglobales bacterium, assembly GCA_049288625.1. Classification (GTDB taxonomy): domain Bacteria; phylum Acidobacteriota; class Terriglobia; order Terriglobales; family Acidobacteriaceae; genus Acidiflorens. Next base: position 5,792 of record JBAQIB010000079.1, on the reverse strand, counting down.
GCGAGGTTGTCGCGAACGAAATTGAGATCGAGCATTCTGCATTAACTTTAGCTGAAAAGTGCGATTCCGTGAACGGGGCGGCAGAGTCTGCGAAGGGCCGTGAAGCGAAAAGCGTTTAGCGGCGATGCAAAAGGCTATCCCAGCCCGTGACCAATGTGAGAGGCGAAGAGTTGTTCGCAGGCAGCGAATTGACCAGGAAGCGTCCGTCGGCAGAAACGTCGTATTGAAACCAGCCGAAAGAGGTTGTCACGATTCGCGTCTGCGCAACGAATTGTGGCGGGCCCGCCGTCTTCTTTACAGGGTCGAAGGTTACCGTCATCAGCTTTCGATCGGGCTGAACAAAGAAGATCTTCTTGCCGTCGTGGCTCCATCGTGGCTCTGCCGATCCCGGCAGCCTGGAGACCTGGATATGCGCTCCGGGGCCGGGAAATGGCTGAACAAGAATCTGGCGCCCCGGCACTTCCACATAGGCCACCCATTTGCCGTCGGGAGAGAATTGCGGCTCGGCGCCGGATTTCACGAATTGCCTCGATTTCTTTTCCGCGGGAGAGTAGACGTCCAGGCTCGGATACATGCCTCCTCCCAGACTCATATAGATCAGGGTTCCGTCGGCAGACCAATCGCACGGGATGACGTTGGTACCGCTCAAGAGCGGCTGCGCGGGGCTGGAACCATCGGCAGGAACCACCTCGATGTTCAAGGACGGATCGCGAAAAGCGATAGACTTGCTATCCCGCGACCAAACCGGAGTGCTTTCGTTTCCGCCATCGGTGAGGCGGGCGCTGATTCCGCGTTCCAGATCGTAGACGCGGATGAAGTGCTTGCCATTGTGCTGGTCGTCCGAGTAGACAGCGAGCATCCGTCCGTCCGGCGAGAATTGCGGGCCCTCATAACCAAGCTCAGGGAATTGGCCGAGTTCCTTCCCCGCAGGGTCGTACCAGACAAGGCGCGAGGGAGCATCGGCGGCCGACTGGAAAACCAACTTGCCGTCCTGCGAAACAGAAAATCCTGATTGCCAGAAATCGAAAAACTTATCCACTTCCTGTTGCGTCAGCGGCAGCGCCGGTCCAGTGGTTTGAAGGCTCGCCGTATCGAAGGGCTGAGCCATGATGGTGCGGTCGCTTACATAGAGCAGATTGCCGGAAGCGAACAGCACGTTGCCAGTGGTTCCCGAGGAGACGAACTTGGACGCACCGGAATCGATCGCCGCGACATAGATGCCGGGACGCACCGTATCGGAGTGGCCGGTCCAATTCACGCTGTACAGAAAGTGTTTTCCATCGGGGAGGAAAAAGGGCCAATGATGAGCTTCACTGCTACCCGGTGTAACGGTCGTGACCGGTTGCGGAACACCGCCAACGGCACGCACCTGGTAGATTGGCCCGGTGATGCCGGGCGCGAACACGATGACTCCATCCCGATTCCAAGTGCCGCCGAAGAATCCCGGGGCATCGCATATGTCCTGCACAGACGAATTAGCAAGGTCGACGGCCTTCAGCCGGCCTTGCGCAAAGAACCCGATGTGGAGGCTATCTGGAGACCAGAACGGAAAGACCGCGCCCTCCGTGCCCGTGATTTGTTGCGCATTGTAGGAGGAGAGTCCTCGGACCCAGAGAGCCGTTTTGCCGTCCGCTCCCAAGGCAACAAAGGCCACGCGGTTGCCGTCGGGCGCGATGGCAAAGCTGTAAGGCAAGAAGGACGACCCCAGCGGCGGCAGCAAAGAGGCACGCACGACGCGCGTGGCCTGCGGCGCTCGCGCCATGAATTTCACAGTCACGCCTATGCAGACCAGCGCTAAAACCGCCGCAACCGCCCAAGGGATCAAGTCGTAAAACTTTCCGGGCGAAGCCGCTTGAGCAGGCACGGCCGCCTTAAGGCCGTCTTGCGCAATCCATTTCAACTCGTGACTGAGGTCGCGGACGCTCTGCCACCGTTCGTCCCGGTCTTTCATCAAGCACCGGCCCACCGCATGGTCGAGTGCGGACGGCGTCATGGGTTTGACAGAACTCACTGGCGGCGGATTTCTTTCCAGAATCGCGGAGCATATGCTGAGCGAACTCTTTCCCTTAAAGGCCCGTTTGCCCGTCACCATCTCATACAGCACGGCGCCAAGGGAAAAAATGTCGCTGCGCCCGTCGACCTCGCTCCCCTCGACCTGTTCTGGAGACATGTAAGGAAACGTGCCCATCACGGCTCCATCTGCCGTCAGCGGTTGCGGTGATGTTGCGAGCGTCTCGGTCAGGCCGGAATTGGGCGGAGCCAGCGGCTTGGCCAGACCGAAATCCATCAGCTTCACGCCCGTTTTCGTCAGCATGATATTTCCCGGCTTCAAGTCGCGATGGACGATTCCCTTGCGGTGCGCTTGCTCCAGCCCCTCACAAATCTCAATTCCGTATTTGAAAACCTGTTCGAGGGGCAACGCGCCTTTCTGGAGGCGGTCGGCCAACGTCTCACCCTCCAGAAACTCCATCACCAAATAACGGACGCCGTCCTGCTCGCCAACGTCATAGAGATGACAGATGTTGGGATGATTCAAAGAAGAGATGGATCGCGCCTCGCGATCGAAGCGCTCTCTGCCGTCAGCAGTTTCAGCTTGGCGAGCTTTCAGGATCTTGATTGCTACTGTGCGCTCAAGCCGAGTATCTCGCGCTCGATAAACTTCGCCCATGCCGCCGGCACCGACGGGTGTCGCGATCTCATACGGCCCGAGTTTGGTACCCGTTGCCAGGCTCATGGAATTCTGCGAATTATAGCCCGGATTGCATCTGGGATTGCGCCGCGGCCGCCCCGGTAGAAGCGTACTGGTTCTGCTGTACACTAGCTCGCAATGGAACTGCACTATTACCGCGTGGCCCTTACGTTCCGAACCTGGATCTTCCTTGCTTTGCTTTTTCTTGGTTCGGCTCCTCGCGCCCTTGCCACCGCCTACAACGCCCACCCCAAGCTGATCGTTATCATCGTGATCGATCAGTTTCGCGGCGATTATCTTGAACGCTACCACGATCAATTTGTCGATAACGGGTTCCGAATTTTTACCGATCGGGGAGCGTACTTTGCCGATTGCAACTACGACTACGCCAATACCCGCACAGCTCCGGGACACGCCACACTTTTCACGGGAAGCTATACCAGCGGCCACGGCATTGCCGCGAACGAGTGGTGGAATCCGCAGAAAAAGAAGTCTGTGACTTCGGTGGAAGACGATGCCGTCAAGCTGGTCGGCGGGGATCAGGCCGGGCCGGGGGCATCTCCACACAATCTTCTAAGCGACACGTTGGGCGACGAATTGAAGCTGGCAACCGGCTCCAAGGCGCGCGTGTTTGCCGTCTCGCTCAAGGATCGGGCGGCTGTATTACCGGCGGGATTTTCGGGTGACGGCGCTTACTGGATCGATCCCAAAAGTGGCGCCTGGATCACCTCAACTTTTTACCGCCAGGATTTGCCGGAGTGGGTGCGCAATTTCAACGGCAGCCATCGCGCGGAGAAATTCTGGAATCGCGAGTGGAAAGACGCCGAGGGCAACGTGCTGGGGTCGACTGCTCCGCGCAACGGTAGGGACGGCAAGCCGGCGGGGTTTTATGAGGTCGTTGGAGCTACTCCGTTTGCCAATGAATATCAGTTCGAATTCGCGAAAGAACTGGTGCTCTACGAAAAGCTCGGGGCTGGACCGGCGACGGACCTGCTCGCCATCAGTCTCTCGGCCAACGACATTCTCGGGCATCGCGTTGGCCCGGACTCTCCCCAGATGCGCAGTATGGCGCTGAAACTGGATCGGCAACTGGCCGAGTTCGTCGGATTTCTTGGCCACCAGGTGGGGCTCGCGAATGTTTGGATGGCGCTCTCGGCCGATCACGGCATTGCCCCGCTCCCGGATTTTGCGAAGACCCTGCGTCTGCCTGCGGCGAACCTCGATGCGAAAGCGATGCGTGAGCAAGTCAACTCCTTCCTGGCGAAAAGGTACGACAAGAAGGCAGACTACATTCTTGAAGTGGATTATCCCGATGCCTGGTTAAACGACGAGGCCTTCACCGCAGCCGGGCGCCACGAAGCGGACGCCGAGAGCGACGCCGGTGAGGCTCTCAAACAGGTTGGGTTGACAGGGTACTTTACGAAGTCAGAGCTGGCGCGCGGACAGGTTCCCAACACCGAACTCGGCCGGCGCTATGCCCACAGTTATTCTCCCGAAGGTGGGTGGTATGTGCTGGGCGTGCCGAAGCCGTTTCAGGTCGGAATCACGGCAGGTACGGATCACGCCACTCCTTTTTCGTACGATACCCATGTGCCGCTTGCCTTTTACGGTCTCGCATTTCAGCCGGGAGTCTACCGCACGCACGCCGAGCCGACGGATTTGGCCGTCACGCTGGCCTCCTTGCTTGGTATCAACGCTCCGGCGCAAGCCACGGGCAGAGTGCTCACCGAAGCGCTCGCGGCGTCGCATCACGCCGTAACCGACGATCATGCTGCCCCAGGGGGCAAACCATGACCCCCGCTTCTCCTCGCGATATGCCGGGCAAAGCCCCGGCCGCTCCCGATCTGCGCGTTCATGTCGCCGGCATTGACCTCAAGAACCCGATCATTGCTGCTTCCGGGACATTCGGTTATGGCGTCGAATTCGAGGACATCGTGCATCTGGACCGCCTCGGCGGGTTGGTGGTCAAGGGCCTGTCGGTTGAGCCGATGACAGGAAACCCGCCGCCGCGGCTTTATGAGACTGCCGCCGGAATGCTGAATGCCATTGGCCTGCAGAATATCGGAGCGCAGGCATTTCTCGACGAAAAGTTGCCTGCACTGGGCGCGAAGAAAAACGTCGTCGTGTTCGCTAACGTTTTCGGTTACACCCGCGCCGATTACGAGCGCGCGATTGAAATTCTCAATCAGGGTGAGGGCATCGCAGCCTACGAGCTAAATGTATCTTGTCCGAATACGGCGCACGGCGGCCTGCAGTTTGGCAGCGATCCGCATTTGCTCGATGAAGTCGTGCGTTCGGCAAAACGCGTGGCGGCGCGGCCGCTGATTGTAAAGCTTTCGCCCAACGTGACTTCCATTTCACTGATGGCCCATGTGGCGGAGGAGGCCGGAGCGGACGCCATCTCGCTGGTGAATACGTTCCTGGCAATGGGGATTGATGCCGAAACGCGCCGGCCGCGGATTGCGAATGTGACGGCAGGGTTGTCGGGTCCGGCAATCAAGCCCATCGCCCTGCGCATGGTTTATGACGCTGCGCACGCCGTGAAGATTCCCGTAATCGGCATGGGCGGGATTACGACGCCGGTGGACGTGGTTGAATTTATGTTGGCAGGGGCAAGCGCAGTGCAGGTTGGAACCGCGAGTTACTTTGATCCCGTGGCCACCGAGACGCTCGTCGAAGACCTGACCGCGTATTGCCGCGAGCGCCGGATTGAGCGCCTGAGCGAGTGGACGGGCGGTTTGATTACGGACTGACGCTCTTTGTCCAGCCACTCCAGGGTTTAGTCCCTCCAAAAGTCTCGTCTCCAATCAGGCTGGATTTCGGACCCGGCGATTTTGTTAACTCTCTAGTAACGCCGACAGCTCACGGAGTCATCTCGCTTGCTGGGTGCGGTGGGACATTCTGTCCCGTATGGCCGGAAGGTGGTAGGCCAAGCGATCCGTTGCTGATTTTGAATGGGTTAGCTGGTCTGACGCGGTCTCGCCGGCTGCTTTGTGCGCCAACTTGTCCCCTCCCGCAGCTTCTCCATCCCCCTGCAACCCGCTGATTGTATTGCCTTTATTAACCTCTCATTGGCTCCCTGATTGCCCATTAAGGGCAGGCG
>JBAQIB010000078.1:0-7500 GCA_049288625.1 Terriglobales bacterium | reverse complement strand
GCGGTCACTTTTGCATTTTGATATTGGGCGGGATGTGATGCCTCCGGAGCTGATCAAGGCGTTTGGCACGCTGAAGAAGGCTTGCGCGCTGGTCAATCAGGACCTGGGCAAACTACCGGCGGACAAGGCGAAACTGATCACGCAAGCGGCCGACGAAGTGATTGCCGGCAAGCTGAATGACCAGTTCCCGCTGCGCATCTGGCAGACGGGCTCGGGCACGCAGACCAATATGAATGTGAATGAGGTCATCTCGAATCGCGCGATTGAGATTGCAGGCGGCGAGATGGGGAGTAAGAAGCCGATCCATCCGAACGATCACGTGAATATGTCGCAATCGTCGAACGATACCTTTCCGGCGGCGATGCACATTGCGGCGGCGTCGCGGGTGAAGAACGCGCTGATTCCGGCGATCAAGACGGTGCGCGATGCCATTGCGGCGAAGGCCAAGGAATTTGACAGCATCGTGAAGATTGGCCGCACGCACCTGCAGGATGCCGTGCCGCTGACAATTGGTCAGGAGTTTGGCGGGTGGGCTGCGTTGCTGGACCGCGACATAAAGAGGTTGGAGCAGGCGCTGGACGGCCTGTACGACCTGGCGATTGGCGGGACGGCGGTGGGCACGGGGTTGAATACGCATCCGGAATTTGCCGAGCGCGCGGCGAAGAAGATTGCGGAATTGACAGGACTTCCCTTCCGCTCGCATCCGAATAAGTTTGCCGCGCTATCGGCGCACGATGAGATCGTGTTTGCGCAGGGCGCGATGGAGACTCTGGCGGCATCGTTTATGAAGATCTCGAACGACATTCGCTGGCTGGCTTCGGGTCCGCGGTGCGGCCTCGGCGAGTTGGTGATTCCGGAGAATGAGCCGGGATCGTCGATCATGCCGGGCAAGGTGAATCCCACGCAGTGCGAAGCCATGACGATGGTGTGCGTGCAGGTGCATGGAGCGACGGCGGCTGTGGGTATGGGCGGATCGCAGGGCAACTTCGAGCTGAACGTGTACAAGCCGGTGATCATTTACAACTTCCTGCACTCGGTGACGTTGATTACCGACGCCTGCCACGGCTATGTCGAGTACATGATCAAGGGCATTGAGGTTGACCGCGCCAAGGTCGATTGGTATGTGAAGAATTCGCTCATGCTGGTGACGGCGCTCGCTCCAAAGGTCGGATACGACAACGCGGCGAAGATTGCGCACACGGCGCACGTGGAGCACTCAAGCCTGAAGGAAGCGGCGGTGAAGCTGGGACATCTTACCGGCGAGGAATTCGATGCGCTGGTGAAGCCGGAAAAGATGACACGGCCTTGACCTCGGCGGCTAAACAGTTTGCTGAAAAACGAGTTTTGTATCAGGGTATCGCTTTAGCGATACCGCACATCCTTCGAAATCAACTGCCCCTTTAGGGGCTGAGGGCCTGAGTCCCGACTTTTTCAGCAAACTGCAAAGCCGCTTCGCGGCTACAGCTTCACTTGGCACCGTGTCATACATCACTGACCCACTTTCTAATGCTGACTAGAATTCGGCGTATAGAAGGAGAGTCATTATGAGAACCCTGCGATTGTTGAGCGTGGCCCTTATCATTTCGGCCGCGGCCCTGCTGGTTGTTGGCGCTGGACAGTGGAGTGCCGCGCCGTCCGCCGTTTGGGCCGCCGATCAGCCAGCCGCGGTCATGCCGATCGGCAAGCCGATGACCATCAAGCCGCCGCTCGGACTGCCAGCCGTTCCGATTCCGGCGGATAACCCGCCGACCGCGGAAACCATTGCGCTTGGCCGCCGCTTGTATTACGAGGGTGCGCTCTCTGCCGATGGCACGATTACGTGCGCTTCCTGCCATTCTCCGGAGACCGGATTCACGGACCGAAACTCGCCTTCGATAGGCGTTGGTGGCAAAAAAGGAACGCGTCATTCTCCCACGGTGATCAATTCCGCTTACAACGAAGTGCAATTCTGGGATGGCCGCGCGCCCAGCCTCGAAGAGCAAGCTAAGGGACCAATTGCCAATCCCGTGGAAATGGCCACCACTCACGACGCCGTCGTCGCGCACCTGCAAGCCGACCCGAATTATGTGGCGCTGTTCAAGCAGGCCTGGGGAACGGACCATATCACGATTGACCTGGTCGTGAAGTCGATTGCTTCGTTTGAGCGCACGGTGCTCTGCGGTAACTCGGCGTTTGACCGCTTTTACTATGGCCACGAGAAGACTGCGCTCACGGCATCGGCGCAGCGCGGGCTGAAGCTGTTCATGGATCCGAAGAAAGGCAACTGCGCGGTTTGCCATACCATTGGCGAGAAGTATGCCCTTTTCACCGACAACAAATTCCACAACCTGGGCGTGGGCGCGGATATCGAGGGCAAGCTGAATGACCTCGGGCGTTACGACCAGACGAAGAACGACGCGGACTACGGCGCGTTCAAGACGCCAACGCTGCGCAACATCGCGCAACGCGCGCCCTACTTCCACGATGGCAGCTTTCCCACATTAAAAGATGCGATGGGCCACTATGTTGGCGGCGGCAATGCCAACGCGCACTTGGACAAGGAAATGCATGCGCTCGATTTTCTGAGCTTCGACGAGCGCGATGACATTCTGGCGTTTCTGAATTCGCTGACCGCGAAAATGCCGGCGAATTTGGGGCCTCCGGCGGAGCAGGCGAAGTCGGCGAAGTAAACGGCGCAAAGCCGCTCGTCGGATGCCAGCGCAGCAATTTCTTGGAGCGCCCAAGGGCGCTCCAATTTTTTGTTTGCGAGCTTGCCGCTAGTCAATTCTTCGGCCAGGTTCAGTTCCTCTTAATAAAGCGACGCCGGTTTAAGTGGGTTGTGGCCGTCGGTGCGATGTCGTCGTACTTCAGTACGCTGATCGACCCGTCCACTTCAAGTACTGCGAGGGCAGCATCCTTGTAGGTGGCAACACCATGCTCGCGGAGGGACCGCTCGAGTTCATCCATGCTGACGTGCTCTCTGGCCATGTGCGCTTCGATGACCTGGCCATCGTGCACGAGCAAGCTAGGCTGTCCCTGGATGAACTTGCGGAACCGGCGATTGCCTCCGGAAACCTCGGCGACCAGGTAGTTCATGATGAGCAGCGTGCTAGCGGCGACGGCACCGCCGGCTAACGACGTATCCGGCCCGGTCATCGCGTTTTGCACGGAGTTGGAAATCAGCAGCAACAGCGTCAGGTCGAAGGGCGTCATCTGCCCCACTTCCCTTTTGCCGCTGATGCGGATACCGACAAGCACGAGCAGATAAATCACTCCCGTGCGGAGCGCAATCTCAACAAGCGTGTGGGCGCTGGCAGGAAGCATGGGATCGGCAGTTTGGCCCTGCTACGGTGTCGCCGTGATCGGCACGGGCGCATTCTTCGGCGTGCTCAGATAGCCGGTGATCTTATTCTTGTCCACCGTCCACACGACCATTTCGAAGAGCATGTGATCACGCCCGGAATAAAACTGGACGGGCTCGCTCTGGTTCTTGTCTTTCTTCTCGATGGTCTTGTCGTCTGAAGTGACGTTCACCGTGTATTTGCCATGCTTGGGATCGGTCTTCTTGAGTTGCATGGTGACGGTCGAAATCGCCTGCGCCTTTGCACCTTTCATCAGCGAGAACTCGTAGTATTGGCGGTCACCCTTGTGTTTGAGAGCCTCGAGATCGCTGCGCGTGTTGGCAATCAGGCCGCTCTGCTGGCCGAGATCTCCGATGGTAGTTTGCAATTTCGCGATGGTCGCATCGAGGGATGCCTTGGTGGCGGCCACATCGGTCTTCACGCCGCCGACATCGGTCTTCACGCTTCCAACCTCGCCCGCCATGGCATTCACGTCCTGCTTTTCTTGGGCTGCGAGCTTGGCCGCCGAGGCTGCCTGCGATCGCTGCAGTTCCTGCGCGCGCTCGGCCATTTCCTTCTTCGTCATGCCAATCTTCTGGCCTAGCGTCTCCGCATCGGCTTCGGCCGACTGCATGCGCTTGGTCAGATCCGCAATCTGCTGCTGGCTGGCGGTTTGGTCGTCGGTCAGCTTGGTCAGTTTGTTGTGCATGTCATAGCCGAAGAACGCCGAAGCGGCTACATAGGCGATGGCCACGACTATCAGAATCCACTTGCCGGCACTGCTCCCTGTTTCGGGGTGATACACGGTTGGTTGCTCGCCTTCGGGCATATGCGTTGTCTCCTGTATGCCTATTGTTTGTGAGACGCTCGGCGCTGTCAATTGCGATTCAGGTACTTGCCCGGACGTAATTTGCGGCAGGCCTTGACGCTAGAATGGAGCGGTGAAGCATTGGGACGCGATCATCGTCGGCGGAGGCATCATCGGATTATCGCTGGCCATCGAACTCAACAAGCGGGGGGGGAGGGTGCTCCTTGTTGATAAAGGAGAACCCGGCCGCGAAGCCTCGTGGGCAGCGGGCGGAATGTTGGCCGATTTCCTCCTCGAAACGCCGCCCGCATTGCAGGAACTGGCGACGGCCAGCGCGCGCATGTATCCCGAGTTCGTGCACGAACTTCAAGATGAATCGAGCACGCACATTGACTTGCGCGATCATGGCACGCTCGTATTTCTCAAACCGGAGACGGCCGATTCTCAACGTGACTCCGCAGCGGCAACCCAACTGAAGGTTGCCTATCCTTTGCCTCAGCCTTTGCGGGAACTGGAACCGGCATTCGATGTGACAGGCACAATTTCAGAGATGACTGCACTGTTCTTGCACGAGCGCAGCGTCGACCCAAGACAGTTGACGACCGCCGCCATCGCCGCCGCGAAACATCGTGACATTGATTTTTCGTCTGGCAATCCGGTGGTCGCGCTCACCGTGGCCGATGGCAAAGTGGCGGGTGTCCGCACCAGCAAAACACATTTCTCAGCAGGAATCGTCGTCAACTGCGCCGGGGCGTGGGCTGGCCAAATTGGCCGCCCCGCAACTGGAGAGAAGGGCGCCCCACCCGTTCAGGCCGCGCACGGCTCTGCACCTCTTTATTCGACCCCCACGCGGCCGGTCAAAGGCCAGATGTTATGCGTCGTCATGCCAAAGAAGGAGTTGGTCCGGCATGTGGTGCGAACGCCCGACGTCTATCTGATCCCGCGCAGCGATGGCCGCATGCTGATTGGCGCCACGCAGGAAGAAGCCGGATTCGACAAGCAAACTGTGCCGGAGACAATCCAGAAATTGCGCGCGTCCGCGCTCGATGTGGTTCCGAAGCTCGCTGAAGCGCGATTCCTCGAAGCCTGGGCGGGCTTGCGTCCCGGTACGCCCGATGCCTTGCCGATTTTGGGCGCGACTTCGACGCCCGGTTATTTTGTTGCCACCGGACATTTTCGCGATGGCATCCTCCTGGCGCCAGTCACAGCGCGAGTCATGGCACAGCTGATTGCCGGGGAAAAACCGGAGTTCGATCTGAAGGCCTTTGCGCCAGATAGATTTTGAAGTATTCGATGCTCATGCCGACCCCTCAAAATGCGCCTCAATTTCCTCCAGCGTCTTCCCTTTCGTTTCGGGCAAAAACACCGCCGCGGTGATGAAGTAGATCACCGTAAAAGCCGCAAACGCGAAGAACATCGTCGAGTAGCCATACTTACCAACGGTGGGAAGAAAGATGGCTGCAATCGTCGTGGAGACCGCCTGATTGATCAGCAAGGCGATGCTCATTCCGTTCGATCGGATTCGGGTCGGCATCAACTCCGAGAGCGCGAGCCACACGCACACTCCGGGGCCGATCGCGAAAAACGCCATAAAGACAAAGAGGCTGGCCGCTACCAGCCAGCCGTTACGCATACTCGGCATGGGAGTAATCAGGGCATTGTCGATTTTGAGTGGAGCAGTTCGCGACGATTCCAGATTGGCGAATGGGTTCGAGAAGAAGGCGACGACCCGGTTATTGGGCACGCAGCCTTCACGCGTGATCTCAATCGGCTTGGCCGCTTTGTCGTCCGAGCGCGCTACTTTGGTCGCAGAGCGGAAATCTCCATAGGAATAAATGACGACGAGGGATGTCGGATGATTGCGCAGCGCCTCGCCGGCAGCGCGGCTTGCGCTGACGAGCGTATCGGCAAGCCTCCGATCGTAAAACAGTGTGAGCTTCTGGTTGCCGCCTATCAGGGATTGAACGGCCTCGCGCGAGTCGACACGTAGTCTTTCTGTCTGCCGGAATAATGCGCTTGTCGCAAGCAGAGAGAGAATGATGCCCGCGCTTCCAATCGAGAGCAGAAATTTGCGTCCCCGTCGGTCCACCAGCAGAACGCCAACAATGGTCATCAGAAAATTGACGATCGTGAAGGCAACGTATCCCCAATGCGCCTGCACGTCGGAAAGTCCGCTCTGCAGGAGAATATTGGTGTTGTATCCGATGATGGAGTTGATGCCGGTCGCCTGGTTGCACGCGAGAATGACACAGGCCATGACAAACGGAATCACATATTTGCGCCGCAACAGCGATTCTCTGACCTTGGAGCCCGTTGCTCCCTTCGTTTTCTCGGCGGCCAGGTTTTCAGCGGCCCGCGCCTGTTCCATTTCCTCGAGTTCCACGTCAGCCTGTTGCTGAGTACGTGAGCGAAGGAGAGCGGAGAGTGCGGCTTCCCTTCGGCCACGGCGAAACAGCCACCGCGGAGACTCCGACAGCATCAGGCTGCCCAGCACGAACAAAATTCCCGGCGGAAGCGAAACCCAGAAGATACTGCGCCAGGCTTTGTCCTTGAAGGCGAAGAGCTGCGCGGGATCGCCCAGTTTCGCCACTTCTTCGACGCGAACACTGAAGTACATGCCGAACACGGCGGCGGCTACAATGCCAAGCGTGAGCAGCCACTGGAAGATGCCGGTCCCCTTACCGCGCTTCGACGCAATGAGACACTCCGCCAGATAAAGCGGCACGACCACGCCGATCAGCCCGGCGCTGATGCCCTGCAAGAGCCGGCCCAGTATTAGCGGTTGATACCCATGCGAGAGCGCGATGGAGGGGATGCTCACCACAAACAGCACTCCGCTGAGGATCATGAGTGGCTTGCGCCCCATCCAGTCCGACAGCACTCCCGCAAACAAGGTTGAGATCACGCTGCCCAGAAGGACGGCGGCGACAACGAAAGAGAGCTGTCCGCCATTGAGCCCGGAGGTGGCCTCCAGATAAGGCAAGGCTCCCGCAATGATGCCTACATCCACGCCATAGAGCAGACCACCCAAGCCCGCTACGAGCAGCAGGAAGCGGTTATAGCCAGCTTTTTCATTGCTCATGATTGTTTGGGACAGCCGGATTCAGTTTGGCGGGGCGGCTCAGTTTTGGCAATGTAAGCGGCGGTACGGGGTGGTGCGGTGGGACAGTTTGTCCCGTATGGCCGGAAGGTGGTAGCCCAAGCGATCCGTTGCTGATTTTGAATGGGTTAGCTGGTCTGACGTAGTCTCGCCGGCTGCTTTGTGCGCCAACTTGTCCCCTCCCGCAGCTTCTCCATCCCCCTGCAACCCGCTGATTGTATTGCCTTTATTAACCTCTCATTGGCTCCCTGATTGCCCATTAAGGGCAGGCG
>JBAQIB010000077.1:0-21688 GCA_049288625.1 Terriglobales bacterium | reverse complement strand
ACGGCCATGGCGGCCACCAATCGCTATGATCAACAAATTCAGCAGGCCGTCAGCCAGAAGATTCAGAAGGCGAAACAGCTTAAGAACGTAAGCTCCAGCGTCGAGGACGGCATCGTGACCCTGACCGGCACGGTGAGCCTCTACCGGGACAAGCTCGATGCGGCCAACAAGGCCAAGAAAATCGAGAACGTCTCCGGCGTGCGGAACGAGATCGCAGTCGCGGGAGAGAACGTGGCCGACACCCAGTTGCAGCAAAAACTGGCCAAGAAGGTGGCCTATGATCGCGTCGGCTACTTCGACAACTCGTTCAACTATATTGCGGTCGCGGTAAAGGACGGAGTGGTTACTCTGACGGGCGATGCCTATTGGGATGTGCCGCGCGCTGATGCTATGGCCATCGTGGCGGGCATGCCCGGCGTCAAGGACGTGGTCGACGACGTCAAAGTACTGCCAACCTCGACCTTCGACGACTCGATCCGCAGGCGCACAGCCCGCGCCATCTATCGCGACTCCGAACTGGGCCGCTACGCGACCGATCCGGCGGCTCCAATTCGGATCGTAGTCGACAACGGACATGTGACACTCTACGGAACCGTCCAGAGCGCGATGGACAAGACGATTGCGGGAATCCGAGCGGGTTCAGTGCCGGGAGCGTTCAGCGTCGACAACAAGCTGGTTGTGGACTAAGATTCCAACACCAAGGTTCGGCAGTCCAAAGTCGAGCCGGACAAGTGTGATCCTCCCCTACGGCGCGGCGTAAGCCGCGCCGTGTTTTTGCCCGCGCACTCAAAGTTCCGCTAACTCCGCTGTTCCGGTTTCCACTTCTCCAGAAACGCTCGAAAGTCATCCGCGGACAACCCACGGGCATTCTCGAATTCCCCATTCTTCTGGCTGTAGACCAGCTTTCCATCGGCCTCGATCACGGCCAGTCCCGGAATCCCGCGTTTCAGCGGGACCTCGTACTTCGTCGCCAAATCCTGGTTCTTCTGCCCTTTGCCGATATCCACGTGCACTACTTCATAATTGGCGGCAATGATCTGCGCCAGGTCAGGGCGGTGAAACGCCGCATCCAGCACGTGGCAGTCATAGCACCAGTTCGCTCCAAACACGACAATCACGCGCTTATGTTCAACCCGCGCCTTCTTCAAAGCCTCTTTGATTTCGGCGTGCGCATCGGCTGTTTCGTTGTAGATTTTCGTCTCCGCCGCCGGTGCCTGACCGGCGCAGACTCCGCTCATCGTGGCTACAACAAGCACGAGGGTTAACGGCATAATTCGCAGCCAGTGGTTCATGATCAATTCTCCTGCGCTAAGAATATAAGAATAATGGAACTTATTTCAGAGAGGAGTAGTGTCTGAAAAATATATTGCCCTGAAACGCTTTGAAAAGAGTGCGGCTTCAGGGTTGCGGAAAAACTCCGATTCGCGGCGGTTTTGGGAAGGGCACGAGTTTACTCGTGCCGCTAAGCCGTTCAAAATGTGTTCGCGCTTCAGCGCATGAGGTGAGTTCTTGCGCGCCGCCGACCTGTTCCGCAGCCTGTTTAGGTGTAAAGCGAGGCTTTAGCTGAGAGGAACGCGTCTTGTGGGGACAGGTATGTCGCCCGGCCGCTAGTTGGCCCCGCGCGAGTGCACGAGCTTCAGCCCATCGTGCTGCAGAATCCGCTGAATTTGATGTTTGGCGTGAACGGTCCATGGGCCTGTCGTATCAAGCTTCACATACGCCCGCCAGTGCTGCAGCGCCCTTCGCGGTTCGCGCATTTTCTCGTAAGCGAGCGCAATATTGTAGTGCGCGTCCGCGTAAGTAGGGGCGATCTGTAGCGCCGTCTTGTAGGTATCGATCGCCTCACCGATCCGTCCAGTCTCGTCGAGCACGTTCCCCAAGTCGAAATAAGCGAGCGCGTACCGGGGATCGATCTCAATCGCCGACCGGTAATGCTTCTCGGCAAGCCCATATTCCTGCCGATTGTAGTAGAGCGTCCCAAGATTGATGTGCGCCGCCGCGTGCGAAGGATCCATATCTAAAACCTTCAAATAAACGTCAATCGCTTCGCCCTGCGACGACGGATTCTCTTCCAGCGCGATCCCCCGCGAAAACAGATCGGCGACATCGGTCACGACCAGTTCCGGGCCATTGCGCCGCGGACTGGTTACAACTTTCTGTTCCTCGGAAGCAAAGTCGAACATGAATTGCCCGGCGATAGGCTCCAGCAACCGGCCGTCATGCCGGAATGCCACGCGACGCTTGCTCTCATACGCGCTTGCTTCGAGCAGCGGGTTCTCCATCCCCGCCACCTGTTTCAGCATCGCGTCGAGCGATTGCCGAATCACCGCGGGACGCACGCGTTTCCCGCACAAATCGCGAACTTTCTTAATCTGCAGCAGGTCAAAAAAGGAATAGTCCTCGCTGGCTGGCACCAGGCCCGACTTCTCCCAGTTTTGGAGCTGGCGAGGAGCCATCCGTAAAATACGCAGCAAGTCGGCGCGGCTATAGCGATACACGGCTGATATCAAGTCTAGCTAAATTATCCGGAACTTGTATTCCAACCGCAAGTGACAACCCAGATGAATCTGTGGAGAACAGGTCAGAAATAGCACAGAAGTGACACCCCGCGCTGTCGTCAAGGCCCGTTACCTCCTCCGAGCAGCAGTGGCAGGAGATGCCGTCGGCTTCCGTCTCTGGATCAAAGCGAGGCCACGCGCCGTTGCACGAGCAGGAAATAGAGTGCCAGCAGCACCAGCAGCATTCCATTCACTCGCAGCACAACCGGTGCCGTGAACATGGGTACCAGCCATCCCGACAATAGATTTCCCATGGGCATGCCGCCGCGGAAGGCAAAGTTATAGACACTCATCACGCGCCCGCGCATCTCGTTCGTCGTGATCAATTGCACCAGCGAATTCACGTTGGCGAACACCGCCATCATGGAGGCACCGGCCAGCACCATCATCACTCCGCTCAGCGGCAGCGACTTAGATAGCGCAAAGCCAAAAATCCCCAGTCCCAGGCAGGCGAGCGCACCCAGGGCGATTCGTCCCTTCTTCTTGATGTTGCCCATGCCCGCAATGCCCAGAGATCCGCAGATCGAACCCACGCCCATAAGCGCAAGCAGATTGCCGTAAGTTTCCGGCCCACGGTGAAAAATGTCCTTCACAAAAACCGGAATGTAAGTTCGCATCGGCATGCTCAGGCCAGTCATGCAAAAGGCCAGGATGATCAGCGCTTCCATCGAGGCTTGGCTACGCACGAACTTGATGCCCTCCTTCAGGCTGGTGAACATCGACTCCGTGGTTTTCTGCGGAAGAAACCGCGCCGTGATGAGCGAGAGCGAGATGATCGGAGCGAGAAACGAGAGCGCGTTCAGGCCGAAGCACCACGACTCCCCAAGTTTGCCCAGAGCTTGCCCCGCCAGGGCGGGTCCAATCATGACCGCGACGTTGAACTGGATCGAATTCAGCGCGATGGCGTTTGGCATGTCCTCTTTTTCCACCAGCGTCGGAATCAGTGCCTGATAGGCTGGTCCGCCAAACGCCTGCGCGAAGCCCGAGACAAATGAAAGACAGAGAATGTGCCAGACCTGCACGTGGCCGGTGATCACCAGAATCGTGAGCAGGCCGGCGCTCGCCATCTGCACATACTGCGAGCCAAGCAGAATCCGCCGCCGCTCCACGCGGTCAGCCACCACGCCGCCGATCAACGAAAACAGAAAGATGGGAATCCCGCCCAGGAACTGATCGAGCGCCAAAAGAAAGGCAGAATGGCTGAGGCGATAAATCAGCCAGCCTTGCGCGACAATCTGCATCCACGTGCCGATGCTCGACGTGCAGGCGCCGATCCACATCAGGCGGAAGTCGCGATATTGGAATGCTTTGAAGACCCGGCCAATCAAGAACATCTCCCAAGACCTAGGCAGCAGACTACCATGACGACCCGCCGCCGGCTTAGCGTCGCCCGCCGGGATTGACGGCAACCTAATCTCAGGATTTGCAGACCCCATTTAGCATAGACGTGTGATGGTAGCAAAACGTTTCGGCCTGGCACGGGTAATTTCGAAAATGGGCTATTGCTCGCGCTCGCAGGCGGCAGCCTTGATCCTTGCGAACCGGGTTCGCGTCAATGGCCACGTCGTTCGGGATCCCGAGTCGCCGGTCCGAATCCCGCCTGATCGCATCGAAGTGGACGGCTCCGCGCTGGAGAAAACGCCTACTGTCTATCTGGCAATGAACAAACCTCATGGTGTCGTCACGACCGCCTCCGACGAGAAAGGGCGACCAACCGTCTACGACTTGCTGGACGAGAGCTTTCCGTGGGTAGCCCCTGTGGGCCGCCTGGATAAGGCGAGCGAGGGCCTGCTGCTATTCACCAACGATTCGGCGTGGGCGGCAACAATCACCGACCCGGCCAGTCACCTGGATAAGACCTACCACGTGCAGGTGGATTGCCTATTTCAGCAGGACATGCTCGCGAAGATCATCGAGGGTTGCGTGGTTGACGGCGAACGTCTGCGGGCTAAGGAAGCCTGCCTTCTGCGGCGGGGCGGCAAGAATAGCTGGCTAAAGATTGTGCTGGACGAGGGTAGGAACCGTCAGATTCGGCGAGTGCTGGACGCTTTGGATGTGCAGGTTTTGCGCCTGGTTCGCGTCTCAATTGGTCCGCTGGAGTTGGGCGATCTGAAGAAGGGCCAAGTCCGGTCCGTGACAACAAAAGAGATGCAATCGCTCGATCGGGCCCTGGAACAGGCAGCCCGATGATCAGGTTTCGGTCACTCTGAAATTGAGAAGATGTGCCCCAAAAAGACAACGGGCGCATGCCGAAAGATGTGGGGTGAGGATGGCAACGGCATGCGCCCTATTAAGTTGAATACAGCTTAGGTCCTAATGGTTTCGATGTCAATATAAATCTTTTGGATGCAACGGTTTACGGGTGGATGATTAAGCACTTTCCGCGATCTCTACGCAAGTGCATGCGTCACATATGCATGTGATCGTGTCGCGCGCGGAAAGAGTCGATCTAGCGCTTGATCTTGGGTGGCGTAGCCGGCATCTCCAGCGGGCCACCCAGTGTTGCCAAGAGAGCAAAGTGGAGCAGCCTCAATTGTGGAGGCCACGCGATTTCTGCGTTTTGTTTTCCATGGCTGTGGATAACTGTGCTGCGTGGCTTGCGCTTTGAGCGGATAGAATTGCTGCTACCGACAGCAAGAGCGACAAAGACCAAGAGCACACGGAGACTATGGCTGAATTCGTACATCTGCATCTGCATAGCGACTACTCGCTGCTGGATGGCGCTTGCGACCTTGAGAAGCTTGTGGAACGCGTCAAGCAGCTGGGCATGCCTGCGGTTGCTATGACCGACCACGGAAATATTTTTGGTGCGGTGCACTTTGTGAACGCCGCGCACAAGGCAGGGGTCAAGCCGATCGTGGGTTGCGAGCTTTATATCTGCAAGAAGGACGACCACGACATCGAGCGCACTCCACCAGAGGGCGATAGCTATAACCATCTGCTCGTGCTGGCCGAGAACGAGGAAGGGTATCGCAACCTCGTGAAGATCACGTCGGAAGCGTCTCTGCACGGGTTTTATTACAAGCCGCGGGTGAGCAAGAAATTTCTGGCCGAGCATTCGCGGGGACTGATCGGCCTTTCCGGTTGCCTGAAAGGCGAGGTCGCAGAGCGGTTGACGGAAGGGAACTACGACGCGGCGCGCAAGGCGGCGGGATTTTACAGCGAACTCTTTGGCAAGGAGAATTTCTTGCTTGAGATCCAGGACCAGGGATTGGAGATGGAACATCGCATCCACCCGGGACTATTTCAACTGGAAAAGGATCTTGGGTTGCCGCTGGTGGCGACCAACGACAGCCACTACCTGTGCGAGGACGATGCTGATGCACAGGATGTGATGCTCTGCATTCAGACGGGGAAGTCCGTACAGGACACGAACCGGATGAAGTTCCAGGGCAACCAGTTCTTTGTGAAAAACGGCGATGAGATGGTACGCGTGTTCAAGGATTCGCCGGAGGTGGTTGCGCAGACCCTGGCGATTGCGGAGCGGTGCAATTTGCGGCTGGAGAAAGTTCCGAACCCGTTTCCGCATTTCGATGTGCCGGACGGATTCACTCCGGACAGCTATTTTGAGCACATTGCGCGGCAGGGGTTTGCACGGCGGATGGAAGTATTGCGTCCGCTGGCGGGGGCGGGGCGGTTGAAGCATTCGCTGGCGGACTACGAGCAAAGATTGTCGCGCGAGCTTGCCATCATCCAACAGATGAAGTTTTCTGGATACTTCCTTATTGTGTGGGACTTTATACGGCACGCAAAGGAGCGCGGGATTCCGGTCGGTCCGGGGAGAGGGTCGGCGGCGGGCGCGCTAGTGGCATTTTCGTTGGGGATTACAGACATCGACCCGTTGCAGCATGAGCTGTTGTTTGAGCGCTTTCTGAACCCGGAACGGATTTCGATGCCGGATATCGACATTGATTTCTGCATGAACCGGCGCAGCGAAGTGATCGATTACGTCACGAATAAATACGGGCGCGAGAATGTAGCCCAGATCATCACGTTTGGGACGATGGCGGCGAAGGCGGCGATCAAAGATGTCGGACGCGCCATGGATATGCCGTACGCCGATGTGGACCGCATCGCGAAGATGGTGCCGACTACTTTGAACATTAAGCTCGATGATGCGCTGAAAGAGTCGGCGGCGATGCAGGAGGCTTACGAAAAAGACAAGCAGGTGCGGGATTTGCTGGACACAGCTCGGAAGCTGGAAGGGTTGGTGCGGAACTCGGGCGTGCACGCGGCGGGCGTGGTGATTTCGCCGCGACCGCTGATTGAGCTGGTGCCGCTGCACAAAACGAAGAACGACGAAATTGTCACCGCCTTTGACATGGTGGCCATCGAGAAGATGGGCCTGCTGAAAATGGACTTTCTGGGGCTGACGACACTCACGATTCTCGACGACACGATTAAGCTGATTGCGCAAAAAGGACAGCAGGTAAAGCTGGACGAGATTCCGCTGGAAGATGAGGAAACATACCAGAAGGTTTTTCATCGGGGATTGACTTCGGGGGTGTTCCAGTTTGAATCGCACGGGATGCGCGACGTTTTGCGGCGTTATCAGCCAAATTCCATCGAACACCTGACAGCGCTCAATGCGCTCTACCGTCCTGGCCCGATGGCCATGATCGACGACTTCATCGAGCGCAAACAGGGCCGCCGCAAAATCGAATATGAATTGCCCGAGTTGAAAGAGATCCTGCAGGAAACGCTCGGTGTGTTTGTCTATCAGGAGCAGGTAATGCAAGCGGCCAACAAACTAGCCGGCTATTCCCTGGGGGAAGCCGATCTGTTACGCCGCGCAATGGGCAAGAAGAAGCCCGAGGAAATGGCGGCGCAGCGAGAGCGGTTCGTGCAGGGCGCGACGCAGCGCGGATTTCCTCCCAAGAAGATTGAGAAGATTTTCGATTTGATGGCGCAGTTCGCGGGATATGGATTTAACAAGTCGCACTCGGCGGCCTACGCGCTGCTGGCTTATCACACCGCTTATTTGAAGACGCATCATCCGCTGGAGTTCATGGCCGCGCTGCTGACATCCATTACGGGCGATACAGATAGCGTCGTCAAGTACATAAACGAATGCCGCGAGATGGGCATTGCGGTTGAGCCGCCGGATATCGACATCAGCGACGCGAACTTTACGCCGCATGCCGAGGCGATTCGATTCGGGCTGGCGGCGGTGAAAAATGTGGGCGGGAACGCGATTGAGTCGATTGTGGCGGCGCGGAAAAAACTGGGGCGGAAATTCAGATCCCTTTATGAATTCTGTGAAGAAGTGGATTTGCGGCTGCTGAACAAACGCGTGCTGGAATCGCTGATCAAGAGCGGCGCGATGGATTGTTTTGGGCGCCGGGCGCAGGTGATGCAAGGACTGGATAAAGCGATCGAGCGCGCGCAGAAGACGCAGAGAGATGCGGAATCGGGGCAGCACGGGCTGTTTGGCGTGTTTGCTGAGGAGTCGGCCGATCGCGGCAACGAGGATCTCCCGAATGTGCCCGATTGGGATGAGCAGACTCGACTGGCGGCGGAGAAGGAAATTCTCGGTTTCTACATTACGGGACATCCATTGGAAAAATACAAAGACAAGCTGGCGGACTTGAACGCCTTGTCGACCGAAGATATTGGCGCTCTGACGAAATCGACGGCGAAGGACGAAAACATTACGACGGCGGGTCTGATTTCGGGACTGCGAGTCGCCAAGTCGAAACGGAGCGGGGAGTTGTGGGCGCAAGCGGCGCTCGAAGATATGTTCGGCAAAGTTGAGTTGTTGGTCTTTCCGGAAGCCTACAGGAAGCTGGCTGAAAAAGTGAAACTGGAGGTTCCGGTGCTTGTGCGCGGGGGCGTGCGCATTGAAGAGGGGGCAAACCCCAAGGTTACGGCCAACGAAATTATTCCGCTGGACGAGGCCCGGGTGCCGGTGCCGAAGGCGATTCGGATTCGCATTCCTCTCGGCAATGCAGAGGATCGGACCGTGGATGAGTTGCATGCTCTTTTCCGCGAACGGCAAGGGGAAGCGAAGGTATTGTTTGACCTGGAACGGGATGGCGATTTCATGGTCGTGATGGAAGCCGAAGGCTATAATGTGATGCCAGACCGCAATTTCATGGTGCGGGTTGAGGAATTGTGCGGGCGCGGCAGCGTTCGCGTCATTAATTGATCGTTATTCGTCGATCGTTATCGGTCGATCGTCATTCATTTAACCCTGTAACATGCGATGCGACCGATGCGCCGAGCGAAAACAAAGCGGGCGAAACAGCAGGATACGGTTACGGGACGTCCCGCAGTAGTGAGCGCGGAGCACCCGGCAGTGGCGGGCGCCGACTTCTTACTCTCGATTGTGGAAGAGCATCACACCCGCAGGAATGGGAATGTCATCAAGATGGATTCAGGATTAAAAGCGCGACAGGAGTTGGACAAAATAGCGCAGCAGATTGCACGGCTGGAGTCGCTGGAAGGGCAGGGCGAGGAGACCCGGCGGCAGATCCAACAATTGCACGAGCGCGTCAACGACCTGCGGCGTGAAGTGTCGGTGCCGCTGAACGCGTGGGAGCGGACAAATCTGGCACGCCATCCGCAGCGGCCGTACACGCTCGATTATGTGGAGCGCATTTTCACGGATTGGAGCGAGATTCACGGGGACCGCGGATTCCGGGACGATCCCGCGATTGTATGCGGCATGGCGCGCTTTCACGGCGAGGAAGTGATCGTGATTGGGCAGCAGAAGGCGCGGGACGCAAAGCAGCGTGTGTATCGCAATTTTGGAATGCCGCACCCGGAGGGCTATCGCAAGGCGCTGCGCGTGATGAGGATTGGGGAGAAGTTCGGACGTCCGATTTTAAGTTTTGTGGATACGGACGGCGCTTACCCGGGATTGCACGCGGAAGAGCGCGGACAAGGTGAGGCCATTGCCCGCAACCTGCTGGAGATGTCGCGGCTGGAAGTGCCGATTATTGCGACCGTGATCGGAGTAGGTGGGAGCGGTGGGGCGTTGGCGATTGCCGTGGCCGACCGCGTGTTGATGATGGAGAACTCAGTGTATTCGGTGATCTCGCCGGAAGGATGCGCCTCGATTATGTGGCGCGACGCCAGCAAGAAAGAACTGGCGGCCGAGGCGATGAAGATCACGGCTAAAGACATGAGCGAATTGGGATGCATTGACGGCATCATTCCCGAGCCCGCGGGCGGCGCGCACAGCGATCATGCGCGGGCCGCCGAGTTGTTGGACCAGGCGCTGACCCAGCATCTGGCGGAGTTGAAGAAGCTTTCGGCGCCTGATTTGTTGGAGGCTCGGTATCAGAAGTTCCGCAAGATGGCGCAGTTCTTTCAGGTGGAAGGGTAGGGCTGGGAGCGAATCCTCTGGCCTCTGCACCGGGGCTAAATTCGAACGCTTACGTGGCCCTAAAGGGCTCTTCCACGGTCCCGCAGGCGGCACACTGAATGGAAGCCTTCTTCCCCCCCGGATTTTTCCTCCCAAAACCGCCTTCATTTTTCTCTCATAGAATCGGTAGGTGTAGGCAGGGCTGCACCATGAAATTCAGCGCGTCGATTTGCTCTAATGCTTGCTCGACCAGCGAGGCCGGGCATTCCTCTAAAGTGATCAGAAGCGGCAAGTGAGACTTTGGCGAGTTGGGTTTCTGGAGCACGGAAAGAATGTTGATTTCTCTCTTGGCCAGAATCGAGGCCAGGCTGGCGATGATGCCGGGGCGGTCTTCCACCAGGAAGCGCAGGTAGTGTCTGGTGACGAAGTCGGACGTGACGGCTGGGGCTTTCTGGCGCATCCGGCCGGCTTCCCGGCTGGCGGTTTGTGTGGCGGTTTCTTTGGCGGACGCGTGCTTGCTCCTATCTTCATTTGTCCGAGCTATGGCGAGAATGTCAGAGACGACAGCGACCGCGGTGGGATGGCCACCAGCACCGTGACCGCCGAATACGGTTTCGCCGCCGTAGATACCAGTCGCCATGACAAGGTTTTGGCTGCCTTCGACGCGGGCGAGCGGTGAATTGAGTTGTACCAGCGCGGGCTCGACGGCCGCGAACAGGCGATCGTCTTTCAACTCGGCGCGTGAGATCTGGCGGATGGTGCAGCCTAACTGGCTCGCATTTTCGAAATCCAAAGCGTCGATCGGAGAGATGGAGCGCGCCACAATGCTGGATGCCGAAACATCGCAGTGCAAGGCCACGCGGGCGAGGATGGTGAGCTTGGCGCGGGCGTCGAGGCCGTCGATGTCGTCGGTGGGATCGGCTTCGGCGAAGCCGAGTTTCTGGGCCTCGCGCAGAGCGGTGGCGAAAGGAACTCCGTTGGCCTCGATCTGGCTGAGGATGTAATTGCAGGTTCCATTGAGAATGCCGTAGATCTTGAACAGTTCATCGCCAGCGAGACCTTGATGCAATCCGGAAATGACGGGAACGCCGCCAGCCACGGATGCGCCGAACTCAATTTGCTGTTGCATTTGACCGGCAAGCGCAATCAGCTCGGGGCCGCAATGCGCGATGAGCTTCTTATTGGCGGTGACCACGGACTTGTGTGACGTCAGCGCGCGGCGGACCCAGCCCTCCGTGGGCTGAAGCCCGCCCATAACTTCTACGACGATGTCGGCATCGGACGAGAGAATGTCGTCGATGTTTTCCGTCCAGACGACCTCGGGGGGAAGCCAGTCGACTTTTTTGCGGGCGACATTGCGATTGAGGATGTGGGTGAGGCGCAGATGGGTGTTGCGGCGCTCGACAAGAATTTTGGCGACGGAGCTGCCGACCGTACCGAAGCCGATCAGGGCGACTTTGCAAGGTTTGTCGCCTGCGCCGAGGTTTTGGATGGGCGCCTTATTGGCCGAACCAGGGTTTGAACTCTGAGGCATTCTTCTCTCTATGAGCCAGGTTTATAACCAGTCCATTATCCCATCGAGGGTGCACCCCGGAGTAGATTGGTTTAACCAAAGTGGAGTGGTCGGGAAGGGTTCCGGTTATTCTTCAATACCACCGGGGCTTGCGCCGCTCTCCCGCTGCCGGCCGCCATAGTTAACTGTTTTGGGACTCATGATGTCGTGTGTTAGCCGGCTCGGCGGGGCGCTATAATAAAAATTGCGACTTTCCACTCTCGACACTGCCGGGCGATGGGGCTTGCTCGGCCGATAGGGTTGCACGTTCAAAACAAGAAAGGTATCAGGGATGGCCACTACCGATGTAGTGCCCCGGGAATCATCTGGTCAACTGGGGCAGCGACGCGTTGTTAATGACATGACGATTCAGGTTGCGACCGTGAACGGGTCGGGGTCGCAGAGTTCAAACACGGTCCTTCTGCGCAGTATTTTTCAGATGGGCGTGCCGATTTCCGGCAAGAACCTTTTTCCTTCCAACATCGCCGGCTTGCCGACCTGGTTCACGATTCGCGCGAATAAAGACGGGTACATCGGGCGCAAGAAGGAAATCGATCTTCTGATTGCGATGAACGCGGAGACGGCGCAGGAAGACGTGAAGACGCTCGCGCCCGGAGCCAGCGTGCTTTATGACGAACCGCTTGCTCTCGACAAGTTGCGGGATGATCTGATTTATTATGCCGTCCCTTACGACAAACTGGTAACCGCGGTGTGCACGGAAGCCAAGCTGCGCAAGTTGATCAAGAACATGATCTACGTGGGCGTGGCGGCGCAACTGCTGGAGATTGAGTTTGCGGAAGTGGAGAAGGCGATCCGCAAGCAGTTTGCGACGAAAGCGAAAGCCGCATCCCTGAACCTGGCTGCGGCGAAGGCGGGACACGATTATGCGGCCGCCAATTTGAAGAAGCGCGACCCGTTCTACATCGCGCGCATAGATAAGACGAAAGGCATGATCATCGTTGACGGCAATTCCGCCGCCGCGATGGGATGCATGTTTGCGGGATGTACCGTAGTAACTTGGTACCCGATTACGCCGTCGTCCTCGCTGGTGGAGACGATGATTGAGTACATGAAGGAATACCGCGTTGGGCCGGACGGCAAGGCGACGTTTGCCATTGTGCAGGCCGAGGATGAGCTGGCCGCGATCGGCATGGTGATTGGCGCAGGCTGGGCAGGCGCGCGCTCGATGACGGCGACGGCGGGCCCGGGCATTTCGCTGATGGCCGAGTTCACGGGGTTGGCCTACTACGTCGAAGTGCCGGCGGTGATCTGGAATATTCAGCGCGTGGGGCCGTCGACGGGTCTGCCAACGCGCACGGCGCAGAGCGACGTGATCTCGACGGCGTTTTTGAGCCACGGCGACACCAAACACATCCTGCTGTTCCCGGATTCGGTGAGTGAGTGCTTCACGATGGCGCAGGATGCGTTCGATCTGGCAGAGCGCTTCCAGACTCCGGTGTTCGTGATGTCGGATCTCGATCTGGGCATGAATAACTGGATGTCGGACCCGTTTCCTTATCCGGAAAAGCCGATTGAGCGCGGCAAGGTGCTGAGCAAAGAAGATCTGCAGAAGCTCGGCGGCTTTGCCCGCTACAAGGACGTGGACGGCGACGGCGTCGGCTACCGGACGCTGCCGGGAACGGATCATCCGGCGGCGGCTTATTTTGCGCGCGGTAGCGGGCACAACGAGAAGGGGCAATACAGCGAGCGGCCCGACGATTTCGAGCGCAACATGGAGCGCATCAACAAGAAGTTCGAGACCGCGCGCTCGTTTGTGCCGCGGCCGGAGATGGCGGGCAGCGGGAAGGCGAAGGTCGGCATCCTGGCGTATGGAACTTCGCACTGGGCGATCATTGAGGCGCGCGACCAGTTGGCGAAGGAGTACAAACTCGAAACCGATTATCTCCGCGTGCGCTCGTATCCGTTTACGCGCGAGGTGCATGAGTTTATTGAGCGGCATGATCGCATCTACGTGGTGGAGCAGAATCGCGATGGGCAGATGGCCAGCCTGCTGAAACTCGACATTAAGGCGGAACTGACGCCGCGGATGCGCTCAATCTGCCATATTCATGGATTGCCGATTGATGCGAGCTCGGTGACCGACGAACTGATGATGATGGAGGGAAAGTAAATGGGGACCACACCGACGACGCCGAGTTCGACTCCGGCTCCCAAGACAAATCGCATCGGACTGCAGGTTGTTGACTACCGCGGTGGAAAGACGACGCTGTGCGCGGGCTGCGGACACAACGCGATCTCGGAGCGGATCATCGACGCGATGTATGAGATGGGCGTGCCGCCTGAGCGCGTGGCGAAGTTCAGCGGGATCGGGTGCTCGTCGAAAAGCCCGGCCTATTTTATGAATCGCTCGCACAGCTTCAACTCCGTGCACGGGCGCATGCCGGCGGTGGCGACGGGAGCTATGCTGGCGAACAAGAATCTGATCGCTCTGGGTGTCACGGGCGATGGCGACACGGTTTCAATCGGCATGGGACAGTTTGTGCACCTGATGCGGCGGAACCTGCCCATCATTTACATTCTCGAAGACAACGGAGTGTATGGGCTGACGAAGGGGCAGTTTTCGGCAACGGCTGATCTTGGCTCAACTCTAAAGAGCGGCGTGGTGAACGACCTTCCACCTGTGGATACCTGTTCGCTGGCGATTCAGCTGGGCGCGACGTTTGTGGGGCGGTCGTTTTCCGGAGACAAGAAGCAGCTCAGCAGCATGATGAAAGCGGCGATTGCGCATAAGGGGACGGTGATGCTCGATGTTGTCTCGCCGTGCGTAACGTTTAACGATCATGAGGGCTCGACGAAATCTTACAAATACATGCAGGCGCACGAGGAGCCGCTGCACGAGGTAAGTTTTGTGCCGGCGTTTGAAGAGATCAATGTCGACTACGATCCGGGGACGACTTTTGAAGTGACGATGCACGACGGATCGAGCCTGCGGCTGCGGAAGCTGGAAGAAGAATACGATCCGACCGACAAGATCAAAGCCGTGCAGCGGTTGATGGAGTCGCACGCGAAGGGCGAAGTGCTGACCGGAGTTTTCTACATCAACTCGAAGGCGCCGACGTTTATCGACATGCTGAACGTAACGGATGAGCCGCTGGCCACGCTGCCGGAATCGGTAACGCGGCCGAGCCGCGAAGCGCTGGCGAAATGCATGGAAGAGCTGCGGTAGGGCAGTGGTTGGTGAATAGTGATTGGTGGTTAGCGAGCCGGCCCGGGCAGGACCGGCTTGTTTTTGGGGGATTGAAAGTCTTAGCTGCCGGCTGCTGTCCCTATGCAATAGTCAACACGACGCGAAACCTGGCTTTGCCGCTGATCATTTGCTGATAGGCGTCACTCGCTTGCTCCAGGGGATATTTTTCGATCATGGGGCGGACGCCGGTCAGGACGCTGAAGTTCATCGTGTCCTCCCAATCGATGGCAGAACCCGCAGGCCAACCCTGGAGCCCGCGCCGCTGGCCGAGCAACTGAAGTGGCGTAACCGTCAAAGACTCGAAGCCTGCGCCTACGATCATCATCTTGCCGCTGGGGCCGATGCCATCGACGAGCGCCGACATAGATTTGGAATCGGGCGCGGTGGCGAGAATTACGCGCGCTCCGCCGAGCTTTTGCAGCGCTTCGGAAGGATTGTCAGCCGCTGAATCGATGTAGTCGTGCGCGCCCAGTTTGCGGGCGAGGCGCTGCTTCTCGGCGCCGCGGCCAATGGCGATGGTGCGGAATCCCATTTGCCGCGCGTACTGAATTCCGAGATGGCCCAAGCCGCCAATGCCCTGCACCGCGACCAGCTCGCCGGAGCGCGCGCCCGAGTTCCGCAACGCGTTGAAGACGGTGATGCCGGCGCAGAGCAGCGGTGCGGCTTCAGCGGCGCTGAGATCGTCGGGCATGGCGGCGACGGCTTCGGCGGGCGAGATCATGTACTCGGCGTAGCCTCCATCGTGGGTGATGCCCGTGATCTTTCCGTTCTTGCAGAGCGTGAAGTCGCCGCGGCGGCAGGATTCGCAGGTAAAGTCGTGTCCTCCATGCCAGCCGACGCCGACGCGCTGGCCGGGCTTCCATTGGGTGACGCCTTCGCCGACGGCGTCGATGCGGCCGGCGATTTCATGGCCGGGGATGCGCGGGTACTGGATTCCGGGCCAATGACCTTCTTTCACGAGCGCATCGCTGTGGCAGATGCCGCAGGCTTCGACCTTGACGCGGACTTGGCCGCGGACGGGTTCGGGAATATTGCGTTCGACGAGTTCGAAATTTCCACCGGGCTTGCTTATCTGGACGGCTTTCATGCGGGGCATAGGTTTTCCTCATGAATTCGGAATTGGAATTGATGCAGGACAAAGACGATAAGGTAAAGATGATTGAGACGGTGGAGAGGACTCAACGTTTGCACGATTGGCGTCGCAAGCGGTCCGCGGTTGCGCTCCGCGTCTTCTAAGGATTCAGACGCGGACCGCGAGAACCGGACAAGGTCCC
Source organism: Terriglobales bacterium (assembly GCA_049288625.1). Taxonomy (GTDB): domain Bacteria; phylum Acidobacteriota; class Terriglobia; order Terriglobales; family Acidobacteriaceae; genus Acidiflorens. The sequence continues at coordinate 5,787 of JBAQIB010000077.1, read as the reverse complement.
AACTGCATCACCCGATAGGTCGTCGAACCGAACACCGCTAGATCCAAGGCGCCACGGCCATGCACTCCCATGGCTACCATGTCGGTTTGCGTTTCCAGGGCGAGTTGAATGATTTGCCGGTATGGTTTTCCGATGCGCACCGCCGTCTTAGTCTTGAGGGTCTTGCGTGCCTCTGGAGGAATCAGTCTATCGAGTTGCGCCGTCGCTGCCGCTATAGCCTTGTCCGTCTTGGCTGGGCTCGGAACGTCCTCCAATACGTGCAGCACGGTGAGCTCGGCGTCATACTCCTCTGTCGCAGAGATCGCATAGCTCAAAGCCCGCTCCGAATTCTCCGAAAAGTCCGTACAGAAAAGGATTTGGCGCAGGCGGTGGACGCGGCCCTCTTTGTCTGCGGTGGTAGATTCGCGCGGCGCATTGCATACTACGAGCACAGGGCAAGGCGCCGTGCGCATCACTCGGTTGGTTACCGACCCCAGCATCAGGCGGTCATATCCTCGCTGGCCATGCGTTCCCATGACGATGGCGTCCGCCTTCTGCGCTTGCGCAAACGACAGAATAGAATCCGCGGCCATTCCTTGGTGCACCACCAGCTCTGGCTTAATTTCATCGTCGGCGTGCTTGTTTACGAATTGCTGCAGCTGCCCCTTGCCACTTTCGCTAAGCGCCTGACAGAACTCATCATAGAGTTGCGCAGAGGCAGCGAAGCTGGCAGAAGGATATCGCCACAGCTCTATGACATGAAGCGCCATTACCCTGGCTCGATAATGCTCAGCGATTGATAGCGCATAGCGATACGCCCTTGTCGAAAACTCTGAGAAATCGATGGGACAAAGGATGAGTTTGATTTTCAGCATGGTTCCTCCTGAGGCCATCGATTTTGGTCCATGCACCGTCCGTGATTACTTGCAGGCTGCGCGCCCATGCGTGATCCGCGTCACGTGGATGCAACGCAGCAGTCTAGTCCGATCTCGGGGCAAGAGCAATGTTCGGCCGGATAGCCCTGTTGCAAGCGGGCCTTAGCACTCGGCAAAGTTCTGCGAGCGCAATGTTACTTCTTCTTGGTCAGTTTTCCCTCGAAGGAGTGTTCGGGGCTCTGCCCGGGCTCGGGGAAATCGCTGTCGGCGCCTTCTATCAGCGGATTCTCGTCGCGGTGAGAGAGCTGGCCTGCCATGGAATTGTTTCCGGCTTGGCCGCGTTCGTCGGGCTCGAGCGAGCCCTTTCCACGGTCGGCATCGTTGCGAAGATGATCACTGGCGCTGCTGGGCATATATGAGGACCTCTCGAACTGCGCTCACGGCGCAGATTCTATAACCACGCATTCAGGCTACGCTGAAAGGGTGGGTTGAGCAACGAACACTTTCTATTGCCTGCAAGGGTTCACAGGGGCTGTAAGTTGTTGTAATAGTAGCGATCGGGAAATTTTATAGTCCGTTAACGCGGGGTTGAATCTAAGATAGATCATGGTTAATAGAAGCAGGAAGCACTATTTATTTGCTAGCGATTTCGATCAGACGTTGACCTTTAACGATAGCGGGTATGTTCTGAGCGAGTTGGTGGGCATTTCCACCGAAGAATTCGAACGCAAAATCAAGGGCATGGCGAAGCTGAACCTTGTGCAGCAAGGCGCCGAACTCTCCTACCTGCTGCTGCACGATCCCGAGTTTCGCGCGAAGGTGCGGCGCAACCATCTGATCGAAGTGGGCAAACGCATTCGCCTGAAAGAAAACATCCAGCAGGTGTATGAGATTCTCGACCAGCGCATTGACGGCTACCACTTTGACTTTTACGTGCTGTCGGCGGCGCCGGTGGAAGTGATTCAGTCGGCGCTGGAAGGGATTGTGCCTCAGGATCACATCTTTGGCACGGAATTCAAATACAGCGCGACCGGCGAAATTGAAACGCTGGTGCGGGCGACGGCAGGCTACGGCAAAGTGGCTCGGCTGGAGCAGTTGAGCGGAGACCTGGGCGTGCCTCTCGATCACGTCGTGTATGTGGGCGACGGCAGCTCCGACATTCACGTGATGCTGCACGTGAACCGGCACGATGGATTCACGATTGCGGTCTCGGAATCGAAACATGTGGCGCAGATTGCGAAGCGGACCGTGCTGAGCGACAACGCTCTGGCCTCCCTGGTTCCGATCCTGGAGGAGATTGCCGGATGGTCGCGGCCCAAGATTCGGAGGCTGTTCGAATCTTATGGATTCCTGATCCAAGGCTGGGAAAGCGTGCAAACGGATTGGGTCACGCTGCGACCGAGCGGATTGGCGGAGGAGAAAGCGGCCGCGGCGGATGCGGGGTAGGTTTCGGCGGGAACGTCGGCGGCTAATCTGCGGCTAAACGGCTGGGCCTGAAACAGCTGAGCAACTAATTTTCGTCTAGCGGGTTCCAATTGCCCGAGGGGCTGCGTCTTGCGCGAGCCTGGCTTGGTTGAAGAAGACATTCAGCCACAGAGGACACGGGGATGCACAGAGGGCCCCGCATCCTGGTCAGAATTCCAGAATGATTTGAGGCGCACTATGAAACTTTTACGCATTGTTGGTCTTCTTATAGTTGGCATTTCGGTGGCTCAATTCACCCAGGCGCAACTTCAGCCGCCGGCGGTGGTTCCACAGGGCATTGATGCCTTGCGGCAGATGGCATCTTCGAAGACGGAGTTCACGCTCGACCACTCGATGCTGGTACTCGCGTCGAAGCTGGATCCGGGTGATGAGGATCTGCGACGCGTAATCGCGGGTGTCAGCGGAGTCTCGGTACACAGCTTCCGGTTTCCCAGGCCCTGGATGTACGATCCTGCCGTCGTGAACTCGGTGAAGGATGAATACCACACGGGCGGGTGGAAACAACTTGTGAACCAAGACAAGGGCAGCGCCGGGATGACCGATGTGTGGGTGCGGCTCGAGAATAATGCTGTCAGCAACGTGGCGATGCTGTTTGCTCGCGCCAGCGAGGTCGACTACATCATGGTTTCCGGATCGATCAGCCCGATGGATTTGTCGCATCTGGGCGGGCACTTCGGGATTCCGAAGATTGAGGGCGGAGTGATGGTGCCGAACGATCGCAAGTGAGGATCTCGGTCTGTCGAAAATCCCCACCGTTGCCACAAGAAACGCGTCAAGAATGGGGCAACGTCAGATCCCCCGCTGATTCTGGTGTCTTGACTACTGGCGGCTCCGCGCCGGGGCGGCTCCGATCTTTCTCAGCTTGTCGCGTGCCTGGATGGCCTCGTTAGTTTTGGGATAGCGCTGAATAACGTGCTTCAACTCCTGCGCTCCTTCGTCTTGCTTGCCGAGTTCAATCAAAGCGAACCCTTTTCTTAGCTGGGCAGCCGAGGCCTTCGTGCCGCTCGGAAAATTCTGCAGCACGAGATCGTAATTAGTGACAGCCTTTTGAAAATCGCCTGCCTTGTAGGAAATTTCTCCCAGATAAAAGTAAGCGTTTCCAGCCAGATCCGTGTTCGGATAAAACTTGATGTAATCGCCGAATTCCTGGATCGCCAGGTCGTTGTTCCCGCCGTTGTAATCGCGCAGGGCATTGTTATAGAGGACGTCGGGCGCGGGGGCCTGTGCCATAGCTTGTGCCTGCTGCTGCGCCTGCGCCTGCGATGCGGCCATGGATTGCTGAGCCGACTGCATGTCTTCAAACTGCTTGCTCAGCTTGGCGAGACGGACTTTGAGTTCGTCCATGGTGTCGTTGAGCGCCTGGATCTGGCCGGAAATCTGGTCGACCTGGGCGGCGCGATCGGCTTGCTGCTTGTTGAGCGAGGTATCGAGGCCTTCAATGGCCGTGCTGACTTTGTTGGCGGCATCGGTATTCTTTTCGAGCAGATTCCGCATGATACCCATGCGCTCGTCGAAGGACTGCTTCATCTGGGTCATCTGCTGCTGCAGTTGCGTGACCTGGGTTTGCAGTTCGATGATGTCCTTGCTGGCGGCAAACGCCGAAGGGGACATGAAGGAAGCGATGGCGACGGAAACAATGAGCGCAAGTGCAAGACGATTCGATTTCATAGTTACCTTGTGCAGAGATTTTGTTATCGGTGACGGGACAGAGTTCAGCCCCGTCACCACGCAAGTTGCTATTTCTCGTAGACCAAATGGCCGCGGCGATTTTGCTGCCAGCAGCTTTCGGTCGATTGCGTACAGAACGGCTTCTCCTTGCCGTAGCTGTAGGTTTTGATGCGATCGCCCGCCACTCCAGCCTGCACCAGCCCATTTTTCACGGCATCGGCACGGCTGGTACCGAGCGCCAGATTGTATTCGGTCGAGCCGCGTTCATCGCAGTAGCCTTCGACGGTAATGCGAATGCTCGAGTGCTGCTGCAGGAACTGCGCGTCCCCCTGAAGAGCGGACTGCTGATCGGGCGCGATGTCGGACTTGTCATAGGCGAAGTAAATGTCCTTCACGTTCTTTGCGAAAAGCTCCTGTTCGGTGAGGTTCTCGGCTGCGGGCTGCTCCGGCGGTGGAGCGGCGCTGACGGTGACACGCGCGGTGGCGTCCTGCGTGCCTCCGGCACCCTTCGCAATCAAATGGTACGTGGTCGACGCGGCAGGCGAAACCTGGCGCGATCCGCTGCTATCGACCGGACCGATGCCGTCAATGCTGACGTCAGTGGCGCCGGTGGTTTGCCAGGTGAGAGTCGTGGACTCACCCGCGTTAATAGTGTTGGGATTCGCCGCCAGCGAGGCGGTGGGCGCTTGCGCCGTTGGCGGCGCCGGGGGCGGGGGCGGAGGCAATTTCTTTGCGCATGCACCCAGAAACATGATCGTGCCAAGTGCGAGTAGGAGAAGGCTCCACGTCCTCATCTGATGCTTCACTGGTTCCTCCGATTTTTCCGTGCGCCCGGATTGTTTTTGAGAATGGCGGCTGGGCGCACTGCTGACCGGCCGCATGTCTCGCGAAATTTCAAGTTCCTGGGGCTAAAGCCGCGCCCTTTCAAAATCACTTCCGAAATCACTCTACTTCCAACTCCAGTTGGGCTGCGTGTTGTTGCCTTTGAACGTCAACTGCTTCACGTTGGTGCCGTCAGCCAGCATAGAGAAGATCTGATCCGTTCCGGTGCGATGCGATTGAAAGATGATGTGCCTGCCGTCGGGCGACCAGCACGGGAAATCGTTGCGTCCGGCATCGTGCGTGAGCTGTACCCATTGCTTGCTGGCAACATCCATAAGATAAAGATCGTTTGCGCCCGGTGCGCCCGGACCGTACTTGCGCTCCCAGGAAAAAGTCAGAAACTGGCCGTTCGGCGACCAGTTCGGTGAAACCGCATAGCCCTGGTCGGTGACGCGCTGCACGTTCGTGCCGTCGGCTTCCATCGTGTAAATCTGAGGCAGGCCGGTGCGCCCGCTGACGAAAGCAATCTGCGACCCGGTCTTGCGATTCCACGTGGGAGAAACGTCCGGACCCTGATCGTTGGTGAGGCGGCGCGCGTTGCCGCCCGAGCCGTCAATCACGAAAATGTTGGGATAACCATTGCGCGAGGAAGAAAACGCGATCTTGCCATCGGGCGCCCATGATGGAGAAAGATTCATACCTCCGAAGCGCGGAAACGCAACCATGCGATTGAGGTCAAAGGAATACATCAGGATTTCCCAGCCGCTCTTGGTGGCCGAACTGAACGCCAAACGCGAGCCATCGGGCGAGATACGCGGCGAGAGCGAGATCGCGCCCAGATGCGTGAGTTGCGTCTGGTTGGCGCCGTCGTAATCCATCATCCAGATCTCTTTGTGTCCGCTGCGGTCGCTGACAAAATATATTTTGCTTTCCGCGATGCCTTGGATGCCGCCGCCAA
>JBAQIB010000076.1:0-4122 GCA_049288625.1 Terriglobales bacterium | reverse complement strand
GCCTATGACCATTCCGTACGAACCGCAATGACCGTCGAGGTCGCGCGCCATATCCCGCCAAACAATCCTTTCTTTGCCAATGCAACGGCTCCCCTGCGCTATCACTATTTGTGGTTGCTGTTTTGCAGCTTGCCCATGAAGGTGGTTCATTTGTCGCCGCGGCATGTAGTAGGCGCGGGTGTCATCTGGTGCGGAGTGGGCTTGATGTGCACCATTGCGCTCGGCCTCAAATTTTTTGCGAGAATCCAAACCGACATCGAACGAAAAACTCTGCTCGGGATTGGCCTGCTTTGCGTGACCGGCTTGGATATCTTGCCCGTTCTCTACCTTGCATTGGCAAAGGGGTTCTGGCTTGCTGATACGGAGAAGTGGAATGATCCAGAAATCACCTCTTGGCTTGGTTCCCTACTCTGGACGCCGCACCACATCGCCGCCTTGATTGCATGCTTTGTTGCGTTCATGGTCCTGCGTCATCAGTCCGACATCCATCGTCGGTGGGCTACTGGACCAATCATCGTGGCGGGGATGGCCTTTGCCAGTGCGGCGGGTATGTCGGTTTACGTTACCTTCACTTTTGCAGTTGTCGTTGCCCTTTGGCTGCTGGTCATGATCGTGCGAAAAGATTGGCTGGAAGTGTCCATGTTCGTCAGCGCAGGCGCGGTGGCTCTGCTTTGGGGCGTAAATTTCCTTTCCAGTCTTCGAGGTCCTGCAGGCGGCGGTGCCTTTGTGGAGTTTGAGGTGCGCCCTTTTCTACTCGGAATTGGCCTCGCCCGCCAAATGGGCATCACCTTTGTAACGCAATTCGCGTCGACTGTCGGTAACGCCATGTTCCTGCCCATCAACTATGCGCTGGAACTCGGATTCTTTTTGGCCGTTTGTGTCTTGCGCATGGCGCAGCTTGTGCGTGGCAGAGCTGACGCTAGCACCAACGAAATGGCGGCGTGGACGCTGGTCGCAACCAGCTTCCTGATCGGTACCTTTCTGCGCTCGAGCACCATGGCAACTAACGATTTAGGGTGGCGATGCTTCCTGCCGGCGCAACTGATCCTGCTGCTATGGGGAGCGACGGTCGTGCATGATTGGTTTTTTCATGATTCTGGTGCCGCAGGACAACTCGCACCACGTTGGTGGACTCGCGGGGCTCTCGCGACGTTGTTGATCCTGGGTATGGTTTCAACTGTGCACCAGCTCTTCATGCTGCGCATGTTCCCGGTCCTGTTGGACCGCGGAGCGATTACAAAGCCGACCTGGCCGCGCTGGGTGGTTAGTCACTCGCAGTTCGGCAGGCGGGCCTATGCGCTGCGGTCAGCCTACGAAGCTCTCGATGCGCAACTACCGTCCTCGGCTGTTTTGCAGAGCAGCCCCCCTAGAGAGGATCCCATTCTTCACATGCTGTATTCCGGTCATGATGCGGCAGCTGGCGATGGAGAATGCGGAACAGATTTTGGCGGGGACCCTGAAGTTTGTGCTCAGCGCCTGCGCAGGCTGGCACGTGTATTTCAGCAGCCGGATGGCGGCGACGTAGATGCTACATGCCGCGAGTACGGTATCGATGCGCTGGTCGTGGAAGACCTCGATCCTGTGTGGAGGGAACCGTATTCCTGGGTCTGGACGCGACCGCCAGCGGTCGCTAACGATTATGTCCGCGCGTTTCGCTGTGGCACGTCTGCGGCTGGCATTCCCTAGACTTGGGCAGTCCTGACGTTCCCAAAAAGCTTCACTTGCTCTCCACCGGCGTACGTTCAAACTCCGAGTTCTTCAGCGAAATCGAAATGTCCCGATTGAAGAAAAAAAGAGGCCCCACCTTCAGCCGGAACTCCGTCCCGAAGCTCGAAGGAAACCAAGCTCCGTCCTCCTCCCGTTCGTAATCTACATTGAACCCGATTCCTGGGAGATCGAACCACATCGTCCGCACTAGAAAGGGGAGCTGCCGCGACATCTTCGTGAACACCCGGACCGGCTGGAATTCTGCGGCATCGATAAACGCTTCCCCCGCCCACATCGGTTCTGCCATGTTCTTGGGAGTGAAGGCGATGTGGTAAACGTCGTGCCCGGCCTCGACCTCCCGCCCAAGAAGCTTGAACTCATAGCTCTGCTGCTCATCGGACGTCAGCGGAAACAGATCGCGCGCCAAACCGTCCTTGGATTTGTCGTTTGACAGGTGCTCGCGCAAATTGCGGATCAGATCCGCATCCGTTCTGCCGGCTTCGGGCACCGTCTCGTGGTTGCGCAAGTTGTGAACCAGATCCGCATTCGTGCTGCCGGGCTCGGGCACAGGCTCGCTTTGAAAGTCGACGTATTTGTCTTTGTTCCAATAGCGCCCGGTAAGCGCTTTCAGCTGCTTCTTGACCGTGCCGTCAGGCTGCGGCACCACGGCATAGTCGGCATTCTCTTCGCGCATCATTCTGGTTTGGGGCTTGTGGGTCGCGATGTGAATGTGCTGCTTGTAGACGTATTGCAGGCGCAGGGCTTGGCTGCGGTCCTGGTTCTCGGCCACGCGCGCCATGATGTCGCCTGCCGTCAGTGGTTCGGTCTGGACTTGAGGTTGAGCACTCTGCGCTCCGTCTGGGACGCTCTGAACCTCCTGTGGTCTGCTTTGCACGCCGGGTTGCGCGCTTTGCCCGGCTGCGAAGCCAGCGGCCATTAGAAATAACAGCGCACCAACCGCAAGTGAGACCCATCGACGCGTAGAAAGATTTGTTCGCACTGTTTCCTATTCTAGTTTCATGAAGAGCAATATGAGGATCGTCTCAATTCCGAGAGTAACCGAAATTGGAGCTAGTGTGTGTCTTGCAGGTTCGCGACGTCTTGGAATCATAGCCAACGGGTATATCCGGACGGCCAATTCGGTCTTAACGTACATGTAGTCTCAAGGCCCGGCCAAGATTGTGCTGTCTCCCCTTGGCAACCGTCCTTCATGCTGTAGTCTCGTTATGTCAGACTGTCCCTGTCTTTGAAGTCTTTTGCCTGTGAGGAGTGCTGTGTCTTCGGCCACATTGGAGCAGAACACCGTCGCCCACAAACCCGTGCCGACGCGGATTTGGGCCGTGGTGTTTGGTTCTACGTTGTTTCTGAGCGCCCTCTTGCTGTTCCAGGTACAACTGATCGTTGGCAAATATATCCTGCCATGGTTCGGAGGCTCAGCTGCGGTCTGGACCACGAGCATGCTTGTCTTCCAGGTATTGCTGCTGGGCGGATACGTGTATTCGCACCTTGTCTCGGAGCGGCTCTCGCAGCGAATGCAATCCAACCTCCACTTGGCGTTATTGCTTGCAGCCTTCGTGCTGGTGGTGACGCTGTCGCTATTGTGGCCATCGGCAATCACTCCGAGCGCCGGATGGAAGCCGCAGAGCAGCGCGAATCCGTTATGGCGCGTAACCGTAATACTACTCGTTGCGGCCGGTTTGCCGTTCTTTGTGCTTTCGACTACGGGTCCATTGCTCCAAAGCTGGTTTGTCCGTCAAGGAGGCAGTACACGGACCTATCGCTTCTATGCGATTTCCAATTTCGGGTCTTTGTTAGGACTCCTGGCGTTTCCGTTCCTGATGGAACCAACGCTACACATGAGGACACAGGGCCGCATATGGGCATTTTTGTTCATCCTTTTCGCCGTGGGGTGCGCCTGGTGTGCATGGCGCGGGCGCCACGTTGCCGATGACGAGCCCCCCTTACGATCGCAAGCTGCTCCTTTGCCAGGCCATACTACCGCGATCACGCGCGTACTTTGGGTTTTGCTGGCGGCTTGTGCTGCTGCTCTATTGTTCGCGACAACCAACCTGCTATGTCAGGAAATCACCTCGATTCCGCTACTCTGGGTACTGCCCCTCTCACTCTACTTGTTGACCTTCATCTTCTGCTTTGATCACCCGCGCTGGTATAGGCGTGAGATTTTTCATCCGCTACTCTTGCTCGGCATTGCTGTGTTCTACGCTTCCATGCACTTTGCGCTAGCCACCTTGGAAATAGTGATCGTGTCGCTCCTGGTTTTTGTCGCCTGCATGATTTGCCATGGCGAGTTAGTGAAGCTAAAGCCCGAGGTGCAGCGCCTCACATCCTTCTACCTTGCGATTTCAGCGGGCGGGGCGCTTGGCGGGATGTTTGTTGCCATTGTGGCCCCGCTGG
>JBAQIB010000075.1:0-506734 GCA_049288625.1 Terriglobales bacterium | reverse complement strand
GCTCCCAAGTTATCGACGTGCTCGAAGCACAAGAGATAAAGGAGACCGGCAATGAAGAAGGTTAGCACCGTAGAGGCGCAGCGAAGCATAAAAATCTCAGAGCAGAAGTTAACCGTCGGACTGGATCTGGGCGATCGATCGAGCTGGTATTGTGTACTGGATGAAGCGGGCTCGATTGTCTCGGAGCAGAAGTTGGGCACAACCCCGAAGGCAATGCGAGAGGTATTCGGTGCGATGCCGCGATGTCGCATTGCGCTGGAAACTGGGATGCACTCACCGTGGGTGAGCTGGCTGCTGAGTGAGTTGAGACACGAAGTGATCGTGGCGCATGCGCGGAACGTGCGTTTGATCGGAGAAAGCCGAAAGAAAGATGATCGCCTGGACGCGCAGATGTTGGCTCGGCTGGCCCGGATCGATCCGCAGTTGCTGTGCCCGGTGAAGCATCGCAGCGCGAAGGCGCAGGCGGATCTGACGGTGATCCGGGCGCGAGCAGGACTGGTGCGGGCACGGACGGCGCTGGTCAACACGGTGCGTGGGCTGGCTAAAAGTTACGGAGAGCGGTTGCGCGGGTGCAACGTGCGGAATATGAATCCGGAGAAAGCGGAAAGGCTGAGTCCAGAGCTGCAAGCTGCACTCGAGCCATTGCTGGTGTGCATCGAATGCGTCAGTGAGCAGATTCGCGAGTACAACGAACGCATCGAAACTCTGGCCCAGCAGAGCTATCCCCAGACAGCATTGCTGAAGCAGATCAAGGGCGTGGGCACGCTGATCGCGCTCACCTACATGCTGACCTTGGAAGATCCGCATCGCTTCGGCAAGAGCCGCGACGTGGGATGTTATCTGGGGTTGCAGCCAGGGCGGAGAAACTCCGGCCAGAGCGAACCGCAGATGCACATCAGCAAGGAAGGCGATCCGTATCTGAGGACGCTGCTGGTGCAAGGAGCGCAGCACATTCTGGGACCGTTCGGAATGGACTGTGATCTGAGACGTTGGGGCCTGAAACTGGCCGAGCGCGGCGGAAAGAGCGGCAAGAAACGAGCCATCATCGCCACAGCACGCAAGCTGGCAGTGTTACTGCATCACTTATGGGTAAGTGGAGAAGTATACGAACCGCTGCACAACAGCCAGTCGAGTCGGTTGGCGGTCGCAGCCTAGAGACAAAAACATCTCTGGGAAAGGAAAAATCAAAAGCCAAGATGCCGAGTTCCGGTGACTGCGTTAATCGCCTGGCCCAGCTTCTATCGTCGAGATAGAAGGGCAGGTCGCTAATCAGGTGGCAGCACCGGCTGAACCGAGAACACCCAACTTGCACTGAGCGAAAACCGCTCCTCGAGAGTGCGGATGGAAGGGTGGCGACAGTGGCAACTCGGCGGGAGAAAAAACCTTGTCCAACGCAAGAACGAAAGAACCCACTTGACTCCGACCGGCCTTCTCATGGAAGGCCATTCCACTCTGAACCCCTAGAGGGGTTGGTCGTGAGTGTAAACGCGATTTTTCGCCACCTATCCGCTCCAGTGGATCGGCAACTGCTCCTATTGAAAGGAATATCCGCTAGGAGGAACCTGGAAGAGCGTCGGATCGTCGGGCACAGACGAAGAGATTTGGTCGATCCGATAGTACGTCGCGCCTTTTTGTGGCGGCATCTTCAAGACATCGAAATCAATATCGAACTCCGTGTTATGCCACAGTTCCGTGCCCACACCGGAACCATCCGGTTTGCGGCACATCATGAGGGTGCGGCCCAGGGTGATCCCGCCAATCGAATATTGTCCGAGAAACGTCTGTTCAAGTTTCTCCTCGCCGCATCGAACCCGTTCATCCTGTGCGGGAACCTGACATACTCCCTCTATGCAAACGGTCGAGCTGCCGCCCGCGTGAAAGAACGAGATCGGGGAAGGAGGGTAGTATTCGTCAACCTGACATTCTCTGTCCGCGACCAAACACACTGTTCTTCTTCTGGCCGCCGCGTCATACAACCAGACATCCGCGAGGGGTGGCAGTTTCCCAGGGTGCTCTTCCTGAGGCGCACGGACACGCCCCCACACCCCGGCCCTCCTGGTCGCGCACCCACTCCTCTACCCAGTGCTTGGAGACCGCCTTTGTCCCGTCCGCTGATTCGATATGTTCGACGCTTGCCTTGATGGAAACAGGCTTGCCCGGAGTTCCCGCCAGGTAGATGCGGTAAATGCGAAAATCGCGGCCATCGGCGGGTTGCGCTTCCTGGGCCGCGCCTGCGCACGCGATCAGCGCTGACCCCGCCAGCAGGATTATGGCACGGTGACGTTGTGTCATTGGGACGCTCCTACACACGGCACCGGTCGACAATACAACCGGCTGTGACCGGCACACAAGCGAAAATCGGGTGGCATACACAACTCGCGCCGTTTGTCCGCCCTTCAGGCGGGGCTCACCAAACGTGGCACGCGTTCTCCCGCACCATGGCCTGGCCCGCCTTGCAGCCAAAGGCCTGCTGAAACTCCGGCATATTGGAGACCACGCCATTCACGCGAAACTCCGGCGGAGAATGGGGATTGGACTGCGCTAACAGCCGAAGGACTTCCGGGGTCATGTTGTTGCACCACACCTGGCCGAAGGCGATAAAGAAGCGCTGTTCGAGAGTGAAGCCGCCCGATTTCTGGTCGGCCTTATTTTCGCTTTGGCCTTCGGCATTGAGAGTTTCTTTCAGCGCCATGAGAGCGATGCGCACGCCGCCGTTATCGGCGGTGTTTTCGCCGAGGGTCAGGTTGCCGTTGACCTTGACGCCAGGGGTTGCCTCAAAGCCGGAATACTCATCGGCAACGCATTTGGCACGGCGGTCGAATTCCTTGCCGTCGGCTTCGGTCCACCAATCGCGAAGATTGCCGCTGGCGTCGAATTTCCGTCCCTGATCGTCAAAGCCGTGAGTCATTTCGTGGCCGATGATGGCGCCGATGGCGCCGAAATTGACGGCATCGTCCATCTGTTTGTCGAAAAACGGAGGCTGGAGGATGCCAGCGGGAAAGTTGATGGTATTGAGCTGGGAATCGTAGTAGGCATTGACGGTTGGGGTGGTGATGCCCCATTCGGCGCGGTCGACGGGCTTGCCGATCTTGGCCAACTGGCGGGCGAGTTCGAATTCGCCGCTGCGATAGGCGTTGCCCAGCGCGTCTCCGCGAACGATCTTGAGGCTGGAATAGTCGCGCCAGTGATCCGGGTATCCGATCTTGTCGGCGATCCCGTGTAACTTCACAAGCGCTTCTTTTTTTGTAGCTGGAGTCATCCAGTCGACCTGCTGGATGTCGGTTTGCAATGCGGCTTCAAGGGCGTGGACCATCTTCAGCATGCGTGCTTTACCATCTGCTCCGAACGTGCGATCCGCGTAGGCCTGCCCGAGTGCTTCCCCAAGATCGCGATCTACATACACTGCGCAACGCCGCCAGCGCGGACGCTGCTGTTTCTGCCCGGTAAGTTTGAGGCCGTAGAAATCAAATTTCTCGGCGATCAGAGGCGCGGCGAGCAGACTGGCGGAATCGTTCACGAGGTGCCAGCGAAGGTAGATTTTCCAGTGATCGAGAGACTCGCTGGTGATCAACTGGTTGACGCCTTTGAAGAAGTCCGGCACGGTCACGAGGTAATGCTCAGTGGCTGGTGCGTTGACGGTTTTGAGGTAATCATCCCAGGAAAAAGCCGGCATGAGCGCACGCAGTTCCTGGGCGGAGAGTTTGTTGTTGAGGTTGGCTGGATCGCGGCGCTTGACGATATCCATGGAAGCTTTGGCCAGCGCGGTTTCCATGGCGACGGCGACTTTTGCGTCCGCTGCGGCGTCCGCCTCGTCTTCGCCTAGCAACAGAAATGTCTTGCGGATGTGATCCTGGTATTGCTGGCGCAGTTCGACGGACTTGGCGTCATCCCGCAAGTAGTAATCACGGTCGGGAAGGCCGAGTCCGCCCTGGTCCGCGAGAGCGACAACTTTCGAGGCATCGTCGAAGTCCTGGCTGGATGCGAAACCAAATAGGGCGGTAGAGAATCCGGAGTCGGAGGGCTCATCGATCTGAAACGTGATGGCGTGGAGGTGCGCGATGAGACCGCCGAGTTCGGAAGGGCTGTGAAGAGCACTGATGCGGTCGAGTTCGGGCTTGAGGGCGGCGATTCCTTTGGCGTCGATGGCGGACTCATCCATGCAGGAGGCATAGTAATCGCCGATCTCCCGATCGATGGTGCTCCGGTTGGCGCTGTTGGACGAGGCTTTTTCGAGTACATCGCGCAGGACAAATTGATTCCAGAGGTTGAGCTTGGCGCCATGTCCCCAACCTGCCTGGTCGGGAGGGATGGGATTGGCGGCGATCCATTTCTTGCACGAATACTGATAGAAGTTGGTGCAGGGATCGATTCCAGGGTCAACCGCATCGACGTTGAAATGATCGGCTTCGGGTATGGATGGCGGCGTTGCTGGCGTTTGCGCAAGAACGGGACTCTGCATCAGGAGCACGAACAGCGGCAAGGGAGCGAGAAGAATCTTGGGAAAAGACACGGGGCATCTCCGGTGGATTGACAATGGGCCTGAGAACCCCGAAAGGATACACGATTCCAGGGATGGCGTGGGCAGGCAGGAAAATGCAAGACTGCGGTCGAGTCGCAGTCGGGCGAAGGCTATTGGGCGCTTCTGGCTATTTCGCAGTTACCAGCGAATGCGTGATGGCATGCACCGACAGCGCAATGCGGTTTTGGACACCGACCTTGCGCATCAGCTTTGCCACGTGGGCCTTGACGGTCCGTTCTTCGATGCCGAGAGCCGAGCCGATCTCCTTGTTGGAGCGGCCTGCGACCAGCATTTCAAGAACTTCTTTTTCGCGGTCGGTGAACGTGACACGGCCGGCCGGGAAGATTCTTCCGGGCGAAGCGCTGACGCGCTCAATAAAGGTGGAGAGCACGCGGCGCGGGGCCCACACGGAACCTTGATGAACGATGCGCAGAGCCTGAATGAACTCGGCCGGCGACGCGGCCTCATCGACATACCCTTTGGCGCCGGCGGCGATGGCCTTGAGAACGCTCTCGTCATCCATACCGGAGCCAGTCACGAGAATACGCAGATCGGGACGGACGGCTTTCATGCTGGCCATGATGTCGTAGAGGTTCTGGCCGTTGCGGTTGCCGAGCAGGACCAGATCGATGGCGTTAAGCTGCCCAAGATCAGCCAGCGAGGCGGAGACCAACTCCAGATCCGGCTCGGAATCGAAAAGGGCGCGAAAGCCCACAAACCGGAGCGGATCGCTTTCCACTACGGCTACACGAATAGTAGGTTTTCTAGCGACGGCAGCTTTCATTAAGGTTTCCCTGTTAGGATTGCATCCTGTTCAAGCTTGCCTGAATTGGGTCGGAATTGAAACGATTGCAAACCGTGTCCAATTACGGCGGTAACCCCCGAAAGGCGGGGCGGTGGAGGGATTTGGCGTGAGCGGAAGACGACAACAGCGGTTTTACACGTGGTTTCTTGCAGTGGGTATGTTACTAACTGCGGCTTCGGCGCGGGTTGTGGGTCAGGCTCCGGCGGCGCCCGGAGGGACGTATCAGCCGAAGTTTGCCGGAGATCCGGCACGCTCGGAGTCGGAAGCGATGGCGCTCGCCTACATGCGGACGATGCTGCGGGCGCAACGGGAATATAAGAAACGGCACGACAAATACGCCGACTCGCTAGCCGCGCTCGCTGGAACCGGCACGTTCACCAAGCGCATGGCGAGCACTACGGATCGCGGCGATTACGCGGCATCGTTCCGGCCGCACCGAGAAAAAGACAAGGATGGCTTCGTGCTGACGATGACGCCGAAGCAGATGGACAGCGAGCACCGCTCTTTCTACGCCGAAGAAGACGGCGTAATTCACGGGGACGATCAGAAGCCAGCCGACCTGGATTCGCCGAAAGTCAAATAAGCTCAGGAACTGCGGTTTGTGGGCGGGCCGTCGTCGCTCTCTTTTTGCACGACTGGTGCAGACGGCGGACTGGTGCTGCCGCGTCCGGCCTCGGCCGCGTCCGCTGCGTTCAAGCGGCGAAGCTCCTTCAAAATGTCTTCCCGGTCGCGAGCGCCGTAATCATGGGCGAAACGGGTCAGGGCTTCGCGCAGGATTTCGTGGTGATGCAGCTTATCGAGACCCGGTTCCCGGGTAATGTTCAGCCACAAGCGGTGCAGCAAGAGCACATCTTCATCCTTCATGCTCGGCGAATGAGGCCCGATGCGGAAGGATTCGACGTGGTCGTCAGGATAGACGACCTGAAAGACGAACTGACGTTTGGGTTCCGGCAGAGCTTCCCATGCGCGGCCCAGGTTGAAAGCCTGCTCCGGCGGGCTCATCTTGCTGGAAACGCCTGCAACCACCGCGGATGATTCGAGATTGTTGGCGGTCTGCACGATGGCGGCCCAAACATCGCCGGCGGGAACGACCAGCAGCGAAACCTTCTTGCCGAAGCTTTCCGCAACCGCTACGGCGCGCGTGAACAGGGTTTGTTCGTAGTCGCTGAAGATTTGTTCCGGCGAGAGATCGTACGCGGCCGCGCCAAAACGGCTGATGCGGGCCGACATGACGACGACATCCTGCTCGAGCGTGTCGATCTTCTCGAGCGCCCAATGCAGGTGCGTCAAAGTGTTGTAGTCGCGCACCGGGACGAGGATATTGCCGGGGTGGATGTTGAGGCTTTCGCGCTCCACGGTGTCGCGCTGCAGCAACTGGAACTGATCGTTCTGCTGCTGGCCGTGCAGGTGCTTCTTTCGGTTGGCGTATTCGGAGAACGTAAATATGACGAAGAAAACCGCGGAGAATGCGATGCCGCTAACGGTGGCGACGGATTTGGTGAAAAGGTTGATGAGCGCCGTGGCCAGCAAGACCATGGTGATCGAGGCCATGCCGAACGGGATTTCATAACGGCCGATGTGGAAGTTGATCGGCACTTTCCAGCCCCGCTCGCCCTTGTACTTGAAACGCAACACGAGCATGGCCAGACCCTTGAAGGCGAAACTCCAGATCACGCCGAACGCGTAGGCTTCGCCGAGGGCGTAAACATCGCCGCGGCTGGCGATGATAGTGAAGATTTGAAGTCCGACGATGAGGTTGATGATGCGATAGCTGGTCCCGTATTTTTTCTGAGGAAGACGAAACCAGTCGGCGAGCACGCCGTCTTCGGACACACGGTTGAGCACGCCATTGGAGCCGATGATGGCGGTATTGACGGCGCCCGACAAGATCAGGAAGCCGACCACCACGACAAACGCGCGGAACGCCAACCGCAACAGTTCCGGTCCCCATAAATACATGGCGAGGCCGGCGATCAGGTTGTCTTTGTAGACAGGGACCCGGACCGAGTCCGGAATGATCATGACAAAGAGCAACGCGGTCAGGCCGGTGAAGATGAAGCTGTAGAGAGCGATGACGATCGCGGCGCGCTTCAGGTTCTTGAGCTTGGGATGCGCCAGTTCGCGATTGACCTGAGCCAGGGATTCTTCGCCGCTCATGGCCAAAACAGAATGGCCGAAGGCGATAAGAATGCCGAGGATGCCGAACCTCTGGGCCAGGCTCTGTTCGGGGAAGCGGTGATGCAGGAAACCGAGAGATTCCTTGGTGAGATGGAGATTTCCCGGCGTGGGCAGCGGGACGCTCTGATATCCGTGCTTAAAAAGAGTGATGGCGGACCAACCCAGCAGCATCACGACCATGACGGTGGTGATCTGCATGACCCAGAGCGCTTTTTCGCTGGACTCGTGGATGCCCTTGATGTTCTCCCACCAGTAGTAAATGGTGACAATCAGGGCGAAGACAACCGAGGTCCAATTGACATTGAACTGCGGCGTCCCGTTGAACATGTGATGCATCGCACGAGGAATCCATCCGTGTGCGTCCGCGGTCACCAGGATTTCGTTGAGCAGTCCGACGATGTATTGCCCGGCGGACACGCCTGAGATGGGGCCGGTGAGGACGTAGTCGAACATGAGCGCCGAGACGCTGAGCTTGGCCAGAGTGCCGCCCAAGGCCTCCTTGACGACTCTGTACACACCGCCGCGCACGAACATCGAGCAGCTTTCGACGTACACGGCGCGGACCGTGAACGAAAACAGCATGACGCCGAGAATGAACCAGGGAGCCGATTTGCCGATGGCCTGCTCGGCGATGCCACCGGCGTAGTAGGCCGAGGAGGCCAAATCGTTGAGCACGATGGCTGCGGCGCGCCAGTAGGAGATGAACGTCAGCATCACCGACGTGGCGACGACGATGCGAACTCTGTTACCAGGCGCTGTTGGTGGGGAAAACGAGGACATGCACGAAATGGAGCCGCTCAGGAGTGGCGCTCGTCCTCCATGTCGAACAGGGTCTCAGCGTCTTCGACGAAGCTGACGAGTAGAACGCCGACCGACCCGATGAGGCCGATGACAAACATCGCCTCCAGAAGGCGCGCTGCAACCGTGATAATGAAATCCATGAACTAGACATACTATTCGATGCGGGGAAAGTAGAACAGGCCGAAAATCGGGTAGTGGTTAGTTTGAGTTTGTTTTGAAAGGGCACGGCTTTACAGCCTACGGAAAAACACAATTTCGATCCTGCTTTGAAAGGGTGCGGCTTTTAGTCGCACCGTAAGCTGATTTTGCTATCCTTGCGACGTGCGAAGCATCCATTCGAGCGCCTGGTTCCTGGTTGTGCTGTCGGCGGTGCTGCAAGTTGTTATTTTTCCGCTGGCGGATCTGTATTGGTTGTCATGGATCGCGGTGACGCCCCTTGTCATCGCACTGCTCCGGGCGCGCCCCGCGGGCGCTTTGCAGTTGGATGCGCCAGCGAAGCTGGTGCCGGCCTCGCCGTGGCACGGGTTCCTGCTGGCCTACCTGTGCGGGGTCCTCTGGTCGGGAGGGACCTGTTACTGGATCTACGATACGATGCACCACTATGGCGGGTTGCCGATTTCGGCCGCGGCATTTGCTCTCTTGCTCTTTTGCCTTTACATCGGCTTGTACCACGGGTTCTTCGGGCTGCTGGTTGCGCTGGTGGCTGCCCCTCGCGGGTCGTCGTTACGGCGGCCCTTGGTCGCGGCTCCATTTCTGTGGGTTGCCGTGGAGTTGGCGCGGACGCGCATTACGGCGTTTCCCTGGGAGTTGCTGGGATACGCGCAGACCTCGAATATCGCGCTGACGCGGATTGCCACGTTCACGGGCGTATACGGGCTGTCATTTGAAATTGTGCTGGTGAACAGCGCCTTTGCCGCGGCATTTCTGGTGGAGAAGCCTCGGCGGAAACGGCTGCTGATTGCCGCGGTCGCCGCGGTACTGGCGTTGCAGGCGGGCCAATGGACCATGCATCCGCCTCCTGCGGCGACGGACCGGGAAGCGCTTCTTGTGCAGCCCAACATTCCGATCGTGGCGGAGTGGACCTCTGACTACTTTCAGAGCACGCTGCGGGATTTGGCGAAGATGAGTGTGGGCCCGGAAAAACCTGGGCACTACGAACCCGTCGTTTGGCCGGAGTCGCCGGCACCATTTTTTACGAATGATTCCCGGTTTCGCGATCCGGTCAGCGCGGTGGCCCGGCAATCTGGCAGTTGGGTGATCGCGGGTGCAATCGGCATCGCGCCGCCCGCCAGCGGAAGCGGACGTTCACAGATATTTAATTCGGCGGAATTGGTGAATCCCCAAGGCGACTGGACCGCTCGTTACGACAAAGTTCATCTGGTGCCCTTCGGCGAATACCTGCCGTTTCCGGAGGTATTCGGCTTTGCCGGCGGGCTGACGAAGGAAGTGGGCGAATTTCAGCGCGGGAAATCACGAGCGCCACTCGACGCGGGCGATGCACGGATGGGAACTTTCATTTGCTACGAGTCGATCTTTCCGGACGAAGTGCGGCGCTTTGCGCGAGACGGCGCACAAGTCCTGGTGAATATCTCGAACGACGGCTGGTATGGCGATAGCGGCGCATGGAAGCAACATTTGCAGCAGACCAGAATGCGCGCCATCGAGAATGATCGCTGGATACTGAGCGCGACGAATACGGGCCTGACGGCGTCAATTGATCCCTGGGGAAGAGTCGCAGCCGAAGTTCCGCGCAAAGAGCGAACAGTCTTGGTCGCTCGGTATGCGCTGGTATCGGGTACCACGTTCTACACGCGGCATGGGGATTGGTTCGCAGTTCTGTGTGCGATAATTTCAATGTGCGCGCTGGTGGCGCGCTTTCTGTTTCCCGGAGTGAGCGATAAGAATGTTAGATGAACTCGAACAGCAATATTCTTCTCTGAAGACCAAGGTGCACGACCTGCGGGAGTATCTTTGACGCCGGTAAGCTGCGCCAGCAATTAGCCGAAATCGAGAAGCAGGCCGCCGATCCGGCCCTGTGGTCGAACCAGGCAAAATCCCAGCAGGTAATGCGCGAACGAAAGCGCCTCGAGGGCGTTTTGTCTCTCGAAGGCGATCTGCTGCGCCGCACTGATGATATCGCCGCCTATTTTGACCTGGGCAAAGAAGGCGAAGACATAACCGCCGATCTGCAACGCGAACTTGATTCGCTGCGCGACCTGGTCGACCGCGTCGAGACCGAGACGTTGCTCTCCGGCGCAAACGACGCGCTCAACGCCATCGTCACCATCCACCCCGGCGCCGGCGGCACCGAGTCGCAGGACTGGGCCGACATGCTCCTGCGCATGTATCTGCGCTGGGCCGAGCGCCAGGGATTCAAGACCGAAATGTACGACTACCAACCCGGCGAAGAAGCCGGGGTTAAGTCGGCCACGTTCGCGGTCAATGGCGACTACGCTTTCGGATTACTGACCAGCGAAATCGGCGTGCACCGCCTGGTGCGCATTTCTCCGTTCGATCAGGCCAAGCGCCGGCACACTTCTTTTGCCAGCGTGTTTGTTTCTCCGGAGATTGACGACAGCATTGAAGTCAATATCAAGCCCGACGACATTCGCATCGACACCTATCGCTCGAGCGGCAAAGGCGGGCAGCACGTCAACACAACCGATTCGGCCGTGCGCATTACGCACATTCCCACCGGCCTCGTGGCGAGTTGTCAGAATGAGCGGTCGCAGCACAAGAATAAAGACAAGGCGATGAGCATGCTGCGCTCGAAGATTTACGAGTTCGAGATGGAGAAGAAGCGCGAAGTCACAAAGAAGATCGAGGATTCGAAGCTGGATATCGATTTCGGATCGCAGATCCGTTCCTACGTGCTGCAGCCTTATCGATTGATCAAGGACCACCGCACCAAGTTCGAGATGGGCGACGTGGACCGCGTGATTGACGGCGATCTGACGCCGTTCATGCGGGCTTATTTGCGCATGCGGCGTGGCGAGAAAAAACAATGAAGCGCGTGGCGCTCAACGCAAAAGGTAATAAGCGAGGCAGCCCTCAGCCTCCGCCACTCGGTCCCCGCCTTCAACGCGCATTTCACTATGCGGCAACAAAACACGACGGCCAGACGCGAAAATCCACAGCCGTTCCCTATCTCTCCCACCTGCTGGCCGTCGCCTCGCTAGTGCTCGAAGCCGGCGGCGACGAGGACATGGCCATTGCCGCACTCCTTCACGACGTGGTCGAAGATTGCGGCGGCATGCCCCGCCTGCGCGAAATTCGCAAAATGTTTGGCCCGCGCGTGGCGCATATCGTCGAAGGCTGCACCGACACCTTCATCGAGCCCAAGCCGGACTGGGTACAGCGAAAGAAAGGCTATCTCGAGGAAGTGAAGCATGCCAACGACGAGACCCGCCTGGTTTCCGCCTCGGACAAACTGCACAACGTCCGCACCATCCTGGCCGACTACCGCAAAGATGGCGACGCCATCTGGGCACGCTTCAGTGGCAAGAAGGAAGGAACGCTCTGGTATTACCGCGCCCTGAGCGATGAGTATGCAAGAAAGCCAAACCGCATCACGCGCGAACTCGAACTCGCGGTGCGGGAACTGGAGTGCTTATGTGGTGGCGGCGCTCAGTTCCGCCATGGACGGAGCCCGTCGGCCCCGCTCAGGGCAACCTCCGCCCCGTCCCCGCACATTGGGAGATGAACCATGCCACGAATGTTTGATTTGATTCGCGACTCAAAAGTTCCGGCAAGCCTGATGCACGCCGCGGCGCGCGGATCCCTTTCCGTTCCGCCCGCAGAGACGATCGAAATCCTGGTCTACCTTGCGCTTCATCACAAAGGGGTTGGACCACAAGCACGGCTTACGCTGGCGGGATGGGACGAGAACGCCAGTCTGGCTGCGGCTTCGGATAAGGCAACCAGTGCCGAGGTTCTTGGATACTTCGCTTCGTTCGAAAACCTGAGAACGGAACTGCTGCCGGCGCTGGTGGAAAACCCGTCGGTAAATGAAAAGGCTCTTAGCGAAATGGCAAGCCGGGGAACGCGCCCCATGATCGAGGCGCTGCTGAAGAGCCCACGGGTGTTGAATTCGCAGGTTCTGTTGATGGCCCTGCAATCGAATGCCGGCCTGCATCAGGATGAACTTGCCGAACTTGAACGCAAACTGGCTGCGCTAAGGGCAAGTACAGCGGCCGTGACGAGCGCCGAAACAGCAACGCCGGACACTGCGGCGGAAGAGACCTTGGTCACCTTCTTGAAAGAGAATGCGGCAGAACTGGAATTGGAAAAAGACAAACCATTCCACCCCATCGGGGCGATTCATGACGAGTCGAGTATGGAGCCGGCGCCAGCTGTGGCTTCGGCGCCGGTTGCAGCCATGACTGGGGTACCAACCGCGGGCCGCGGCGGCGCGGAGGCGAAAGCTACTCCCGGGACGGCCGCAGCGATTGCGGCGGCGCATGCCAAACAGCAGGCTGCGCCCGGCCATGTAGAAAAGCGCGACAGCACGTTGCAGAAGATTGCCAAGCTCGACGTCAGGGGCCGGATTACGCTTGCAGTTCGTGGGGGCAAAGAAGAGCGGTCCATTCTGATCCGCGACGGCACCAAACTGGTAGCGCTAGCAGTGCTCGAGTCTCCAAAGGTCAGCGACGGCGAGGTGGAAGGGTTTGCGCTGCAGAAGAATGTCCTCGAAGCGGTGTTACGGCAAATTCCGCTGAAGCGGCGTTTCGCCAAGAATTACAACATCATGCGCAATCTGGTCTACAATCCGCGAACGCCGCTCGACCTCTCGCTTGGATTGATGAAGAATCTGCTCGTGCATGACCTGAAGAACCTGTCGGGCAACAAAGAAGTCCCGGAGACCATTCGCAAGCTGGCGCTGCGCATGTTCAAGCAGAAGATGGAGAAGAAGGGGCACTAGCCGCGTTTCCATATGACCGATGAGTCAATGAAAACTTCCGATCCGATCCGCGAACTTTTAACGCGCGCGAAGACGATCGCAGTTGTCGGCTTGTCGGATAATCCCATGCGGCCCAGCCACGGAGTGTCGGCCTACATGCAGACGCAGGGGTACAAGATTATTCCGGTGAACCCGCACATCGCGGAAGCCTTGGGAGAAAAGTCCTATGCCTCGCTGCTCGACCTGCCCAGCGAACTGGCAAAGCGCATCGACCTGGTCGATGTTTTTCGCCGGCCGGAGTTTGTCGACGAAATCGTGGAACAGGCCATCCAGTTGAGGATTCCCGCAATCTGGCTGCAGGAAGACGTGATCAACGAGCGCGCCGCGCAAAGGGCTCGTCAAGCGGGAATGTTCGTGGTCATGGACCGCTGCATTCTGAAAGATCATCGCTCAAGGTTCGCCTGATCCCCACGCGTCACCGCCCGTTCGGTAACGGGGCGTTGTGCGGAGGAACCACGATAGCGCTCATTGAGCTGCAAGCCCATATCTTATTGCCGCTTCGAGCGTATCGATGTTTACGTCCTTTAGAGCTTTAAACCGAATGCAATATCCGGTCACGCTCGCCTTGCCTAGTTTTTCCCCATACGTTTTGGCTAAGTACTTCTTATCTTTGAGACCAAGAATATAGACAGAGATTCCGGTTTTGTTTCCGCTTACACCAATTTGAAAAGACTCTCTACTTTTTCCATCGGCATATTTTATTGTGTGAAATCCATATCCAATCGTAGGGTTGGAAACAGTATGATTTTTGCTGTCTTTACCATCGAAGAACCATAATTTGCATTCTGGTGACACTTGAAGTGCGAGCCGATGCAACTCGCGCATGTCACTCCGTTTTGACTCCGGTTGGCTGGTAATATACTCTTTGATTTGTTCTTGTACGTTCATGATGTTCTGCTCCCTAGTTGCGCGCACAAGATTATATGACGTTTAATCCTTCTCCCCCTTCCAAGGGCGGCCCTGACCGTTGAGGTCTGAAATGTGTGGAGCGTCAAGAAGCGGGCAGAGGAGTTGACGTACATGCAACTCAAGCCGAGTCCACATTTCGGAGGTGTTGTCGGTAAACCGGAAACTATGTGCCCGCACGCCAAATGGCGAGAAATCCCGATAGCGCTCATTCGCCAGCGGTCAAAACGTGTAATCGAGTGACCACAACCCGCTAACCCTCCTCCAGCCTGGCTGCAACCACCCCCCATAATCCACCTCGCGCCCTCCAACGTCAGCGGAGTTGCCCCATCAGGATAGCCCTTGATGTCTTTTGCCAGTTGGAACTCGCTGCTTCGCTGATTTTGGTAACGCTCGCGAGCTGCCGCCACCGCACCCTTCAGTCTCATTGCCATCTCGCCCTGGAAGCCGGTTGCGATGTCCTCGATCCCGCGTCCTCCCTCTCTTTTCGACCACGGCGTCATCCCCAGGGGCTCCGCGACTTTCTCCGTATTTACCACAACCTGCGCCGGCCGCGGTTTTTCGTCCGTCCGCTTCAGGTTCGACGACGATCTGCAACGCGTAGGGCACCGTGCTCGCCTTCTTGTTGTCGATTTCCCCCTCCAGCACCAGCATTACCACCTGCCGCACCATCGTCTGAATCGAGCCCGCGTCCTCGAACACCGGGACCAGCACTTTTCCGCATGCCTTGCCGTTTTCCCCGCGCACTACCACTCGCTCCGGGCCGCGAGTCGCGGTGGAAGTAACAGAGAGCCCCACTGCGCAGCGCCGGCGATCCGCACTGCGTTCCATTCGCCTTGATATGCTGGCACCGGCGGATCTCTGCCGGGTTGCCCCTCATTCCATCCTCCATCCGAGTAACCAGAAACACAAAAAACGCGGCCCGCAGGCCGCGTCGTGTCTTTTGTCGCCCTATAATACTTATTATCTCATTTTCGAACCGTCCAGCGGCCAACTTAGAAGCAGATATAGCGTACGTTGCTGCACTTACTTACGATGATTTAGGAGATTTCTCCCTCTTGACAAAATTTCGCTTCAAGTTCTTAGGCGCCATGGTATCCAGTACCAACTAGTTAACACAAAACGACCGCCAGAAAAATAACTTGGTTTCAGCGGTGTAAGTATCGACGATAGACCTATGTATTTCGAAAGACCACCGTGCGAGGTGTGTCTGGATGTGCCTTCGCGAATCCTGTTAGGAACAGAAGTCCTAACTTAAGTTCCATTGGGAGCACGCGTCCACCAGAATCACTGTTGCATCATCCCGCAGCCCTGCTCCATTCGCAAATTTCCTCACGTCGGCAATCAGATTTTCTGGCACCAGGTCAGGCGACTGAAGTTGCGTGAGCAGTCGCTGCGCTCCATATTCCTCTCCCGACTCCACTTCGGCTTCCGTAATGCCGTCGGAGTAGAAAGCTACCCGCGAGTTCGGAGTTAGCTCGATTTCCGTCTCGGAAAACTTGGACGTGGAAACGCCAAGCGGCAGCCCCTGCTCGCTTTCAATCCACTGATGACCAGAAGGGACCGCGGAGTCAACGAAAAGCGGTGGCAGATGCCCCGCGTTGGCCAGCCGCAGCGTCCGCTTTTGCGGGTCCAGTTCGGCATAAACCATGGTCACGAACCGTCCGTCAGGAAAATCCTCGAGCAACAATTTATTCAAACGTGCCAACACCTCGCCAGGACCGGAAGCAGTTGATGCAATCGAGCGCAACATGCCGCGCGTAGCGGACATCAACAATGCTGCCGCCATTCCTTTGCCGGAAACATCGGCCAGCACCAGTCCCCAGCGCCCCCCGGGAAGCGGAATGAAGTCATACCAGTCGCCCCCGACCGCGCCGACGGGAACCGAAAGGCCGGAGACGCAGAAACCGGGAATGAGCGGCGAGTTTCGCGGAAGAAGCGCCTGTTGAATAACGCGCGCTTCTTCGGCTTCGCGTGTCATCTGCTCGCGCCGCTTGTGTTCGTCGTGAAAGCGGCGCGCGTTCTGCACGGCGACGGCGACGTGCGAGCAGAGTCCCTGGAGCAGTCGGAGCTGTGCGGGGCAGAAGGCGTCGACCTCGCGATGCGAGGCGCTGAATACTCCGACCAGTTCGTTGTCGACCTCGAGAGGGATGGCCACCTCGGAACGCGTCGCAGGCTCGCACGCAACATAGTACGGGTCGAGACGCACGTCGGGCGCATAGTGCACCTTGCGCGTAACCGCCACGTGCCCTACCATTCCGGCGCCTTCCTTCAGGCGATGACCCCGGCAGTACATCGTGCATCCGCAAACGCCCGCCAGCACAAACTCGTTTTGCTCCGGCTCGTGGAGATAGAGGTTGATCTCGACCGCGTCGAGAGAATTGGAAACTTCATGCACGACGCGCTCGACGATTTCGTCGAGGTCGAGGGTCGAGGTGATGCGTTGCGCAGACTTCTGCAGGCGGACCAGTTCGGAGATTCTCAGCGTGACCGGGGTCTCGGCGGGAAACTGGGTGGAAAGACCGAATTCCGAGCGGGGAGCCGTAGCCATGACGCAAGCCTCCTAAGCAGGGACGTTACAGCTAATCTCCATTCATCAGATTGCCGGAATCAGGTTGGCGATTCTCTTTTTGTTCGATTGGAAGGCGGTGGTGACGCGGAGGTTTAAGCGCGATCGGTGATGGCGTCAGTCAAGCTTTTTTGACGAGCCAAGGTGCGCTGCGGGGCTCAAAGTGACGGGGTCCGCGCTACAGGCTGCGGAAAAACGCGACTTCTATTCTGTGAAAGGGTGCGGCTTTAGCTGCACCTTAACCGTCGCGCAATCAGCGGCGGCTTTAGCCGCTGAGGATTCTCGCCACGCAAATGACTTTCTCCGCTGTCTCCTAACGAGCCCCTTTACGAGCAGCCAGTTGTAAGCGTTGCCACGTTGTAGAACTTGTTGGTGCCGGTGGATGTACCAGGAAATTGAGCGAATCCGGTGCCAGGACTGTTCTCGCCAGACCCGGCGATTGTATTGCCAGAGACAGTTGCGGTGACGCACTGGAAATTGATGCCGATTTCCACTTGAGACATGAAGTTGGTTTGGATAGTTGAGCCCGGAACAGCGATGACGATCCCAAAGGTGCCATTGGAGATGTGATTCGAGGTTACCGTCGCGGCGCCGTCAAGCCAAATGCCGGCACCAAACCCTGTGATGGTGTTGCCGGAAACGATGGCGCCAGACGCAACCGGAAAGATGCCGGTTTGTGCGCCGGTTACCGTATTTCCTGTGACTTTGCTGGACGGCGCCATGAGGATGATGCCTTCGTTAGCACCATTGGCCCACACGACGTTGTCTGAAACGGTTGCGGTGGTATTGCAGTCGGTGGCGATCCCATAGCCAAGGTTCTCGATTAAGTAGTTGTTCTTAATGTTGGCGTTCAGCGTAGATGGTGCCGGGCTGCAGACGTAAATACCAGCGTAACCGCTGAGATTGGTGTTGCTGTTTTCGATGGTGACCGTAGTCGCGACGCCGGATCCATTCTCGGCGAGGATTCCTATCCCGGGGATCTCACAGTACTGAAATTGTGTTTCCACCTCGTTCAGCGTGCCCGAGGAGCCGCTGGCATAGAAGATTCCGACCGGCTGGACACCCGGGCAAGTAGAACTGCGTCCGTCGACAGTAATGCCGGTAATGTTCACTGGCCCGGAGGTGACTTCAACCTGTGCGGCAACGGTCCCGAATTTGAGGCTTGTTGTCGTCGTCCCGGAACTGGGCATGGTGATGACCGCCTGCGCCGAGCCTCCGCTAGCGAAGCCTTGCAGAGTGAGCGGCTGAGAAATGACAACCTGCTCGGGATAGGTTCCGGGGCACACATCGATGGTTGAACCAGCGGGCACGCCGGCCACGGCAGCGCCGATTGTGGGATAGGCTCCCGTCTTGCAGCTCCCAACATAGTAGGTTTTCGCCAGAAGCGGTTGCGCTATGAGCAGAACAAGGCCTACCAGAGCGAAGTGAAAGCGCGCCATACGTTTTTCTCCTGTGAAACAAGCTGAGTAACTGAAGCTCTCGCCCCAGGGGATGTGCGTCTCAACGCGCGGGAACCGCGCGTTGAAAGGGCGAAAGAATGTGTCGGGAGAAGTATTTGCTGCCGGTTACCGGATGTCAGTGAACTGGGTCACATTGGAATGTGCGGTCAGGCATTAACTGCAGCGCTGAAGGCTCCACCCCAGCCCGCGAAAATCGGGCGGGCTGGCGGCCCAAAATCAAGTGCAACGCAGAGTTTTCAGCAGCCGCTGCTAAGGAGTCATTTACGATCACCGGCGCAGCCCGCTGTAAGCGTTGCCACGCTGTAGAACTTGTTGGTGCCGGTAGATGTGCCAGGGAATTCATCAAATCCAATGGCAGCGCCGTTGATGCTGTTGCCGGACACCGTACCGGTCAGGCAGTTGAATTCGATTCCGACCGGAGTCTGAGTGATGAAGTTAGTTTCTACAGTTGCGCCGGGATTAGCCAGGTAAATACCGTCATATGTAGTATTCGCGATCCGATTGGAGATCACAACGGCGGCGGATTCAACGACAATCCCATCATTTCCGCCGGTGATCGTGTTGCCCGACACTTTGCCGCCGATCGCCTCCGCCAAGATACCAACGTTCGCAGCGACTATCACATTGGCCGAAATCGTACTCGACGGCGAATTGGCAACAATGCCGAAGCCGCCACCGCCAAGAGGGCCACCAGAGCTGACATGCACAAAGTTGCTGGAAACGCTCCCGGCCACATTGCAGTCGCTATCGATCCCGTAGCCAATGCTCTCGACTGCGTTGCTCTTGATGTTGGCAATCAACGTCGATGGCGACTGCGGACTGCACGCGTAAATACCGGCCCAACTGTTGTTGTTGACGTCGCTGTTTTCGATCGTGACTGACGTCGAGGTGTCGGCTCCGTTCTCGGCCAAGATTCCGATTCCAGAGGTATTACAGTTCTGCGAACGGGTTTCTACCTCGTTGACTGTGCCCGTGGAGCCGCTGGCATAGAAGATTCCGAGGTAATAACCTCCAGGGCAGTTCGAAGCGCCCGCCGTCCCATCCACTGTTATTCCCGTAATGTTTACGGGACCGGCAGTTACCTCGAGCTGCGCGGCCACGGTTCCTCCCAATGAAATGCTTGATGTTGTCGCCAGCCCAATGCTGGGCATGGCGATCACGGCCTGAGACGAGCCGGCGCTGGCGAAACCTTCCAGAGTCAATGGCTGAGAGATGACAACCTGTTCGGGGTAGGTTCCGGGGCAGACATCTATGGTGGAACCGGCGGGGACGGCGGCCACGGCTGCGCCGATCGTGGGATAGGCTCCCGTCTTGCAGCTGCCAACATAGTAGGTTTTCGCCAGGAGCGGCTGCACTACGAGAAGAACGAGCCCTAATAAAGCAAAACGAAAGCGCGGCATACGTTTTTTTCTCCAGTGAAACAGGTTGAGTGCTAAAACTCTCGCCTCAAGGGATGTGCGTCTCAACGGGCGGGAACAGCGCGTCGAAGGGGCGAAAGAATGTATCGGGGAGAGTATTTGCTCCTGCTTACGTGATGTCAGTGAACTCGGTCACACTCGCATGTGCTATAGGGGTGAAGCCCCTAACGCCCGGAGGGTCGCTTGCCGGGATGTGAGGGCTGTTTGATTTTGCGGATCTCTTCGAGGCGTTCCTTGATGCGCTTTTCGATGCCCTCATTCGTGGGGTGGTAGTAGACGCGATCGCGCAAGCTGTCGGGCAGGCACTGCATGCCGACTACTTTCTCTTCCACATCGTGCGCGTATTGGTAGCCCTTGCCATAACCGAGGTCTTTCATGAGACTGGTCGGCGCGTTGCGCAGATGCAGCGGGACGGGATCAGCGGCGGTTTGCTCGACATCCTGTTGCACGGCTCCATAGGCCGTGTAGAGCGCGTTGGATTTGGGCGCGGCGCAGAGATAGACGACGGCCTGCGCAAGCGCAAGGTTCCCTTCCGGCATGCCGATGAAGTCGACGGCATCGCGGGCGGCCATGCAGAGAGCGAGCGCGTTCGGTTCGGCGAGGCCGATATCTTCGACCGACATGCGTACGACTCGGCGGGCGATGTAGAGCGGATCCTCCCCGGCTTCGAGCATGCGGGCGAGCCAGTAAAGGGCAGCGTCGGGGTCGCTGTTGCGGACGGATTTGTGCAGCGCGGAGATGAGGTTGTAGTGCTCTTCGCCGCTTTTGTCGTAGAGCAGGACGCGCTTCTGCAGGGCCTCGTGGACGATTTCGTCGCTGAGCGTGTCTACGCAGGCTTGTTGGGCAATCGAGGCGGCAACTTCGAGCGCATTGTAGGCGTTGCGGGCGTCGCCGCTTGAATATGAAGCAATTTTGCGGAGGGCGTCGTCGGAGGCCTCGAGGTGAAGCTCGCCAAGGCCTCGCTCGTTGTCGGTGAGAGCGCGCCTCAGCAGCAGGACAATCTGATCTTCCGTGAGTTGCTGCAGCACATAGACGCGGCAGCGGGAGAGCAGCGCGGAATTGATTTCGAACGAGGGATTTTCGGTGGTAGCTCCGATCAGACGGATGTTGCCCTTTTCTACGTGCGGGAGGAAAGCATCCTGCTGCGCTTTGTTGAAGCGGTGAATTTCGTCGACGAAGACGATGGTGCGCGTGCCGTATTGGCGGGCGCGCTCGGCATCGGCCATGACCTGCTTGATTTCTTTGATGCCGGCGAGCACCGCGGAAAACTCGATGAACTCGGCCTTGGTGAGGCCAGCGATGATTTTTGCGAGCGTGGTTTTGCCAGTGCCGGGAGGCCCCCAAAAGATCATGGAGCCGGGATCGTCGCGCTCGATCTGCACGCGCAGAGGCTTGCCGGGACCGACGAGGTGCTCTTGCCCGACGAATTCGTCGAGCGTGCGCGGACGCATGCGGTCGGCGAGGGGACGCGCGCCCGCGGCAGAGAGATCGTCGTTCGGGATGGGAGCGAAGAGACTCATAGAAGGCTAGAGGTCAGAGGTCAGATTGCAGAGGTGGGCTTTACGGCGCATGCAAACAATACGCGTATCAGCGTGTTGACCTCTGCAATCTGACCTCTCACTTCTGACCTGCCCTTGCTGCTTCGTACAGCACAATGCTCGCCGCCACTCCGGCGTTGAGCGATTCTACAGGCGCGGCTTGCGGGATCACGAGTGTTTCATCCATCTGATGCAGGATTTCGCGCGGCAGACCCGCACCTTCGTTGCCGATGAAGACGGCGAGGGGCAAAGACCAGTTGGCCTCGGCGAGCGGCGTGCCCTGGTGCGAACTCGTTGCCAACAGGCGGACGTCGTGCTCGCGCAGAAGCGGAATAAGTTCGGCGGATGAAATCTGAAGAAAGGGCAGGCGGAAGATCGAGCCCGCCGATCCGCGCAGGACTTTCGTGTTGTAGGGACTCACCGTGCCTTCGGTAAGGAAGATTCCGGCCGCGCCGAAGGCCTCTGCGGACCGCAAAATCGTGCCCAGATTACCTGGGTCCTGTAATCCGGCGGCGACGATAAATGGGCCGTCTTTCGCCCGCCCTAGCAGTTGGGCGGACGTGAATGATCGCAGCTTGAGCAGGGCAGCGACGCCCTGGGGCGTTTCGCTGGGCACAATCGAGTTGAAAAGCGCACTGGGCAGGACGAGGGTCTCGGTGCGCGCGCCGATCTGGTCGAGAAGGTTTTCGGCGAGCGGCCGAGCCGACTCGCTAAAGAACACGGTCTCGAGATGCTGGCCATGACGCAAGGCCTCTTCGAGGAACTTGATCCCCTCGATGGCGCATTCGCCGCGCGCCGTCAGCTCCGCTCGGCGGAAAGCGAGGCGCAGCTCCTTCAGACGCGCATTGTGGCTGCCTGCGGCGCGCAAGCGGCCGGTTGGCGTGCGGGTTCGCGCGGCATTCGTGCGCTGGTTCATAAGTCGGCGGCCAAGTCGGCGCAACATAAGGATAATACGAGTAATGGGTAAGGGCTTCGGCGGAAGCCCGATGTATGGTACATTTCAGTGTTTACGCCGACAAGCAGAGAGGGAACGTGTGCGCGCGGAAATCCTAAAAATTCATGCCGAAACACCGGAAGCTACGCTGGTGAAGTATGCAGCCGAACAGATTCAGGCTGGCCAGGTCCTGGGCATGCCAACCGATACGTTCTATGGTTTGGCGGCCGATCCGTTTAACCTGCGGGCGGTCGAGCGGGTGTATGAGATCAAGTCGCGGCTGCGGCATAAACCGCTCTCGTTGTTGATTGAACACGTCGACCAGGCGGAGGAATTCGCCCGCCCGCTGCCCGATGACTTCAAGCTGCTGGCGCGGCGCTTCTGGCCGGGGCCGCTGACCATGATCGTGCCGGCGGCATCGCATTTGCCTTTGAAGGTGACAGCCAATACCGGCAATGTCGCGCTGCGCGTTCCGGCAGCCGAAATTCCTCTGGCGGTGGTGCGGACGCTGAAGATTCCGATTACCGCGACCTCGGCAAACCTGAGCGGAGCCGTCGAATGTACTACGGCCGAGCAGGTGAGGGAGCAGCTGCAGGATCGCATCTCTTTGATTGTGGACGGAGGGAAATCTCCGCGCAGCGCGGCGTCCACAATCGTGTACTTCAAAGAGGACGGAAGCTGGCAGATTCTGCGCGAAGGCGCAATCGCCGCATCGGATATCGTGGAAGCCCTCTCCTGAGAGGGACCTGAGATGGCTGAGTCCCATCCATCCAATCAAGAAAAATCATTTTGGCAGCGGCCTGTTCCGCTAGTTCTGCTGGCGCTGGCGGGAGCGGTGGCGTTGTTTTTGGGAGTGACTGGATCGCGCATTGTGGCTGCGGCAGGCGAGTCACCGGCGGCTAAAGCGGACGCGATTGTGATTTTCGGAGCCGCGCAGTATGCGGGGCGTCCTTCGCCCGTGTTCAAGGCGCGCCTCGATCACGGCTACGAGTTGTTCGAGGGAGGGATGGCTCCTATGGTGATTACGACCGGAGGAGCAGGGCAGGACCCGGAATTCAGCGAGGGCGGAGTTGGGCGGGATTACCTTTTGCGGCGCGGAGTTCCAGAGAAGTCTCTGATTGCCGAGACGCAGGGATCGGATACGGCGCAGTCGGCAGGACGGGTCGGGAACATCATGCGCGTTAATGGAATGCACCGCTGCATTGCGGTGAGCGACGCTTATCACGTGTTTCGCATCCGGGCGTTGCTGGAGCGCGAGGGCGTTGAGGTTGAGGTCGCACCTCGACCGGAATCGCGCCCGCATTCGGTATGGGAGCGCTTTTGGGCGGTGATGCGCGAAGCCGCGAGCTACCTAGTCTGGAAGGCGGGAATATCGTAAGACAGCTTCGAGCTACGAGCCGCGAGCTTCGAGCCAACCCATCCGCTCCCGCAGACTTGTGACATGGGCTACGTGGTGGCGGCCATGCCATGAATAGAGGGCGAGAGTTTTTTCGAGCGTCATCGGGCCAACTTCCGGATGGCGGAAAGTGCGCTTCCAGTCGGCATCGCTCAGGCTTCGCAGGAGGACCGTCCAGCGCCGGTGCAGGGAATCGAGCATGGCGAGCGAGTTCTCGATGGGCTGGCGTGAGTCGGGGAGTTGGGCCCAGCGGTCTTCCATGTAGGGCTTGATGGTCGGGTCGTCTTCGGTCAGCCCGAGTTTGAATCGGATGTAGGCGTTCATGTGGCTGTCGGGCACGTGGTGCACAACCTGGCGGACAGTCCAGCCGCCGTCGCGGTAGGGCGTGTCGAGCTGAGAGTCGGAGAGTCCGCGGACAGCTTCGCGCAGGCGGGCGGGAGTTTGCTCGATGTTGTCGAGGAATTGTCTTTTCTGATCCGCGGTGAGAGGGCCGGTGTAGGAAAACTTGCCGATGGGGTAACGTGGGTCGGTCATCGAATCGCCTCCGAGGAATAGATTGCTGGTGGGCGGGGGAAGATGCAACAAAGGGCCGCATGGCGCGGGTATTTGAGCGCTAACGCCTGACTGCTACGGTTAGGTGATGGGATAGGCCCCCAAGTCAATGCCGACCGCTAAAATCTCTTATCACGTCCTCTTTCCCTGAAAAATTGAACGGAACGTCTTGAGCCATCGTGTCGTATTTGCCAGTGGAATCCTTGTAACCGGCATACATGACGAGCCAACTCCCTTCTTTTGTAGAATCCGGAAACCGCTTTGGTTTCTCAGCGATATTCCATAGAAAATGTACTGAGTACCAGCCAGCTTTTAGATCGGTGAACCGATAGCTGCCGGTTGCGTCAACAGTCGTTGTGCTCACATCATGCGTACAGGAGCGAAGCTTCTCTACAGACTTTTGATTCCAATTCCTCTTCCCGAAGAGTTTGGCGCACTCTTCGTTGTCGAATGACTGTAGAAATACAGTAGCGTCGACAATCGGCGCTCCGTTTTCTCTTAGCGTTCCCCGTATTGTGCCTAGCGGCCCTTGCCCTCTTGCCGTGTTGGTTGCGAGAGCAAGACAGCAAAACGTGAGTAGCTTGGCAGTTCCCAACATTATGATTCTCCCGTGCAAGCTGATTTCGACGTCGTAGATGCCAAAATGAAGCAAAGCGCGTCCTTAAGTCAATCCACCAGGAATCAATTGTGAATCAACGCGGAAGCTTCTGAAAATACGGCAGTTCGGACGGCGAATAAAGCGCTTCTTGGGTTACATCGCGATAACGCTCATTGACTCATTGCCCGGGATCGAGCGCTGTTAGCGGACCATGGCGAGGACGCGGACGGGGGCGGCCTGGAGTTTCTTGTCTTTCGGTGGGGCATTGCGGGCGGGGGCTACGACGATTAGCGAACCGGTGGTGGGGATCGCGGCTAGATGCGACGCGCCTTCTACCACGTAGTTGCCGTGGAGGGCGATCTGACGGGCTAGCGCGCGGTCGGATTGCAGGTTGGACGATTCGTCAATGGCGAAGCCGGTGGTGTAGCGCGCGTCCATCAGAAATTGCGCGGCCTGGTCGGTGATGGGAAACGCGGACGGTGCGGGGGCTGCGGCTGAACCTACCCAAGCTGAGGTTGGGTGGGGCACCCCAGCCGGCTGGCGGATGGCTACCACTGCTCCCTGCGGCACGGCGCCGTGCTGGGTTTCCCATGCGGCGATGTCGTCGAGCGAAATCTGCGCGGGCGGGGCGACGTTCAGGTCCATGACCACGAGCGGCGCGATCAGGCGCTCGGGCGGAATCTGGCTTGCGGTCCACGTCCCGGGAATGAGCGAATCGGGCGCGATGATTCGGGTTCGCGAGTCGGCCGCAGGATTTTGACCGGGCGCACTTTGCCCGTCACTCTGCCCGTCGGTGAGATCGACAATATGCGAATAGCGATCCTGCTGGGCAGGATTGGGCCGCCGGTCCGCGAACAGGACAATGGCGAGGACGAGGGCGTAGGCGATGATGAAGCTGCGAATTCGCATGAGTCAGGTCTCAGGTCTCAGGTCTCAGGTCTCAGAAGTGCGGATGCAATTGTTTAGGCGCACAGCTGTCTTGTAAGACGTTACCGTGCCTCGTATTGTTGCTTCTCTTGGCAACAAGTTCAATCCTCAGTCGGACATGACCTCGCGATTGGCGCGACTAGAGGAAATCCTACCGTGGTTTGACTGGCAAACTTTCGTTTACGGTTCAATATTTCAGGCACGGCGAACCACGGGTTACAATGAAGTTAACCTTTCAGCAGCTTTTCTCGGGACGCGTCGCGAATCGGCACAATTTGAGTGGGCCGAGGCGATCGTTTGCCAGTTGGGCGTGCCTCGCTCGAAATGAGTCTCGCTGAAACTGAGGATTGATGTTCGGCCGCGAAGAAAAAGTCTCCGCTTATCGGCTCACCGCCGTGCAGTACGTGGTTCTGTTCATATTCCTGCTTCTCGCGTATGGCTTGTGGCGGTTGCAGGTGATGCAGAGCGGCAAATACTCGCTGCTGGCGGAGCAGAACCGCGTGCGCAACGTACCGATCCTGGCGCCGCGCGGAAAAATCCTCGACCGCGAAGGCCGGATCATTGTTGACAACTATCCTTCGTTTTCGGCGCTGCTGCTGCGCGATTCCGCGCGCGATCTGAACGCGGATGCGGACGCGATTGCCAAGGGATTGCATCTGAACGCGGACGAGATACGCCAGCGCATCAAGCGCGCTTCCTGGATGCCGCAATACCAGCCGATCTACCTGAAGGAAGACATCACGCCCGACGAACTTGCCTTCATCGAAGCGCATAAGAACGAACTGCCGGAACTCGATACGATCATGGCGCACCGGCGCCTTTATCCGCGGAACGGGTTTATGGCGCACCTGGTCGGCTACGTCGGCGAAGTGACCGAGGACATGCTCAACCAGCCGCAATTTGAGCTTTATAACCCGGGCGATGTGGTGGGTGTGAGCGGCGTGGAAAAAGAG
The DNA here is from genome assembly GCA_049288625.1 of Terriglobales bacterium. Taxonomy (GTDB): domain Bacteria; phylum Acidobacteriota; class Terriglobia; order Terriglobales; family Acidobacteriaceae; genus Acidiflorens. The sequence goes on along the minus strand of JBAQIB010000075.1, from coordinate 480,220 downwards.
TACAACAGCGTGCTGATGGGCAAGAACGGATTTCGGCGAGCCATCGTCAACAGCCACGGGCGCGAAATGGGAAGGTTGGATGAGACTCCGGCGGAGCCGGGCAAGCAACTCAAGCTGACGGTGGATTTGGATCTGCAGATTGCGGCCGAGCAGGCGCTGGAAGGGCGGAATGGCGCGATCGTCGCAATGGACCCGCGCACCGGCGAAATTCTCGCGATGGTGAGCAGGCCGACGTTCGATCCCAACGACTTTGCCGTGAAGATTTCACGAGACGAATGGAACAAGCTGGTAACGGATGAGAACCATCCACTGCTGAACAAGGCGATTCAGGCACAACTGGCACCGGGTTCCACTTTCAAGATCATCATGGCCACAGCCGGTTTGCAGGAAGGCATTGCGCAGGATATGCACGTAACCTGCAATGGCGGCGCTTCGTTCTACGGGCGTTACTTCAAATGCTGGGTCGTGGCCGAACATCGCACTCATGGAGTGGTGGAGATCAGCAAAGCGATCTACCAATCGTGCGATGTCTTCTTCTATACGCTGGCGGAGAAGCTGGGCATCGATCGCATCGCGAAGTGGGCGACGGCTTTGGGCTTGGGGCAGAAGACGGGGATCGACTTGCCGCAGGAAGTCACTGGCGTGATGCCGTCGGAAGAATGGAAGATCAAGAACTTCAAGCAGAAGTGGTACGCGGGTGAAACTATTTCTGTGGGCATTGGCCAAGGCGCGGTCGCGGCCACGCCGATTCAGATGGCGCGCGCCATCGGAGCGATTGCGAGCGGCGGATTGCTGGTGCGCCCCCATGTGATCAACCCGAGCGATCTGCCTGCGAATGTAGTTCCGGCATCGAATGTTCCGGCGGAAAGCCACTTGCCGATTGATCCGCAAAATTGGGAAATCATTACCGACGCGATGGCGGCGGTGGTGAATCCGGGAGGAACGGCGCCGAGTGCGCATTTGCAGGGGATCGATTTCGCCGGGAAAACCGGCAGCGCGCAAACCATCAGCAATGCGCTCAAGGCCAGAATGGGAGCGGCTGGCAAGGCCATGAAAGACAACGGATGGTTTGTCGGCGTGACACCGCGGCGCAATCCGGAGATTGTTGTTTGCACGCTGCTCGAAGAAGGCGAGCACGGATACCTGGCGGCGCGAACTGCGGCCCAGGTGATCAAGGCATACGTTGAGAAACAGCGACGGCAACCTACGAAGGTTGCGGGCTCGAAAGATGGGAAAGTTGACATTGGTGCGGTGTGGAGCGAACCGGCTTCGGAGCAGGGCGAGAGCGACCACCTGCAAGCCGGACGACTTCTTCTTGAAGTAACGCGGCGGCAGGCTCCTTTGGCCGCCGCCGCTCCGGGCATACACTGATCCTGACGCGCCTCAGACTACGCGGCCAGCGATATCTTTAGACGTCAGCGACGTCAGCGACCTTCCCAGTTGTGTTCGGTTTCCCAGCGATGATCCCGTCCATTCCACCATTGATGGTATTTTCCCCAACAACGTTCGCGCTCGGCATTCAAATCGTGGCGCCGGGCGTCGGCCTGGGGGCTATGGTCGCCATGGTTGTGAATGGCTTTGTCGAGGTTAGCTTCGGCCTTTTCAACTGCGTGCTGGCACTTGGCCCGGTCGTCTGCGTGCAGGATCGGCGTGGCCACGAATAGCAAAAGCGCGACCACCACGACAGCTGCTACTGCCTCTTTGCAAAGTCGTAGGTTCAAGGGAATTCTCCTTTCAATTTTTGCTGGTTCTCAGTTTTGCTGGTTCGCCCCGGCAGATTGTATCAGTCAAGGTGAAGGCAGGTTCAATACCCTGTTTCCTTTATTGACTAAATGGGTGCTGGATAGACAGTGGCGCCGCCACACGTCCCTAAGTCCCTGTACCACGGGCACTTCTCCGCTCTCGTTCCATGACCTACGTAACCTTTGCACGTTAGATATCGGAGTGTAATCTCGGCCTTAAGTGGTGCACTCACGCATTTGCGTGCACGGCAGAACAGGAAAGGTTGTCTGTGTCGGACGCTAGCAAAGAATCCGTGGTTGAAGTCGGCAAGGGCCATAAGAGTTATGCCGACGTGCAGGGCGCGCCGCGCTTTCCCATCAAATTGCCAGTCGCGATGAAGTCGGGCACGGCGGCGAACGCGATCGAGACCGAAAATATTTCTGCGAACGGTGTGCTTTTCCGCATGGATGCCGATGTACCAGTCGGGTCGGCGGTGGATTTCACGATCTCTCTTCCCGCCGATGTCGTGGGCGCAGAAGCCGACGTACAGGTGGATTGCCGTGGGCGAGTGGTGCGCAGCTTCGAAGAAGATGGCGGCCGGCGCGGCGTGGGTGTGGTGATTGACGAATACAGATTTGAGCGCAGGTAGGGCGCAAAAGAGGACGGATGTCGAGCACTCTGGTGAGCGTTGAGTCCGGCGAGAGCCTTCAGGCTGACGGCAAAGCTACAATCCGCGTGATCGTAGCGGATATGCAGGCCATTTTCCGGGCCGGGCTGCGCAAGATCTTTGCGCTCGAAGATGACATTCGGGTGGTTGGGCAAGCGGAGAACCTGTCTCAGACGGTTGCGGCGCTGCAGAAATTTTCCGCCGACGTTGTGGTGTTTGAAGCGGCACTGACTGCCGATCCGCCCGACACGGTTTCCGATCTGCTGCGGCAAAATGCGAACTGCCGGCTGGTGGTCGTGCTACAGGAACCGGACCAGGAGATGACGCTGGAATTGTTCCGGCGCGGCGCGCACGCGGTGGTTTCGAAGGAAGTAGAGCCGGAAATGCTGGTCGATTGTCTGCGTAAAGTTGCCCAAGGCGAGGCGTGGCTTGAACCGCGAGCGGTGGCCTGGGTGCTCGATGCCTATCGCACACAAGGCGTGCGGCCGGCGGGTTCGCGTCCCAAGGTGCAGTTGACTCCCAAGGAGTCTCTGATCGTTTCCTGCGTAACCCAGGGCATGAAGAACAAAGAGATTGCGCTGCGCGTCGGCACGACTGAGCAGGTGGTTAAGAATTATCTGCGCAAGGTCTATGACAAACTGGGTGTCGCCGACCGTCTGGAACTAGCCCTTTATTGCCTGAATCACCGCGTGGTTGAGAAAGACAAGAGCAACGACAGCGCCGTCAAGGGCGCCGTGCCCGCCAACGGGCAGGCTGCACAGGTAGCCGAATCGCCGAACGCTGCGGCTGCTACTGCCGGCTCCCGCTCCTGATTCGTCTCTTCTAGTACAATTCTCTATTCGCCAACAGCGGTCGCCCGATTTCCGTCGGCGTTATGCGCTTGTGGGCGTTAAGCCGCGAATTTCGCGAGACAAGGTTCGAAAGAAAAACTCCGAAAGGTAAAACCATGAAAGGTGACGCAAAGATTATTGCCATTCTGAACGAAGTGTTGAAGGCTGAGCTGACGGCCATCAACCAGTATTTCCTGCATGCCGAGATGTGCGAAAACTGGGGCTATGAGAGGATGGCCAAGCACACGCGCAAGGAGTCGATCGAGGAGATGCAGCACGCGGAAAAGCTGATGGAGCGGATTCTGCTGCTCGATGGCGCGCCCAACATGACCGACTATTTCAAAATCAATATTGGGCAGACGGTGAAGCAGCAGCTGCAGAACGATCTCGAGCTTGAATACGGGGCGGTGAAGCGCCTGAACGAAGGCATCAAGGCCTCCGTGGCCGCCGGAGACAATGGCTCGCGCGAGCTGTTGGAGAAGATTCTCGTCGACGAAGAGCACCACATCGACTACCTGGAAGCGCAGTTGCACGCGATCAAAGAGATGACCTACGAGAACTATCTGGCGCAGCAGTTAGGCGAAGGCGAAGACTAGCGCTGTGAGCGCATGATTCTTTCCACGCCACAAATGGCCGCTACAAGGGCGAGGCGCCCTCGGAACCGCCGGCAAGGTGCCGGCGCTACACTCCACGCGCATGTGGTAATAATCGCGCGGTCTAAATAGCAGACTTCGAATATGGAGCTGGCGGCGTGCTGACGGTTGCGGGGGTGAACCAGCCCGTGCCCAGATTCGCAACCGCAAAAACAAGCTCCTGCTAAAATCAAAAGGGCCGCTTCGCTTGGGCGCGCCGGAGAGATGGCCGAGTGGCTGAAGGCGCACGCTTGGAAAGCGTGTTTAGGGGAAACTCTAACGTGGGTTCGAATCCCACTCTCTCCGCCATTACCTTTGTAATCTTGTATTTGCGAGCAGGTGATACCTACACTGATACCAGAATCAGGAAGGATCACTGATGGCCAACCGCGAAGTAAACCTCACCAAAAGAGTGCAAACACCGCATGGATGGCGGTATAGCCGCGTTGTCATCTCGGCGAACGGCCGGGTAAAGCCCGACATGGTCATCGTTAACGGCAGGGAAGAGCGGCACCTAGAAGGCGCCTACTACCTCGAATGGCGCGAGGGCTCGAAGCGCGTGAGGCTCTCCGTTGGCAAGGATCCCGCCGATGCTGGTGCCCGACGCCAGCGCAAAGAGGCCGAGTTGAATGCGGTGAACAATGGCGTCGTGGTCGTGCCGGACGGCCAGAACGGGCATAGATCATTAGCCGCAGCCGTCGCTGATTTCCTTGACGAAACCAAGCTCACAAAGAAGCCGAAGACCCTAGCCGCGTACTCGACGGCCCTCGCGTACTTCGTTGAGTCCTGCCACAAGCTCAATCTTGATGAGATCGACCGAAAGGATCTACTCAAGTTCCACGCATTCCTGCGGGATGACAAGGAGCAGGCGCCGCGTAGTTGCTGGAACAAATTCGCATGCGTCATGTCCTTCCTGAAGGGCCAAGGGATTCGTGGTCTGGTTGGCAAGAACGACTGGCCTCGCTTCACCGAAGAAGAGCCAGAGATCTATGAGCAGGAAGAACTCGACAAGCTGTTCGCAAAATGTGATGCAGAGGAACGGCTCTGGTACGAGTTCTTCCTGATGACGGGGATGCGCGAGCAGGAGGTCATGTACACATACTGGTCGGACACCAACTTCGCTGCATCCACGGTTCGGGTCAGCCACAAGCCAGATAGGGGCTGGACGCCGAAGGCGTACAAGGAACGCGAGATTCCGATTCCAACAAAGCTTGTGAAGAGCCTCAAGGCGTGGAAGGCAAAGTCTGACCAGAGCTGCAGTCTGGTGTTCCCGACCGCTGGCTGCAACCCGAAGCTCAACTTCCTTGACGATCTCAAGACCGTCGCCGAGCGGGCGAAACTGGATAAAGAGAACTTCTGGCTTCACAAGTTCCGTGCGACGTTCGCTACATGGTCGCTCTGGGCTGGCGTTGATTTACGCACAGTTCAACAGTGGCTCGGCCACTCCGACATGGAATCGACAATGCGGTATTTGAAGCCATCACGCAGCCAGCATGTGCGGGACAAGGTGAACGAGATTTTCGCTTAGTTGCGTTCCAGGTCAATGGGTGTAATCGAGATTTTTCGCTAGCCACCCTTTTTAGATGCCGACAACTCCACGCCTTTCATTGACTTGCTTGTTTTGCCCACGTAAGATTTGCCCCTGATGATCGGCCAGACTATCTCGCACTACCGCATCCTCGAGAAGCTCGGCGGGGGCGGGATGGGTGTCGTCTACAAGGCCGAGGACACAAAGCTGGGCCGCTTTGTGGCTCTGAAATTCCTTTCCGGAGAGCTCGCCCAGGACCGTCAGGCACTCACACGATTTCAGCGGGAAGCCCGCGCCGCATCGGCGCTCAACCATCCCAATATTTGCACTATCTATGAGATTGGCGAGGACCAAGGGCAAGTCTTTATTGCCATGGAATTCCTAGAGGGACAGACCCTCAAGCACAAGATTGAAAAGCGTCCCATGAAACTGCGGGACGTTTTGGAATTTGGCATCCAGATCGCCGATGCGCTAGACGCAGCACACGTGGCGGGCATTGTGCATCGGGATATTAAGCCAGCCAACATTTTCATTACCCCGCGTGGGCAGGCAAAAGTGCTGGATTTTGGGCTTGCCAAGCTCACGTCCCAACCTAGGGCGGAAGCAACCTTGGGGGTATCCGCCCAGGAAACCGTCGTACCGCAAGAAAGCTTAACCAACGCCGGCGCGGCGGTGGGTACGGTCGACTATATGTCGCCGGAACAGGCTATGGGGGAGGACCTTGACGCGCGAACCGACCTCTTCTCATTCGGGGTGGTGCTATATCAAATGGCCACGGGCGCCCCACCATTCACCGGCAACACATCGGCAGCAGTTTTCAACGCCATTCTGAACAAGGCACCGATTCCGCCGATGCGCCTGAATCAGGAACTGCCGGCGGAACTCGAGCGCATTATTAACAAGGCGTTGGAAAAGAACCGGGAACTGCGCAGTCAGAGTGCAGGAGAGGTTCGCTCTGACTTGAAGCGCCTTAAACGCGACATAGAATCCACCAGTTCTGCACCGGCGGCCGGAACTAGCGGTTCGGTGGCGGCCTTGACCGTTGTTGCGGAACCGCAGGAACTGCAAAGAAAGAAATTCTCCTCCACCTTCCCGTTCCTTGCGCTTGGAGTGTTGTTTGGTTTGGCACTGGGCGTATACGCAGGTCGAACCTGGCTCCAGCAACCCCTTCCGCCTCCTCCGGTCTATCGGCAACTCACGTTCCGCCGAGGCAGTGTGCGCTCGGCGAGATTTGCGCCCGATGGGCAAACCATTTTGTACAGCGCGTCGTGGCAGGGAAATCCAGTGGAAGTCTTTACAGCACGCAAGGAGAGCTCCGAATCGCGTGCGCTGGGAATGAACCGCACTCAGCTCATGTCCATTTCCGAGACGGGCGAGATGGCGGTGTTACTTGGAAGTCATCCCATTGGAACCTGGGTGAGTGTGGGCACCCTTGCTCGGGCACCGCTGGCGGGAGGTGCGCCGCGGGAGGTTGTCGACCAGGTACAGTGGGCGGACTGGGGGCCTGACAGCAATAGCTTAGCCATTGTCCGCGACGTGGGCGGCCAGAATCGTTTGGAGTATCCCGCCGGTAAAGTTCTCTACGAGACCGGTGGATGGATCGGCCACATACGGATTTCTCCAAAAGGTGACCACATTGCTTTCTTGGATCATCCGGTCCAGGGCGATGACAGTGGGTCGGTGGCCGTAGTAGATCTAGCTGGCAAGAAAACTACGTTGTCGACTGGGTGGTATAGCAACCAGGGATTGGCGTGGTCGCCTGATGGCCGCGAAGTCTGGTTTACCGGTAACAAATCCGGTATCGATCGCGCGTTGTACGCGGTCACGCTCTCCGGCAAAGAGCGCCTGGTAGCTCGAATGCCTGGGACGTTGATGTTGCTGGATCTATGGAAAGACGGTCGCGCACTTCTGAATCGCGCCAGTTGGAGGCGCGAGTTGACTGCCGCATCCAGCGATGGCAAAGAACGCGACCTTACTTGGCTCGACTATTCCTATCCCGCAGACATTTCCGCGGACGGTCAGACACTTCTTTTTGACGAAGAGGGTGGTGGTGGCAGCCTGGCATACGGGAAATCCGGTGGGCTCAGCTACGCTGTGTATCTGCGCAAGACCGATGGCTCTCCCGCAGTTCTGTTGGGCGAAGGCGCGGCTGTCGCCTTGTCTCCGGACGAAAAATGGGTAATGGCGCAAACTCAGGATTCCCCGGCACAACTGGTCCTGCTGCCAACAAAAGCCGGGGATTCCAAACCGCTCACTCATGATTCCATCAACCATGCGTGGGCACGCTGGTTTCCAGATGGGAAGCGCGTTCTGTTTTCCGGTAACGAGCCCGATCATGGCGTGCGGCTCTACGTGCAGGATGTGGACGGAGGCAAGCCCAAGGCAATCAGTCCCGAGGGCGTCCATGCGACAGCTTTTTTGGTTTCGCCGGATAGCCAGTCCGTTGCGGCCATTGGACCCGATCAGCAGGGATATTTCTATCCCGTCAGCGGAGGAGAGCCGCGGCCCATTCGCGGCCTGGAGGCCGGAGAGCAGCCGGTAGCCTGGTCGCTGGACGGGCGATCACTATACATCTACCGTCCCGGAGAACTTCCGGCCAAAATTTACCGGCTGGATTTGGCCACCGGCCAGAAGACATTTCTGAGACAGCTGATGCCCGGAGATCCTGCTGGGGTTGAGACCATCGGTCCTATCCTGCTTACCCCGGATGCCAAAACCTGTGTCTATGGCTACCATCGAACCCTTTCGGATCTCTACCTAGTGGACGGGTTGAGGTAGGTCCATTGCTCCACTGGACCATCTGAGCGGGACGGGGGTTCTGAGTGTAAATGCGATTTTTCGCCAACAACTGCCGGCTCACTTCGCGATCGAGGGAGTGTTGACGCGACTTTGCAGGTCGGGAACCCGCTATGCCGGACGCGACTAGACGCCCTCGCGTTATCGTGGTCAAGAGCTCAAGTGGATTTGGTTTCGCCCGCATGTTTCAGATCGTGGGTGAGGCGAAGCGCCCGCTGCTGGAAGTGGTGCATACTCTGGACGAAGCCGTGGCGGCACTCGGCATTCAATCCCCACAGTTCACACCGCTAGAAATGACGGCGCAGAGGCGGGCATCAACGCACTCTTAGGACTGCTGAGAAGTCTACCCACTTTCGCTCCAGTCCAGTGGTTTATTGATCTCGTCACTCATTGATTTCGCAGCTGTAAGGATCGTTTGCAAACTATCCAGGGCCTCTGGATCAGTCATACGGCGGGAAAGTAGCTCGCAGGTCCCAATGATGACAGCTAGCTTGCTGTTGAGGACTTGAGCCAGCAAGCATCCTTGCCCGTGGCACACCGACATCCTGTTCATTGCTCCGCCGATCTGCCACCCTCAGCCCCGTCCGGGAGTTTAACAGGAGATATGACCTCTAGCCCCCACCCCACGAAGGAAAATGGACCGGAACGGCCTACACCAGTCGCGCTTCATAGCTCACCTGTCAGGGATTGGTCAACCGCTAGGTGGCGGCAGCAGTGCCGAATGACTTCGCTCCCGCCGTTGGACTCAAGGAACTGGAAGCCGTAGCGAAAAGCGTTCCTTTGCCGGACTGTCGCATAAATCGTCACAGGCCCGAACGGAAGCGTGAAGTTCAACTCCACGACCTCACCCATAGGAACTTCAATTCTGAATATGGCTGCAATTCCGGATTCGCTAATGTCCACGGTGTCGCCCTTCAGCACGCCGCACGTCCTGGAATGGATACTGACAGCAACCGCGAGTTTGAACCGAGGGTGGCGACGAGCGTCACCCGCGCCACAAAAGGGGGCGACTACGGGCTGTTTCTGAACTTCCAATTTGACCCTCTCCGACTAAGACCTGATTGCGAGAGCATTACCAAATCCATCCTGAGCAAATTATGGTTAACCGCTACTTTCTTTTCTTGCGGTTACGGGATTCGAACATTGGGGGCAATTGAAGGCAGCGGCCTTGCCTGTCTGAATTGCGGACTTGTCGTCCGTTAGGCAGACTGGTAGTTGACGAAACCCGATTACACTCATTGACCACCAGTCAGACCCTTGGGCCGCGGTTCTGAGTGAAATCGAGATTTATCGTCAACTACCGCTCAGAACAAGCAACTTTCGTAATTACCACCGTGGTTCAAAACCTAGCTAGACTGGAAGCAAGGTTCGGATTTACTCAATGCGTCGCCTTATCGTCGTTCTCCTGGTACTGTTCACGCTAGAGGTTAACGCTGCCACGGCCCAGGATTCAGAACCCTCCCGTCACAGCCGCCAAGTCATACAGAAGATCGCTCCCGTCTACCCTGACCTGGCCAAGCATACCCATCTCTCCGGTGTCGTGAGGCTCCGAGCCACCATCGCTTCCAACGGTTCGGTCAAATCGATCGAACTGATAGGTGGAAACCCGGTGTTTGTTCAATCTGCGCAAGACGCTGTAACCAAATGGAAGTATGCCCCTGCTCCCGCTGAGACTCGCGAGTTGATTGAGCTAGAGTTCAACCTGCCAGGGCGTTAGCGACACGTCGCGACTCCCAATCCGGTAAATGAGTGTAATGGGGATTTTGCGCCAACCGAAAAGCGAACAACTCAGAATTGGGGCTCGAGTACCATGAGCACACGTGTGACATGCGGGTGAGCCTTAGCCAGTTGAAGGTTTCGTAGGATGATGAAGCCAGCCCATGGGATGCGGTGCCCGTAGTGCTCCAGGTCCCCAGATACAGTGCGGCATTGATAGTGATAGGCGGACGAGAGTAGCCTGGATAATGAGGGATGAATCTAATCCGCGAGTCGATCTGACCCTGATTTTGTTCGAAGGTCGGGGGCAGTCTTCTGTAGCTGAGATGCAGAGGCGTTTGAACTTCTGAAACTCTCGCAAATGGAGCGGTGGTACCAAGAAGTTGGATCGGGATCCTCTCCAGAGGCAAAGCTATCTGCGCCCACAAGAAACGTGTGGAAAGAATCAGCAATCCGACCAACATAATCGAAGACGGGCGCGAGAATGAGAGAACTGAGCCGCGCATCGACTTTTCCTTTTGTAAGCGTCTGCGGTCGAGCTAGCGCCTGTCTTTCAATCGCAAGGGCTCAAGGTTGGCGGAAGAACGGCGCGGTGGGTCTTTGTGGTTACAGCAATCCTAGACAGTTCTCAGATGTGTGTCTGGTCAAGATTGCACAGTACCCAGCGGGCCAAGGCAAGGGGCGCGCCCGGATCACGGCAATTCGAAAGTCACCGTTGTTAATACGAATCAGGCATTGCGCTTACACCTCGGTTTAATGAGTGAAATCGGGATGTTACGACAACAATCACGCAGTTTCGTGCTAGCAGAACACTTGTCTCGTACTATGCTATTCATCGAACGTCATTTGCGCTTTGGAGCGGGCGCAACTTGTACCTCCATTCTCTGAGACGAGGACACTGCCATGTCATTTCTGCAGGACATCTCTTACGAGCCGTGGCCCCCGCTTTCGTATCCCGACTTCGCGGCCACCCAGCACCTTCTGCATATGGGTTTACAGACAGTGGGCAAGTTGAAGCTGAAAGAGCCGTTTGAACCGCAGTGGGCCGAGGTACCTCTCTGGCTCAGCAGCCGAGGGTTAACAACCGGACCAATCCCCTATTCTGGCGGCGCGTATGAAGTCACAGTTGATCTGATCTCTCACCAAGTGGGGTGCGCAACCAGTTGGGGATTTTGGGGTCACTGCGACTTGGCGTCTATGTCTGTCGCCGAATTTGTGGAGCAACTCTTTGACATTCTGGGCAAAGCCGGCATCAATGCTTCCATCAACTTCAAACCGCAGGAAGTGCCCAACACCATCCCATTTGACCAAGACACGCTCCCCCGTCCCTACGACCCGACTCTAGTCAATGCTTGGTGGCGAATCCTCCTGAGTACGCAACGCGTGATGCAGATTTTCCACGGACGCTTCAGGGGCAAGACACAGCCCATTGGCCTGATGTGGGGAACGCTTGACATCCGCGACGTGCGCTACAACGGCAAGCCCGCTTCACTCGGCGAGAAAGCCGACTACATCCGACGTAACGCCATGAACGAGGAGCTGATTGAGGTGGGATGGTGGTCGGGCAGTGCTGCTTATCCAAAGCCCGCGTTCTATTCCTTCACCTACCCGCAGCCCAAGGACATCGAACACGCGAAGGTCAGCCCGGCCAGCTCGCGATGGGAGTCGGCCATGGGAGAGTTCCTCTTTGATTACGACGATTTGCGCAAATCGAAAGACCCTGACGGCGATCTGCTGTCGTTTTTCGAGTCAACATATAACGCTGGTGCGGAGAGGGCAGGCTGGGACCCGCATCTGGTTGGCAGCGGCAGGCCCGAATAGCTCCGGCTCCGACGCGAGAGATGTGTCGCGATAAGTGACATAACAGGGGTGATCTGCTGGCTTGCCGGGACAAGCGAGCGACGGTTGTTGTTAACAGCGATTTCGCTCATTGACCCCTATGACCGGGGTTTTGAGTGTAATCGAGATTTTTCGCCAACCATACCTTTCGGACCAAGCGCAAACCCTTTCATATTGACAAGTTGGCCGGACAATAGCATGATTCCGCCCAAGGTTGTGGGGGACGGCTTTCTGCTCATCCTCTCTGTGGCTTTCCTCCCAAGGCTTGGGGCTTCTAAGACTCGACGAACCAGCATCGCCGCCACGGCCCGAGCGGGGGGCAGCACGTAGCTGCGCAACCTTTGATTCGCAGTTTAGCTTTAGGTCGGAACGCAGAAATTCCTTTCGTGCGAATAACGGTATTTAGTGGGCCCTCTCGTTGGCCAGAGATTACACGGAGGAGAGTTATGAGAAAGGCCAGACTTAGTAGGACGCTTTTCCCCATCGTTCTAATCGCCTTTGCGGTCAGCGGCCTGGCGCAGACGAAGGGTACATTTCAGGCCGCAATCGACTATTCCGCCGGGCCTCCGACGATTCCGACTAACACCGGGTTTCTCGTTGGCGGAATCGAGCCTTTCGACGCGCATGTCGCCGATGTCAATGGCGATGGCAAGCCGGACGTGGTGATTGCGGCAAGCTGCGAGGGCCCGAACGTCCCCGGAAACGACTACGGGATTTCCAACTGTCCGGTGTCTGGCTCTGCGCTGGTCGTCTACCTGAGCAATGGCGATGGCACGTTTCAGGCCCCGATTCTGACGGGCGTCCCAGCCCCGCTGCTGCGGTCGATTGCGGTTGGCGATTTCAACGGCGATGGCAAACCGGACGTATTCGCGGCCATGGACTGCCTCTCGACGCAGGACTGCTCGAGCGGAAGCTGGGCGGTGCTGCTGGGCAATGGCGACGGCACGTTTTCCGATGAACAAAACGGCCTGCTGACAGGAGTTGTGGGTCAGGCCGGCACGGTAGCCGTGGGCGACTTCAACCACGATGGGAAGCTTGATGTTGCAGTCGGCGTCGAATGCTACAACCTTCCAGTGAACGGCTGTGGCGTGGGAGCGGTCGAGGTTTTTTCGGGCAATGGCGATGGCACCTTGTCAGGTCCGAACGTCTACCAGACGGTTGGCAACAGCGCGCTGCTTCCCGTCGTGGGTGATTTCAACGGCGATGGCAAGCTGGACATCATCGCGGCAAATGGCTACTACAGTCTGACGATCCTTCTGGGAAACGGGGACGGGACTTTTGCCGAAACGAACACGTCCCTACCGTTTTCCGTCACTGGCATAGTCGCGGCCGACTTCAATGGAGACGGCAAGCTCGATCTCGCGGCCGGAGCCGGCGCAGCCACTCTTGAAGTTCTTTTTGGCAATGGCGATGGTACTTTCCAGTCGCCTGTTGGCTACGGCACCGGTCTGGGGTCCGCGGTGACGGATGACGCTGAGGTCGTGGCGACGGATCTCAACGGCGACGGGAAGCCGGATTTGATCGTAGGTGGAACTTTAGGCGGTTACGGTTTCGATGGCGCCGCGGTCCTACTTAACGACGGCCACGGTAACTTTACGTTATCGAATACCTACGGCGCAGGCGGATGGGAATACCTCTTTCTCGTTCCCGGAGACTTCAACGGCGATGGCAAAAGCGACATCGTACTCCTGAGCCAGTGCCCGCAGGCTCCACTCATCGCCAACAATTGTCCCGACGGAACTTTGACCGTTTTGCTGGGTAACGGCAACGGCACTTTGCGGAGCGCGCGCTACCTTGATGTCACAAGCTCAATGCCGACAGATGGCCTGTCGGTGGCTGCGGCGGATTTCAACGGAGACGGTCTCCAGGACTTGGTCTTCCCGAGCGGTTGTGGACCGGGCGTTAGCTGCACTCCCAGCGGCTTTACCTTGCTGTTGTCAAACGGTACGGGAGGGTACCAGACTCCCGTTTCTTCCACCGCTCCCGTGGAAGGCTCGCGCTTCCTGATTGTGGGCGACTTCAACGGGGACGGCAAGCCGGATGTAGCTACATTCAATGACAGCGATCCATCGGCGACCGCGGACTCGGTCAGCATTTTTATGAACACCAGCAACGGCACCTTCGCGGCGCCAAATGTGTTTGAGGCTGGCGGCGAAACTCCGACCTCGATCGTCACCGGCGATTTCAACGGCGATGGCAAGCTCGATATCGCTGTGTTGGAGTATGACTCGTCCAGCCAGCCCCTGCTTGGAATCTTGCTCGGGAATGGCGACGGCACCTTCCAGCCCGTCATTACATCCAGCACAAACAACTTTGGAATGTGGATGGCCGCGGCAGACTTTAACGGAGACGGCAAGACCGATTTGATCATGCTGGCGAACGCCACCGAAGGTTCGGCGGAAGTGTTCCTGAGCAACGGTGACGGCACGTTCACCGCCGGGCAAGTCTATGACAGTGGTGGTCGCGGAAGTGCCGTGGTTGCGGCCGGCGACGTGAACGGAGACGGGAAACCTGATGTGGTGATCGCGAACCAATGTGAGCCGATCAACGGTGATGTGAATTGCGCCAACGGATCGATCAGCGTTCTGCTCGGCAACGGCGACGGCACCTTTAACCCCGCGCCCAGCCAGGTTGTCACGGATGGAAATTTGCAGTCGATGTCGCTCGCGGACTTGAACGCCGACGGCAAACTGGACGCGGTCGCCACGACCGAAACCGGCGTGGCGGTTTTCCTCGGCAACGGCGACGGGACATTCCAGGCGCCCACGATCTACGCGGCTCTTGAAGTTGCCCAGAATGTTCAAATGGCCATCGCCGATCTCAACGGCGACGGCGGATTGGATATTGTGCAGCCCAGCGGCAGCCAGCTCGCCATACTCTACAGCCAGGGATTTCAATATCCCATCGCAGTGCCGACGCCAGCGAGCGTGAAGTTCGCCAACGAGGTGATCGGCACCACCAGCGCGACGAAAACCGTAACGCTTTCGAACGCGGGCACAGCGACGCTGAACATCGCGGGCTTCACGGCGAGCGGCGACTTTGCGGTGGCCTCCAGCACTTGCGGCGCGACCCTAGCGGTGGGCAAGAAGTGCAACGTGAAAGTGACCTTTACCCCTTCGTCGCTTGGCACTCGGACGGGAGGGCTGGTCTTCTCCGACAACGGCGTGCCACAGACGCAGACGGTTGCGCTCTCCGGCGCGGGCGTAGAACCTGCGACGCTGACCCCGGCCTTTGCGACGTATGCGGTGCGAAAGGTGGGCACAACAAGCGCTGCGAAGACCTTAACGCTAGTCAACAGTCAGTCGGCAGAGCTGGATGGGATCGCGATTTCAACCAGCGGTGATTTCGCGGTCTCGTCGACGACCTGCGGCACGAGTTTGGCGGCGAAAGGCAAGTGCACGATCGGGGTGACCTTCATGCCAACGGCAACAGGCACTCGTACGGGCCAGTTGAGTGTTAGCGACTCGGCGAGCAACAGTCCGCAGGTTTCTAATCTAACGGGAACTGGAAAATAAGGATCATCTAAGCGAGACATGAGGTTGAAGCAGTAGTCTTTTTGACGAAATATCAACGGATGCGCAGATGTATCGGCAGCAGCAGTTGTTGAGAAAGGACCTCCAAACGACAATCCATCTGTCACGTGACGAAATCAGGCCATTTCACTCACGACTCGGTCAACCACCATAATGGCGACCACTATCTACAGCGCTGCGTCAACTTCCACGGTGCTTCTTGAGTTGTTCGACCACACTTTCTAGATCAGGATAGCCAGCGCCAAAGCTCCTCAGCAAACGGGGTGAAACTCTGGGGATTCCAGCCGTAGCAGACGATATGCCTCGTCCAGCGTACGGACTACATGCAAATCAGGGCGGGTGGTTTCGCCGAGCATCTGCAACATGCGCATCATTCCGTACTGGTGGTCAGTCGTAGCCACAACCATGCGCATATGACCAGCGGGAATTATGGGCGCATCCTTTGCGAGTTGCCGTATCACGTTGCTGGAAACTTCAAAATCCGTCACTCCCGACATGTCCCAGAGGCCGCGACACGGTCCACACTTCGCTGCACATTGGGCAGCTGCTGCGTAGGCAGCCCGCAGGGTATCGTCTGTCACGATGCCTTCCAAAGTCCCGCGCAGGACCTTGTTTTTTGCGTCGTACTCTAGAACAATGCCCACTTGCCACCCCCTAAATCCCTGGGTGCTCTGCTCCTTCGGGCCTAACCTATTCCATGAAGAAGTGTTCTCTCCGATTGTGTTCGACGGGAGGGGCGGTCAGTGTCGCCGTGATCTCTTGCAGAACCCAATTGGCACCCTTGTTGGGATAGCTGCGATTGCTGCAAAGTGTCAGGATGTGTCCCTTAGCGAAAATCTCGGAATGGGTACACGCGGAGTGCTGATATCGCCCAGTATCCGGTGCAGGGCTTCCCACTGCACGATAAACCCTGATGTTTGCCATGAGGTCTCCTCTTAGGCCGCGTGAGCGACACGCGAACTAATCGGCAGCGATAGTTTAGAGCCGTGAAAGAAGGAGAACTGTTCAAAACTGCTCACAGGGACAGCCAAGTAGACGCCGTGAGATAGGGATGCAAACACGTCACATTCAAAAACTGCATGGGCTTTGACGTGAAGTTCACGCTCAGCCAAACTCGACTCAGCTCAACGGTTTATGCGCCTTGGCCTCGGCGCAGGGACTTGTTGAACTCATCCGCCAGTGCTTGCGCTGCCATATGGATCACACGCAGGCCAGCTACAACTTGTGGATCGGTAGTCTGTTCGAAAATTCGGTCGCACATGCCGATGATGACACTTAGTTTATTATTTGCAAGATGGGCCAACTCACATTCACTCGCGCAATTCGACTGCCTGTTCATGGCAAGAAACATATAACAGAACCGTGAGCGAGTCGGCTCGGCAATGAACCGTCGGTTACGAAAAACGGAACGACAGACATGAGAAGCCACAACCGCCACTTGCAGATCTCAATGCAGTGCCTCACCAGGGCTGCTTTTCGACTACACAAATAGGCTTTACCGATTCGTCACCAAACCAGTGTGCTCAAGATCACAGAACACAAATTACTAAAGCGGTACAAAGAAACATGAGTTTCATTGCTCAAGCGCTCGCACAGTTGCGCTGGATCGACTCAGAAATACAGGGGAAATCGGGAAGCGAACGTGGTGCTCTTGAAAGTGCACGCACTGAGCTGCTGCAGCTGATCCTGTTGGCCGTGGAATCAGCGGAGCTTGCGTCTCCAAAGCTTCAGTGAAAACCTTGGTGTTCTCGTTGGGTCGCAGCCTTTCAAACCACGCGATACAACAACGTCAAGAGACTATTTTCGAGAAGGCCCATGTCTAAGCCACGACGAGTCCTCGCTGCTCAATATGTGAGAATGTCCACGGATGACCAGCAGTCTTCGATTCAGAACCAGCAGGCTGCAACCTCTCTCTACGCAGAGAAACACGGCTTTGAGATTATCCAAACCTACAAAGACGCTGGCAGGAGTGGAGTGGTTGCTCATCACCGCCCCGGATTACTTCAGCTTATCAACGATGTTGTAAGCCACCGCGTGCGTTACAAGGTCGTTCTTGAGCAAGACGGCGGTGTTCTTCATTTTCCGCTCATCATACCCCAGGTTTAGGGCCCGAAATACGGGCAGAGGGGAATGAAAGGAGGGAAAATGTTTGCCGGAACTCGGTCCGGTTCTGGATTCTTGGGATGGTTCGCTTTTCCCTCATCAATCAGATAGCGACTAGCGGTACCTCCACCAGAGTAGGAGGGCAGCCACGGCGGGGACAGCGAAGATAAGCAGAAAGATGGGCGCTTCGTCTTTGAACGAGTACCCCGCTCGCTTGACGCCAATGTCCAGGTTGATTGCTGCGCCAACCAACCAGATGGGAAGGAACGCTATGGACGCTGTTGCAATACCATGGGAACCTCCGACCCACCGCCCTTGGAGGTCCTCACCAAAGTCAAAAACGCGCTACTCTTTCTTGTCGCCCTCTTTCACCGGAGCTTCTTGAGCCCCCGGCATCACGTTCTTCAGCGGAGCCGACCTCTGCTCCTCCAGTTCCGGATGCGGCAACGGTTTGCGCGGCAACATCTGATCCCGCATGGCTGCGCTGTAAACGAAAATCGCTTCCACCGTGGCCGCCTGCGCCAGGTCGGCCGGTTGCAGGCGCTCATACACGTCCTCGTTCGAGTGGTGCGCGCGCGTAGAGTAATCAAGCGGGTCCTGAATGAATTGGAATCCGGGGATTCCAACCGCATCGAACGATTCGTGATCCGTCCCTCCAGTGTTTCGCATCGTAATCGTCGTCACTCCGATATCTTTCAGCGGCTCGATCCATTGCTGGAAAATCGGCAGCGCTGCCGCATTCTCCTGCAGGTAAATTCCGTCGATCTTCCCTGACCCGTTATCCACATTGAAGTAAGCCGAAATTTTCGCTTGATCGGCAGTTATCTCCGGAGGTCCCGCCGCTTTTCGCATCCACTCCGGCAGCTTCATCTGGTCCGGAGCCGTTGAAAGCGGCACATGCCCGAAATGCAGCTTCACGTACCCCGCCGAGCCCAGCAGTCCCTGCTCTTCGCCCGTCCACAACCCCACGCGTATCGTGCGCCGCGGTTGCAAGTGCAAAGCGTTGAGAATCCGCATCACTTCCATCGCCACTACTGTGCCGGCCCCATTGTCGGTCGCGCCCGTTCCCGCAATCCACGAATCCAGATGACCGCCGACCATCACTACTTCATCCTTGAGCTTGGGATCTGTGCCCTCAATCTCGGCGATCGTGTCGAATCCATGTTCGTGATCGGAAAAGAACTTCGTATCCACGTTGAGTTCCAGCGTCACCGGCACATGCGCATTCAGCAGTCGATACACGCGGCCGTAACTCTCAATCGCCGCGACCAGCACGGGAACTGGCATGACGTGCTCGCGCTTGTAGGTCTCGCGCCCTAGTCCGCGATCGTCAAAAATGGTCCCTCCCGACCCGCCTC
Organism: Terriglobales bacterium; assembly: GCA_049288625.1. Classification (GTDB taxonomy): domain Bacteria; phylum Acidobacteriota; class Terriglobia; order Terriglobales; family Acidobacteriaceae; genus Acidiflorens. The sequence goes on along the minus strand of JBAQIB010000075.1, from coordinate 461,496 downwards.
CATCTCGCCCATCGCGGCTCGGCATCACAACCGCCAGCACGTGCTCGGCTGCGAAAAACGGCCCGAGCTTGGCCTGCAACTGCGCGCGCTGCGCCGCCTCTTTCCTGTATTGTGCATACGCGTCCTCGCTCGCCAGCGGATACTCCGCAATCTTTGCCAGGCTCTTTTCGTCCTCTCGTACAAAAAGCGGCTTATCGACCGGCTTCACCTCCCGCATGTCGCCGTAGAGAACAACCTTCCCCGTCAGTTTCCCCTTGTACTTCTCGAAATCCTCTTCCTTCTTGATGTCGACCCACATCGCCGGCCCACTGACCACTCCATTGGTCGAAGGCGACCACGGAGCCGCCTGCGCGATGAACACTGCGGTATCCGGCGCGACCATGCGCAACCACGTGTTCAACTGTTGCCAGCCCATGCCGAACTCACCCCAATCTTCCAGATGCGCATTCGTGCAGCCCATTGCCGCCAGCTGGTCCTGCGTCCATTCATTCGCGCGCTTGACATTCGGAGAGCCCGTCAGCCGCGGTCCAATTCCATCCGCCAGCGCCGAGGCATACTCCATCACATGCGAGTGCCGAAGCCCCTCCTCGCGGATGCGCTCATACACCATGTAATCGATGTTCTCCCGCGCTGGCTGCAGCAGTTCATAAGAGGGCCTTCCCTCAGCGGAGCTTTTGTTCTTGTCTTTGTCAGCGGCAATCGCCAGCGAAGCAGCCAGAATCAGGAGGGAAGTAGTCAGACGCAATGCATTGCGAACCTGTGTGTGGCGAGGTTTCATGTATGGGTTCCTCGTTGTTAAAGGATGACCGAAAGGTAACAGATTGCACGGGGCAAATCACGCGAACGCACGTGCGTTGCTGGCGCCCGCCAGATGTGTGTTGCACTCAGGGATTAAACTCATTGACTGCCTTCTATCCAGATTTGAAGTGAGCATGCTCGCATTGGGAGATCATCTCCCATTTGGATGGACTCAACGCGCGACGAACCCGGGCAAAACGAAACGCCCCAAACTCGTGCGAGTTATGGGACGCTAGTTGAACAACCCTCCCCCGAAAACTGCTCACAGTCAGCCTAACGGCCTGCGCCGTGGATGGGAATGGCTCCACTGGGCTGCTAGGTCTTCTGTGCCTTCCGCCATTTCGCCCATCGCGCTTTCTGGGCTGCGACAATTCTCTTGCGGGCAGCCGGGGACATCTTGCGTCCCTTGCGCGAACTGATTGAAACAACCTTTTGCCCTTTGATCTTTGCCCACCGCGCACGCTGGGCGGCCGCAATTCTCTTGCGCCCTGCAGCTGATAGAGTTCGACCCACTTTCGGTTGACTCCCACGCATATAGACGTTTCCAAAAGCGGTCAATGCGGCCGCTACGCGATGGAGTTGCTCTTCAAGTCGTTCGCGTTCCTTCTGGAGTTCGGCGACTACAGACTGCATCAGTGTCTTTGGCATAGAGCAATGCTATCACTCATAGATCGTGACTCGGCTTCAGAAGCGTCTCCTTCAGGAGTGCCGACCTCGCGGAGGGCTAGGGCCGAAATGACTCCCGCTCAGGATTTACCACGCGCTTCGTTGTGGGCGCGTTCACCGCGAAACCTCGAACCCTTTTGCTGTTGGGTTTTCCTGAAAACATCCTTAGGCTGCTTTCGTGCTGCGAGGGAGGCTCGCAAGTCTTTCAAGAGATCAGCACCGGGAGTAACGACATGAACGCCAGCGGCTTCTCCTGAGGTGCGCCGTAACCATTGATTCAACTCTTCCGGGTTCGCAATCACGTTTCTGCCCTCACGGCGAACTGGCATTCCTTCCTTCGCCCAGCGGTGCGAGGTGGAGATAGGCATGCCGAGGAATTGCGCGATAAGGGGCCAACCGCGAAACTCGGAGGATTTACATGCCGATGTCTTTGGCGGAGTCGTTGCGCCCTTGGTTGTGGCCTTGGTTCTCACAGATCTCCTACGAAAAGAGAGTGCCTTGAGGTTGAGCGATCTTCACGGGCGCTGAGCATTCTGCGTCGTCGTTCGCGGTCCAATTCACCCGCGTACTGACAGGGAAGCAAGCCATCAGCCGCGCATCGAATGGCTTCAAGAACTCCGAGACGACAAAGGGATCCGTTGTTCCCGGATCGAGCCATAAGTCGTAGCATTGAGGATCGAGAATCACGGGCATTCGGTCATGGACAGGAGCGGTGAGTGCGTTAGCAGTCGTTGTCAGAATCGTACATGTTTCGAGGACTCTTCCATCGTTGTTCCATGTTTCCCATAACCCTGCGAACGAGAACAGCTCACCTCGATTGACCTCGAAGCAATAGGGCTGCTTCCCCTTGCCGAGCTTCTGCCACTCGTAGAAACCGTCTGCCGGGATAAGACACCTGCGGAGCTTCAATGCATCGACGAAGGCAGGTTTACTGGCGGCCGTTTCGGATCGCGCGTTGATCATCGATGCGGCCTGTGATGCGTCCTTTGTCCATGAAGGAACCAGTCCCCAGCGAACCAGAGATAATTCGCGGTCAGCGCTCCGTGGCGCTCGCCTGATGATAGGCACTGATTGTGTCGGAGCGATGTTGTACCGAGGATTCCAGTCCGCATCATCGGAAACTGCTGCGAACTGTTCCTCCAGAATCTCCTTTTTCCGCGACAAACGATAGCGTCCACACATTGAAACAGTATGAACGAAAACAGACGGGGCGCAAGAGCGGGCGGAGGTGTTCAGCTGGTGTAATCCCGATAATCGCTAAGCTTCCGACAAGCCGACCTCCAGGTACCAATCCGCTAACTTCCTAGAAGCCCGTTTCTGGATAGTTTCCGGTTTGCCGACCACTCATCCGCAAAGGAATCTGACCCACAAAGATGCCCAGGTTCTTACCCCCCCAAAAGCCGTGCGGCTAACTGACCACGTGCGGGACTCCGTTCTGCGAACCGGCTGCGCCACCTGCCTATGAGCTCTGTTCCGCGTGGCTCCTGATCGCCCTAAGCATGCCGGAAAAAATTATCGCGTGAATTGGGTACAACCCACACCAATAGATCTCTCCGGCCAAACCGCGCGGCTGGAACCATGCGCAGCACCGCAGAAGGGTGCGGTCATGGTGTTGAGGAGTGAGGTTGAATTGCAGCCATGCTTCGCCGGGCAGCTTCATTTCTGCACGGAGCAGCACAGCGCTCGCCGCGTCGGCGCGTTCGACCTGCCAGAAGTCGATGACATCGCCGGTTTCGATACCGGACGCTCGTGGCCGGCCACGTTTCATGCCTACGCCGCCGATGAGTCGATCGATCCAACCGCGTACGGACCACAGAAAGTTCGCGTAGAACCACCCGTTCTTCCCTCCGACGTTCCCGATCAACTCAAACACGCGTTCGGGCGGAGCGTCGACGATTGTTTCCCTTACGTCGCAGATGATCCCCTCGGCGCGAAATGTCCGGTGCGGCGCTCCGCCCATGCTCGGCAGCGGCATCAAAGGTGCGGGCCTCTCCAGTGCTCTTTCGACGGCGGAGGCGTACGAGATCGGACGGATCGAAGGAAATAGTCTGGCGGCCAGCGCGTTGGTGCAAACGGATTCGCTTCGGAGACCTTCGATGAGCGGGCGAGATACGGCTGGCGGCACCGGAGTAATGAAGTCCAGCCAATAGGACGACAACCGCGGGGTCAGCACCGGAACGCGCATCAACAATCGGCGGAGCCCACGATGCCGCGCATAGGCAAGCATCATGCTGCGATAGGTCTCGATTGTCGAACCGCCGACCTCGATAGGTTCTTCCACCGCCTCGCGCAGGTCAAGCGCAGCTTCGAGGTATTCGAGTACGTCGCTAACCGCTATCGGCTGAGTTTTTGTCACTACCCAACGAGGGCAGATCATGACCGGCAGCCGTTCTGTCAGGCAGCGAATGATTTCGAAAGACGTACTGCCATTACCAACGATGATGCCGGCCCGCAGTTCGACGAGAGGCGGCCCAAATTTCCGCAACACCGCGCCCGTTTCGTGCCGGCTCTTGAGATGCGCTGAAACCGTGGCTTTAGTCGCCGCCAGTCCACCGAGGTAGATCACACGCCGCACCCCGCACTGCTTCGCTGCTGTGGCGAAGTTGTGGGCGGCCTGCCGGTCCCGCGATTCAAACCCTTCAACTCGCCCGGACATCGAGTGAATGAGGTAGTAGGCCACATCGATTCCGTTTAGCGCCGGCGGAAGTGTCTCGGCTTGCAACGCATCCGCCTTGACGATCCTTATTTGCGGGCAGCGAAGTTGGGGGGGCCGCTCGGCATTACGGACCATACAAGTGACGTCGTGACCCGCTTCCGAGAGTTTTTCCGCCAACTGCCGGCCGATGTAGCCGGACGCACCAGTAACCAGGACCTTCATGCTGTGCCTTTATTCAGGCGCCAGATTCCGAAGTTCAGGTAGGAAGCATATAGGACCCAGGCACCGTAGGGTGTCATCAGCCAAAATGCCAGGCGTGAGAGTTCCGCGAATCGCATGGCGGTCATGGCGATGGTGGCCAACAGGACGATGATTTCGAGCAGGGCCGCTCCGGGCCTTCGCAGGCCGAAGAAGACAAAAGACCAAAGTCCATTGAGGATCAATTGCGCCACAAACAGGGCCAATGCCAGCCACAAATCTTCGTGAAACCGCTGCCGCCACACTAGCCAGGCCGCCGCCGCCATCAGCAGGTAAAGAATTGACCAGACTGGAGCGAAGACCCAAGGCGGCGGAGTGCCCGCTGGCTTGAGCAGACGGGGATACCATGTTTTCACCGACCTTGCCGTGAATACCGATCCGCTCGCAGCCACCGCGAAACAAATCCCGAAGAAGATCAGGAGCGCGATCCAGTCCCTAGACATGTCCCCGCTCCAGCTTGCTGATCTGCGCAATGTAACTCTTTGAGTCGAACTTCCTTCCGGTGCTGGCGAGCGACATATATCGCACGTGTCCAAACACTGGACGCTCTAACCAAGGGCGATCGTGCTTGCCTACGATTGCCCACGCAATGCCCGCGTAGCCGTTGGGGTCGCGGCCGTCGAGTTCATAACGGTCATTGAGCCAAACCGCACGTTGGTAAGCGCTAGCAACCGTCGGACTCCATTCCAAGACTTTCTTGGCCCAGTACATCCGCAGGTAGTTGTGCATCCAGCCCGTCAAGGCCATCTGTTTCTGAGCAGCGTTCCAAAGAGGATCGTGAGTTTCAGCCTGTTCGAGTTGCTCCTCACGATAGATGGTGGGACGGCGGTCGCCCGAGTGCTGCGCGAACGAACGATCCGCCCAAGGCTCGAGGCATTCGAAGGAATCATAGTATGAGTTGTAGCGGACGAAATTCACCGATAGTTCCCGTCGGACTATCAATTGCTCTAGAAAGGCCTGTTTTGCGGCTGTCGGCGCCGATGCCGCCTGCACCGCGTGCGCGATAGTGAGCGGGCCGATGTGGCCAAAGTGAAGGTACGGCGAGAGGCGGCTGGTTCCAGAAAGTTCTGGATGATTCCGGTCTTTGGGATAATTCCCCAAGCCGCGCTTAGCAAACTCAGTGAGTATGCTCATGGCACGCCTGGTTCCGCCCTGCCAGTTCTCTACCGGCGAAACGGAGCGATCGAGGGACCAGTCTGCAGTGAAATCGTCATACGCGGACAGTGAGTGCAGATTTCGTGGCCTGTTCCAGGGTACTCGCGCTTTGACAACCTTCATTGGAATAAGGAACTGGGGCAACAGTGCTTGGAGCCGCGGGCGGATCGTGCGGGCGCCATAGTGCTCTTTGCCCAGCAGCCGCGAGGGCACTACGACGTCGGCATCAACGGTCCAGAAAGGTACCTTCAATTGTTGGGCGGCGCGCACTCGCCACCGCTCCGGTCCACTCAAGGGATTTTCGTCGCCAATCACGATGGCCGGGCTGACCTGTTCACAAAACTTAATGAGGCTGTCATCAGGATAGGTCCGCAGTACAAAACCGACATTGCGTTTGGAGAGTCCTTCCGCGACGTCGGGAATCCCAGAGGCGAGAAAGCGATAGTGACGCAGATTGGCGTGCGGATAAGAAGGAACCGGAGCAAGGAAAGCAACCACCGGCTTGCCGAGTTCGTTGCCAAGCTCAACCGCCACATCCAAAGCCGGGTTGTCCAATGCCCGCTGGGCGCGCTGCATCCAGTAGACTACGCACTCTCCTTCTGGATTCGGCGTTCCCGGTTTCCGCACGGTGATGCGGGGATCGAGACTGAAGGCTTTGATTTCCATCACAAGCGAAAGTGGGGGAGAACGCAGAGGTGCTCTCCCCGCCTTCCGTGTCCTCACTCTAACGAGCGCGAGCCGGCGCCGACTCGTGTACCCATCGATGCTGAATGGCCTTGAAAGAGACGGCTTGGTACAACGCCGCCAGGCCAACCAGAGCGTAGACGACGGAACTGAGTGCGGAAGTTTCGCCGAATTTCATTCCAAAAATAGCGGCTACCAGGTCGAAATGCGCAACGCTCACCAGACCCCAGTTCAGTCCGCCAACTACCAAAAGTACCGCTTCGATCACATCTAACGTTTTCATTGTTTTCCTCCATTCTTCTTTAGTCTTTGGGTAGAAGCACGGTGTCGATCACGTGGATCACGCCGTTAGAAGCCAAAACATCGGCCTTCACGACCTTGGCGTCATCGACCATCACGGTGCCGTCATTGACCGTGATTTTCACGTCCTGGCCATTGACCGTTTTCGCCGAAGAGAGTTTCACCACCTGCGCCGCTGTCACATCACCCGATACCACGTGGTAGAGCAGGATGGCCTTCAACTTGTCCTTGTTCTCGGGCTTGAGAAGCGATTCGACTGTGCCCGCCGGCAGCTTACTGAAGGCCTCGTCGGTCGGAGCAAACACGGTGAAAGGTCCTTTGCCTTTCAGGGTGTCAGCCAGGCCGGCTGCTTGAAGTGCGGTGGCCAGCGTTTTGAAGCTGCCTGCGGCGACTGCGGTGTCAACGATGTCCTGTTGCTTGGAGCCGGCTACCGCCGGCATCGCAATCGCCAGGACGCTGAGAATCAATGCAAAACTCGCTGCTTTCACGTTATCTCTCCTTATTTTCATTTTCGTGTTCTATCTCATTCTTGTTGCACTCTTGCCCCTTGCTGTATTAACTATAAAGAATAATTATTTGCTCAACACGACAAACAGCGAAATGCTGTAATTCGTGTGAGTGCCAGTCAAAAGGCCAACCCGTCGTTGTACTGGCGGGAAAACAGGAGAGGCGAGTGGTCAATGAAACAATTGTCGAAGGGCTTCGGCCCTATGCGCTGGGGGAGAAACTCCGGACCCTGCGGCTGCGAAAGAGCATGGGGCTGGTGGAATTGGGCAAGCACACCGGCCTTTCGGCGGCGATGCTCTCAAAACTGGAACGGGGCAAACTGTTCCCCACACTCCCCACGCTGCTGCGTATCGCGCTGGTGTTCGGTGTGGGGCTCGAATACTTCTTTACTGATGAGCGTAAGCGTCATGTAGTGGCGATTGCGCGCAAGAAAGAACGCTTGCGGTTTCCGGACAGTCCGGGCGGAGGGAGCATCGCGTACAACTTCGAGAGCCTGGACTTCAAGGCTACAGAACGCAAGCTAAATGCTTTCTACGCAGAATTCGAACCCATTGCCTCTGACAAGTCGCGGCCTCACTGGCATCCGGGCGTGGAATTGCTCTATCTAATTTCCGGGAAACTGGATCTCACAATCGGCTCCGAGACGTTCAACCTCGAAACAGGAGACGCCGTGTACTTTGATTCGGGAGTGCGTCACAGCTATCACCGTGCTAGCAGAAGTCCGTGCACTGGCGTCATTGTTACCGCATGACAAACCGCAGCGCTTACCAGCAGCACTATTTTAATCAAGCTGCGCTCCAAGTCTCGCCGGCAAGTGAGAGACACTTTTCCGTAGTATGCGTACAAGTGAATGCTCTGAAGGGATCCCGAAGTCCCGTTGCTAGTAACTGTGGATATGAAAACGAACAACTTATGTTCTTTCAATCTGATATGGATGTCAAAGATGTCACTTTCGTCAGCTTCGGCAGGTTGTGCGTCACATCAGTGGCACAATTCGGGGCTCCCATTAGGTCATATAGATCGGCTCACGACCTAGCCGCGGGGTCTACAGAGGACCTCTTAGCGACCTTTCCCAAGCGGAGTATGAATCGATGAAGAAGCGGAGCAGTCTGATGTCTTTGCCTCGCGCCTTCTCTGCTATGAATTCCTCAACGATGCAAACGATCGCCTCCTGAATGTTCTCATGCTCGCTCTTAAACCGACGGTATCTTCGCGCCCAAGATGCTCCTTCATATACACGCCTGTGAAGCCCCTCCATACCATAGGCCACAAAAGCTAACTTTTGAAATCTGTGGATTTGATCCATAATGTTGTCCACTTCAGCTGTACCGTGAGTCGCCCGTTTAACATATTCGAACAGCAGGACCTCAGCGACACTAGCGGGGAGGGCAGCGAGTGTACTCCTATGCACCTTGAACCTATCGTGAATCTCTTTAAGCACGTCGTATAGATCATCGATTAGCTTTGGTATCCTGAGTATTAGACGTCGTTGCTTTGGAAATTCACGCTGAAGCGAAAAGCGATCAAAAAACTCGAGCTTGTTCTGTGGACGCGTGTTCAGCAGCATTTCCAGATTCGGCCTCAGCTCCTCTAGTTGCGGCAGTAACGTTTCAAGGAGAGCAAGATAGTCACGTATTTCCGTCCTCACTGTGCTCTGGCTGAAGTGAACGTTAAGTACGAGCCACCAGAGGGCCTCCTCTAGATCGTCCTTATCACAGCCAGCCTTAATGAGTTCGGAAAAGCAATTCTGCAGGCTGGACCGTTCTCGTAATCCTCGTTGAAACGCCCTTCGCCAAATGTAGAAGTCCTCGATGTTTGGAGGAGGTACGCGCGAGGAATTGCGGCCGGACACCATGTCTCGAAAAACCTAAATGTCTGTCCTTTCTTCATTGCTCGTTTTGCTTCTTAATGAAGCTCTCAGACCTAACAACGCCCTGACGAAACGAGGAAGACTTCGTGATGCTACCAGAAAGCACCGGAGCATTGGGTCCAGAGCAAAGGGAGACAGTAATGCCAGAGGTTGAGCCGTTTGTAGATGCTGATCGCATCGCCGAGTTTCTTGTTATTAGCCGACGGCGAGTGCTGGCAATGGCGCGCGCCGGGGACATTCCAGCACATTCCATCGGGAGTGGCCAGCGAAAAAATTGGCGTTTCCGCCTTTCAGAGATTGGCGATGCTCTGACGAGCCAAACGCGACAGAAAAGAGGAAAAAATGAAACACAAACCAGAAACTAAAAGGCGCTCGGGGTGCGGTCGGACAGCCGCTATTCCAGCGCTGAAGCAAAACGACACCAGCGACCGTGGTGCAGTCAACCACATCAGCGACCTGAATCTTTGCGAGAACACGCTGCCCGACTTTCTCGCCAGCTTCCCCGAACTCCAGCTTGACCTCATACCGGTCGACCTGAAGACGATGTCCGTGCCGGAGCTTGATGCGGCCGAGATCGACCTTGCCTCGCGCCTCGAGAAGGTCGAGGCGACGAAGCCCGCGCCCAGAATGCAGTGGTTTCTTTTTGGCATCCGCTCTGACAGGTACGGAGACGCCCATCCTCACGTCGCCGCGCTGGAGGGCATGGAAGGCGTAATCGTTAAGAAGTCGAGAGCGTGAGATGCCGAACATGCGCTGCTGCCGCAAATTGGACAACCAGCTCATCACCGACAGAATTGGGCTTCGCGAACTGATCACGGCAAGCGGAAAACGTGGCGCTTCCGCCTTTCGGAACTCAGCGAGGCCCTGACGAGCCAAACACTAAAGAAATGAGGACAGAATGAAGGATAAACCAGAGACTGAAAGGCGTTTGGGATATGGCCAGACGGCCGGCACTCTGCTCAGTGAACTTGAGGAGTTGGCAAGGGATAACAGCGGCGCAGCCGTCGTCCTCCATTTTTATCGACAATACGCGATGCTCGTATTCCACGACGAAGAAGGTCGGCGTGAGAAGCTAACACGTCTGCTAACCGGCATAGTTTTGCCAGTCGGCTTTATCGCCTGGAACCGGAGTGATGATACGGCACTGTTCACGTTGAGGCCACTGCCAGAATATGCGAAGGACAAGGGCGCGGGGCTGTACCTCACGCAGGTGCTAGAAAGCATTCTTCCAAAATTGCCCGGTTTTTTCGCGGTTCACCAGCCAGAGGATAGTATCTTCACGCTGTCAGTAGAACAGCGGGCGCGACTCTCGCCCCAGCACTGAGGTGAAGCACAGGGCAAGTTTGTTCGATGCGTCCAAGAACCCAGTCCTCGGTATCAGAAATCAATGACGAAGTCGTGCGCTCTGGAGAAATTCGCGAACCATGTGGTGGGGCTCTGTAGCAAGAACGCATGGCGCTCTTGCATGTGGAACGACGACCAAGCCATTATCTTCAAAACGGCATTGCCAAACGAGGTATCATCGATTCCGGCAGTTCCCGGCAACCGAATCGGAGGAAATAGATGATTCGGGAGCATAGGGGTAGTTTGAAGGTAGAAGCACGTCTAGGTGGTGCGGTTTGGGTGCTGCGTTTCAAGACGACACGGGATTGCGATCACAAGCGGGTCGAACGGACTCGCGTCGTTGGGCGGATCGAGGACTTCCCAACAAAAGAGCAGGCTTTCTCGGAAGCCGAACGAATGCGCCTGTATGCGATCGAGCCCGGGTCAAAACGTGGAACCTTGACGTTTGCGATTCTTGCCGAATTCTATCTGCAAGAGTTGAAGAAGGTGTCGCAATCGAAAAAACGACGGCCGAAAGCAGCTTCGACGATCGAGGACAGGGAACGCATCATTCGCAAGCGACTCCTGCCGAGGTTCGGCGAGACGGGGGCTTTGAGAATCAAGCCCTCGGAAATAAAAGGGTGGCTGGAGGCGCTGCAGGACGAGGAAGATCTAGAGAATTCGACGGTGGACAAAATCCGCCGGGTGATGCATCTGGCCTACTCGACAGCGCAGGCGAACGATCTGATTCCGCGTACTGTGGAAGCGAATCCTGTTGCGCATGTTCATATCGCCACAACCACCGAGTACGAAGCCATTCTCGTGACGCCGCAGCAAGCATGGAATATCATCTGCCGGATGCAAGCATTCGAGCGGTTGTTGACCTTGCTGGTTGCGGTGACTGGATTAAGGATCGGCGAAGTGCTCGCGCTGCGGTGGAAGCATGTCGACTGGAGCAAGTTTCGCATCCACGTGGTTTGCAATTTCGTCCGGGGCAAGTTTGGAGAACCGAAGTCAGCCGCGTCCAAGAAGCCTGTCGTGCTACATCCGCTCGTCATGGGCCTGCTGAAAAACTGGCGGGAGACGACGGTGTATGCCGGGGACGAGGATTTCATCTTCGCCTCCGCACGGCTCAAAGGCAAATCACCGCGCGTTCCGAACATGCTGGTCGAAGATCATCTCCGGCCCGCGGCGAAGCAAGTGATCGAGATTGCAGACGGCCACCGTTTCGGCTTCCACAATTTACGGCACGCATTAACTTCGTTTCTGGTGGAGATCGGAACCGACTCCAAGACCATTCAGGACATGCTTCGTTGGGCAGATCCTTCCATTCTGTTCAAGGTCTACGCGCACTCACGGATCGAGCGGCGCATGGAGGCTCAGGCAAAGATGATCGAAGCCATGGGCCTGAACGAGGAAGCCGCCCAACGGCTCATTCAGTAGGCGTGGGTGATCGGCTGTGGGTGATTTTGCCAGTTTCCGGCTGCCAGATTTCCGCTAAGTTCTTTGGAATGATGGTGGCCAGGGACGGAGTTGAACCGCCGACGCCAGCCTTTTCAGGGCTGCGCTCTACCACCTGAGCTACCTGGCCACTTCTTGTTCCGCAGATCGCCGGAGCCGCGGGCTGCCGGCCGTGCGCTGCTGCTGGGCGGGAGGCAGCACGAACAACGCCGCCGATTCGCTGAGAGCGTACGGAACAAAGGAATTATAACAACCGGAAGTGGTTCCCTCAAAACGGCTCGCGATATTTGCTATGAGGGCCCCGCACCGCTGTCGTCCCCCGCGGACGGGTTTCAACTGAGCGTTCCGGTGGTGACTCCATTCGTAACCGTGAGCACGCAGCGATTCACGCCGAACCAGTACGCGATTTCTCGATAATCTTCCACATCGAACATGGCAAGGTCCGCGTCCTTGCCGGGTTCCATGCTGCCTTTCTGTGCGGCGATGCCGAGTGCCCACGCACCATTGATAGTGGCGGCGGCGATGGCTTCGGCGGGCGACATCTTCATGTGCGTGCACGCCAGCGACATCGCCATCGGCATACTTAGAGTCGGCGAGGAACCGGGGTTATAGTCGGTCGCCAGCGCCACTGCGACGCCAGACTCGATGAATTTTCGTGCCCTCGGGTAACGCGTCAGCCCGAGAAAGTAATTTGCTCCCGGAACAAAGGTTGCCACCGTGTCGCTGGCGGCAAGGCTCGGAAGATCGGCGTCGCTGACGTAGTCCATGTGATCGAGCGATGCCGGCTTGAAGCGCAGAAACGACCCGAGGCGCGTTTCGCTGAGTTGACCCATGTGGGCGCGCAGAGCTAAACCGTTTTGTTGCGCGGCGCGAAAGATTTGTTCAGTCTCTTCGGCGTTGAATGCTCCGCGGTCGCAGAAGACGTCCGCAAACCGGGCCAGTTTGCGGTGTGCTATGGTGGGCATCATCTCGTTGCAGACAAGATCGACGTAGGCTTGCGAACGTCCGCGATATTCGGGCGGGACCGTGTGCGCGCCCAGGAAAGTGGGGACTAAAGTGCCCGGCCACTGGCGTCCGGCACCGCGAATCGCTTCGAGCGACTTCAGTTCGGAAGCAAAGTCGAGCCCGTAACCCGATTTGGCTTCGACGGTGGTAGTGCCGTGCTCTGCCATATCGCGAAGCGCGATGAGCAGTTTTTCGGTGAGCGCTGTTTTACTGGCTCGTCGAACGCCGTCGATGGATGAGCGAATCCCACCTCCGGCCTCGGCGATCTCTTCGTAATTGGCGCCAATGATGCGCTTCTCAAAGTCCACCAGGCGGGGACGGGCGAACACAGGATGCGTGTGCGAATCGACGAACCCGGGAAGCACTACGCGGCCACGGCAATCGATCTCCGCGACTTTCTTGCGGTTCTTCTTCAACCAGGGATCGCGGAGAGCGTCCCTGGTTTTGCCGACGGAAACGATCTTGCCTCCTAGGCAGAGCACCGCCGCGTCCTCGAGAATACCGAGATCGGAAAGAGAAGAGCCGCGCCGCGGGCCGGGAGCGGCGGAGCGGAGGGTGAGAATCTGGCCGATATTTGCCAACAGAAGTGGCTTGGGCTTCACCCAGTCACCATAACAGGATTGTCATTCCGAGCGAAGCGAGGAATCTGCGGCCTTGGCCACGAGTCGTCGCCACGCGTACGGGCGAGGCGCCCGCCGTTCCAAAAGCGCGCGACCGACCAACGACTAACGACCAACGACCAACGACCAACGACTAACGACTAACGACTAACGACCTTCCATCGGTACCTTAACTCCCGTCTTCGCGGCAAACTCCTTAGCCTCTTCATAGCCCGCGTCTACGTGCCGAATCACGCCCATGCCGGGATCCGTCGTCAGCACGCGCTCAATGCGCTTGGCCATCATGTCGGTTCCATCTGCGACTGTAACTTGGCCCGCGTGCAGCGAGTAACCAATACCGACTCCTCCGCCATTATGGATCGAGACCCAAGACGCACCCGCGGCTGTGTTTACGAGTGCATTTAGCAGCGGCCAGTCGGCGACTGCATCGCTACCGTCTTTCATGCTTTCGGTTTCGCGGAAGGGTGAGGCGACTGAGCCGCAATCGAGATGATCGCGGCCGATCACGATGGGAGCCTTGATCTTCCCCTTCTTGACCAGCTCGTTTATAGCGAGGCCGAACTGCGCGCGCTCGCCATAGCCGAGCCAGCAGATGCGCGCCGGCAATCCCTGGAACTTGATGCGCTTGCGGGCCAGTTCAATCCAGCGGCGAAGGCTGACGTTTTCGGGGAAGAGTTCGAGGACAAGATCGTCGGTGACGGCGATGTCGGAAGGCTCGCCCGAAAGCGCAGCCCAGCGGAACGGTCCTCGCCCTTCGCAGAATAGAGGACGAATGTAGGCGGAAACGAATCCGGGGAAATCGTAGGCGTTCTTCACGCCGCGCTGGAAGGCAAACGTCCGGATGTTATTGCCATAGTCAAACGTGACGGAGCCCATTTTCTGCAGGCGCAGCATGCCTTCGACGTGCCGCGCTATCGCGTCGAGCGAGCGCTCCTGATACGCCTTCGGATCGCGCTTGCGCAGTTCGAGCGCCGCTTCGAACGTCATGCCATTCGGGACGTAACCGTTCAGCGGATCGTGCGCCGAAGTCTGATCGGTAAGAATGTCGGGCACAACTCCACGCTCGGCCAGTTCGGGAATGATGTCCGCGCAGTTGCCGACAAGGCCGACGGAGACATTTTCTTTTTTGCGGACGGCGTTCTTGAGAATGCGCAGAGCCTCGTCGAGCGTCGTGACCAGGAAATCGCAGTAGCCGGTCTTCAGACGCTTCTTGATGCGCTCGGGATCGACGTCAATTCCGAGGAACGCTGCGCCATTCATGGTCGCGGCGAGTGGCTGGGCTCCGCCCATTCCTCCCATCCCGCCGGAAACAATCAACTTACCGCTGAGATCGCGGGCGAAGTGCTTGGCGCCTGCGGCGGCGAAGGTTTCGTAGGTGCCTTGCACTATGCCTTGAGAACCGATGTAAATCCATGATCCTGCAGTCATTTGGCCGTACATCATCAGGCCGGCGCGTTCGAGTTCGTTGAACTTCTCCCAGTTGGAGAAGTGGCCTACCAAGTTTGAATTAGCGATTAGAACGCGGGGGGCGTAGTCGTGCGTTTTGAAGACTCCGACGGGCTTGCCCGATTGCACCAACAGGGTCTGGTCGTTCTCTAAGTTCTTGAGGGTCTTGACGATGGCGTGATAGCAATCCCAGTTGCGCGCGGCCTTGCCTGTGCCTCCATAGACGACAAGGTCTTGCGGACGCTCGGCGACTTCCTCGTCTAAGTTGTTCATGAGCATGCGCATGGCAGCTTCCTGCTGCCATCCTTTGCAGGAGAGCGTGGTGCCGCGAGGCGCGCGAATGTTTGTTTTCTGGGAGATAGGGGCTTCGGTTTCTACGGGCATGAGGATATGGTAGTTCGCCGAGCAGGAAATCAGCAATCGGAGAGAGCTGTTTTTCTTCTGGTGGCAAGAGTGTTCCACGTGGAACAGTTTACATAAATATATGTATGTACAGTTAGAGTGTTCGTTGGCGAACGATGGGCGAACAAAATATTGTTTGGAACACAAATGTGTACGTACAAGCCGCGGACGGGCAACAAACGAATCGGGTTCGGGGATTTCTGCGAGGTCAAACCGGGCTTGACAACATGTGATATATAGCGCCGCCGTGGGTGGAGGACCGCGGGGCCGGGTTATCCGGTCCGGGAGCGGCTGAACTGGGTAGTTTCTACATAGCGAACTGGTCGCCATTGTGAGGGAGGGAAGGGAACGGGGATAACGACGACGGCCCCGCGGAACGCGGGGACATCGATAAATCCGTAGTGCAAGGCACTCTTTCAACGGCAGATTGGCGTTGAGGCATTTGATGTCAAGTTAATTTTCTGATTTTGAGGCGACATTGCTGCCTGTTGTTCCCAAAATGAAACTCCTGGGGCCTCCGTGTTGAGTAACTACTTTCGTGGAATTGCGCGTTGCTAAAGCGAGAAGAATACTGGAGTTGGATAGGTTGCGCCTGGAGGACGTTGCCAGTGGGTACTGGACGCTGTCTATCAAACAGTCGAGCGGCCTAGTCAGCCACTACGGTTCGAGTCCGTCGTCCTCCGCACGGCTTCTCGACTTGCATGGGTCTGTTATAATATTGATGTTGATAGACAGCGTACCGCTGGTAACGTTTCATGCCCCGCCTGACTAGCGGGGCTTTTGAATTTTGGTGGTGATGGGAATACAGCCCCACTTTCGCAAGAGGCGGCCATGAGTGGCGCACCCGGCCCCTGAATGACAATTCATGAACGCCAAAGCAATTGTCGATGGAGGTTTCATAACCGCAGCATCACCCATGCGAACCACCATCGATATCGACGCCGCCCTGATGCGAAAGGCGATGCGCCTCAGCGGCCTAACCACAAAGAAAACGGTCGTCGAAGCCGCCCTGCGCTTGCTGGTTCAAACGTACCCTCACGGATCGCCGCTGGATGTGAATGGCATTAAGTTAGGAATGTCCGCAACGGATCTGGTTGCGATTATGCGCAAGGGACGGGACCGGGGATAGGGAGCTGGAGGTTCGGTACGTGCGCAGCATTCGTGAAATCCCACTCATCGCGAAGTTTGCGATAAGTGGGGCACCCGCCACTTCGCAAGGGAATCACGCTACTTGCGCGATTGGCTTTGTTTCGAAGTTGGTCACAACGTTGATGTTGCCGTGCGTGGCTTTGGAATATGGACATTCCTTGTGCGCGCCATCCACGAGAGCTTGCGCGGTTGCGGGCTCGATGCCCGGGAGAGTGACGTTGAGGCGAGCCTGAAGCAAGTAACCGCCGCCCGTCATACCCAAGTCCACCTCAGGGTCGATGGCGACCTCGGGCGGCAGCTTGACTTTCATTCTGGCAGCCACAATCTTCAATGCCGAGAGGAAGCAGGCTGACCAGCCGACAGCGAACAACTGTTCGGGGTTGGTGCCTGTGCCGGGAGTCCCAGGAACGGAGAGCTTGACGTCCAGGCGGCCATCGGAGGTGCGCGACGCTCCTCCATCGCGACCACCGGTGGTATGCGCTTTGGCGGTGTAGATAACTTTGTCGATTGGTGTGATGGTGTGTGTTTCTTCGAGGCCCATGGTATGTCCTCCTTGATTACGATTCGATGCGTCAGACAAATTTAGGATGCGAGGAACCTGTGCCACAGTGCGGTGACTGCGAGCAGTCGAGAATAGTGACGAATGTCGAGCCGGTTCGAACGAAAGGCCCCATGTCTCGAAAACCGCGAGACATGGGGCACCCGGCTCAGTTCTCGATATCCCTTAGGGCCTTTACGATTCTTTTCTTTAGCTCATTCCCGAGCGCTTCCGTCATCGTCGCGGATTTCTCGTGAGCCGTCACGGTCTGAGTGTTCCTTGCGCTCGACCCGACTTGCCTGTACTTGTGGTTGAAATCTGAGTGCATCGAAGCGAAACGATCACGTTCAGACAACACCGCCTCATAGGCCGTTGTCACTGAGGGAAAGTACGCATCCATTAGCATTTCGATGCGATCAAAATCGTAGTTGGGCTTGCCATCTGCTAATTGCTGATCAATTGCTTGGCTGTGGGTGATGGTGCCGTACAACACCGCCATGCCCCGCATTTGATACGTCCCTATCATTTTTAGCCAAGCGGATGTAATTGTGTATAGTTCCTCGCCTCGTGCTCGAAGGAGTTCTTGTCTGTTTTGTTCGCGCTCATGGGTCAGCTTCGTTTCGAGTTGCTTTTCGGCAGCACGGTTTGTGAAAGAGGAACTGAGAAGAGTCAGACCGCCTCCGATTAAACTGCCAATCAAGCCAGACGCCGCTGCAATGATTGAGGGGAAAAATGTCTGATCCATAAGGTTCTCAAAATGAGCTACAAGTAAACCCGTTAATACCATAACGTTCTTAAGAGGGTGTAGAGTCCGAATAAGAAGACTGCCGTTTCAAACAAGCAAAACGTGATGCGCTTGAAAACGGTCAGAGTCTCTTCGATTTGCCGCTCAAGCGTGTCGAGTTTGTTGGGTTGTCGCATCCATTCTGCTTATATCAAATGCAAACGGAAGAAAACCAGTAGCAGGCGTAGGCGGCTTTGGAAAATGGAAAAATGGGGGCCCGGCAAAGTGTGCGATGAGTGGGGCACCCGGCACCCGGCTATTTCCAAGGCGTTAGATCGCGCCAGCCAGTAGGAAACCCCATGGCTGCTGTGTTAACCGCAGGAGAGGAATTCACGAGAGCGACCACCCTTGGTCCCCATGTGCTCTCGGGCGCGATGATTCTTATGATGTGCTGCAGAATGACGAGTACCAAGTAGATTTTAGAGTTGTCGAGTTTCCCGTAACTCCACCTCCTCGGGCATCGCGGACGAATTGCTAGTGTGCGGTTCCACACTCGGCTGTGATGGGCACAGAGGTTGCGGATATACGCGAGACTATGGAGCCAGCCCCCAAAGACCGAATGGTCGACTCCGATTGGGTCGGCAACACGCTTTTTTGATTCCAGCGGTAAAGCATTATAGAGGTGTGACAGAGTGCCGAACGTCAGAAGTTCCGTCGCCATCCAGATGGGCAAGTGTTTTTCCCCCGTATACTTATCTCTGTAATGCGACACGA
The DNA here is from genome assembly GCA_049288625.1 of Terriglobales bacterium. Classification (GTDB taxonomy): domain Bacteria; phylum Acidobacteriota; class Terriglobia; order Terriglobales; family Acidobacteriaceae; genus Acidiflorens. Next base: position 443,160 of record JBAQIB010000075.1, on the reverse strand, counting down.
ACTCCTCTTTCGACCTTTCGATCTCTTTCAGCAATTGCCCCATGAACTCTTTGTGTTTGAATCCTTTGGTGAAATTGCGTTTCCGGATATAGCCAAATGGTCCAATCTTGTGAGCCATTTCGTACGTGAGAGTTGTTCGTAACCAAATCTCAATTCGTTCAATGGCGTCCATCACTAACAGCCGCAGCCTGCGATCAAAATTGTAGAGGTCGCAAACGAAGCTGAAGTCGGTTCCTGGTTTAAAGGTGTCATCGGGGTTTCGAAACGGGTAGAGGTACGCACTGAACCGATAGTAATTGGTTCGACTTAACCAGAGGGCAGCTAAGGCCTTATCGTTGATCCGGAGGCCGCGCTTTTCCAATAAATCGATTTGTTCACTGTACGTGAGAGCAGGTTTTTGGTATCGAAGGCCGGATTTCCTCCAGAAAAAGAAAACTCGCCAAATAGGCGCTTCACTTGTTTTAGCAAGGAGAGGCGTGGCGAGTATGTCGAATATAGATTGCCACCATTTCGTAGATTTATCAAGCTTTTTCAACGTGATCTGCAGGGGGACAAACTGCTTATTTTGTGCACCTTACAGGAACCCCCCAATGTTATCACCTTCCGCCGGCATCTCGGTGGGCAATAGGCTCTCCAGCTGCCGGATACATGAGGAAGCATTAGACTTGTTGCTGTCAGGGCGCTGAGCGAGTTCCAGGAGCGCGCCTGTCAGAATTGGCTGATTTACGAGCCCACACTCTCCGCTGGCGGGCATTCGACCTTTAAAAGGGGGAGAATCCACACAACACCCAAAACTTTCTTTCTGGCGTTGTCCTCATTCCCACTCAATCGTGCCTGGCGGCTTTGACGTAATGTCGTAGACCACGCGGTTCACGCCGCGGACTTCGTTCACTATGCGGTTTGAAATTGTCTTCAGGACTTCGTAGGGGAGCGGGACCCAGTCGGCGGTCATGCCGTCTTCGGAGTGGACGGCGCGGATGGCGCAGGTGTAGGCGTACGTGCGCTGGTCGCCCATGACTCCGACGGACATTACGGGCAGGAGGACGGCGAAGGATTGCCAGATTTTGTTGTAGAGGCCGGCTTTCTTGATTTCGGTGACGACGACGTCGTCGCACTCGCGGAGCAGGTCGGCGCGGGCTTTAGTTACTTCACCCAAGATGCGCACGGCCAGGCCGGGGCCGGGGAAGGGCTGGCGCTGCAGGATGTCTTCGGGCATGCCGAGGTCGCGGCCGATGCGGCGGACTTCGTCCTTGAATAAGTCTTTGAGCGGCTCGATCAGCTTGAGCTTCATTTTTTCGGGCAGGCCTCCGACGTTGTGGTGCGACTTGATTACGTCGGAGGGGCCGCGCACAGACCGGGATTCGATGACATCGGGATAGAGCGTGCCCTGCACGAGCCACTTGACGTGGCCTTCCTCTTTTTCGATTCGGCGTGCTTCTTTTTCGAAGACCTTGATGAACTCGTTGCCGATGATTTTGCGTTTTTTCTCCGGCTCGGTGACGCCCGCTAGCTTGTTCATGAAGCGGTCGGTGGCATCGACGGCGACTAAGTGAAGGCCGAGTTTGTCGCGCAGATTCTGCTGAACCTTCTGGAATTCGTTTTTGCGCAGGACTCCGTTGTCGACGAAGACGCAGGTGAGGCGCGTTTTTCCTGAATCATCACGCATGGCGCGATCGACTAGGACGGCTGCTACTGACGAATCGACGCCGCCGGAAAGAGCGCAGATGGCGCGGCCTTTGCCTACCTGCTCGCGGACTTGAGCTACCGTGGCGTCGATGAAGTGCTGGCCGGTCCAGGTGGGAGTGGCTCCGCAGATGTTGAGGGCGAAGTTGCGCAGGATGTCGTTGCCGAGCGGAGTGTGATGGACTTCGGGATGGAACTGCACGGCGAACATTTTGCGCTCGGGATTTTCAATGGCAGCCGCAGCGTCTGGCGTCTTGGCGGTCAGGCGGAATCCGGCGGGGAGTTCGTCGGCGGAATCGCCGTGGGACATCCAGACGGCGAGCGAGTTGGGCAGGCCGTGAAAGAGTTGCGAGTCGGCTACTTGAAGATCGACGTGGGCGTGACCGTATTCGCGCTTGGCCGCGGGACGGACTTTGCCTCCGAGGGCGTAGACCATGAATTGCAGTCCGTAGCAGATGCCGAGCACGGGCACGCCGAGCTCGAAGACTTTTTTATCGGCGTGGGGCGCGCCTTTGTCGTAGACCGACGACGGGCCTCCGGAGAGGATGATGCCGGCGGGCTGGTAGCCGCGAATCTCGGCGAGCGTGGCGTTGAAGGGGAGGACGACCGAGAAAACTTTCTGTTCGCGGATGCGGCGCGCGATGAGTTGGGAATACTGCGCGCCAAAGTCGAGGACTACGATGGATTGGGTTTCCACGGATGAGTGTCTCAGAATTAGGGTTCTGGTGCAAACAGACTGCGTTTAGCTTTGAGCTACTAGCTACTAGCTGCTGGCGAAACCCCTAGTATAGGGATGCCGTTGGCCAAAGCTTGACGCATCAGCTGACAGCTATTTCATCACGATGTTTACAAGCTTTTTCGGCACTACGATCACCTTTACGATCTCCTTGCTGGCGATTGCGGCTTTGACTTTGTCGTCGGCGAGAGCGGCTTGTTTTACCTGATCGTCGGTGGATGCAGCGGGCACTACTACCTTGCCGCGCAGCTTGCCATTGACTTGCACGGGAATCTCGATCTCGTCTTCAGCGGCGAGGGCGGGATCGTACTTCGGCCAGGGCGCTTTCAGCAGATTGCCCTTTTCGCCGATCATCTCCCAGAGTTCGTGCGCGAGATATGGAGCCATCGGCGCGAGCAGCAAGGCTATGGCGCGCTGGACCTCAGCTACCAACGGCACCGGGACTCGACCGTCTGCGATTGCAGCTTCTGCGCCGTAGGCATCGTTCAACAACTCCATGATGGCGGCGATGCAAGTGTTGAAATGCCAGCGGCCCTGGAAGTCGTGACTGACACGTTTGATCGTCTGGTGCAGTTTGCGCTGGAGGGCGCGCGCCTCGGGCGACAACTCGGCCGGCACAGGCTGGTGCCAGTCGGGATGCTCGGGCTGCGCGCTCCGAACAAAGAAGCGATAGACGCGGCCGAGGAAGCGCTGGATGCCTTCGATGCCGGTATCCTGCCAGTCGAGGTCGCGATCGGGAGGCGCGGCGAAGAGGCTGTAGAGGCGAGCGGCATCGGCTCCGTAGCGCGCGACCATTTCGTCGGGCGAGACTACATTGCCGAGATTCTTTGACATTTTGGCGCCGTCTTTGATGACCATGCCTTGCGTGAAAAGGCGCTTCACCGGTTCGTCGTTTTTCACCAGGCCCATGTCGCGCATGAACTTGGTCCAGAAGCGCGAATAAATAAGGTGAAGAATGGCGTGCTCGACGCCGCCGATGTATTGGTCGATGCCGTCCTGGCCGAACCAATAGGCAATCGTCTTCGTGTCGAAGGGCGCTTTGTCGTTTTGCGCGTCGGCGTAGCGGTAGAAGTACCACGACGAATCGACGAAAGTGTCCATGGTGTCGGTTTCGCGGCGGGCGGGGCCTCCGCACTTTGGACACGTCGTGTTCAGGAATTCGGGGACGTTTTGCAACGGCGATCCGCCGGCTAACGTCACGGCCACTTTGTCGGGCAGAATGACGGGCAGATCTTTTTCCGACACGGGCACGACGCCATCTTTTTCGCAGTAGACCATGGGGATGGGCGTGCCCCAATAGCGCTGGCGCGAGATGCCCCAATCCTTGATGCGGAAGGTGACGGTGGCCTTGCCGAAGCCTTTTTCTTCGGCGCGCGCCGACATTTTGCGCATGGCGTCTTCGCAACTCAGGCCGCTGAATTCGCCGGAGTTAACCAGCATGCCGTCCTCGCTGGTGAAGGGAAGCGGCGGCTCGGCCATGGTTTCTTCGGGATTGCCGCCGGCGGGGAGGATGACGAGACGGATGTCGAGTTTATATTTCTTCGCGAATTCGTGGTCGCGCTCGTCGTGTGCGGGGACGCTCATGATGGCGCCGGTGCCGTAGTCCATCAGAATGTAATTCGCGACCCAAACGGGCACGGCCTCGCCGTTGTAGGGATTCTTGGCGTAGCGGCCGGTGAAGACGCCGTGCTTTTCGATGTTGCCGATGTCGCCGGCCTCCTTGGCTTTGCGCTGTTCGGCAAGCATTTGGTCGACTTGGGCGTGGAGGTCGGCGTTGCGCGCGGTAAGGTCGGCGACGATGGGATGCTCGGGGGCAAGTTGCACCGAGGTCGCGCCGTAGATCGTGTCGACGCGGGTGGTGAAGACGGTGATCGTCGAGCCCGCGGGGCCGACCGTGCCGCCGAGGTCGAAATCGACGAGCGTGCCTTCGCTGCGGCCGATCCAGTTCTGCTGCATGATGCGGACTTTTTCCGGCCAACCATCCAGCTTGTCCAGGTCGCGCAGTAATTCGTCGGCGTACTTGGTGATGCGCAGGAACCACTGCTCGAGTTCACGCTGCTCGACCGGAGTATCTTCGTGGCGCCAGCAGTTGCCGCCGACTACCTGCTCGTTCGCCAGCACGGTGCAGCACTTAGGACACCAGTTCACCTTGCTTTTCTTGCGATAGGCAAGGCCCTGCTCGTAGAGCTTGAGGAAGAACCACTGGTTCCAGTGGTAGTACTCAGGCAGGCAGGTGGTGACCTCGCGCGACCAGTCGTAGGCGAAGCCGAGGCGGTTCATCTGTGTCTTCATGGCCGCGATGTTGTGCAGCGTCCACTCGCGCGGCGGCGTGTTGTTCTTGATGGCGGCGTTTTCGGCGGGCAAGCCGAAGGAATCCCAGCCCATGGGATGGAGGACGTTGTATCCGTTCATCCACATGTAGCGGGCGAGCGCATCGCCGATGGAGTAGTTGCGCACGTGCCCCATGTGCAGCGCGCCGGAAGGGTAGGGAAGCATTTCGAGCACGTAAAACTTGGGCTTGGTTGAACGAGCTTCGGCGGCGTAAAGCGAGGGATCGCTCTGCCAGCGATCCATCCATTTCTGCTCGATGCGCTGAGGGTCGTAGCGGTCTTCGCGGTGGTTGGGTTCGCTGCGGGTCACCGATTTTTCTTCTTGTGGCATATTAGGTTAATAAGGCTGCAGACAGTAATCGTTATTTTACAATGCGGGCGCGGCGTGGCCCGGGTCGCGTTCGATGAGAATGTGGTTTACGCCTGTGATGTAGCGCACAGTTCTGAGATTCGTGAGTTGGATATAATCCGCGGTTAGTAGGCCGACTTCCTATACGTCTGTGCAAGGAGAACACAAACATGCATCGGCTCGCATTGCTGTTGTCCTCGCTTTGTCTTGTCCTGATATGTGTGGTGACAATCAGTTGCGGTGGCAGCTCCAAGTCCACCACAACTACGAGCTGTAACGCCCCTTCCGTTGACGTGGTAGGAGACTGGACGTTCAATGGTACTTCGAGCAACGGTTCTGTCTCTGGAACGGGTGTGATTAACTCCTCGGGGTTGGCGGTCTTCTTTCAGGCTGGCGGGTCGACTGAGGCCCAGGGAGCGGGCGACACAGTGGTTATGCCCACCATTAGTGGAGCTGAGTGTTTTTCCGGAACGGCTACATTTTATGCAACGCCTTTCAGCGATCCGCCCAGCGGTGGCTCCGAGAGCGACTCGGTGCAAGGCACCGTCAACTCTTCGAGCTCTATTACTGGCACGTTATCCAACGGGAACAGCTTCTCGCTGACTTCGAGTTCTCCGTTGACCGGCTCAGTTACGGCTTTTTCAGGAACTAGGTACATAGGCGAGATCGAAGGCTGGACGGGTACGGACAATGTGTGGCGACTGGATTTGGAACCAACCGGGAGTGGCGCCAGTATGACCATTGGTGGTTCAAATAACCAGTGCGACATCAACGGAACAATCACGCAAGAGGGGAGCGTTGCGGCAGATCTCAACGTTTTCGATGTGTCGATAACCTATACCCAAGAAGCCGGATGTCCGGAGAGCGGGAGTGGCGTTGGGTTCGAAAGCAGCGTGGATTACTTCAACATAAGCGAAGGCCAACCGGGCCCCTATTTTTATGCAGTGTTATCAAATGGCGCATCCGTCCTCGAGATAATCAACTCAACGCCGTAGATTCGAAGGCAATGTGCCGCAGCGGTTTATTGCTGCGGACCCGTTCTGATCTGCCCCGTATACCCATACGCGGAGTTCGCCTTTGAATGGGCGCATTCGCGTCCGCCCGGCTGCGCGGTAAAGAATTGCCCTTCCTGTGCGGCGAGGCTACACTTCTAGATCGAGGATCGCATGCTGATTGTCATGAAGGCGCAGGCTACGGAGGAGCAGGTCCGTGCCGTCTGCAAGAAGATCGAGTCGTTTGGATTCCGCGCCCACTCCATTCCTGGGGCGCAGCGCACCGCTATAGGTATCACCGGCAATCAGGGCGAGGTCGAGACTGGGACGTTCGACGAGATGGCGGGAGTGCAGGAAGTAATCCGCGTCTCGAAGCCATACAAGCTGGTTAGCAGGGATGTGAAGCCCGACAACACGGTGATCAAGTTTCCGGGGCACGCCGCCACCATCGGCACGCGCAATCTGACGATCATGGCTGGGCCTTGCGGCATCGAGAGCCGGGAACAGGCGTTCGCCATCGCCGAACGCGTCGCACGTGCGGGAGCGCAGTTCTTTCGCGGCGGGGCTTACAAGCCGCGCACGTCTCCTTATTCTTTTCAGGGCCTCGGCGAGGAGGGACTGAAGATCATGGCCGAAGTTCGCGACCGGTTTGGGTTGCTCATCGTGACGGAAGCCGTGGATTACGAATCGCTCGACCTGGTCGAGAAGTATGCCGACATGATCCAGATTGGCGCGCGCAACATGCAGAACTTCTCGCTGCTCAAGCGCGCCGGACGCGCCCGCAAGCCGGTGCTGCTCAAGCGCGGCATTTCGGCTACGCTGGAAGAGTTCCTGATGGCGGCCGAATACATCATGAGCGAGGGGAACTACAACGTGGTACTGTGCGAGCGCGGTGTGCGCACGTTTGTGGATCACACGCGCAATACGCTTGACCTGAGCGTGATCCCCGCCGTGCAGCGACTGAGCCATTTGCCGATCATCGCCGATCCAAGTCATGGAACAGGCAAGCGCGACAAGGTGACTCCTTTGGCACGCGCGGCGGTTGCGGTTGGAGCCGATGGGCTGATCGTCGAAGTGCATCACGATCCTGACAAGGCGCTCTCCGATGGCATGCAGTCGCTCTATCCCGATCAGTTCGATGTGCTGATGGTGCAGGTGCGGCAGATTGCGGCGGTGCTGGGACGAGATGTGGCCGATGTCGCGACTCCGCTTCCGTCGGCGGCGTCGAAGTAGCTCGATACCAGCTGGACGTTTCAGGAGTGAGGACTGTCGGCCGACTGCTAGAATTCCTAGTTCTTCAACTCTGACTAAACCAGGGCTATCCTCGTTGCGCAAACTTCTCCTCATTGCCGTCTGTGTTCCACTCGCGCTCGCGGGGGGATGGTATTACTTCCACGAGCGCGCTCTTCCTGCTTATGGGCCGCTTTATCGGGAATACGCTTACATCACCAACGGCAAGAGCAATAATGTCACCGTGATCGACCTGCGCACGTTTTCGCCGATGCGGACACTGACGGTAGGCGCGGAACCAACCGGCGTGGCCGCGAATCCGAAACGCAACGAAGTGTATGTCGTCAACACCGGGTCGGCGAACGTAAGCGTGATTGACGCCGAACAAAACAAGGTTGTGGCCACGATTGGCGTGGGGGGACGCCCTTACTTTATCGATGTTTCTCCGGATGGTCATCGTGCCTGGGTCGCGAATTCCGGATCGAGTAGCGTTTCGGTGATCGACCTCGACCGGCGAGTGGTTGCCGCTACTTTGCATGTCGGCGCAGGCCCTGGATTGGCGCGGGTTTCGCCGGATGGATCGACGGTTGTGGTCAGCAATCGCGCCGATAACACGGTCTCGATCATTGATGCTGCACGGCTGTCGGTACGGTCGGCGGTTACCATCTGCATTCAGCCGGAGGATATTGCGATCCTGCCGGATTCGAGCAAGGCGTTTGTGTCCTGTTCGGGATCGGGGCAGGTGGCGAGCATTGACCTGAAGAACGACAAACTGCTGGCGCTGCTCGATGTGGGGAAGTCTCCGGTGAGCCTGACGCTGAAGCCCGATGGCGGCGAACTGGCGGCGTTCAATTTCGATGCGGGGAGCATCTCGATCATTGAGACCACGCCGAATGAAGTTGCCGGAAGTTATCTGGTTGGTTCTCAGCCAACGCGCGGTGTGATATCGCTGGATAACTCGCGGCTTTATATCTCGAACTTCGGGTCGAATAATGTCGTGGTTTACGATATCGATGCCGGCAAGATCGTGGCTTACTTGCCCGTGGGATCGCATCCCGATGGACTGGTGCTTTCGCAAAGTCAGACTTATCTGCTGGTGCTCGATTCGGGCTCGGGCGATGTTGCGGTGATTCAGAAGCGCACGCCGAAGAAGAAATTTGAGCCATCGGAATATTCTCTGGTGACGATCATTCCAGTGGGCATGCAGCCGAACCAGATTGTGGTGAAGTCGTTTTTACTGACCAAGCCAGAGGGGTCGCGATAGCGCATCCCAACGCTGAAGCGGCTGCTTGAAAACTAGTCTTTCGCCCCTTCGGGGCTAAGTTGTTTTCAACTTACTACCCACGGCTCGCGCCGTGGGCTGAATTCTTCTGCCGCTTCGCGGCTGTTAAGGGCGAGTCACGATGGATGTATCGCCAAATGCCTTTGAGGGCGCGGCCATTGCCCCTATCGATTACTTTCCTGCCATGGCGCCGATTAGCGATTCGAAAATCTTGCAGCCGTCGATGCCGCCTAATTCTGATTCAGCGGCACGTTCGGGATGGGGCATCATTCCAAGTACGTTGCGGTTGGGGCTGCAGATGCCGGCGATATTTTCCAGCGAGCCGTTGGGATTTGCTTCCCCTGTGATCTCGCCGGTTGGACTCGCGTAACGGAAGACGATGCGATCGTCGCGCTTGAGTTCGGCGAGCGTCGCTTCATCGCAAAAATAATTGCCTTCCATGTGGCCGATGGGGATGGTCAGCACTTCGCCTTTCTTGCATGCGTTCGTGAAAGGCGTTTGATTGTTTTCGACCCTTACATGCACGGGCTTGCAAACATATTTCAAGCCAATGTTGCGCATGAGGGCGCCGGGTAGGAGTCCGGCTTCGCACAGAATTTGGAAGCCATTGCAGATGCCGAGGACGATGCCGCCGGCGTCGGCGAACTTGCGGACGGACTCCATGACAGGCGAGAACTTGGCGATGGCGCCGGTGCGGAGGTAGTCGCCGTAGGCGAAGCCTCCGGGGACGATGATGGCGTCGCAGTTCTGGAGGTCGTGAGAATCGTGCCAGAGGAAAGTTACTGGTTGCCTGGCGACGTGCTCGATGGTCCAGAAGGCATCGTGATCGCAGTTAGAACCGGGGAAGATGATGACGCCGAATTTCATTGCAACCTCGCTGTTTGCTACTTTCGAACAGAGCCGATAGCCACAATCACGCGACGACGGGGACCGAGAAACGCCGGTCTGGTTCTAGGCCCGGTCGGATTTCTGCGGTGTCCTTAGAAAAGCAGGCGTCTTCAAACTGCTTCTCTTTCTTGTACGGAGTCTGTAGAATTCCGGTCGCAAGCGCCTTAAAATTCACCAGTGCTCTTGGGCCTTCGATCTATTCCGGTTTCATGGATTCAGAGTAGTACAAGTCGAAGGAAGACGATACCAGAAAATGTCGCACCCAAACGAGTCCAACCCATCCCGAGAAATCCAAATCAACCCCGGCGGGAGTCCGAGTATGAATACCAGCGAGGCCGAAGGCGACAACGGCGCGACGGAAGAACCACCACAATCCGGTTATCCGGAATTGTGGGAAAACCTTCGGGCGGATTTGAAAAAGCCTAAGACCTACTTCGCAATTTTCGTTGGTATTGGCTTATTCGTTTTTATGTGTTTGGCTGCGTGGCAGAGCTGTGAAACCAATCATCTCGTAACTATTTTGCAGCGGGAATTCGATGTTTCCCAACGACCCTATGTCGGGGTTAACCACATCAGCCGGTCGTTCAGCAAGAAACTGCCCAACGGACAAGAAGTCGTGGTTGACAGTCCAGATAGCGATACTCATGGACTTAATTTCACTATCGAGGTCAAGAACTTCGGACCAGCACCCGGCGTTAACTATTACAGCGATTGGAGTGTATTTGTCGGCGGCGTGAAAGAAAAAGAATTGTCCGCCCAGCCCAACTCCCCGTTCACACTTTTCCCCGATGAGAGTTCTTATCTATCCGGGCAAATTGGTCCCGACGATTATGCGGAGGTGATGAATGGAAGCAAGAAATTGATCATACGAATGATCATTCACTACGACGGAGTCGCCAGCAATTACGAGGAGTGCAACCAATATCAATTTCGGCCAGATACCAAAATATTCATTGCGCTTGGGCAATGCGATTGGTAGAACTTGCTCTGTTCCGGTTGCGGAGAAACCTCCTCCCGTTCTGGTCAGGTTACGTACTCGTGACTGTTATGCCAGTTTCTCCTGGACTTGCTCCCGTGGTGGGACTGGCGGGTTGGCCGTTCGGCGTCGAGGCCGGCGGATTCGGTGGCGTTGCCGGCGGCGAAGGCGGATTGGCATCTGGGCGGCGGTAGGGCGGACGAACGTCGTCGTCTCCATAGATGTAGTTGTTGTCATAGTAATAGTCCGGGTTATACATCGGCCACGGGGCGTACCAGTACGGATTGAACCATGGATCCCAGCCCCAACCCCAGTAGGGCCATCCCCAACCTAATCCCCATCCCCAACCCCAGCCGCCCCAGCCCCAACCGCCCCAACCGCGGCCAAAGCCCCAGCCGCGGCCGAAACCAAATCCGAAGTTTCCGCGGCCAAAGCCGGACCGGATGCCTCCGCCGATGAAGTTGGCGCCGCGGGATCCACCGAAGGAATGCCATGCGCCGTCCGCGGCACCACCGTTACGGGCTGCGAGGTTTGAGTGTGCGGAGCGGGCCGCCGAATTGCCGGCCACGCCCGAGTGGGCAGAACTGGCTCCGCCGAACGAATGCCACTGGCCATCGTTGATGGCGCGAGAATAATTTGAGTGACTTTCGGACGCCGAATTGCGACCGGATTCCATGCCGCTTCTGCTGATCATACCGCGCGATGCGCCGCTGCCGCCTCGTCCGTACGATCCCTGTTCGCCGCGGGAATAGCCGCCGGAGCGGCTGCCTTCGTAGCCGCGGCTCTCGAATCCACGGCCCTCGGATCCGCTGTATCCACGGCCAGCATAGCCTCCTGCGTGAGATCCACCGCTAAAGCCGCCGCCGTGAGATGCACCGCTGAAGCCGCCTCCGCCACCATGCGAACTGGTACCGCCCCCGCCGTGCGAGCCTCCTCCTCCGCCAGCGCCTCCGTGTTGGGCGAAGGCTGAAGTTGGGGCTAGGGCAAAAGCAAACAATGCGGCCGATGTGAGAAGGGATCCGAAAAAACCGACGCGGCTCATAATGTAGCCTCCGTGCGTGCGTGGAGAGCAATTTCGAGCGAGGAGCCTAGGGAAAAGGACTGCACTCCTACTTAATCAGATTCTACTTCTGGGGAGCAGGTTGTGCGACAGGAAAAAGGGTCTGGGCTTGGTTTCGCGCAGGCGAATAGACTGCATCCCACTCGCTGCGCTATTTCCCGGTTCGCTGCTAATGCTCAGTGCTTCAATGGCTTACTTTGACCGGGGGGTGCATGCTTCGGTACCATTACAGTATCTAGACGCATCTTTTTGGAGCTCGCGGTACCCTAATACAGTGGGGTTTGGGGAGTGGAGCTGCGAGGGCGGGACGCCCTCGAGACAGCCGGCAGGATGCCGGCGCTACTTGTTCAGGCTTGATTGTTGGAGAGAAAACGGATGGCGTTATCGGAAAGCAAACAACTTTTGTTGTTGAAGCCACGAGGATTTTGCGCCGGCGTCGTGCGGGCCATTGACATTGTCCGGATTGCGCTGGAGGCGTTCGGGCCTCCGATCTATGTGCGCAAGGAGATTGTGCACAACCGGTTTGTGGTGGAGGAACTGCAGCACAAGGGCGCGATTTTTGTGGACTCGGTGGACGAGGTGCCCGCAGGCGAGCGCGTGATTTATAGCGCGCATGGCGTGTCTCCGGAGGTGCGAGAGCATAGCAAGGTGCGGAATCTGCGGGTAATCGATGCGACTTGTCCGCTGGTGACGAAGGTGCACGTAGAGGCGGTGAAGTTTGCCAAGGAAGGGTATTCGCTGATTCTGATCGGGCACCGCGATCACGATGAGGTAATTGGCACGCTGGGCGAGGCTCCGGCGGTGACGCAGGTAGTTGGGTCGCCAGAAGAGGTGGCAGCCGTGACTTTACCGGACCCGAACCGGGTGGCGTATTTGACGCAGACGACGCTTAGCCTGGATGAGACGCGGGACATTATTGCGGCGCTGCGGAAGCGGTTTCCAAATATCAAAGGACCGGCGGCGCAGGATATTTGCTATGCGACTGAAAATCGGCAGGTTGCGGTAAAGCATGTGGCTTCGGACGCGGACCTGCTGCTGGTGGTGGGATCGGACAATAGCTCAAATTCAAAGCGGCTGGTAGAAGTAGCTCGCAGTTTGGGCACCGAGGCGCATCTAATCGATAATTACGGCAACATTAAGGCGGAGTGGCTGCAGGGCGTGAAGACTGTGGCGTTGACGGCGGGAGCGTCGGCTCCCGAGCACCTTGTGCAGGAAGTGGTGGAGTACTTGGCGGGCAAGGGGTTTGGCGATGTCCAGGAACTGGAAATCATGCCGGAGAATGTACGCTTCGGATTGCCGCCGGAGATTGTGGAGACGATAGCGGGGGCGCCGGGCGCGGGAGCGTAGACGTTGACGCGGGTGACGATGGCGCGGGGCGAGACGTCCCCGCTACAGCCGGCGAGGACGCCGGCGCTATTTGAATAGTGACTGTGAGATTGCTAGGAGTTTGAATGGACGAATCTTTCCCCCAAAGTCCGGCTTCTATGCCGCAGATGCGATTTGGAAAGATTGATGACCTGGTGAGCCGGGTTGCGGTGGGCGTGGATGCGGCGCGCAAGTTTCTTTTCTCCCAACAGCACGAACAGGGGTATTGGTGTGGAGAGCTGGAAGCCGACACTACGTTGGAGTCGGATTATATTCTGCTGCACACGCTGCTGGGGACGGGGAATCCGGAGCGCTTTGCGAAAGCTGCGCGGTACATTCTGAATCATCAGAACGAGGATGGCGGGTGGAGCATTTTTGCCGGGGGCCCATCGAATCTGAGCGCTTCGGTAAAAGCTTATTTTGGATTGAAGCTGGCGGGATATGACGGCGACGATCCGGCGCTGATGCGGGCCCGCAAGAAGATCCTGGAGATGGGCGGGGTAACCGAAGTCAATACATTTACCAAGATCTATCTTTGTTTTTTTGGGCAATACGACTACGACGCGGTGCCGGCGATTCCTCCGGAGATCGTGCTGTTTCCGAACTGGTTCTGGTTCAACATCTACGAAATTTCTTCGTGGTCGCGGGCCATTCTGGTGCCGCTCTCGATCTGCTACGCCAAGAAGCCGTTCAAGAAGATTCCGGATGAGATGGGCGTGGAAGAACTTTTTGTAGGCGGGCGCGACAAATCGCGCATGCATTTGCATTGGGCGAAAAAACTGATTTCATGGCGGAATTTCTTTCTGGTTGTTGATCGGATGGTGCACTGGTTTGAGGCGGTGCATGTGCGGCCTCTCCGGTCGATCGCTTTGAAGAAGGCTGAGAGGTGGGTTCTGGAACGCTTTGAGATGAGCGATGGGCTGGCCGGGATTTTTCCGTCCATTATGAACTCGACTATCGCTTTGCGCTGCCTGGGGTATTCACTCGACGATCCGCAGGTGATTCGCGCGCTCGATGAGTTTGAGAAGTTGGGGATCGAGGAGGGCGACACGTTCCGGATGCAGCCTTGCGTGTCGCCGGTGTGGGATACGGCGTATGCCCTGTTTGCTTTGGGTGAAGCTGGGGTGCCGGCGAACGATCCGCGGCTGGTGAAATGCGCGGACTGGATGCTGCAGAAGCAGGTGCGGAAGCCGGGCGACTGGAAGGTCAAGAACCCGAAGGGCGAGCCGGGCGGATGGTATTTCGAATTCAATAACGAGTTTTATCCGGATGTGGATGACAGCGCAATGGTGTGCCTGGGGCTGAGCCGCGTGGAGCATCCGAATGGACGGTATCAGCGGGAATCGGTGCAGCGCGCGATTGACTGGATGTTGTCGATGCAATGTAAGAACGGGGGCTGGGCTTCGTTCGACAAAGATAATGACAGGATGGTGTTTCAATATGTGCCGTTCGCCGATCACAACGCAATGCTCGATCCGCCGACGGTGGATATTACGGGGCGGATGCTGGAATGCCTGGCGACCTATGGACTTGATAAAAGTCACCCCGCGGTGAAACGCGCGCTGGAGTTTGTCCGCAAGGAGCAGGAGCCGGATGGCAGCTGGTTCGGACGCTGGGGCGTGAATTACATCTACGGGACCGCGCTGGTTTTGCGCGGGCTGGAGGCGATGGCGGTGGAGCGGAATGAGCCGATGATCCAGCAGGCGGCGGAGTGGCTGCGGATGGTGCAGAATCCGGACGGCGGCTGGGGCGAGACGGTGGGATCGTATGACGATCCAAATTTGCGCGGGCAGGGAGACAGTACGGCGTCACAGACGGCCTGGGCGATCATGGGGCTGCTGGCGGCGGGCGACACGCGCAGCGAATGCGTGACGCGCGGGGTTGCGTACCTGCTGAAGACGCAGAAGAAAGATGGAGCGTGGGATGAGGCGTTCTACACGGGAACGGGATTTCCGCGAGTGTTCTATCTCAAATACCATTTGTACCGGCAGTATTTTCCGCTGATTGCGCTGACGACGTATGGGAAGGTGATGGCGGAGAAAGGCAGCTGTTAGCCATCAGCCGTCAGCCATCAGGTAGAGCATCTTGAGCGCGCTCGGTGTGTCGGCCTTTTGGATTTCAGCACGGCTTACTGTGCGGTATTTGTTGCCGTGAACTCTGGGTTTTCCTGATGGCTGAGAGCTGGTCTTGAAGGCTTTTATTACTGGCGCTACTGGATTTCTGGGCAGTCACGTGGCTCGCGTGCTGGCCGCGCAAGGAGCGGAGTTGCGGCTGCTGGTGCGGCCGACCAGCGATCTGCGGAATATCGCCGATCTAAACGCCGAGCGCGTTTCCGGTGATTTGCGCGATGCGGTATCGATCGAGAAGGCGCTATCCGGATGTGAGGTTGTTTTTCACGTTGCGGCCGACTACCGGCTGTGGGTGCGGGATCCGGCGGAGATGTACCGGTCGAACGTGGAGGGCACGCGAGCACTGCTGGATGCGGCCCGGAGACAGGGCGTGCGGCGCGTGGTTTACACGTCGAGCGTGGCCACGATGGGATTTGGGTCGAATGGGCATGGCGGCGCACATTTGACTGACGAAGACAGCCCGGTGTCGCTCGGCGAGATGATTGGGCACTACAAGCGTTCGAAGTTCAAGGCGGAGCAGGTTGCGGTTGAGGCGGCGAAATCCGGGATGGATGTGGTGATTGTGAATCCGACTACGCCGGTCGGAGAGCGCGATGTGAAGCCTACGCCGACCGGGCGAATCGTGCTTGATTTTCTTAAGCGGAAGTTCCCCGCTTATGTGGAGACGGGACTGAATCTTGTGGATGCCACCGAGTGCGCCCGGGGACATATGCAGGCGCTGGAAAAAGGGAAAGCGGGAGAGCGGTATATTTTGGGCGGCGAGAATCTGACTCTGAAACAGATTCTGGATCGGCTGGCTGCGATTACGGGATTGAAGTCGCCGACGGTGAAGCTGCCTTATGTTTTTGCTTTCGCCACTGGCGTGGTCGACGAAATGGTTACGGGCCGGCTGATGGGGCGCGAGCCGCGGGCGACGATTGATGCGGTGCGCATGGGGCGCAAGATGATGTTTGTCAGCTCGGCGAAGGCGGAGCGGGAGTTGGCTTGGCAGAGGGTTCCGGTGGATGGAGCGTTGCGGCGGTCGGTGGAGTGGTTCCGGGCGAATGGATATGTCTGAGCAGCTAACAGCCATCCGCCATCGGCCATCAGGAAAAGCCTTTGGCACGGATCGGCAGGCTCAGGGACAAGGTGCTCGGATTGCCATCGTGGCGGCGATGGAACGGGAAGTGGCACCGCTGATTCGGGGCTGGAAGGTGCGCGAGGTTGCTTGCGACGGACGGCGGTATCGGCTGTTTGAAAGCGGAGACACGGTTTTGATCTGCGGCGGGATTGGGGCGGAGGCGGCCCGGCGGGCTGCGGAAGCGGTGATTCGCGACGTTGAGCCTGTCCGAGTGATCTCGGTGGGCTTTTCCGGTGCTTTGAATTCGACGATGAAGGTTGCGGATGTGCTGGAGCCGCGAGTGGTGGTGAACTCGACTGACGGGTCGCGCACGGATACGGGGGCGGGGCGGGGAACACTGGTGAGTTACTCGGGCGTGGCGGATCGGAATCAAAAACAGCGGCTTGCTCAGGCTTACGCGGCGGATGCGGTCGACATGGAAGCGGCGGCGGTGGCGCAGGCGGCGCAGGCACATGAGATTGAGTTTGCCGCGGTGAAAGTGATCTCCGATGCGGCAGATTTTGCGATGCCTCCGACGGAGAAGTTTGTCTCAAGCAGCGGAGAGTTTCGAACGGTTGGGTTTGTCTTGCACGCTGCGGTGCGTCCGTGGCTTTGGGGGAGTACGATTAGCCTTGCTCGGAATAGCGCGCGAGCCAGCCGGGCGCTGAGTGCGGCGACCGAAAGTTATTTGGAGCGCGAGAGCGCGAATCTGAGAAGCCGCGTTAGTCCGATGAACGCACCCAAGCAAAGCTTGGGTGAGGCCCCCTCGGCGCCCTCGGTGTCGCGCTCCCAGTAGCTCAAGTAGTGTCGGCGCGCTGAGTGTTACATGGAGAAGTGATCTTTCGTTATGGCAACGGTTAGGCCAGTTGAAATTCAGAACGACGTTGAGCGGATTCCGTCGACGATGAAGGCGGTGGTGTATCGCGGTGTCAACGATGTGCGGCTGGAGGACGTGCCTGTGCCCGAGATCGGGCGAGGCGAGATTCTGGTGCGGGTGCATACCTGCGGAATCTGCGGAACGGATTTAAAGAAGATTTCTACGGGATCGCATTCGGCGCCGCGCATTTTTGGGCACGAGACTGCGGGGGTGGTGGCAAAGGTGGGCGAGGGTGTGCGGGAGTTCACCGTTGGGGATCGGGTGATGGTGTTTCACCACATTCCTTGCCGCGAATGCTACTACTGCCGGCACAAGACGTTCGCACAATGCGAGGGATATAAGAAAGTCGGGTGCACGGCCGGATTTGAGCCGTCGGGCGGCGGGTTCTCGGAATATGTGCGGGTGATGGATTGGATCGTCCAGAAGGGGACAGTGAGGATTCCGGACGGGATTTCGTTTGAGCAGGCCTGCTTTGTCGAGCCCGTGAATACGTGCATGAAGGGGATTGAGACGCTTCGCCTGGAGCCGGGCGAGACGGTGCTCGTGATTGGGCAAGGGCCTATCGGGCTGATTCTAGCCGTGTTAGCGAAACGGGCTGGCGCACGGTTGATTACTTCCGATTTGTATCCGGCGAGGCTTACAATAGCTAAATCCTTCGGTTTGAACATAACGATTGATGCATCGAAAGCCGATCCAGGGCAGACGGTGCGTGGAATGACGGAAGGGCGCGGGGCTGACGCTGTGATTTTGGCGGTCGGCGGCAGCGGTCTGATCCGGCCAGCGATGGATTCGACGCGTCCGGGAGGACGCGTTTTACTGTTTGCGCAAACGGCCCGGGGGGAAGCGACGATTGACCCCGCGGCGGTGTGCGTGGATGAAAAGGCGTTGTTGGGTTCTTACAGTGCGTCGGTGGACTTGCAGGAAGAGTCGGTTCGGTTTGTGATGAACCACGAAATGGACTTGGAACGGCTGATCAGCCATCGGTTTCCGTTAGAGCGCAGTGTGGAGGCGCTCGCCTTGGCTGCCCGTCCTCAGCCGGACTCGATGAAGATTGCGATTCAGCCGGGCGTGCGCGGGAAGGACAATCAACTGTGAATAGCAAGATGACGGCTGCCGTCCTATACGGCAAAGAGGACATCAAGATCGAAAGGGTGCCGATCCCGCGCGTTGGCGACGGGGAAGTGCTGGTGAAGGTGCATGTGGCGCTGACCTGCGGCACGGATCTGAAGGTGTATCAGCGGGGCTATCACGCGCGGATGATTGTGCCTCCGGCGCTGTTTGGCCATGAACTGGCCGGGACGATTGAGCAGGTGGGCGAGGGTGTGCGCGGGTTCAAGAAGGGCATGCGCGTGGTGGCGCTGAACTCCGCTCCTTGTGGAATGTGCTTCTACTGCTCGAAACATCAGGGGAATTTGTGCGAAGACCTGTTGTTTAACAACGGGGCTTATGCGGAGTTCATCCGGATTCCGCGGCGAATTGTCGAGACGAACATGCTCGTGGTGCCTCCGCACGTGAGTTTTGAAGATGCGGCGATGACCGAGCCACTGGCGTGTGTGCTGCGCGGGCTCCATGAGACCGGAGTTGAGATTGGCGACACGGTTACGGTGCTGGGCGGCGGTCCGATTGGACTGATGTTTGTGCAGGTGGCGAAAGCGATTGGATGTAACGTGATCGCGGTGGTGAAGCGCGATTCGCAAGTGATATTGGCTCGCCGTAAGGGTGCGCATGAAGTTGTGCAGATCTCCACGGTGAAGGACCCGGTTGAGGCGGTGCGGCAGTTAAGTCCGGAGCGGCGTGGATCGGACGTGGTGATTGAAGCGGTCGGGCGTCCGGAGGCGTGGGAGTGGGCCGTGCAGATGGTACGCAAGGGCGGGACGGTGAACTTCTTCGGCGGATGCGCGGCGGGGACGAAGGTGCAACTGGATACGAACCGGCTTCATTATTCGGAAATCACGTTGAAGGCGACCTTCCACCACACACCGGAGACGGTGCGGAGAGCGTTCGGACTGATTACAGAAAAGAAAGTGCGCGGGACGGACTACATCACCGGCGAGGCGCCGCTTTCGCGGCTGCATGATGTGCTGCGCCACATGCTGAACCGCAACGGGGATATTAAGACAGCGATTATCCCCGGACACTAGATTGCGGCAACTGGAGCCGCTATTGATATCGGAAGCTTACGGTGCGGCTGAAGCCGCCACCCCATCACGCGAAAAGCGCGCGCTGAGGGTCCCGGTCGCACCCGTTCAAGGCGAGATCAGGCTTTTTTCCGCAAGCTGTAACGCGAGGCCCTTCCCAAAACATTTTGCAGGAGTGCATGTCAACGATTGCCACCAGTGACCGTGAGAACGCGGCTTCAGCCCTTGCTGGGTGGGCCCGGCTTCCGGCGGAGTATGCGATTCCGGAGTCGGCGCCCACTTTGGCTGAGGCACAGGAGTATTGTCGGCGGCTGGCGCGCTCGCACTACGAAAACTTTTCGGTTGCTTCGTGGTTTCTGCCGGGGCGTCTGCGGCAGCATTTCTTTAATGTTTATGCGTATTGCCGGATCTCGGACGATCTGGGCGATGAAGTGGGTGACGCGAAGGCCTCGTTGCGGCTGCTGGATGAGTGGGAAGCGGAGTTGAATGCCTGTTATGAAGGCAGTGCGCGGCATCCGGTGTTTGTCGCGCTGGCGGGAACGGTGCGGGAGTTTGAGATTCCGAAGCAGGAATTTGCCGATTTGTTGACTGCGTTCCGGCAGGATCAGACCACAGGCCGCTACGAAACTTTTGGCGATCTGCTGGGGTATTGCCGGAATTCGGCGAATCCGGTGGGGCACGTGGTGCTGTATCTGTGCGGGTATCGCGATGAGGAGCGGCAGATCCTTTCGGATTACACTTGCACGGCGCTGCAGTTGGCGAACTTCTGGCAGGACGTTAGCGTCGATTACGGCAAGGGGAGGATCTATTTGCCGCTTGAGGATTTGCGGCGGTTTGGCGTGAGCGAGGAAGAGATCCGGGGGTCGCAGAACACTCAGGCGTTTTGCGAGATGACGCGGTTTGAAGTGGCTCGCGCGCGGGAGTGGTTTGCGCAGGGGTTGCCGCTGGTGAAGCAGGTGGATCGCAAGCTGGCCTCCGACATTGAACTATTCAGCCGCGGCGGAATGGAAATTCTGAACGCAATCGAGCGCCAGGACTACGCGGTGTTGGGACGCCGGCCTGCGATTTCGAAGGCGCGAAAACTGGCGCTGGTGGCGCGCGCGGCGCTTGGAAAACTGCGATGAGCACAGCCGTGGGAAATGCGCCGACACAGTTTGCTCCGACTCGCTCGCAGCTCAACATGGCGTATTCGGTGTGCCGCGGGATTGCGCGCACGGCCGCCAAGAACTTCTATTACGGGTTTGCGGTCCTTCCGCCGCGGAAGAAGAACGCACTCACGGCCGTCTATGCATTTATGCGGCGGTGCGACGATATTACGGACAACAATGCGTTGAGTGTGGTCGACCGGCAGAACCAACTGGCGGAATGGCTGGACAAAGTTCACCGCGCGTTGGCCGGACAGCCTACCGACGACCCCGTGCTTTTGGCGCTGACGGATGCGCAGCGAACTTATCAGATTCCATTCGGACTGCTGGATCAGTTGGCGTTTGGGACAGCGGCGGACCTGGAGCACGTTGAGCCACAGGGTGCGGGCCAAGCTTTGATTTCGGGCGCGTCGCTGGTCGCGCGCTATAAAACCTTTGAAGATCTGCGCAAGTATTGCTATGGCGTGGCATCGGTTGTCGGGCTGGTATGCATCCGCATTTTTGGGTATCGCGATCCGGCAGCGGAGTCGTTGGCGGAGCGGTGCGGGCTGGCATTTCAGCTCACGAATATTATTCGCGACGTGAAAGAAGATGCAGCGATGGGTAGAGTTTATCTGCCGCAGGAAGACTTGCTGCAATTTGGGCTGCAGGCGGCCGATCTCGCGGCGCCCGAGCTTTCGCGGATCCGTCCGCTGCTGGCCTTTGAAGCGGACCGGGCGCGCGAGTGCTATCAGAGCGGGGAAGAACTGATACCGCTGGTGAATGAAGATAGCCAGCCTGGCCTGTGGGTGCTGATCACGATTTATCGCCGGCTGCTGGAGAAGATCGCCGCCAACGACTACGACGTCTTCTCCCGGCGGGTTCGGTTGAGCACTCCGGAAAAAGTTAGCGTTCTGAGTAAAGGATTTTTGAAACGCCTGCTGTGATGAGCGCGGCCTCCATGGAACGGTCGTCGTCGGCAGAGACGGTTGCGATTGCCGGCGGCGGGTTGGCGGGACTGGCCGCGGGCTGCGCGCTGGCCGACGCCGGCTTCCGCATTACTTTGCTTGAGCGCCGTCCTTATCTGGGCGGGCGAGCTTCTTCCTACCAACATCCGGGCACGGGCGAGGTCGTGGACAATTGCCAGCATGTGTTGCTGGGCTGCTGCACGAACCTGATCGACTTCTATCGCCGAACCGGGGTTGAAGGAAAAATCCGGTGGTATGAACGGCTGACCTTTCTGGAACCGGGCGGCCGGGAGTCGGTCATCGGGCCTTCGTCGTTGCCGGCTCCCTTGCATACTGCTCCTGCGTTCTTGCGCGCTTCCTGCCTTACGTTTTCGGACAAGCTGGCAATTGCGCGGGCCATGATGGCGCTCGCTCCAGCGGCGCCGGCGGATCGAGGCGAGTCGTTCCTGGACTGGCTGCGGCGTCACGGGCAGACCGCGCAGGCGATTGATCGCTTCTGGAAAACGATTCTGGTTAGCGCCCTGAATGAGGACTTGGATCGCGTGTCGGTGCCCTATGCGGCGCAGGTGGTGCGCGAGTCGTTTCTGAAATCGGCGGCGGCGGGGCGCATGGGACTTCCCACTGTTCCGCTCACCGATCTTTACAGCGCGGCGGGAGATTACATTGGCGCACGTCGGGGCGAGATTCAGCTGCGCGCGGGGGTGGAGTCGTTTCGTAGGCAGGATGGCGGCGTCAGCGTGGTTACAAACGGGGAAGCGCAGAACTTCGACCACCTGGTCTTGGCGGTTCCGTTCGATGTTCTGGGGCGGATGCTGGGGGATGCGCCTGCCGAAGACGAGTCTGGGGCCCCTCTGGCAGCGGCGCTGGGCAAGTTTTCGACATCGCCGATTACCGGAATTCATCTTTGGTTTGATCGTGAAATCTCAGAACTTGACCATGCGGTTCTGCTCGACCGGACGATTCAGTGGATGTTTCATAAATCGCGGATTCTTGAATCGCGGAATCAGCAATCTGGAAATCAGGCCTCTCGGGCCTCGGGATCTCAGGAAGTGGGGACTGGCAGTTACGTTGAACTGGTGGTGAGCTGCTCGCGGGGCCTGGTGGAGAAGTCGAAGACCGAGATCGTTGAGATCGCGGTGAAGGAATTGAATGAGTTTTTTCCCAGGGCGAGGGACGCAACTCTGGTGAAATCGACGGTGATTAAGGAAGTGCATGCGACTTATTCGCCTGCGCCTGGGGTTGACCAGTTCCGGCCAATGGCAGCAACTGCGTGGCCACGGGTGTTTCTGGCGGGCGATTACACAGCGACGGGATGGCCCGCGACCATGGAAGGAGCGGTGCGGAGCGGCTATCTGGCCGCGGAGGCGCTGGCGAGGTCGGCCGGCCGGGACTGTTCTTTTCTGGTTCCGGATCTACCGTCGGCGGGCCTCATGAGGTTGTTTTGGTGAGATTACTCTTCGAGCCTAGCATGCCGTCACTACGGTCTGTGGCAGTGATCGACGCGGCTGGAAGCACGCCTCAAAGAGAGCCATTCCATTCATGCCGCGAATTCATGGAACAGCAGCCTAGCGCGAGGCTGGCGCAGCGCTGTTGCGGGCGGCGATAAACTTTCTGGCATTGTCGGAAAGGGCGCGAGCTTGCGGCATCAGCTCGAGCGCCTTGATTACCGCGGGGTCGGTTTCTGCGCGCACCTTCAAACCTTCTTCCTGGCCGAAAGCGTTGACGAAAATCTCGCTCTTGAGGCTGGAGCGCAGCCAGTCGTTGTTCTCGAGCATCTCGCCTTCGGTGTAGGCAATCTTTTCCTGGTCGAGGTACTTGCGGAAGTCGAGAAGAATCACGTCATCGACTTCAAAGCCCTGGGCGATCTTGTGCGAGTTGGCGTAGTTTTTGGCGAAATTGAAAATGGCGTAGTGCTGGAGCAGAGAATCCTGAAACTTGTTGCTCTTGTAAGGAGGCAGCTTGACGTCGGGCGTGATGCCGCCGCCGCCGTATACGGTGCGGCCGCCGTCGGTGAGCTTAACTTCCTTATTGGCGTTGTTGTCTTCGCTTTCGCGGTTGTAATAGTAGTCGTAGAGAGAGAGGTTCGAGTAATCGCGCTGGATGAGGCGTCCACTGGGCGTGTAGTACTTGGCGGTGGTGAGCGCGAGTCCGGTGTTTTCGGCGAGCGGATAGACGGTCTGCACCAGGCCCTTGCCGAAGGTGGTTTCGCCAACGATCAGGCCGCGGTCGTGATCCTGGATGGCGCCGGAGACGATCTCGGCGGCGGAGGCGGTGCCTTTATCGACCAAGACCACCAGGGGATAATCTTTGCCGCCGTTGCCACGCGAGGCCACGTAGCGCTTTTCAGGTGAGGAGCGGCCGTGGTGGGAGACGATGAGTTGTCCCTTCTTCAGAAATTTGTCGGCTACACCTACGCCTTCACTCAGCAGGCCGCCGGGATTCTGGCGGAGATCGAGGACCAGGCCCTTGAGGTCTCCCATTTGATCGAGAGCCTCGGTGACTTCATGCTCTGTCGTCTCCTGGAAGCCGGAAATGTGCAGGTAGCCGATGCCCGGCTTGATCATGAAGTGGAGATCGACGCTGTAACGCGGGATCTCGTCGCGGACGACACTGAACTCGAGCGGGTGGTCGGCGCCTTCGCGCAGCATGGTGATGCGGACAGTGGTGCCTTTGGGGCCTTTGAGCAAGTCGGCGACATCGGAAGTGCTCATGTTATCGGTGGGCTTGCCATCGATAGCGGCGATGATGTCACCGGGGCGGATGCCGGCTCGATAGGCGGGCGTGCCTACGAAGGGCGCGATCACGATGACCTTGTTATTGCGCGGGCCGACGGTCATGCCGACGCCGTAATATTTGCCGCGCTGCTCTTCGCGCAGGGCGGAATAAGACTTGGGATCGAAGAAATTCGAGTGCGGATCGAGCTGGTGGAGCATGCTCGGGATGGCGCCGTTGTAAATTGCCTTGTCGGGATTGACGGGGTCGGCGTAATTCTGCTCGATGGTCTCATAGACCTGCGTAAACTGCTTAACGCTCTCGCGGATGTCGGAGTCGGAACTGGGCGAGGCTCCGGGGCTGATTTTCTGCGCGAACAACATGCCGAGCAGGCCGAATAATCCGAGGACAATAGCGATCAGGAAGAGAGAGCGACGAGAACTACGGGCCATGGTTCCGAATCCTTAGGCAGGTATGTAGAAAGCGCTGAACCCACCCCAATTAACGCAGTATAGCATGCGCTGCGCCTGGTTTTTGACGCGCGAATTACCCGAAAGTTACTCCGGTTCGCAGTGGCTAAAACGGCAGAAATGGCTCAAAACACACGGGTGACGCCTTCTTCGAGCACGACAACCTTGTCTTTCACATGGGCTGCTGCCGCTTCGCGCGCGAGCAATTTCAGTGGCTCATCGACCGGCTCGTGTGACAGTCGAAACGTTCCGTAATGCATCGGGACCATCCAACGGGCCTTGAGGTCGAGAAAAGCCTGCATGGCATCGGCCGGGCTGGTGTGCACATTGCGAAATTGTGGCGGATCGTAGGCTCCAATGGGAAGCAGCGCAAGCTCGGGAGCCAGGCGTTGGCCAATTTCCGTGAAGCCGTTGAAATAGGCGGTGTCGCCGGCGTGATAAACGGAATGCTTTCCAGCGCGCAGGACGTATCCGCCATAGCCGCGATGGGAATCTTTCAGGACGCGCGCTCCCCAGTGGCGGGACGGAACATGCGTAATTTCCAGCGCGCCTACCCGGTGAGCATTCCACCACTCGAGCTCGATGATCTCTTTGAAGCCGAGATCGGAAACGAGGTCGAAGACGTGATGTGGGACGACGAGTGTAGGTGCGGTCCCAGTCTGGCGGCGGGTTTGCCGCGCAATGGCGCGCAACGATTGCCGGTGCAGGTGATCGAAATGAGCGTGGGTGACCAGCACGACGTCCATAGGAGGCAGGTCGCGCAGGTGCAGGCCGGGCTGGCGCAGCCGCTTCAGGACAAAAAGCCAGCGCGCAAAGTTGGGATCGATGGTGATGTTCATTCCGCCCATCTGGAGGAAAAAGCTGGAATGGCCGATGAAGGTCACGCCCATGTGCCCGTTCGAGACCAGTAGCGGCTTGTGGGTTTGGCCGGTGCGGGGCGTGACTGCGGAATGCCGAACCAGGCGCGTGAATTGGCCGGCTCGCTTACGAAGTGCTGGATTCTTTAATGAAGACTTTAGCATTGCTTCCACCAGCCTCGCGTTTCCGAGCCGGGCTGGTCCAAACTCACATTCTCCTAGGTTGGATGCTGAAACAGCCACGTGAGACGCACTGGTTCGACGCGATTTTCGCGTGCGGGAAAGTGGCGTCGCCGCGAAGTTCTAGTCTATGCCAAACGCGTTTTTCTTGACCGTTACTTTGGTGGTCATATCTAATTCAAAGCAGACGAATTCAACGGACGAAACGGGCCCACAAATCCAAGTCTTAGGAGACCAAGATCATGCGCGTTGCATTTTTGGGATTGGGAATCATGGGGCGGTCAATGGCGGCGAACCTGGCGAAGGCGGGACACGAGGTCGCGGTGTGGAATCGCACAGCAGGCAACGATGTGGAAGGCGCGCGAACAGCGGCTACCCCGGCAGATGCGGCGCAGGGCGCGGAGGCGGTGTGGCTGTGTGTCTCGGACACGAAGGCGGTCGAGAACGTGTTGTTTGGCGAGAACGGCGTGGAAGCGTCGCTTGCGCCGGGGATGACTATCGCGGACTCGAGCACGATTTCTCCCTCGGCAACGGAGCGCTTTGCTGCGCGAGTGAAGACGCACGGAGTGGATTACGTGGACGCGCCGATGACTGGATCGAAGATCGCGGCGGCAGGCGGCAGCCTGATTTTTATGGTGGGCGGAGATGAGAGTGTGTTGGCGCGCCTGAAACCGCTGTTTGACGCGATGGGCAAGCAGGTGTTCCACATGGGCAACACGGGCAAGGGTCAGGCGACGAAGTTGGTGATGAACCTGCAAATTGCTTTGATCTTTGAGGGCTTCGCCGAGGCGCTGACGCTGGCGACCAAGCTGGGTGTGGAGTTGGACCGCCTGCTGCCGCTGGTGCAGGCTTCGATGGTGCGGTCGGGGGTGGTGGAATACAAAGCTCCCTTTATTATGAAGCGCGATTTCTCGCCGAATTTTCCACTGCGGCTCATGTTGAAAGACATTCGTCTGGCGCTGGCGGCGGCGAAGGAGTCGCGCGTGCGTCTGCCGGGGCTGGAAGCGGTCGAGGAAGTGTATGACGTCGCGGCCGAGGAAGGGCAGAGCGATCTGGACTACGCGGCTACACTGACGCTGCTGGAGAAATGGGCGGGCGTGGAGGTTAAGAGCGCGGCGTGAGTAGCTCATTTGCACGCGACTGCAAGCGTCGGTGACGGGCTTCCTTGACAGCCAAGGCTGATGTTCCTAGCATAGTGCGGTCTCAGGCGGGACCAGCATGAAAAACTGCGGTAAAAATCTTCTGGCTCAGGGTCTGATTGCCGTCTTATCGATCGCTCTTGCTGCAGCGACGGGTTGCAATAGCAGCAACACTAAGGGACTTACGTCGGTCTCGGTGACTCCGACCAGCCCGTCGATCTCTGTTGGCGGAACGCAACAGTTCTCAGCAAGGGGAACTTACGGCGACGGCAGTACTCAAACCGTTACTGGCAGCGTCGTATGGGCTTCCTCCGATAAGAGCGTGGCAACCATCGCGGCGAATGGCGGAATGGCGACTGGTGTAGGGCCGGGCACAACCATCATCACGGCCACTTCAGGTTCGGTCACGAGTTCGCCAGTTACGCTCACCGTGAACGTGGTACCTACATTAACGTCGATCGCCATACAACCGGTTGCTCCAGACGTTGCGGTTAATGGGACGGAGCAGTTGGAAGCATGGGGAACGTACGACGACGGCAGCCGTCAAAATATTACTGACAGCGTAGCCTGGTCTTCCTCCGATGTGGACGTGGCAGCTATCACGGAGAACAGTGGAATGGCTACCGGCGTAGCGCCAGGAACGACCACCATCGTTGCATCTTCTGAGGGCCTTTCTGGGACAGCGGTGCTTACCGTCTATTTGCCGATTTCGGCAATTTCAATCACGCCGTTGTCCCAAACTCTAGCGACGACAACCAGCACCACGCCGGCACCTTTTATTGTGACGGGAACCGTTCTGTCGGGCGGCACGGTCGACATAAGCAGCGGGGCAACGCTTACGGTCTATCTCAGCGGAATCGCGACAGCCGATATTACTTGCTCTTACAATGCGACGGGTCCCGCAGGGCCTGGGCAGTATTGCACCGGAGATGGCAGCGAAAGCACGGGCACGTACCAGGTAGTAGCCTCCTATACGGGAACGACAATCACCGCTACGGCTACACTCAACGTCCAATAGTTACAGCCGCACGCCCAGGCGGGTTCGCACGAAGGAACTCTAGAATTCTGGCTTGCAAAGGCGGACGAGTGCGGGTGCCCTACACCAAGTCGGCTTGAATGGGCGAGGGGGTCTGTCGCTCCACGCGCTGCGCGGACAGGAGTGTCCGCGCCACACGAGCTACTTCTCACCAACCTACTTCTTCGCGAAGGCGCGGATGTAATTCACCACATTCCAGACATCGTCATCCTTGGCGCGGTCGCCTTCGGGAGGCATTTCGCCTTTGCCTTTGCGGATAATCTGGAACCATTGGCCGTCGGTCGAATTTTTCTGGACATCGGGATTGGTGAAGTCGGTGACATTTTTCATGTCCGCGGCCATGTCGCCTTTGCCGTCGCCATTTTCGCCATGGCACATGGCGCAGTCGACCTTGTACACCTTCTTGCCTTTGGCGAGCGATTCGGACGAGGGTTTGACGGGGTTGGTTTTATCCTGCGCGTTGGCGGGAAGCTGCGCTCCGAGTACACAGACGAAAACAAACAGGACCAGAGCGATGGATGCGATTTTCAAACGAGACCTTCCTGGCACGGCGACCTCCGACATGGGAGTACGCTGCAAGTACAAGGTAATTCTACGACTGGGCGAGGCCGAGCGGGAAGGTTATCGGTCACCCGGCTGCGTATGCGGAATCACGCTTGATACGGAGGCAGGGTTGGGTTGCGGCGGCTGAGTGGGGCAGGGAAACGCCGGGCAGGCACATGGGAGCATTTTTCCTCTTCCTCCCCTTGCGCATCCACATCCGGCGGAAGTACCATTTTTGCGAGAGGCGAAGTTGTGGGGCGTTGGGTTCTGATTGACGTCGGTGCGGCTGCCGTGGTGTTTGCCCTGCTCTGGTACAGCTGGTTTGTGCGCTACAACCGGCGCCGGGCGGCCAGCGTGCTGGAGTGGCTGCAGGCGGCTTGTCTGGGCAAAGGACGGCTCAGCAATCTCGAGTGGCAGGCCAACAGCTCCCGGCTCACGGCACACTTCCATCTTGCCTCGCGTTGGTTTGATGATGCCTCGGTGACAATTCGCCTGCTGCCGCGGCCGCTTCCTGTGAACTGGGCGCTTAGCCGGCTGCGCCGGGAACAGGAAACGCTTACCTTCGAAGCCGACATGGGCTTTCCACCCGGCTTTCGTCTCGATATCGTCCGGCACCGCTGGACGGGACAGACAGGACCCAAGGGCGCTTCCCGCAAATGGATGATCACACGACCGGGCCCGGTTGTTCTGACCACGCAAGAAGACTGGCCCATGGAACTGACCCCAGTGGTGAACGCGATCGTGGGCTGCCGCGACAAAGAATTCGTGAACGTACGCTTCAATCAAACCGCGCCACACTTTGCGGCCACGGTGGGGCTGGAGAGCCTGTCGGACCAGAAATCGGCTAGCGCCGTGCTGGGACTGTTCCGGGAACTGGCGGCTAGTTCCTCGGCGAAGCAGCACTAAGAAATGCTGTTCGCGCTTCGCTTCTTGCCTTCACTTCGTCCAACCATTACTCCGGTTCGGCTATGAAGCGGTAGCCTACTCCTCTTACCGTTTGCAGGTGCTTGGGACGCGACGGATCTTCCTCAATGTAGCGCCGCAGGCGCACAACAAAATTATCGATGGCGCGCGTATCAGTGTCTTCGTGCAATCCCCAGACTTCTTCAAGCAGAACCTTGCGCGAAACCACGCGCCCCGCGCTGTGCACCAGGTAGCGTAGGAATTCCGCTTCCATGACGGTGAGGTGAATAATATTGCCCAGGCTGCGGAGTTCGAGTTCACGGAAATCGATGGATTTACCGGCAAACTGAAACGTGTCCTCTGCGTTCCCGGTTGCCGATGGATCGTTCGCTGTCGATGGTGGGTCGTTGCCGGCAGCGGACGTAGCACTCTGTTTCATCCAGACACTGCGGCGCAGCAAGCCGTCCAGCCGCGCAATCAGAATCGCCAGCTCAAATGGCTTGGGGAGATAGTCGTCAGCGCCCGCAGCGAATCCCTGCAGGACATCCTCCGACCGTCCGCGTGCTGTCAGCATCAGAATGGGCACGTAGTTTTTCTTTTCCCGGAGCAGCGCCGCTACCTCGAAGCCGCTTTTCCCGGGCAGCATCACATCGAGAACCACGGCATCAAAGCGCTCGGCGCGGTCGACCAGGCGCGAAAGCGCATCTTCGCCGTCGCCCGAAACTTCCACTTCGTGGCCCTCGGCCTGCAGGTTGAAGCGCAGGCCTTTCGCCAGGTGGGCTTCGTCCTCGACGACCAGCACGCGGCTCATGCGGCCCTCACGGTGGCGTGGCTCATGCGATTCTCCGACGCGGTAATTCCATGGTCACGGTCGTTCCTTTTCCCGCTCCGTCGCTCTCGGCAAAGACCCGGCCACCATGGTTGCGTGCAATCGAGCGCACGATGAACAATCCGAGGCCGGTTCCTTTTACGCGCGGACGTCCTCTTTGCCGCACTCGGTAAAAGCGTTTGAAAATCCGCTTCAGCTCGTTTTGTGGAATGCCTACGCCTTGGTCGCGCACACGCAGAACAATGTTTTCAGAATCCGGGTTTTCTGAATCGGGCACCGCCAGTTCCACCGTAATATGGACTCCGTCTGGCGAATACTTGACTGCATTGTCAAGTAAGTTGGTCACGGCCGTGTGCAGCTCCTCGGGGTCGCCGAGCACGCCCGCGCTGCCGTTCTGCGAAAGAGACGCCCGGTAATCGAGCTGCTCCGGAAGAAGGTGATGGCGGGCGCGCGCCAGCTCCACGCACTCGCGCACGAGCGAATTGAATTCCACCGGAATGCGTTGTCCTGAAGCCTTCTTCTGTGCCACCGCGCCTGCCTTCAGCACCTGTTCGACGGTACCCATCAGGCGCTCGGTATCGACGAGCATCGACTGGTAGAACTCGCGCCGCTGCGCCTCATCCACCTCGCGACGCTGGAGGGTTTCAAGCAAAAGACGAATGGAGGCGATGGGCGTCTTCAGTTCGTGGGTGACGGCGTTGATGAAGCTGTCGTGCTGCTCGTTGCGGCGAATCTCGCGCACCAGAAAGATGGTATTGAGGACCAGGCCCGTGACAATGGCGCCGAAGAAAATGATGCCGAGAAAAACCTTGATCCCTTCGCGCCAGTTGAGGATGATCCAGCCGCTGCCCACGGCGAAGGCCAACGCGGCCAGGCAGACGCCGAACGTGAGAAAGAACGCAATCGCTTTGCGACGGCTGGAGATTCGCACAGGGAGATTGTAAACACTTCACGGCGTAGACGGCGGGGATGGCCGGAAGGATTGATCTGGCTGGGTAGGTGTCAGGTGGGGGAACTTGCGGGGTTATGAGTGCTAACGGAATTTTTCAGGAATCGTGTGTTCGATCTTTGCCAGACGCTGGTGGAATTGTCCCTTGCTGGGGGCGCGAACAAAATCGCATCCGTTTTAGGTGCCAGCCTCGATTTCAAACAACTTCGCGATTTCCGGATTGCCACACTGTTCGGCAAGCAGCGTGAAAGGTCTTCCCTGGGTGTCGCACGTTCGACGCAGAGATGGGAAGCGCTTGAGGAATCGCGCAACCCGTTCGACGTCGCCTCGCCGTATTGCGTAGGCAAAGTCGTCCAGCTCAATCCCCAGGAATCCACCCATCTCCCGCAAATATTCAATTGCCCACCCAGCAGGTGTAGCACCCAATTGGCTGTCTCCTGCGTTGAGTTCCGCGCCTTTCTCCACTAATGCTTGAACCACACCACGATGTCCGCCAAATGCCGCATAGTGCAGAGCCATTGCGCCTGTTTGATCTCGTTGGTTGACAAACTCGGGATGGCGTTGAGCAATGGCTCTGACATCGGTCACGTTGCCATGCTGCGGCGTCAATAAGCTTTTCCAAGTCACCCATTGAGACATCTCCACATTCCTGGGGTGTGCTCAGGCGTCTAAGCGAGAGACAGGAATGTCGCAGCTCTTTTCATTGAACTCTGATTTTACGGAGCTGGGGTGGTCTTTCCCATGAGATATTGATCGAACCAGGCTAACGTGCGCCGAATAGAGTCGATCTGGTTTTCGCGTTTCACGAACCCGTGGCCTTCATTCGCGTAATAGTGAACATCCACGATGCGACCTTCGTTCTTGAGGATATCGACTACCTGTTGCGCCTCCTCCTTCGGAACGCGCGGATCATTGTCACCCTGCAACACAAGTAATGGAGCCTTCTCGCTGCGAATGTAAGTGATCGGCGAGTCCTCTTCATAGACCTTGCGGTTCTCTTCGGCATTACCCAAGAGCGCCTTCAGGTACTCATCCAACTCCGGGTCGGAGCTCTTCAGCATCGACGACCAGTTGATGATCCCGTACTTGTCGACCGCTGCTGCCCAGATGTCGGGTGTCTTACCGATGGCCATCAGCGTCATGAAGCCGCCGTAGGAACCACCGTAGATGCCGATCTTTTTAGGATCGACGTACCCCGTCGCTTTGAGAAAGTCGACCCCGGCGATCTCGTCTTTGAGGTCGCCGCCACCCAAATCCTGAAAGTTAGCCTTTTGAAAATCGACGCCATAACCAGTGGACCCGCGTGGGTTGGGAGCGATGCAGATGTATCCGCGCGACGTTAGCGCCGCCACGTCCGTGTTCCAGTTGTCGACCTTTTGACCGGTGGGGCCACCATGCGGCAGTACGAGCGCTGGATTGCTCCTGTCCCGCTTCAGATTGAATGGCACCCAGAGCAACGCCGTAATGATTTTTCCGTCGAAGCTTTTGTAATGGACGATTTGAGACGCCGGTAGCGGGGTCGCGCGCAAGCTGGCAATCGCCGAGAAAGTCAATTGCTCGGCATGGCGGGTGTGGAGATTGTAGACCCAAAAGTCGCCGGGCTGATTGGAGGCCTCGTGGGAAACGATCACGCGGTCGCTCTGGGGCGCGAACTCCGTGGGATTGCCCGAGAAAGAATTCAAGCCGTGCGGCAAACCCACCTTTTCCGCATGGTTGGTTGCGCGATCGGCGATATATGCGTCGATGACCCCATCTTCATTCACCGTATAGGAGTAGCTCTTGCCGTCGGGCGAAAAATCCCCGGCGTAGGCTTCCCATTTCAAGTCGGTGACCATGGTGACTTTCCTGCTGGCGACGTCGAGCAGAGCGACGTTGATGTAGCCGCCCTTGGCATCCGCGCTCATTAACAGCGTCTTGTCGTCCGGCGAAAGGGACGCGGCGAGATAGCGAATCGTGCCCTGATGGGATGTCAGATTCTCCGTCTTTCCCGTCACTACATCGATCCGGTAGACGTCCGCGTCAGTGTACGGAGGATTCCTGCGGCTGGCGTAGATGGTCTTGTCGTCGCTACTCCAAGCCACCACATTCCAGGAGTAGCCGGCTTGCTTTTCATGGGTCAGCAACTGCACCTTGCGGGTTTTCCAGTCGAGCAGCGCAACGTCATATTGCGAACCTTCCTTAGCCTTGTAGTCGAATGCGATGGTGCGGCCATCATGCGACCAAACCGGATCCTGCTCGCGAACGGCAGGCGTGTTGGTCAGGTTGATGATTTCTCCGCCGTCACTCGGGACTGCGTAGAGATCCCATAATTCATCGCCCCCGTGGTCCTGCTCGTAGACGATCCATTTTCCGTCGGGCGACCAGACCGGACTGTACTGCCGGTCGTCGGACTGCGTAAGTTGGACCGGCCATCCGCCCGATGCGCTCACCTTCCACAAATTGGAGCGGCCGGCAATATCACTGACAAACGAGATTTGCCGCCCATCCGGTGACCAGGAAGCGCCAAATACACTTCTTGTGTAATACAGGTCGTCGATGGGCGCAGGCCGCGCGCCCGAGTTTGACGCCGAGACCACCGACTTCGGATCGGTGAGCGGACGGTCATCGGGCCCTGTGGAGGCCGCTAAGCCCGTGCACAGGACGCAGAACATAACAACTAGTGGCGCCAACCGTTGGTGGTTTCGCATATTAACCTCTCCGCAACAAAGTCTGCTCCCCCACGGCATGAAGGTTTCGGGTGGATTTGAGCAATTGATATATCACGGATTCATCCTGAAGACCAATCTCGGGCAGTTGCCTAAACGTGGCCCGTGGGCAGGCCCTTTTTAGTCGGATTAGTCAGCTCACGCATGAACCCGATGATTGCCACTACAAACGGTGGGGAGAATGTCCTGAAATAGTGGTGGACGACTGGGCAGCTCGAGGCTTCGCAAAGAAGCGATCACAACAAAAAGGCTCTCAAAGCAGCCACAACGGCCGGCTTTGAGAGCCTTTCCTGAAACCTGACGCCTGAAAGCTGAGAGCTGCTTTTCTAATCGTTGCCTGCGGCCGTCGCCAAAACTTCCGCCGCTTTCAGATCGCGCACCAACTCTGGCTTCGGCGGGAGGTTGTCAAGCGTCACTTTGTAGACGTGTCGCGCCAGCCCCATCTTTTTCAGCAGCCAGATGCCGTACCAGTTCAGATCAATCTCATACCAGGCAATGCCGTGACGCGCCGACACTGGATGGGCGTGATGATTGTTGTGCCAGCCTTCGCCCCAGGTAAACAAGGCGACCAGGAAGTTGTTGGTCGACAAGTCCTTCGTGGCAAACCTTCGCGATCCCCAGAGGTGCGTAACTGAGTTCACCGCCCAGGTGGCGTGCAGGCCGACCACCGTGCGCGCGAAAACTCCCCACAGCAGCCAGGGCAGACCGCCAATTGCATAAAGAATCACGCCGACGATGATGTTACTCGTCCAGTGGTACTTGGTCAGCCAGACATGAACCTTGTCTTTGGTCAGATCGGGGACGTAACGCGCGAGGGTTGTCGTATCGTGGTGCATGGAGCGGCCGGAGAGAATCCAGCCCATGTGCGACCACCATTTGCCGTCGATCGGAGAATGCGGGTCGCCCTCAACGTCGGAGAACTGATGATGAATGCGGTGCGTCGCGACCCAAAAAATCGGGCCGCCCTCGAGCGCCAGTGTGGCGCACCAGGTCAGGAAATATTCCACCCACTTCGGGGATTTAAATCCGCGATGCGTGAGCAGGCGGTGATAGCTCATGCCGATGCCCAAGCTGCCGGAAACCCACCACAGGAAGCACGCGACGAAGAATGCGCTCCAGGTGAAGAAAAACAGGGCCGCAATCGCGCCCAAGTGAAACAGCAACATCGCAGTCGCCGTACCCCAGTTGAAGCCGTCGCCGCGGGTGGCCGCTCTGCCGTAGCCGGCTCCGCTGCCCGTCGTGTTCAATGTTTCGGTATTGGGTTCGCTCATCCTCGTACTCTCCCCGTGCTCTTCGTTGACGATACCGCGAGTACGGCTAATTCTTTGTAATACTTGTGTAAGACTCGCCGCGAGAGGAGGTTACACTGGTAACAACTCGGATCGAGGCGCCGGGAGAGCGACGATGATCTCGATTTTCGAGGGTGTCTTTCAAGCCGCGCGTGGCCGATTCTTGACGAACACTCCTCCACCGCGGCGGTAAGCTTCACTACCAGATAACAGCCAAGGAGTCTCCATGGCCCATCCCGCAATCGCATCAGAAACCGTGGAATTGCCCGTCGCGGACGGCAGCCGCATGGCCGCCTACACGGCTCGTCCCGACGAAGTGGGCCCCCATCCCGGCCTGCTCCTGTTCCAGGAAGCTTTCGGCGTCAACCATCACATTCGCAGCGTGTGTGATCGCTTTGCCGCGGAGGGGTACGTCGTCATTGCGCCGGGGATGTTTCATCGCACCGCGCCCCCAGGCTTCGAAGGCAGCTATACGGATTTTGCCGCCGTGATGCCGCATTACCAGGCCGTGACTTCAGAGACGGCGGAGATGGACATCAAGGCAGCCCATGACTGGCTGCGCTCGCACGCCAAGGTGCGCGCGAACCAGATTTCCAGCGTGGGATTTTGCATGGGCGGACACCTTTCTTTTCTCGCCAACAGTGTGGTGCCTCTGTTGCGCGCCGCCGTTTAGTTTTACGGAGGCGGCATTGCTCCCGGCTTGCTTGACCACGCCTCGCGCCAGCAAGGGCCTCTTTTGCTCATCTGGGGAGGGCTCGACAAGCACATTCCGCCCGAGCAACGGAAAGCGGTCACCGACGCCTTGAGCGCGGCGCAAAAGCCCTATGTGAACGTCGAGTTTTCAGGGGCCGGCCACGGGTTCTTCTGTGACGAACGCGACGCTTATGAGCCTCGCTCCGCGGGCCAAGCATGGGCGCTGACGCTGGAGTTTCTGCGCTCGTGACGGCCTGTCGCGGCACGTTCACGGCACGGTGTGCAAGTACCCTGTCGGCAATCGTTCCCCGGAAGGACCTGAGAAAGTCGACTCCTCGGGCAGTTGCTCGGTGAGGAGTGTTTGGTGATTTGGCATACTAACTGGCCGCGCGAATCGCGCGGCAGGAGAGAAACAATGATCAACAAAATAAGCGTTTGCTTTGCATTGATAGTTTTTTTCACGGTTTCTGCGATGTGTGACAGCAAGGACACCAGGATCGGTGATGACTACGCTAAGGCTGCGCTGCGGGCCGTGATCTATACGAATGAGAGCGGCATAACTCCGGAGCGTGTCTCTTTCTTAGTGGATGAGGCCGATGTGGAAGCGAGCACTCCTGTGGAGGAGGCCAATTTGAGAGAGCTAAACCGCATCCTGGGAGTTTGGATCAGAAGGCCGATTCAGGATAATCAAGTCTGCTACCGTGCTCTCAAATCCAATCTTAAGGCCCGCGACGGCTCGATACCCGAGGTGTGCCGGTAAATTAGCGCGGTATCTCGCTGGCAATTTAGCCGGGACAATCCTCAGAAGTGGTCTTCCACCGGCCGCCCCGGATGCTCCAGCGCGCGCGCCTGAATCGCCCGATCCCACGGGCTCGCCTGCCAGTTGTCCTTCTTATACTCGCCGTGAATCCACGGCGGTAGCGTGAAGCGCAGGCGCCCGCTCATCGAATACACATACGGTTCATAGAGCGCGCGCAGGTCCGCCAGCCGCTCTGCCGCATCGGTCCCCTCATAGAGCGTCACGCCATGCTGGGCGAGTTCTCTCCTCAGTCGATCCAGATCATCTAGTGTGAGCCGCTCGGGCGCATTCGGGTCGTATTGCGCCCGTGCCCCCTGCGCCAGGTCGACGGCAGCGTGCCGTGCCATCGCAAATGTCAGCTTCGCCTGCTCGGGATGAATTCCATCCACTCCCGTCATAACCAGCGAGGTCACGTCGAGCATCACTGTCAGCGCGCTCAGCCACGATTGATTGCTGTGTTGCGAGCGAAAGAAAACCAGCGCCGGATACGAAATGTGGCTCGACAACAGGTCGGCGCACCACCGCTCCCAGTCGCGGAAAATGCCGTCGAGCACGGTCTGTTCCGGACAGCATCCCAGCCGCCCCAGGAACTCGGCCGCCGTTGGAGGCGATCCCGCCCGCGCATCGAGCAAAGAAATCTCAATTTCGCGCGCCGCAAATGAGTTGTAAATGACCGGCAAATATCCGATCACAACGCCGAGGAACGCGAAGCCCATGCCGGCTTCCAGCACGGCGAAGGCGCGAGCGGCACTGTTGTTGGGCGTGATGTCGCCGTAGCCCAGCGTGAAAAAAGTTTCGCCGCTCAGGTAGAGCACTTTCCCAAACGTGATTCGTTCGTTGGCCAGCGTCAGGTGTTCGCCCAGCCCGTATTGCACGCACGCGAAACCAAAGATCAATCCAAAAGCCCAAAAGCCCATCAGCAGAATCAGCGACATCGGCCCGTAGTAGGCAAGAAAGCCTTCGCGCCGCGAAACCGACTTGATGTGCCGCGCCACTCGCGTCCAGCGAATCCAGGTCGCCTTGTAGAACCCAGCCGTAATCCGAAACGTCCGCTGGATGCGCCGCGGCAGCACGACGGTTTCAAACGCATCGAGCAGGATGATGAAGATCAGAACGAAGCCGGCGATCGAGGCGAACAGGTGCATATGCGATGAGAATGAGATGTGGCGGGAATGGTACCAGATTCACAAACGAACGTGAGGCTGGCAGCATGGTCACGAATTCATCCAGCGCTGTCGCTTATAAGATGACGGCCCTCCTGATGCCTGCGAACTCAGCCGCTGCCGGCTTCTGCTAACATTTGCTGTCCATGAAAAATGTTAAAAACGTTGGCGAAAACGTGGTGCGCATCGAGGCGGAGGCCTTGCGGGCGCTGGCCGACCGGCTCGCCGGGCCGATGGCCTTTGCTTTCGAGCGCGCGCTCGATTTGATGTTTCGATCCCAGGGGCGCGTGGTGGTCACGGGGATGGGAAAGAGCGGGATCATTGCGCGGAAGATTGCAGCGACGTTGAGTTCAACTGGATCGCCGGCCCTCTATCTGCATCCAGTGGAGGCGCTGCACGGGGATCTGGGAATGATCGTCCGCGGCGACATTGTCGTGGCACTTTCGGCGAGCGGGGAGACGGAAGAGATTCTGCAATTGCTGGCCACCATCAAGCGGCTGCAGGTGCCACTGATTGCGATGACGTGCGATGAGATCGCGACAGCCGAAGCGGGCAGGGACCCCGTCGACTCGCGCTCAGGGCAGGTCCGCGCCACACGAGCATCTACGCTCGCGGAGGCGGCGGATGTGTCGCTGGATTGCTCGATCTCGCAGGAGGCGTGTTCGCTGGGCCTAGCGCCGACGGCTTCGACTACCACGATGCTCGCGTTGGGCGATGCGCTGGCGGTGGCGCTCTCGGAAAAGCGCGGCTTCAAGGAAGAGGATTTTGCCAACCTGCATCCCGGAGGCAAGCTGGGCAAGCGGCTGGCGAAGGTGGAATCGCTGATGCACTGGGGAGAAGCGGTGCCGCGAGTGACCCCGCGGACCAAGATGTCGGACGTGATCTACGAAATGTCGCGCAAGAAACTTGGCATGACCACCGTGGTCGAGGACGAGCGCCTGCTGGGAGTGATCAGCGACGGCGATCTGCGGCGGTTGCTCGAGCAGAGCGGCAAGGATGCGCTCGACTTGCAGGCGCAGGATTGTATGACGCGGTCTCCGAAAACGATTGGGCCGCAGGAATTCGCCGCGACAGCGTTGGCGCGGATGGAAGAGATGAAGATCACATCGCTGGTAGTGGTGGATGGCGAGCGGCGGCTGTGCGGAATAGTGCATCTGCACGATCTGTGGGGCACGGAGATGGTGTAGAGTTGCGAGCGTCAGGTGTGGGGAAAAGTCTGTGGGCTATTAATCTTGTGCGGGAGGAAAAATGAAAATTCCAATGATCGTGAGTGCAGCTCTGTGCCTCATCGTAAGCGGGGCTCCTGCGATCCAGTTGCAAGCCCAGGTGAATCCGTACAAGGAAGGTACACCCGGAGTTACAGGTTATCGGTCGGAGGTCCTGGCGGAAGTGATGATCCAGGAAGACAAGTTTGTGCGGCTCGCCGAGGCGATTCCCGCCGAAAAATACACCTGGCGCCCTGCTCCCGAAGTCCGCTCATTTGCTGAAGTGTTTCTTCATGTTTCGGCTGCCAACTACGATCTATATAAGCTTGTTGGGACACCTGCACCTGCAGGCTTGGACGTAAAAGCCCTCGAAAAGTCCACGACCGACAAGGCCAAGGTCATCGCGACCCTGAAGGATTCATTCGCCCACGCGCGAAAGGCGATCACGTCAATGCCCGACGCCGATCTCGACAAAAGTCTGGATTGGTTTGGTGGAAAGAATACCGAGCGCGGCATTTTGCTGTTTGCGACGCGTCACACCGCCGAGCATCTGGGCCCGTCGATTGCCTACGCGCGAGTTATCGGGGTTGTTCCCCCCTGGACCGAGGACGCGCAGAAGCAGCAGAAGCAGGAAGCCGCACCCAAAGCCAAGCAGTAGGTGGTTTGGTCCGGAGTCCAGCTACAAAAAAAGAGACGGGCGAGGACGCCCGTCTCTCCATCGTTGTTGCTTGCTATTCCAGCACAAAGATGTTCTTCTTCGCGCACATCTCCTTCAGCACTTTCGGCCATACCGTAACGCTGACTTCGCCAAGGTGCGCTTTTCTCAGCAACTGCATCAGGGTGCGCGATTGTCCGATGCCGCCGCCGACGGAAAGCGGCAGCTCGTCGTTGATGATCGCCTTGTGATACGGGAACTGAAGATTCCCCAGCAGGTTTGACATTTCGAGCTGGCGGCGCAAGGTATCCGCGTTCACTCGAATGCCCATGGAAGTGAGCTCGTGGCGACGCTTGGTCACCGAGTTCCACACTAGGATGTCGCCGTTGAGTCCGTGCGTTTCTTTGTGCGTTTCCTTCTTGGTATCGGTGATCCAGTCGTCGTAGTCGGCGGCGCGGTTCTCGTGCGGGAAGCCGTCTTTGAGCGGCCAGCCGATGCCAATAATGAATACGGCCGGATGCTTCTGCAGAATCGCGGTCTCGCGCTGCTTGCGTGGGAGCGTCGGGAACATGTCGAGAATTTCTTCTGCGTGCAGGAAAGTGAGTTCTTCGGGCAGATTGGGGAAGCGCGGGTCACGCAGGGCGGGGAAGATATCCTGGGCAAACCGCTCGGCTCCGACCAGAACCTTCCAGATCTTGCGGACGATATCCTTCAGGAATGCCACATTGCGATCGGCGGCATGAATGGAGCGCTCCCAGTCCCACTGATCGACGTAAGCGGAGTGGTCGTGATCGAGGAAATAATCCTTGCGCACAGCGCGCATGTCGGTGCAGATGCCCTCGCCGGGCTTGCAGTCGAATTGCTTCAGCGCGACCCGTTTCCATTTGGTGGCCGCTTGCACGACTTGCGCATCGATTGGGTGCAGGTTGCGGTCGTTCGAGATGTGGAACCCGATGGGCGTGCGCGAGCCGTCGCGGTCGAGCATATCGTTGACGCCGCTATCGACGTCGACAATGAGTGGGACCTCAACCATCATGAGGTTGAGCGCTTTGCAAAGGTTGTCTTCAATGTAGCGTTTGACTTGAAAAATCGCTTCCTGGGTTTGACGCCGGTCGAGCAGGGAACGGTAGTCATTGGGCAGCACCCGTTCAAGTTCGGTGTAGTCGCCAATGCCTGGCCCGGCCAGATCGGCTTTCTTGTCATATGTAAGAGTTGCCATGGATCCCTCCGCAGATGGAATAAAAACCGTGGACATATCTATGGAGTACGCCTGCTGGGAACGGCGGTCTGTGACGCGTGGCACAGGCAGGGGTGAGGAAAGGGCAGGTTGGAAGGCAGCCAATCAGCCGTCAGACATCAGTTCGCACCGCGGCGACGGCAAGGCTGAGAGCTAGTGGCAGAAGCGCTGAAGGCTGGGCGGCGGCGTATTGGGAAGCTCGTCGAATTCGCCATCCCACCCGGAGCAGCCGCGAGAAGTCACGGCGCGAACCACAACCTGTTCCATTTCGTGGGCTTTCGATTGGGCGTCCGCAATCTGGTCGCGGGTTAGGAGGTCCCCGCTAGCGAGTTCGCCCAGATCCGGGCCTGCGGCTTTGTAGCCGGCATCGTAAGCGATCGACAGCCAGACATAGGCGTTGAAGCGGTCCTGCGCAATGCCGCGGCCTTCTTTCAGCGCTTTTCCGTAGTAATACTGCGCCTGCGGCAATCCCTCATCGGCGGCAATTTTGTAGAGCGCGGGAGCCTTGGCGAAGTCGCGATCGACCATCAAGCGGCCGAGGTAGTAAGCGCCATAAGCGTTGTTCTGGCTGGCGGACATTTTGAACCACTTCTGCGCGGCATCAAGGTCGCGCGGTACGCCGCTGCCGAGGAAGTAGATGCGGCCGGCGAGCCACGCGGCCAGCGGGTCGCCGCTTTGCGCGGCTTTGCGATAGAGGTCAAGGGCGTGGACCTGATCCTTGGCAACCAGCGTGCCAGTCTCGTAGTAGTAGCCGAGCGCAATCTGGGCGGGTCCGTAGCCGACGTCGGCCGACCGGCGGAAATAGTCAATTCCCTGCTGGTCGTCGTGGGCGGCGCCCACGCCGGTGATGGCATCCATGCCGCGCTCATAGAGAGCATCGGGTGAGGTGCTTTGTGCGCAAGCCAGCGCGCTCAGCAGAACGAGGACGAAAAGGATAACGGTTCGGCGCATAGCCACGTCCTAGTATAAAAACGGATACATCCGGATGCAGAGTTACGAAAGTTCGAGGGGATGGCACGTTTGGAGGAAAATGTCAGGCATGCGGAAGGAAACGCAGCGGATGGCCACGTTACTTTCGCGCCTGGAATCGGTTTCTGAAGGTCCGACAATCCGGCCGATTCGTTAGCGGTAGCGCTCACGCATGAAGCCGCCGATGGCGGAGTAGGCCGCGCCCAACGTGCGTTCATCCGGCAGGAAGACGATGCGGAAATGCTTTGTGCCGGGGCGCTGTCCGAATCCGGAGCCATGCACCACCATGACATGCTTCTGGCGGATAAGCTCAGTGACGAAGACGTCGTCGCCTTCGGGGATGTCGATGCGAGGATAGGCGTAGAAGGCTCCGCGCGGCGAGACGCAGCTGACGCGAGGCGTTTCTGAACACCACTTCATCGTGAGATCGCGGCGGCCGCGCAGCTTACGCTTAACCTCAATGAGATGATCCTGCGGACCTTCGAGCGCTGCTGGAATCGCGTATTGCTCAGGATGATTGGCGCAGATACGTGCGCGCAGCAGCTTGTTGATTCCTTCTACATAGGGCTTGATTACGGAAGGGTCGCCGCTGGCGATGCCCCAGCCGATGCGCCATCCGGGGGCGAGATAGTTTTTCGACAAGCCGCCGAACGTGATAACCGGGACGTCGGGCGCGACCGCCGCCATGGCGACGTGGGGATCGTCTTCCACGATCAGCTTGTCATAGATTTCATCGGCGAAAATGACGAGGTTGTGCTGGCGCGCGAGTTCGGCGATCTGCTCAAGCATGGCCCGCGTGCAGACCGAGCCGGTGGGATTGTTGGGATTGATGAGAACGATGCCGCGAGTGCGCGGCGTGATCTTCTTGCGTATGTCGTCGAGATCGGGCTGCCATCCGTCTTCTTCATTCAGGTAATAGGTGTTGAGATCGACGTCGAGTTTGGCCAGAACAGCCGAGTAGAGCGGATAGTCAGGGCAGGGTGTAAGCAGGTTGTCGCCCCGATTGAGGAGAGCCGCGAGGCAAATGTCGACGGTTTCGCTGACGCCGGAGGTGATGAAAACATCCTGAATGATGGAGATGCCTTTGCGCGCGGCCTCGCCACGGATAGCATCGAGCGCGAGCTTGATGCCAGAGGAGGGCGAGTATCCGTTCTTGCCGTCGCGCATCGCTTTGTAGACGGCCTCAATCATGTGTGCCGGCGTCGCAAAGTCAAAGTTGAGCGGGTCGCCGATGTTCAGCGGCAGAATTTTGTGTCCCTGCTTGGCAACCTCGTCGGCGATGCAAGCGAGGTCGCGAATGGCATAGCGGACATTTTCGAGGCGGGCGGCGGGAGCGATTTCGTGAAGTTGTGTTAACGGCATGGTGGAATTCTAACCGCCGAGACGCCGAGAACGCAGAGAAATGCAACTTCTTCCTGACTTGCGGCCCTTCGCTGAGAACCCTCCGGCTTGGGACACAGAGCACAAATTTTGTCGCAATATTCATCCAGAGATGAAGCCATTATGATTGCTCCTAAGGCTATGAATTAGAAATAGATGATTGGTTCTTAGCGGAGTCAGAATTGGAAAAATGTGGGGGTACCCCCCCCTACCCAAAAACAGTTAAGATGATGATAAGAAATGAGTTATGCGTAAATGATCAGAAACATTGGACTTAGCGGGCAGAGGTTAGAGGTTCGAGGTCAGATTGCAGAGGTGAAAAAAACCGCTGACCGCTGACGTTTCGTTTGGTTTTCAAAGAGCCGGGACGACGGTGTGAGACGCCTCGTCTCTGGAGACGGGCGCAGTTCTCCATGATCGCGCAATATGGTGCAATGTCGAGTCATCTTCGCACTGATTTTGGTGCAGGTCTATGATGGCGGCACGGGAAAGATGTGATGAAAGAATGATGAGTGTAATTTGTCGGCAACATGACCCTGCCGATGGCCAGGGAGGGTGTTGAGTGCAAGTTCTATTTTTGCCGGGGTGGTACTGGTGGATCGGCAGATCCTGATGGCGCGGGCGAAGCCGGCGCGCCGGCAGTTCCATGCCCATCCTTGGGCGGTAATTTTGCGGCGTCGCTCACGATGACTGCGGCGCGGTCTTTGCTAATCTTGCATCCGGGATCGGAGATGCGGCATTGCGCAAGCGTGTATTTGCATCCGCAAGGGCAGGTTTCCGCATTGAGCTTGTGCAACGCGGCCATGCGCTGTTCCTGGGTCAGCTTCGATGTGTCGATTCCCGGCAGCATGGTCGCGCGGTCCGCATGCTTCAGAGACACTTCACCGGTGTCTTCAAAGGTTTCTATTCTCGCCGGAATCGGCATATTCAGCAGGGCGCGAGCTTCGATCTCGTACAGAGCCGGATCGAAGAGCCCCACATGCTTTTGCACCATTTTGCCTTCCTGATTGATGACAAAAAGCGTGGGCAGCGCACCGATGCCTCCATAGGCAAGGCGCACCGGCACCGAGGTCATCGCCACCGGATAGTTGATGCCCTTGTCTTTCACGAAGGCGCGCAGCCGCTCGGCGTCGTCATCGTCGACATTCATGCCGATAATCTGCAAGCGGTCTTTATATGCCTCCTGAATTCGGATCAGGTCGGGAATTTCCGCGCGGCACGGCCCGCACCATGTGGCCCAGAAGTTCAGCAGCACCACTTTGCCTTTGTACGTCTGCAAGGTAAGTTCTCTTCCGTCGAGGTCTTTGACCTTGAGGTTCGGCGCAGGATCGGGATCGCGCACAAAGCGGATGACCGGTTGCTGTTGCTGCTGCTGCTGCTGCTGCTGTTGTTCTGGATGCAGTAGTTGCGCGCCCGCCCTGAGCGGAATCAGTTCCAGCGTCAGTCCCAGGCCCAGGCTCACCAGCCGGCACACCCCTAACGCGATTTGGAGACTCTTCCCGCCTGTGCGCATCCTGCTCATGGGTTCCTACTAGGAGATCATAATCGAGAATGGGAGCCGACATTTGTCATGGAATCAATGTCGCGCGTTACCGGGATGATGGGGTGTGGACGCGAGGTCACGCTAACAACTTCGATCAGCGAGAGCTTGTACCGGCAACGGGCTTCGCTGGCAGGATTTCAAAGTTGATATCGCAAGTCATTTCGACAGCCACTGGCTCTCCGTTCAGCTTGT
The DNA here is from genome assembly GCA_049288625.1 of Terriglobales bacterium. GTDB lineage: Bacteria > Acidobacteriota > Terriglobia > Terriglobales > Acidobacteriaceae > Acidiflorens. The sequence goes on along the minus strand of JBAQIB010000075.1, from coordinate 398,486 downwards.
AAGGCCTATAGCGCCATCGCCTTACGGCGTCCAGCGATACATTGACCAATTCCGAAGGGCCGCTTAATACCTCAAACTTCTGGGGAACCCCATCCTTGCCGATCTCTTGGCGGACCCTAACCAATCCGTGAACGCCTTTGGCAAGTGCTTCACGGGGATACATCGGTTGTGTCCGTAAGATAAAGTTACCAAATAGCTCGGGTGTAAAGACACCGCGCGGCGGGTCGCAACGGATCGTAATCCGCTCGTTCTTCTGATGTTCATTCGTTGTTTGCGCGTTAGTTGCAGAGATAATAACGATGCTGAGCAGCGCGCCCCAAAAGAATCGCATTTCGCTCTCCCGTAGTAAGGACACCAACAACGGCGCTGAGGGTGCCGCAACGAAGAAGGTTGGACAATGTTAGTTGTAGAAGACGGGTGTTAGCACAAGCGTGCGCCATCTGTTCACCTCCTCCCCTAAACCCACGGTCAGCTCCGGCAAACGGAGGAGACGGCGACGCGGAGACCAGCGGGAAGACCTGCTTGGCCAATCTCCGCGTTCTCTGCGGTTCAGGAAGGCGGCTTTCGTCAGTGAGCCGTTGGTAGAACCCGAAAGCTAATCGCCGAAAGCCGAGAGCCGTTATCCGCTACTCCACCCGATCGATCTGCGCCTTCTGCAGCTTGTCGGAGTAATCCACGTACACGGCTTTCCACTCGGTATAGAAATCAATGGCTCCGATACCGCCTTCGCGGTGGCCGTTGCCGGTGGCTTTGGTGCCTCCAAACGGCAAGTGAACTTCCGCTCCGATCGTCGGAGCGTTGATGTAGGTAATGCCGGCTTCGAGATCGCGAACGGCAGCGAATGCCTTATTCACATCCTTTGTATAGAGCGCGGAGGAGAGGCCGTACTCGATGTTGTTGGCGATCTCGATCGCGCTCTCCATGTCGTCGCAGGGAATGATCGAAACCACCGGGCCGAAGATTTCTTCCTGCGCAATACGCATCTTGGGGTCGACGTCGATGAACACCGTGGGCTCAAGGAACCATCCGTGCTGATACTCGCCTTTGTCGAGGCGATTGCCGCCGCAGACCATCTTGGCGCCTTCGTTCTTGCCGATCTCAATGTATTCGAGGTCAGTCTTGAGCTGATTCTCGTTGACTGCCGGACCCATGTCGACGGTTTCGTCGAGGCCGTTGCCAACCTTGAGCTTCTTCGCGCGCGCGACAAAGCGCTCGATGAATTCGCGATACACGCCCTTCTGCACGATGATGCGGCTGGTCGCGGTGCAGCGCTGGCCGGTGGTGCCGAACGCGCCCCAGAGTCCGCCTTCGATGGCGAGGTCGAGGTTGGCGTCGTCGAGTACGATCATCGGGTTTTTGCCGCCAAGTTCGAGCGAGCAGTGCTTGAAGCTCTTGGCAGCGGTCGCGCCGACGATCCTGCCTACAGCAGACGATCCGGTGAGAGAGATGGCGCGCACAGTGGGATGTTCGGTCAGCGGTGTGCCAACTTCGGAGCCAAATCCGCTGACAATGTTGATGACGCCTTTGGGGATGCCGGCGTCGGTTAGCGCTTGCACCAGATTGAAGGTTGAGAGAGGCGTATCCTGCGCGGGCTTGATCACACATGCGTTGCCGCAAACGACAGCGGGTAGCAGCTTCCAGGAAGAGATGGCCATGGGGAAATTCCACGGCGTGATCATGCCGCACACGCCGATGGGCTGGCGGACGGCCATGGCGAACTTGTTGGGCAATTCGGAAGGAACCGTGGGGCCGAAAAGCCGGCGGCCTTCGCCGGCATTGTAATAGGCGGCGTCGATGGCTTCCTGCACGTCGCCGCGGGTCTCTTTGATGACCTTGCCCATTTCGCGGGTCATGTCGCGGGCGTATTCTTCCTTGCGCTCCATGAGGATTTCGGCGGCGCGGAAGACCATCTCAGCGCGGCGCGGCGCGGGGACGAGGCGCCACTTGGCATAGGCGCGCTTAGCGGCATCGACAGCGGCGTCGACATCGGCCTTGTTCGAGCGCTGGAAGATTGCGACGACTTCGCGCGTGTCGGCTGGGTTGCGGTCTTCGAACGTGCGGCCACTGACCGATTCGACCCATTCGCCGTCGATGAAGTTCTTGAAGACTCGTGTTTTGGTGGTTGCGCCGTCGATTGCGGGCTTGGTCAAGGTATCGGTTGCCATGAATGCCTCCTGGGAGTAGTGCGGACTGAAATTTTCGGAACTATGCCAACGACTATGCTAACAACGACGGTGGAGAGCGGCAAGGCGAGGTCCCCGCTCGGGGGCGCTGGAGGCTGCTGGATGGTCAAAGACCTGCGGATTAGCACTCCGGTCGCAGCCAGGACCAAATTCCAGCCAGCGGCAAGGCCCAGTTGCCGGTTGATCGCAGTCACTTTCGTAACCCCTCCACGCATGACCCAAATTTAATACTCCTGCCAGCAAGGATATGATGATCGTAGTTTGAGAGTGTCGCGTATCCTTGCAATTTTGAGTTGAGGTCAGGACCAGCTCGTGCCGAGACAGCCCAAGCCCGGGGTGTATGTCGCCTGGAAGACGGTGACATATCGCAGCGTCGTACTCATGATTCTGGGGGCGCTGGTAATTCTCATGGGCGCGCTCCACCTGGCGTTTCCCAAAGTGACAGACTCGACCGTTCGGGCGGCGGGAAAGCTTTCCAGTGATCTCATCGATAAAGTAGCCGGGCTGGCCCCTCCTCTGAAAACGCCATCGGCGCCGGTTGGAAAGCAGGCGCACTTCACCGCATTGGATGGCACGGTGCGCGTGCGCAAGGGGAACGGCAACAGCTGGATCACCGCCGACTACAACGTGCCGCTGGAAAAAGGCGACGTGGTGCAGACGGCGGCGGAAGGCATGGCGAAGATCGTGTTCAACGACGGCACGAACTATACCGTCAAGCAGGATTCGCTGATCGTGATCGAAGAGAACTCGGCCAACGATCAGCAGCAGACGAACGTCGCAGTGGCGGTGACGACCGGAACCGTCGATCTGACAACCGCGACGTATGTACAGGGATCGAAATCGCAGGTGATAGTGGCGGGTGCGAAGGCTTCGCTGGCCCCCGACTCTTCGGCCATGGTGCACAACAATCCCAAAGACGATCAGCATGAGATTTTGGTGAAGAAAGGCAGCGGCGACATCGAGCGCAATGGCGAAACCGTTCGCCTGGCCAGCTGGGAGAAGGTTAGTTTCAAAAGCGATTCCAAGACGATGGAACGGGCCACGGAAATTAGCCCGCCAGCACCGATTTCGCCGGGCAACATGATGCCGGTTTTCGTAAATGCCGGGGATACATCTAAGGAAGTGGAGTTTTCCTGGACGCCCATTGCAAACGCCGTGGGCTACCGGTTGCGCATCGCCCACAACCCGTATTTTTCATCGCTGCTGCTGGACCGCAAGGTAGACACGCCGAGCGTGATGGTAACGGGCATGCCGATCGGCGCTTACTACTGGTCCATCCAGTCCTCGGATGCATCCGGGCGGGAATCGGTCGAGAGCGAAAAGAACAGGTTTACCATCATTGCCAAGAGCAAAGAGAAGGTGGAGTTGCCACTCGATATCGATCCTTTTGTGCAGCACGGGCACGTGATCGAAGTGACAGGCAAGACCGAGGCCGGAGCGCGCGTGATGGTGAATGGCAAGGAAGTGCCCATGGTCAGCGACGATGGCTCCTTCCACTTCTTTACGCCGCCCCTGGCGAACGGCGAAAACATAATCACGGTGACGGCGCAGAATTCAAAAGGCGGGGTGAAGACTCGCCAGGCCAAGGTCATCATTCAGTAAAGTTCGTGCAGTGCACAAGTTGGCAACAGGCTGGAGCAGAACAAAGTAGAATAGAAACACCGAGAAAAAGACTCCTTAGAAACTGAGTAGAACCCGTGTTCCGGGGAGAGACGAATTTTTCAAGAGAGAAGAGAAGTACTGCCATGTCAAATAACGGTTTTCATAACGGATCTTCACGATCGCACAATCTGCGTTCGTTGTTCAGCATGTTCTCGAGCGATCTTGCCATTGACCTGGGAACGGCCAACACGCTGGTGTATGCGCGCGGCAAAGGCATCGTGGTCAACGAACCTTCGATTGTGGCCTTGAACAAGAACACAAACGAAGTCGAGGCCGTGGGCAAGGAAGCCAAAGAAATGCTGGGCCGCACGCCGGGCAACATCGTGGCCATCAAGCCCATGAAGGATGGCGTGATCGCCGACTTCAAGGTCACCGAGAAAATGCTGAACTACTTCATCCAGAAGGCGCACAACCGGAAGATGCTGGTGCATCCGCGGATCGTGATTGGCGTGCCTTCCGAAATCACGCAGGTGGAAAAGCGCGCGGTCATGGATTCGGCCTATCGTGCCAAAGCGAGCGAAGTGCATCTGGTGGAACAGGCGATGGTGGCGGCGATTGGTGCGGGATTGCCCATCACCGAGCCCAGCGGCAACATGGTCGTCGACATCGGCGGCGGCACGACCGACATTGCAGTCATCTCTCTCAGCGGCATCGTCTATTCACGTTCCGTGCGCATGGCCGGCAACCAGATGGACGAAGCCATCATGAATTACTTGAAGCGCAAATATAACCTGCTGGTCGGCGAGCGCACGGCCGAGCAGATCAAGATGGAAATCGGCTCCGCGTATCCGCTGGATAAGCCGCTGACCATGGAGATCAAGGGCCGCAACCTGATTGAGGGCGTGCCGAAGACGATTACGGTGGACGACAGCGAGATTCGCGAGTCGTTGAGTGAATGTGTTTCGACCATCATGAATGCGATCCGCGTGGCGCTTGAACGCACACCGCCCGAACTCTCAGCCGACATCAGCGACCGCGGCATCGTGCTGACCGGTGGCGGCGCGCTGCTGAAGAATCTGGATAAGCGCATCCGCGAAGAAACCGGCCTGCCCGTTTCGATTGCTGACGATCCGCTGTGCAGCGTGGTGCTGGGCACGGGCAAGATGCTCTCGGACTTCAAACTGCTGCGCAAGATTTCGATCGAGTAGAACTGCGAGCTTCGGGCCACGAGCCGCGAGCGAGCAAGAGCAGATTCCTCGCTCCGCTTGGAATTACAATCCGAATTGAAATGATCGTCCCGGAAATTTTGTGCCAGCGACGATGGGTTCCCTGAGACCTGACAACTGAGACCTGAGACCTGGTGATGGACGTCCTTGGCCGCTATCGCAACCTGATCGTGCTGGTGACGGTGCTGTTTGCCCAGGTACTCGGCTTGGCGGTGCAGGTCAAGCGCACCAGCGACAGCGAACCGACGCGGCTCATCCGCGTGTGGGCGGTGGGAGCGGTGACCCCTTTTGAAGAGGGGTTGCACTGGCTGCAGACCTCGACTAGCGGAATCTGGCACAACTACCTTTACCTGCGGGGCGTGCGCGCGGAAAATCGCGATCTCAAACAACAGATTCAGCAGATGCGTCTGGAACAGGTGCGCGTGAGCCAGGACGCCGAGCAGGCACACCGTCTGCAATCGCTGCTCGGATTCAAGGAACAATTCATCTCGCAGACGATGGCCGCGCAGGTCATAGGCTGGAGCGGCAGCGAACAGTCTCGCTCCATCTATATTGACAAGGGCGCGCGCGAAGGCATCAAGCCCGACATGGCCGTGATCACAAGGGACGGCATCGTAGGCAAGGTGTTGCAGGTTTTTGGCTCGAACCCGCTGGAACGTTCCGTGTCGCAGGTGCTCCTGATCAACGATCAAACCAGCGGTGTGGGCGCAATTCTCGACCAGGCGCGGTTGCAGGGAATCCTTCGCGGCACGCCATCCGGTGACGTGGTACTCGAAAAGGTGATGAGCGATGAAACCGTCCCGGTAGGGGAACTGGTGCTGACGAGTGGAGGAGACGGAATCTTCCCGAAAGGTCTGCCAGTGGGCAAAGTCACCAAGGTTTCTCCGGGCAGCGAACTGTTTCTGAATATTCGCGTGCGGCCTGCGGCACAACTGAGCCGGTTGGAGGAAGTGCTCGTTGTAACCAAGATTGATGAACGCCAGGCTGAGCCCGAACAGGCGGGACCCATGCGCGCAGTTGACATTCTGGCGGAGCGGTTGCCGACAGTTCCGCCCAAGGAAGACGCTGCGACCCAAGGGACGGACAAGACTACTGCTGGAGGAACGGGTGCTGCGCCGCCAAGTGCTGCCGTGCCGAATGTTAGCGCGCCAAGCGGCGGCGCGGCGAGTCCCAGTGTGCCAAAAACCACAACGCCGCAAGCTGCTGGTCCAGGCGGTGGAGTTGGGAGCGGCACAGTTCCCGGGACTGCTACGGCTGGGGTGAAGAAAGCCGCCGCGTCGGCAACGTCTTCGGGCGCGTCTGGGACTGGCTCGACGACGACTGCTACGGCGCAGCCCGCGACGGCTGTGACGAAACCAGCTACGAAGCCCGTCAAGTCAACGGTTACTCCCAAACCGCAGCCTGCTTCCCAGGACACTCCACAATAACGTGGCCATCACTTACACATCCGGTGAGCAAGTTGAGGTTTACCGCTTCAGCCTTCCCGCAACCATTCTGATTCCGCTTGCAGCCATCTTTCTGCAGGCGTGGTTGCCGCTGCGCTTTCCTTTCCTGAAGATCTTCGATCTTCCGCTGCTCGTCACCATCGGCTTTGCCACGGCGCGCCGAAGCCCGCTGGCCGGTCTGTTTACCGGCGGCTTGATTGGCATTCTGCAGGATGCGCTGACGCACCAGCCGATCGGGCTCTATGGGATTTCGAAGACCGTGGTTGGCTTCGGCGCCTCATCGCTCGGCATCAAAGTTGACGTAGAAAATCCCGGTGCTCGCTTTCTGCTGACCATCCTCTTCTACGTTGTGCACGAGATCGTCTTCTTTATCATTGCGCGGGGACTGGTCGGCTTGCACATGGAATGGAGTTGGCCGCACGAAATCAGCTCGGGAGTCGCGAATGCGGTCCTGGGAATAGCCGTCTACGCGCTGCTCGATCGCGTCAAGCAGAGAACCTGAGCGGTTTCGCTCTCATGAGGGCCGCGTCTGGGGCGCGAGCTTCTTGGCCGCGGCTTCGTCCAGCATCCACAGGACCTTGCCATCATTAGGCAGCACTCCCTGCGCGGGATAGGAAGGCGCGTTCTTCGCTTCGACAGTGCCGCCTTCGAGTACCTGCTGCACTATATCGGCCTTGTCGGTGCCGCTTGCCAGGAACATCACTTCCGCGGCGTTGTTCAGCACGGGGAACGTGAAGCTGATGCGGCGCGTCTTGATTTTGTCCACCCAGTTGGCAATCACGAGTTTCGATTGCTCTTTCAAACCTTCCGAGCCGGGGAAGAGCGATGCGGTGTGGCCGTCGGAGCCAAGGCCGAGGAGAATCAGATCGAAGCGCGGGAACTGGCCGGGAGAGAGCGCAAAGAACCTCTGCATCTGCGCCTCATAATCGGCAGCCGCGGCTGCGGCGTCGGGGTTCTCGGCCTTCACTCGAAAAATATTTTCCGCCGGGATACTGATCTTGCTGAGCAGCGACTCGTTCACCATGCGGTAGTTGCTTTCGGCGTCGCCGGGCGGAACGTGGCGCTCGTCGCCGAAAAATAGAAACGTGCGGCTCCAGTCGAAGCCGGCGTAGTTTGCCGCGAGCAGAGAATAGAGGCTCTTGGGCGTGGAGCCTCCAGAGAGCGCGACCGTGAAGCGGCTGCGAGCAGCGATGGCCTCGCGGCCGATGCGCGTGAATTCTTCGGCCGCTGCGCGGAAGAGATCGGCGGACGTGGCGAGGATTTTAATTGCGCGGGTAGTGGGCATGAGCAAATTGTAATTTGTGAGAGGCAAGACTTGAATCGGTGGGGCGTCCGCGATCACATCTTCGACTGAAGTGCAAATACCGAGGTGGCTTGTCACAACCACCTGACAACTACGTCACCGCAATTCTCCCGATGTCGGGTCTATGCTGGCGGCGCAGACTGTCCTACCCTCCCATCAGGGTCTCCTCTCTGCGACTTCAACCCAGGGGGACAGTGTTATGCGAACAAAAGTAGTTTTGGTTCTAACCTTCCTACTCTTCTCGATTTCCAACGCGCATGCTTCGACTCAGAAAGTTTTGTACACCTTTACCGGCGGCCTCGACGGCGGCCAACCTTACCAGGCGAGCGTAATCTTTGACCAATCAGGCAATCTCTATGGCGTCACAGAATATGGTGGCGTTTATAACTGGGGGACGGTGTTTCAGCTGACCCCTTCCCCTAGCGGAGAGTGGACCGAAACCGTGCTCCACAGCTTCACCGGGGGAGCGGACGGCGATCGCCCCCAGGGTGGCTTGGCCATCGATGGGTCAGGCAATCTCTACGGCACCACCTCCGATGGCGGCGATCCCGGTGTCTATTGCGGCACTGTATTCTCATTATCGCCATCAGAAAGCGGCTGGACATTCACTGTCCTGCATACCTTTACTGGCGGCAAGGATGGCTGTTCGCCGCAAGCCGATGTGAGCAATTCCGATTTGCTACGCGGGACGACCGCGGGCGGGGGTTGCGGTCAGCAGGGTACGGTCTTCGAAATGTCGACGTCAGGCGCCGGTTATTATGTCTATTGCTTCGCGGGAAACAATGGTATGTATCCAGGAGGCTTGGGTGACTGCGGTGGATGGGTTTGCGGGACCTCCTACTATGGAGGCGCGCACCACGTAGGCAACGTCTGGCATCTCTTTTGGGAACGGCCCCCATCAAACATCCATGCCTTTTCAGCGCAGGACAAGCTGGGCTATGGGCCAATAGGTAACCTGGTCTCGCAGACGAATGAGTGCGGTGAGGGCGGAATCGTGTACGGCACCACGTTCGACGGAGGGGCTGGTAGTTCTGGAGAACATTCGGGCACCGTCTACCAGCTCGCTCTCAAGCCCAACCGCTTTGGTGAATGCGGCTGGAGTAGCTCCGCTCTTCACAGCTTTCCCGCCTCCCTGGAGGATGGGCAAACCCCGTGGGCCGGACTAGCCCTCGATGCTGCAGGAAACCTCTACGGCACGACAATGTATGGTCCACGTGGAAGCGGCGGCATGGTTTTTATGCTTACCCCGAGCCCGAGCACATGGCTCGAAACCGTGCTGTACGGCTTCACTGGCGGGGCGGACGGGGGCACCGTCACCAGCCCCGTGGTGCTCGACCAGGCTGGGAACCTCTACGGCACGACAACCAACGGAGGCGCTTACAATCAGGGCGTTGTTTTCGAGGTCACGCCGCCTACGATAACCACGATGACGCTCACGTCGTCGCTGAATCCGTCCACCCACGGGCAGGCGGTGACCTTTACCGCTGTGGTCACCTCCAGCACCGGAGCGCCGCCGGATGGAGAAACCGTCTCGTTTTTTCTAAAAAGCAAGGTACTGGGGACGGGCTTGTTGAGTGGTGGCTCGGCCAGCTTTATTGCCTCCAAGCTGCCAGTGGGCACCGACTCGATCACGGCGGTATACGGCGGTGACTCCAACCTCGCCGGCACCATGTCGAATGTAGTGGCGCAGGTGGTAGTGAAGGCGGAGATCTGACCGCTCTGGCTTCTCGCAGAACCCGTCGCAGAGCGCACGATAATTTCAGGCGCTATCGGTTTGGTGCTGGCCATCCCGCTCAAGCCAGAACACGGTTTGAGTGGCGCACCGACCTGGGCAGGCTCCGCTCCGAGCGAGGTTCCTCTTCGGGTTTCGCTCAGGGTGGAATGACAATCGTCTAGTTAAGGAATCAATATTCGAGAATCGTTTCTAAAGGGATCACTTTTCGAAGTTTCTCCAGTGGCGCCCGTCGCGCTCCATCAAGTCTTCGGACTCCTTGGGGCCCCAGGTGCCGGAAGCATAGTTCGGGAAATTGCGCGGGGGCAGCGCTTTCCACACGTCGAGCACCGGATTGACGATGCTCCAGCCGGCCTCGACCATGTCGGCGCGCTGGAACAGCGTGGCGTCGCCGATCATGCAATCGTGCAGCAGGCGCTCGTAGCCGGTGGAAGGCAGGGCGCCGAAATAGTCTGCGTATTCGAAGTCCATGTTCACCTCGCCTAATTGCATGGCGGGTCCGGGCTTCTTGGCGGCGAACCGGAGCGAGATGCCTTCTTCGGGCTGAATGTGCAGGACGAGCTGGTTCGGCATCAAGTCTTCTACCGGCGTGTCGCGGAAAAGCATGAAGGGCGCGCGCCGGAATTGAATGACAACGTGGGTGTTGCGCCCGGGGAGCCGCTTGCCGGTGCGCAGGTAGAAGGGAACTCCGGCCCAGCGCCAGTTGTCGATCAGCAGGCGCATGGCGACGAAGGTTTCGGTGCGGGAGTCGGGCGGAACGCCGTCTTCAGAGCGGTAAGCCGGCACGCGCTCGCCATCGACGATGCCTTCGCCATATTGCCCGCGCACGGTTTTGCTGAGCACGTCTTCGGAGCTGAAGGGCTGAATGGCGTGCAGGATCTTGGCCTGTTCGTCGCGGACGGCGTTGGCCTCGAAGGAAATGGGCGGCTCCATCGCGGTGAGCGTGATGAGTTGCATGATGTGGTTCGGTACCATGTCGCGCAGGGCGCCAGCTCCGTCGTAGTAGCCGCCACGCTTTTCTACGCCCACGGTTTCGACCACGGAAATCTGCACGTGGTCGATGTAGCGGCGATTCCAGATGGGCTCGAAGATTCCGTTGGCAAAGCGAAGGGCCAAGATGTTCTGGACAGTTTCTTTGCCTAAATAGTGATCGATGCGGTAGATCTGGTGCTCAGCGGCCACTTTCAGAAGCTGCTGGTTAAGCGCTTTCGCGGAATCCAGATCATGGCCGAAGGGCTTTTCGACGATCACGCGTCGCCAGTGGCTGTTTTCTTCCTTCATCAAGCCGACTTGGGAGAGGCGCTGGACGATATCCCCAAAGTAATTGGGCGCCGTTGCAAGATAGAAAAAGCAATTGCCTTTGCAATCGTGTTCCTTGTCCGCTTTGGCGATCGCGTCTTTTAGTTTTGAGTAGGTGTCAGGGTTATCGAAATCCCCGGAAAGATAGTAGATGCGGCGTGCGAACCAGTCCCAGAGATCGGCATCGACGGGGACGCTGGCGAACTGCTTGAAGTCCTCGCCCATTTTCTTGCGGGCATCTTCATCGTTCATCGGAGTGCGGCCGAGTCCCACGATGGCAAACTCGCGCGAAAGCAAGCCCTGGCTGGCGAGATTGTAGAGCGCGGGAATGAGCTTGCGGCGTGTCAGGTCTCCCGAAAAGCCGAAGATGACCATGACGCAAGGATCGGCGACACGGCCGACGCGGGGCTTAGGCGGAGTAGGCGGAACTTCGGTTTGAGCCATTGGGTTCCTTTGTATTCAGCTGCTAGCTACTGGCTTCTACCTAAACCCCCACATCTTTTTGATCGAGAGTCGAAGCTCGCGACTCGCAGCATGGTTGTAATGACTGCGACCCTCTCTAGTTCTTCGCCGGCGGCTTCAGTTCCATGTGCCCGCCGAATTTTTGCCGCATGGCAGAAAGCATCTTGTCTGCAAACGTGTGCTCCTGGCGCGAACGAAACCGGGCGTAGAGCGACGCCGTCAGCACCTCGGCCGGCACGGCTTCCTCAATTGCGGCCTGAATGGTCCAGCGGCCTTCCCCGGAATCCTGCACAAATCCGCTGTATTCGGCGAGTGTCGGATTTTCGACCAGCGCCATTGCGGTCAGGTCGAGCAACCATGAACTGATCACGCTACCGCGGCGCCAGACTTCGGCGATATCGGGCAGGTTGAGATCGTAGCGAATGTTTTCCGGCAGATCCTTGCTGGTCGCGTTTTTGAAAATGTCGAAGCCTTCCGCGTAGGCCTGCATGATTCCGTATTCGATGCCGTTGTGCACCATTTTGACGAAATGGCCAGCGCCGGAGGGGCCGCAGTGGATATAGCCGCTTTCCGCCGTGCCCCCGCGTTTTTCGAATCCGGGCGTGCGCGGAATGTCGCCGCGCCCAGGAGCCAGAGTCGTGAAGATCGGATCGAGGCGCTGGACGGTTTCTTTGGGGCCTCCGATCATCATGCAGTAGCCGCGGTCGAGCCCCCAGACGCCGCCGCTGGTGCCGACGTCGACATAGTGGACGCCTTTGCCCGCGCACATCTGCGAGCGGCGAACGTCGTCTTTGAAATAGGAGTTGCCGCCGTCGATGATCGTGTCTCCCGACTGCATCAGAGAAAGAAGGGTCTCCACAGTTTTCTGTGTAGGATCGCCCGATGGCACCATGACCCAGGCGGCGCGCGGGGCTGTGAGTTTGCTGACGAGATCGGCAAGCGAGGAGGAACCGGTTGCGCCTTCGCCCGCCAGATCCTTGACGGCGTCAGGGCTGAGATCGGAGACGACGAGCTGATGTCCTCCGCGCATCAGGCGGCGAGTCATGTTAGCGCCCATGCGGCCTAGACCTACCATTCCGAGTTGCATTGATACTCCTTGAACCTTAGCTGCGAGCTACGAACCGCGAGCTTCGAGCAACCTGATCCGGGTCGGGCCGAAGCTCTTGCTCTTGCCTACAATTGCTGCATAATTTCCGCTAAATTCTTTAAGCCCGCTCTTACGTCGCTTCCTATGTGCACGCGCAGCGCTCGGCGTTTACGTTCTGCCAAGACCGCGAAGTCTCCGCGAGCTTGAGCTGCTTTCACCACTCCGAACGTGTACTTCTGTTGCGGAACCTGCAAATCAGCCGCGTCGTCGCAGGTGATCTGGAGAAAGACTCCGCTGTTCGGGCCTCCTTTGTATGCTTGCCCGGTCGAGTGCAGAAAACGCGGCCCGAAGCCGAGACAAGTGGCCACGTGTTTTTTGTCGCGCACGCTCATGCGCAGTGTTTGCAGCAGCGCCTCGTGTTCAGAGTTCATTTCGATGTAGCCGAGCACGGCGAAATAGTCGCCGGGTTTGATGCGCGCAAGGTGCGCTCGCAGATAGCTGGCCAGCGTGGGATCGGAGCCAACATCTTTGGCAAGGTCGGCGGCGTTCTTGTCGTCGGTGTAGAGCTTGAAGCCGGCTTCTTCGAGGATTGGCGTTTCCGCGGGGAGCGAGCCTCGGCTTTCGTACTCCGATGTCAGCTTCTTCGTTTCGATCTTGCTGGCCTCTACGTCAGGCTGGTTGAAGGCGTTGATGCCGATGATGGAGCCGGCGACGGCGGTCGCGATCTCCCAGCGGAAGAATTCCTGGCCCAGGTTGTAAGTGTCGGCCACGGCAACGCGGACTACGGGCTGGCCCGCTTTTTCCAAAGCAGCGACGAAATCGTCCTGCTTTGCGTCCGGTCCGCCGTCGAGGCGGAGATAGGCGAAGATGCGATCTTTGCCGTAGACATCGGGCGCTCCCAGCGTTTCGCGATCGACCGGGATAATGCCTTTGCCGATCTTGCCGGTAGATTCGGCGATGAGCTGCTCGAGCCATGCGCCGAGGTCGCCGATTCCGGGAGACGTGATTAGCGTAATTTTGTCTCTGCCCATTCTTGCGGCGGAGCCTAGGATAATGCCGAGCATCACACCGGGATTTTGCTCTATGGGGGTGGATGCGGCGCACGCGTCGACCATTTCTTTGGTGCGGGCGAGGAATTTGCCGGTGTCCAGACCCATGGCTGCGGCCGGGATCATGCCAAAGTTGGAGAGCGCGGAATAACGGCCGCCGATCGATGGAATGCCGTAGAAGATGTTGCGGAAGCGGTCGCGCTCGGCGACTTGCTGCATTTTCGAGCCGGGGTCAGTGATGGCGACGAAGTGGCTGCCAGCGTTGTCGGCCCCGATCGTTTGCTGCACGCGCTCGAAGAAATATTGCTTGTAGATGTTGGGTTCAAGCGTGCTGCCGGATTTGCTGGAGACGATAAACAGTGTTTTGGCTAAATTGACCTTCTTCTCTATAGCCTTGATTTGCGCCGGGTCGGTCGAATCGAGAATGTGCAAGAGTGGGAACCCAGGCGTTTGCGGATAGGTCAGCGAAAGCACTTCAGGGCAGAGGCTGGAGCCGCCCATGCCGAGCAGCAGAATGTCGGAGAAGCCTGCGGCCTTGACTTCCGCGGCGAAACTCTTCAATCGGGCAGAATTGGCGATCTGATCCTCTGTAATGGCAAGCCAGCCCAGCCACTTGGCTTCGTCGTCATTGGTCCAGAGGCTGGCGTCTTTTTGCCAGAGCCGTCTTACTTTTCCGGATGCGCGCCAGTCATTAACGTTTTTTTTTACGTTGGCGTCCAGATCGGCCGGGAGCGTAGCACTTTGCGTGTTGACTTGCGGCGTCGATGCGCGACGCGTGTTTTTCTCTACGGCCGCCAGAAGTTGGTCGAAGGCGTCGGCAAAGAGCTTCACGCCGTCGGTCGTTAGCTTGTCGGTTACGTCCTTCATTACGATTCCGGCGGCGGCCAGATCGGACATGGTTTTGCGCGCGCCTTCGAGGTCTTCGGTGAGGCTCTGGCGCGGTTTGCCGTGATCGCGGAATGCGTCTAACGTCGCGGGCGGGATGGTGTTGACGGTGTCGGGGCCGATGAGTTCTTCGATGTAGATTACATCGCGATACTTGGGATTCTTCGTGCTCGTGCTGGCCCACAAAACGCGCTGTGTCTGCGCGCCTTTGGCGGCCAGGGCCTTCCACCGCGGAGTCGAAAATATATGCTCGTAAGCTTCGTAGGTCAGTTTGCCGTTGGCAATGGCGACTTTGCCCTGAATGCTCTGCAATTTTGCTTTGCGGCCAGCGTCGGGTTCGGTTTTGAGTTTTTCCCCGGCCAGGGAATCAACCAGCGAATCGATGCGGCTGATGAAGAAACTGGCCACGCTAGCAATTTTGCTGACATCACCGCCGGTTGCGGCAAACTTCTCCACTCCGTCGATATAAGCGGCAGCGACTTCTTCGTAGACTTGTTGCGCGAAGAGCAACGTGACGTTCACGTTGATGCCTTCGCTGATTAACTGGCGGAACGCTGGAATACCAGCCGGCGTTCCGGGGACTTTGATCATGATGTTGTAACGTCCCACGGTCTTCCAGAGGCGGCGCGCCTCGTCGAGCGTGCCGTTTGTGTCGTTGGCTAGATATGGCGACACTTCCAGGCTCACGTAGCCATCGCGCTTCTTGGTGCTTTGATAGACGGGGCGCAGCAGGTCGGCCGCGTCCTGAATGTCGCGGATGGCGAGCAGTTCGTAGCGGCCTTTGGCGTCGAGATCGGCGCGGCTCGCTAACGAGTCGAGAAAATCCTGGTATTGCGTGGAACCGGCAATAGCTTTTTCGAAAATAGCTGGATTCGAGGTCATGCCGCGGAGGCCGTCTTCGTCGACCAGGCGCTGGAGTTCTCCTCCTTTAAGAAGATCGCGGCGAATGTAGTCGAGCCAGATCGATTGTCCGAAGGTCTGCAGTTGCTTAAGAGGATTTACGGCTTTGGCGGTTTCGAGGGTGCCTACGGGATTCATATGTACATCTCCTGACGATCAAAAGCTGTCTGCAGTTAGTAAGTCGTTCGATAGCTGCGAGCTGCGAGCTTCGAGCCACGAGCTACGAACGAGCTTTCGATTGATGCCGCGTTTACACGAGCAAGTTTTCCTGTGCATCCCACAAAGACGAGGCAAGCCTCGTCTCTACCCGAGCAAATCTTTCGCTGCCTGCGCTACCGCGTCGGCGCTGAAGCCAAATTTCTTTTGCAAATCTTTCAACGGCGCAGACGCGCCAAAACTTCTCATGCCGATGATTCGGCCTTTCGTGCCCGCGTATCGCTCCCAGCCCAGAACAGCCGCCTGCTCAACGGCGACTCGCGCGGTGACGTCGGGCGGAAGGACTTGATCGCGATAGCTTTGATCCTGATGGTCAAATAAATCCCATGAAGGAAGGCTTACGACGCGGGCGCGAATACCCTCGGCCTTAAGTTTCTCGTAGGCGTCGACGCAGAGATAGATCTCGCTGCCCGTCGCTATAAGAATCACCTGCGGCTTCCCGCCTTCGGCGTCGGCCAGGATGTAGCCGCCGCGCGCCACACCGGCAGCAGAAGCGTACTTGCTGCGATCGAGTGTGGGCAGCGCCTGGCGCGTCAGGATGAGCGCGACCGGCTCCTTCTTCAACTTCATGATTAACTTCCAGGCTTCAACGACCTCGTTTGCGTCAGCCGGGCGAATGGTCATCAGGCCGGGAACCGCGCGCAGCGTGGGAAGTTGCTCAATGGGCTGGTGTGTCGGCCCGTCTTCGCCTACGCCGATGGAGTCGTGCGTGTAAATCCAGATCGCCGGAATTTCCATGATCGCCGACAAGCGGATTGCGGGCTTCATGTAATCGGAAAAAATGAGGAAGGTCGAGCCGTAGGAACGCAGGTACGAGAGCGTCATCCCGTTGACGATGGCGCCCATGGAGTGCTCGCGAATGCCGAAGTGGAAGTTGCGCGCGTTGTACTGCCCGGCTTCGAAGTCACCAGCGCCATCGAAGGTGAGGCGCGTTTTTGTCGAGGGATAGAGATCGGCGGACCCACCCATCAGCCACGGATCATTCTTGGCGATGGCGTTGAGAACTTTGGACGACGATTCGCGCGTCGCGAGCCCCTTGGCGTCGGCGGCGAAGGTGGGCAGTTCCTTATCCCATCCCTCGGGGAGTTCGCGCTTTTGCATCAGCTCAAATTGGGCGGCCAAGTCGGGATATTGCTCGGCATATTTCTTGAACAGCGCGTGCCATGCCGTGCTCAACTGGCGCCCGCGCTTCCCCATAACGTCGCGGAAGTTTTCGCGGACTCCGTCGGGCACAAGGAACTTCGCATCTTCGGGCCAGCCGTAGAAACGTTTGGCCAGTTTGACTTCTTCCTCGCCGAGCGGCTCGCCGTGTGCTTCTTTCGTGTCCTGGCGGTGAGGCGCGCCATAGCCGATATGGCTATTAACAATAATCAGCTTGGGGCGATCGGTAACGCCGAGCGCATGGCGAAATGCATATGCGAGGGCCTCGATGTCGTTGGCATCGAGGACGTGCGTAACATCCCAGCCATAAGCTTTGAAGCGAGCGCCGACGTCTTCATCGAAAGCCAGATTGGTCTTGCCCTCAATCGTGATCTGGTTGTTGTCGTAGATCCAGCAGAGATTTGAAAGTCTCAAATGCCCCGCCACCGACGCGGCCTCGGAAGAGATTCCTTCCATCATGTCGCCGTCGCCGCAGAAGGCCCACATGTTGTAGTTGAAGAGATCGAATCCGGGGCGATTGAAATGGGCGGCGAGCCAGCGCTCGGCGATGGCCATGCCTACGCTGTTTGCGACTCCTTGGCCTAGCGGGCCGGTGGTGGTTTCGACACCCGTGGTCAGTCCGTATTCCGGATGGCCTGGCGTTTTGCTGTCGATCTGGCGGAAATTCTTGATGTCGTCGAGAGAAACGGCCGGAGAGGAAAGGATTTCGCCAGCGGAGTTCACTTCACGCACGCTCGCCAAATGGAGAAGAGAATAAAGAAGCATCGAAGCATGGCCGTTCGAGAGCACGAAACGGTCACGGTTGGGCCAGTGCGGATCTTCCGGGTCGAAGCGCAGAAACTGCTGCCAGAGGCAGTATGCGACCGGAGCGAGCCCCATCGGTGCTCCCGGATGGCCGGAGTTGGCTTTTTGCACGGCATCTATGCTGAGCGTGCGAATCGTGTTGATGGACAACTGATCGAGCTGTTTTCCGGTGACTACTGCCTGGTCACTGACCGCCATCCATGCGCTCCTTCGATGTAGTTTCCGCAGCTTTCTGTTTAGATGAAGACCGCCCCGATTCGATGCGCTCTGAGCGGAGTAGTTTCGCTGAAGTTTTTCTTTGTCGGTTTACCGGGATTCAAAATCGCAAATCACGCTCGATTTTACACCGTCGGGAACGAGCGTGACGGGCGGAGGGGCCTAGGTGAGATAGAGCTTGGCTTGGGTAATCCGGTGCTGAAGTGTCGAGGCGAGCTGGTCAACTTCGGTTGCCGACAGATTCATTACCTCAGGCTCAAGGATTGGAAGGCGGTTGCTTCCAACCGCGTCGCGGCGAACCTGAATCAGCAGGGCTTGCAGCGCCTGCGGGTCGTACTTTTGCGGAGTCAGGCGGATCAGTTCCTGCAAGGCGGAGCCAATCGAAAGGCGCTCGCGGTAGGGGCGCTCGCTGGTCATGGCGTCGAAGCTGTCGGCCAGAGCAATAATGCGGACTGCCTGCGGCGTTTCGTCTCCATGCAATCCATCTGGGTAGCCGGAGCCATCGCCGCGTTCGTGATGCCAGCGGACGATTTCGGGAATTTGCGGCCACGGGAATTGAACGTTGCTGACAATTTGGTGGCCTACGACGGTATGGTCGCGCATCAGACGCGACTCCTCGGGATCGAGCGAGGATGTCTTGGCGAACAGACGCGTATCGACCGCGACCTTGCCGATGTCGTGCAGGTAGCCGGCAGAGCGCAAAGCGGCGACTTCGTTGGGATCCATGCTGAGGGCTTCTCCGATAGCTTGCGCATAGCGGCCTACGCGCAGCGAATGGCCGTGAATGTTGACGTGCTTCACGTCGATGGCCGTGGCGAAAGCTTCGAGCGCGTTATCGTAGAAACCGTGCAGCGAGGCCAGAAGGCGAAGATTCTCGGATATGCGCTGCGCCAGGGTCTGGCCGAGATTGTGATTCTGAATCGCCAGCGCCACGTAGTTGCCGATCATTTCAAAGGCGTCGAGGGCGTCTTCTTCGTAAAGCGCATCTCCGGGACGGCGGCCGAGCGCGATGGCTCCCACCAACTTGCCGCGCACCTTCAAAGGGCAGAGGCACTTGAATAACTCCGGCGCAACGTTGCCGTTCGAGCTGAGAAAGACGTCGATGGTCGAGCTGTTCAGCAGAACCGGGCCAACGGCGGCGCTGAGCGTATGAACGTGACGGGGAAGGAGCGGAATGATGGCTGGATCGGGCAAAAGCGCGAAGCCCTGCGCATCGAGCGAGGTGAGCATGGAGGGCCGCTCGCCGAAAGAAAACAACACTCCCTCGTGGGCGCCAGACGCACCCATGACCGCAGTCAGCATGGCGCGCGCGGTCTGCCGGAAGTCGCGGTCCGCCGTCAGTTCCGGCCCCAAATCCGCCAGGGCTTCGACTGTGCGCAAAAGCTTTTTAAGATTGGTCGCCTGCAATACCTCGTGCGGAGGTTCTTGCGAGACACCAGAGCGTACCTAGCGTAGCACCAGCATGGTTGCATAATTGTTAGTTAGTTTGGTGCTCGAATTCCAGCGCGGAAGCAACCGGACAAAGCGAGTTCACTTCTCCCCGGTGGCCGCCCACGAGGGCCGTCGCGCATTAAAGCCAAAGCGTCTTAGCGTTCGTGTTCTTCCGCGTGTGCGAAAAAGTGCGAACTCGCTGAGTTACCTTGACAGTCGCGGGAAGTTGGCTCATACTTCGGCAAAATTACTTGCGCCAACATGCTTTTGCCGGTGTTCCCAGCCTGCCGGTAATTTGTTTGAGTGAGAATAACCCTTGGCTGCACCGCCATCAGAGCCGGTTCCTTCGAGGAAAGTGCTGAGCAATGCAGGGCACGATCTCGGGAAGGAAACCACGGCGTTTCAATCCGCGAATCGCGAAGAAATGATGCTGCTCGCTTCTTTGAAGGACTTGATTTCTTCGGGAGAGCACCGGTTAGACGCGATGCTGGCCGCAATTGCGAGTGCCGCACGGCGTTTGACGGGCGCATCCGGGTCGGCAATCGCGATGTGGAAGGACGGCGTAATGGTCTGCCGGGCACGGAGCGGCGAGACGGCTCCCGCACTGGGCGCGGAATTGAACGCGGAGACTGGAATTTCTGGCGAGTGCCTGCGCACCGGGGCTGTGCAGGATTGCCCCGACACAGAAAAGAATCCTCTCGTGAATGTGGAAGTTTGCCGCGGGCTAGGCTTGCGCTCGATGGTCGTGCTGCCGATTCGTGGATGGCACGCAATCAACGGGATTCTGGAAGTGTTTGGCACCGAACCCGCGGCGTTTTCGGAGCATCAGGTCGCCCTGCTCGTCCAATTGGCAGCGCTGGCGGAGCGAGCGCGAGCTTTGCAACCGCACGGCGCATCGCAGGTCGTGCCCAAGGATCCGGACGAGAAGCCCTTGCCGGCGGGGCTGTTGCGCGCCTCCGATCGTATCCGCGATCTAGCTTTGGCGGTCGCAGGCCGCCGATCGGGGCGATTTATTCTCGGCGCCATTGGTGTGGCCGCAATCGTGTTGGTTTCCCTGGCTATTTGGCTGGGGTGGCGCGGCGCTAATCAGAACGATAGCAAGGCGCACGCGGCGCCGCAGTCTTCCGTCGCCGCTACCGTGACGGCCCGTCAGGCGCATCTTCCAGATAACGACCCTGTCTGGAAACCAAATCCGGGGGGCGAAACGTTGTTCGCATCCAACGGCAAACCCACCGCAGGATCGGCAGTGCGATTCGCCTCAAAAATGGACGTGATTGATGTGAACGTCGGCGGACGGAAACTGGAACCTGGGAAGTCACTTTCGAGCGCTGCTGCGGCCGATGTTACTCTCCCGAACAAGAGTTTGGAGGCCGGTGCGAACGCCAGTGTGCCCGCCGCTTTGCCCGAGGCAGAGAGGGCTTCTCTTGAGCCTCCTTCGATTTCCTCGCAGCCGGCGGATTCCTCCGCGCTCCAAGGCGTTCTTGAGGCCAGCGTGTCGGTGCCTGCGCTTTCGGCTCCGATTTCGCAGGGAACTTCCGGCGGCCGGATTCTGCACCAGGTTCGGCCAATCTATTCCACCAAGGCCCAAAGCATGCGCCTCGAGGGAAAGGTTGTGGTGCAAGCGATGGTGAAGGAAGATGGGACCATCGGCGCTGTAAAAGTTCTGGAAGGCCACCCCGAACTCGCTCAAGCCGTCGTGGACGCGGTGAAGGATTGGCGCTACCAACCATTTTTGCTGGATGGCAGGCCGATCCAGAGAGAAACGAAAATCACCATCAACTTCCGTCTGCGGCCGAGCGCACCCTAGCTAAACGCCAACCGGAAATGGTTTCGTGTGAGATTCCGAGCCGACCGATAGTCCCGCCAGCCGCCCTTGCAGCAGCGACATCAGTCCGGTGCACCAGTAGCCAAGCACGAATAGAAGAAGGAACGGGACCGTAAAGTAGTTTTCGTTGTCGATGGCGTAGTAGACGGTCAGCGCGAAGTAGCATCCGATCGCCAGCTCAATCCACGGAACCCATTTCAAGCGCTTGCGATACTTATTGGCACGGACTTTGTCTTTTTTCGTTTCGACGCGGTACTTGGGAGTCCGCACGAAAGAGGTTTCCCTGCCGACAAGCGCTTCGAGCACGGCGCGCGTGTTCGTGATCGTTAAGCCAATTCCCAACGCCATTAGGAGCGGAAGAAACAGAAGCGAGCGCATCCACGTCTTCGGGAAAAGTTCCTTCTGCGAAACCAGGTAGAAGCTGGAAATCGAAAACGTCGAAGCCATGAACAAGGGCAGATCGATGTAGAGCATCTGGAACCAGCCCTGGTAAAAGCGGATGATCATCGCCGGCAGCAGCAGAACCGACAGAACAATCATCAGCGGATAGCTCATATTGGCCGTCAGGTGATACCAGGCCTCGATCTTCTGGTGCCGCGACACGTCGCTCTTGAGAATCTTGGGCAGAATTTTCTTCGAGACCTGGATCAGCCCTTTCGCCCAGCGCGCCTGTTGCGTCTTGAACGCCGTCATTTCTACGGGTAGCTCGGCGGGGCACTCGACATCCTGCAGGTAGAGAAACTTCCAGCCCTTGAGTTGCGCGCGATAAGAAAGATCAGTGTCTTCGGTAAGCGTGTCGTGCTCCCAGCCGCCCGCTTCTTCGATGGCCTTGCGACGCCACATTCCCGCGGTGCCATTGAAGTTGAAAAAAACGCCGCTGCGCGCGCGGCCGGAATGTTCGAGCACAAAGTGGCCGTCGAGCAGGATGGCCTCGACCTCAGTCAGCAACGAATAGTTGCGGTTGATGTGGGTCCACCGCGTTTGCACCATGCCGACTTTCGGGTCGGTGAAATGGTGAATGCACTTGAGCAGGAAATCGGAATGGGGAACGAAATCGGCGTCGAAGATGGCGACGAACTCGCCTGTGGCCGATTTGAGGCCCGCTTCGAGCGCGCCCGCCTTAAATCCTTCGCGATTGTCGCGGTGAATGTAGACGACCGGATAGCCGGCTGCGGCATAGCGCTCGACCAGCAGCCGCGCGACCTCGGCAGTTTCGTCGGTCGAGTCGTCGAGTAACTGGATGTCGAGCTTCTCCCGAGGGTAGTCAAGTCGGCACACAGCATCCAGCAGTCGGTCCACGACGTATTGCTCGTTAAAGATCGGCAACTGTACGGTGACGCGCGGCAGGTCGTCGAAAAAGCCCGGCGGGTCGGTCGTCTTGTTGCTTCTCTTCTTGTAATAAAGGTAGACGAGCCAATAACGATGCCCGCCATACGCCGCCAGGATGATCAGAACGATGAAGTAGGGAATTAGCAACGCCAGGTCGAATGCGTTGACTTGGTAGAGCCCCTGGAAAGTCTTGTCGAGAAAGTGCTGCCGAAAGTAGGGGCCGATGCCCTTGGAGGCAAGAATCAACGCGAGCGTGGAAGGCTGGAATGGCAGCGCCATGAACATCCAGGGAAAAGACTGCAGACAGAGCATTGTAACTGATGAGGGTAAGGGTTTAGCGGCGGACTCAGTTCAGAAAATACTGCCGATAGAGCGTATCGCGCTGCGCCGGACGAAACCCCGCATCGCGAATGATCCGCCGCAGTTCTTCCTCAGTCGTGCAATTGGTGACGCCGGCGGCGCGAACTACATTTTCCTCGATCATGACCGATCCCACATCGTTGCCGCCGAAGCGTAGCCCCATCTGGCAGACCTTCAACCCCTGGGTGACCCAACTGGCTTGAACATTATGAAAATTAGAGAGATAGAGGCGTGAGATGGCAAGGACTTTCAGGTATTCGACCGCGGTGGCCTCGTCCCATTTGCGGCCACCGAGCGCAGTGTTGGCGGGCTGAAAGCTCCACGGAATAAACGCGGTGAAGCCGCCCGTTTCTTCCTGCAAACGGTACACGGCGTCGAAATGATTGATACGGTGCTCGTAGGATTCGCCGACGCCAAACATCATGGTTGCGGTCGTACGCATGCCAAGCTGGTGCGCCGTGCGATGGACGAGCAGCCAGTCCTCGGTAAGGCATTTAAGCCGCGCCACTTTGTGACGCACTTCGTCGTCGAGAATCTCGGCGCCGCCGCCTGGAATGGAATCAAGGCCCGCATCGCGCAAGCGCGCGATCGTATCGCGGACGCTCAGGTCGCTGTATTCGGCAATGGCAAGGATCTCCGAAGCCGAGTAGCAATGTAGATGAACTTTCGGGAAGCGCTGCTTGATCCCGCGAAGCATCTTTTCGTGCCAGTCAATTTTGAGATCGGGGTGCAGACCGCCCTGCATAAGCACGCCGGTGCCACCGAGTTCAACGGTCTCGCGAATCTTATCGTAGATCGTGTCGAAGTCGAGGATGTAGCCTTCTTTTGACGTCGGCCCCTTGAGCGGACGATAGAAGGCGCAGAAGGTGCAATATTCGGTGCAGAAGTTCGTGTAATTAATGTTCCGGTCAATGATGTAGGTAACGGTGCCCTCGGGATGCAGGCGCCGGCGGACGGCGTCGGCCTCCATGCCAATGCCGATCAGGTCATCGGACTGGAACATTTCGAGCGCTTGTTGTTTGGTCAGGGACATTCTTCACCCCACAGTAAGGGATATTTTAGCTGGTGCGGGCCGTCTGCGGCGAGTTCTCACGTGGTGGGTTCACCGATTTTCGCGCCCGTTGATGGCGCCTGCTTGCGGCCGGTCTTGCGCCGCCGCCAATATTCATACCCGCCGAACAGTGCGCCGATCACGGTGATAGCAACCAGGATGATCAGAGCCGGCGCGTAGTATCGCGAAAAGAAACTGACAATGTGCCGCCCGTAATGCTCTCCGAGATAGGCAAGGATCACGTAGCGAACGCCACGGCCAACCGAAAGCGCGGCCAGGAATTTCTTCGTTGGGTATTGCAGCGCACCCGCGGCCAGCAGCATGGGCACGATTGGAAAAGGTGGCGGCAATAGCGCCGGGATTGCGACCGATGCGAATCCCCATCTCTCAAAAATGGCGCAAACCTTGTCCACCTTCCTCTTCGGAAAACGCTTCTCCAGCGCCGCTTTTCCGGTTTTGCGGGCCATGCGATAGGTGCTGTATCCGCCCACGACCGAGCCCACGGTCGCCATAACCGCGTAATAAATCCATGGCTCTCGATGATGAGCCGCCAGCAAAATCGTGACCAGGTCCGTGCTGCCGGGCAGAGGAATGACCGAATTATCAATCAGGCCAAGCAGGATAAGGCTAGGCCCACCGAGATGGATCAACCACCGCAGCGTGTGTTTCTTCGTGGCAAAGACGGCAAGAGCAGCGAGTCGCACCCCTGTTAGAGGCAGAATTCGCGGCCTGCGATGCAATGAGAATCGTCTTTAATGAGCCAAGCGAAGTAAAGTTTTGTCAGCTTACTCAGACGAAGCGGAGCTCAGGGGTTTGTGGGAGCGCGCCGATCTCCGCGCCATAGCGATAAAACAGCGATAGCCCTTCGAGGCATGGCGGATCAAGATAGTAATGAATGTTGCGCGCGAAATAACTCCGAATCGTCTCGATCGGCAGCTTCAGCCGCGGTGCCCAATCCTGCGCAATGGCTTCAAGATTGTCTGCCTGCAGGCCGTGATCGCGCGAAGTTTGGAACACTCGGGCAATCGCCCGCGCATCGCGCCCGGCAAGCGCCTGCTGCCGAATCGCCCAAAACGCGAAGACAAATGATTTCCCCGTGCAGCGGATCCACTCCTCGGCCAAATCAAGCGTGACGAACCGGCTGCGATCGACCTGGAGCGCGGGATCGCCGATCAGCAGGGCTGCATCGCACCTGGTGAGCATTTCATCGAGATTCGGGGCCATGGCGGAGTAATCTCGCGCTCCGCCCAGCCATTTCGCGAACAGAATCTTGGTCAGAGCCACCGACGTCATCGACGACGTATCAAGCGCCACCGTGTTCACTTGCCCAATCGGCATTTTGCTGACGAGGAGGATTGACCGCACCGCCCGCTGCGCCGCGATGGCAACGTCGGGAATGATGGCCAGATCAGGCACCGTTGTGTACGCCGCGGCGGGAATAATTCCAATATCAGCTGTGCCCTCGCCGAGCGCCCGCGCGCAGGCTGAAGGAATCGTGTACGAAATATCAAAATCGGCGGCAGCCCCCCTCTGCTCAGAACCCACATGGTCGAAATCCCACATCAGCGGGGCGGTATTCAAATAGGAAATGGCCGAGATCCTTAACCTGCTCATCACGTTGCGAATTCTACCAAAAGCATTGTGCGCGCCATCATTGACACAGCGTCACGGCAAAGCTAGCGTCATCGACAAATGTCGACAACAGCCGCAACCACCGCCAACTCTGCTTCGCGCGACGCCACGTATTGGCTGGCACTCGCTCTCACAGATGGCTTAGGGCCTTCGCGCATCCGCAAATTGGTGGTGCACTTTGGCACCGCGGAGCGAATTTTCCAGGCCAGCCTCACCGAGCTGGAAGCGACCGGCATGCGCGCAGTCTCCGCGCAGGCGCTGGCGACCGGCAAGTCGATGGAGCTGGCACAGGAAGAATTGGCGAAGGCGGCCGGGGCGAAAGCGCGAATTATTTCGCTCAACGACTCGGAATACCCGCCGCGGCTGAAAGAAATCTACGATCCTCCGGTGATTCTGTTTGTGAAGGGAAGCGTGGAGCTGCTGTCGCAGCCGGGCATTGCGATGGTCGGCACGCGCCATCCAACGCCGTACGGCACAGGCATGGCCGAGCGACTCGCGACGGATCTCGCCGTCCGCGGGCTCGTAATTATCAGCGGTTTAGCGCGCGGAATTGACACGGCTTCCCATCGCGGCGCCGTTGCTGCCAAGGGGAAAACCATCGCCGTCCTTGGCACCGGAATTGACGTCATCTACCCGAAGGAGAACACGCGACTTGCCGAACAGGTCCTCGCGCTCGGCGGTGCCGTGATTTCCGAATTCCCCATTGGCACTTCGCCAACGCCGCAAAACTTTCCCATCCGCAACCGCATCATCAGCGGCATGTCGGCCGGCGTGCTGGTCGTGGAGGCCGCGGAATACAGTGGCACGCGCATCACCTCGCGCTGCGCGCTCGAGCAGAACCGCGATGTCTATGCGGTTCCCGGCAACGTGACCAATAAGAATTCTTGGGGCCCGAACACGCTGATCAAGCAGGGCGCGAAGCTGGTGGCCACATGGGAAGACGTCTGGGAAGAGCTGCCAACCGACGTGCAAGCGGCCCTCAGTTCCATGCAGGTTGAATCCCCGCAGCCCGCGAACGCATCTCTATTCCCGGACGACGTTCGATCGCCTCACGAACAGAAGATCCTCAAGCTGCTGAAAGCCGATCAGTCCACCCAGATTGACGAGCTGGTAGAACTGCTCGAAAACGAAATGTCCTCCTCGGAAATCTTTGCCGCCCTGTTTGAACTAGAGCTGAACGGGAAAGTGCGGCAGTTGGCGGGGAAGAATTTTGTGAAGAGCTTTTAGCTACTAGCTACTAGCTACTGGCTTCTAGCTAACACCAATATAGGGACGCGCTAATGAAAGATTTCAAAGAGTTGAAGGTATGGTCGAAGGCACACGAATTGACGGTCGCTGTGTATGGCCTTACGCGCACTTTTCCCAGAGACGAGATTTATGGGCTGACGTCGCAGGTGCGTCGATCCGCTGCCTCGATCGCGGCTAACATTGCAGAAGGCTGCGGGCGCAGGTCCGACGGCGAGTTTGGCCGCTTCCTGCAAATCGCGCGAGGCTCAGCAAGTGAGACTGAATATCATTTGTTGCTTGCGCGAGATTTGCGTTTTCTCTCCGAGAGCGACTACCGGAATACAGAAAAGAAGCTTGTTGAGGTGCAGAGAATGTTGACTGCGCTTGTTCAGAAAGTTCAAATCGTGAGGTCCGGGCCTCGCGTCTGAGCTGGTTTTGGTGTAGCTAGAACCTAGTAGCTAGAAGCTAGCAGCTAGTAGCTGCGCCGCTCCCGCAGTTGTTGCTTCCCCCGCATTCGTGCTAGCTTCAAATCCAATACCGGCAAACTGAGGGAACATTGTCCAAAGGTCTAGTGATTGTCGAATCGCCCGCGAAGGCGAAAACGATTCAAAAATATCTCGGCAAGGGATTCACCGTCGATGCCTCGTTCGGCCACGTGAAAGACCTGCCCAAAAGCAGCCTTGGTGTTGACGTCGAAGACGGCTTCAGCACCGAGTACGTTGTCATCCCGGGCAAGGAAAAGGTTCTTGCCAAGCTGAAGAAGCTCGCGCTCGCGGCGGATATGATCTACCTCGCGCCTGATCCTGACCGCGAAGGCGAAGCCATTGCCGCCCATCTTGCCGATGAACTTGGAGATGAAGGCAAGAAAAAGAAAAAAGGGAAGACCACCAAGAAAGAACAGGAACATCCGGATGGCGAGCGCATCCGCCGCGTGACGTTCAACGAGATCACGCAACGCGCCGTGAAGGCCGCCTTCGAGCATCCCCGCGATATTGACCGCAACCTCGTGGACGCGCAGCAGGCGCGGCGCGTGCTCGACCGCCTGGTGGGATATCAGGTCTCTCCGCTTCTATGGGACAAGGTTCGCCGCGGGCTCTCGGCGGGCCGTGTGCAGACCGTTGCCTTGCGTTTGATTGTCGATCGCGAACGCGAAATTAAAGCTTTCGAAAAGAAAGAATACTGGACGATCGACGCGAATCTCACCGGCAGCAAGCCGCCGGCATTCGACGCGCGCTTTCTCGGCAAAGGCGAAGAGAAACTTGAAATCACCAATGGCGAGGACGCGGAAAAGATTCGCATCGCCCTCGAAAACGCTGACTGGGTGGTGCGTTCGGCCGAAAAGAAAGAACGGCGCCGCAACGCGACTCCTCCGTTTACGACCAGCAAGCTGCAGCAGGATTCTTCGCGCAAGCTGCGCTTCAGCGTGAAACGCACCATGATGATTGCCCAGCGCCTTTATGAAGGTATTGAACTGGGCGGCGAAGAAGGGCTGGTCGGTTTGATCACCTATATGCGTACCGACTCGACGCGGGTTGCGCCAGAGGCGATCACGGAAGTGCGCGAGTATATCGCGAGCGAATACGGCCCGCAGTACATGCCCGAAAAGCCGAACACATATAAGGAGAAGAAAGAAGCGCAGGCAGCGCACGAAGCCATTCGTCCCACGTCGGCGATGCGGCATCCCGACAAGGTCAAACAATACCTGCAGGAAGATGAATTCAAGGTTTACAAGCTGATTTGGCAGCGCTTTATCGCGTCGCAAATGAATCCTGCCGTCTTTGACCAAACCACCGTCGACATCGATGCCAAGCCGCCCCAGCAAGCCAAAACCGGGCTTGCCGAGGACCCCGGTCGCTCGGCGAACGAGATTTTCTGGTTCCGCGTGACCGGGTCGGTCATGAAGTTTGATGGCTTCCTCAAGGTCTACGAAGAGTCAAAGGACACGAAGGACGAAGAGGACGAGGAACTGAAGCACAAGCTCCCGCCGCTCGAAGCCGGTCAGAAGCTGACCCTGAAAGAGTTGAAGCCGGAGCAGCATTTCACCGAGCCACCTCCGCGCTACAACGAAGCCTCCCTGGTGAAAGAACTGGAAGAGCGCGGCATTGGACGCCCCTCCACCTACGCCACCATCCTGAGCACGATTCAGGAGCGGCAATATGCGCAGAAAGTTGGCGGCAAGTTTACGCCCACCGAAATCGGCCTGGTCGTGACCGATCTGCTGGTCGAGAACTTCAAGGATATTTTCGATTTTGAGTACACCGCGCGGCTGGAAGAAGAACTCGACGAAATTGAAGAGGGCAAGGAAAAGTGGACCGACGCGCTGGGGGACTTTTACAAGAAGTTCGCGAAGGATCTTCGATACGCCGAAAAGCACATGGAAAACATCAAGCGTATGGAGAAGCCCACCGACGAGAAGTGCGAGCGCTGCGGCGCGCCCCTCGTCATCAAGTGGGGCAAGCACGGCTCGTTCTACGCTTGCAGCACCTACGACAAGGAAGATCCGAACTCCTGCACGTTCACCAAAGAGAATCCAATCAATCTGCCGGATCTCGATTCGGCCGACATGCAGGAGACTACGCAGGAGGAGTACTGCGAAAACTGCGGCCGCGTGATGGTGCTGAAGCGCGGGCGCTTCGGGCAGTTTATGGCCTGCACCGGCTATCCGGATTGCAAGACCACGCGTCGGCTCGATCAGGGCAAGAAAGTCCCCGACATTCCGCTCGATGAAACCTGCCCACTATGTAAGCGCAACCTGATTCTGCGGCATGGGCGCTACGGCGAATTCACGTCGTGCAGCGGCTATCCCGATTGCAAGTACGTGAAGCAGAATTTCATCGGCGTGAAGTGCCCGTTGTGCAAGGAAGGCGAGCTGGTCGAAAAGCGGGCGCGCAAGGGCAATACTTTCTACGGGTGTGGAAACTATCCGAAATGCAAGTTCACATCTGCCGCGAAGCCGATAGCGGAAAAGTGCCCCTCCTGCGGACACGAATACCTTGTCGAACGCATGCGCAAAGACGGCACAGTTATCGCATGCCCGAACAAAGAATGCGATTACGAGCGGGCGACGGAAGTCGCCGCTGACGCTGCTGCGAAGTCAGGCTGAGACGTTGACGGGCTGCGCCGCAGAAATCACTTCAGACTAAACGAGGCGAGAACATGGCGAAAAAGGCAAGTACACACGATGGAATGCTGATGTTGCAACTCTACGATCTTCGCCGCGAAGCGGAAATGCGCAAGGCGAGGAGTTGGTTCCTGGTGGATTTCTGGCCGCTGAGTGCTGACGACTTCCTGAAGGTCGCCAACGCATTTCCGAGCCAGGAAAACAACTGGCTGCGCCAGGTTGGCGGCTATTGGGACATGGCGGCGTCACTCGTATTGCAGGGTGCGCTGCATGAAGAACTGTTTCTCCAGCCCGGTTGCAGCGGGGAAATGTTCTTCTTCTTTGCGAAAATCCAACCATTCCTCAAAGAGCTGCGCCAGAAGATGAACAATCCCGACGCGTGGCTGAACATGGAGAAGGTAGCGACGGGATCGAAGCTTGCTCGCAAGCGCCTGGAACGCGTCTCTGTCAACGTGGATGCTCGGCGCAAACAACTCGCGAAGGCGGCGAAGAAAGGCTGATCCAGCTCAGGCGAGCTGGCATCCACCTGCTTTGACGATGGATTGAAGAACGTTCCGGTCATGCCGGAAATATTTTTTCCTCCGTTCTTCTCCGATGTTCTCGCCGCCTTCTGCTATCCTAAACAGTTGTGCGGATGCTCTGGTGGTTATTGATTCTTGCAGTCAGTACAGCGGCAGTCGTGTCGGTTGCAGTCCTGCTCGTCACGCGGGTTCGGCGCCAGTTGAAGCAAGCGTCGGGCCATGCAGCGGAATCCGACTCGCCCGGCCGGCCCTCATCCACCCCCGACGCCTGATCCGTCTCATGAAAGGAAAGCAATGACGAAAGCAGCGACTCAGGTTTTACCGCCGCAAACTCGATCCCCCGAACGGGCAAACGACTGGGCAAAGCAGGCCGCCATCGTAATTGGCGCCAGTCTTTTTGTCGCGCTTTGCGCGCGCGTGACCGTGCCGCTGCCCTTTACGCCCGTGCCGCTGACGCTGCAAAACTTTGGAGTGCTCGCCGTTGCTGTTGCGCTCGGGTCGCGCCGTGGTTTTGCCGTGCTCGCGCTCTATCTCGCCGAGGGCGCCGCAGGCTTGCCCGTATTCAATCCCGCGGGACCGGGCGGCGTAGCGCAGATCATCGGCGCAACCGGCGGTTTTCTGATGGCCTACCCATTCGTGGCGTTCGTCACCGGATGGATCTACGAGCGCACTTCCCGCCGTTTTGGCTGGGCGATGCTAGCTGCGTTCGCCGGTGAGATCGTTCTGTTCGCCGGTGGCTTGGGCTGGCTCTTCGTGTTCACGCACTCGCTCGCTCAGGCCGCCAAGTGGGGTCTGTACTGGTTCGTTTTCGCCGAAGTGATCAAGATCATGTTGGCTGCTGCGGCCGCCAGCCAGTGGAACCGGCGTTTTCCGCGCCACGCCTAAAAGTTAGAAAGCTCTCTCGAGTGCCCGGAAAACCGGATGGCGAAAGCTAAGAGCTGAGAATCGATTGTCCAAATTATGAGTACTGTTTCTTCTCCCGTTCGCGAAATCACCGTGGCTCACAGCCCGGATTCCGATGATGCCTTCATGTTTTATGGTCTGGCCACGAACAAGGTCCGAGTGCCCGGTCTTCGCTTCACGCACACGCTGTGCGATATCGAAACCCTCAATCGCGACGCCCAGCGCGGCGTCTATGACGTCACGGCGATTTCGTTCCACGCCTATCCCTACATTCAGCAGGACTACGCGCTCATGTCGTGCGGTGGGAGCGTGGGCGACGGCTACGGGCCCATGCTCGTTTCAAGCCGACCTTTTACCCAAGCGGAAATCAAGCAAAAGAGAATTGCAGTTCCCGGCAAACTGACCACGGCATATCTTGCGTTGGAGTTGTTCGCGCCCGGCGTCGAGGTCGAAGTGGTTCCCTTCGACCAGATTATTCCCCAGGTCCTCGAAGGCAAGTATGAAGCTGGCCTGATCATCCACGAGGGCCAGTTAACCTACGATAAGTCCGGACTGCACCGCGTTGTCGATCTCGGCAAATGGTGGCTCAAGGTGACCGGCCTTCCACTGCCGCTGGGCGGAAATGCGATTCGCCGTGCTCTGGGATCCGAAATGATGGCGAGTGTCACGCAGGCTTTGAAAGATAGCATCCAGTACGCACTTGATCATCGCGACGAAGCTCTCGCCTATGCCATGCAATTTGCCCGCGATCTCGACACGCAGCTAGCCGATAAGTTCGTCGGCATGTACGTCAATGAGCGCACGCTCGATTATGGCGAGGACGGCAGGGAAGCGGTTCGTCGCCTGCTCGACATGGGCCACAAGGCCGGCATCATCCCGCAAACGCCAAAGGTTGAGTGGGTCTAAGAAGCCTCCAGTTCGTGATTCCGGATTCGCGATTCGTATCAGGGTATCGCTTTAGCGATACCATAACCTCTTAGGAAATCCCCCCTTTTAGGGGCTGGCTGCGAATCCTACTCCACAACATTCCCATAAGTCGGCACTCCCTGCTGTACTAAGTAAAGAAGCATCTGCCCACGCGACGACCAGTCACTCTGCCCATATTGCGAGACTAACTGCTGCATTAATGATATAGCCTGATTCTTAGCCTCCTCCGATTTCTTGGATTGGTCTTCCGTCTTATAGATCTCGATCAGCGCAGCTCGCCGGTAAGCCGCGTCGTACAAGGCTTCCGGTGCTGCAGGGGATTGCGGATGCTCTTTCGTGTATTTCTCATAGATATCGGCTTCTTTGTCAGGACACTTGGAAGCCCCTTGCCACTCGCCGCAGAGCTTGTTATCGATAAGATGGAAGGCAGCTAACTCGGCCCATTTCGACCCCGGAAACTTCTTCATAACCAGCTTCATTTGCTCTTCATTAATGCCTTGGCGGTAGAAGGATTCCTTTTGTTGAGCGGAAGGACGGGATAGCACGTCGGCTTTGTCGAATTGCCATTTAATGTCGGCAGCGCGATACAGCGCTTCTCCGGCGAGCGGCGACGTGGGGTAGATGTCGTAGACGCGATAGTAGAGACGAAGCGCGTCCTGGCCAGCGCCACGGCGCCCGTGGCGGCGGCTGGCCTCATCTTCCGAGTCAACAGCCGCCCCAAACAGAATGCGGTCCCCGTTCGGGGTGGAGGGCCAGACAATCCCGGTATCGAGGATCCAGCCGGTAATGGTCTTGCGCTCCGCATCCTCATCTTCAATAAAGGCAGGATCGGGGGTCTTGGCGTAGCCAAGCATGGCCTCCACGTGCACCCAGTTGTGGGTTTTATCGAGCAGCACGAGTTCCCGTCCGCGTTCAACTTGCGCGAGCTTGGCAGAGGATGTGTCGGGTGAGATATAGATCACGGCTTCGCGGACGATGCTGCCGTGATCGGCAGCGGCAGCGGGCAAACTGGCCAACATCACCAGAAAGGGGACGAGCAAGAACGCGGCTAAAGGTTTCACGGTTCGGGTCTCCGGCGTCGAGGGTAGCATGCTGGTTTAGATGCGGGGAATGGGGTGAATCGAGCTTGAACGCGATGCGAGAAGCGTTTTCATCGTTTTTTGCGGCGAGCGCCAGGCCGTGATTTTGGAGCGCGTTCACTTGCCACCTTGCGGCCTGATCGTGCACCAGGCAACAGCTCATTTGCAGCGCCGCGCTTGGATTCCGACTTCATGTTCCTCTCAACCCGCAGCTTCCAGGCGGCGTACAAGGCTCCGGTGAGTACGTCTTCGCTCGCGGTGGAAAGCCGAATGTGCGTCATGCCCATGCGCCCCCATCCCCCGTGAATGGGAAGAAAGACGTCGGGGAGCTCTTCAACGAAAGCGGCCTGTTGCTCGATGGTGAGCTTCAGGTTCCCATAGCCTTGCTTTGCCGACGCTAGCGTCGCAAAGATGTGGCCGCCGACGCGGAAATCGGGGTTGCCCATGTGTGAACTCTCTTCTGCACCCTCGAAGCTAAGGGCGATGCGGCGGAAATCTTTTATGGTCATGCCGGCCCCACGGTCTTGAACAAAGTATCGCACGTTGCAGAATGCCCAAGCTTAAACAGGCTGCGAAAAAACTCGGATTCGTATCTCGGATTCGTATCAGGGTATCGCTTTAGCGGTACCGGAAGTTTTCAGGGAATCAACTGCCCCTTTCAGGGGCTGGTAGTCGAATCTGGACTTCTTTCGCAAGCTGTGAAGCCGATCGAAATGATCGCCGACCACGCGATCGCGGCCCGGTGATGATGACCAAGGTTACCGGCTGGTCACTTAGAACCGCCGCCTTGTTCTGATATTGTCAAACAACGGGGCCATGGCGCGTTAGCCAACAAAAAGATGCTGCGAGTCCGATCTCAAGGTGCTTTTCTTGCGGTAGTTCTTCTTATTGCCGTTGCCTATGGTGCGGCGCAGTCGTCTCCTGTTTCTACGATAACGGTGGATGGCATCGTGCAGGATGCAACCGGCGCGGTAATTCGCGGGGCGACGGTTCGCCTCGAAAGTGGGATGTTTCGCGCGACCGCACAAACGGACGAACGAGGACGATTTGTGTTTAAGAGCGTTCCCTTCGGGCCGGGAACAGTGCAAGTTATTTCGCAAGGATTCGTCACGGCGCGCACAGCATTTAACGCGGACGGAAGTGCAGGTGAGAGCGCGACGAACAGGTCCGCGGTCCACCTCGATATTGAATTGGCCACGCCATCGGTCAACGAGCAGGTGCTGGTATCGGCGGCGCGCACAGACGTACGGTTGGCGGATGTGCCCGGCAGCAATGTTCTTGTTTCAACAGCGGACTTGAAGGCATCGCCAGCGCTGCGGATGGACGACGTGCTGCGCGAGGTTCCGGAATTCTCGCTCTATCGGCGTTCCAGCAGTCGCACCGCGAACGCATCGTTACAGGGCATTTCGTTGCGCGGCCTGGGAGGCACCGCCTCCAGCCGCGCGCTGGTGCTGGCCGATGGCATTTCGTTGGTCGATCCATTTGGCGCTTGGGTCTATTGGGACCGCATCCCGACCGCCGCCATCTCCACCGTAGAAATCGTGCGCGGCGGTGCCTCTGATCTCTACGGCAGTGATGCCATGGGCGGGGTCGTGCAGTTTCTGATCCGCGAGCCTGAGGCTCCTGCC
Source organism: Terriglobales bacterium (assembly GCA_049288625.1). GTDB lineage: Bacteria > Acidobacteriota > Terriglobia > Terriglobales > Acidobacteriaceae > Acidiflorens. The sequence goes on along the minus strand of JBAQIB010000075.1, from coordinate 363,882 downwards.
TTCACCTTGGAAACCTCGTACGGCAACGAGAATACGCCGGACCTATCCCTGTGGGCGGGAAGCCGCTCGGGCCCATGGGAGTACTCGGCAGCAACTGGACTATTTCGCACCGATGGATTCATCTTGGTGCCTGACTCGCAACGCGGAAGCATCGACACGAAAGCGAACGTGGAAGATGCTTCGGTGTATGCGCGCCTCGGCCGCTCATTCGGGGCGGACGGAAAAGTTTTCCTGCGGGGAAATTTCTTCAACGAATTCCGCAACAACGGCACGCCGCTGCAGACCAACGATACGCACATTGGGGAAGGCGCCGGCGGTCTCGACAAGCAATTTGGCGCGAAGGATTCGCTCTCCATCCGTCTCTACGGAGATGTCGAGACTTATCATCAGGTCTTTTCCGCGATCACGAGCGTAGTCAATCCCCGCGATACCGAGACGCTGACCTCGCTCCAGCATGTTCCCGAGCAAGTGGTGGGCGGTGGTGCGCAATGGACCCATTTCCTCGGCAAGAGCCAGACTCTAGTCGGCGGCATGGACCTGAGCGAGGTGATCGGGGCGAGCGTTGACACGCTTTTCTCTGGACCCAACCAGGGCCGCGTCGGCGGCGGTCGCCAACGGAACCTGGGGTGGTTCGGCGAAGATATCTTCCATCGCTCGAACTGGACCGTTATTCTTGCGGTTCGCCTCGACGATTGGAGCAACTTCGCAGGCAAGTTCATCACCATTCCGCTTTCCGGCGCGCCTACCGTAACTCTTTTTCCCGACCGCAGCGATCTGGCGCTGAGCCCTCGCCTCTCGGTCCTGCGTGCGCTGAATCAACACGTATCGCTGACGGGCTCTGTCTACCGGGCCTTTCGCGCTCCCACCCTGAACGAGCTGTATCGCGTGTTCCGCGTGGGGAATGTCACCACGCTCAACAACCCCGCTCTCAATGCCGAGCGCTTGACCGGGGCCGAGGCGGGCGTGAACGTCACCGGTTGGGACAAACGGCTCGATGTGCGCGGCACGTTTTTCTGGAGCGACATTGTTGACCCGGTCGAGAACGTAACCATCAACCAGGCCGGGACCCAGGCGATGAAAGAAAACCTGGGCCGCACGCGCTCGCGCGGCGTTGAACTGGATGGAGTCGTGCACGTAACCCGCGACATTCAGATTACCGCGAGCTATGCCTACATCGGTGCGACTGTCGTGAGCTATCCGAATCCCGTTTTCGAGGATCTGGTCGGCCTCACGGTACCGCAGGTCCCGCGCAATGCGTTCACCTGGGAGGCGCGTTATTGGAGGCCTTCGCGCCTGTTTCTGAGCGTCCAGGGGCGATTCAACGGACGCGTGTACAACGACGATCAGAACCAGTATCCGCTGAACAGCTTCTACACAATGAATCTTGAAGTGGGGCGCGATCTAAAGCGCCATACAGAAATTTTCGCGTCGATTGAGAATTTGACCAATCAACGCTATCAGGTAGCCAGCACACCCGTGCCCGGCCTGCCACCCGTGTTCAACCTCGGCCCGCCAATTCTGGTTCGGGCAGGCGTGCGCCTGAACTTCCCGGCGGCCAAGCAGTAGCGCGAGTGAGCATCGTGAATGGCGCGGAGATCCCTGTCCGCGCAAAAGCTCTTTGATTCTAAAAGACCGCACAGTGGGTCCGAACCCGACCGCTCTAAAGCGCGCCTCTTCGTCCGTCATTGACAAAGTCGCAATCCATACTGTAAGAAGGGCGCGATGAGTGGGACTGCGCCACAGTTGTCAATACGCGACCTCCGCTCAATTGACGAGCTTTTTCAACTCAAGGCCGTGGAAAAAGAAGTGTGGGGAATGGACGACGAAGACGCCATTCCGCTGACTTTGGCGATCGCGCTGAAGGCGGCGGGCAACATCTTTATCGGCGCCTTCGACCAGGGCCCTGACGATAAAACCAGGTTCAGCAAAGAAAGATCCGGCCAAGAAAGACTCGGCAAGGAAAAATCCGGGAAAGAACGCATGGTCGGCTTTGCGTTCGGGTTCCTGGGGCGGGAGCATGGGCAGACGACGATTCATTCGCACATGCTGGCGGTGCTTGACGCGTACCGGCATCTGGATCTGGGAGCGCGGCTGAAGCAGGCGCAGCGCGAACGGGCGCTGGCGATGGGGATTCACGAGATAACGTGGACATTCGATCCGCTGCAGAGCCGCAATGCGCACTTCAATTTCGCCAAGCTGGGGGCGTTGTCAGAGACGTACAAAGTCGACTTCTACGGCCCGGAGACTTCGAGCGTGCTGCATCGGAACGGGACCGACCGGCTGTGGGTGCGGTGGCTGCTTGAGTCGCGGCGGGTGCGCGACCGGATTGTCGGGAAGAGCGGGCGAGCGGAAACGCTGGACGCGTTGCGGCTGCTGGCTCCGCTGGTGCGATTTGATGGGAAAGGGAAGCCGGTGCGGGCGGAGTTGGCGGAGGCAGTGGGGCGGGAGCGGGTGAGCATCGAGATACCGGGGGATATTCTGGCGGTGGAGAAGGCCGATATGGGGCTGGCGCGGGAGTGGCGCGAGGCTACGCGATGGGCGTTCCGGGAGAGCCTGAAGGCGGGATTCTTTGTGGCGGAGTATTGCCGGTCGATGCGCGGGCAGCAAGGGCCGGGGGCGTATCTGTTGCAGCGCGGGACGGTCGGGGAGTTGGTGGGCGTGTGACGGACGAGGGCAGTCTTTGCCTGCAGAACAGCCTCTTTCGAGGGGGGGTACGAAAGTAGATTTTTGTTGGGTAGGAAAGTAGACAAAATGGCCTCAGAAAGTTGGCGGTTTTTGGTCGGTTTTATGATATATGGACGGCGCATTTACTTCCTTCATTTGGCGCTCGTTTGGGCGGTGGCCGGCGGTCTTTCCTTCCAGTCGGCGGGCCCCGCCGGATTCGAGCGGAATGGCCATGCAACCGTTCGGCTCGAATTGGTTCCGGCGGCGCCCAAAGTTGCGGCGGGGGATAAACGGCACGTTTACCGCTTTGTTAGTCTCCCGTGGGAGGCGCAGGGAAGCTCGGGAACGTCCCGTCTGTCCCCGCATTTCCCCCGCATTCCCTGTCGCGGCATTCCCCCCTCGTCTGTCCTCGCATGTCTCAACTCGGCAGGTCAGAAAGCAACATATCTCTCGGTGACCGTGCCAGTCTATTGTTTGCCCAAGACGAGCCCATACCAATAGACGATCGAGCCGGGGCCGTTGGTAATCGTGTCTACAAGATTCGCGCCGGGGTTGCAGGGATCTGGACCGAGAGTCGTGCCGTTTGCCCAGCCGTCGCGCCCATACGGTATGCTGGCCGGAGTGGGACTTCCGAACTCCTGAAGCATCAATCCATATGGATCGCCGTTATGACAAGTGTAGGAACAGTAACCCCAGGCGCTCTCCCAGCTTCCGTCATAGCTTTCGGTGTAAGCGGTATTGGCAGCGTTGTCGGGAACGGCGTTGGCATAGCGAACCAAGTATCCTTCGTCGCTGGCGCTGGAGTTGTTCTTCAGTGCCATGACCATCTTGGCGTACGGATTTGTACCTTTGACCATGCTGATCGTCTGGGTCAGAGTCCAAAGGCCGTCGCTCGTGGTGCGCGCGATCTTGACCGAGGTGCTGTTGTGAGTAACCGTAACCGGTGGGTTCCAGTTTTCGCTGTCGCTGTAAGCATAGTCCCAATACCCGATGCCGGTAGACCTATCGCAGATGCCGTAGCCCTCATAGGGCGAACCGCCCTGGGCAAGCTGTTCGACGCCTGCCGGACTCTGAAACTCAACGATGTTGCCGTTGACTGTCACACAAAACTGCAGGTAGGTTGGGCCGCTACCGGAGGTGAACTGGTAGGCACAGACATTGGTTGCGTTGGGGCTGAAGGAGTCTACTTGTGGTTTTTGGCGCACCGTTAGCGCTTTCGATTGCTGCGCACAGAGGGGAATCGCCATCAAGGCGAATAGCGCGAGAATCAGGACAAAAGTTCGAAACATATATTTTCTCCTAACGACAGGGTTTGCTTAACGACAGTGAGAAATTGAGTGACTTGTTTTGCTGAGTAACTTTCCTCCCGTTAAAGGGAATTCGAGTAGAAACTCGGACGTTTACGGCTTTGTTGATCGTCTGTGACGCGTGGGGAAACCGCCCCATCTGTCCCCGCAGTTTTCGCACGCTGTCGCCCTGGCGCTGCTAGTCTGGCGGCATCGTGTCGTCGATCAGTAGCACGCTCCGACCGCGTTCGTTGTTGCAAGGAAGGCGTTGGGCGCGGCGGAGTTGTCCGAAGGCATTTGTATTCCAGTGGTGGCGTCGATGATGGTGTTGTGCGTAACGGTATAGCCGCTGGCATCTCCAAAAGCCGAACACCCTAGTACGGCAATGGAGGAATTCGCGATGGTATTCGAGTCGACTTGGGCTGTCCCTGCCTGGCTGAGCAAGATTCCTGTGGCATGGCCGGCGTCGATCTTGTTCCCGCTGAATTTGGTTGCGCCGTTGCCGATTCCAGCGGCGATGTCATAGGTCGTACATGAAGCGCATACGATGGTGTTCCCGGTGACGGTGCTGGAGTCTCTGTCAGCCCAGAACGGCACCCGTCCGTTGAGGTCATTCCCACTGACGTTGAGATTGGAGAACTCGATAAACAGGCCTTGTCCGGATGTAACGGTATTGGCTCGCACTGCACCTGCCGACGAGTAGAGGAGAATGCCATTGTCGTACAGGTTATCACCGAGTATGGTCGTCATTGTGGGCTCATCAACCGTGTTGCCGATGAGGGTTGCATTGATTGGCGTGCTGAAAACCAACCCCCACAGAAGTATCCCAGCGTAAGTTTGACCGCGAACAATGTTGTTTTCGAGCGTTAGACTCGGGCCTGCACCTGAGCCATCGGCGTAAATGCCGATCGACTGCCATCCTGCGGTTTGATTTCGGATGCTCGTATTGGTTACGGACCCGGATGCGTTTTGGAAGTAAATGCCGACGCTGTACCCAGTCGTATCGCTCGAGGGGATGGTCCCGCCAGTTCCATCCACAACCAAGTTACTGATGTTGACCGGACCTGTCGTGCCTTGCACAAGAATCTGAAAATAGGCATCGAAACCAATAAAGTCCTGTCCATATTGCGTCATGGTCCATGGAGGCGCAGCAACAGTGGCGGCACCGCTATCTCCCGACATCACCCCTTCCAAGGTCAACGGCTGCGTGATCAAGACCTGTTCCGGATAGTTGCCAGGGCAGACTTTAATGGTGGAATACGGAGGAACGCTACTGACCGCTTCGGAAATCGTGGTAAAGAACGGGCTTCTCGGATGGCAAGTTCCCACCCAGTAGTTGGAGGTGCTGTGTGCAAATGACAACGTGCTGAGAAATGCAATGGTGGCTAAGGTCGCAATAATTCTTGTTCGGGTCATGGGATATCTCCGGTATCTGGAATTGATGATTTCGATGGCTGCGCATACAGGGAATCGCAATCAAGCCGAGTAGCGTGGATAATCAAGAGAGAATTTCGGAACATAGATTCTCCTTGTTTGGACTACAGCCCTCCTTTGGTTGCTGGTAGGTTGAGCCTGGGCGGCAGCGTGTGGCAATGCACGGGAGATAAACTTGTGGTGAACTGAAGGTGAATCGGCGGTTTGGACCGCGCTGCAGCGGTGGCCGGCGATGAGTTTTGCATCTCCTTGACCGCAATTCTTACAGCGGTATAGAGTTCTTGCGAGAGATAAACGCGGGTGGGGTACTGACCATGCAAGTACCTGCCGCAGAACGACGGATGACGCGGTTCGGGCCCTTCGCAGTTGACCTCGCTTCGCGGGAACTGCGCAATAACACAAAGGCTGTTCCCCTGCAGGAAAAACCCTTTCAGATTCTTGTGATTCTGCTCGAGCATCCGGGGGAGTTAGTCACGCGGGAAGAACTCCGCGAGCGGCTGTGGCCGGCGGACACCTTCGTCGATTTCGAGCACAGCATTAACACCGCCATCAAGAAGTTGCGAGAAGCGCTCGGGGATGATGCGGAACGGCCGGATTTCATCGAAACCCTGCCAAGGCGTGGTTACCGGTTTATCGGTCCGGTTGACGGAGCACGGCTCCCAGAAGCGGAGACGGCGAGCGAGCAGGCACCACCGACGCAGTCAAGGTGGCGACGCTGGCTCGTACCTGTAATGGTGGGGTTGGCGGGGATTGTAGTGCTGTCGATTGTGGTGGCACAGATTCGCTCCCAATGGGAACCGCGACGACCGGGACTTTCGACGGCGACTCCGGCCGCCTCGCTCGCGGTGCTGCCTGTGCAGAATCTGACGGGCGATCCAAGCCGCGAGTTCCTCGGCGATGGTCTGACTGAGGAATTGATTCTCCAACTCGGTGTGCTGGATCCGGGCAAGCTCAGTGTGATCGCCCGCACTTCGTCCATGGCCTACAAGGGAAGCAATAAGACGGTTCCGGAGATCGGCAAAGAATTGAAGGTCAACTACTTGCTGGAGGGAAGCATCCGGGAAGCGGGGGGGAGACTACGGGTGACGGAGCAATTGGTCCGGGCGAGCGATGGGACGCATCTGTGGGCCCAGAGCTATGACCGCGAACTCGGCGATCTGCTGAGGATGGAGACCGAGGTTGCGAACGCTGTGGCCATCGCGACGAGTATCCATCTGACAGACGAGGAGCGTACGAAACTGGCGAAGGCAAACACGGCCAATCCGGAGGCTTATCAGGCGTACTTGCAAGGGCGCTTCTACTGGAACATGCGAACGCGGGAAGGACTGTTGAAGAGCATCGACTACTTCCATCAAGCCCTGCAGTTTGATCCGGAGGATGCCCGTGCCTACGCCGGGCTGGCCGATGCGTACAATCTACTGGTTTACTACGGATATGCCTCGGGAACGGAGAGTTCGCACCGTGCGACCGATGCGGCCCGCAAAGCGCTGGAACTGGACGAAAGTCTGCCCGAGGCGCACACGGCCCTGGCCTACGCGAACTTTTTCTCGTGGTGGAAGTGGCCGGAGGCAGAACAGGAATTTCGGCGAGCGATTGAGCTGGATAACAACTATGTTCCCGCCCATCATTGGTATGCAATCTATCTTTCGGCGATGGGCCGCAGGGATGAAAGTGTGGAACAGATGAGGCGGGCGAAGGAGCTCGATCCTCTTTCTCCAGCGGTGAGAGCCGGGAGCGCTTTCGTTGACTATTTCTCCCGTGATTACGATGACGCTGTAAAGGAGTGCGACACGGCATTGGCGGCGAATCCGCAATCGACCGCGGCGCTTTACGTGCGAGGGCTCGCGTATGAGGGGGAGGGTCGGTTCGATAAAGCCATCGCCGATTTCCAAAGCGCGCCAGCGTTCAGGCGTGCGAACGGATACTTATGAGGCGGCCCTGGGCCATGCTTATGCCATGGCCGGGAAGCGCCACGAGGCGGAAGAGATTGAGGCACGTCTGGAAGAACGGTCGAAACGAGAGTACGTGGGCCCAACGACCGAGTCAATTATCTGGGCGGGACTCGGCGAAACGCAGAAGGCAGTCGAACGGCTGAAGGGAGCGTCCGAGACCAACGATAACGGGATGATCTGGCTGCGTGTCGACCCGCGCTGGGACGGCGTGCGTTCGGATCCATGGGTGCAGTCGTGGCTGGGGCATTTCGAGGCGGGTGCGCATAATCCGCCTTAGGGGTAGCGGGCCCTATCGCGCCCCGGCCATGCTCAATCATCCCTGCCGCGCCCTTTCAAAGCTTGCCTACGTATGCTGCGAAGGGACCAGCTAACTAGCGCGTTGTTAGTGCGACGTGTTGCGGGTCTTTTACGGCGCGCATGTATTGGGCGCGCTCGAAGGCGGCGGGGTCGGCGCAGCGAAGTTGGCTCATGCTGCCGCGCATCTGTGTTGCCGACTCGTACTCGTGGGCTTCCATCCAGCGGCGAACGCCTTGCTCGACGGAGCGCAGGTGATTGATGCCGTTGCGCATGAGAGCGGAGCAAAGCATGGTGACATCGGCACCAACCAGGAGCAGCTTGATGACGTCTTCGGCGCCGTGAATGCCGCTGGTGGCGGCGAGCGCGGCTTTGACGCGACCGCGGAGGATGCCTACCCACGTGAGTGGCAGGCGCATGGCTTGGGGCGTGCTCAGCAGGACTCGGGGTGCGAGTTCGAGCGTTTCCAGATCAACATCGGGTTGATAGAAGCGGTTGAAGAGGACGAGGGCATCGGCTCCGGCTTCGTCGATGCGCTTCGCCATGTTGCCGAAGTTGGTGAAGAACGGACTTAACTTGATGGCGACGGGAATGTGGACCGCGGTTTTGACGGCCTGGACGATGTCGACATAGTGCTGCTCGACTTCGGCGGAGGTCATGTTGGGATCGGCGACGATCCAGTAGATGTTGCACTCGATGGCGTCGGCTCCGGCTTCTTCGAGTTGGGTGGCGTATTGAATCCATCCGCCGACGGAGGTGCCGTTGAGGCTGGCGATGATGGGGATCTTGACGGCAGCCTTGGCTTTGCGGATGTGCTCGAGATAGTCGTCGGGGCCGAGGTGGAACTCTTTTTGCTCGGGGAAATAACTGAGGCTTTCGGCGAAGCTCTCGGTGCCTTCGCTGAGATAGTGGTCGAGCTCGAGACCTTCCTGGCGAAGCTGCTCCTCGAAGAGGGAATAGAGGACGACGGCGGAGGCGCCGGCGTCTTCGAGTTGGCGGATGGAGGAGAGGTCCTGGGAGAGCGGGGAGGCGGAGGCGACAAGGGGAGTGCGAAGGTTGAGGCCGAGATAGCGTGTCGTGAGGTCTAACATTTTTTTCTCCGTTAAGAAGCTGCGAGCTACGAGCCTCGAGCAATCAAAAGCAAAAGCTCGAAGCTCGTGGCTACTACTTCACGAAAAATTCTTCTTTTGGCGTCATTTTTCTTGAGGCCAGGTACTCGTAGAACTTATAGCGGGCTTCGGCGTCGTGCTGGGCTTCGGCCCACAGGACTTTAGCGTGTTCGGGATTGCTCTTGGTTAACATTTTGAAACGCGTTTCCATCATCATAAAGTCCTGTACTTTTTTCGTGGGTGTGCGCGAGTCTAGCACTAAGGGATTTTCTCCGGCTACGGCACGCTCGGGGTTGTAGCGATAGAGCAGCCACTCGCCGCTGTCGACGATGGCTTTCTGATTTTGCATGCCGGTGGTCATGTCGATGCCGTGGGCGATGCAGTGAGCGTAGGCGATGATGATGCTGGGGCCGTCGTAGGCTTCGGCTTCGAGGAAGGCCTTGAGCGTGTGCTCGTCCTTGGCGCCCATGGCTACGCTGGCGACGTAGACGGTGCCGTAGGCCATGGCCATCATGCCAAGATCTTTCTTGCCTCCGGGTTTACCGCCGGCGGCGAACTTGGCTACTGCCGCGCGAGGCGTGGATTTGGACTGCTGGCCTCCGGTGTTGGAGTAGACCTCGGTGTCGAGGACGAGGAGGTTGACGTTCTTGCCGCTGGCGATTACGTGATCGAGGCCGCCGTAGCCGATGTCATAGGCCCAGCCGTCGCCGCCGACGATCCAGACGCTCTTCTTTACTAGCATGTCGGCGAGCATGTTGAGCTGCTTCGCGTCCGGCGTGTTGATGTTCTTCAGTTTGTCTTTCAGTTCGACTACGCGCTGGCGCTGGTCGTAGATATCAGACTCGTCTTTTTGGGGCGAGTTAAGCAGGCCGTTGATTAGCTCGTCGCCTAACTGGCCATTGCAGCGCTTTACCAGTTCGCGGGCGAATTCGGTTTGCTTGTCGATGGAGAGGCGGAAGCCGAGGCCGAATTCGGCGTTGTCTTCGAAGAGCGAGTTCGACCAGACGGGGCCGCGGCCGTCGGCATTCTTGGCCCATGGAGTAGTGGGCAGGTTGCCGCCGTAGATCGAAGAGCAGCCGGTGGCGTTGGCGATTAGGGCGCGATCGCCGAAGAGCTGCGAGAGAAGTTTGAGGTAAGGAGTTTCGCCGCAGCCGGAGCAGGCACCAGAGAACTCGAAGAGCGGTTCCTGGATTTGCTGCGATCGGATGGTGCCGACTTTGATTTTGCGGCGGTCAAGTTCGGGAATCTTGAGGAAGAAATCCCAGTTGTCGCGCTCGGGCAGGCGGAGCGGGGGTTGCGGCTCCATGTTGATGGCCTTGAGGCGCGTTTCCTGCTTGTTCTTGACAGGGCAGACATCGACGCAGATGGCGCAGCCGGTGCAATCTTCGGGCGCGACCTGGATGCTGTACTTGAGGCCGGTGAATTCCTTGTCGCGAGCTTCGGTCGTCTTAAAGGTTGGCGGCGCGCCTTTTAGTTGGGTGGAGTCGAAGACCTTGATGCGGATGACCGAGTGCGGGCAAACCATGGCGCATTTGCCGCACTGGATGCAGATTTTGGTGTCCCACACTGGAATTTCGAGGGCGAGATTGCGCTTTTCCCACTTTGCGGTGCCGGTGGGGAAGGTGCCATCGACGGGGAACGCGCTGACGGGGAGTTCGTCGCCGCGGTTTTCATAGATGACGCCGAGAACGTTGCGGTCGAATGTGGGGGCGGTGGTGGGGAAGGGCTCGGGGATTTCCAGCGTGCTCGTTACCTGCGCGGGAACCTTGACTTCGTGCAGGTGGGCGAGGGTTTCGTCGACGGCCTTCATGTTTTTCTGGACGATGTCTTCACCCTTGCGGCCGTAGGTGTCGCGGATGGATTTGCGGATGGCTTCGATGGCTTCGTCTCCGGGGAGAATTTTGGAGATGGCGAAGAAGCAGACCTGGAGGATGGTGTTCATGCGGCTGCCCATGCCGGTGTCGCGCGCGACGGAGTAGGCGTCGATGACGAAGAAGCGAGCTTTTTTGGCGATTAGCGCTTGCTGCACGGCGCGGGGGAGCTTGTCCCAGGTTTCGTCAGCGCCGAAGGGGCTGTTGAGCAGGAACGTGCCGCCTTCGACGAGGGCGCTGAGCATGTCGTAGCGCTCGAGGAAGATCCACTGATGGCAGGCCACGAAGTTAGATTTCGAGACGAGATAAGTGGAGTGAATGGGGTTCGGGCCGAAGCGGAGATGGGACGTCGTCACTGCGCCGGATTTTTTCGAATCGTAGACGAAGTAGCCTTGGGCGTAGTTGGGCGTGTTCTCGCCGATGATCTTGATGGAATTTTTGTTTGCGCCTACGGTGCCGTCGGCGCCGAGGCCGTAGAACTGGGCGCGGACTACGGAGTCCGGTTCAGTCGAGAAGGATGGATCGTAGGCCAGGCTGGTGTGGCTGAGATCGTCGTTGATGCCTACGGTGAAATGTGCTTTCGGCTCGGACTGCTGCAGGTTGTCGTAGACCGCCTTGACCATGGCGGGGGTGAATTCTTTGGAGGAGAGGCCGTAGCGGCCACCGATTACTTCTACGGCGGAGCGCTTGGACTCGTGCAGGGCGTTGACGATGTCGAGATAGAGAGGTTCGCCGGCGGCGCCGGCTTCTTTGCAGCGGTCGAGGACGGCGATCTTCTTTACTGCCTTGGGCAGAGCCTCGGCGAAATGCTTGACGGAGAAGGGGCGATAGAGGCGGACTTTGAGGAGGCCGATTTTTTCGCCGCGGGAGGCGAGGGCCTCAACGGTCTCCTGGGCGGCTTCGGCGCCGGAACCCATCATCACGATTACGCGGTCGGCATCGGGTGCGCCCATGTAATCGAAAAGATGATAGGAGCGGCCGACGATCTTGGCGAATTTATCCATGACGGCCTGAACTTTCTCGGGGGCCTCGTCATAGAAGGAGTTGATGGTTTCGCGCATCTGGAAGAAGACGTCGGGGTTCTGGGCGGTGCCGCGGAGCACGGGGTGGTCAGGCGAAAGAGCGCGCTGGCGATGCTCGAAGACGCGATCCATGTTGATCATGGCGCGGAGGTCGTCGTTGTCGAGGATCTCGATCTTGTTGACTTCGTGCGAAGTGCGGAAGCCGTCGAAGAAATGGAGAAAGGGGATGCGGGTTTCGAGGCTGGCGGAATGCGCGATGAGAGCGAGGTCCATGGCTTCCTGAACGGAGTTGGAAGAGAGCAGGGCGTAGCCGGTGGTGCGGCAGAACATGACGTCGCTGTGGTCGCCGAAGATGGACAGGGCGTGGGTGGCGATGGTGCGGGCGGAAACATGGAATGTAGTGGGCGTGAGCTCGCCGGCGATCTTATTCATGTTGGGGATCATGAGGAGCAGACCCTGGGAGGCGGTGAAGGTGGTGGCCAGGGCACCGGTTTGGAGGGCACCGTGGATAGCGCCGGCGGCGCCGCCTTCGCTTTGCATCTCGGCGACGTGGGGGACAGAGCCCCAGATATTTTCCAGACCTTCGGAGGCCCACTGATCGGCCCACTCGCCCATGTTGGAAGAAGGAGTGATGGGGTAGATGGCGATGACTTCATTGACGCGGTAGGCGACGCTGGCAACTGCTTCGTTGCCATCCATAGTTTTAAATTTGCGCATCGTGAATCTCCTCTTGCCTAAAAGGGCAGTGGTGGGCAGGCCGCTGTGGGCCGGCAGTTGAAATCGTAGAGCGAACCTTTGGGGACTGCGGGGCCTAACCCGCCAACGATCTCTAATATGAAGGAAAAAAAGGGACAAAGTGGCGACGTGGGTCACACGGAAATGTGACACGAATCACAGAGAAGCAAACGCCCTAGTCGCGGTATTTCCTTCGTGGGGAGTGTGACATCGGTGAGTCCAACACGAACATATGTGACGGCCGTCACAGTCAAGCGCGAAAATCCATACCAGAATTCCCGCCCAGCACCCGGTCGAGCCAGGAGCCTCTATCAATGAAAGCAGGGGGATGGCCGGGAGCACAGGAGGAAGTGATGCATGTACGGAGCAGGATTGTCGGCAGTTTGATTGTGTTGGGTCTTCTGCTGTTGACCACGGGAGCGTGGTGCGAAGACCTGCCTGCAGCCGCATCGGCGGCGCAGACAAACACGGTGACAGCGGGCGATCCGCTGTTGCAATTGCTGGTGGCCAAGGGAGTGATCAATGCCCAGGAGGCAAAGTCACTTGTTGGAACCCCAGCGGAACAAAAAGCAAAGCTGGTGGAGCTTTTGCGGCAGAAGGGAATTTTGAGCGCATCGGATTATGAGACGCTGACCACGCCATCGGCGTCGACGCAGGTGGACGCGAACCTGGTGGCATCGACGACGCCGATTTTGCCGGAGGCCATTACGCAGTCTTCGTCGAAAGTGGCGGATACACCGAAGCCGGCTCCGCCGGCGGTGATTCCGGCGATTGCTCCGGTTCGGGTGTTTCCAGTGGACGCACCGAAGACGGGCGGTCTGAACGGGATCAAGGTGGGGCCGATCACGCTGGCGCCGTACGGCTTTATTAAGGCGACGGTCGTTCATGACAGCAGCGACCCGGATGGCGACGACTTTCCGTTTCCAGGCATATGGCTTAATGCAGGGAATAACTCGACTTTCAACACTGGCCCAACGAAGGATCCCGAGTTCCACGTCAAGGCGCGGTCCACGCGCTTTGGAATGAACTTTGAATGGCCGGATATCTCGAAGAACCTGACGTTCACAGGGAAGATCGAGGGCGATTTAGAAGGCAACTTCAGCGAGGTCGACAACCGCGACGTTTCCTCGATTCGCAGCAATATGCCGCAACTGCGTTTGGCCTACGTCCGCATGGATTACCACGCCGGCGAGAACACAGACATCTTCTTCCTGGGTGGGCAGGACTGGACGCTGTTCGGATCGGGCGCACTGATGAACATCGTGGAAACGACGTTCAATGGCGCATTTTGGGGCAACATTTACACCCGTTCGCCACAACTGCTGGGCGGGTTTATACAGAAGGTAAATAGGGAACACAACGTCAATCTCGAGGGTCAATTTGGGATCATGATGCCGAGCACAGGTCAAATCCTGAAGCTCGGTAACGCGGCCAACTGCGGACTCTGCGCCCAGCTTGGACAAGGCGAACGCGAAGGCGCCGACGCCGACCGTCCGGAATGGGAAGGCAGAGGGGCGTTGAGTTTCCAGCTCGACAAGGCGAAAGGCGTCGCCCCGGCACAGATTGCTTTGGCTGGATTCCGTGCTCGGCGGACGTCAATCGTTCCAAACAGCTCCTACCACAGTGCCACCGATTGCGCGTCAGGCGACTTCAATCTGGATTGCTCCTTAGAGGCTGCCTTTCCGAACGGGTTTCAAGCTTCCAGCAAAATGTGGGGCGGCCAGATCGTGGCGCAATTGCCTACCCGCTGGTTTACCCTAGTGGCGACGGCCTACAAGGGTGGCGACTTGCGCTTCTACTTCGGCGGCCAAATCAACTCCTTCTTCACTGACGTGGGCGGGCTGACCGCAGCATCCGCGCCGTACGTCACTGCGGACGGCGGTCCGCTGGCAGCTGCCGGTGGCGCCGTCCTCGGATGCACCGCAACACTTAATCCAGATGGTTCCTGCCCGTCCGGGAGCGTCGTGGTTGCTCCGCAGAAGCCCGTCCGGTCGTTTGGCGGGTTCGTCCAGCTCGGTTTGCCGCTTTCCCGGTGGTTCAATGCCGATCCGAAAGGGCACAACGCGGGCTGGCAGCTTCAGTTCACCGTTGGCAAGGACCAGGTGGTGAATAGGGACCTAAATAACCCTAGTGGCACCTTCTGCGGCATCCCTGGCAACTGTAATGCTGTTTCTTCAGTCAACAACCCCAACAACGCGGCACCATTGCCGCTGTTGATGGGCAAGTCAGCCATAGCAACTCTGACCTATAAGGTCAACAATTGGTGCACGTTCGGGTTCGAGCAATCGATCTACGCGACCCGTATCTACGACCACGTTGCCCTGTACACAATTGCCGGAGTTGGATCCAACGAATGGCAAGATCACCGGACAGAGTTCGGGCCGATCTTTACCTTCTAGAACATAACTTCACTCCAGGCGGGGCCGACATCCGGGCCCGCCTGGGGATCTAGACCCGGGAAAAAGGCTGTTGTGCGGGGCACGGCGAGAGAGCACAATGTACCGAATCTGGGTTCCCGGAATTGTTCGGGAAGGCCAGTATATCCGTGGTATTCGGAGGAGTTGGTTCGATGAGTGTGAGTAGAATCGCGGCGCTGCTGGCGGGTCTTTTGCTGGTGACGATGTTCGCCAACGCGGCGACGCGAAATACGATTCGGATCGCGGTTCTGGATTCGGAGACTCGATCGTCGGGCGTCGACGACAACAACGGCGTTCCCTTGAATTGCGAGCAACTCACGTTCGATGCATATTGCCGTTCGAGCAGGACTGCACCACTGGTGAATACCTTGCTGGTGCAGGAAGGGAACAACCCGCCGTTCCGGATCAGTTGCACGGCGGAGTCGAAAATGTCGAAATGCACGCCTTTGCCTAAGGGCGAGACCTTTGACGCCAGACGAGAGAAGAAGGGCGTCGTGGTGTACTACCTGGACGACAAGGGCAAGGTGCGAAGCCAGCTGTACACGCTGGTTGCGGCGGATGCAAAAGGCAAACCTGCTTCGCCGGCGGCAGGGGCTACGGGTGTGGCACCGGCAAGTTCGGGTGGGGCGAGCGCGGCTCCGGCCGAGAAGGCGGCGCCAGCTCAAAGCACCACGGAGCAGGCTCCAGTCCAGAGCAGCGGACAGGCTCCGACTGCGACGATGACGCCGAGCAGGCAGCGGGAAACGGTGAAGTGCAGTTTCAGTTCGACGCCTGCGGGGGCGGAGGTTACTGTCGACGGGCGATATGTTGGCAGCACGCCTTCGGTTCTCGGGCTGACGACGGGCACGCATGTCGTGGTGGTCTCGATGGCCGGCTTTACGCAGTGGAAGCGGGAACTGACGGTCGAGGCGGGATCGGAACTGACAGTGAACGCGGTTTTGGAGAAAGCAAAGTAGCGGTTTGTTGAAGGAGCCGATCCAGCGCCCAGCCCCTAAAGGGGCGGTTGATTGGGAGGGACTTGCGGCATCGCTAAAGCGATGCCCTGATACAAAACTGGACGTCGCTAAAGCGATGCCCAGGTACAAAACAGAGGTTTTGAGCAAAACAGAGTTTTTCACAAACTGGTAAGCCAGACGGCGCTGTTGCGGCCGGCAGTAATTTGAACTCTTATTTTTTTCAAGCAGGCAGGTAAAACGCCGTGCGGGAGACGAGGACGGTTGAGAAGGAATGGCGCCTCCCGGTATTAGGACCGTCACTCTGAAAAGGAGAAAAACTGTGGCTGAAGATGCTTCGTCGACTCATTTAAATCGTTGGTGGCACGTTGTCGGTGGCGTGTCCATGAACTTGGCGCTGGGCTCGCTGTATGCCTGGAGCGTGTTTGTGGCCCCGCTGGAAAAAGAATTTCACTGGAAGCGGGCAGACACTTCCAACGTGTTCATCATCGCAGTGGTGGTGTTCGCGCTGACATTCATTGTGGCAGGCCGGCTGCAGGATAAGCTTGGGCCTTTCAAAATTTCCATCATTGGGGCGATCCTGGTGAGCCTGGGGTTTTTCCTCTGCTCTCAGGCCGACAGCCTCAACAAATTCTTCATCTTCTTCGGCGTACTTGGAGGATTGGGCAACGGATTCGGGTACTCCACGCCTATACCGGTGATGGCCAAATGGTTTCCCGACAAGCGCGGATTGGCGGTGGGACTGGCGGTGGGCGGATACGGCGCCGGATCGGCAATCTTTGGGCCGCTGGCCAACAACTACCTGATCCCGAGCTTTGGCTGGCGCACAACGTTCATGGTGCTGGGCGGGATCTTCTTTGTGATGACAGTCTTTGGCGCGTTCCTGCTGAGGAATCCACCGGCGGGCTACAAGCCTGCTGGCTGGACGCCGGCGCCGGCTTCGAAATCAGTGGCAACGACGTATGAATTCACGCCAAGCGAGGTGCTGCGCACGCCGACCTTCTACTTGATGTGGGTGGGGTACGCACTTGGCTGCGCGGCCGGTCTGATGGTGATCAGCCAGTTGGTGCCGTTCGCCAAGAGCGTGGGCATCCCGAGCACGACCCTCGCGGCATATGGGTTGGTGGTGGGAGCGGTGGGCAATGCATCCGGCCGCATTCTTTCGGGCTGGATGTCGGATGCGTTGGGCCGCATTAACGTGTTACGCCTGATGATCGGCATTTCCATGGTGGCCATGCCCATTCTGTATTTTGTGGGCGGCAACGTCGTAGGTCTGTTCTTGATGCTGTTCATCGTGTATTGGTGCTATGGCACGCAGTTGTCGGTGAATGGCGCGGCGGCCGCGGATTTCTGGGGCACGAAGAATGCGGGCATGAACTACGGGATGTTGTTTACTGCCTGGGGTGTGGCTGGCCTGCTCGGTGGCCGCATCGGCGGACTGCTCTACGACAAGTACAAGAATTACCAGATGGCGTTCTATACGGCGGCGGCGCTGGCAGCAGTGGCGCTGGTATGCGAATTGTTAGCCAAACGCCCGGCACCACCTGAAAGAGCGCTGGCGGGAAGGAAAGCGCCGTCGGCGGCATAGCGTTCTGGGGTTGAGAATTCTGGAAACGCGATGTGGTCCGGCAGCAGAGTGCGGTGCGGACTGGAAAAAGAGTCAGGGCGCTTCAGGCTGCGAGCGCCCGTTTTCGCAGGTCCGGCGGCGAAGCCGGAGTCAGGTCTCGTGGCGCTCGCGAGATCGCGCGTGGCGACGAGCAGGGACGCGGTAAGGATGAGTTTCTGCAGGACGTGCAGGCCTCTGATTGATTCTTCCGGCGGATGATGCGGTGGCGGCAAATGCCTGTGAGGTAACGCAAGAATTCGGCAAGACAAAATTTACTAAGACAAATTCACGATAAGGGGTAACTGATATGGCTGAAATTCGTTCGAAGCAGCAGGTAATTGAGACCACCGAGGCTCAGATTGCAGTGCATTGGAGGGAGGAAGAATACTACTATCCTTCTTCGAAATTCATTGGGCAGGCCAACCTGACGGATCCCGACGTATTGAACCGGTTCGGCGAAGACAAGTTTCCGGAATGCTTCCGGGAGTATGCCGATCTGCTGAGCTGGGACCAATACTGGCACACAACGCTGGACACGAACGATCCGCCGTTCTGGAAGTGGTTTGTGGGCGGCAAGCTGAACGCCTCGTATAACTGCGTGGACCGGCATCTGGAGAAATACAAGAACAAGGCGGCGCTGATCTTCGTTCCGGAGCCGGAAGGCGACGCGACTGTGTCGGTGACGTATCGCGAACTCTATGTTCGGGTGAATGAATTCGCGGCGCTGCTGCGCGATTTCTGCGGGCTGAAGAAGGGTGATCGCGTCACCATTCACATGCCGATGCTGCCGGAGTTGCCGATCACGATGCTGGCATGCGCACGGCTGGGAGTGATTCACTCGGTGGTGTTTGGCGGGTTCAGCGGTGAAGCTTGTGGCACGCGCGCTGCGGATTCCCAGAGCCATATCCTGATCACGATGGACGGGTACTACCGCAATGGCAAGATGCTGGACCACAAAGCCTCGGCGGAGACGGCGCTCGAGGTGTCGGCTAAGGAAGGACATAAAGTAGATAAGGTGCTGGTGTGGCGGCGGCAGCCCGGGAAGAGCGCGACGACTAGTCCGTTCGTGAAGGGGCGCGATTTCTGGGTGGACGAAGTTCTGCCGAACTACGCGGGGCAAATCGTGGCACCCGAGCCGGTGGAAGCGGAGCATCCGCTGTTCCTGATGTACACGAGCGGCAGCACGGGCAAGCCGAAGGGCTGTCAGCATCGCACAGGCGGATATTTGGCCTACGTGGCGGGGACGTCGAAGTACATCCAGGATATTCATCCGACCGACGTTTACTGGTGCATGGCGGATATCGGATGGATCACGGGCCACTCTTATATTGTGTATGGCCCGCTGGCGCTGGCGGCGACCAGCGTTTTGTATGAAGGCGTTCCCACTTACCCGGATGCGGGCAGAGTGTGGCGTATTGCGGAACGGCTAGACGTGAATATCTTCCACACCTCGCCGACGGCGATTCGCATGTTGCGCAAATCCGGCCACGATGAACCGACGAAATACAACTACCACTTCAAGCACATGACGACGGTGGGAGAGCCGATTGAACCGGAAGTCTGGCGTTGGTACTACGAGACGGTGGGCAAGCGCGAAGCCGTCATTGTGGATACGTGGTGGCAAACGGAGACCGGCGGTTTCCTGTGCAGCACGAAGCCGGCGATCGATCCGATGAAGCCGGGCAGTGCGGGACCGGGAATGCCGGGAATTTATCCGGAGATTCTGGACGAAATGGGAGAAGTGGTGCCTCCGGGATCGGGGAAGGCGGGGAACATTATTATCCGCAATCCGTGGCCGGGGATCATGCAGACGATTTGGGGAGACAAAGACCGGTTCGTCAACCAGTACTACCGGAAATATTGCAAGGACGTGAAGAGCAAGAGATGGCAGGATTGGCCATATTTTGCGGCGGATGGATCCGTGGTGGCCGTGGACGGGTACTTCCGAATTCTGGGACGCGTGGATGACGTCATCAACGTGGCTGGGCACCGCCTGGGCACGAAGGAAATCGAGTCAGCATGTCTGACGGTTCCCGAAGTGGCTGAGGCAGCGGTTGTGCCTGTAGCGGACGACGTCAAGGGACGGGTTCCGGAAGTCTACATTGCTCTGCAACCTGGAACGCCGGCGAGTCAGGAAATTGTGGACAAGGTCAACAAGGCGATCGAAACCATCATCGGCAAGATTGCCCGGCCGAAGCACGTCCACATCGTGCCGGATATGCCGAAGACGCGGTCCGGGAAACTGATGCGGCGCATTCTGGCGGCCATCTCGAATCACGGAGCGACCGGAGATATTACTACTCTGGCCAATCCGGATGTAGTGGAGAAGGTCCGCGAGCTGGTGCAGGGCAAGGAACCGGTTGCCGTGGGCGAAGTCGCCGACGACATCAAGCAGTTCGGGAAAGAAGAGTAAGAAGAGTCAAAAGAGTCACCGCCGAGACGCCGAGTGCGCCGAGGAAAAGCTGGGCTTCAGGTTCTTGGACCTCGCCAGCGTTTCCGTGGCGCACTTTGTGTTTCGGCGATGAAAAGGAACTTGCGACTCTGTGATTCAGCGGAAGTTTTCGGCCAGCATCAGGTTGTTGCGGTCGTCGTCGAGTTGGACGTAGAGGAGGAAGCGTCCGTCGGGAGAAACAGACAAGCCGGGCGCGCCTTCGTAGGGCTTTTTTTCCATATCACAGATGTTCGTGATCTTTTTTGTGGCGTAATCGTAGAACCTGAAGCCGGGTTTCTGCCTGGTTGGAGTGCCGGTGTCTCCGATGAAGTAGAGGCCGTCGGGGCCGACAGCGAAGTATCCCCAGTACTTGGTGGGTGGTTCGTTCTGGATGATCTTGGTTTCTTCTCCGCCCACGACTGGAACCTGCCAGACTCCGGGCTCGTCGAATCTGGTGTAGTAGATGGATTGGCCGTCGGGCGCTTCTAACGGGGCGAATCCGCCATTTTTGGTGACTTGCACGGGCGCGCCGTTGTCGACGGTTCGCTTCCAGACCTGCCAATTGCCGCTGCGATTGGAGGCGTAGTAGAGCCAATGGCCATCGTGGGACCAACTGCCGACGCCTTCATCGGCGGAGTCATTGACAAAACGGCGCGGAGGACCGCCATCGGCGGCGATGACGTGAACATTGGGATGGGAGCCGGGCCGCGTATCGAACACAATATGAGTTCCATCGGGCGACCAGCGCGGCGTGCCCGTGAGCGGGCCTCCGAAAGAAGTGAGTTGAACGAGATTGGCGCCGTCGGCATCGGCGCGCCAGATTTCGTAGCTACCGGAGCGGGTGGACTGAAAGGCGATGTGCTTTCCATCGGGCGAGTACTGAGGACCTTCCTCGGCCAGGTTGGAGGCGATGAACTTCTCAGGCTTGCCTCCGCGATGGTTGGGACCGATGGGAACGCGCCAGATGTTTTCGTTCCAATCTCCGCTGGCGTAGGCGAGACGATTGCCGCGGAGGCTGACGATGGGCATGTAGGCGGCTTCGGAACCGACGGAGAGACGTTCGGGAGGGCGTCCGCCTTCAATGGCAATACGCCATAAACCCCAACTTGCGCCGCCGCGGTTGGAGGAGAAGATGAGTTCCTTGCCGTTGGGCATCCAGGCCAGGCCGCCCATCAGGCGATTGTCGAAGGTGACGCGACGGGGCGGGCCGCCCGATGCGCGCATGACGTAAATGTCTTCCACGTCTTTGGTGTTGCGAACGAAGGCGATGCTGGCGCCGTCGGGAGAGTACTCGGCACCCCAATCGCCGGTGGAGGGGATGGGAGGCGAACTGAGGTTGCGAACCTTGAGATCTTCAACCGTGAGTTGGCGAACCTGGCAGGGCTGGCCAGGATCCTTTTCGGAAAAAATGAGAGAACGGCCATCGGGGGACCAAGCGGGCGCGGCCTGGCAATCCCCGGTGCGATCGAACGCGTGCAATTGCCGGGCAGTGCCACCGAGCGAGGGCATGACAAAAATACCGGAGCCGCCGGTGCGCTTCACGTGAATAAATGCGATATAGCGGCCGTCGGGGGACCAGGCGGGAAAGAAATTGAAGTCAAAATCGTGAGTGATCTGAAGAGGCTTGTCAACGCCCAACTGCTTGATGTAAATGTCGACGCCTTGGTCTTCGAGATCGCCTTTCCAGGAGTAGGCGATTTCGTTGCCGTCGGGGGAAAACGACCCTTTACAGGATTGGCCGGAATAGGTGGTGACGGGCACGAGGCGGACGGCTTCGGAAGCTTGGACGCCTCTTGTGGGGAGCGGAAAGCGAAACCAATACATCAATCCAAGTGCGAGAACGAAGCCGAGAGCGCCGGCAATCCAGAGCTTCCAATGATGGGAGCGGGCAGGGAGCGCGGGCGGAGCGGCCGCGGCGGTGGACGGATTGGCACCATTGGCAGCCGACAACTCTACGCTCCCGATGACTGCGGACGACGCATCCTCGCCATTACGCAGTGGGGCTATAAAGCGGTAGCCACGGCGGGGCAGAGTCTCGATGAAGCGCGGGATATCGGGGTCGTCATTCAGGGCCTGACGCAACTTCTTGACTGCGCTGTTGAGGCTTTGGTCGAAATCGACGAAAGTGTCGGCGGGCCAGAGGCGCTCGCGGAGTTGTTCACGAGTAACAACTTCGCCGGGCTTCTCCAGCAGAAGGGTCAGAATCTGAAAAGGCTGTTCCTGCAGCTTGATCTTCGTGCCGTGCTTGCGGAGTTCGCCGGCGCGCAAGTCCAACTCAAAATTCGAAAAGCAGCGGAGATGGCCGTTCGATTTGGTCTCGTCTACGGGCACAAGGGAATTGGGCAACTCGGTCTGAGCTGAATTCTAGGAAGTTTACCACCAGTGGCGTTCAGCCAGTAGTGTGGGGCAGGGGACACACTTTTCGGCACAGGCGGTTGGGGCGATAGCGGCACGCGGACAGGAGTGTCCGCGCCACATGGACCCAAATTGTTCAGTCCCGTGATTCGGCGGCGGGCGGGTTCTGGGATTAGCCGACCCGGGCATCTCTGCTGGGATCACTTGGCGATCTAAGCGACGCTGTTTCAGTTGATTGCGTGGTCATCCGCGTTTCTTCCACGAGTCAGTTGCCGAACATTTTTCTTTTATCTGACCCATCGTTCAATGCACATGTGAACGCGACCGAGCGACAAAAAAGGCGTCGCGAGAACAAGGAGGCGTTATGAAAAAGCATATGACAGGTACGGTGATGGCATTGGTGCTGATGATGGGGATGGCCGTTCCGATGTTTGCCCAGTATTCCGGACGGATGAACGTCAGCGTGCCGTTCAGCTTTGTGGTTGAGAATGAGCGCTTGCAGCCGGGGGATTACGTTATCGAAAAGATTGCGAACGGCAGACTGCGAATCTACACCACGGATGGGCGAGTCTCCAGAACATTTCTGGTTCTTCCGAAAGAAGGGAAGGCCACCGCCGACGCCGCTCATTTTATTTTCCGACACTACGGCAGCGAGTACTTTCTGGCGAACGTCTGGACTCCTGGGCAAAACGTGGGGTGGGAAGTGCTGCAAGGGAAGTTCGAGCAGGAGTTGGCTAAGAAAAAGACAACTCCGGTCGAGACGGCAACCTTGGTTGGGCGTTAGGTCTGAAGCGCTAGGCGTGGGCTGAGACGAGGGATCGTGTTAGGCTCACGCCCGCTTCACTTTTCCGCGGGTCTTTCCTTTTTCTTGGCGGGGTCGCCGACCTCGCAGCCCCTGCTGCGTCAGGTTGGGACACCCAACTTCGGCAGGAGCCATTGCGTCAGAACAAGCCAGACTATTAAGACGAGAGCGAATCCAATCCACTGGTTCATGTGTACCTTGATTGTAGGGCAAGGTGGAGACTGGGGTATGCCCCTTCAGGTGGAACGCTTTTGCATTGAGCCTGGATCATCAATTGAGTCCCGATCACCAATGATCGGATCCTTAACGCGAGTCCAGCAACTGGCGGTGCTGTTGCATCTGTTCGAGAAACGCGTCGACGGGGAGGTGCGCTTGCTGGTGGAAGAGGTTTACGAGGGCATCGTCGGCGGCGGCGACAGAAGGCGGTCGTTCTTCTGGCGAAACTGGTTCCAAACCGTTTGGCTCGACGAAGAGATCGATGGATTCGCCGTTCACGCGCAGAACTTCGATCAGCCGGCTGACCTGCTGGCACTGGTCGGCGGTGGACTGGAGGAACTCGACGCCCATGCCAAATTCAGAGTGGGTGAGGCGGACGATGCCAACCGCGCGTTCCGCAGGGCTGGCTGGGCCGATCGAAAGGATTACGCGGGTGGATGCTGGGAACGGTGAACTGGTTTTGAGATAGCAACCCGCGGCGCTGAGATCGGTGAGGCGGCAAACGACGGGCGGGTCGTCGGCGACAGGCTCGGCAACCTGGCTATCGAGCCATTTGCGAAGTGCGCTGCGCTGATCCGGGGCGAGATCTTTGAAACGAACGCCAGCCTGGTCCCCGGTGGCTTCCCAAGCCATTTCCCCCCAAACTTCGAACTGGTGGTCGAGACCGGGCAATTGGAAGGAGAAACGAATCACGCTATCCCTGGATTTGCGGCCGGCAAACTTTACGGCCATGCCGCCTTCGCAAATGTCCAGCGTCTTGGCCTGAAAGCGGGCCGTTCCGGAGCAGTCAACTGGGATTTGGACCGGAATGCGCAACTGCAACCGGCGCTCGCTCTTCATAAGGGCGCGAACCGCGCGGAAGCTGGATTTGGCGCGTTCGACGGCTAAAGGCTTGTGGAGAACGAAATGAGCCCCCATGTCGAACCCACCCTTAAGACCAAGCCGAGAATCGACGAGCACGACGGAGAGAGCGCGCTTGTTTACAGGAGCGGCCTTAGCGGCGCGCAGAACATTGCCGGCATCCTCGGGGTCGGAACAGTCGACGATGATCGCTTCAAAACGCTGGCGGGTAATCCGGCGAATGACATCGTCGGAGAGCGAGAAATGTTCAACACCAATTTCGAGGTCGCTGAGGACGCGGCGCAGAACCCTTATCGTCTTATCGTCGGAGCTCAGTAATAGGGTTTTCAGGTTCATTAGCGAAGCGCTCAAGCATGGCTCGGTATGGGCCACGTCGAAAGGGAGCATATCGGGACTCGGCGAGCTGGACTCAGACTTAAATGGAGAGCCATTTCGGAGGCCCGAACAACTCCTGTTTGCACTCTAAGTCCATGGAATTCTGTGGTCAACGGCGGGCTTCTACATCAGGGTTACTGCAGTCACCGCCGCCCGTTGCGCGAGAGTGCTTCCGGAAAATTGGCAGGCGACTGGGCCCTGATCGGGGAAGGTGGGGGGTGGGGGTCGGGGCAGCGGCGGGTCCGAGGATGGGTTTGCAAGTTGCTGTGTATAAAGGGGATGGGAAGAGCCATACGAATGGCACCATTTTTCTATTGACTACACCTTGAAAACCTAGTATTATCAATAGCTTCCATAGGTTCAAGGGGGCTTGGGTGGCGCGCCTGCGTAATTTGTTTTTGTCGCGTGAATCCCTAGAGTCCGGTTTGGAATCCAAAATACTGTAGGAGCTAGAGTTTCGTACCCAGATAAGCCCTTAAATTTACCGAACGAAAAGGAAACATTTTACATGGCAAAGCGACGTGGAAACCCCAATTGGGGCAAGCCTGAGCCCATCGGGCCAGTTACTCCCACAATCACAGAGTTCGAACAGGTTGTGCACGAGTATAAGCTCTCTCCCGATCAGTACTTGCGGTCGACCCGGCTGCGGGAATGGGCGCGCCGGAACAAGAACTCGAAGTATATCCCTGAGCCGCTGTTGGAAGCTTGGGGTTTTGAAATTGAATCCACCCTGTAGGTTTTGGGGAAGTTAGCGGAAAGGGTCGCCAGGTGGCGACCCTTTCTTATTTTAGCTACGAGCTACGAGCTTCTAGCTACGGAAGGGCACAGGCTTGGCTGTGGGGCTTGCAGTCAACCAATAAGCAGGCTACAGCTTTGAGGACAGCGAGTTTCCGCTCGTGAGATGATTGCTCGAAGCTCGCGGCTCGAAGCTCGTAGCTGTGTTTCCATCAACCATGCTTGCGAACATAAAATTCGGGGGGCCGGAACTGGTCGGGTTCATCGTGGCCGTGAGCTTTGCCGCCGGACTGAACTTATATGCCACGGTTGCGAGCCTGGGACTGCTGGCGCATGTGGGGTGGGTGGATCTGCCTGCGGGGCTGCATTTGCTTTCGAGTTGGTGGGTGATTGCGGCTGCTGGCGCGCTATTTGCCATCGAGTTTTTTGCCGACAAGGTTCCGGCGTTTGATTTGGTGTGGAATGCGCTGCACACGTTTGTACGGGTGCCAGTGGCAGCGCTGATGGCCTATGGCGCGGCGGCGCAGCTCTCGCCGGAAAAGCAGTTGCTGGCAACGCTGGCGGGGGGAGCGATTGCGCTGGCGGCGCACGGCGGAAAGACGGCGGCGAGGGTTGCGGTGACGCCATCGCCCGAGCCGGTTTCAAATATTGCGCTCAGCGCGGGCGAAGACACGCTGGCGATCTTTCTGACGTGGGTTGCGAGCGCGCATCCGATCATGGCGGGGTCGATTGTGGTGGTTTTCCTGGTAGCGATTGTGGTGGTGATCCGCGTTGTGGTGCGGGCGATGAAAAAGTTGTTCCGCGGGGCGGAGGGCGAACTGGTTGCGGAGAAGCGGAAGTGCTTGAAGGCTGCCTAGTGTGGTGCGCAGAAAATGCCGACCCTTATACCTTGACTGCGGATATGCGGTCGAAAGGAAGCTTTTGACCGCAAAGTTCGCAAAGAGTATCCGCAAAGATCGCGAAGAAAGGCCGTGGAGCGGATTTGCGAATTTGCGAGAAAGATTATGACTCCTCACTCGACCTTTACGGATGTGGCGACCGCTATCGAAGAGATTCGGGCGGGGCGGATGGTTGTTGTTGTGGATGACGAAGACCGCGAGAACGAGGGCGATCTGACGCTGGCGGCGGAGAAAGTTACGCCTGAGGCGATCAACTTCATGGCCAAGTTTGGGCGCGGGCTGGTGTGCCTGGCGATGACGGAAGAGCGGTTGGATCATCTGCGCATCGGGAACATGACCTCGGAGAATACTTCGCAATATGGGACGGCGTTTTGCGAGGCGATTGATGCGCGGGAGGGCGTGACGACCGGGATTTCGGCTTACGATCGTTCGCACACCATCAAAGTGGCGATTGATCCGGCGACTCGGCCTGCGGATCTGGCGCGGCCGGGGCATGTGTTTCCACTGCGAGCGCGGAAGGGCGGGGTGCTGGTTCGGGCGGGGCAGACGGAAGCGTCGGTCGATTTGGCGCGGCTGGCGGGGATGGTGCCGGCGGGGATCATCTGCGAAATCATGAGAGACGACGGCACGATGGCGCGCGTGCCGGACCTGATCGAGTTTTGCAAGACTCACGAGATGAAGATGCTGACGGTGGCGGAGTTGATCCGGTACCGGATGCAGCATGAGCGCTACGTGCATCGCGTGGGGGAGGCGCTGGTGGAGACTCGGCACGGGGAGTTCCGGCTGATCGCTTATGAGAGTGAAGTAGATGGAGGGGAGTCGCACGTTGCGCTGATTCGCGGCGATATCAGCGATTCGACGAAGCCGGTGCTGGTGCGCATGCATGCGCACTGCCTGCTGGGCGACGTGTTTGGGGCGACCGGGTGCGACTGCAACCAGACGCTGGAGGCTGCGCTGGAGACGATTGCGGCGGAGGAGCGGGGGGCGCTGATTTATCTGCATCAGACTTCGCGGGGATTTTCGGCGGAGAAGGTTGGGGAACAGTCGTTTCTGACATTTCATCGAGAGCGGCGGCTGCCTACGCTGCCGGACAGCGAGCGGAAAATTCAGCGGGAGATTGGGCTGGGCGCGCAGATTCTTTCGGATTTGAATTTGAAGCGGATCCGTTTGCTGACGAATCATCCGCGGCGGGTGGCGGCGCTGGAAGGATTTGAGATTGAGATTGTGGAGCAGGTGCCGGTAAAGCTGGGGGCGCGGGAGGAGCGAGGGTAGTCGGACCCTCGGCCGCGGGTTTTGAGCGTAAAGTATCGAGCGATGAGGGGTGCAATCATCCAAACCGTCTTGCCCGTGATTGCGATGGTGGTGGTCGGAACGGCACAAGCGCTCTCCGGTCAAAGCGCGTCGAAACCAATCGTGCAAACCAAGACTGTGAAACTTGTCCATCTCGTTTCCGTCGAGATTACCCTGCTCTCGCCCGAGCGCGATCTATTGGTTCCCTATTGCAGCAAGGGCGAGGGCAGAGCTGAGTCCCTCTGTATTCTTCCGGCTCACCTGGAGGTGCAGACAAGCCGAGGATGGCAACCCGTAAAGCTCAGGCACTCGGACGCCGTACTAGGTGGTGTGCCTGTGGATCAGCGTATGGTGCGGCTCGTACCAGCCGGGCAGGCACACGACTTTTCCTTCACCTTCCCGAAAGAGGAGTTTGCGGTGGAGCGGGGACAGCGCTTGCGCGTCGTCGTGACCGCTTGGTCTGATGAGCAATCGATGAAAAACGACAAACAGGCGATTCAATTGGCCAGTCCAGCGTTTGAATGCCCGTGAGCGTGTGGTGGTTGGCGAAATTTCGCCATTTCACTCCTTGGCATTCGCGGAGCCAAACCTCGGCTGCACTCATCAAATCCTGGCAGGAGGCAATACAAAATGCATCACGTGCGCCAGGAGAACCTGCCGTTTGTGGGTAGTTCGCATGAGTTTGTTGGAGCGGAGCGGGGCGACACTGGCGTTTCGGTGTTCCTATTCCATGGGAAGCCGGGGTCGGGGCCGGGGCCGCACCGGCATCCTTATGACGAGATCCAGTTCATCCGCGAAGGCCGGGGGATGTGGACAGTGAGTGGCAAGACCTTCGAGGGCGGCGCTGGGGACATTTTTGTCATCAAGGCCGGGGAGATCCACAGCTTTAAGGCGGTTGGGGATTCGCCGCTGGTACAAGTTGACGTTCACCTCAGTCCACGGTTCATTCAAGAGAACCTGTAGAGCGGTTTGCGGGAGAGGGGCGTGGCCGCCGCGGCGGTGCCTCAGCGGCTAAAGCCGCGATAATTTGGCGAAATTTACGGCACGGCTGAAGCCGTGCCCTTTCAAAGCAAGGTGCGACATCGAGTTCTTTCCGCAGACTGTGAAGCCGTGCCCTTTCAAAACACAGTGCGACATCGGGTTCTTTCCGCAGGCTGTGAAGCCACGCCCTTTCAAGGCAAATTCGAACCGACCCTCGACCCCTTTCCAATCCGACCCTCGACCCCTTTTCTCGCTTCGTTGACTTAGGTTACGTGTGGTCCTAAGATTTCAACCTCACCATGATTGGGCAGACTATCTCGCGCTACCGTGTGCTGGAGAGATTGGGCGGCGGGGGCATGGGGGTTGTGTACAAAGCGGAGGACGTTACGCTGCACCGCTTTGTTGCGCTGAAATTTCTGCCGGATGATGTGGCGAAGAATTCCAACGCGCTGGCGCGATTTCAGCGGGAGGCGCAGGCGGCTTCCGCGCTGAACCATCCGAATATCTGCACCATCTACGAAATTGGCGAGGAAAAGGGTGAGCCGTTTATCGCCATGGAGTTTCTGGATGGCTTGACCCTGAAGTATTCGATCGGCAGAAAACCCATTGCTACCGACGTTTTGCTGGGCCTGGCGATTGAGATTGCCGATGCGCTGGATGCGGCGCATTCGCGGGGAATTGTTCATCGCGACATCAAGCCTGCCAACATTTTCGTAACCAAGCGCGGACATGCCAAGGTTCTCGACTTTGGGCTGGCCAAGGTAGAGGCGGCGCAGTCCTCTTCCAGCGGGATCACAGTGGGGACGGTGCATGCGGCGCTGGAGGAATCGCATCTGACCAGTCCGGGCTCGACGCTGGGAACGGTGGCGTATATGTCGCCGGAGCAGGCGCGGGCTCGGGAACTGGACGCACGCACGGATTTGTTTTCGTTCGGCGCCGTGCTTTACGAGATGGCGACGGGGATGCAGCCGTTTCGCGGGGAAAGTTCGGCGGTGATCTTCAAGGCGATTCTGGATGCGGCGCCGACTTCGGTGGTGCGGCTGAATCCGGATGTGCCGGAGGATCTGGAACGAATCATCAACAAGGCGCTGGAGAAAGACCGCAACCTGCGCTACCAGAGCGCGGCGGAGATGCGAGCCGATTTGCAGCGGCTGAAGCGGGATACGGAGTCGCACTCGGCGGTGACCAGTGCGCCGGAAGCTGGAGGCGAACTGGCGGCAACGGCGCGTGCGAGTCGCGTGGGGAGAGCCCGCCCAGGGCGGGTGAAGATCGTCTTCTATGCCGCAGCGGCGTTGGTTGTCGCTCTGCTGGTTGCGGGAGGAGTTTACTATCGCATGCGCCCGAGCAAGCAGCTCACCGACAAGGATACGGTGGTGCTTACGGATTTTTCGAACAGCACGGGGGATGCTGTTTTCGACGATGCGCTCAAGACCGCGCTCAGCGTTGCGCTCAACCAGTCGCCGTTTCTGAATGTGCTCTCGGAAAATAAAGTGGCGGATACTTTGCAGCAGATGACGCGTCCGGCGGGGACGAAACTGACGCCGGAGTTGGCGCGTGAGCTGTGCCAGCGGACGGGGAGCAAGGCTTATATTGCGGGTTCGATTGGGAGCCTGGGCAGCGAGTATGTGGTGGGGCTGAAGGCGGTGAATTGCCAGAATGGAGACTTGCTGGCACAGCAGCAGGTGACGGCTCCGGCGAAGGAGAAGGTGCTGGACGTGCTGGGCGGGGCGGTTTCCAAGCTGCGCAGCCAATTGGGCGAATCATTGGGCACGGTGCAGCGGTTTGATGTTCCTTTGGAGCAGGCGACGACTTCGTCGCTTGAGGCGCTGAAGGCGTACAGCCTGGGGCAGAAGGCGGATCACGAAAAAGGGCCAGGCGCAGCTTTGCCATATAATCAGCGAGCTATTCAGCTTGATCCGAACTTTGCTATGGGCTATATGGCCGTGGGCGGGGAGTATTTCAGTCTGGCTGAGCCGGGGCGGGCCAGCGAATATCTGACCAAGGCATTTCAGTTGCGCGACCATGCCAGCGAGCGCGAGAAACTGGCGCTGGCCGCCAACTACTATCTGAATGTCACCGGAGAGCTGGACAAAGCGGCGCAGAATTATCAGGAGGAAATTGAGAACTATCCGAACAAGTCGCGGGCGCGGCTGAATCTGGGCGTGGTGTACGCGGAGTTGGGGCAGCATGAGAAATCCCTGGAACTGACGCGCGAGGATCTGGCTGTGAGCCCGGATAACGTGGCTCCTTGGGACAATCTTGCCAATGCTTATCTGGCGTTGCAGCGGTTTGACGACGCACGCAAGACGATTCGTGACGCGCAGGCGCGCAAGCTGGAGGATTACATCACGCATAACGCGCTCTATGCGCTGGCGTTTCTTTCCGGGGATTCGGCGGGGATGACGGAGCAGATGAAGTGGTTCTCGGGGAAGCCGGACGAAAATTATGGAGTTGCGCTGGAGGCTGACACCGAGGGATATGCGGGGCACTTGCAGAAGGCACGCGCGTTGACTAAACAGGCTGTTGATTTGGCCGTTCGCGCTGACAGCAAGGAGAACGGTGGGATATGGCTGGAGAATAGTGCGCTGCGGGAAGCTGCTTATGGCAACCCGGCGGAGGCGCGGCAGGCTGCGGCGGAGGGCTTGAAGCTGGCTCCGGCGAGCCAGGGTGTGGAAAGTGAGGCGGCGCTTGCTTTGGCAATGGCGGGTGACACGGTGCGGGCTGAGGCACTCGCAAAGGATTTGAATACACGGTATCCGCTCGACACGCAGATGCAATCATTGTGGCTGCCGGCGATCCGGATGCAGGTGGCGCTGGAGAAAAAGAATGGGGCGGCTCTGGATGTGCCGGGTGGTGCCGCGCTCGACGCGCCGATCCAGTTTGGGCAGATTACGTTCTTGAACAATATTTCCTGTATGTACACGACTTATGTTAATGGTGAGGCGCTGCTGGCTACGGGGCAGAGCACTTCTGCCGCAGCGCAGTTTCAAAAAATTCTCGATCATAGCGGGCTGGTCTGGAACTGCTGGACGGGTGCTCTGGCGCGGCTGGGGGTGGCGCGGGCGAATGCGTTGCAGGCTAAGAATTCTCAGGGCGCGGATGCGGATGCGGCACGGGTGCGGGCGCTGGCGGCCTATAAGGAGTTTTTGGCGCTTTGGAAGGATGCTGATGCGGATGTTCCTATTTTGAGGGAAGTCCGGGCGGAATACGCGAAGCAACAGTAAGAGCTTCAGCAGTGAAACAAGAATCTGAGTCCGCAGCGCCTGAAGGCGCATTCGCAACGCAAGACCTATGGCACGCCTGAAGGCGTGCCCTGATACGAAACATACTTGCGTCACAGGCTGCTCAAGAAAACCTTGAGCAACAACTATCTGGAACAGTCGACTAGCAAATGCTGGCGTTTACGCGGACAAGGGTGTCCGCGCCAGACTCGTTTGAGCCACAGTTCATTAGTTCCGGGAAGATTTCACGGGCGAGGGTGCGCGCGCCACACACAACTCTAGAACGGTTTGCGGGGGGTGATTACTTCATCTTTTATGAAGAATTGGGCCGAGCATTGGGAGGAGCCGCAGATGGTGGGGAGGAGGCCGGCGATTTGCTTGCGGGTAATCAAACCTAAGGTGCCGCACGAAGGGCAGGAGAGCACTGCCCAATAGGGATCTTCCTTTTCGCCGACTTCGCCCGCATTCTCCAAGACGAAAACGGTGCCCGGTTCCATCTGTTCGGGAATCCACTCGTTGATAATGCTCAATTCACCGATCATCATGCCTCCGGTTTGCTTTCGAAGCTGGCGTCAGGCTTTGCGAGCTCGGCGCACAGGCTGAATCCCTTCTGCAACTGCACGTTTTTTGCGAGACAGAATTTTGCCGCGGGCTATTTCTGCTCGAACCCGGCGGACTTCATCGCTCAGGCATATATCGAACATCGGCTGGGACGAGTTTTTTAGCAGGTCCACGACCTGCCTGGACGACGTGCGAAGGTATAGGTTCGTACCGTCGGCGAGCAGGTGATACTGGGAGGCGGCGCGTACCGTGGAGGCCAGATTTGTACCGAATTCGCGTCCGAGAAAGGCGACGACCTTGCGGACGCGCTGCAAGGGGAATCCGCGGCGGCGCAACTGACAGATGACGGCGGCGGTGACGAGCTGATCCCAGTTGTAGATGCGGCGATGCCCGTGGCGGCTGGGCATGACCAAGCCGCGCTCGTCCCACCACTGCAACTGGCGTGGCGTGATGCCGGTGAGCGCGACTATATCGTTGGTTGTGAACTGCCGCTTCATTCTGCGTCCATTCTGTTTCAAACAAATCGAGAGAGAAATGTTTGAAACATTCTAGGCGGAGAGCAGTGGAAATCGATCAGGGTTTTATGCTTATCGTTGTTGACTAGGCGGATACGGGGAGGGCGCTTTGGTCACGCCCAGGAAACACTCGAGCGGCATGACGCGGTATCGCTAAAGCGATTCCCCGATAACAGGGCGGCGTTTTTCAGCGAGCTGCGAAGGCGTGCTACTTCAGATTCAGATCACCAGGTTCCTTCTTTGCGTCCCCACCACCAGAGGAGACCGACCGTCGCGGTGCTTTGGTCTTTGCTGAAGACTCCTTGGGCGTCGGTCAGGAATGAGGGCTGGTTGGAGAAATCGCGTCGCCATTCGTAGCGCATCAGAAAACCATCTGCCATTTTGTAATCGAAGGTGACGGTGTTCTCTTTGAGGGCTTGGGAGATTCCGCTGAATAGTCCTCCACGGTCGGACATATACTCGGCGCGGGTTGCGAGGGCTACCCTGGGCGTGAGTTGGTATTGGATGTAGGCGACCCCGCCATCGATGTGGGAGGGAGCGGACGACTCACCCGGCGCTTGATTTTTCCAGAGACGTTGAATCGCATAGTCTCCTTCGACTTGGAACGCTAGTTTGGGAGTGGCCTGCCAGGTTGCGTAGCTGTCGAAGATATGAGTTCGTCCATTGGGTGCAGGACGGATGGCGGTAAAGCACAGACCCGGCTGCACGGGAATCGGTCCACAGTCTGTTGCCGGCGTGCGATCGGGATTCTCCTGGCCGAGATAATAGTTCATAGTCCAGGTGAGGGTTTTGCGCGGCTTGGTCGTGAAACCGAATAACTCGTCTTTGAAGCCGTTGGTGGCTTCAACCTGATTGGTGCCATTTACTACCCAATAGTTCACTGCGAAACGGTCATTGAGCGGAAGGCTGGCGCGCAGTCCCATGTGATAGAAGGGCAGGAAACTGAACCAGAAGGAGCGCGAATAGTTCATCTGATCTTTGGTGTAGTTGCCCTCGACGCCCAGCGAGCTGCTCCACTTGCCGAAATCGATGTTCAGGCCTTTGCCGAGTGGCACGACGTAAGTGCCGTAGACTTGGAAGATATTGCGGTAAATATCTGGACGAGGTTCGTTTAAGGGATTTCCCTGCGACGTGTCGGTGGATTGACCGAATTGCAAATCGAGGCGACCGCCCCAGCGGCGACCGTTAGCGACATCCGGCGGATGATCGAAAATCACATCGGCCTGATTCAGGCTGAACTCGCTGCTCAAGACGTCGTAGGGGCGCAGCAGGTTCACGCGGCCGACGGGATGATTGAAGTTGTATTCGTAGTAGGTGTCTACTGCTAGATCAATGGTGGTGCCACGCATGAAGTCGAGGGTCTTGCTGTCGTCAGGGCCGAGGACTGATTCTCTTAGGGCCGCTTGGGCGGGGGCGGCGGTGCTTGGCTGGGCGACGTGCGCGGGGTTTCCAGTTGGAGCCGGGGTGGTCGAGGTTAGCTGCTTTACGAGCATTTTCAGTTCGCTTACCTCCGCCTCCAGTTGCGTGACACGCTGCTGCAGGGTGTCGGAGGCGGATTGCGAGGGCGCTGGTTGCTGCGCCTGGACGGAGATAGCGCAGACGCAAACGGCGACCGACCACAGAAGGAATGTGATTCTGGGTGTGCGCATAATCGATAGGATAGAAAGAAGACGTGGCATGTAGTCCTCACGTGCGACGACGCTTGTGCAGTCCTCCGCACTCCGCGCATGATACTTCCTAGTCAAGTCCAGCGCTGTGATGGAAGGCACGCGCTGGAGTGCGGGCAGCCGGTGAGGGTGAAACAAGATGTCGGCGAGATAAGAAAAGCGCGCCGGGAAGGCGCGCCTGGGATTAAACCCGAAAGCTAAATCAGAAGTCGCCTCCTAAATGAACATCTCGTCGTTGGGAACGCCCATGCCATTTTTTGGGGAACGGCGTTTGTGGCCCACAAAAACTTCGAATCCCGTGGAAAGAGCGGCCATCAGGCCGTTGACCTGGCGCAGGGGGGACATGACGGTTTTGTGGACGACGTCGCTTGTTTCTTCCACGCGGTCCATTGTGCGATTCAGGAGTTCATCGGCGCGGATGACTTGAAGGCGGGTGCGGTCGAGTGTGTCGGTGAGCGCGGCGTCAATGCGGGCGAGTTGATTACGCACCAGCGTGCTCGATTCGGAAACGTTGGTGGCAAGGTTGTCGAGCTTCGGGCGCACGTCGGTGAGGAAGTTTTGCACCGTGTCCATGGTGGGGAGCGCTTTGGCGTGGACTTCGGTGGCGAGCGCTTCCATCTTCGCCGTAGTCTTACGGACGGCAAGGTAAAGACCAACCAGAATGCCGGCTTGCACCACGATGGCAAAGGTCGTGACGGCGATAAAAATTCTCAAGAGATTGTCATCCATGAGTTCCTCCTCGAGGTGCAACTACTTTGGCGGTTCGGCTGTGGCCGTCGTTTCGTTGTATGCCTGCCGGCCGGCTTCGTAGGCGCTGCGGAACCGGTCGCCCTGCTGGCCGATCACGTCGCGGCCGCGGTCCATCCAGTCGCCTGCCTGTTCGCGTGCGCGGCGGGCATGGTGACGAGCGCGCTCGGCACCCTCCTGTGCCTTGGAACGAATTACGTCGCGCGTTTCATCGCCCGAACGAGGAGCATAAAGAACGCCGACGACTGCTCCGACACCGAGACCCGCGAGAAACCACAAGAAGCCGCTTCCATCACGATCCGCCATAACTGCCTCCTCGAAATGTTCCGTGCTGTTCGGATGTTAGCACCCGGAAATGTGAAAGACAATTCGCCGTGCTACCCCGCGCTGCATAGATGATGCGGGCCGTTTGGGGGTTGTCGTGGACAGGCAAAGAAAACCTTGTGCAACGGGGGGCAAAGGCGGAAAATGAGGCGTTCCAGGAGGCGCGTTTGTCCGATCGCAAATACCGGCAGCGGGGATACCAGGACTCCAGTAACGAGGCACAGAAAAAACAGGAGAAACCATCGGGGCCGAAGAGGGACAATACCTTCGGGCCGCGGCCTCTGAACATGCCGGGGACGCGGACGGTTTCGCGGTGTGCCGAGTGCGGCGCACTGCTGGAAAATCTGAGCGAGACGTTCGGGCAGTGTCCGAAATGCGGATTTGATCTGCACTCTTGCAAGCAGTGTGAGCACTTCGATCCTTCGAGCCGCTTTGAGTGCAACCAGCCGATCCCGGAAAGGATCTTTCCCAAAGATAAGCGCAACGACTGCTCGTTTTTTTCCATGCGTGTGCGGCTGGAGAAAGAAACTTCGAGCAAGCCGGCGCAGCGTCCCAACGATGCGCGGCAAGCGTTTGAGAATCTGTTCAAGAAGTAGACTTTTCCCCCAAAGCAGAATCCACGCTCCAGAGAGAATAAAGTAAAGGCATGAGTTGGCAGATCGTCCACTGGATTGCCGGCAGCATAGTGGCGCTGGCATGGTTTTCCCGCATCGTGGAGGCCGCGATTGGCATGCCGCGCATTGCCGATGTGGCGCGGCCGGAATGGGACCGCCGGCCGTCCACGGCCGGCAGTGAGCCTCGCGTTAGCATCATCGTTCCGGCTCGTAATGAAGAAGCGGACATTCGCGCCACGCTTGAGGCGTTGCTGGCGCTTGATTATTCGAACTACGAGATCATCGCGGTTGACGACCGCTCGACCGATCGCACCGGGCCAATCATGGAAGAGGTTGCCGCTGGACCGTGGGGGGGAGGCAATCCTGTCGGCCCCAGACTGCGGGTCATTCATGTTACCGAATTGCCGGCGGGATGGTTGGGGAAAACGCACGCCATGTGGACCGCGGCAGAGCAGGCGAGCGGTGACTGGCTGCTGTTCACGGACGCCGATGTGCTGTTCAAGCCAGATTCCGTGCGGCGCGCGGTGAGCTATGCCGAAGCCGAGAAGGCGGATCACGTGGTGCTGTTTCCACGGATGATCATGGAAAATCCAGGGGAGCGCATGATGATTGCGTTCTTTCAGGCTTTGTTTGTGTTTGGGCACCGTCCCTGGAAGGTGGCCGATCCGCAGGCGCAGGACCACATGGGGGTGGGCGCGTTCAATATGGTGCGGCGGCCGGTGTATGAGGCGGTGGGGACTTACAAGGCCTTGCGGATGGAAGTACTCGACGACATGAAACTGGGCAAGGTGGTGAAGAATGCGGGCTATGCGCAGCGCAACGTGTTTGGCGAAGACTTGATTTCGTTGCGTTGGGTGAAGGGCACGTTCGGGATTGTCGAAAATCTCACTAAGAACTTTTTTGCGCTCCTTTCATTTCAGTGGCCGCGAACGGTAGCGTCGATCATCGCGCTGGCATTCCTGAATCTGGGGCCGTTCCTCGGTGTCTGGATGGCGCACGGGTGGGCGCGGCTGCCCTATGGAGTCGCGCTGGCTTCGATTTTTGCGATTTATTGGGGGATGTCCGGGCTGTCGGACGTGAGACCGTATTACTTCTTGCTGCATCCGATCAGCACATGCGTGGTGACTTACACGGTCGCTCGATCGATGGTGTTGACCATCTGGCAAGGCGGGATTGTCTGGCGGGGGACAAAGTATCGGCTCGAGGAACTGCGCAAAGGGATGGTGTAAGGGTTAGAGGAACGGGTTTACGATTCGCACGCCATCGATCTCTCGCGTATTCTGCAAGTCTTCTGTGAGAAGAACAGTGCAACCAGCCTGCTTAGCCGATCGCAGTACTAATGCATCCCAGAACGAGAGGCCATGGAGGCGGTGAAGATCAATGGCGGCGAGAATGTCGGCAAAGTCCGGCTCAGCAACGTCGAGCTCGGCAAGCAGTTCGATCTTCCGGCGCGCAATCTGCGGGTCAACGTGCAGTTTGCGGGTGATCGTAACGAAATACTCTTGCAGAACCTGAAGGGAAATAACGCCAGTGCTGGAGCGGCGGTGCTTGGCCACGAGCTCGATGGCGATCCGCTGCTTTGCTGGCGCGGCTTTGTCGTCGGTGTAAACAAGGATATTTGTGTCGAGGAAGGTACGAGCGCTCATGAATCTTGCCGGTTATGGATCTCGTCGCGATTGAATCGCCAGCCACGGGAGTGGCCACGGCCAGAGAGACTCCGGAACTCTTCGATGCTGCGGTCAGGATCGTCGCCGCCAGCCAGCCTTTCGAGATAGTCACGGATCAGCTGATTGAGACTCTTGCCCAGGGCCCCAGCTCGCTTGCGCGCCTGAGAGACGATTTGCTCATCGATCGATAAGGTAAGGTTCACAGAACACAGTATACGTGCACACGTATACTGTGTCAATACAATCCATGCGGCGATAAATGCTTCCGGATAAGAACGTGCATGGAATTCAGTTGATTGCGGCTCTGAGGGCGCCGCTTTTCTGAGGCGCGAAGCGCGGGGGCCGACGAACGGGGCCAAACTCACGGTTCTTCCGGATCTTCGAGCGAGAGTGGCGGGCCCTGCGTGCTGTGCTTTGCCTTCTTCGCCTTGCTGGCGCGGAAGGATCCGGCGCTGTAGTGGCCCTGGTGTTCGACGTCGTAGTCTTTGGGAAGCGCGGTGAGATGGGAAGCGCTGTCGCCGAGTTGTTGGGGCCGGTGCAGGACAATTTCCGCGCGGTCGTCGTATTCCTCGATCCTGCCTTTGATGGTGATATCGCGGCCTTGCAACTGGCGAACGTCGCCCACGGATCTGAGGTCGCCGCGAAATACGACAACCGTGAACGGGCAGGAGTGGTAGTCAGTGCAGAAATCGAGGAAGGTCACGCCATTGTGTCCCTCCTCGACTCTCACGACAGTTCCTTTGATGCAGTTGGTTTTGCCGACATGCTGCTGGGCCTCGGCGACGGTGAGGCAGCTCTGGGGTGCTTGATTGTCCGAGGAAGAGTTGTTTTGCGACGGATTCGCGCGGAAAGGGTTCGCCGTCGAATGATTGCCAGCGCAACAAATCACGCTCGCGACAAGGACAAATCCAGCGATAAGTGTCGCAGCAGGATAACGCATAGAAGCGAAGTCCGCAGTGGAGCGGTCTCAGCTTCGATTGTATGAGAGCGCACGCATGCTTGAGCCCAGGCGGGCGCTGAAAATTATCGCGAGGGCTCCCAAAAAGGGAATTGCGAAAGCCGAGTTTGACCCCGGCCCTGCGAACCACGCGCCCGCCTAGCTGTCTATTTGCCGAAGGCCTTGATTGCCGACGCCTCGTCGTCCTTTACATCAAAGACGGTATAGAGCTTGGTGATCTGAAGCAGATCGTGGACCTTCTTGGTAAGGTTGAGCAGCTTGAGTTCGCCGCCCTGGTTCTTGGCGGTGGTAAAGGCGCTGACGAGTTCGCCGATACCGGAGCTGTCGATGTAGTTGACGTCGCCAAGGTTCAGCAGGATTTTCTTCTGTCCCTTGGAAAGCAGGTCGCGCACGGTGTCGCGCAGGACGATGCTGCCTTCGCCGAGCGTGATGCGGCCGCTGAGATCGACAATGGTGACGCCATCCACCTGACGAGTACTGGACTTCATGGTCACTGAGGAGCCTCCTTGGAGTCCGCGTTGCCGCGGACGTGCTTGATCATTTTAAGTTCGGTGCCCGTTTTGGACGGGTGGATCTCCACCACATCCATAAACGAACGGATTAGAAAAATGCCACGGCCCGAGGTTTTGAGCAAGTTCTCCGGGGCCAACGGATCTGGAATCTTCCCGGCGTCCAACCCCTTGCCCTGATCGCGAATGACGATGACAAGGTCCTTGTCGTTGCGCTCAAAGGCGAGCATCACCTTCTTATTTGGGTCATACGCATTTCCATGCAAAACTGCGTTGACGGCCGCCTCGCGGACGGCCATGGAGATCTTCATGATCTCCTCGTCGTCAAAGCCCGCCTCGGCCGCCATGCGGCCAGCTGTCTCTTCGGCGTTGTTCACTGTCTCCAACGTCGAATCGAGCGTTAAGGAGACGCGGTCTGAGGACATAGAGCGAACTATTCCTACGGTGGCACCCGCCATGCTTGCGGTTTGGACACCGCAGCCATGATAACGCAGTCTGGCCGGGAGCACGACGAATTGAAAAGTGTGCCTGTAGCTTCGGGAAAAGTCAACGCGATACGTGCGATTGTCAAACCCACAATAGAAATGTCCCCGTTTTCTCCACGACGGAATGTCCCCTGGTTTTGGTTTCACCGAACCGCTTAGTCTGCTGACAATCGAACTGCGACACTGCTTTAGGAAAGGGCATCCTGAGGGTGCAGCGGGGAACCGATCGCCACAGAGTGCTGGCGGAACTGCAGGTAGGCAAGCAGCCAAACAGGTACGTTCCAGAGAAACCATTCGTCACGGAAGCCAGTAATGTTCAGGGCGAACATGGCGAGATTGACCAGTATGTAGAAAGCGAAAAAGCGGCGGGCAAGACGCCGGTTGGGTTCGGCAAGCAAGTAAACCGATGCGGAAATAAAAACCGGGAGCAGTATTACTTCGTCGTAGGTCCACGCATAGGGAGACGTGATGTAACCGACTAGCAGGAGCATGGGCAAGCGCTGTTTCCAGTCCCACGACCAGCGATATTGTTTCCAGTAGAACACGGCCCAAGTGAGCCCTGGGATTGCGGGCAAGTACTGCAACCAAACCAGCTGGTACCCAAATATGGCGCGCAATCGCCCGCCCCATGCGGGAGCATTGTCGTCGCATATTCTCGGGATGATTGCTCGATATTGCGACACTAATCCCGGGCGTGCCCAGATGGGGACAAGCAAGAGGGCCGTTGCTGCTGCGCAACCGACAGCCAGTTGCCACCTCCGCTCCCGTATGCACCAGAGCAGCACGACGAACGCGAGCGGAAGGCAAAGCTGGGGCTTGAGCGCGAGCAGCGCCAGCGCCGCCCCGGCAGGCAGGTATGCGCGCGCCTCCGCAAAATGGAGAAAAGCGACTACGCCGAGCAGCACCAGCGGGGTTATCTGACAATCGAGCAACGCCACGCTGACCGGCAAGAAAATGCCCGGCAGCGCGATGGCCAGCCATCGAAACCGATCCGGGCCTTGATAGATACGCCACAACCAGAAGGAAGACGCGAAGACGATAGCGAACTGCAGTGTGAACCAAATGGCAGCGGCCACCGGAAAAGGAAGCAGCCCGAAAGGCACGACTACCGTCAGTGCCGGCGGGGGATTGAACATCATCCAGGGGCGCGGACGAGTGCTCAGGTGGAGCTGCCTCTCCAGATGGAAAACTTCAGTTGCGGAATACGGGTTTGCTCCCGACAGAAATAGACGAGCGACAGTCCAGTATTCAACGAAATCGCTTTGCCGCAGCTTTGGGCCGCCTTCGTGGGCGACGAACCACAGGGCTGGAAGCAACAGCGCCAGCAAAACGGGTTTCCTTATGGCCGAAAAGCGAAGATCGCCGCGGCTTACCATGAGATCTCGCAGTTAATCCTCCGATGCGCCTCTTGTGGCGGGATGGCAAGCTCGAGTTCAACGCGAACCCCGCCCGAAGCGGCCTCTACGCCGCGCAGAGGTAGTTTATCCCTTCGGAGGGCCAATCAAGCGTGGCTCATGGCCTGACGGCGGACAAGATGCGAGCCTAACGGCTTATTTGTTCGGGCAAGAATTATTGCTCCAACCCCTTGGTTTATCTGGATTCCACTGCTGCAGTTTTGTATTCTCTTGTCGATGAGCACGCTGGCACTTAGCGAATTGCTGGGGACGGCCGTCTACGACTCGACGGGGGCGCCCAGCGGCCGGGTCCGCGAGGTGGGGCTGTCGCCGCAGGAGGACCGTTCCAAGATCGCTGTGCTGATCGTGAAAACATCTTCCGGCAATCGGCTGTTGCCTTTGAGCGCAGTTTCCGCGATCAACGGAGGC
Source organism: Terriglobales bacterium (assembly GCA_049288625.1). Taxonomy (GTDB): domain Bacteria; phylum Acidobacteriota; class Terriglobia; order Terriglobales; family Acidobacteriaceae; genus Acidiflorens. The sequence continues at coordinate 322,503 of JBAQIB010000075.1, read as the reverse complement.
GTGCGAGCTTCCACGGTTGTGGGAGATTGGGCGCAGGCTGACGGGGCAGAAGGGCTGTTGCTTCTGAGCCGCGACTTGCTCGACCAGCAAGTGATTGACGTGCACGGGCGCAAGGTAGTGCGGGTCAACGACGTGGATTTTTATCGCGACACGGTTCTGGGCCGCCCAACGCTGAAGGTCGAGGGCGTGGATGTGGGCGCGCGTGGCGCGGTACGGCGCCTGCTGAAGGGGGTGGTTCCGGCGGCGGCGCTGCGCGTTTTGCTCCAGCGGTTGCCACAGCATGAGATTCCATGGGATTTCGTGGATTTGATCGAAACCGATCCGGCGCGACGGGTGAAGCTGAAAATTTCGCATGAGCGGCTAGCCAAACTCCACCCGGCCGATATCGCCGATATCGTCGAAAATCTGGCGCCCGACGAGCGCGAGGCTGTCTTCGAAACACTGGACGAAGGCGTGGCGGCCGACGCCATGGAGGAACTCGAACCGAAGGTGCAGAAAGCGGTCGTCGAGTCGCTCGATTCCGATCGAGCCGCCGACATCGTCGAAGAGATGGAGCCCGACGCGGCGGCCGACCTGCTGGCGGATCTGCCGGAGGAGCGGACCGCCGAAATCCTGGTGCAGATGCAGCCCGCAGAACGGCAAGAAGTTGCCGACCTTCTGGAGTTCAAGGAGAACACGGCTGCCGGCCGCATGACCACGGAATACATCGCGCTGGCGGTCACCGCCACGGCAAATGATGCGGTCGGGGCCCTGCGCGGGTTCGAGGGCCGTATGGAGACCATGAGCACGATCTTCCTCATCGACTCGCATGGAACGCTTGCGGGGGCGGTGCCGTTAGCGAAAATTGTGCTGGCGCCGTCGGTGGCGCCATTGCTGTCATTGACGCAGGAGCCGTTGATTTCCTGCCACGAAGGCGCCAAGGAAAAAGAATTTGCCGAGCTTTTCGATAAGTACAACCTGCTCACTCTGCCGGTCATCGACGAGCATAATCGGTTGATGGGCGTGATTACGCCCGACGATGTAATCAATATGCTGCGCGCCAAGCTCTGAATTTCTTTCCAATTATCTAGTTTCCACCTGTTCAGAAAAGCGGGATGCATTTATTCTGATCGCTTGGTTTGGCCATCCTGAACTTCTGAATTGCGCGCATGAAGATTCTGAGACGCTGGAAGATCCAGATCCTGCTGATTTTTGCCGTCGTAGGACCGGGATTTATTACCGCGAATGTCGACAACGATGCCAATGGCATCTTGCAGTATTCGCAGGCCGGCGCGCAATTCGGTTACATGCTGTTGTGGACGATGATTCCGACAACGATCGCCCTGATCGTCGTGCAGGAAATGTGCGCCCGCATGGGGGCCGTCACGGGCAAGGGTCTGAGCGACCTGATCCGGGAAGAATACGGCCTGCGGATTACGTTCTTCATGATGATCGGTATTCTGCTGACAAATTTCGGAAACGTGGTGGGGGAGTTTGTCGGCATTGTGGGAAGCATGGGGCTGTTTGGGGTTTCAAAGTACATCTCGGTGCCGATCTGTGGGGTGATCGTTTGGCTGATTGCAGTCAAAGGACAGTACAAGAGCGTTGAAAAAGTGTTTCTGCTGGCTTCCTTCTTCTACGTCACTTACATATTTGCCGGAGCGTTGGCGAAGCCCGCGTGGATTGCGGCCATGAAGGCCACGATCAGGCCGCCGGAGATGGCAGCGTTCAGGCAGAATGCGTACCTCTACACGGTGATCGGCGTGGTGGGAACTACGATCGCGCCCTGGATGCAGTTCTATCTGCAGTCGTCGATTGTGGAGAAAGGAGTGACACGGCGTCAGTACGCTGCCTCGCGGCTCGACGTGATTGTGGGCTGCATTTTCACGGACGTGGTTGCGTGGTTCATCATTGTGGCATGTGCTGCCACACTCTACCTGCATGGCATTCGCGATATTCGCGACGCCGCTGACGCAGCGCAGGCGCTTGGTCCACTGGCCGGCCAATGGGCATCGTTGCTGTTTGCGCTCGGTCTGTTCAACGCGTCGTTGTTCGCGGCTTCGATTCTTCCGCTCTCGACCGCTTACACGGTATGCGAGGGATTAGGCTTCGAGTCGGGAGTCGAACGCAAGTTTTCGGAAGCGCCCGTCTTTTACTGGCTCTATACGGGGCTCATTGTGGCCGGAGGAGCGGTAGTGCTGATACCCGGGCTTCCGCTGATAAAGATCGCGCTGTTTTCGCAGGTCGTCAACGGTGCGGTTTTGCCCTTCGTGCTGATTTTCATGCTGCTGTTGATCAATAAGAAAGAACTGATGGGTGAATTTGTAAACAAGCTCACCTTCAACATAATCGCCTGGGCAACGACCGTGATTATGATCGTGTTGACGGCGCTCTATATGTACGGGCTGGTGCACGGGGGGGCGGGCTAGGTTTAATGCCCCGGACTTGCGGTCTGTTGCAGTGGGGTCTAGATGACCTTGCCGGCAGCCAGGTCCTCAACCAGTGTGCGGTCAGCCTCGAGGAAGTCGAGTTCAAGCAGTTCTTTCCGTCTTACCCAGCGAATTTCGCGAAAGATGCGGTTTTCGATTTCGCCCTGGTATTGGTGTACCTCGAAGAAACGGAGTTCGACCGAGCCGCCGCCAGGGTATTCATGATTAATCCGGGCGACCTCATCGCCGATAGTGGCCTCGATTCCGAGTTCTTCTTCGAGTTCGCGGCGCAAGGCATCGCGCGGCTGTTCGCCTTCTTCGATCTTGCCGCCGGGGAACTCCCACTTGAGGGGCATCACCTGGTGACGCGTGCGCTGGCATGCCAGAATCTGACCATCACGCACGATCAAAGCAGCTACTACTCTCTTCTTGGTCATTCCGAACCTTGGGATCGGGGTGAGTGGCCCCGCTCGCTTTCCAGGCGCTTGCCGACGGCTTGGGCGCAATATTCGACGAGCTCGCGATCTTCGGCGCCGAAAGCCGCCGCGAAGTGACTATCGATATCGAGTTCGCCAGCAGCCTCGTCGCGCACAAAGACCGGGACTACGATCTCCGACTTGGTTTCGAGCGAGCATGCGAGATAGCGCTGATCTTTTGACACATCATCCACAACAACAGTCTTGCCGGTGGATGCGGCCGCGCCGCAAATGCCCTGGTTGAGCGAAATTCGTGTGTGCGGAGTCATCGCGCCTTGATAATGCCCTAGAACCAGCACCGGCGGGTTGGCTTTGGGGTCCAGCATATAAAACCCCACCCAGTTGTACTTCAGCAGTTTTTCTTGCAGGAGCAGAGTAATGCCTTTCATCAGGTCGTCTGCCGAGTGCGCCTCAGAATTCAACTGCTCGAGGGCCTGACGCACTTCGTTAAAGTGGGCAAGTTTAGGGCTCGCGGTCATGATGTTTCAATCCTAAACCAATCGTGCGGATATTGTTTCTGCCGGTGAAGATTCTGCGATCCGGCGCAATCCGTTTTGGGCCGTCGCCGAAGACAGGAATGCGGCTGGATGAATTGCCGCGGCCAGAGCGTGCAGGCCGGCAATGAGTGTGGGCGCGGGCGTGTTAAGAAGCTCATCGGAAACGCAATAGACCTGGGATGTCTTGGCAGCCGTCGTGCCGGACCAACTGCGGTCGCGAACGATTTTCTCGAGCGGTACGCGGTTGCCTGCGCCGCACCAGGCGGTAACGATGACCTCAGGGTCCAGTCGAGCAATTTGTTCGGCCGAGGTCTGCTTGCCCGGCTGCCCGAGGAATTCGCCGCCTGCCGCTTGCACGAGTTCCTGCACCCAGGGCTGCGAGGCGATGATCGGTTTGCCCCATTCCTCGCAGAAGACGCGTTTGCGGCTCGGGCCGGAAGTGGCGCGGCGCACGTTCTCGATTTCCGACTGCATCTCGGATATTGTCTGTTCGCCGCGATCGGCGGCGCCCACACAGGCGGCGATGGTCGCAATATCGGTGTAAATGTCGTCGAGCGTGCGCGGAGCCAGGGCTAGAAATCGAATGCCGGCTTTCAGTATCTCAGCGAGCGCTTCTTGCCGATACGGAACGGCGGCGATAACGAAGTCGGGCTTGGAGGCCAGAATCTCCTCGGCCTGCGCGCTCCACGAATCGGCAATGACGGGGCGCTTATCGGTCTTGAGTTCTGGCACGACGTCGGCACAGTATTTGGTGCAGGCGACTACACGGTCGAGCGCTCCGACGCTTGCGAGGATGACGGTGGCACTGGGCTGCAGGCAAGCAATCCGCCGGGGCGTGTGCGGGCCGGGCATTCTTACATTGTAGGGGAGGTCTCCCGTGAGGGTCGTCGAGAGCGTACACATTTACAATCGGCGTGTGTATTCTGACAAACTTTTGGATCATTTTCAGAATCCGCGCAACGCCGGCGTTGTGGGGCTGGCGGACGCGACTGCGCGGCTAGAGAATCCGGCTTGCGGCGACATTCTGGAACTCAGTTTGAAGTTAGACGGAGATCGGATCGCCGACATCCGCTTTCGGGCTAAAGGGTGCGTGCCGGCGATAGCGTGCGGATCGGCGATCACGGAGTTGGCGAAAGGCAAGAGCGTGGGGGAGGCGCGGGAAATCAGCCGGGAAGAGCTGCTTGAGTTGATTGGCGCGTTGCCCGCCGCTTCGGGGCACGCTGGTGCGCTGGCGATCGACACACTGACGACGCTGCTGCGGAGCCTTTGACGATAATCTGGGCGGGAGCGCGATCTTGTAACGCCGACTTAACGCTCTTTGTGGTTCTGGTCCGGCTGATAAACGGTCCAGTGTTTCGCGAGGGCAATCTCTTTCAGATTTGGATTGGGATTGATGGCGAACGCGTGCTTGGCTAGGGCGAGCATTTCGCGGTCCCAGATGGCGTTGCCGAAGGCGCAATCGGGCGACGAGCCGACAACGGATCGGATCGCCTCGACTTTGCCGGGACCGCTTGGCACTCGCACTAGCTTGTCGGCGATTACGCCGTTTTCTACTGCTGCCTCGGCGGCGAGAATTCGGTTGAACGGAATTCCGAAGCGGCGCATGGCAGAGCGGATGATCCACACGTTGGAAGAGGAAACAGCCCAGACATCGCATCGCTGCGCGTGCAACTGCTCAATCAGCGCGCGCATCTCGGGAAAGATGTTGGATTCGACCGCCAGCGCGAAATACGTGTCGCAGGCATGCTGCACGACTTCTTCGCGCAGACCTCGATGCATGGTCACCATTTCTCCACACATCACGTTTTCGGCGACTTTGCCGGCTCGATAATCAGCGTAGCGCGGACGCGCCCAGCGCGCAATCTCATCGGATACGAGTCCCTGATCGAGTTCCCAGGAGAAGAACCCTTCGCCGGCATCTCCGGACCAGAGTGTTCCGTCGCAATCGAAGGTGGCCAAGCGCGGCGAGGATTTGAGAACGCTGGCGATGAATTCGGTTTGTTTGGGATTCAGAGTGGGCATGAATGATGGGGCCTCAACACGACCTAGTAGTGTAAGGCACGCAGATGGATGAGCAGGGTTTGAGAATTGGGCCAGGTTGGGGTTCCCCATGGCGAGGACGGGCGCTCAGGTTCTAGCGCCCGTTTCGCGCAGCTGTTTTTCCTATGGCGTACAGCCACCGCCCGCAGCGCATCCTGTGGTCTGGAAGATAAGGCCCGCAGTGCCGGTGTAGCTGCCTTGGATTACGGTCTCAATGGACTGGTCGGCCGCGTCATCCGTCATGGTCAAAATTTCCGTCGTTGCGGCCTGGGAGCCAGGGTAGAGGTATTTACCGCCGGCGTTCAGCACGTCCCCGAGACCGAAGAAAACGTCGGTGGTGTCGGCAAGGGGCCACGCCCCGTCAGGTCCAGGGCCGTCGCAGCACGGCCGCCACACAATCCAGTTCGCGAAACGGCCGATCTGCGGGATAGAGCAAGGGTTCGGGTCGACCGTATAGGGAGTGTTGGTTCCGGTTGTTAAGTCGGTCAGATACACATATCCCGAGTTGCACCCTCCGCCGTTGGCACCTACGACAATGAATACGACATCACCGGGATTGACTTGGAACGCCGTGTTGAGAGAGTTCTCCCACCCCAGATAAGCGTAGGAAGTTGCGTCGTCCGCGCAATCAACCTCAGACAGAACGCCGGCGTTCTCTTGAGGAAGGAAAAAAGGTACGCCGTTGGCCCCATACCAGATCTCACCGTCAATCCCCACTAAACTTGCCGAATAATAGTCGGAAGCGGTGCAACCTGTGGCAGAGTCGGCGCGCTGGCTGTGCGGCACGGTCATGGTCGCCACAATGTTGATGAAAGAAGTCTTGGTGTTCCACTTCTTCACGCCATTGTCGAGCGTGACGCCGCCGCCGCTGATGTTTGACAGGTGCACCGGCCCGGTTTGAGGTTGAACCTGCAACTGCCCGACCGGTTGCGTTCGGGATGCACCGGCAGGGATCAACGCGCGTCCGCCGCCAAGCGCCGGTTTCAGGTCACCGTGCCAGCGAATCTTGGCTCGAGTCATGGCCCTCTCCCATAGGGCATAGTGGTCGGGGTCCGCCTGTTTGTCGGGCCGTTGCGGAAAACCGTAGGTGGCTAGCTCTACGTCGCTGGCCGTCACGGGATTGAAGCCCTTGGGCGGATCGGGATAAGTGTGGATGCTCGCGATGTTGGTGGGTACGTTGGCGGCAGAGAGGTAGATGGCGCTGAGGGCGGCGTTCTCCGCCATTGCCAGGGTGCCAAGACTGAGCAGCAGGGTCCCCATGACTGCAAGAACAACAAGCTTTTTGTAGATGCCATTCCGTGAGTTCATTTGACCATCCTCCGTTTCTTCGATTCTTGTTTTTTGGCCCTTCTGTCTCTTAACAGCGCAAAACCGCGGCGAATTTAGTCATTGCTTGAACAAGAAATCTCGGTCTGCGAGAAGATGCAGTAACTAGCCAGTTTTTCAATTAGTTCCAGTTGACATGGGGACAGCAGGATGCGGTCGCTACAACTTGACCATCGGAGTCGCGACCTTCTGGTCACGGTGCTGGTGGGCAGCCTTGTTAGGGCAGGACTGCTTGGGGCAAGGCTGCGTACTGCTCTGGGGTGTCGACATTGGCGACTACTTGCGGATCTTCGACCGCGACGTAGGCAATTTTGTCCTGATGAGCGTGCTGGACTTCGCGCGCGCTTGATGACGGCGGGGCTTTCAGGAAAGCTTCGATCATTTCGCGGCCGATGAGAATTGGATGACCGTGGTTGCCCTGGTATTCGGGGACTGCGGCCCACTTGCCTTCGCGAAGGGCGTGATCGAATGCCTCGTCCAGTGCCTCAATCGTGGCGGGCTTCGCGGGCGGGCGATCCACCAGCGTGATGAGCGCTGCATCTTGGCCTCGGTTGAGCACTTCCTGGAGACCAGCCTGCAAAGAACTGAACTGGCCGCGCTCGGGGTCGGGATTCACAACCAGAGCGGCGCCGTTTGCGTAAACAATCGGCATCAGAGCGCGTTCGTTCTTGCCGACCACTACTAGAACCACGTCGACGTAGGGAATGAACAGCTCGATCGCGGCGGAGAGAAACGTGCCTGCCACAGCGCTTTCGCCTGCTCGCGGCGGCCAGGGGAGTAAGGCTTTGTCGCGGCCCATGCGCGAGGATTCGCCTGCTGCGAGAATCACGCCACATCGGCTTAAGGCTCGTCCCATGCTGCGACGATAGCATTCCGAGCTGACGCTGCCAAGGATGACGGTCACGTTGGATGGCGCGAGAGTTTTAGTCGGGTCGCGCTTGCGCATTTCCTGCACTCTGCATGCACTCTGTTTCTGCTCGCATGCTTGCCACGGTTGCAGTGTCAGGAATACTGCCGGGCTACCTTGTCAGACGTGCTCCCGCTCGCTCTGGACGAATTTGTGGGGGGGGTACCCCCCCTACCCAAAAATGAGTTAAGTTGATGATAGTAGGGTAGTTATCGCCAAATGATCTAAAACAATAGACTTAGCGGCTCATTTTGCTATTTGGCGTGCACTTGAGAGGGTGCTGACCGGGCCATATTTTGTCAAAAGAGCGGTGAAAAGTTTGCAGCCGGAAATGCGTTTGTCTCTGGAGACTGGCGCAGTTCCGGATAGTGCACTGTCGAGGTATCTTCGCAGAGATGGTGGTGCAAGTCTGTGATGAGCGTACGAGAAAAATGTGATGAAAAAAGTTGGGAGGACGCAGCGGTTCTCGGGAGCGTGGAATTCCGCCCTTCGGAAAGTTATAACGCCTGGTGTCAACTCGGATGCACGGGATCTTAGCGCCGATCATGCTCCACCCAGGTTGCGTCCAAAGAGCGGATGCGAACCTGGGGCACTGGCGGTCAGCGAATGACTACGGGCGGTAGGCGCAGAGCCCCACCTTTCAAAAAAACGAAGGGCGCGCGTTCGGCAATTTTGCGGTGGAAACATAGGTAAGCGCGGCGTATTGTTAACTGTCTTTCCCGAGTTTCTTCCTCGCTGCAATCTAGCTCGCTATTTCTTCGGAAAGGTTGTATCTGATGAGCGTGTGGACGTCACGTATAAAAGATCACCGAATCTGGGATCTAATGAAAAGCGTAGGTCCCCTGATAGACCAAGCCGAACGGCTTGATGATGTCGAACCTGAGGCCGTGGAAGCCCTTGAGCGACTTAGGTCAGTGCTAGCGCTTTGTGGTAAACGACTCGGTGGAATTGACACGATGGCAATTTCCCCCGCGCCGCTTGACTCAATTGCCGCGTCACTGGAGCAGCAGAAAGTCGCAATCGAGGCCTTCATAGCGGACCGTGATTTAGCCCATCTCACGGTTGCAAATGGTGCCGCTGATTCAGCCCTTGTGAATTTAGCGCAGGTTCCCAGCGTATCCAGCTCAGAAGAGCTTATTGGTTTGATGCGGGCGGTTGCTTCGTACCGGGACGTGATTGATGAGCAGCTACGTTCTGGCGCAGCCTCCCGACGAGAAACACAGGAGCACATCGGAGAGCTGACAAAGAACCTAGAAGACATGAAAGTTTATGCGCAAACAACTCTTGCCGAGCTAAAGACCCAGCTTGAGGCCGAACGGCAAAAAATTTCTTCGCAAGCTGCTGAGCAGCAGAAGGCGTTTGCCGAGGCCCAAGAGTCGCGCGTTAATACACTGACGAAAACTCTCACTGACCAACAGGGACAGTTTTCTGCCGCGCAGGAAAATCGCAACCGGGATTTCACAACCGCGCAAACCGAAGCCCCCAAAAGAGACTCGGGGATGTCGTTACCGACTACACGAAGCGGTTGTCGGATCAGGACGCCGAGTTTACGAAAGAACGGAGCGCCTTTGTTGCGACCGCGAATTTGAAATTGTCAGAGTTGGATGAGGATTATGACAAGAGAGCCAAAGGGATTCTTGATGAAGTAAATAAGCACCGTGGTGATGTAGAGAAGCTAGTGGGGGTCATCGGAAGCTTGGGTGTGACGAGTGGGTATCAGACCACAGCAGAACGCGCACGGTTTTCAATGTGGATTTGGCAAGGTATTACGGTTGCGGCAATGTGCGGGTTAATTTACTTCGCTTATCATGCCTTTCTGCCGAGCGTTCAAGGTGTGTTCCATTGGGAATCGTTCGCGGCGCGCGTGTTCCTGACAATCACCGTCGGAGTCCTTGCCGCCTACGCTGGTGCGCAAGCTGACAGGTTCTTTCACATGGAAAAATCTAATAGGAAATTGGCCCTGGAGCTTGCGGCTATTGACCCATTCATAGCTTTGCTTCCTCTGGAGGAACAGTACAAGTTCAAGCTTGAGGTCGGTAGGCGGTCTTTCGCTCAGGAGGAGACCGCTGTTGCGAAGAGTGAAAAGAGCCCTGCCACTACCCTTGACCTGTTGACTTCGGAGCAAATGAAGCAATTCATGGAAATGGTGAGCGCGGTGTCCAAGATCAAGAGTCAATAATGGCCCGCAAGACGCATCTCGCTTTTAGGCCGGGAATTCCCTCGCGGAGGACGGCCGTGGAATCCCATTCTGAGGCAGCGGCGTGACTTCCGAACTGAAACACGAAGTCTACAAAACTATATTTGAAACATGGCGCTACGAGGTCGACTCGTATTGGCAGCGGAACAACTACTTTGCGGCATTTGAAACGGTTGCCTTAGCTGGCTGCTGGTACGTCGTTGAGCATTGTCATCTATGGTCCGGATTGGCATTTGCGGTCCTTGGCGCTGCCTCAACAATGGCGTGGTTCATTACTAGCATTGCGGTGCACAGCTATATCAAATATTGGTGGAGGTCCATCAAGGCAATCGAGGGCGAGCTTTCACTGGAGGATTGTGGATTTGATTTTGCAACAGAACATCCCGGCAGCGGGCTGCATCCCAGTGTGTGGGTTCACGTTATCCCCGTTCTGTTTTTGGCAGCATGGGTTGTGATTCTGGTGTTCGCAATTCATGGCCTGGTGCCTGGTGCCCCGGGTTCGCGTCCGTGCTTTGGGTGCTAACCCTTCGGAGCTCAGGGCAGGTTCTCACCGCGCAAGCTCGGCTGCGGACGGCTCGGAATGACAAAAAATAAAGGGCTTCGCGGTGCGGCTAAAGCCGCACCCTTTCAAACCAGAATCTAAACCAATTTTCTTGCAAGCCGTGAAAGCCGTGCCCTTTCAAGACATCTCAGTTGAACATGGGCAGCTTGATTACATCTTCGTGGGGGACTGCCTCTACGGGCTGGCCGGCTTTGCGCCAGGCGCGCAGGCCGCCGGAGATTACGAAGACTTTGAATCCTTCTTGTTGCAGCAGGTGCGCCACACGGGCGCTGGTGGCTTCGCGCGCTCAAGTGCAGTAGAGATAAATCTCGCGCTCCTTGGAGAGGTTCTTGACTTCTTCTTCGAGGCGGTTGGGCTCGAGGCGGATGGAACCGGCGATGCGCTCGGAATCGGCGTCGTAGTAGCCGTGGCTGCGGACGTCGGCGATGAGGATGCTGCCGGGTGTGGCGGCGGCGAGGCGGCGAGCCACCTCGTCGGCGGGGACGCGGGGAGCCACGTCGAGCAAGCGATACTTGCGATAGACCCAGATGCGATAAACCACATAGACAGCGAGTCCGATTCCGAAGATGAGCTCAGCGGCGGAACCGGCCGAGCGTAGGCCGCGGGTGATGGCCCGCAGCGCATCGCTGAAGATATATCCGGCGAGAGCGTAGGCTCCGATGTAGAGGGCCGCGCCGACCGCATCGTAAGCGAGGAATTGCTGGGGCCGCATGCGCATGCTTCCCGCCAGCGGCGGAGACATTGTGTTGACTCCGGGAATGAACTTGGCAAAAAGCAACGTTTGCTTGCCGCGGCGATAGAAGTATTCTGCCGAGCGCAGAATGCAGGTTTCCGGACTGGCCGAAAGGCGGCAAAGCACGCCCAGCAGCGCCCAGCCGGTGGCCCGGCCGGTGAAGTACAGAATCGAATCGCCGCAGAGCATGGCCAGCAGGCCGATGGCAAAAACAAGATAGAAATGAAGCTGTCCATAGGCAGCGACAGCGCCGGCAGTCAGCAGCGCCAGAGCTGCGGGCAGCGGAAGGCCGATGGCTTCGGCAAAGCAGATGGCGGCCAAGAATAGGTAGCCGTGTTGCGAGATTAACGTGAGCAGGTCGGTCATCGTTCCGTGGGAAGCGTCTGCGTAGTATAGCAATCAGATGCAGAGCTGCTGCCGAGGTCGCGGGCTATTTCTAAAGCTGCGAGCTTCTAGCTTCTAGCTTCGAGTCATGAGCAAGCGATCGACCGACTACATTGGGAGACTGGAGATCCGAGGGGGAAACGATATGCCGAGGGTGGCCGCTGGCATCTCAGGGCTATTTTTCTCTTGCCACCACATAGTCAGGTGCCCACAGCAGGGCGCGCTTGATTTCGGAATCGGGGAAGATGCAGATGGCGTTGCGCGCTGACTCGGCGTAATGGGCGGCCTGGCTGGAGGCGTATTCGAGAGAGTTATAGCGATTGAGGATGGCGAGGATGTCGGCGTGGGTGACGCCGTTGAAAGCGCGGTCGCGCATGACGGTTTCGATCTGCTTGCGCTCGGTGGCAGTGCAGCGCTCAAGCGCGTGAATGATGGCCATGGTGGCTTTGCCTTCGCGCAGGTCGCTGGCCACCGGTTTGCCCAATACGCTCTCAGAGGCGGTCAGGTCGAGGACGTCGTCGACGATCTGGAAAGCCATGCCAAGGTCGCGGCCGTATTGGCCGAGGCGGGATTCCTGCTCGCTGGTTGCGCCGCCGAGGATGCCGCCGACGCGCATGCACACCGAAAAAAGACAGGCGGTTTTGCGGTAAATCAGGTCGAGGTACTCCTGCGAGGAGATTAGCTTGCCGAGTTTCTCCATCTGGAGCAGTTCGCCTTCGACCATCTGCTGCGTGAGTTCGATCAGTACGTCGAGGATGCTGAAGTTGCGCTCCTGCACGGCGATCTTGAAGGCCTGCATGTAGAGCCAGTCGCCGGCGAGCACGCACTTTGAGTTGCCCCACTGGGTGTTGGCGGCGGGGCGGCCGCGGCGGGTCTGGGCTTCGTCGATGATGTCGTCGTGGACCAGGGTTGCGGTGTGAATGATCTCGACGACGGAAGCGAGTTTGACTGCGCCCGTGCCTTTGTAGCCGAGCAACTTCGCTGAAAGCAGCAGCAGAGCCGGACGGATGCGCTTGCCGCCACCGGCGCGCAGGTATTCACCAATCTCGGTGATGGCGGCCACGTTCGAGACGGTGTCCTGCCCGAACTGCTCTTCGATGGCGACGATGTCGTCGCGGAGCAGGTCGAAAATCTCTTTCCCGTTAATGGCGCTGGTTGTGCTCAAGCTTTGAATTCTCACCGCCGAGACGCCAAGTGCGCCGAGTAAACCCTGAAACCAATTTTCCTAACTCAATGCCCTCGGCGTTCTCTGTCTCGGCGGTTTGATTTTTCAGTTTGTCCTATAGTTCGTAAACTGCATATCGATTCCGAAATCTTTTTGCTTCAGCAGGGCGATAATTTCTTGCAGGGTGTCGCGGTCCTTGCCACTGACGCGCACCAGGTCGCCCTGGATCGACGCCTGTAATTTCTTTTTCGAGTCCTTGATGTACTTCACGATCTCGCGCGCCTTTTCGATCGGGATGCCTTGCTGCATCGTGATCTTCTGCTTCGAAGTGCTGCCCGCGGCCGGCTCAACCACGCCGTACGTTAAGCCTTTCAGGGGGACTCCGCGTTTGACCAGCTTCTGCTGAAAAATGTCGTTGATGGATTTGAGTTTGAATTCGTCGGCGGAATGCAGAATGATGGCGTCCTTGCCCTCGAGCGCGATTTGCGACTTCGAGTCCTTCAAGTCGAAGCGGGTCGTGATTTCCTTCATGGCCTGCTGAATCGCGTTCGAAACTTCCTGCAGGTCGATTTTGCTGACGATGTCAAAAGTGTTGTCTGGCATTGATTCTTATGAAACAGCTCTGTTTTTGGATTGCGAGGCGACAGGGAACGAAGCAGCTTTTCGTAATTGTGCGGCTTTCGCTCACCCGAGCCCGTACCCATGAGGGTAACAGAAGAGGCGCTTGGTGAGCAGGAAAGATGCGAATGGAGCAGCGAGCCAGTTGATATGGGTCGGCGTTTAGCTTTGTTTCGGTGTGGACTCGCCCACAAACACCAGGCAGCCGTTCGGATCGGCGACGTGAAACTCGGTCATCCCGTATTCTCGCTCGAATAAATCGCGAATTTTGTACTGACTCTTAAAGGTCTTCACATGCTCCCACAAAGCATGAATGCCAGAAACTTCAATGTAGATTTCCGTGTGCTCGCGCATGCTCTTCATCACTTCTTCGGATGCGGCCTTCTGGAGGTGGATGGTCTGTCCGTCGCGCTCGATGATCGAGTAGTCCGGCGATTTCATGGTGGGCGTGAATCCGAGCACGCTCTGGTAGAAGAGGATGGTTTTGTCCATGTTGTCGGTTGCCAACATGGGGCTGATTCGTTTGGCGGCGATGTTGCGTGTCATGAGGGGTTCTCCATCCACGGACTTGAGTCCGACGGTCTACCAACCGAGTGTTTCCAGACTACTCCCGAAGGCGCCCCTAAGCTCGCCGGGTAGCGACCGTGACAAACCTCACAGACATGTTGGAGCGACGGTGCTAGCCTTGGGCCGAAATTCTGGCTGTTTGCGAATTGGAAAGACCCAACCTTCCCTTTACAGATCACAATCAAGGAGCGGACTATGAAACTCATCCACTGCGTTGCTGCGGTGATCGGTATGCTGTTCGCCGCTTTGTTGCTTCAAGCCCAGGAAGTTGGCCCCACCAGCTTGACGCTTGTGGCTGTCCCCGGTTATACAAGCTCACCGCAAAGTGTGTTTTTTAAGAATACCGGCGACAGTCAAATCACCTTGACCGTTTCTATCACGGGCCCGTTCGCAATTCCGACAAACAGTTGTGGCCGTGGAGTGAAGCCCGGCACGCACTGCAATGTCTACGTTACCTACAAGCCTGTAGCCATCGAAACCGACACCGGCACACTGACCTTCTCTTTTAATGGGCAAACAGTGTCGGTTCCGCTCACCGGAGACGGCGTGAGTGTTGTTCCCACCAGCACCAAGGGTTTTAGCATTTCAAAGAAGAAGCAGCAGGCTTCCTGGACACTTTTTGCGGAAGGCGATGTTATTCCAAACGGTGAACAAGGATTTTTTCAATGCATTGACTTCGAAGGCGTAAACGAAGAAAACGTGCAAGGTACATTTGTGAGCAACAAGGTCACTTTCAATCTTGATTCGTGGTTCTTTGGAGACAACTGGAATGGCTGCACTGTTTACTACCAGGGAGATGCAGAGTTTGCAGCGACATCCTGGGATTTCAGTTATCACCCATGTAAGCCGGGGATGAAATGTTTTGGGGAGTGACTTAGCCCGGTGATGCTAAATGACGTTTTGAGGAACCGTTGGGCTTGGCCCGTTGCCGACAAGCTTGAAGATGCGGCGGAAATTTTCTGACGTTTGCTCGCCGATGGCTTCAGGCGGCATGCCTTGCAGCGCGGCGATCTGGCGTGCGGTTTCGATGACGAACGCGGGTTCGTTGCGCTGGCCACGATGGGGAATCGGGGCCAGGTAGGGCGAGTCGGTCTCGATCAGCATGCGATCGAGGGGGACAATCTGGGCGGCGTCGCGGATGTTCTGCGCTTTAGGGAACGTGATGTTGCCGGCGAAGGAGATGAGAAATCCGAGGTCCAGCGAGTGACGGGCATGTTCGACTGAGCCCGTGAAGCAGTGCATAATGCCGCCAAGGCCGGTTGGCAGCCAATGTTCTTTGATGAGAGTCAGGCAATCGTCCCAGGCGTTTTCGCTGTTGTCAGAGGGGCGGCAGTGGATGATGATCGGCAGCGCAGCGGCTTTGGCTAATTCCATCTGGCGCTCGAAGACTTGCTTTTGCACATCGCGCGGCGAGTGATCGTAGAAGTAGTCGAGGCCGATTTCTCCCCATGCCACTACGCGCGGGTGACGCGCCCAGGCTGCGAGTTGAGTGTAGGCGGCCTCGCTTGCAAGGCTCGCTTCGTGCGGGTGGATGCCCACGCTGGCCCATAGTTCGGGAAATCCCGGGCGTCCGTTGTATTGCTCCGCCAGGCGGATTCCGCAGTCGGCAGTGTCGGGGCCATCGCCGTTTCCGATGGCGAGGTATGTGTTCACGCCGGCAGACTTGGCGCGCTTGAGTACATCGTCACGGTCAGCGTCGTAGCGCTTGCCTTCGAGATGGGCGTGGGAGTCGGTGAACATCAGTGGTTAGTGGTCGGTTTTCAGTGGTCAGTGATTAGGCTCCAGATATCAGTTCAATGAGCGATTACATCTATTTCAGCCTGGCTCCTACCGGTACATCCTCCAGGAAGCTCGCCAGCACTGGCTTTCCACCTTCGATTGAGGCGGCGACGATCATGCCGTTTGACTCGAGGCCTCGGAGTTTGCGCGGCGCGAGATTGGCAACGATTACCACTTTGCGACCAATCAGCGATTCGGGAGTGTAGGCTTCGGCAATTCCGGCTACCAATTGCCGCACTTCGGTTCCCAGGTCAACTTCGAGCCGCAGCAGCTTGTCGGCGCCCTTTACTCGCTCGGCTACTTTTACCTGCGCCACGCGCAACTCGATCTTGGCGAAATCATCGATGGTGATTTTGCCGTCGGGAATTGTAGCCGTCGGCTTGGCCGGAGCTACAGGCGCCGGAGTGGAGGCCGCTGGCGCTGCCGCGGGTTGCTGACCTGCGCTCGGCTGGACGGGCGGTGCTCCCGTCGCTCCACTTGCACTTTGCTCTTCCATCTTCTGCATCCTCTCTATTGCGGATTTGTCTGCGCGCGGAAATACAGCCTGTACCTCGCCGAGCTTTGTACCGAGCGGCAGCTGTCCCCACTTCAGTTGAGTCAAGTCGAACTTCTTGATATCTCCCAGGCCTAGCTGTGCCCAGATTTTGGCCGTGGCATCCGGCATGACCGGGTGCGCGAGCGCCGTCACTATGCGGAGCGCTTCGGCGCTGGTATAGAGGACGGTGGCGAGTCGCGCACGGCTCGCCTCATCCTGTTTGTCGCCGAGCGCCCACGGCTCGTTTTCGACGATGTACTTGTCCACGGCTGAGACCAGTCCCCATGAGGCTTCAAGCGCTTTTGAAAACTGGTATTGATCAAAGAACGAACCGAAATCAGCGATTGCTTTTCGGGCCGCCTCGGCAATTGTGTCATCGGCCGCGCTACGTGCCGTGGCCGACGGATACGGCACTTCACCTTTGAAATAGCGCGTGATCATGGTCAGCGTGCGGCTGGCGAGATTGCCTAGACCATTGGCCAAGTCGGCGTTATAGCGCTTCACGAGCGCGTCGAAGCTGAAAGAACCATCCTGACCGAAAACAATTTCGCGCAGCAGGAAATAGCGCAGCGCGTCGGTGCCCAGCACGTCGACGATCGTTTCGGCGCGCACGATGTTGCCGCGCGACTTCGACATTTTGTTTTCTTCGAATAAGAGCCAGCCGTGCGCCGTGATTCCTTTGGGCAGCGGCAAACCGGCGGCCATCAGAAACGCGGGCCAATAAACGCAATGGAAGCGCACAATTTCTTTGCCGATCATGTGCACGTCGGCGGGCCAATACTTGTCGTACTTGCTCTGGTCCGCCGAGCCATAGCCGAGGGCGGTGATGTAATTTGCCAGCGCATCGAGCCAGACGTAGATCACGTGCTTGGGATCGCCGGGCACGGGGATGCCCCAGGAAAATGTGCTGCGGCTGATGGAGAGATCGCGCAGGCCGCCTCTGACAAAGGCGAGCACCTCGTTGCGACGTGTCTCGGGGCGGATGAAATCGGGCTGGCTGGTGTAGAGGTCGATCAATTTATCCTGGAAGGCCGAGAGCTTGAAGAAATAGTTTTCCTCTTTCACCGTCTCCGTCGGGCGGCCGCATTCAGGGCAGGGTGCGCCCGGACCGACGGAGTCGACGTAAAGCTCGTCATACACGCAGTACTGGCCGGTGTAGTGACTTTTGTAGATGTAGTCGGCGTCCGCAATGCGCTTCCACAAGGCCTGCACGCCCTGCTTGTGGCGTGGCGACGTGGTGCGGATGTAGTCATCGTAGCTAAGGCCCATGCGGTCCCAGAGGCCACGAAACTCGGCCGAGACCTCGTCGGTGAACTGCTGCGGAGTTTTGCCCGCGGCTTGGGCGGCGCGCTCGATCTTCTGGCCGTGCTCGTCGGTGCCCGTAAGGAACCAGGTGTCGTCGCCGAGCATACGATGGCGGCGGGCGATGGTGTCACAGGCAATGGTGGTGTAGGCGTGGCCAATGTGCGGGCGCGCGTTGACGTAATAAATTGGAGTCGTGATGTAGAACTTCTTGGTCATGATTTCGTTGGCAGCGATGTTTTTTCTGGCGGCTGACTGTTAGCTTCGGCTACTAGCTTCTAGCCGCTAGCTCCTAGCTCCTAGTTTCCACTTCTTGCCTCCAGCAATCAGTTTGTCATAAGAGAGGTTGCAAGAGGCTAACAACTACGAGCCCATCGCTCCGTACTTCCGCAGCGCCGCTTCCATAACTTTCTTCAGCGGCACGTGATGTTTGGTCGCAATCTGCCGGCAATCCTCAAATTCTGGAGCGTAGTTTGAAACCGTGCCGTTCATGTTGGCAACTTTGATCCTGACCGGGCCCCACTCGGTTTCGACCGTTTCCCAACGGCGGGCAAGCACTCGCCGGTGTTCGTCGCGGCGGCGCACGCCGAGCGTTGTGGTTTCGGCGAACATCACTTTTGTCAAGCGGTCGGCGTCTGCCGGCTTTGCGAGTACCGTGAGCAGCGCACCAGCGCGGTTCTTTTTCATCTGGACCGGCACGCTGAACACATCGAGCGCGCCCTCGGCCAGCAGACGCTCCATCGCGTAGGCCAGCACCTGCGGGCTTAGATCGTCGAGATTGGCCTCGAGTATGGCGATGCGGTCTTCGGCTACGTGCTCCATTTCGCTTTCCGCGGCGGATGCGCTGCTTGAGATCCGCGCTTGCGCTGCCGGCATTGACTCTCCCACGGTCAGCCGCAAAACGTTGGGATAATCGACAAATTCGCGCGATCCAGCGCCGTAGCCTGCATGGTCGATCTTCATGGCGGGGAATGTGCCGAATCGCGTCGCAAACGTTTTTACGATTGCGGCGCCGGTCGGAGTCACAAGTTCCACCTGCGGCCCTAAGGAATAGACCGGCGCGTCGTTCAAGAGCTTGACGGTGGCGGGCGCAGGAACGGGCAACGTTCCATGCGCGCACTTGACGGTGCCGCCGCCTACGTTTAGCGGGGAGCACACCCACTCATCCACGGCCAGCGCCTCGGCGCCGACGGCGGCGCAAACGATATCTACCAGCGCGTCCACAGCGCCGACTTCGTGAAAATGCACTTGCTCGATTGAGGTGTTGTGAATCTCTGCTTCGGCTGCGGCCAGGGCCTCGAAAATGCGGATCGCAGTCGCCTTTGCGGCTGCGCTGATCGCGGCTTTCTGGATAATTTCGCGGATCTCGGCCATGCCACGGCCATGATCAGGTTCGTGCGAATGAGCATGGGTGTGTGAATACTTGCTGGCACTTTGGTCGTGAGAGGCTTCGTGCGGTATGTTTTGTTCGGCGGCGAGGCGCACATCGACTTTGGTCGCTGCGATTCCTCCCCGCACCACGCGCGAGAATTCGAGTTTGGCACCGAGTCCCAGCGCCGCGACGGTCTGTTCGAGCAGAGCGGCCGGAACTCCGGCATCCACCAGCGCACCCAAAAACATGTCGCCGCTGATGCCGGAAAAACAGTCTAGGTAGGCAATGCGCATAAAAGCCACAGTTCGCTCTTCGCTGTTCGTCGTTTGCAATTCGACTTGATTCCGGCTTCGCGGTGCTGCCAGCGCGGCTCTCATCTCGGCAGAAAGTCTCTACCCAACAGTGATTGCGAATAGCGAGCGACGGATAGCCAAGAGCGAGTTTTCATCATAGGTTTCGTTGTCACGGTGCGTCAAACCCGCCCTCCTGCTGGACTTTGTTAGAATCATCGTTTCTTCAATCATTTCGAGGGATTCTTTGTATCGTCATCTCGAACGCCGCCTTACTGAATCGGTGCGCGATTTCTTGCGCCGTACGTACCAGCGCGAAGTTGCGAATATCGTCGTCGAACAACCTCCGAAGGTCGAGTTCGGCGAGTTCGCAATTCCTATCGCCTTTGAACTGGCCCGCCAGCTGCGCAAGGCTCCGCGCAAGATTGCCGAGGAGATTGTTGCCGGAATTGGCCCGGTCGAAGGCATAGAAAAGTTCGAAGTTGCCGGCGGCGGGTATATCAACGTGCGCGTTAATCGCGCCGCCCTCGCCGCATCTCTCGCGTGCGACCAGGCTGCTCGACCATCCGTTCTCGAAGGTAAAGTGCTGGTTGAACATTCGAGCATCAATCCCAATAAGGCCGCGCACATTGGACATCTGCGGAACGCGATTCTTGGCGATACCTTCGTCCGCTTGCTGCGCTTTGCGGGCAGGGAAGTCGACGTTCAGAATTACATCGACAACACCGGCGTGCAGGTCGCGGATGTGGTGGTTGGATTTACCCACGTGGAAAAGAAATCCAGCGCTGAAGTTGCGGCGCTTGCTTCCGGTCCGCGCTTTGATTTCTATTGCTGGGATCTTTACGCGCGTGTTTCGCGCTGGTACGAGGAAGATAAAGGGAACCTCGCCGCGCGCGCTGCTGTGCTCCACGCTATTGAGGCAGGGAACAACGAAACCGCCCAGCTTGCTGAGCTGATCTCGACTGCGGTACTGAAGCGGCATCTCGAAACCATGGACCGGCTCGACATCGAATATGATTTTCTGCCGCGCGAGAGCGAGATCCTCCACCTCCATTTTTGGGACGCGGCTTTCACAAAGCTTCGGGAAGCTGGCGTGCTCACCTATGAAGACGACGGCAAGAACAAAGGCTGCTGGATTGTGCGGCGGGCGGGGACTGCAAAACCTCTAGCCACGGGGGGCACAGAGGGCACGGAGGAAGGAATCTCCGAGGAAGACCAGAAAGTGATCGTGCGCTCGAATGGCACGGTTGGCTATGTGGGCAAGGACATCGCCTACCACATGTGGAAGTTCGGGCTGCTCGGCCGTGATTTCAGCTATCGCAAGTTCTTCCGTTATCCCAACGCGCACGATTGCTGGATTTCGACTACGCCCGACGATCGCGAGGCCGCCAGAGACCATCCGCATTTTGGCGACGTTGCTGAAATCTATAACGTCATCGATGCCCGTCAATCCGAGGCGCAGAACACCGTGATCGAAGCCCTGCGCGGGCTCGGCCACGGCGAGGCCGCGGACCGCTACACGCATTTTTCCTACGAGATGGTCGCGCTTACTCCTCGTTGTGCCGCTGAGTTGGGCTACGAGCTGAGCGAGGAAGAGAAGAAACGACCGTGGATCGAGGTTTCCGGGCGCAAGGGTTTTGGGGTTAAAGCCGACGATCTACTGGATGCGCTCATTGCCTCTGCCCGAAAGGAAGTGGACTCGCGGCATCCAGAGCTGAGCGATTCCGAGCGCGCCGCGATCGCGACCCAGATTGCCATTGGCGCGCTGCGCTATTTCATGCTCAAGTTCACCAAGCCGTCGGTGATTGCCTTCGACTTCAAAGATGCGTTGAGCTTTGAGGGCGAAACTGGACCTTACGCGCAATATGCGGTTGTGCGGGCTACCAACATTTTCCGCAAAGGGGGATTGGACGCCGACACATTCCTAGCCACCGCGAAAGATCGCATTCAGGCGGAGTTGTTCAAGCCGTATTTCGACGGGGAATCCGGCAACACAATTTGGGAACTGTGGCTCGCTGCGGCCAAGACTTCTTATGTTGTGGGCCAGTGCATCGCGACCACCGAGCCGGCTTATCTTGCCAAGCATACGTTCCAGCTTGCCCAGCTTTTCAATACGTTCTATCACCAGCATCCCATCCTTGCCGAGGCGGACGAGGGCCGCAAAACGTTCCTTCTGATGACGGCTGCGGTGGCTCGCCGCGAGCTGATTCGAGCGTTGCAGGTGATGGGGATTACTGTGCCGTCAGTGATGTGAACATGATTCGGACTAGATTTTAGTCGTCCAAACCATAGGCAACATTGCAGATGGTGGGTCCCGTCGAAGAACGAACAGTATAAAATTTCTACGGTCCATATCGGGAATGCTTGCACGGACTTACCGCGCTGTTGTCGGCAACGTTTCTAACCAGTTGATTCGACGATTGTTATCTTGATGCCTGTGGAAATCAAAGTGGCATCCGTCGTGCTTTAATAGAGGCGAGCATTGTTTAAGGCGCCGTAAGAGCACGTCGAGACAACTGCGGTGACTGGAAAGACAACAAAGCAGTAGGCCACGAAGAGATCGGGCAATCATTATTGGGGGAAGGAGCCCTCACTCAGATGAAACGAATTTGTATGACCCTAATGCTGGCGGCGGTAGCGGCGGCATCGATTGGTTGTTCAACCAAGAATTATGTGCGTCAGCAGACAACGCCGCTGATTAACAAGACCAACGAACTGGACGACCTGACAGCGAAGAACTCGAAGGACATTAAGGACGTGGACCAGCGGGCACAGTCCGGCATTCAGGCCGTGCAGGCAAGCGCGGTAGCCGCCGACCAGAAAGCTCTGGCCGCTGGCGCCAGCGCCGACAAAGCGCAGATGGCCGCCAATACAGCGTCCCAGCGCGTGGACACTCTGACCAACACAGTTGTCAACCTCGACAACTATAAGTCTGTGGCGGAGACGTCCGTGCATTTCGGATTTAACAAGGACAACCTCACCAAGGACGCGAAAGAAGCGATCGACCAGCTTGCGACCAGTGTGGCCACCACCAAGGGCTACATCATTACGGTGGAAGGGGCGACCGATGCGGTGGGCAGTTCCGACTACAACTACGATCTTAGCCAGCGCCGCGCCGACGCGGTGATTCAGTACCTGGCTGCGGAGAAAAACATTCCGGCTTACAAGATCTATCTGATTGGACTGGGCAAGGATAAGCCGGTCGAGACGAACAAGACGTCGGCCGGGCGAGCCAAGAACCGCCGCGTCGATATTCACTTGATGACGAACACGGGTGCGGCGGACCAGTCGCAGCCGGCACAGACATCGAGCGCGAATCCGCCTTCACTATAAGTTTTCCCTCCTCCCCGGAGGATTTCGCCAAACGGGCCGCCCGAAGTGGGCGGCCTGATTTTTTTGCGCGCGCGGGATCGAACAGGGCACGCCCGCTGCCTTTAGTCGCGCTGATGCGCCGCCGCATCCAACCTGATTGGAGCTAGAATAATCGCAGGATGAGCCGAACTATTTTTCTCGTTGTGGCGCTGCTGGCCGCAACCTGCTCGCTGGCGCAGCAGCCGCCATCAGATCCCAATACATCGAGTCAGGGTTCGTCCGCTCAGAGTTCGTCGAGCCAGAGTTCGTCCGCCCAAGATTCAACCCAGGACTCCTCGAAGCATGCGGACGTCGATCGCGAGGCGGAGGAGAGTTCCAGCCGCGAGACGCGAACCGACCTCACTCCGCCCAAAGACGACGCCAAGAACCATCCCTACAGCAAGTCGGCGGCTGCCGATCTGGAGCCCACTCCTCCTTCGGACAACACCGGAGTGCAGGAGTTTCATCCCTGGAACCCGCTGAAGGCTTCGAAGGATATTGAGGTGGGCGACTACTACTTCAAGCGGAAGAACTACAGAGCGGCGCTTGAGCGCTACAAGGAAGCTCTTTACTACAAAGATAACGACGCCATCGCCACCTACCGGATGGCCGTGTGCCAGGAAAAGATGGGCAACAAGGCCGAGGCCAAGAAGGACTTCGAGCAATACTTGAAGATTCTTCCGGAAGGGCCACTGGCGAAGGATGCGCGGGCATCGCTGGAAAAGCTGTCGGAAAAGAAGAGCCCGTAGCGCTGAGGCTACAACTTGCTTGTCCGCTAACCGCTTAACCGCGCTCCTACTTCTCCACTTTCGAAAAATCGCCGGTCGATGCGTTGACGGCAACGCGCAGTTTGGCGGCGTCGCGATCCGTGCCGTAGATCACATGCCAGAGTAGTTCGTTGGTCGCGTGGTTCCAATCGAGCACGTAAAGGACGGGCGTATCGGGATTGTTTTCGAGCAGTTTGGCGCCGCCATGCTGCTGCGCGACGGCAAACGCCTTGTCGGTATCCACCTTCAGGAACTGGACGTTGAAAATCTGGGTCGAGGAGTTGGTTGGGCTGTAGGTGTCATCGGCGCTGTGGGCAATATCGCCGTTCGACCAGGTGTAAGACTTTATCGTGTGCTGCGCAGGTGAGGCGAAGCTCGAACGCCATTCTCCCGCTTTGCCGTCGCCCGTTTTGGATGCGACCGATTCGACTCGGAAGGGCTGCGCGTCCTGCGCCCAACCGCGGGCCGCGATGTAGGACTTGAAAAAGGCGCTGCTTCCCGTGATCAATTCAGGGGCCTTAGGTTGGGTGGCTTGGGGCGTTGCCGGCTTGCTCGGTTCCGACGAGCATCCGGACATGGCGGCCACCAAGAGAATCGGCAGCAATAGTTTTTTCATTGGGCATTCCTGATCACGCAAGATTCGAAATTCGAAAATGATCCGATCATTGTACTGTATTGAAGCTACTGGACCGGCGTCGAATCCTATAAAATTGGCGCAATCCTGTTCTGCCGTCTTTGCGCGCACCCATGAAATCGTATCTCGAACGACTGCCCGAAGAGTTGGAAGCGGCGATAGAAGGCGCGACCCGCGAAGCGATGCAAAAAGCTCCGGCGGGAAAATGGAACTCAGCCCAGATTGTCGAGCATCTTTATCTGACCTACACGAACACCAACAAAGGGATTGCCAAGTGTCTGGATGGCGGAATCCCACTGGCGACGCGCGCAACCTTCAAGCACCGTGTGAAGAGTTTCGTGGTGACGAGGCTCGGGTATTTGCCGGAAGGAGCGAAAGCTCCCGAACGGGCACTTCCGCGCGGGATGGTGCTTGAGGAAGTTCGCGAAAAACTCTCGGGAGAGATTCGGAGAATGGTGTTGGGTCTGGATGATTGCGAACGCCGTTTTGGGGCGAGCACCAGGATCATGGACCATCCCGTTCTGGGGCCGCTGACTGCCAGCGAGTGGCGGAAGTTCCACTGGCTGCACGGGCGGCTTCACGCCCGGCAGATTCGCCAACGAATCAACCTCTAACGAACGGGGTTGTGAGGCTGGGTACGGGAATTTCCCCACTCAAGCAAAAGAAGCTTGAGTGGGCCACGGCGCAAAGTTCTACTTCTTGTCCTGGTCGTCGTCTTTGCTGGTCTCTTTGTCCTTGTCTTTGTCGGACGTGTCTTCTTTCTTCTGGTCGATCCCGGCTTTGTGCGCGTCTTCCTGCAGTTGCGTGAGCTGCTCCTTAGCGGAGTCGATCGCCTTCTGCTTGCTCTCCATGTCGGATTTGTATTGCGCGTCTTGCTTGTCCCATGTTCCAGCGTCGCGCAGGCGATTGCCCGCATCACTGTAGAAGACCGCAGCGCGCATGCGGTACTCGCGCTGTTCGAGGTCGAGGTCATGGCTCAGTGAGTCGAGCTTGGCCTTCTCGGTGTCGATTTTCTTTTGCAGGTCGTCGTTGGCCTTCTGCTTGTCGGACGTTTTCGGATCGGCGGAAGCGGCGGGTGCACCGGAGGCAGCATCAACCTTGGCCGGGCTCGCGGTGCTGGATTGCGACGGGGCCGGGCCGACTACGCTCAGCACTCCGCTCGTCGGAAGATTGTCATTGTCGTAATGCTGGCTGGCGGCGTTTGCGTCGGGCTTGTTCTTGCGAATGCTGCGCGCATAGTCGCCAAGAGATGTGTTCTGAGACTGAGCCGCAGCGCCAGCAGCCAGCAGGAGCAGAGCGGCCGCTGCTATCCATTTCATCGTCATCGTTCGCTTCATAGAATCATCCTTCCGCGGGGCTGATTGCGTGTCCCGCCAACGCTGAATTCATGAACTGGTGGCCGCAGCCTCGCGCGCCTCCAGGAAACTGCCAATGGTGCGATCCAATTTTGCCGCTTCGCCTGCGATGTCGTCGGCCAGATGCCGTGCTGAGTCGTCCCGGCTCCGAGCCAACTGTTGCGCGCATCCGGCGATGGCCGCGAGGGAAGTGCGTAATTCGTCCGCCATCTCCCGGGAGATCTCCTGGTGGACGCGCTGATCGTGGCGGATACGCTCAATATCAGTTTTGTCGCTGAGGACCAATGTTGTGCCCATCAGACTGGCGTCGTCGGCCATTACCGGAGATGCTGTTACCTCAAGCACGCGGTTTTCTCCCGAGCGCGAAACATAGTTGAGGAGCAACCCGCGCACAGCGCTTTTCCCCGAAAGCGCAGGGGCGAGCGCTTGCTTGACATCCGTTCGCGTGGCCACGCCGTCGCTCGACCGCACAATGGCGGTGCGGAAAAGGTCGCTCAGGTCGAGGCCGGCGGGCGATGCGAATCCCAGCAGCGAGCGCGCGGCCGAGTTTGCCTGACGGACTAAACCGGCGGTGTTCAGGAATAGCACGCCACTCGGCAGATTGGCCAGCACGGTCGAACTGAGCGAGTCCGAGGCTTTCGCCTTGCGTCGGTCCGAAAGTTGCTGGGTCGCGAGCTCATGCTTTTGTTGTTTCAACTGCTGAATTACGGCATGGTAGGCGTGGACCGGCAGTCCCTCTGTCGCCAGGGGCACGTGATTGAGGGACTCGGGCTCCGCGTTGAGCGTTGTCCGGAGGCGCCGGATAAGGAACCAGCCGAACACGAAAGCGGAAAAAGCGGAGAGCAGCAGAAGGCCCATGCGCAGCGCGACCGGATTCGCCAAGAGCTTCATAGCGCCCTCCAATACCAGTGCAGAAGCCGGTCGCCGAACAGGAACGACAGGATTGCCATGGCGCCGAGGAAGACTCCGAAAGGCATCTGGTAGTAGCGGAAAACAAGACAGGCCGAATGCCAGGCGCGCCGGCGCGCTTCCACCCGCGGAGTACCGCGGGCCGCGATGCGGCGGTTGCGCTTGAACCAGACTGCGAGCATGGTGCTTAATCCAAAAAGCGAGCCCGCCAGCGAGGCAGTAAATATCGTCAGTACCGTAAGCTTAGTTCCCAGGAACGCGCCGATCATGGCCATCAGCTTGACATCGCCGAAGCCCATGCCTTCGACCCCGCGCGCCCGCAGATAGATGGCGGCTGCACCGTAGAGGAACGATGCGCCGACGGCCGCGCCGAGCAGGGAATCCGCCAGCGACCACATTCGCCACGGAATGTGGCTGCGCACGTCGGCTGAAACGAGTGCGGGTATGATGCGCGAGGCCAGATCATAAACCGGGACGAGAAGGCTGAATCCGATGCCGGCCGCGAGTCCGGGCAAGGTCAGAGCATCGGGGAGGAGTTTGGTTTCCGCGTCGGTGAAGATCAGCCCGAGCAGCAGGAAGCCGAGCGTGGCGTATTTGAGCATGGCAAAGCTCAGCCCGAAGTGCAGGTAGCAGACGAGGAACAAAATTCCGGTGAGTATTTCCACTAACAGATAACGCGGAGAAATCGGCTGCTTGCACGATCGACACTTGCCCCCGAGAATCAGCCAGCTCAGGACAGGGATATTGTGATAGAGCGGGATCAGGCTTCCGCAATGCGGACACGCGGAGCGAGGCGCGACAATCGACTTGCCCAGCGGCAAGCGATAGATGCACGCGTTCAGGAAGCTGCCGAAACACAGCCCCCAAGCGAAGAACACGGCTTCAAGAATGGTGTCCAAGTTAGCTAAGTGCCCGTGCTATCAGGGTTTGCATGATTATAGGCGGTTTGAGGGCTAGCCTTCTAAGTACGAAAGTCACTGTACCGCTGTTCAGGCTTAACCGAGAGTTGTTCTGATAAGGAGCAGGTAGGCACACAGGGGAGACTGTAACCGCAATGGCATGCACTATTTACGCGTACACAGACACGGCTTGACCCGCTCCGAATTTGTGCTGCTGCCCGGCTCGCGGTTAGGCAGCCTGGCAGACTTCATATTGGCAGGGGAGAAAAACGGAGAACACCGTTCCTGTTGTTCCTCCATGAACCCGGCTGCGGACGTTGATCGAGCCGCCGTATTCACGCACAATCCCGCTTGAAATCCACAGACCAAGACCTGTCCCGGTGTCTTTTTTTGTAGTGTAAAAAGGCTCGAAAATGCGGTCCAGATTTTCCTGTGGAATTCCGCTGCCAGTGTCAGCAACCGTGATCCGGACCCCTTCGCGGTCATCGGACCAGTCATGGCTCGGCGCCACGCGCACATAGAGGCACCCCTCCTTGGCCATGGCATCGGTGGCATTCACAATCAGGTTGGAAAACAGCTGCCTCAATTCGCCAGCGTTGGCGGGGATTTTGCCAGTCTCGCGATAACGACGGGCCACGCGAATCTTCCGGGCCAGCAGCTTATGGGAATACAACTGGAGGATTTCATCCATGATGGTGGACGGCTCCGATAAACCTGGGGAACTGGTGTCACGGACAAAGCCGAGAGTCTGCTGGACGATGCGGGCGAGGCGGCCGATTTCCTGCTCGGCCATAGTCAAATGCTCGTTGGCGTGGGTGGGATCGTGGCGGACGAGGTAGAGAAGGTTGATGACAGCCTCGAGGGGATTGTTGATTTCATGGGCGATCGAAGCAGCGAGTCGGCCTGCGGTGGCGAGCTTTTCGCGGTGGCGGATGGCTTCTTCCGACCGCTTCTCAGCCGAGATATCGCGGGCAATGGCGCAGGTGCCTACAATCTGGCCTTGGGCATCGAGCAGCGGCGAGACCGACAACAGAGCGGGCCATAGGGTTCCGTCTTTGCGGCAACGCTCGGTCTGGTAGGGATCGACGTGGCCGCCCGCGTTGAGAGTTTCGAAGTTGCGCTCGACCTCGTCGCGCCGCTCCGGAGGCGCGAGGCGGGCGACAGGCATTCCTAGGGCTTCCTCTGCGCTGTAGCCGTACAGACGCTCAGCGGCTCGATTCCAGCTGGTGATATTGCCTTGTGGACTAGTGGAGAAAATGGCGTCGCGGGAGGATGTAACGATGGCGGCCATCTCGCGAGCTGCACGGTCGGCCCGCGATTCGGCCAGAGTTTTCTGCCTCGTCATACTGCCGGCGAAAACGGATATGGCCAGGAATACCAGAAGCTGCTCAAGATCGAGGGGGCGCCTGATGCCAAACGAGAAAACCGGGGGAAGCACAAAAAAGTCGAGGCAAGCGGCCGAGAGAAAGGAACTGAAAATCGCCGGCCCAAGACCGAGATAACGGGCGGTAAGGAGAACCGCGGCGAGGAACAAGGCAGAGGGATGGCGATGGAGTAGGGAAGAGAAGGTCCAAAGGCTCAGCGCGACCCAAACCGCGAGCGCGGCGCCGCCATAGCGCAGCAGCGGGGAGTGGAGATTTTGTGCGATCCAACTCCTTTGATGAGCGGAAACTTTAAGCATCGGCTTAACGCGGTCGGGCGAGTGGGACGGAACGCCTTTGGCTCAAACCCAGGCAGATCTGTCGGCTATCAAACGGTACGGAAAGAACTTTACCAGCAGCCGGAACGGACGGCAACGGGGTAAGCGCGGAGCGGGAACGCATTCTTCCGGGGCGTTCCCGCCACATGGATGGAGGCTAATAAATCAAGGTTACTTCTTCTGTATTGATTCGAGGTACTTATTCAGGTTGGTGACCCGTTGCTGGACCTCGGGCTCGTTCCCTCCACTCATGCTATGGAACAAATTGCCCCAGATTGGCATGTCCTTGGTGCCATGGGCTGCAAGCACTTCCTCGCCGTGGAGCATCGCCGTAACTTTCATGGCGGGATACTTGCCGCCATTTCTGGTGGCCAGTGTGGTCAGGTCGGCGGGCGGCACCTTGAGCGCTTCGGCTGCGGGGCCGTTTCCTTTGCCATCGGTCCCATGACAGACCGCGCAATATGTTTTGTACATTTCCGCACCCGATGCGGGCGATGTCTGCTTAATCGGCACGTGTTTGATCTCTGGCTTTGCCTGATCTTGGGCCGATGCCATCGTCATCAGGGTGAGAATGATGGCCGGAACGATCCAGCCGCTTTTCAGTGTGCGCATGGAATTCCCCCTGGGAGATCCTTAACCTCCCGTTGCAAATGCGTCCAACAACTTTACTCTATTGCAGGGTCGGATGCGCAACGGTGAGAGAGATCACAAGTTGAGGTGATGAATAACGCAATGCTGGCTGCCGGCCGATGACTACGAAAGCGGCAGGGAATAAGCTCATTTATCGCGTGCCCAACGATTACTGAGGAGTATCCAGCTTAGGGCGCCCCTGTGCCGGACCCTTGTCCACCTGCGTCACAGTCAGTGGCTCCTGGAGCGTGAATTTCAGGACTGTTTCGCTTGCCAACTTGACTTGCTCGGCTTTGCCGGCTGCCTGGACGCCGCCGCCTACTCCGCCACCCGCAGCGGCTCCTATCCCGGCCCCTTTGCCGCCACCGAGAATGCCCCCCAGGATCGCCCCTATCGCCGCTCCGCCACCGACCTTTTCGGCGGTATTAGTGGAGCGGTTACTGCCCTGGCGCCGAAAACGATCAGTCTGAAGAATATATGATTTGCTGCCGACGGAGAGCCGGTCGAGCTGGAGAACGAGAAGAGATTGCCCAGCGAACTTGCCCGCACTCTTCACATCCACGACATGCCCTTCCACGGTGTATCCAGCTGGAATCGCTACTTCGTCGTTTGAAGATAGTGGCGAGTCAAGGGTTGCGCGAAAAGTCTCTCCCGACTGCGCGGTCTCCGAATTGATTGCATCCACCAAGCGGATTGTCACGGAGGTGCCCGACTCGATCGTCAGCATCTTAGGCGCCGGAGGTAGAGGTGGAGCAGAAGGCTCGGCCGGCGGCTGAGAGGCGCTGGAATCGGCACTAGCCATCTGGTCGGCGGTTGCTCCGCCGCCGCTGGCCGCGTTGGACGATTCTGCCGCAGGCGAGTCCCATTCTGACGGGTCCCGTCCTGCAGAAGTCCTGCCGTTCTGGCGGCGTGGAATCCCAGCTTGTGGTTTCGTTGCCGCTTGAGGCTTTGTTGGAGGTAGAGCTTCGGCCATTCGGGTGGCCGGTGGCGTTGCGGGCGCTGCTCCGACCTCAAGATTATTTACAACCTGCTTGACTCCCGGAGCGGCAGAAGCGTAGCGGGCTGCGGCCACGCGCTGCGCATCGTTATCGACCGTGCCCGAAAGGGTAACTACGCCGGCCGACGTCTGGACAGAAATCGGTTTCTGCTGCAAGCCGGAATCCTGGCTGAACTTCGATTGAATCTGCTGGGTCAGCTGGCTGTCATTAGGCGCCTTAGCACAGCCGAGTCCCAGGGATAGAACGGCAATCAACACGGCGATGACCGATCGATCGCGGAGGAAGGTCATAAGTGCTCCTGAAGACTATGACTAGTTTAGATGCGACGAGCTTGCCGGTGCAGGGAAAATCGAAAGGGGAAAGTAACGGCGAGGGATCCCAGACGGTTGGATCCGGTGCAGCCAAACGCCATAGCGCAGCTGTTTAGTGGTGGTGCAAAAACTTGTAATCGAGGATCGAAGCCGCCAGGCCAAAGGCGTCTTCGGTGTTGTCCACCGCGTCCTTGACGCGGATCAGCCGACCCTGGCAAAGAACGCTGCTGTTTTTCTGCCCGGAGATTTCCTCTGGCATCTCGAAGATCATTTCGATCAGAGCATTCACGGGCAACTGCTGCGGCCCGTGAAACATTACGCCCGACTGGCTGATGTTCTGGATCGAGCCCTCATACCACGTGCTCAGATTCTTTCCGCGATAGCGTACCGGACCATCCAGCTTGACGCGCCGGGCGCGTGGCATCCAGGCCGGGTGCCTTTGCCCGGAGCGGCGCCGTACAGGCGTAGATTCGGAGACTGGCTCCTCAACACGGCTTCCGCGCCGCATCGTTTTCCAGTCATACTGGTAGGCGGTCGCGCACAGCATGCAGACCTGGTAGTACTCTCCGCTAGCCGCGCGGCGCGGCCAGGAAAACTCGTGCGAGCAGCGTCCCAACATGAGAACGTCCATGATCTTCTGCGTCATGATATGGCTATGCCCAAGAGCGGCGGCCAACACCTCATCTTCCGCCCGCCGGGCTTTTCTGAATAGGTTACTTTCGTGTATAGCGGGCTAGGACCTATGCTTTTCCGTAGCAGGAGGCGAAGGATTTAGTGGTGAAATCAAAGCACACGCGCAATAAGTCTCAGATATCCCGCGCAGGCTTTCTGCTCGCCGGCGGTAAGAGTTCTCGTATGGGCACAGACAAGGCCTTTCTGGATTTTGGGGGCGAGACCCTGCTTTGCCGCGCGCTGGGGGTGTTAAAGACTGCTTGCGGCTCGGTAAAGATAATCGGCGATCCAGCCAAGTTCACTAGCGCCGGGCCTGTGATTGCGGATGTGTTCCCAGGCTGCGGACCACTCGCAGGCATCCATGCGGCGCTGGCCGCTTCGCAGTCAGAATTGAATGCGATCCTTGCCGTCGATATGCCGTTCGTGTCGGCGGAAGTCGTTAGCTTTCTCCTCGCGGTGGCGGAGGATAGCGGCGCGATCGTCACCGTTCCTCGCACGCGAGCAGGTTTTCAGCCGCTCTGTGCCGTCTACCGCCGCGACTTTACTTTCACCGCCGAACAGGCTTTGCGAGCCGGCAACTACAAGATTGACGCGACGTTTGCCGGGGTGCGGCTGCGAATTGTCGACGAACCGGAATTGGCCGCGGCGGGCTTCTCGGAGAAGAATTTTCTTAACATCAATACTCCGGAAGACCGCCACGCCGCCGATCTGGCTGCGCACTCGTAGGGCAGTTCGCCCACTTCGAGCCTTGAGCCCGAGCCTCATCTCATGCCATGCTGATGGCTATGAGCGTGGCAGGATCAGTGCCGGCAGACCGGATCGCTCCTTATATCGAATTCAAGGATGTATCCAAGGCATTCGGCAAGCTCGAAGTTCTCAAAGACGTGAGCTTTGAGGTTTTGCCCGGGGAGATGGTTTGCATTCTGGGCCGCAGCGGCGTGGGAAAATCGGTGGCCCTGCATCACATCATGGGTTTTCTGAAGCCGGACGCCGGGCGGGTGATAGTCGCTGGCGAAGACATCACAGACTATGACGAAGTGAGGCTCGAAGGGATTCGCAAGAAAGTCACAATGGTGTTTCAGAATGGCGCGCTCTTCGATTCTCTGACCGTAGGCGAGAACGTCGCTTTCCCGCTGCGCGAAAAGGGAGAACTATCGGAGGATCAGATCTACCAGGTCGTTGATGGGTTGCTCGAAATGGTTGGGGTCAAACCAATGCGCGAACAGTTGCCCTCGGATCTTTCGACCGGCATGAAGCGCTCTGTGGCGATCGCGCGTGCTTTAGCGGCGCAGCCAGAGTGCGTGCTCTACGATGAGCCAACTACCATGGTCGATCCGCTGATGGGGAATTTGCTTGGCGACCTGATCGCGCGGTTGAAACTGCAGTTGCACCTGACGTCGGTCGTCGTCACACACGATATGCGCCTGGCCAAGAAACTCGCCGACCGTGTCGTCTTCCTGCACGAAGCGCGTGCGATCTTCTTTGGGCCTTACAAGGAAATGGAAAAATCAGACCATCCGATCATCCAGGAATTCTTGCAACTGGATGAGGTGAAGCTGGAAGCGTGAAAGCAGTGGGCAGTGGTCAGTGGTCAGTAAGGTCACGATAGGGCCTTGATGGTTGGGATTTCAGATCTGGTCACTGCCCACTGCCCACTGCCCACTGCCCACTGCCCACTGCCTCAGAACCCTTGCTGCACCAACTCCTCGACCGTGAGCGAATTCTGAGACGGCTCACCCTTCATCATTTTCTCCACATACTTGGCTATGACGTCGGCCTCAAGATTTACTGGGTCGCCAGGTTTGAGCGAGCCCAGGTTTGTGAGTTCGACGGTGTGCGGAATGATGGCGATCGTGCAGCGATTTTTCTCCAGCCTGGCAACCGTCAGGCTGATGCCTTCGATTGAAATCGATCCCTTGAACACTGTGTATTTTTCGACATCGGATGGAATTTCGATATGCAGCCACCAATTCTCCGACTCCCGGCCTTCCGAATCCAGGATGCGCTCGAAGGCGATCACCTTGCCAACGCCGTCCACATGGCCTTGGACAATGTGGCCCCCGAAGCGGCCGTCGGCCTTCATCGGCAATTCGAGATTGACGAGCGCGCCCTCGTGAATGCGCGAGAGGGACGTCCGCGCCCAGGTTTCCGGTGCCAGGTCGGCGCAGAAGGAATTCGGCTTAATGTCTAACGCGGTCAGGCAGACGCCGCTGACGGAGACACTTTGGCCCGTGCCCAGCTCCTTAGGAGTGTTTTTCGCTTCGACGGTAATGCGGCGATTTTCGCCGCGCTGCGTGATCTTGGTAACTTTTCCAACTTCTTCTACGATTCCAGTAAACATGAAGGTCCCCAGGAAATAGGCTAACTCATAACGGGAGAGTGTGGCAGTGAGGTGGTTCGTATGGGGCAGCGGTGAATTGTGTGCGTCGAAACAGAGGGGTGCCGGATATCTTCATCCCGTCTTTCGTCTCTTCGCACGGCGTTCCAACGCCCGCTCGTAACCGTCGCGGCGGGCCAGTTGTTCACGCTCCATCTCTCGCACGGTGACTTCCGATTCGTCTCTAACTCGACTGATGTTTTTCTCATTCCGTGCTTTCAGCAAGCAGAAAACGATTGGGCTATGCGCCGCGGCAATATCCTGACGCTTAAAATTGGCTTCGTTCGTGCCGCGATCTTCAACAGGCAGCCGGTGGAAAGGATCCACGGTGATTTTGATCGCCTGGAAGGCGATGAAATTCTTCAGCACCTGCTGACTGTAGGTAAGGGTAATCTCCGCGCCAATCAGCGAGGAGTGCGCAATGAGACGGATGAGCGCACCTTCCAACGCTCTTGCATTGCGGAGACTCCGCGCAATGTAGAACACCACGTCCTCAGGAAGCGATACTTTTTCTTTCTCCGCTATTTTGCGCAGAATTGCCACTCTTGTTTTGAGGTCAAGGCTCTGATTCGGGTTGGGAACCCTCATCTCCCCCACGCGGCCTCCTTTTCGGCTGCCAGAGATTGTACCGCGGGCCTCTTGAACGGCGGCAAACCATATATCGGACCATATGGACAGCTCTCCTGATCACCGGCGAAGTATTGCGATTGGGTTTTAATCGCGCCTTCAGATGAGCAGCGCATCGTGCTCGCGGTGTCAGGCTCACGCCTGGTAAGGGTCGCGCAAATAGCCTTCCACCGCGAAATCCTCTCCAAACTGATGCAGGCGAAGGTGGCGCGCAGACAAGACGACATGTGAGTGTCCCGGCCCCGGGTGAGCCACAAACGGCACTGCTCCTTCGCCCATAATCTTTGGCGCATAAAACAGAAACAGCTTGTCGACGACTCCGGAAGACAACGCGGTCCAATTCACCGTCGCTCCGCCTTCAATCAGCACGCTGGTGATGTCGCATTTCGCAAGGTGACGCATCACTTCCTGAAGGTTCGGCCGTCCGTCTGCCTGGCTGGGCACTTGTTCAACGCGCAGGCCAAGCTTTTCGAGTGCGTGCTTGCGGTTGTCGTCGGCTTGGGAATAGAGAACGAGCACGTCGCCCTGCACGGTTTTCACCAGGCGCGAAGCGTCGGGCAGCCGCAGAAACGAATCGAGAATGACACGCATCAGGGGCCGCCGCCGCGCGCGACCGCTGCGGTCGGTGAGCAGAGGATCGTCGGCAATCACGGTGCCCACGCCGGCCATAATCGCATCGTGTTCGTGGCGCAATTCGTGGACGTACTTGCGCGCGATCTCCCCGGTAATCCACCCGCCGGTCGATCCTCCCGCAGCAACTTCTTTCGGAACGGGTGACCCCGCGGGCGGCGGCGCGATTTTGCCGTCGAGCGTCATCGCGGCCTTCAGGGTGACGAACGGAATCCGGTGGCGGATGAACTTCGCGAAGCCTTCGTTCAGCCTTCTGGCCTCGGCTTCGAGCAGGCCAACGTCAACATGGATTCCGGCCGCTCGCAGCTTGGCGAAACCCCGGCCTGCGACCTGGGGATTCGGATCCTGCATGGAGCAAACCACCCGTTTGATGCCGGCGGCAATTACGGCATCGGCACACGGCCCGGTTCGTCCCTGGTGCGAACATGGCTCGAGGTTGAGATAGAGGGTTCCGCCGCGTGCGCGCGGGCCAGCCTGTTCGAGCGCGAGCACCTCTGCGTGCTTGACGCCGTCGTAGGTGTGCGTGCCGGCGCCGGCTTCTTTTTCGGTGGAATCCACAACGGCCGCGCCAACCGCCGGATTTGGCGATACGAGGCCGATTCCGGCTCGGGCCAACTCCAGCGCGCGCCGCATGGATTGTTCGTCGGATGTCATGGAACTCTAAAGACTAACTCAACACGAAGAGGCGAATCCACCACCGAAACCGGAACGGTCAAAAAGCGAAAACAGTTTGGCGCGGTCTCGGCGGTCTGCGCTGCGTCTGTGGCCATTCAAGTTGACTTTATGAAGCCGCTACGCGATTCCCTGTAGGTCAAATTTTCTCAGATCCGCGGCAAATCCTGTTCTCACTAACCCATATCACCAGGTAAACAAAGCGAATCTCTTTTTGGCAAGGCTCTTGCTGCAACTTGGGGTGATGTGCGGTGACACAGGATGAAGTGGATAGAACCTCTCGAACGGTTTGTTGAAGTCATCATAATTGTGTCGCTATTGGACATCTTCTTCAAACCGTTCTCTCGTTCTTCAGAACGACTGACCAAAGCTTAGGAGGCGTCATGCTCAGCGTGGGTATCGAAAGCATCGGTGACATGGTGGTCTTTTCGTGCAAGGGAAACATCGTGCGGAGCGAGACTGCTGCTAAGCTGCGCGAGGCGGTCACATCGCAAGCAAACGCCCGAATCATAGTGATTGACTTGACTGAAGTCGACGCCATCGAAGCCGAAGGGCTGGATATGCTCTCGGCTCTCCAGCGCTGGGCATTCGATCGCAACATTCAATTCAAACTGTTCGATCCCTCCTCCTCGGTAAAAAGCAGGCTGGAACACTACGAATCGACGCAGTTCGACATCGCCCGGTTCACAGAGATGATCGCCATTCTAGCCGATGCTGAGAGTCACATTCGCAAGGCCGCGTGAGGCTCGCCTCGTATGGGTTCCTTATCGACATGGAGGCTTCTGTGGAGGGTCTGACGAACAAACAGGGGAAAAACGTTCCTGCTCAAACAACCCGTAGGGAACGGGTCCGAGTGGATGGGCGTGGAAAGCGCACTGACGCTCTGGGAAAACATGGTGGTCAGGTGCTCGCAGACTTCCTGGACCAGATGGAAGAACACAACGCGGGCGTTGTTTTGCCGCGCTCGCCCAGCAGGAAAGGCAACGTGAGCGACCGCGGGCGGCAACCAGCCACCGACCATTGACCGCTGTAGCTAAGCGAACAGCGATTCCACAAATTCCTTGGCGTCGAACGGCAGCAGATCGCCCGCCTTCTCGCCGACGCCAACGAAGCGCACCGGCAGGCCCAACTCGCGCGAAATCGCCACGACTACGCCGCCCTTGGCTGTGCCATCGAGTTTGGTGAGCACGATGCCCGTCACTCCGGCCGATTGGGTAAACTGCCGCGCCTGTTGCAAGCCGTTCTGGCCGGTGGTGGCATCCATCACCAGCAGAGTTTCGTGCGGAGCGCCGGGCACGATGCGCTGGGCCGTGCGGCGCATCTTCTCCAGTTCCTGCATCAGGTTCTGCTTGGTGTGCAGGCGGCCGGCGGTGTCGACGATCACGTAATCGGTCTTGTGCGCGGTTGCTTTTTGCAGGGCATCGAAAAGGACCGCCGATGGATCGCCTCCAGCCTTCGTCTTGATCACTTCGGTGCCCGTGCGCTGGCCCCAGATTTCGAGTTGCTCTATGGCCGCGGCGCGGAACGTGTCGGCGGCGCACATCAGCACCGATTTTCCTTGTCCGCGAAATACCTGAGCCAGCTTACCGATGGTGGTCGTTTTGCCGGTACCGTTTACGCCCACCACGATGATCACTTCCGGCGCCCCATCCACGCGCGCAACCGGCCGCTCCGGTGTCGATGTCAGGATCGCGAGCAGCTCTTCTTTCAGCAGCCGTTTGAGTTCGTTTACATCCTTGATCTGTTTGCGGTCGGCTTTGTCGCGGAGCTTGTCGAGAACCTCCTGCGTGGTGGTTGTGCCCAGGTCGGCGCCGATGAGGGTGGCTTCCAGATCGTCGAGCGTGGAGCGGTCAATTTCCTTCCCGATCGAAACGACGTCGTCGATGCGCTCGGCCAGGTTCTCGCGCGTACGCGAGACGGCCTGCTTCATGCGGTCAAGAAAGCTGGGTTTTTGCTGCTCGTCCAGGCTGCCAAAAAGGGTTTGAATCATGGGGTGTCCAACAAGGATTATAGGAGAGTCGACGGCCTGGAAATTGGCAATTTGTAATTTGTGATTAGTAATTTCAGAACAAACTGCCAATCGGGTTTCAAAATCGCAAATTACAAATTACCCAATTCCCAATTTGCATCAGATGCGCATGGTTTCGATAGGCAGAGGATCGGCCGGGGCAGACTCCGCTGCTGCGGCCGCGGCCGATGCGGCGGGCAGTTCGGTAGACGTTGTGAGTGGCGCAGGCGTTTTCGGCAAGCGGATCTCTCCCCGCTCATACACGGCCAGGAGCGCGGTCACGGCCCTGGGGTCAAGGCGCTGCCCCGAAAGATTCTGAATGATGCGCAACGCGTCCTTGGCCTCGTGGGCCTTCTGGTAGGGGCGGTTTGTGGTGACGGCGTCGAACGTATCGGCAACCGCGATCACCCGGGCGAGCAGCGGGATCTCGTCTCCCTTCAAGCCGTAGGGGTAGCCGCGACCGTTGAGCGCTTCGTGGTGGAGCTCGATACCGGGCAGCATCTCGCGCAACTGCGGCACGGGTCGCAGAATGTTCGCACCCTTGGTGGTGTGCGTCTT
The DNA here is from genome assembly GCA_049288625.1 of Terriglobales bacterium. Taxonomy (GTDB): domain Bacteria; phylum Acidobacteriota; class Terriglobia; order Terriglobales; family Acidobacteriaceae; genus Acidiflorens. The sequence goes on along the minus strand of JBAQIB010000075.1, from coordinate 284,248 downwards.
CATGATTTCGAATTCTTCCGGCGTGAGTGCGCCCGGCTTTTTCAGAATGCGGTCTTCGATGCCGATCTTGCCCACGTCGTGCAGTTGGGCTGAGACGCGCAGAACTTCCTGGAATCCAGGGTCAAGGCCCATTTCCTTGGCGATCAGCAGCGAGTAGCGGGTCACTCGGTCGGAGTGGCCGCGGGTGTAGGGATCCTTTTCGTCGACCGCGCCGGCCAACATCTGGATCGAGCCCATGAAGAGCGCTTTGTTTTCCTCGGCAGCGCGTTTCAGGTCCTCGACGAACTGTTCCAGTTCCTCCGACATCGTGTTGAACGTAGCAGCCAGCTCACCGATCTCGGTGCGTGTTTTGAGGTGAACGCGCTGCGAGAAGTCGCCGCGCGCAATGGCTCGGCTGGACTGGGCGAGCACCTGCAGCGGATTGGTGACGTGCCGCGCCGAGAAAATGCTGAGACCAACACTAAGAAATACCGCCAGCCACGCCAGCAAGCGTCCGGTGCGCTGCATTTCGTAAATACCGCGATAGGCTTCTTCGCGCGGCTTTTGCACGACCACGGCCCAATCGAGCGCGGTCACTGGGCTGTACGTTCCCAGCATCTCCACGGGCTTCTCGCCGCGGATGGTAAATTCGCGAGTCGCGGCCAACTGGGCTTTCGAACCTTCGTCGACAAAATTCTTTACGATGTCGAATTGCGTCATGTCCTGGCCGGTGGCGTACTGCGGCGATGCGGTAGTTACCAACCGCCCTTGGCTGTCGACGACGTAGGGCATCAGGCCCGTCAGGCTGACCTGCTGCAATTGACGGATCAGGTAATCGAGATCGACGACGGACCCGATCATGCCCAGGAAGCGGCCCGCATACATAATGGGCGAACTGACCAGCATGACGGTGCGCGCGGATTTTCCGCTTCCCACCGTCAGCGGTTGGCCACTGTAGGCGCGGCCTTCGCTCGCGGCCTGGTAGGCACGCTCGAGTTCGCGCTGCAGGAAAGCATCGGGCTCGATTCGACCGGCAGAGACGCCTTTGGCGTCGGCATTCAGCAACGTGGCGTAGGCGATGTCGTTCGATGACGAGACGAAATTTTCGAGCAGCGCGCGCAGTTCCGGGGTCTCGATATGCTGGCTGCCGAGATCATTCCCGCTCTCCACCTGCACCGAGGACGACAGATTGGCCAGCATCATGTGGATCGTTTCCTGATGCTGGGAAATATCGTCGGCGAGCGAGCGCGTGACCGTATTCTGCAAAAGCATTTCGTTGGTTTTCAGGCGTTCCCGGTTCATCTCCTCGATCTGCGCCGAGTAGAAATACATAGGGAGGACACTGATGGTGAGGAGCACGCCAAGGATCACGTACAGCAGCGGAATGCGCGCGGGAATCGGCAGTTTATACGGCAAAAGGCAGTCCTGTCGGCCCGGGGCGTGGGGGGCGCTGGTCCGCTCCAGAATCATTTTAAGGTGGGTGGGATCGGTGCTCTGAGGTGCTTAAAGTACAGCTGTCCGTTACCGAAGTACCAGCGCTGGGTCACCGAAGGAGTGCGGCAACGCGCAAGAGATTGCGCAATTCTCGCGCCGCCAAGCAGTTAGTGGAGAGCGGTTTGGACCATTACTTGCGGTAGCGGCTGGTCAACTGCTGGAAGCGCGGGTCGGATCGGAGGGAAGAGAAGTATGGGCTGGAATCGAGGGCGGCAAAATCCTTGAAGCCCATGTCGAATGCTTTCTCCATCTCGGACAGGGCTTTTTCTTTATCGCCGCGCGCTGCGTACGCCGCCCCGAGCCAATAGTAGTTTAAGCCCGAGGGGCGCATCGCCTTCGACATCGCGTCGACGGCCTTGTCGTATTGGCCCTCGGCTAAGTACGCCTGTCCCAGGCCTAGATCGGGGAACGTGCTATCCGGATCTAATTGCTTGTGGCGCTCGAAAACCGCAATCGCTTCGGGATAGCGCTGCTGCAAAATCAGCGCGCGGCCGAGGTGGTAGTACGGGTTGTGGAAGCCGGGCTCCAAGCGCAGGGCTTCACGGGCGGCCTTCTCCGCCGCGGCGGCTTGCGGCGGGTGCTCGTAGGCTAATGACCAGGAAAGAAGATCCCAAGCATAAGCGTTGTTCGGATCTAACTCGGTTGCGGTGCGAAACTCTCGCGAGGCAGCAACATAGTCGTATTTGTCGGCGTCGACCGTGCCCAGCGCCAAATGGGTTTCCGGTAATTGCGGGCCGATCGCCAGGGCGCGCTGGGCAAATTGCTCGGCTCGTAGCAAGTGTGACGGGCTGCCGTCGATGTTCCGGTATGTCTGTCCCTCGACCCATGCTAACCCGGCCAAGGCCGGGGCGTAGTTCGGGTCGGACTGTAACGCCTCATCATAGAAACGGCGCGCCTCTTCCAGTTTTTGCGGCTCGTCGGGATGCTTCACTGCGGCTTGCCCTCGCAAAAAGGCGTCGTAGGCCTGCGGATTCTGGGTGTAGCGGTGCTCGATCGCCTGCTGCTCCTGCGGCGTTAGCTTGAGGTTGAGCGACTGCGCGATCTTCATCGCGGTTTGCTCTTGCAGAGAGAACACGTCCTTCATCTCGCCGGTGAAATCGTCAGCCCAGACCTGGAAGCCGCTGGTGGAGTCGATGAGATGGACGTTGATGCGGACCTGATCGGCGGCTTTGCGCACGCTGCCTTCGAGCAAATAACGGACGCCGAGGGCTTTGCCGATCTCAGCGGGGTTCTTGTCGGATGTCTTGAGGGCGGTGACGGCGGAATGCGAAGCCACGTCGATGCCTTGGATCTTTGAGAGCTTGGTGGTGATTTCATCGGTCATGCCGTCGCTGAAGTAGGCGCTGTCCGGCTCGGCGCTCAGGTTTTGCAGTGGAAGGACGGCAACCGACGGCTTGGCGGCTACAGTCGCGGGCTGCGATGGAGAATGTCTCACATACCACGCGATCCCTCCGATCGCGGCCAGTAGTACCAGCAGAGCGACGCCGGCGAATACGAATCCACGCCTGGATTTTGCATGCTCCGGAGATTGCGTCTGCACGGAAGCGGTTCGCCCCGACTCCGAGGCACGCTGGATGCGCTTCAAGTCCGCCCGTAGATCGGCCGCGGACTGGTAGCGCAGCGCCCGATCTTTTTCCAGCGACTTTTCAAGGACGCGGTCGAACTCGGCGGGCAGCGCCGGATTCAAGCGCAGCGCCGCAGCCGGTGCCCGGTTCATGATGCCGTCAAAGATCACCCCGGTGCTCTCTCCGGCAAAGGGCAACGCGCCGGTTGCCATCTCGTACAGGACGACTCCGAACGAGAACAAGTCCGTACGCGCGTCCAGTTCTTTCGCGCGCACCTGCTCGGGCGACATGTAGGCGACCGTCCCGAGAGTGGAGCCGGGGCTGGTGAGGTGCTCATGGTTGAGGGCGGTTGCTGTGTTCGCCGATCCAATCTGGCTGGAAGAACCGGCGGTGGGCGCGACCTTCGCCAACCCAAAATCCAGAACCTTGGCGTGCCCACGATCAGTAACAAAAATATTGGCGGGCTTGATGTCGCGGTGCACGATCCCCTTGGAATGTGCGGCGTCCAGGGCGTCGGCGATTTCGATGGCAAGCGAGAGCAGAATTTCGATTTCCAGCGGATGCCCCGCTATGCGGTGTTTCAGCGTCATGCCGTCGAGAAATTCCATGGCAATAAAGGCATGACCATCCTGCTCGCCAATGTCGTAAATGGTGCAGATGTTGGGGTGGTTTAGGGCCGAGGCTGCCTGAGCTTCGCGCTGAAAACGAGTGAGGGTCTGAGGGTCCCGGGCCACATCTTCGGGCAGAAACTTCAGTGCGACAAACCGGTGAAGGCGCGTGTCCTCCGCCTTATAGACGACGCCCATGCCGCCGCCGCCAAGTTTCTCGACGATGCGGTAGTGCGAGATGGTTTGCCCGATCACTGTAGAAAGTTGCCCGCGTTTAGAGATGCCACGCCGTCCGGTCGCTACATCTTACGGAGGCCGCACTCGCCCGTCAACGAATGAGCTATCGCGTTAACGAATGCCAGCCCAATCCCTTGACCAACGCCCAGTGTCTTCCGTCACGTCGAACCATCCTCTGCCGTGATACAAAATTTACATGGCATCCACACCTGCCACGCCGGCCGGACCGGCCATCACGGCCCACGCGCCTTGCCGCGCCGATCTGGCCGGGGGCACGGTCGATCTCTGGCCGTTATATCTGTTTCACCCCGGCGCCCTGACGCTTAACTTTGCGCTCGAAATTCTTACGAGCTGCCAGATTACTCCGCTCGAAGGAACACGCATCGAGTTGCGTTCTCTTGATACCGGGCGCGAAGACACGTTCGCCGATCTCGCTGAACTGAACAGCAAGCGGAAGCATAAACACGCCCTGGCCGCGTGCGTGGTGAGTTTCTTCGCTCCGGAGCAGGGTTTCCGGCTGGAGACGAATTCAGAATCGCCTGCGGGTGCGGGGATTTCCGGGTCGTCTGCCATGATGATTGCCACCTGTGCCGCGCTGGCGCGCTTTACCGGCCGCGACTTCGATCTTGAGAAACTGCGCGCCCTAGCGCAGAACATCGAGGCCCAGATCATCGCTGTGCCTACGGGCTGCCAAGACTATTATCCAGCGCTCTACGGTGGGGTCAGCGCGATCCATCTCGATCCGGACGGCATTCACCGCGCGGCCGTGCCGGTTGCGCCGGAAGAAATCGATAGGCGTTTCGTACTCGCCTATACGGGCGCGCCCCGGCAGTCGGGAATCAACAACTGGGAGGTCTTCAAGGCGCACATTAACGGAGATCGCCATGTCTTCCGCAATTTCGAAAAGATCGTCGCCCTGGCCCGCGACATGCATCAGGCCTTTCTTCGCCACGACTGGGAAGACGTAGCACGCCTGATTCGCGAGGAGTGGAAGTTGCGCCGCACCAACGCGCCCGGCATTACCACGCCGAAAATCGACAAGCTGATCGAAGTGGCCCGCAAGAACGGCGGCCGGGCAGCCAAAGTGTGTGGCGCGGGCGGCGGCGGTTGCGTTCTGCTGATGGTGGAAGAAGGCGCGAAGGATGCAGTCTCGCAGGCGGTAGCCAAGGCCGGCGGGCAGATGCTTCCGCTGAAAGTAGCCCGCGGCGGGTTGCGCATCTCCTAATCTCGCGCTTCCCGGCTCCCGCTGTACCCAGCAACTTTTGACCGGCAGCAACAGTCTATCTATAGGCGGGGCAGTCTATAATTAGACGTGGGCATGGGGTGCTCCATGCGGTCGTTCCGCCGACGTTCTTCGTTCTTGCGCGCCAATCGCCGGTTTCGCGCTTCTTGCTGCTTCCTCGTTGTCCTCCTGTGCGGTTCAGCGCTGCTCTACGCCGAGAACTCTCCAAAGATGTCGCCAAAAACACGCCAGGAAATCCTTCGTGCATTCAACGCCGAGTTAGTCTACATCCGCGCGCCCTTTCCCATGGGGAAGACCGGGCTGAAGCTGAAAAACGGGACCGTAACTCCAAACGGCGCCGAGCTGAAGCAGTTAATGGCCCTGTGGGGACCAGCCTGCAAGCCGGGTGATCGGGCCGAAATCACCAATGTCGTGATCAAGGGCGATTACATCCACTTCGACATCAACGGCGGGCCGGGCGGGCAGAAATGGTATCAGCGCATTCAGATCGAGGGTTCGACCTCGGTTACTCCCGGATCCGGCGAGAATGTCAACGCGCACGGCTCGTTTGTGAACCTCTACTTTGACAAGTACGTACCGGAACTGACGGGTCCCGAGCTTAAAAAGCTGTTGCTGCCGGTCTTTGACTTCAACTCGAAAACGGGGCTGGAGGCGTACCTGCTGACGGTGCCGCCGAAGGTCAAAGATGCCATTGAGCATCATCAGGTGCTGGTGGGCATGAATCAGGAGATGGTGATTTACGCGAAGGGTCGTCCGCCGCGTCGGGTGCGCGAGAAGGATGGAGAGACCGATTACGAGGAGTGGGTCTACGGCACTCCGCCTGAGGACGTGGATTTTGTACGCTTCGTGGAAGATGAAGTCGTACGCGTCGAAACCATGAGCGTGGACGGGAAGAAAGTCGTGCGGGTTGAGAAGGAAGTGGATCCAGGCGAGCCGACCGTAGCCAAGAAGCAAGAGGGACGCCCTGCCAACGCACCTAGCTTGCGGCGTCCTGGCGAAGCGACTGAAGTTGACCATTCCGACAGACCGCCTTCACCGGTATATTCGCCCGCGCCACCGAGCGAGCCACCGGGCTCCGATCCGGGGCCAAACTGGATACCATCTGCATTTGTTGAGTAGGAACTGATCTTCGTATCGTGATTCCGTTCGTATCACTCGATACCTGGTGTGCTTCCCGCGTCATAGCGTCTTCGGCTCGTAACCTTCTAAACTAGACCTGTGAAAATTGCCCTGGGCCAGATCAATCCTACTGTCGGGGATTTCTCTGGCAATGCCGCCAAGATCGTTCAGTTTGCCCAGCAGGCTCGGAACGCGGGCGCGGGAATGATCCTGTTTCCCGAGCTTTCAGTCTGCGGATATCCGCCGCGCGATCTGGTCGAGCGTCCATCGTTTGTGGCGCGGAACCGCACGACCGCCGAGTATATTGCCACCGAAACGCGCGGCATCGCCGTTATCTGCGGGCTCGTGACACGAGCCGAAGCCGACTCCGGGAAAACCGTAATGAACTCGGCGGCGTTGCTGCGCGACGGAAGAATCGAGTTCATCCAGTCGAAGATGCTGTTGCCGACCTATGACGTGTTCGACGAGACGCGCAACTTCGCCCCCGCGCACAGCCAGCAACTGTTCAGCTTCTGCGGCAAGCAGATGGCGCTCACGATCTGCGAGGACGCGTGGAATGACAAGCGTTTCTGGAACAAACGCCTCTACCGCATCGATCCTATAGAAGAACTGGTGCGCGCCGGTGGCAACTTCGTGCTCAACATTTCCTCTTCTCCGTTCTGGATCGGCAAGCGCGAACTGCGTCGCGACATGCTGGCGGCGATCGCCAAAAACCAGAACGTTCCGGTGGCGATGGTCAACCAGGTGGGAGGGAACGACAGCCTCGTGTTTGACGGGTCGAGCCTGGTGCTTGCGCCCGATGGAAGCGTTATAGCCCAGGGTAAATCCTTCGAGGAAGACATTATCTTTTTCGATTCCTCGAATCTCGCCGGCGAAATGCACGAGCAGATTGCGGGCGAGGAAGCGAGTGCCTACGAAGCGCTGGTTCTCGGCACGCGCGACTATGTCCACAAATGCGGCTTCCGGCGCGCCATCGTTGGGCTGAGCGGGGGAATCGATTCTGCTCTCACCGCTTGCATCGCGGTCGATGCGCTGGGCGCGCCGAATGTGATCGGCGTCGGCATGCCGGGCCCTTATTCGTCGACGGGATCGATCAGCGATGCGCAGACCTTGGCCGCGAATCTTGGTATTCGCTTCGAGCTATTGTCGATTAATGAGATATATCAAGCAGCTAATACGACTCTCGCTCCGGCGTTTGCCGGGCTGCCCGAGGACGTGACCGAAGAAAACATTCAGTCGCGCGCGCGCGGGCTCATCCTCATGTCGCTCTCGAACAAGCTCGGCGCGCTGGTGCTTTCGACCGGCAACAAGAGCGAAATCGCCGTCGGCTATTGCACGCTCTATGGAGATATGGTCGGCGGGCTGGCCGTCATCTCCGATGTACCCAAGACGCTGGTGTACCGACTGAGCGCCTATGTCAACTCGCGGGCGGGCAAGGTCGTCATTCCGCAGGCGACCCTCGAAAAGGCGCCATCGGCCGAGTTGCGGCCGGATCAAAAAGACTCCGACTCACTTCCGCCTTACGATGTGCTCGATACGATTGTCGAAGACTACGTCGAAGAGTCGCGTTCGCGCGAACAGATCGTGCAGGATCACGGTTACGATCCCGACTTGGTCAAGCGAGTGATTGCCATGATCGCCCGCAGCGAATACAAGCGGCAGCAGGCCGCGCCCGGAATTAAAATTACCCCGAAAGCCTTCGGCTACGGTAGAAGGTTTCCAATCGCCGCCAAGACAGACTGACCGCCGGGCGTCGAGTCGTCCGGCCGTGGGCGGCGCACTACCTCTGGGACTATTCAGTAGCGCCCGCGTTCTCTCCGGCATATAATGTGCGAACTTTTGCAAGCGTGATCTGGCCGCTGGGGAGGCCCATTGCTTTTATCGTTCGACACTCGCGACGTTGGCCGCGTCACTATTGTCCGCTGCCAGGGAAGGATTGTTGCCGGCAACGAAAGCGAATCGCTGCGCACGCACGTAGCCTCGTTGCTGGAGGACCGCCGCGCAATTCTTTTGCATCTGGGCGAGGTCGGCTTCATTGACAGCAGCGGCCTGGGCACGATGGTTCGCGCCCTCGCCAGTACGCGCCAGGCACGCGGGGACCTGAAACTCTGCAACGTTCCTGAGCACGTGCGCAAAGTGCTCGACATGACGCGGCTGAGTGGTGTGTTCGACCTGCACGAATCGGAGGAAACGGCGCTGGCGTCCTTTTACCGCCCCGCAGGCCGCGCCGAGGCGCCCATCTCGACCGGACGCAGCGTTCTCTGTCTTGACTCGAATATCGACGTGCTGGCCTACTTGCGCGAATTGCTGCACCGCGCGGGATATGAAGTCCAAACCACCGACCGGCTGAGCGACGCTCGCCTGCTGATGCGCGTGGCGCATTTTGATCTCTTGCTGGTCGGGCCTGACAAGATCGCTTCACCGGAAGCGCTGCAAGCGTTCGAGAACGCCTGCGCCAACCTCCCAGTGGTGGAGTTAGGCAGCGAGTTTTCCACTAGCCACGCTGGTGAAGCCGGTGCCGATTTGTTGGCGAAAATCGAGGCGCGGCTGAACTCGAAGCTTTCCTAGTCCACCGCGCGGTGTCTGCTCCGCGCGACGAATTTCGTAGTGGGGTGCATGATTATGCATTTGCTGAAAAGCCTGTTTTTCCTGGGTGCGGTTGCAGTTCCCTTATTTGCCCAGGACCTTAATCCGCTAGCGGACCGCCTGGCCGCTCAGAACGCTCTTTTCGAAGAGTCTTACGAAACCGATCTCCGCAACTTTCCCGAGCGCGCCACCGCGTTCGGCGATTACCGCTACAACGACAAGTTGGCCGATTACTCGCTCGAGGCCATCGCCAAGCGTGAGAAAGACAACGAGAATCTCCTTGCCCGGCTGCAGGCCATTACAACGACCGGCTTCTCCGATCAGGACCAACTCTCCCACGACCTCCTCGTGCGCGTTCTCGAGCAGCGCATCACTGACTACAACCTCAAAGAGTATGAAATGCCGATCAACCAGCAGAATGGCATACATACCGGTCTCGCGGATCTGCCGCTCTCTGTGCCGTTCGACACGGTCAAGCAGTACGAGGACTACATCTCCCGTCTGCACCAGATTCCGCGCGTCCTCAATCAGACCACCGAAGTTCTTCGCGCTGGCATGAAGGACAAACTGATGCCGGTCCGTTTCCTGCTGGAGAAACTCCCGGCCCAGTGTGATGGCATCATCGAGTCGGACCCATTTCTTCGCCCGACGAAAAAATATCCTGCGACGATCTCGCCCCAAGATCAAAAGCGCTTAACCCAGCAGATTACCGATGCCATCAACACCGACATCATTCCTGCCTACAAAACTTTTGCCGCGTTTTTACGCACGGAATACGCCCCCCAGGGCCGCACCACGCTGGCGATCACGTCCTTGCCAGACGGCGAAAAGCGCTACCAGAACGACATCTACGCCCGCACCACCACGCACATGACGCCCGACGAAATCCACCAGCTCGGCCTGCGTGAAATGGATCGCATTCAGGCCGAGATGCTGGTGATTGCCAAGAAGGAAGGCTTCGCCGACCTCGCGTCGTTCCGCGCGTCGCTCAAAACCAATCCGAAATATATTCCGACCTCCGAGGAGCAGATCCTCGACGACTACCGCCGCTACATCGCGCAGATGGAGCCGAAGCTGCCGGAATTGTTCACACTCCTTCCCAAATCACCGGTTACGGTAGAGGCCATCCCGAGCTTTCAGGCCGCAGCTGCAACTCATTACGTTACGGGCACGCCGGATGGCAAACGCCCCGGCCGCGTGGTGGTGGCCACCTCTAACTTCAAGGAGCGCTCGCTGATCGATGATGAGGCCATCGCCTATCACGAAGGCATCCCCGGACATCACATGCAGCTTTCCGTTCAGCAGCAACTCACGGGGCTGCCGAAGTTCCGGCTGCACGGTCTCGGGTTCAATGCCTACATTGAAGGCTGGGCGCTTTATGCGGAGGAACTGGGAAAGGAAGTAGGCTTCTATCAGGATCCGGTTTCGGACTACGGCCGGCTGTCTTCCGAGCTATTCCGTGCCGTGCGGCTGGTGGTTGACACTGGAATCCACGCGAAAGGATGGAACCGCGATCAAGTCGTAGACCTCTTCCGCAAGTCGGGCGCCATCGACGAGCCTAGTATCCAGTCCGAAACCGACCGCTACATTGCCTGGCCGGCGCAGGCGCTTAGCTATAAGCTCGGCCAGTTGAAGATCCGCGAACTTCGCGAGCGCGCCAGGAAAGAACTTGGCGCCAAATTCGATATACGAGCCTTCCACGACGAAATCCTGAACGGAGGCACGCTCCCACTCGACCTGCTCGAAGCCCGCACGGACAAATGGATTGCGCAGCAGAAAGCAGGCGGCCCCGCAAAATAGCTGCCGAGGGTTGAAATGAGCAGCTTCGTTCGCGGGGCCAAGTCTATGTCTAGTCTCTTGAAGGCAACAGTTCGTCTGCCTCTTTGATACCGGATGACCGGGCGCCGACTGCCGGCGAGGTCTTGGAGATCATCTCCAGCAGACGTACCCGATCTGGCTTGAGCAGTTCAGCCACGCCTTCTTTGCTCACTCGCGCCACAATGATTTGCCCAACTTCGGTGTGCACGTCAGAGAAGATGCCAAGGCGCATCATTTTTTGTGCTTGATGCTCATTGTCCTCGGTCGGAGTGACGTAATGCACGGCATTCGCCGAGTAGCGGTGAATGAGGAATAGCTGCGTGAGCGTCATCAGGCGCTTTTTCCGGAACGGCGACTGCGTGCCCTGGTCGCGAACCGACAGAAAGTTGCGGCCACGGCGGTCCTGCAGGCTGGCGAAGATGATGTTGGCGAGTTTCTCCTTATTGGACTCGCTGATCACGGTCAACTCCAACAGCTCTGAGCCGGATGTGTGTGGACGCAGCTGCACGCGAATCTTTCCCGGATACGCGCAGTGCTCGCCCCAAGCCGCCAGCCACTCCTCGAGCAGGCGCGGTGGAACCTCGGTCTGCACCAGGTGCTGGAACTGCGTTGAGCCCTTGCCCATTGCCTTTGTCGCCGAGGTGCGTCCCGACGAAGCCATCAGTGCGCCGTCGAGACGTGGGCCGCCGACCAGCGTCTGCGGCGTGCGATAAGGCGACTCGAGCAGCCGGAACTTGCGCTGCAACCGCGCCAGTGCCAGCATGCCGTCCTGCTTGAGTGCGGTCGCAAACTCCTCGGCAGCCAAACCGTCAATTTGGTGGCCGCCATAGGTGATGAAGTTGAAAACGAAGCCCATCTTCCCGAGCTCCTCGGGGAAGCGCTTCATCTCGTCTTCGCTCATGCCGGTGGTGTCCCAGTTGAACGACGGCGACAGATTGTAGGCCAGCATTTTGTCGGGATACTGCGCATGAATTGCATGGGCGAATCTTTGCGCGTCTTCGAGGTCCGCAGTTTTCGTTTCCATCCACAGCAGATCCGCAAAAGGTGCAACCGCGAGCGACTTGGCAATGGCGTAATCGATCCCGCCCTGGACCTGATAGAAGCCTTCCGGCGTCTTCGTCAGTTCACAATCCCAAACTACGAAGATGCCCATCGCGCGCGCCTGTTCGCGAATCTCGTAGAAAGAAGCGCGCTTCGCGAATTCCCGCCATTCCTCAATTGTCATGTCAAAGCGTTCGCCGTCATCGGCTCGCGCCTGCATTGCGTCAGCAACGGCTCCGCCAAAAGTCTTGAGTTTGGCTGCTGCCAGCCACGCTTCCATGAAGGCGGTGTCCATTTTGTCGAGCGCCGCCTCGAACTCGGTAGGCGAGGCTTTGCCGAGGGCCTTCGCGATGGAGGCAATCGTTGGCATCAACCCAACGCGTTCCAGCCAGGCAAAAGCGGCCTGATATTCCATCTCGGATACCGCGAACAGGAGATGCCCGTAAATTTCCGGCGCGCCCATCTCTGTGAGCTTCTTGAGAATTGCCAGATAGCAGACGCGGTAAGTGGGAACGTCGGTGTTGGTCGCGCCCAGGATGAAGGGATGATCCCGTTCGTCAATCAGATTTTCCAGGAACGTCGCTGACTCCGCGTCGGTGCGCGCCACAATAATGCCGGGCACGCGCATAATATCGAGCTGCAAACGGGCGGCGTTGAGCCGTCGAATTTGTTCGTCCTCGGCCACCAAAACTTTTCCACCCTGGTGCCCGCACTTTTTCGCTCCCGGCTTCTGGTCTTCAATGTGATAGCCGGGTACGCCCACTTCGACAAAACGGCGGATTAAATTGCGCACGTGCGCATCTCCGCCGTGGCCGGTGTCTGCATCGGCAATGATGAACGGTCGAAAATCAACTGCAGGAGTCGTCTTGCGCTGCTGCTCGGTCATACGGGCGCGCGCAAAGTGCTGGTTCTTGTCGGCCGCCAGAAGCGCCCGCACCAGCCCAGCAGCTTCATCTGGCACCTGGCTCAGCGGATAACTGGCCAGATCGGGACCCGGATCTTCGTTGATCGACCCCTTGGCGGACGTCGCCCAGCCGCCCAGGTAAATGCCTTCCATCCCCATGCGCTTCATCATCACGGCCTGGCCCGGCGAGTAGGGGCCGAACGTCGTGATCTGCTTGTGCTCTTCGAAGAGCTCGCGCAGCCGCGCGTAGAACTCCTCGGCCGCCCGCCGCGCGATCGTATAGTCGCCGTGAATCGTGCCCTGCTGCTCGGCCACCTGATGCGGAGAATAGAGGCGCGTGATCCCCTTGAACCGCGGGCTCGCAAACCATTGCTCTGCGGCCGCGACCTGCTGGTCGAACTCGGTCATGGTGGTTGTGGTTGGTTCGGGGCGTTCAACTTTAGTCAGCATTTTCTCTTTCACGAATATCCTGTGTTTGCAAGTTTGTGAGATTGCCGCTTTTTCCAAGCTAAGCCCGGTCGGGCCTAATGTAAACAGGTCCCGCCGGCAAGCCCACCCACGTGGCAATGTCTGAGCGGTCCCTATATTAGTCTCCCGACGGCAGCAGTTCGTAGCTTTCTTCCACAGTGGCGTAGTCGATGAACTGCGGCAGTCTTGAGCCCTCGGTCGCCGTTATGCCGCTGAGATTGTTGTGCTGCCAGTTGCGGGTTTCGCGATTGGAATGTGACGTTGTCATCTGCTCATCCTCACCCAAGAATTTGCATTCGGACTTGCGCCCATGTGCAGTAGACAACGAAATGAGGTTCGGGACAAACCGCCCTGTCCGCTCGGACCCACTAGGTCAATTTGACCTAGTTAGGCACAACTTGCGCCGGGCCATGGCTATGATGTTGACTTATGAATGCCATGACATTTCTCCAGAATGACGTGCCGGAAACCCCGCCCTCCAACGAGATTGAGAACAGCACTCTACCCGCGGAAGCGCGCCCGTTTTTGTTGAAGCTGGCTGCCCGGTTTGAGGCGCGACGGCAGGAGTTGCTGGCACGACGCAAAGAAGTTCAGCGAAAAATCGAAGCAGGCTGGCTTCCCGACTTCTTGCCCGAGACCGCTGCGATCCGCAAAGGCGATTGGAAGGTCGCGCCCATCCCGAGAGACCTGATCGACCGGCGCGTTGAAATTACCGGCCCGGTAGACCGCAAGATGATCATCAACGCGCTCAACTCGGGCGCCAGTGTGTTCATGGCCGATTTCGAGGATTCGAATTCGCCGACATGGAGCAACAATATCGAAGGCCAGAACAACCTGCGCGATGCGATCCGTGGCACGATTCGCTACGAGAGTCCGGAAGGGAAGCGCTACGAACTTGGCCCCAAGCTTGCCACGCTGTTGGTGCGCCCGCGCGGCTGGCACCTTGAGGAGAAGCATTTTCTCGTGGGAGGGAAGCCGATATCGGGTTCCCTGTTCGATTTTGGTCTGTTCTTTTTTCACAACGCGAAAGAGTTACTCAGCAAGGGCACCGGTCCATACTTTTATCTGCCAAAGCTGGAAAGCCATCTTGAAGCTCGGCTCTGGAACGACGTTTTCTGCTTCGCGCAGGATGAATTGGGCATTCCGCGCGGATCGATCCGCGCCACCGTTCTGATTGAAACCATTCTGGGCGCTTTCGAAATGGACGAAATTCTCTACGAACTGCGCGACCATTCGGCAGGGCTCAACTGCGGCCGGTGGGACTACATTTTCAGCTTCATCAAGAAATTTCGCGCGCGCCCCGATTTTGTGCTACCCGACCGCTCGCTGGTCACAATGGAACGGCACTTCCTGGGTTCGTACGTCGAGCTGCTAATTCAAACCTGCCACCGGCGCGGCATTCACGCCATGGGCGGCATGGCGGCGCAAATTCCAATTCGCAACGATCAGGCTGCCAATGACCAGGCGCTCGACAAAGTTCGCCGCGACAAGCTGCGCGAAGTGAAGGCTGGCCACGACGGCACCTGGGTAGCGCATCCCGGGCTGGTTCCCGTCGCCAAAGAAATATTCGACACCTACATGCCCGAGCCGAACCAGATTTCGAAACCGCGCACCGATCGTCCCATTACCGCCAGCGACCTTCTGAAGGTCCCATCCGGCGACATTACCGAGGCGGGCCTGCGCTGGAATGTTGACGTGGGATTGCAGTATCTGGACTCCTGGCTGCGCGGATCGGGGTGCGTGCCGATCTACAACCTGATGGAGGATGCGGCGACCGCGGAAATCTGCCGCGCGCAAGTCTGGCAATGGGTGAAACATGGCGCACGCATGACGGACGGCAAAGTGGTGACGGAAAGCCTGGTAAAACAGGTGATTCACGAGCGCGCAGCCGAACTGCGGGGCGACCGGCAATTACAAAGAGCCGCTCAGCTTCTTGAGACCCTGATGACGAGTAAGGAATTCCCCGAGTTCCTGACCCTTGCCAGTTACGATTTATTAGATTAGAACGTCAAGGCATGGGCCGACGACAAGGTTCCCAGGCCAAGGTTCACCAGGCTAAAGATCGACGAGCTAAGGACCGGCAAGCTAACGCGCAAATTGAGGGAAGTTTTCTCGCCGAGTTGCAGGCGCACGTGGCCGCGCGCCAAATCGAGAGCGGCCTCGCCTGCCTCGCATCGCATAAGGAGATAATCTCCTGTATCGATCCCTCGCAGGCGAACGCGGCCCGCCTGCTGGCGCTGCTCGCCATCTGGATCGACATCGGATTCGCCGCTTCGCCTTCCGTCAAAGAACTTCTCACCCGCTTCGATTTGCGTTCACGCTCGCGCCTTCCGATCTCAGACTTCATCTGCCTTCGCATGGCGCAAGGCATGGTCGCAATGGCGGAAGAGGCCATGGACACCGCCATCCCGCATTTTGACTTCGTGCTGAGTCTGCCCGAAGAACTCGACAACCCGTTCCTGCTCGCTATCGCGTATTACTGGAAAGGCCGATGCCTGCGCCGCCGTGGCGATTACGACGAAGCTCTGATTTATACCGGACAGGGAAAAGATCTGGCGCTCGAACTCGGTCATCCACGAATGGCCGCCGTAATGCAGGTGCTTGAGAGCTGGCTTCTGTTTCAGCAGGGCAAATGGAAGGACGCGGTACGCCTCTCGGAGGTGGCCGAGACGGCGCTTCGGCAGACCGATGACTACGTAACGCTGGGCAACGTTCAGTCGTTCTATGGCCGGATGGCGCGCCGCGAAGGCCGCTTTGATCAAGCGATCGAAATGTTTTCCGGCGCGATCGAACACTACCGCAAGCGCGACCCGCGGCATCCGAATCTGGCGCGCTCGCTGGCCAATATGGCGCTCGCCAAGCGCGGCATCGCCTTGCAATTGCAAAAGCGCGTTGACCTCGATGCCCAACGGCTGCGCAAGACATCCAGACCGGCCGGCAAGGACTCGTCCGTTCGCCCGACGGAGATCAGCGCCCGCACCGATCATCGCCGGCGGCTCACGCAGTTGCGGCGCGAAGCGCTCGAACATCTGGAGACTGCCCGCGAAATTTACCGCCAGCGCCCCACGCACCATGGTCTCGGGACGGTTTACATCAACGCTGCCTACATCCACCTCGACAGCGGCGACTTTCAGCGGGCCGAAGAAGAATCCGTCTCCGCTTACAAGTTGGCTGCGGAGAAACACGACTACATCCTGATGGGGCGGGCACGGATACTGCAGTGCATGATCGAGAATGCGAAAGTGGAAGAAGGAATCGGAGGCGGCACGGATCCCGGTATTCATGCCCGCCGCGCCTTCGATTTCAGCCAGGAGGCCATTGAGCTTGCCAAGCACACCCAGCATCACATCCTGCTCGCAACAGCCTATCTGTGGCAGGGATTGACGCAGTGCAACTCCTTCTTCGATAACGAAGAAGCGGCACGGGAATCCTACGATCTGGCCCGAGCGGCTTGTGGGGCCGCTCAGCCGGATAGCATCTGGCAAGACCTGCAAACTTTGCGCGCAAGAATTGTTCGCAAGGGGAGCGTGGATCCGGCGCTGAAAGCCTGGTCGCAGGGCGCGGTAGGCGAGAAATCGTTTCGCCAGATCAGCGAGGAGTTCGCCGAAATCGTCATTGCCCAAGTCTGGGAGCGCGAGGGGCGCAAAGTGTCGCGCGTGGCGTCACGGTTGTCGATTTCTCCCAAGAAAGTGCGCAGGATACTGGCGCGCGTGGGGCGCCGCAAACCACGTCCAAAGTAGCAGCAGGGAACACCATGTGCGCCGTGTAGAATGGGAGCATGTCTCCGCTGCAAGGAAGCAACAATTTAAAGAAGCGTACCCCGCCTCCCGACGAAACCTTTGAGGAAGCGGCTTATTTGAAGTCACTGGGCGAGAAGCAGAAGATTGTTAGCCTAAAACTCGCCGACGGCGAGGTGGTGCGCGGCTGGATCGAGTATTACGACAAGAACATGGTCCGCGTCACGCGCGACGATGGACCAAATCTGTTCATCTTCAAGCACGAGATCGTCTACATCGCCGAAGACGGCAAGAAGAAATAGCACGCAACCTTGAATTGGCAGCTGGCGACCGTACAGCCAGAATCTGAAATTCCAAAATCCCACATGAGTTCTTCTCAAACCACCTCCAGTCATCCTGCCAGCCTGCTTTCTACTATGGAGTCGATCTCGCGAGAAGCGGGCAGCCTGCTGATGGAGCATTTTCGCCGCCATGTAAAGATCGAATACAAAGGCGACGTGGATCTTGTTACCGTGGCCGACCGCCAGTCGGAGGCGCTGATCCTGGAGCGCATCCGCCGCGACTTTCCCACTCATGACGTGATGGGCGAAGAGGGAACGCGCATTGAAACCGGCAGCGATTACAAGTGGTACGTCGATCCGCTCGACGGCACCACAAACTTCGCGCATGGATATCCGGTGTTTTGCATATCGCTGGCGGTGGATTACCGCGGTGAGCGCATCGCAGGCGTGATTTACGATCCAACGCGCGACGAACTATTTGCCGCGGAGAAGGGAAGCGGCGCGCATTTGAACGGGCAGCCAATTCGCGTGTCTTCCACGGCGCGGCTTGCCGAATGCCTGGTCGGCACCGGTTTTCCCAGCCACAAGCGTCATCAGAATCCGAATATTTATTTCTATCACCAGATCACTTTGCGTTCGCACGGGGTACGGCGCGCGGGTTCGGCTGCGCTCGATTTATGCAATGTCGCCTCCGGACGATACGACGGCTTTTGGGAATTCAATCTCAATCCCTGGGATACGGCGGCCGGCGTGCTCATGGTGGAAGAAGCGGGCGGCCGCGTTACCGATTTCGCAGGCGGCCTGTTCCAGATCGCAAGCCGCGAAACGCTGGCTTCGAACGGCCTTGTGCATGATGCATTGCTCGCTGAGTTTCAAGCCATTTTCGCCGGCCGTGGTCTGGAAGAGCTACCCAGCCCCGTCACCTACGCGAAAGAACACAAGTCCTGAGCGCTACAATGGATGTTGTGGGGAAAAATCGATAATCATGTGCGGAGATTGCGCCTGAACTGGCCTATGCGTCTGATAGGAGTCAAGAGTTCGGCCAAAGTCTGTGTCCCGTGTGGTTAAAGGTGTTGGCAGCGAAACCAACGTGTCGATTTCACGATCCAATTCGCTCCTCGAACGCAAAGTTGAAAAGCGCACCGATCGCCTTCGGTTACGCGGCCGCATTCTTTTTCTTACCGAAGATCCCGAACTGATCAAGAAGCAGCTCGCGGGTTGGGACATGCCTTGGGAGACGAAGAATCTCGCGGCCAACCCTAAACTCCGCGACGACATCTCCACCGACGAAATCACTCCGGCACACTTGTGTTTTTACTTCGACCAAACCTTGGGCGAGGTTCCTTATGCTGGGTTGAAATGCGGCGGCATCGCGCCCATCGGGCGCGGCGACGTAAAAAAAGGCGGCTTCGTGTGCTCGGTGAGCGGCAAGCGGCGCGGCAAAGGCTCCAGCCGCGAACAATCGCCCTATGCCGAAATGTGCGCGGGCATTCAGGTGGTGATTGCCGAAAACATCGAGCGCATCTACAAACAAAACTGCCAGAACCTCGGCCTGCTTACCTCTACCAATTTCTCACTTATTGATCGCATTCGCGCCGGAGAAGAGATTTCTCTTAGTGAGTTCACCACAGGTGAGGACGACATCACGCGACAGGTGATCGAGTACGGCGGCCTGTTCCCGTTCAATGTGGCGCGTATGCAGAAGAAAGTCTTTCTGCCGCCGATTCAAGCCGCGGGCGAGGGCGTTCGCGCCACACGAGCCATGACGCTCGCCGAGAAGATTTTCGCCAAGCACATGGTGAACGCTGATGGCACGCTCGGCGTTCCCGCCGTCCGGCCGGGCGATACCGGCTTCACCAGCGTCGATTTGCGCTTCAGCCACGAATACGTGACGCCGATGGCTGCCATCTTCTACGAGCAATATGTCGGCAAGGATGTCCCGGTCAACGACGCCGCCAGCATCTGCGTTTTCCGCGACCACCTGACGTTCCTCGACGAAGTCATCTCCGAAGAGAAGAAGAAAATGGGCCTGCTCGATCTGGCGACGCAGCTCAAGCTGAAGCAAGAAGACTTTGCCCGTCAGCAGGGAATCAAGCTGCACGGCGAACTCACAGACCGCAAGGGTTCGGAAGGCATTTGCCACTCCGTCATGCTCGAAAGCTATGCGCTGCCCGGACAGGTCAACGTCGGGTCCGACTCGCACACGCCGCATGTGGGCGCCATCGGATGCATCGCCTTTGGCATCGGCACGACTGACGTTTTCAATTCCTGGATCACGAAAGATGTCCGCGTAAAGATTCCGGAGTCAGTGAAAATCGTAATTAAAGGAAGACGTCATCCGAACGTTACCGCGAAGGATTTCATTCTCAAGATTCTCTCGCTGGAATATGTGCGCAGCGGCCAGGCCCTAGCCAAAGTGATGGAGTACGCTGGCGAAGCTGTCGAAGCCCTCAGCGTGGATGAGCGCGCCACCATGACCAACATGGCCGCCGAAATCGGAGGCTTCACCGGCATCGTCTCCCCCGATGACAAGGTCGTCGAATTCCTCGTCGAACGCCGCGGAGTCTCGCGTGCCGAGGCTGAACGTATGATCGCTGGTCTGAAGAGCGATTCCGACGCCGTATACTCGCACATCATCGAACTCGACGCGGCCGACATCGCGCCCATGGTCGCCACGCCCGGCGACCCGGGCAACGGCAAGTACATTCGCGACCTAAACACGCCGGTGCCGATCGAGATCGCCTACGGAGGAACCTGCACCGCGGGCAAGAACGAAGACATGGATATGTACGCGGCCGTGCTGGCCGATGCGCTCCAGCATGGCAAACGTGTTTCGCCCAACGTCCAGTTCTGGATTCAGTTTGGTTCGCAAGAAACGCGCGAGTACTCGCGGCGCAAGGGCTACATCGAAATCTTCGAAAAAGCCGGTGCGCGGTTGATCGAGCCTAGTTGCGGTGCCTGCATCAATGCTGGACCCGGCGTCTCCACGCGCCCCGATCAAGTCGTTATCAGCGCACAGAACCGAAACTTTCCCGGCCGCAGCGGGCCGGGCCGAATGTACCTCGCTTCGCCCCTGACGGTTGCCGCCAGCGCGGTGGCGGGGTATATCGTCGAATATCATCCTTTGTACAGAATTGAACACATGCCGGCCTAGTTCCCCTGTAGAATCCGCCACAGGTGGGGACACTGATCCAACAATCTCCAGTTTGGAATGCTCAGGGGTATCGCCGTTCTGGCGTCGATGATTTCTTCCCTGCGATCAAGCACGCACGCACGCACGAACGTTTTGCCGAATCGCGAAAGGAATCATGAGAATTCTTCTGTACAACCCTGACAACGGCGTAACCCGTAATTTCATGCCACATCTCTGGATGTTCCTGCTCCAGGCGCTGACTCCGCCGGGTCATGAAGTCTTGCTGGTGGATGGCAATGCGCAGCCGATGGACGAGGCCGGGATCGCGCAGTTCGTACGCGAGAAAAACATCGGGCTGGTCGGAATCGGGGCCATGACCAGAATGGTCGCCAAGGCGTACCGCATGGCAGACGCGGTGCGTGAGACGGGCGTGCCGGTCGTAATGGGCGGCCCGCATGTGACCGAAATGGCCGACGAGGCACTTGGTCGCGATGGTGGATTGCGACACGCCGACGCGGTTGCATTAGGAGAGGCCGACGCGACTTGGCCGCAGATTGTGAACGATGCCGCGCGCGGCCAGCTTAAAGAAATTTATGCGCCCGTGGATGCCTTTGGACAGGAGAGCAAGCCCTCGCTAAAGGAATACCCGGAGATTCCCTGGCAGTCGATCGATCTCGGCCAGTTCAATTTAGTGCCGAAGGCCATGCGGAGCACGCTGGGGAAAATCGGCGAAGGCTGGGGAACATTTCGGATTGTGCCCGTGGAGTCGGGCCGCGGTTGCCCCTACGGCTGCGAGTTCTGTACCGTCACCGGTTTCTTCGGAGATTCCATTCGCTTCCGCACCAACGAGAGTGTGGTGAACGAACTGTTGCGGTTGAAGGCGCGTGCCCGCAGCGAAAAAGGCCAGATGGCGGTGTTTTTTATCGACGATAATTTCGCCATCAACATCAAGCGCACGAAGTCGCTGCTGCGAGACATCATTGCCGCCGGAGCGCAGGTGCATTGGGTGGCACAGATCAGCGCCAACTTGTTACGCGACGAAGAACTGGTGGATTTGATCGCGGCGTCGGGAGGCAAATGGATCTTCATCGGTATGGAGTCCATTGACCCAGCCAATCTGAAAGATGTGAACAAGGGCTTCAACAAGCCGGGTGAGTATGCGGCAGTCCTGGAGCGCCTGGCGTCGCGCAACGTCTATGCGATTACTTCGTTTATTTTTGGCATGGACAATGACACTGTCGGAGTCGCCGAGCGCACTCTCGGGCAGGTTCGAACCTGGCCTCCGGGCCTCCCGATCTTTGGACTGCTGACTCCGCTGCCCGCCACTCCGCTGTACAAGCGGCTGGAAAAGGCCGGACGGCTGACGCGTCCCAAGCACTGGCAGGAGTTCGTCCCCTTTGCCATGGCGCACACGCCTTTGAAGATGACGATTGATGAGGCTCACGCCGAAGTGAATCACGGGTGGGAGCAGGCCTATAGCCCGGAAGCGCTAGCGCAGGCGGTCGAGTCGCTGAACGATCAGCCTCTTGGTTATCGCGTCAACATCTTTCTTTCGCGGCTCTGTTTTCGTGGCATTTATTTCCCCATGATGGGAAAAATGGCGTGGCTGAAGGTGATTGCGCAAAATCGGCGCACCATCTTCAAACTCGTACGAGAAGGCTTCAAGCCCAACGCCTGGCGCGGAGCGCCTTCGCGTATACCGGCCGTTCCAGTGCCCCTGCCGCAGCCTGAATCGGCTGAGGCGGTCGCACAGGGAGCAGACTGATAAGGAAACTCGAGAGAGGCGGCCCCGATTGAGGCCGCCTTTTCGAGGGCGAACCGGACTGAGAATTTACCGCTGAAACACGAAGTGACCGACCCGGTTCTCCTGCCAGCATTGTTCGTTATCCTGCGTGCAGAACGGCTTTTCCTTGCCGTAGCTGATCGTCTGGATATTCGCAGCCGGAACGCCCTGCTGTTCGAGTGATCGCTTTACGGTTTCCGCGCGGCTGGTTCCGAGCGCCAGGTTGTATTCCTCCGATCCGCGATCGTCGCAATGCCCCTCCACCAGCACCTTTACGTTCGGATGCTGCGCGAGGAAAGCGGCATTGCCTTCTTGTGCCCCAACCTCGTTCGACCGGATATTGGACTTGTCGTAATCGAAGTAAACATCTTTCACATTCTTGGCAAACAGGTCCTCATCAGAAAGCGCCGGTAGCGCGCTGGCGACGGCCGTATTCACGGTAACGCGAGTCGACGCGTCGCTCGTTCCTCCCGGTCCCTTGGCAACCAGAGTGTAAGTGGTGGACGCGTCCGGTGTTATCGTGCGGGCACCGGAAGGGGGCAGCGTGCCCAGGCCCGCAATCGTGATGTCGTTTGCATTGCTGGTCTGCCATGTCAGCGTGGACTGCTGACCCTGCTGAATCGTGGCGGGATTTGCTGTCAAAGTTGCGGTGGGCGTGGCAGGTGCAGGCGGCGCTGCAGGCGGTTCTACCTTCGCCACTTTCTTGGCACAGCCAGTGGCCAGCACCGTTGCGAGCACTGCGAGGGAAGCCAACATTCTCAAATTCTGTTGCGTCACTGGAATCCTCCTAAGTTCTTAAGGTTTTAGATGACTTGGCGCTGTTATCGAGTTGGGCGCGGAAACCAGCTCCGTGCCGCTAGAGATGTTCTACGGCGGACAGGAAGCAGTCTGCGGGAACCGGATGCACGGCCCTAAGGCGTTAGAGCAAGAACCGGAAGGGACTCAGCAACGAAGGATCGAGCTGAGATCAGAAAAGCGAGGCAGCCGGAATTCGGCGCCGGAAAGCCTTATCTTGAACAAGGCCCGGACGGAAGTCTTTTGAGAATTCGAGAATGCCGTGAGCGCCGCAGCAAGAATCGCCAAGCGCAGGCGAGCGGCAGCGCGCACGGCCTGCAGTGCGGTTACCGGCCCATGGACGGTCGAGTACGGACCCTGCACGCACGGAAATAGGAAAATCGAAAGCACGCAGAAAGCGGCTACGACAGCCAGTTCACATCCTATGCGGCCAGAGATCATTTGTAATCGCAATGCAATTCATTGTAGCGAAACTGGCCTGCGCGCCCAAAACCGGTGGTAACCAACCGGTAACCACGATTTCGATTACACCCTGGCGCGCTCGCACCCCCGGCCACATGCCAGTTCCTGCACTTCGCATGCGATCCCAATCCGTTAGATGCCGGGACTGCACACCAGGCGAAAATTCCTGCTACAATTTTTCCATTGTTGGTGATCTGTTTCGATCTCCTGGGAGCACTGAAAAGACTATGGCCTATGTAATTGCCGAGCCGTGTATCGGTACCAAAGACACCGCGTGCGTTGACGCCTGCCCGGTGGATTGTATTCACCCCAAGAAGGATTCCGACAAGTACGCGACCGAAGAAATGCTCTACATCGATCCGGTCGAATGCATCGACTGCGGCGCCTGCGTGCCCGTCTGCCCGGTCTCGGCCATTTTTGCCCTCGACGATCTGCCGGAAAAGTGGAAAGAGTACACCGAGCGGAATGCGAAGTACTTCGGGCGGTAAGGCAGCTTCGAGCTACGAGCCGCGAGCTCCGAGCAAACAAAATCCCGAGTTGCCGAACTGGAGCAGTGTTTTCAGATGCAGTTGCTTGCTCGTAGCCGGAAGCTCGCGGCTCGCAGCCAATCCCCCAACTTTCCATACCTCTCGCCCTCCATTACAATCAACGTTTAGCTTTGTAGCCCTCCATGGCGCTGAAGGAGTCGGAAGCAATCGTTCTGCGTGCGTATCCGCTGCGCGAATCCGATCTGCTGGTTACCCTTTTCACCCGCCTCGAGGGCAAAGTGAAGGGCGTTGCGCGCGCCGCTAAGAAATCCAAACGTCGCTTTGGGGGCGCGCTCGAGCCGTTGACTTATGTGCGGGCGTTTTATGACGACCGCGAACGCCAGGAATTGGCGCGGCTCGATTCCTGCGAAGTGATCGAGTCGCCGATGGCGAGCGAGGTCACGTATGCGCGGTCGGTGGCGCTGGCTCATGTTGCCGAACTGCTCGACCAGTTGATGCCCGACCGCGAAGCAAGTGACGCGGTCTTTCGGCTGAGTCTGGCGGCGATTGCGGAGTTGCGCGGTTCGGCGTTGTGGATGCCGATCACCTACTTCGAACTGTGGATGACGCGGCTGATGGGCTTTCTGCCGGAGTTGTCGGAATGCATAGTCTGCGGCCGGCAGTTGGGTGGTGAACGCGCATTCTGGCACGCGCTAGCCGACGGCCTGACTTGTGTGGACGACAAGCGACTGGCGTCGTCAGAGTTGTCGCCGGAAGCGCGGAAGGTTGCAGCCCGGATGCTGCGCTCGCGCGCGTCAGATTTCGCGGGTATCGACTGGCCCAAGGCGCTGTGCGCAGATTTGCGCAAGTTCCTGATCCAGATTCTCGAGCGCCACATCGAGAAGAAGCTGGTGACAGCAGGAATGCTGGAGAAGATTTAGCTACGAGCCGCGAGCTTCGAGCTAATTCGACTTTGGCCTGTGTTGAAAGCTGCGGTCAACGGGTATGAGAGGGGACCTCGCACTACGGAAAGGACTTGCTTGCTAGTGGCTAGAAGCTAGCAGCCAGAAGCCGAATCTTGAACTCATCCAAACCCAACTCGCTTACTTTCCAGGAGCTCATCCTCAAACTCCAAGCCTTCTTTGCGGCTCGCGGAGCTGTCATTCAACAGCCTTACGACGTAGAAGTCGGCGCGGGAACAATGGCGCCGGAAACTTTCCTGCGAGTGCTCGGGCCGAATCCTTACAAGGTTGCCTATGTGCAGCCGTCGCGTCGTCCCGCCGATGGGCGTTACGGCGAGAATCCCAACCGGCTGTTCAAGCACATGCAGCTGCAGGTCATCCTGAAGCCGCCGCCGGAGAACGTGCAGGAGCTCTACCTCGAATCGCTGGGCGCCATCGGCATTGACCTGCGCCAGCACGACATCAAGTTCGAGGAAGACAACTGGGAGTCGCCCACGCTCGGCGCATGGGGCATCGGCTGGCAGGTTATGCTCGACGGGCTTGAAGTCACGCAGTTCACCTATTTCCAGCAGTGCGGCGGCGTGGATCTCGACCCGATTTCAGCCGAACTCACCTACGGGCTCGAGCGGCTGTGCGCTTTTCTACAAGACGTGGATTCGATCTACGACATCGTCTGGGCGCGCGATCCCGATACCGGCAGGGAAGTGAAGTACGGCGAAGTTCGTCTGGCGGATGAGCAGCAGTTCTCCGTCTACAACTTCGAAGCCGCTGACGTGTCTGGGGCCTGGAAGCACTTCGAGATCTGCGAGGCGGAATGCAAAGCGCTGCTCGATCGCTATGCCGCGCTCAGCAAAGACAAATCCGAGGGCGACGGCATCGCCCGAGAAAAGTCGCGCTTCCCGCTGCTCGGCGCGTACGATCTCTGCCTGAAGTGTTCGCACTACTTCAACATTCTCGATGCTCGCAGCGCCATTTCGGTGACCGAGCGCGTCGGTGTCATCGCCCGCGTCCGCGCCCTCGCCGTCGGCATCGCAAAGGCCTGGATGGATCAACAGTTCGGCTCCGCGAACAAGGCTGAGATCAAGGATCAAGGTGCCAAGCCGGCCACGAAAGAGAAGAAAGGCAAGCTGGCGCCGGTGGGATAGGGATATCGGCCAATCTTGCTGTGACCCGGCTCACATTCACAGGTGTTTAATTCTGAGAGCATAACTTGATTGCCTGATGCCAGACTTTTTGCTTGAAGTGGGTTGCGAAGAAATCCCGGCGCGCATGATCGATGGCGCCAGCCGCGAGCTGCGCCAACGTGTCGGAGCGCTGCTGGAACGCGAGCGTCTTGCGCCCAACAGTCCACTTAGCGGGCTCGATACCCCACGTCGTTTGGCCGTCATCGCGCAAGGCATTCCTGCCGCGCAGCCCGATGTTACCGAGCAGGTGACAGGGCCCTCCGCACAGGTCGCCTTCAAAGATGGCCAGCCGACGCCCGCGGCCCACGCCTTTGCCAAGAAAGTGGGCATCGACGTCACCAAGCTCGAAAAAGTAACTACGCCCAAAGGCGAGTACCTGGGAGCCACGGTTACCCGCAAAGGCCGCTCGGCGGCCGAGATTCTGGCCGAGGCGCTTCCGAAAGAAATCGCCGGCCTGTACTGGCCGAAAAATATGTACTGGCGCAAGCGGGGAGAGCTTTTTGTCCGCCCGGTGCGATGGCTGGTAGCGATGCTCGACGAGCAGGCGATTCCTATGGAAGTGTTTGGCATCGCGGCTGGTAAAACCACGCGCGGGCACCGCTTGCTAGGCTCGGAAGCGACGATTGCCCGGCCGACCGCCTATGTGGAGGCGCTTCGTGCCGCCAAGGTCCTCGGAGCTGCCGAACGTGAACAGGTCATCCGCAAAGCGCTGGATGCAGCCACACGCACCATCCCAGGCGCCCGTTGGCGCGAAGATGAGTCGCTCTTAGCCACGGTTGTAAACCTCACAGAATTCCCTTCGGTCATTCTCGGAAGCTTCGATCCCGAATTCCTCGCTCTTCCCGAAGAAGTGCTGGTCACAGTTATGCGCGACCACCAGAAATATTTCGCGCTCGAAGATACGAACCACAAGCTGCTGCCGCACTTTCTGGCTGTGCTCAATACCGCGGGCGATTCCGATGGCCTCATCCGCCACGGCAATGAGCGCGTCTTGCGTGCCCGCTTCAACGACGCACGCTTCTTCTGGCAGACCGACCAGAAGCAGACGCTGCGCGAGCGGGTCGAACTGCTCAAACACGTCACCTTTCAGAAAGACCTCGGCAGTTACTACGACAAAACTCTCCGCATGCAGCGCCTGGCGAGCTGGCTGGCGGAGACGGTAAGGCAGAACGCCATGGCGATTCGCCCCGGTGTGGTCCACAAGGCTGCCTTGCTCGCCAAGACCGACCTCACAACTGAATTGGTGAAGGAGTTCACCGAACTGCAGGGAATTGTCGGCGGCTTGTACGCCAAGGCGCAGCAACTCGATCCCGACCTGCCGGAGGCTACACGGTGGGCCGTGGCGGACGCCATCTACGACCATTACAAGCCGGAATCGATGGAGGATGAAATCCCTCGCAACGTCGAGGGCGCTGTTCTCTCCATCGCGGACAAGGCCGATTCCATCGCCGGCATGTTTGCCCTGGGCCTTATTCCCAGCGGCTCGAAAGACCCGTTTGCACTGCGGAGGCAGGCTAACGGCATTGTGAAGACGATCGCCGAACACAAGCTGCCGTTCCGTCTTTCGGAAATCATGACGGATGCGCGTTCGCATTACCGCGGTTCGCAAGCAGAAAAGAAGTTCTCGAACACCGACTTTGCCGGTTCGGTCCGCGCCTTCTTCCGCGAGCGGCTGGAGTTTTATCTGAAAGACGCACGCGGTTTTGCGTATGACGTCGTGAGCGCTGTGCTGGCGATTGACGCCGACGATGTAGTGGATGCGGCTGCGCGCGCCGAGGCTGTCACCAAAGTTCGAGGCTCGGCTGATTTCGACTCGATCTCCGTGGCCTTCAAGCGAATGAAGAATATTCTGCGGCAAGCTGCAGAAAACAAGCGATATATCGACGACCATCTTGACGCGACTGGACTGGTCGAAGATGCCGAGAAAGAACTGGCTGCGCTCATTCCCCCGGCCGCAACTGCGGTCGAGAAGCTACGCGCCACGCGCGACTATGAGCAAGCATTGCTCGAAGTCGCGAAGCTGCGTCCTGCGATAGACACATTTTTCGACAAGGTCATGGTGATGGTCGACGACGAGAAGTTGCGCGCCAATCGCCTGGCCTTGCTCCAGACACTCGTAAGAGAATTCTCCACGATCGCGGATTTTTCCGAGATCGTGACCGAAGGCAAAGAATCCAAATAATACAGAATCGAAATAACGAGGAGTCATTATGGCAACGATAACTCTCCCAGAAGCAGAAGTGATGGAAAGCAAAAGCGCGACTACCAAGTATGTGTATTTTTTCGGCGGCGGCAAGGCCGACGGCAACGGCAAGATGAAAGATGTGCTGGGCGGCAAAGGCGCTGGCTTGGCGGAGATGACCAACGCGGGCCTGCCCGTGCCTCCGGGCTTCACGATTCAGACTGAAGCCTGCCGCGAGTACATGCGGCATAACGCCGTCTCGCGCGAAGTCGATGCGCAGATGGATGCGGCGCTCGCCAAGTTGGAAAGTCTCCAGGGCCAAAAGCTTGGCAAGGGCGACAACCCGCTGCTGGTGAGCGTGCGCTCAGGCGCCAAATTCTCCATGCCGGGCATGATGGATACGATTCTCAACCTGGGCTTGAACGACCAGAGCGTGGAAGCGCTGGCCAAACGCGCCGATGCCCGCTTCGCCTATGACTCCTATCGCCGCCTCATTCAGATGTTTGGCAGTGTCGTGCTCGAGATCGAAAAGTCGGAGTTCGAAGAGGTTTTTGATGGCAAGAAGAAACAAAGGAAGGTGAAGTTCGACACCGAACTCGATGCCAAGGCGCTGCAGGAAGTGATCGCGGAATACAAGAAGGTCATCAAGAAGCACGCCAAGCGCGAGTTCCCGCAGGACGCGCACGAGCAGCTGGTCATGGCGCGAGACGCCGTGTTCCGCTCCTGGCAGAACGACCGCGCCAAACATTATCGCCGCATCAACAACATCGACGACATGCTGGGCACCGCAGTCAACGTGCAGGCCATGGTCTTCGGCAACCTCGGCGATACAAGCGGCACGGGCGTTGGTTTCACGCGCAATCCCGCCACCGGCACGAAGGAGTTCTACGGCGAGTTCCTGCTGAATGCGCAAGGGGAGGACGTGGTTTCGGGTGTTCGCACTCCGGTTCCGATCCTCGAACTCGAAAAGGTCATGCCCGATGTCTATCACCAGCTGCGCGATATCACGACGCGCCTGGAAAAACACTACAAAGACATGCAGGATTTCGAGTTCACCATCCAGGATGGCAAGCTCTACATGCTGCAAACGCGTAACGGCAAGCGAACCGGCTTGGCCGCCGTGCGTGTGGCGCTGCAGATGGTGGATGAAGGCTTGATCACAAAGGAAGAAGCCATCTTCCGAGTCGATCCGAACCAGCTCTATGACTTCCTGGTTCCCCGCCTCGACGAGAAGGGGAGCAAGGTTGAAGTACTGGCGAAAGGTTTGCCAGCTTCGCCGGGCGCTGCGGTTGGGCAGATCGTTTTTACGGCCGATGATGCGGTGGCAAAGGTCTCACACGACAGGAAGGCATCTGTCATTCTGGTGCGCGGCGAAACCACGCCGGAAGATATTCACGGCATGGAAGTGGCGAAGGGCATTCTCACCTCGCGCGGCGGCATGACGAGCCACGCGGCGGTGGTGACGCGCGGCATGGGCAAATGCTGCGTAGCCGGCGCGGGCGATGTGGACGTCAACGAGAAAGCGCGCGAAATGCGGGTGAAGGGGCAGGTCTTCAAAGAAGGCGATTGGCTCTCGCTCGACGGCACCACCGGCCGCGTGATCAAAGGCAAGCTGAATACGCTCGATCCGTCACCGGATGATCCGGAGCTGCAGAAGTTCATGGCGTGGGCCGATCCCTATCGCACGATGAAGGTGCGTGCCAATGCCGACATTCCCCGCGATGCAATTCAAGCGCGAGCTTTCGGCGCCGAGGGCATCGGCCTCTGCCGCACCGAGCACATGTTCTTTGGCGAGCAGAAGATTCCGCACATGCGCGCCATGATTCTGACCGATAACGAGAAAGATCGTCGCGCAGCGCTGAAGAAGTTGCTGCCCCTGCAGCGCAATGATTTCATCGGCGTCTTCCGCGCTATGGACGGATTCCCGGTCACGATACGCACCCTCGATCCGCCGCTGCACGAATTTCTGCCCAGCCGCGAAGAGCTGATGGTCAATATCGCCACGCTCTCCACCATGGGTGCGAAAGAGAAAAAAGAGCTGGTTGCCAAATACAGAGACTACGGCGCGAAGGCGGCCGGCGATTTGAAAAAACTGCTGCCTAACTTACTCAAGCGCGTCGACCAGTTGCACGAAGTCAATCCCATGCTCGGCCATCGCGGCTGCCGTCTCGGCATCACCTATCCCGAGATTACCGAGATGCAGGCGCGCGCCATCTTCGAAGCGGCGGTTGCCGTTGCGAAAGAGGGTGTAAAGGTTTTCCCCGAAGTCATGATCCCACTCACTGCCACGCTGAAGGAAATGGCGAACCAGGCGGAGATCGTTAACCGCGTGGCGAAAGAGGTCTTCAAGGAAAAGGGCCGCACAGTTGATTACCTGGTCGGCACCATGATCGAGCTTCCGCGTGCCGCCCTGGTCGCCGATGAGATTGCCAAGGAAGCGCAGTTCTTCTCCTTCGGCACCAACGATCTGACGCAAACCACCTGGGGCTTCTCGCGCGACGACGTCAACAAAATCCTGCCGACTTACCTCGAACTAGGAATCATCAAGCAGGATCCGTTTGCGGTTCTCGATCGCGAAGGCGTCGGGCAGTTGGTGAAGATGGCGACAGAGAAGGGGCGTAAGACGCGCTCGAATCTGAAAGTCGGCATCTGCGGCGAACACGGCGGCGAACCATCGTCGGTCGAATTCTGCTACCAGACCGGCCTGAATTACGTTTCCTGCTCACCATACCGCGTGCTGACCGCCCGCCTTGCCGCAGCCCAGGCGGCTGCGAGCGAAAAGCTGGGAGTGGAGTCCGGAAGGACGAAGTAATCACAACCGCTTTGAGTCAATAGCCCAGCCGGTCGTCCCACCCGGCTGGGCCTTTTCCTTTCCCTTACGCCAAGCAGGCCGGCTTTCTGCAACAGCAAACGGGACCCGAAGGTCCCGTTTGCGTTCGTTCTTCAGATTTGCAGAGTATTGCTTCTACGGCGCCAGTGCGTTGATCAGGCCGGCACCATTTGGACTGCCCCATCCCGTGGCCAAGTCGTAGCCCTTGACCGCCGGGAAGCCATTGTTGCCCTTGATGATGTCGTGGAAGGCGGCGGCATAACCCTTGCTCAAACCGAGCGGGTAAATTAGTGGGTTAATAAATCCCAAGGTCTTCCCGCCTTTCGCCACTGCTTGTTGATTCACGAGGGCCATGTATCCGGCCCACATCGGTGCGGCAAAGCTGGTGCCGCCCCAGCCTGTCTGGCAGGGTGCTTGGTCCGCGCAACTGTAAAAGTCGAAGTTGGCCTCGGCCGCCACGTCTGGGGAATTCCGGATCGTTTTCGACCCTTTGTTTTTCGCCGTAATTACCCCAGTCAGTTTCTGCCACGCCGGAATGGGAAACGAGTCCACAGTGTAGTAGCCTCCGCCTCCGTCCGGCCAAGCGGTTTCCGAAGACCACGCGCCACCGGCGCTCTTGGTGACCAGGTCCGTTCCTCCGACCGATGTGACATAGACGTCGTCACCAGGGAAAACAAACGAGGATCCCGAGTTATAGGCACCGCTGTCGCCAGCCGCCTGGAAGAAATTCTGCCCTTGGGCGGCGAACTTTATGAAAAAGGGATCAGTGGTCTTCGGGTCCGCCGGCTGCCACGTCCACGAAGAACTGAGCTGCGCGTCCAGCGGCTTGTGGGTGGACATCGCAGCTAAGATCGCCGTATCGTCGACAGTATTGGGGTTGCCGACATAGAAATTAAGGGTTTTCAATCCCGGCGCCATCGTGATCGCCTGTACGATGTCAAGGACTTGTTCCCGGTCGTCGCAGCCTTTGGAATTCAAGCAGGACAAGGTGTATCCGTCCGTCGAAATGCCCTTGACCGGAACTTTGTTCGTCTGCTTGACGTTCTTGAAATAAGTCTTCACATCGGCGATGTCGTATCCGAAGAACTCCAGCAACCCGACCGTCTGTCCAGTGCCCGTCAGGCTCGTTCCGCCGTAGTAGGCCGCGCGCATGTCGCTGCCGCAGTACGAACTCCCCGGGCAGGAGCCATTCACGTTGCCCCTCACCGTCGCATCATCCTTGTGCTGCAGCATCGGACGCGGGATCGAATAGTTGTCGAGACCCGAGACGTGCCACAACTGGAACGGCAGTTCGACGCTCGGCTCCCGATCCGGAGCGAAGAACGTACGGTTCTCGGTCGGATGCTGGTAGAGCGCCATGGTCACGTGGAAAGCCTTTTCAATCGCCGCAACCGACCCCGTGAGTTGCACGTTCATCCCGTCGCGAGATCCGCCAACTACCTTCAGGCCGTTCGCTCCCGCGAAGCGGATCACTGCGTCATAGTCTTCCTGGCTGGGTCCAAACCGTTCCGTGAATTCCTCGACGGTGACGAATTGCCGGTAGGAGGGGCTGGAAGGATCGTAGAGTTGATCCAGAAAGTTATTCAGCTCGGGTTCATGCCGGAGCGCGAGAACCACGGTGAGCCGCATCGACTGTGACGCCGGCAAACGGCCAAGCGACTGGGCCTGACCATTCACGACTGCTTCGCGCGTATGGCGCGTCATAAGTTGTTGCGGCTGTGCTTGAGAAACGAGGCTCACGCCCGGCACCATGGCGGCGGCCGCGAGCAGCAATACAGTCATTCTTCGAATCATGGCTCTCCTTCTTGCTTGGCAACGTTCGTTAACCACGTGAATCTTGACATCGCTAACGACAACTCTGGATCAGCGACAACTTGTGGGAAAATCCGGCTGGAGCTTTCTGCTTTGGCAATGCGGCGCCAGATACTGCACCGGCAACCCCATTTCAAATCTGTGTTCGACCCGAAACGTCTTCAAGACGCCTACAGACTTCGCAGTAGTCTACACCGATTCCCGCGTTCGCAATAGAGTGAAAGAGATTTCATTTGAACCGCTTTTCTTCGGTGAAGGGTTAGTCCTATTGAACAGGTCTGACTGGGCAGCGGGTCGGGCGCGTGGTGTGGGGATGGCTCGACAATCTGCCCACTGGATTTTGGCTGACCGGAAAAATAAGGTGCACACCACGTGCGCTTAAGGCGCAGACTGCAATCTCTGCGACAACGCGAAGCGGCCCATTGAAGGAGGTTTCGACGACTCTCGCGTCGTTTGCACCTGCCGCACAGTGACGGCGAAAGCTGCCTCATTGGCAGGCTTTCAGAACATCACGCAGGCCTCGTTCACTCTCTCCAGTGTCCGCACCAGCAGCGCCAGTTTCCGCTCGAGTTCCGCTTTCCGCGCGGCATTCGGCTCCCGGGAGATTTCGTCCTTAAGGCTGTTCTTCTTGATTTCAAGCGCCGCCGCCGAATCTTCGAGTTCACCGGCGTCGAGCCGCAGGTCGTGAGCCATGACCTTGATCAGAATTGCGTTGTACTTAACGGGGTCCAGTTCCAGCAGAACGTTCGCCAGCAGTTTCAGTTCGTCTGTTTCCAGGTGGAATTGCATAAGTCTCTCCTCTCCACACGGAAAGTGCCTCACCAACTCTACACAGATTCAATCACCCTAACCGCAGACCTGTCAGTGACGAGAAACCGGGAAATCACTAGACTGCATTTCGGCCCTGCCTCAACAGAGGTTGTGCCGCTGGCACTGGGAATTTGAGACAGAACAAAGGCGCAGCTATTGACCGGCTCCAGGCTGCTCCGGCAGCAGTCCCTTGGGCGCAGCCGGAATCGTGACGTCAATTTTATTCGCCGGCCCGAGCGATGCCGCAGCCTTGTCGAACTCAGCCGGGTTGCCCACCACGAGCACGGCCATCTGATCGCGATGCAGGTATTTTGCGGCAACCTTCGCGACGTCCGCCTTGGTCACATGCTCGATCCCTTCCTGATATTTTTCGAGAAAATCGAGGGGATAGCCGTAAAACTCATACGTCATTTTCTCCTGCAAGACTTTTTCCGGGGAGTCGAAGCGAAAGACAAAAGCATTCAGGATGCTGTCTTTCGCGCGGCTGATCTCTTCGTCATTGATCGGGTTCCTGACAAGATTCTCGATCTCTTCATCGAGCGCCTGAATCGATTCGAACGTGGTCGCGCTCTTGGTGCGCACCATCAGACGCAACATACCATCGTGGTCAAACGATGTTCCGATCCCTCCTCCGACCGCATAGGCCAAACCCTTTGCGGTTCGAATGTCACTGAACAGGCGCGACGAGAAGCCGCCGCCGAACGCTTCATTGAACACCGAAATCGCGTAGTAATCGGGACTCCTTCGCGTCGTGCCCAGCGCAAGCATTTGAATGTTGCTCTGGTTCACGTCCTTCTTCTCGACAAGGTAATACACGGGTTTGGCAGGCTCGGGTTTGATTGCCGTGTTCTCCGAGGCAGGGCCCTTCTGCCACGATCCGAACGCCTCACGCAGACGGGCTTCCATCTTCGCCGAGTCGAAATCGCCAACCACTCCCAGGATGATGTTGTTTGGATGAACGGTTCGTTCGTGCCACTCTACCAGGTCCTTGCGCGTAACGGCCGCGACCGTCGCATACTCAGGAACGCGCGCCAGAGGACTATTCGCGCCATAGACAAGCTTTGCCGCTTCACGCCCCGCAATTTGCCCCGCATCGTCGTTGCGGCGCGAAATCCCGTCGTAAGCGCCCTTCTGTGCGATTTCGATCTTCTCGGAGCGGAACTCAGGATTCATCAGCAAATCGTTGAACACGCGGAAAACGTCATCGAAGTCTTCCTTCAGGCACGACCAGCCAATGGTGGTCGAATCGCCCGTTCCTCCGGTTTCGACTTTAGCGGCGCGCTGCTCAAGAAAGTCGTCGAGCTGATCGCCGGTCTGCGTCTTTGTTCCGCCCGTGCGCCACACTTCACCGTAGATGTCGATGAGCCCGGTCTTGTCTGCAGGAACGCCGCGCTCGCCGCCTCGAATACGCGCCGTTCCATCAATCAGCGGCAGTTCGTGGTCCTCCTGCAGAAAGATCACCATGCCGTTGGGCAGTTCAATGCGCTTCGGCTCCGCCGGTTTGAACGGCGGCAACTTCGGAATCGGTATCTGCTTCCAGCTTGTCTGGGCCCAGCTCTGAGTTGTGCTCGTTAGGAAGGTCACCGCAAGAAGCGTCGTCAGCAGGAGATGAGAAACGCGTTTCATTGTCCACCTCCTTGCGGAGCAGCCGCACTTCCCGGTGCAGGCGGGGAAAACTCGATGACTCCGACGGTGCGGTTCCCCGGCACGAACGTCTGGTTGGCGACGCGCCGAATATCGGCCTTGGTGACTTTTTCTATGCGGTCGACCGAACGAAACAGCTCGCGCCAGTCGTCATAGCGCGCCTCGTACAGGCCGAGCGCGAAAGCCAAACCTTCATTCGACCCGAGCGAGCGGATCAAGTTCGCCTTCGCGCGCGTCTTGATCATCTTCAGCTCCTCGTCCGAAATGTCTTCTTTTTTCAGGCGTTCGATCTCGGCGTGAATGGCATCGCCCACTTCCTGCGTGGTGTGGCCCGGGATTGGCGAGGCGTAAAAAGCGAAAAGGTGCGGATACTTGTTTCCCGGATACCCCGAAAATCCCTCGGCATCCGATGCAATCTGCTTATCGCGCACCAGCGCGCGATAAAGGCGCGAGGTGCGGCCGTTCGACAGTACGTCGGCGAGCGCGTCATAGACCTGATCGTCGGGGCTGCGGTAATCGGGCCGGTGATAGCCTTCCAGATACACCGGTTGCGATTGCTCATCCAGCACCACGCGCCGCTCGGAATTTTGCGGAGGCTCGGCGGTGTCGGCCTCATCCGGTTTAGGTCGCGATGGAATGCGCGAAAAATACTTCTCGATGATAGGCATTGCTTCGGCAGCCTTAACGTCGCCCACGACCGTGACCACCATGTTCGATGGCACGTAATATTTGTCGAAGAAATTCTTTGCGTCGGTAGCGGAGAACGAATTCAGGTCTGAGATCCAGCCAATCGTCGGCCGGTGGTAGGATTGCGCCGCAAACGCCTCTTCCGTGAACTGCTCCAGCAGCCGCCCGAACGGATCGCTGTCGACCCGCATGCGCCGCTCTTCAATCACCACGTTGCGCTCTTTGTAGAACTGGCGCATCACCGGCTGCACAAACCGCTCCGATTCAAGATAGGCCCACAATTCCAGCCGGTTAACCGGAAACGAATAGTGATAGGCGGTTTCGTCCCAGTTGGTGAAGGCATTCATGCCCTCGCCGCCCTCGGTCTCCACGATTTTGCCGAACTCGTTGTTATAGGGCGCGGAGAACTTGTCGGCGGCCGCCATCGCATCGCGCCACTCCTGTTCCAGTTCCTTCACCTTCTTATCGTCACGGTCCACGCGTTTATCGCGTTCGTGGATGTATTCCGCATAAACGGTTTCTACCTTTGCCAGCGCAACTTTCTCATCGGCGTAATCGCGCGTGCCAATTGTGTCTGTTCCCTTGAAAGCCATGTGCTCGAACATGTGCGCCAAGCCGGTTTTTCCCAGCGGATCCTGCACCGATCCGGCATCGACATGCGTGAAGAAGGAAAACACCGGCGCCTCCGGGCGCTCGCAGATGACGACGGTGAGGCCGTTAGGGAGCTTCTTGACCGCAGTCCGTTTTTCGAAGGAAGCCAAATCCTGGCCGAAGGCGAGTGCTGACACGCAGAGAACCAAACCCAAAACACCAAAATTACGGACTTTCATTCCACCTCCAAAAACAAACGTACCTAAAAATCGAAGGTACGTAAGCACGTGTGGAGTTGTCAAACCTGGGGTCTTCCATGCCATACTCTTTCGACGTAGCCGAACGGGTCCGGTTATCGTGGGGTTCGCCTGAAACCTCGAAGAGGTGGCTGTGGGAGGGGTAATGAAGCTGGGGATGATACGAGCTTGGACTTTCCTCGCGGTGGTGGTGTTTGCCGCGAGCCTTCTCGCCATCGGCCAGGATGTTTCCAGCGCCACGGCACGGCCTGCGCTGCCGGGTGGCGACTATCAGCCGTTTGCAGCCGATAGCCCGTTTAATATCCCAATCCCGGAGAATCCCAAGCTCGATCCGAAATCCGCCAAGCTTATCGCCACTCTCATCGGGATGACGCACCATCAACTGGGCGCGCTGCGCACGGCAGCCACGCCCACGCGCATCGACTACACGTTTCCGTTTTATTACAGCATCCCGTCTGACCCGGCTTACACAGTTTCCTGTCATTTCAACGGTCCGCCACCGAACTGGGGCGACTGCCCGCTGGAAAGAATGAGTATCCACATTCCGGCCTACGCTCGCCCCGAAAATAGCGGCCACGGCAAGTTCCCTTGGAGCACAGATCACCACCTGGCAGTCATTGACGCGACGACGGGTACGGAATACGACATGTGGGGAGCAGCGCAGCCAAACGGCAAAGGCGGCAGGCTGACCATTGGCTGGGGCGGCCTCGGACCGAGCACAAGCCAGGGCATCAACATTTTCGGCGCCACGCAATCGCAATTCGCGCTGACGATCGGAATCGTGCGCTCGGCCGACATCAACGCGGGCGTCATTCCGCACGCACTGCAGATGGCGATCCCGTGCGCCAGCGGTATGGGAGTCTATCCGGCAGCCGTGAACACTGACGAGGCATGTCCCAAATCGGCGGCTGCCCCTCCTTACTATGGAATGCGCGTGCAACTCAACCTGACCGACGACGAAATCAACGCTCTCGACGCGCCCGCCTATGCGAAGACGATTTTCTTGGCGCTCGCGCACTACGGCGCGTTCGTCTCCGACACCGGCACCGGCGACTCGATGGAGTTCCAGACGGAAAGCGGACTGACCTACACCATGCTCGGTCTGCCTGATCCGTGGGTCGCTTTGGCGCAGCAGTATGGCATCCAACCCGACGCCCCGCTGTCGAATCCATATTCCGCATATTTGTTTCCGCTAACCGCGAATGGCGTGAACGTGACAAAGTATTTGCGAGTGATCGCTCCCTGCGTGACCGCAGGCAACTGCTAAGAGCGGAAGAAGGCCCAGTTCGTAGCAAATGACGAAGGACTAACGACGAGCGACTAACGACTAACGACGCATCTACACCCATGCCCACTCCCACCATCGTCGAAGTCGAAGGCCGCAAGCTCAAGCTGACCAACCTTGAGAAGATTCTCTATCCGGCAGCGGGCTTTACTAAAGGCCAGGTCGTGGATTACATGGTCCGCATCGCACCCGTGCTGGTGCCGCACCTGGCGGGCCGTCCGCTAACCATGAAGCGCTATCCCGAGGGCGTAGACCATGAATATTTCTTTGAAAAGAACGCGCCCATGCACAAACCCGATTGGGTGAAAACAACTCCAGTCTGGAGCGGGAGCAACCGGCGGACCATTCATTTTCTTCTGGCCAACGATCTGCCCACCCTGGTGTGGATTGCGAATCTGGCCTCGATTGAGTTGCATCCCTCGCTGTCGCTGGCGGCCGACATCAGGACGCCCACGATGATTGTTTTTGATCTTGATCCCGGCCCGCCGGCCAACATCGTGCAATGCGTCCAGGTTGGCCTCTGGGTGCGCGACATCTTCGATCATTTCGGCCTGCAAAGTTTCCCGAAAACCTCGGGCTCGAAGGGAATGCAGATCTATGTCCCGCTGAACACGAAGACGAGCTACGACGAGACGAAGTCGTTCGCGCACGCCGTGGCAAGGTTGCTGGAGCAGGAGCATCCGGAACTGGTAGTTTCCGACATGAAGAAAGCGGTACGCACCAACAAGGTCTTCGTCGACTGGAGCCAGAACGATGAGCACAAGACGACGATATCGGTCTACTCGCTGCGCGCGCGGGAGCAACCTACGGTTTCGACTCCGCTCAAGTGGAGTGAGGTGGAAGACGTGTTGAAAAAGAAAGACGCAGCGCGCCTAGTTTTTGAGGCCAAGGACGTCCTGGCGCGCGTCGAAAAGATGGGGGACCTGTTTGCGCCCGTGCAGAAACTAAAGCAGAAACTGCCGCAGCTGGCCGGACTCGCCCCTGAGTCGCAAGCGGACCGCGAGCCGGTGAACTCATCAGAAGAGGCGAAACAGAAGGTCAATTCCATAAGTACGGGCAAGGTGCCTCGGACTAGCGTTGCGAAGTCGAAACCTCCCGCGCGGAGACGCAGCGGGAGATAGCTGGTCGGGGAGCTACTAAAGAGTTCCGTGAAACAATCGGGTGACAAAATACCTTCGCAAACGCTCTTGAGGCAAACATGGCGCAACTTTATGTGGGGACTTCAGGCTGGGCTTATCCAACATGGAAGCCCGCGTTTTATCCCGAGAAGCTGGCGCAGAAGAAATTCCTGAATTTCTACGCAACCAAGCTGAACACAGTCGAAGTGAACTTTACCTTTCGCCAACTGGTAAAAGAAACGACAGTCGAAAAGTGGATTGCCGAAACGCCCGCGCATTTCCGCTTCACCATCAAGGCGCATCAGGTGCTAACGCACATCAAGAGGTTGAAGGGAACCGAAGAATTCCTGCTTCGCTTTATGGGAACGCTGGAAGCATTGGAGCGCGCGCAGAAGCTCGGACGAGTGCTGTTTCAGCTCCCCCCGAACTTCAAGGTCGACCAGGCCGTGCTTTCTGAGTTCCTGAAGGCATTGCCTCGCAGCGTGCGCGCCGCTTTCGAGTTCCGACATGCATCGTGGTTCGATGAAGCCACCTGGCAAACGCTGCGCGAGCGGAACATCGCCCTCTGCGTGGCCGAAAGCGAGGAGCGCGACACGCCCGACGTGCTCACGGCCGACTACGCCTACTATCGCTATCGCAAACCAAGCTACACCGCCGAAGAGCGCAAAGCGATGGTCGGCAGGATTCAGCAGCACCTGGCTGAAGGACGCGATGTGTTCGCCTATTTCAAGCACGAAGAAACCCCAGAAGGCGCGCTCTACGCAGTGGATCTGCTCCAAAATTGCGCTCGGCTGAATGCTTAGGTTGGTCGTGGAATGCTGCGGGAAATCTCAAAGGCACCCTGTTCGCCACTTTTGCGGCACCTCGCGCCGTCTGATACTCAGAACATGCCCACCGAAGCCAACGCCCGAGTGCTGTCCGGCTTCCTCGACTACCTTCGGGTGGAGCGCGGCTCGGCCAAGCTGACTATTGCGGCCTACACGAGCGACCTCGGGCAATTTGCGGAATTCCTGGAAAAGCGTCAGGGATTACTGGGCAGCGCACAGCGTGAGGATGTTCGCGCCTTCATGCAGGAGCTGTTCTCGAACCAGGTAGATGGCCGATCGGTGGGACGAAAACTCTCCGCGATCCGGCATCTGTATCGCTATTTGTTGCTGGATGGAAAGATCGAGAAGGATCCGACACTCAACATCGACTCGCCAAAGCAATGGAAGGTTCTCCCGAAGGCGCTAAGCCGCGATGAGGTCGAAACGATGCTCACCGGCCCGCGAGCGCCAGCCCGAAATGCCCGCGCGGAGGTCCTCGCCTTGCGCGATCGCGCCATGCTGGAACTGCTGTATGGAGGAGGATTGCGGGTTTCCGAGGTCGCCGGAGCGCGATTGGAAGACTTGAAACTCGAACTCGGATACATCATGGTCCACGGCAAAGGCGACAAGGAGCGCATGGTTCCGTTAGGCGTTCCTGCCCAGCAAGCGCTGCAGCGATACTTGAAAGAGGGCAGGGAATTGCTGGCCGCGAAGAAGTCCTCGCCGCTGATCTTCATAGGCGCTGGTGCGCGGCGCTTGACGCGGCAGCGAGTGTGGCAGCTCGTCGGCCAAGCATCGCTGCCCACGGGAAGGCACGCCAGTCCGCACATGCTGCGGCATTCCTGCGCCACACACATGGTGGAAAATGGCGCGGACTTGCGCACGGTGCAGACGATTTTGGGACATGCCGATGTGTCAACCACGCAGATCTACACGCACGTTGCGCTCGACCGGTTGAAGAGCGTATACGCGCAACATCATCCGAGGGCCAAAACCAGGCCTCAGGTCTCAGGGATTGGATCGCAGGATTCAAAATGAGCGGATCTACCGGATTGGCGACGGCGCACAAAAGAACAATCGTCGAGCGCGCGACCGATAACTTTATCCGTCACCTGCGCGAGCGCAATGCGTCCGCGCACACCATTAAGGCGTACACCGGAGACCTCGATACCTTTGGCGCCTACGTTGGCAGCCGCGACTGGAAGACCATCGACCACGTCGCAATCCGAGGTTTTCTCTCGCATCTCTACGACAAAGGGCTGAGCAAGACGTCCGTGGCACGCGCCTTGGCGGCCGTGCGTTCGCTCTATCGCTGGCTCGCGCAGGAGGGCGTAGTCGAGCAGAATCCGGCAAAGCTAGTTTCAACGCCAAGGCTGCCGGTCAAACTGCCGCGTGTTCCGACGATTGAAGAAGTGAACTCTGTGCTCGACGGCAAGATGCCAGAAGCCGCTTCTTTTCCTGAGCGTGACCGGTTGCTGTTAGAACTGCTGTATGGCTGCGGTATTCGTAATTCCGAACTGGTGGGAATCAATCTCGAAGACATACGAATCGGCAACGAAGCCATTCTGATCCGAGGCAAAGGCAAGAAGGAACGCTATGTGCCCTTCGGCGAATCGGTGCGCAACGCGCTAGCCACGTACCTGCCGTGGCGCCAGCAACTGCTGGCCACACGGAAGAAAGTCACGCCCGCCCTGCTAGTCAATCAGCGCGGAGGGCGGCTGACGACCCGCAGCGTAGGCCGCATCGTCAAGCGCATCGCTGTTGCCAAGGGACTTTCACCCGACGTGCATCCCCACACTTTGCGGCACGCCTTCGGTACACATCTGCTCGAGGAAGGCGCTGACCTGCGATCCATTCAGGAACTCCTCGGCCACGAACGGCTCGCCACCACCCAGCGTTACACACAGCTCTCCGTCCAACACATGATGGACGTTTACGACCGAACGCACCCCCGCGCGAAGAGGTGACGGGCGCGTCATTCCCGAATCTGCCGTCTGAAGAATAAGAGGCATTACCCCGGTAACTTTGCGCTTAGGCCACGGTTCATCCACCCTTATTAGGGGCGGTGTGCGAGCGCCGCTAGTGTGGAACATGAGCAAAGTCACGAAGGAAGCTGTTCTCTTGTTGTCATTGCTGCTGATTGCGGCGATGGTGCAATTCTTCGCCCAGTCGATGCCTATGGCGTTGTGCTTCTACTTTCTGCCGACGTTGTACTCCGCCTACTGCTTCGGGCGTCGGCATGCGACTCTGACCGCCTTTGCTTGCGTCGTTCTGGTATCCCTTCTCGGCTTCGTCAATAACCTCGTGCCCGCCCACCCGGTCCTGGTGCTCCCGCTTGAGCGCTTGTTCAACTTTGCGATCTGGGCAGGAGTGCTGGTAGTCACCGCATACGCGATGGGCACGCTCTACGGGCGGGCGCAGAGCATGACCGACGATTTGCGCAATAGCTTCGGTGGCCTTCTGCTGGTTCTGCAGCACATTATGGCAAGCGAGAAACACAGCAACACAGAAACGCAGCGCGTGATCGACGCGTCCGTGAAAATTGCCGAGGTGATGAACCTGGATTCCGACCGCATCGAACTGCTGCGTTCTGCCGTGTTGTTGCGCGACCTGAGCGAACTCGGCATCAGCAACGACATTCTCTACAAGGCCGCAAATGTTACGCACGCAGAGGTGGTCGCGAGTTTCCGCAAGGCCCATAAATCGGATACCCGCACCGAAGCGATCGGGAACTCGGTTCGACGGGTGCTGCCTATCATTGTCGCGGAACAGATTCTGCAGACGCAGGGGGCGCGCGCCGTCAATGTGCCGATTGAAGCCCACATACTTGCAGTTGCCGATGCGTATCAGAAACTGACCAGCACTGCGTATGGCAAGGCTCTATCGCCGGAACAAGCAGAAGAGGAGATCGCCGCGGGAGCCGACGAGAAGTATCACCGGGGCGTGATCGAGGCATTCGTCAAAGCGTTTGGCCAGCGCGCTCGGGCCGCGGAAGCATAAAACGCCTGATTTGCAGATCTTCAGATAGCCTTCTTGACCGCGTCTGCCTTTCGCAAGTCCTCCGACATACCTGCAATAGTCGCTTTCAACTCCGCGGTTAGCTGCTCATAAGCCGTTTCGCTCGCCTGATTGATGGGAGGCGGCAAAATCGGTTTCCCGATCACCATTTGCAGCGGGACAAACTTCGGGAACTTCTTATGCCGCGGCCACGCTTCATAGAAGCCCTCGATGGCAACCGGCACGATCGGCGTCTGCGTGTGAATCGATAGTATAGCGGCGCCTTTTCGGAAGACACCTAAATTGCCTGTGTTCGTACGCTCTCCCTCCGGATACAGGATCAGGACGCGGCCCTGCTTCAGTCCGAATGCGCCTGCGCGCATGGCGGGCACCAGGTTGGCGTCGGGATCGAGCACCACCACCCGCAGCCATCGGGCCAATCGCCGCATGAAACCCCGGCCGAAAATCTCGCTCGTCCCAAGCGCAAACGTATCGCGAAATATTCGCCACGGCAGCAGGGACGCCAGCACCAGAGGGTCAATAAAGCTCTGGTGGTTGGAGCATAAAAGAAACGGCGCTTGCTGAGGTAGATTTTCTAGGCCGCGAACCTTGAGCTGGAACTGATCGAGCGAGAAGAGGCCAATGAAGCGGCTGAGCGTGAAAAAGAAAACTTCGGCGAAAAGACTATGATGCGCCAGCGCCAAAACATCTGGATCAATGACGGGGTCGTCCAAAATGGCCGACCACGCGGGGGCGGATGTTTTGGCAATTCCAGCGCCGGTTCCCGCGCT
The DNA here is from genome assembly GCA_049288625.1 of Terriglobales bacterium. Classification (GTDB taxonomy): domain Bacteria; phylum Acidobacteriota; class Terriglobia; order Terriglobales; family Acidobacteriaceae; genus Acidiflorens. The sequence continues at coordinate 240,572 of JBAQIB010000075.1, read as the reverse complement.
CGCGAGCACCGCGTCCACCAAATCGCGCACTGAATAAATTTCGCCGAGTTGAGATTCCGGTACGTCGCCACCAAGTTGCTGCTCTATCGCGGTGAGCAACTCGACGCGCTGCATGGAATCAAGGCCGAGATCCAGTTCCAGATTGTGGCTGGGGTGGATGGAGCCCAACTGGTTGCGCGCTGCTTCGCGAACGATGGCCAGGGCGCGCTTCACGTCCTCCCGTTCGAGCCACAACCGCTCTTCCGCGGTCAATGGTTTCTCGCTACCAATCTCCCCGTTCTGAGCCCCGATCTGTTGCCGTTCACGAACCTTCTTTTCAATCTGGAATCGTTTCAGCTTGCGGGTCGTGGTTCGCGGCAGGTCTTCCTGCCAGATGTCGTAACCGCCCAGCCGTTTTGTAGAGGCGATCTTGTGCGAGAGCGCTTCGATGTCGAAGCGGATCGCCTCTTTCGTGTTGACAATCTTGCGCTCACGCAGCAGGTCGAAATTGGGCACGATCACGCCATACAGCCGTTCCGATGTTGGGTCGCCCGGTCGCGCCTCCGACGCCATTACGCAGATTTCCTTCACATAGGGCGACTTCAGGTAATGCGCCTCAATCTCCTCCGGATAAATGTTTTTGCCATTCGCCAGCACAATCACTTCCTTGCGGCGTCCGGTGATGAAGAGATTGCCGCGCGAGTCGAAATAGCCAAGATCGCCGGTGTACAGCCAAGCATCCCGCAGCACTTCGGCGGTGGCTTGGGGGCGATTCCAGTAGCCCTTCATTACAAGCGCGCCCCGAATGACAATCTCCCCTGCCGCCGGCTGGCCCTCTACGACTTGGTGCGCGTTGTCGATCCGCGCCTCCACGCCTGGAAAAGGCGGTCCTACCGAGCCGAAAACGATGTCGCCGGGCCGATTCAAAAACGCTCCTCCGCTCGTCTCGGTCAGGCCGTAAGCGTTGAGCACGTCGATGCCGAAAGAATAGAAATCGCGCTGGATCGCAGGATCGAATCGTGAGCCACCCGTGACCAAATAGCGCATGCGGTTGCCGAAGGTGGAGTGGATCTTTCCAAAGAAGACTCTACCGGCATTGATTCCGAGCCGTCTCAGGCCCCGATTCAGCGCCATGAGCGTTCGTACCACCGAGACAGCGGCCTTTCCGCGCTTGTTGATCTCCTTCCAGATCTTTTCGTGGATCAGGTAGAAGAATTGCGGCACCACCGCGAAGGCGGTGATGTCCCGCTCTTGCAATGCCCGGAGCAGTTCAGTCGTATTGAGCGTTTCCAGGTAGACGACGCGCGAGCCGTTGAACAGGGGCAGGAACAAGTTCGCCATCTGTGCCAGCACGTGAAACATGGGAAGAATCCCCAGCAGCGCGTCGGTAGAACCGATGTGGACGACGCCGAAAACCGAATTCGCCTCGCCCACCAGGTTGGCGTGAGTAAGCATCACGCCTTTGGGATCGGCCGTGGTACCCGAGGTGTAAAGCAGAGCCGCCAGATCGTCTTCGCATGGCACCGCAGGGTCGAACCCATCCCGGCCGCCTTCGAAAATCGAGTCGAGATCTCCCCAAAACTGAGGCCCGAGATGCTCGCCTTTCTGGGCATGCGGCGACATTTTCCATTCCCCTTCGGCCGATATCATGACGAGACCGGTCTCAGTTCCTTCGACCGCGTCCGCCGCCACGGGAAAGTGCTTGGCATCACAGAAGAGCAGGGAAGCTCCGCTGTCCAGCAGCAACTTGCTGACCTGGTCGGCGTGGAAAGCCGTATCGAGCGGAACAGCCGTCCGTCCGGCTGCGATGATTCCCAGGTACGCCGCAACCCAGCGTGGATGATTCGCGGCAAGAATGGCGACCCGGGCGTCGCGAGGAACGCGAGTGGAAAGCCACTTTCCCACGCTCTCCGCCATGTGCGTCAACTCGGCGAAGGTGACGCGTTCGACCGTGTCCGCTCGCTGAATTTCGAGGGCAATGTTATCGGGGAACTGGCGGGCTGATTCCTGGAAGCGTTGGTAGAACGTGGGCATGGACGGAGGAAATCTTACAGGAAAGCTGCGCTGAGCTGACGATCCCTAGCATTGCGCGCGTAAGCCTGCTGGTTCGCCTCGCTGCCCAGTGCATCTAATGTGCTAGGCTTAAAGTCAAACTTGGGACGTGTGTTCCCTGAAGGATTTCCGTTTTGATCAATACGTTACTAGGCAAGGTTTTCGGGACAAAGAACGAGCGTGAAATCAAGCGCCTGCAGCCGCGCGTCGTCGCCATTAACGCGCTTGAGCCGGAGATACAGAAGCTCACCGATGACCAACTCCGTGCCAAGACTGACGAATTTCGCGCCCGTGTCCAGGAGCGGCTAAGCGCCACCGCCGACGAGCCCGACGCGGATCCCGATCGCCAGAAGGAAATCGAAGCCGAGCGCAGCGTCGTGCTCGCCCAGGTACTCGACGAACTCCTCGAAGAAGCCTTTGCGGTGGTCCGCGAAGGAGGACGACGCGTGCTCAACATGCGCCACTTCGACGTGCAGTTGATCGGCGGCATGGTGCTACACGAAGGCAAAATCGCAGAGATGAAGACGGGCGAGGGCAAAACGCTGGTCGCCACATTGCCCGTATATCTCAACGCGCTCAGCGGACGTGGCGTCCACGTGGTTACGGTCAATGACTACCTGGCCAAGCGCGACTCGGAATGGATGGGCAAGCTCTACAGTTTTTTGGGCTTGAGCGTGGGCGTGATCGTCCACGACCTCGATGACGAAGAGCGCCGAGCCGCCTATGCTTCCGACGTGACTTACGGCACGAACAACGAATTTGGTTTCGACTATCTCCGCGACAACATGAAGTTCGACCTGCGCGACTGCGTGCAGCGTATGTACAACTTCTCTATCGTCGACGAAGTCGATTCCATCCTGATTGACGAAGCCCGCACCCCGCTCATCATTTCGGGCGCGAGCGAAGAATCCACCGACAAGTATTACAAGGTGAATCGAATTATCCCCAAGCTCGAACAAGGCGAGGAGATTGATACTCAGCCCGGCGAGCCCAAGATTTACACCAAAGATTTCGTAGTCGACGAAAAGCACCGGAACATCACGGTCACCGACGATGGTTGGGAAAAGGTCGAAAAGTTGCTCGGTATCGGCAACGTCGCCGATCCGGAAAACTGGGCGCTTAAGCATCACGTGGAGACGGCCGTCAAAGCGCACGCGCTCTACAAGAAAGATGTGGAGTACGTGGTGAAAGACGGCGAGGTGATTATCGTCGATGAGTTCACCGGCCGTCTGATGCCGGGCCGGCGCTGGTCTGACGGTTTGCACCAGGCCATCGAAGCCAAGGAAAACGTAAAGATCGAGCGCGAAAACCAAACACTGGCGACAATCACCTTCCAGAATTACTTCCGCATGTACAAGAAACTCGCCGGCATGACCGGCACGGCGGAAACGGAAGCGCCCGAATTCGACAAGATTTACAGGTTGGAAGTTGTGGTGATTCCAACCAATCGCACGCTGCTGCGCGTCGAAAATGCCGACGTCGTCTACCGCACCGAGAAGGAAAAGTATTTTGCGGCTGCCGATGAAATTCAAAGGCTTCACGAAGTCGGCCAACCGGCGCTCGTCGGCACCACCTCCATCGAAAAATCAGAACGGCTCTCTGAGCTTCTGAAGAAGAAGGGAATCAAGCACGTCGTTCTAAACGCAAAGTACCACGAGCGCGAGGCCGAAATCGTCGCCCAGGCCGGACGCAAGGGCATGGTCACGATCGCCACCAACATGGCTGGCCGCGGCACCGACATTCTGCTCGGCGGCAACCCCGAGTTTATGGCCAAGCAGGAATGCGTGAAAAAGGGTGTTGCTCAGCCGGTGCGCGCCGCCCAGGGCAAGATCGAGAACGTGGCAGACGATCCCAATCGCACGACTTGGTATTACGCCGGCAATGAGTACGTGGTTCCGACTGATCAGTGGAATGAAGTATTCGCGCGTTACAAAGCCGACACCGATCGCGAACACAAAGAAGTGATTGCCGCGGGGGGCCTGCACATTTTTGGCACCGAGCGTCACGAGGCGCGCCGTATCGACAATCAGCTTCGCGGCCGCGCTGGCCGCCAGGGCGACCCCGGCTCCTCGCGCTTTTATCTCTCGCTCGAAGACGATCTGATGCGTATCTTCGCCAAGGAATGGGTTTCTACCCTCCTCCAGCGGCTTGGCATGGAAGAAGGCGTGCCCATCGAATCACGCATGATTACGCGTCGCATTGAAGCGGCCCAGAAGGCCGTCGAAGGCCAGAACTTCGAAGCCCGAAAGCACCTGCTCGAATACGACGACGTGATGAACAAGCAGCGCGAGGCCGTGTATGGCCTTCGCCGCCGCCTGCTCGAAGGCCTCGATCAGAAAGACTTGATCATCGAGGACTACGTTTCCGGCATCCTCGGTGATATTCTCGAAAAATTCTGCCCGGCCAAAGCGCATGTCGATGACTGGGATCTGAAGGGCCTGAAGGATGCGATCTTCACCCGTTTTGGCGTCGATATCTACGCGGAGGGCGTAAAGCCAGAAGCGCTGAACCGCGCCGAACTCGGTGACGCGATTTTTCAGAAACTGAAAGAGCGCTACGACGCCAAGGAAAAGCTCATCGGCTCCGAAGCCATGCGTTATCACGAGCGCATGATCATGTTGAGCGTGATTGACGCGCAGTGGAAAGACCACCTGCTCTCGATGGATCACCTGAAAGAGGGCATCGGTCTGCGCGGCTATGGCCAGCATGATCCGCTGGTCGAATATAAGCGCGAGTCCTTCGATATGTTCGAAGAAATGATGCAGCGCTTTCAGGAAGAGACCGTTCGTTATCTCTACCTGATGCAGATCCTTGAGCGGCCGCCAGATCAAGGCGCGATGCCCCGCCGCGGACCCGAGACGGCCTCAGAGCAGGGAGGGGAAGCAGGTGTGCCGGCGCTAATCAGCGGCGGGCGCGATGGCAACCACCGTCCGCCGCGCCAGGTGGCAACATCGGTCGACGAGATTGAGGAAGCTTTCCAGCGTAAGAAGAAGCGCGAACTGGAGCAGGCTCGCATGGCGGGCTCCGGCGACATGCAGACCGTGCAGCAGGTCGTGCGTTCCGGCGAAAAGGTTGGCCGCAACGATCCATGTCCCTGCGGTAGCGGCAAGAAATATAAGAAGTGTTGCGGCGCGTAAAACCTCATAGGCCGCGAGGTTGAGCCGGTGCAAAATCGGACAAAGCCGCTCCGATAGGGGCCACTCGCCGTCACGGCGTGAAATTTTCCTACCTTCCAGCTTTGCGTCCAACGACTACAATGGAGACAGGGCTTATGAGGAGGTTCTCCCATGATCGCTCTTCGCCTTGTTCACCTGATTGAGTCCCACTCCGAAAAGCTTGCCGAGAGTCTTGTTCACAAAATACAGCGCTCCAACCGCTCCGCCGATCTCAAAAAAGTTCCGCCGCAGGAGATCCAGGAACGGACGCGCGAAGTGTACCGCAATCTCAGTGATTGGATCTTGACCAAAACCGAGGAGGACATCGAGCGCATCTATAGGCCGCTTGGGCGTCGGCGTGCCGAGCAGGGCGTCACGCTGAGCGCGCTCTGCTGGGCGCTCATGATGACAGAAGAAAACCTCTGGGATTTTCTCGAACTTGAAGGCATGCGCGAAAGGCCGCTGGAAATCCTGGGCGGGTTCGAGCTGTTGCGACTGCTCGACACCTTCTTTGACCAGGCAATCTACTTTGCCACGCTGGGCTACGAAAGCTACTGGAAAGAAAAGCTGGCTCAAAGCGTTCACGAAAAGCATGGACGCGCCGACGAGCGCCTGGCGCATGCGCTTTGACGAGGCGGCTTAGTCGGCAAGCAGGCTCGTGCGATTTTTCCGAGGGAGACTTCTGCCATCTACGACCGGAGTATTACGTCAACAGAGTGGCTGCTTCGTTCCTTATTTCTGCCGCGGCCGCCGCGCAGGAGCGGCTAGGGCCCGAAACGTCATTTCGGACACTTTGCTTCGCGTCCGGCGTTTCCAGGTGAAGAAAAGATCCGCGTATGTTTGGGTGATGTAGTCGGCCGGCCCGATTCCGAGCGCCTTTGCCGTTCGGTCAATCCATCGCGCCGGTCCTTCGATTTCGCCAAAGTTCCCAATCGGTGTCTGATCGAGAACCACGTGGCCTGTCGCGTCGCTCCACTCCGCGCGGAACTTCTCATAGCGAAAAGTGGGAGCAAACCCCAGCGCATTCAGAATGGCATCCATCTGTTCGCCATTGTCCACGCGCGTTTCCAGTTCAACTCGTACTTTGTGAAGACCGGTCCTGCTCCTGGACTTGTGTGTCAGCACCCACGCATCGCCATACTTGCGCAAGCGTAACAACTCGCCCTTCTTGCGCAGCTTCTGCCCGGGCAGATCGTAGAGTGAATTCATTTCATGCGTGCGCGGAGTGATCTCCCGGAACCCGTGGCGCTTCAGTCCCGCTGCGAGTGCCCTCATATCAGTAATCCGGAACTTGATTTCAACTTCCTTAGCCATGCCGAAATCTTAAACCGCCGAGAGGCCGAGAACGCAGAGAAAAGAAGGGAATCAGCCTGGCTGCATTGGCAGACGTTTCGGCGCAGCCATTAGAAACAAGATCGGTCAGCGAGCGCGGTGGGGCAGATATTTAGACGATTCCGTGATCAATGGGCAGGTTTTTTCGGCGTGCTCTGCGTCTCGGCGGCTAAGGTTGTTTGGTCGGAATCACCGACGGACTTTCGCCGTTGAAACCAGCTCATGTGTGGTAGCTCACGTTCCACATTCCGCCGTTTCGCAATCAACTCGGCAGCAATCGAGATGGCAATCTCCTCGGGAGTAATCGCGCCAATATCGAGACCAATGGGCGCGTGGACTCGTTCAAACAACTTCGCCCGTACACCCTCCTTTTGGAGTTCTTCGAAAATCTTAATCGTCTTCCGCTTTGATCCGATCATGCCGACATAGCCAGCGGGAGTTTGTACGGCCCAGCGCAGTACCCGCATGTCTTCGCGGTGCCCGCGCGTCACGATCACAATGTGGGACGATCCGCTGGGCGAGAGCTGCGCAAAAGCCTTCTCAAAATCCTCGGCGATAATCTGATGCGCTTGGGGAAAACGCTCGCGATTGGCATAGGTTTCGCGGTCGTCGACGATGGTGACGTCGAAGCCAGCGATTTGCGCGATCTTGTAAAGGCTAGCGCCCACATGGCCTGCACCAAAAATATAAAGTTCCGCTGGAGGCAGAACGGGTTCGATGAAAATCTCAAGTGTGCCGCCACAAACCAGGCCAGTGTCGTACTTCGGGTCGTTGTTCAGATCGAAGGTCAGGGTGCGCGGACGCTCCGATTCCATCACCTCGCGCGCCACTTGCCACACCTCAGCCTCGACGCAACCGCCGCCGATCGTGCCCACGATCGAGCCGTCATCGCGCAGCAGCATCTTCGCCGTCTTAAACGAGGGAATCGAGCCGCGTACGTTGACGATCGTCGCCACCGCCCCGCGCCGCCCATCTCTTCGCAACTGCACGATTTCCTCGTAAAGGTCCATGCCCAACGATTGTCATTCAGTAAACAGCGAAGGTCAATCCCAGCTGCCAATGCGGGAGTCAAGCTTCGGCCGGGGCAGAGAATCTTGGTTACGCTTTGTGCTAGGTTGTAGGGTTCAGTTCTGATTCCTAGTGTCGCAGGAGCGATCATGAAAGCCGTCCGCATTCACGAGTTCGGTGGTCCGGAAGTTCTAAAGTACGAGGATGCGCCCGATCCAAAGCCGCGCAAAGATCAGGTTCTGGTCCGTGTTCGCGCCTGCGCTCTCAATCATCTCGACCTCTGGGTACGCCAGGGCTTACCGGGAGTAAATCTGCCCCACATCCTCGGCAGCGATATTGCCGGAGAAATCGTTGAGGTCGGCGAATATATCACGGATTTCAAGGCTGGCCAGCGCGTGCTCCTCGCGCCCATGAGCTTTTGTAATCACTGCCCCAAATGCGTGGCGGGATTGCAGAATCAGTGCCGCCAGTTCACGGTGCTCGGCAACGCGGTCGATGGCGGCAACTGCGAACTGATGGCCGTCCCCGCCGTTAACGTTATTCCGATCCCCGATTCGCTCGACTTCAATGAAGCCGCGAGCGTCCCGCTGGTTTTCGTTACGGCCTGGCACATGCTCACCGGCCGCGCTGCGATCCGACCTGGCCAGACGGTCCTTATCCTTGGCGCGAACTCCGGCGTGGGCATCGCGGCCATCCAGATCGCAAAGATGTTCCATGCGCGCGTCATCACCACAGCCGGCGACGAACGTAAAACGGAGCGCGCCCGCGACCTAGGCGCCGATTTCGTCATCAACCATTACCAGCAGAAAATTTCACAAGAAGTTCGAACGATTACTAAGGGCGAGGGCGTCGATATCGTCATCGAACACGTCGGCCCCGCCACTTGGAATGAAAGCGTGCGTTCCCTCAAAGCTGGTGGCACACTGGTCACCTGCGGCGCAACCACCGGCCCCAAGGCCGATCTCGATCTGCGTTTCCTGTTTTCCCGTCAGCTTTCGCTGCTCGGTTCCTACATGGGCACGATGAGCGAACTCAACGAAGTTCTCGGCCATGTTTTTGCCGGACGCCTTAAGCCTGTCATTGACCGCATCTTTCCGCTGCAGGAGACACGCGCGGCGCACGAGTATCTGGCCAAGAGCCAGATGTTCGGCAAGATTGTGCTGACCCCGTAATCAAACACAATGCCGCCTACGCCAGTGACCCCGACTCCCACTTTCATCTATGGCACTGCGTGGAAAGAAGACCGCACCGCGGGTCTCACCGAATTGGCCCTCCGCGCGGGGTTTCGCGCCATCGACACGGCAAACCAGCGCCGCCACTATTTCGAAGCCGGAGTGGGCGAGGGGCTGCGTGTTGCTTATAACGCCGGAATAGTCAAACGCTCCGACCTGTTTCTCCAGACCAAGTTCACCTATCAGCGTGGGCAGGACCATCGCTTGCCTTACGATCCAACGGCCAGCCTCTCGCTGCAACTCGCGCAGTCAATGGCAAGTTCGCTCGATCATCTGGAGACCGAATATGTCGACTCGTTGGTCCTCCATGGGCCTGCATCGAACTACGATTGGACCGAATACGACTCGGAAGTCTGGGAGGCGATGCGAGGGGAACGCGATAGCGGCCGTGCTCGCCTGCTCGGTGTGAGCAACGTCTCACTGAACCATCTTGAGCAAATGGCTGAGGCTCATGATGAGCTTCCTCACTTCGTGCAAAACCGCTGTTTCGCTCGCACCGGATGGGATCGCGACGTGCGCCGGTTCTGCCGAGGGCGAAAGACTAGCTACCAAGGCTTTTCGCTGCTGACGGCAAACATCGAAGTGCTCCGCCATCCCATGGTGAGTTCAATAGCGGCGCATAACGGTTCTACCTTTGCCCAGGTTGTGTTCGCCTTCGCGCGAGCCATTGGAATCCTCCCCCTGACTGGGACGGCCGACGAGACCCACATGAAACAGGATCTTGAGAGTCTTAACCTCAAGCTCTCCACGGATGAGATCGCGAAGATCGAATCGCTCGCCGGGTGATCGCGTTCTTGGTTATGTGAGAACGGGAACATTGCTCATGCCGGCGGTGCCAAAGACACGCCGATAGCGTTCGATTTCCTGTGGCGTCCCAACCGCTTTCGCGTAGTTGTCCGATAGCTTCACCGCCGGGCGGCCTTCGACAGACGACACTTTGCAAATCAGGCTGATGGGATCGAAGCCGTTGCCGCCGGCGGGATCGCAATCGCGAAAGTCATTCGTCAGCAGAGTACCCCAGCCGCTGCTGAACCGGATGCGGCGGCCGCGCGCCCATTTCGTGCGGTCAAGAAAATCGGCGGCCGATGCGAAATCTTTCGGCGCCACGCCGTCGGCCACCGTGCCTGCAAAGTAAGCGTGCAGGCCGAGGATATCGTCCACGTCAAGCGCGTCGGAAGCAATGATCAGTTTGTCTTTGGGGTTCCGGCCGCGCTGCTTGAGCCATTCGATATATTCATCCCCGGCGATATACGGATCCTTGCTGTCAATGCGCTGCCCAGTCCAGTCGGCAGCCCAGTCGGGCGCGTTTTCGAGGAACTGTGTGGTTCCGAACGTGTCGGGCAGCATGATGCGCAGTGCGCCATCGTAAGTCTGCTGCCAAAGCTCGAGTGTTTTGTACTGCGAAAGCTTGAGTGCGTCGTCATCCCCGGCCAGCGCGGCAATCACCATTGGAATTTCGTGCGCGTTGGTTCCAATTGCCTCAAGGTCGTCTTTATGAGCCAGGAACGCGTTCGATGTTCCCGTGAATGCCGAGCCAAGATTGGCGGCCATCGCACTCACGGCATACTCCTGCCAAAGAAAACTGTGCCGGCGGCGCGTCCCGAAATCCGCCACCATGAGATCGGGCACGCCCCGCAACCGCTCGATCTTGTTCCAGAGCTTTGTCTTGGCGCGCGCATACAGAATGTCCAGTCCAAATTCGCGCAGGCTTTTCATGCTGGCCCGGGTTTTCAACTCGCTGAGAATGGGAAGAGCGTAGAGCTCCCACATCGTCGTCTCAAGCCAAAGTCCGTCGAAGGTGAGGTCGTACTGGCCGTCGTGAACCGAAATCTCGTAATCGGATAGACGGAAATCCTGCTCCAGCCATTCGAGGAAGGCGGGCTCGAAAATTCCGCGCCGGCCGTAGAACGTATTGCCTGCAAGCCAAACGAGCTCTGACCGTCGAAAGCGCAGGCGCCGCACATGCTCCATCTGGTGGCCGAGTTCCTCGCGAGAAAACATGTCCGCCAGCCGGACCGCTCCGGTGCGATTGACAACGGAGAACGTCACGCGCGTCGTCGGAAAATGCTTCCAGATGAACTGGAGCATGAGCAGTTTGTAGAAGTCGGTGTCGAGAAGAGAACGGATGACCGGGTCCAGCTCCCAGTTATGGTTGTGGGCCCGCTCGGCGAAGTTGACGATCATCGCGTACTATCCTCTTCTGCGCCGCCGGGAAAAGCAACCCGGACAGCGAGCGGAAAGGAAGGATTTATCGGCGAAGGATGTAGTTTGAAGCGACGTCTCGAAACGCAGCCACCTGTTTTGCGTTAGCAGTCTCATCCCAGCCCAACTCCGAAGCCATCAGGTCTGCGACAGCCTGCGCCATCTCTGAAGCCGCGCGCGCATTCAGGAATAAAGCACGTGTGCGGCGGGCAAGAACGTCTTCAAGCGTGCGAGCCATCTCCTGCCGCACCGCCCACACTACTTCGGCTTTGATATAGGGCAACGCCCCATGCAGAGGTTCGCCCAAAGAGGCATCGCTCGCGATCAGTTTGTGAATCTCAGGGGTGTCCGCACCGTAGACGGAGAGTGGACCGAACTCCTTCGCGGCGTCGTGGTAGCCGTGGATGCGTAACTGACGAGTTGTGCACGGCCTTTCCGGTAGTTCCGCGATGGTAGCTGCTTGATCGACGCAATCCTCTGCCATGTGGCGATAGGTTGTCCATTTTCCACCCATCGCACTCACCAGACCGGAACGATCAATATGAATCACGTGATCGCGCGAAAGCGCCGCGGTGTTGGCGGTATTCGCTGTGCGTACAAGCGGCCGCACGCCCGCGAACACGCTGAGCACGTCGTCCCGCGTAGGCGCTTTCGCCAGGTATTGCCCGGCGGTTGAGAGGACGAAATCAATTTCCTCTTCCGTCGCGACCGGCTCAAGAGTCGCCTTCTGGATCGGAGTGTCAGTCGTTCCCACCAATGTGTGGCCGTGCCAGGGGATCGCGAAGAGCACGCGTCCGTCACTCGTATGCGGCACCATGACTGCGCTCTCGCCAGCCAGAAAAGTCGAGTTGAACACCAGATGGATGCCTTGGCTGGGAGCGATCATGGGGGCGGCCGCGGGTTCCGCGATCAGACGCAGCCGATCGCTAAATGCTCCGGTAGCATTGATTACGACCTTTGCCCCGGCGTAAAATTCCCGGCCAGTCTCGACATCCCGTGCGCTGACGCCTTCGACAAACCCATCTGCGTCTTTAGTCAGCCCAGTTACTTCGACATAATTCAACAGTATGGCGCCCTGCTCATAGGCGGTCGCCGCCATGTGGATCAAAAGGCGCGCATCATCGAATTGCCCGTCGTAGTAAACGGCGCCGCCGCGCAAGCCTTCCGTTTTGAGCGTTGGCAGATGTTCCAGCGTTTCCTCACGCGAGAGCATGCGGGAGTTCCCAAAGCCATACTTGCCAGCCAGTAACTGATAAAGTTTCAGCCCGATGCCATAGAACGGCGCTTCCCACCAGTCGTAGTTCGGAACTACAAAAGCGAGGTCGTGCACCAGATGCGGCGCGTTTTGCGCAAGCAGGCCGCGCTCCTTGAGGGCTTCCATCACCAGGCCAATATCGCCTTGCTCCAGGTAGCGCACGCCGCCGTGCGCCAGTTTCGTGCTCCGACTGGAAGTGCCCTTGCCAAAATCGCTCTGTTCAAGCAGCAGGACGTCGTACCCGCGGGCGGCGGCATCGATCGCAACTCCGACGCCGGTTGCACCCCCACCGACCACGATCACGTCCCACGCCTGGGGATGCCTCTCAATTCGCTTCCACATCTCGCTGCGATTCATGATTTGCTTTCTAGGGACGCCCGCCTTCTCCCAGTGATGATAGAGCAGAGGGCGGGATTTCCGGGTACTGCTGACCAATAACGCCGGTTTGCCTCCCGGATTGATTTTGCTTGCATGCCCATGACGATCGACGAGGAGAAAGTGCGCGAGGGCGCCAACTTAGATGGCAACTTATTAGTGGCGAGGGGGTTTAGAATAGCAGGCATCACAGCAGAAGCCCCCGTGGTAACTCCCCGGAGTGACCCGCGAGATGGCACGACAGTGGACTGTACGCGGGCTCTGGTTATGGCATCTTATTAGACAGGGAGTATGGCGCTTTGCGGCCCCCGGCAAAGCTGGAACGTGGGGTTCCGGTGAAGAATCTGGGGAAGGTAATTCGGTCGGTCCAGGCCTTTAGTCGCGAGTTGTCGCGGAAGGGAAGTGCCTCTCCAGCCGAGTCATTCCCGGCCATTGGCATCGCGCTCGGCGGTGGATTCGCTCGCGGTATAGCCCACATTGGGGTTCTTAAGGTCCTCGAAGAAGAGGGCATTCCGATTCGTTTCATCGCTGGCACCAGCGTGGGCGCGTTGATTGGCGCCGCATACTGCAGCGGACTCTCGCTGGCCGAGTTGGAGGAGATGGCCCACAAAGTCCGCATGACCACGTTCGCCCGCTGGACTCTCTCGCGTTTCGGCTTTGCCACCAACGATCGCATGGTCGCGTTCCTGACCCGCACCTTGAAAGCGAAGACATTTGAAGAGATGCGTATTCCTCTTGGCGTGGTCGCCACCGAGTTCAACACTGGAGAGGGCACCGTGTTCCGCTCGGGTTCTCTGATCGATCCCGTTCGCGCCAGCTGCGCATATCCAGGGATGTTCCTGCCCATCAATGTTGACGGGCGCTGGTTCGTCGACGGGATGCTCTCGCATCCTGTGCCTGCGATCCCGGTGCGTGAAATGGGTGCCCAGCGTGTGCTCGCCGTACACTTGAAGGGGTCGTGGTCCTCGAAGACCGCGCCGCGCCATCTCTTCGATGTGATTGGACAGTCGTTTGCCATCGCACAGGACCGGATGAGTGATCGCTGGCGAAAAGCGGCCGACCTGGTAATTGAGCCGGATGTTGCGGGATTCGAATTCGACGATTTCAAGCGCGCTGGAGAACTCATCCAAGTGGGCGAACACGCCATGCGCCATGCGCTTCCTGCCGTGCGCAAATGGTTCGGATCTGCGGCGGAGAAACCCGCGGCTTTGTTTGGGTCAGCAATTCCAAGTCCCGCCTCCATGCCTGCGGACTGAAGTGCAACCGGCCTTTCTTTCGAGTCCATCGTTTCTACCACCTCACATACCCGTGTGACAGATGTACCTGTCTCTGGTGACAGAGCGCACAGCCTTATGCAATTAGTCCCGCTTAACTAGACGGGTCCGTTTCTCTTCTGTCGGCAATCATCAAACGAGTTTTCGCCCCGACGTCCTGCTGCGGACAACACGCTATGAGCGCCTTTCGAGATGCGGGACATCTTTTCCGGTTGGCAGGAGTGTTCGCTGCCGGCGTACTCCTGTTTTTGGTCCTCCGGAGCTTTCTGGTGCCGAAAAGTTTCGGCGAATACGGACACTATCGCGGCAACGCGCTCGCGGAAATCGCAGCCCGGCCGGTCAATTTCGCCGGCCACGAAACCTGCGAAACCTGCCATGCCGACGTGCTCGAGAAGAAAAAAGATGGCAAGCACGCGCACGTAAATTGCGAAGCCTGCCACGGTCCTTTGGCCAAGCACGCCGACGATCCGGGCTCGGTGACGCCCGCCAAACTCGATACCGCGGTTCTCTGCGTGCGCTGCCATGAGGCCAATGCGGCCAAGCCCAGGAGCTTCCCGCAAGTTGTTTCTGCCGATCACTCCAACGGGCTTCCCTGTGACACCTGCCATCAGCCCCACAGTCCGGCCATCGCCGCGGAGGCTACGAAATGAACCTCACCCGGCGTCATTTATTGCTGCTGTTGCCGGCCGCGGGTGCGGCGTGGAAATACGTTCTGGTGGGAACCCCCGAAATCGCCCCCAATTACAACCTGACCGACCACTGGTGGAGCATGTTGATCGATCTCCCCAAGTGCATCGGGTGCGGCAATTGCGTTCGCGCCTGCCAGGCGGAAAACGACGTCCCCGACGGATACTTCCGGACCTGGGTGGAGCGCTATCACGTTATCGACTACGACATTGAAAATCCGCAAGTCGATTCTCCCGACGGCGGCAAAAAAGGGTTCCCACCGACTAAGGATCCCTCCGGCAAGAACTTCTTTGTTCCCAAACTGTGCAACCATTGCGCCGATTCACCCTGCACGCAGGTGTGTCCGGTGGGCGCGACGTTTATCGGCCCCGATGGCGTGGTCTTGGTCGATAAGACGTACTGCCTGGGCTGCCGCTATTGTGTGCAAGCCTGCCCATACGGCTGCCGCTTCATCAATCCCAAGACTGCCACTGCCGAAAAATGCACGCTTTGCTATCACCGGATCACAAAGGGACTCACCACCGCGTGCTGCGAGGCTTGTCCGACCGGTGCGCGGCAACTCGCGGACCTGAAGAACCCGAAAGATCCGATTCACGAGTTTCTGAAAACCCACAGCGTGCAAGTGCTGAAGCCTCAAATGGCGACGCACGCCAAAGTTTTCTACAACGGTCTGGACGGTTCGGTCCGATGACCCACGCCACGAACGATTTCAGCCTGAGAGAGGACGCGCATGCCCAGTGTTGAAGGCTTCATGTATCCCAACGAAGTCGAGTTGCAGTGGAGCGTGCTGATCGTCCTGTACCCGTTCCTCACGGGCTTGGTGGCGGGCGCGTTCATTCTCGCTTCACTGGAGCGTGTGTTCAACGTCGAGGCAGTCAAGCCAACCTACCGCCTAGCTCTGCTGACCGCGCTTGCGTTTCTGCTGATTGCTCCGCTGCCGCTGCAGCTTCACCTCGGTCATCCGGAACGATCGTTTGAAATGTATCTAACGCCGCACACCACCTCGGCCATGGCGATGTTTGGTTTTGTCTATCTGTGGTACCTGATGGCGGTTCTAGTATTGGAAATCTGGCTCGACTACAGGCGCGATATTGTTGTTCTCTCCCAATCCACAACCGGCGTCACGCGCCTCATCTATCGCGCCATGACTCTCGGCTCCAGGAACATCAGTGAGCACGCGCTCCACATCGACGAGAGGGCTGGCTGGCTGATCACCGTCATCGGAATTCCTTCCGCGTTTTTGCTGCATGGATATGTTGGATTTATCTTCGGCTCGATCAAAGCCAATCCCTGGTGGTCAACGCCCCTCATGCCCGTGGTCTTTCTCTTTTCTGCCATGGTGTCGGGCATTGCGACCGTGATGTTGTTGTATATGTTTCTGACTTGGTCTCGAAAACAGACCATCGATATGCGCTGCGTGGATACCGTTGCGCGCTACCTTTTCTATACTTTCATCATCGATTTCACTCTTGAAATGCTCGACCTGATCCACCGCATCTATGAATCGGACGAATCGTTCCGCAGTCTCGACTTCATGGTCCACACCAAGCTCTACGTGTCTCACATCGTGGTGCAGATCTTTATTGGCACAATGACCCCGATCCTGTTGCTCGCCGCCACCCAGGTGCTAAATCTCACCGAGAGAGCTCGCAAACGCATTTATGGCCTAGCTGGATGCCTGACCTTAATCGGCATCTTCGCCATGCGCTGGAATGTCGTAATCGGCGGGCAGCTTTTCTCGAAAAGCTTTCTCGGCTACACCACGTACAAGATGGGCCTGGTAACGCGGGAAGGCTTGCTTACCGCCATTGTGCTGACCCTTCTGCCGTTGGTGATTCTCTGGATGCTTGTGAAGCTCCTTCCACCATGGCCGGAGCGGCACACACGCCCGGATTCAGTCATCGTGCACGCACGTTAAGCTCGGTATTCATTTCGGCCGCAAAGCCATGGAGATAAAGCGATGGAGATTATGGACGATCTTCTCGGCGCTTTAGCCAGGCTCGATGCACGCCTCGAAGGCCTAGAGCACCGTGTCTCCGCCCTTGAGGCTCGATCCCAGACACTTGCAACATCTCCTGCACAAGCGGCGGTTCCGGAGGAAGCGGCGACTGCCGGTGAAGAACTTGCCCTGCCGCCGGCGGAAAATATCTTTTCCGTAGTGGGCAAAGCCATGCTCGGAATCGCGGGAGCCTACGTTTTGCGCGCCATCGCCGAATCAGGCTCTTTCCCGAAGTTGGCGGTGGTGGTTCTCGCACTTGCGTACGCGGCAATGTGGCTAGCCTGGGCAGCACGTGCGGCGGCGGAGGCTTCGCTAACGAGAATCGCCTACGCGACGACAGCGGCACTGATCCTCGCCCCGATGCTGGCGGAACTCACCTTGCGTTTCCAGGTTTTGCCTGCCTCCATCACCGCAGGTTTGCTAAGCGCGTTTGTGGTCGCAGCGTGCGCGCTGGCCTGGAAGCGCAATCTCGTGTCGTTGGTCTGGGTAGCGAATAGTGCTGCAGTGTTGGCCGCGCTCGCGTTGCTGATCGTGTCGCACGATCTTGTGCCTTATACTGCCGCGCTTCTCGTCATCGCCGCGGTCGCTGAATTTGGGGCGACTGCCGGTCGCTGGCCATCTCTCCGTATCCTCGTGGCGCCGGCAGTCGACATTGCGGTTGTAATTCTGGTCTACATCCATTCGCTGCCGGAGAGTTCCCGCCCTGACTACGCCGCGGTCGCTGCGTCCACCGTGCTCGCGATCCCGACTCTCCTGTTCTTGATCTACGGCGCGAGCATCGCATCGCGTACAGCATTTGTGCGGCTGCGAATCACGATCTTCGAAATCGTTCAAGCCGTCACCGTATTCCTGTTGGCAGCTACGAGTTGGCTTTGGTTTGCGGCGGGCGCTGGCCGCGCTCTAGGCGTCTGCTGCTGGCTTCTTGCAGCCGCATGTTACGCCGCGGCCTTTGCCTGCTTCGACCGCATCAAGGACCAGCGTAACTATCACACCTACTCGACCTGGAGTCTCGCCCTGGTTCTGGCGGGCAGCTTTCTCGTCCTGCCGCCCGTATCACTGGTGCTGTTCTTAAGCGCAGCGTCGGTGGTGGCCATTCTGATAGGCGTCCGGGTGGCTCGCCTGACGCTCGAGTTTCATGGATTGGTATATCTGACCGGGGCCGCGTTTGCCTCCAACTTGCTCGCGTATGCGGCCCGCGCGCTCGCTGGAACCTTCCCCACGGCTCCCGCGTGGATTGTTTGGATCGTGGCAGCTTCCGCCATTACTTGCTACGTCGTTGGGGGACGATTCCCGAGCGACCACTGGAACCAACGGTTGCTTCGCCTGCTGGCAGCGGTCCTGGCCGTCAGCGCGGTCGCAACGTTTCTTGTCTCGGGCTTAGTCTGGCTGGCAGCGATCGGCATGACTCCCGGCGCTTCCCACGTCGCCGTCATCCGCACCCTGATCACCTGTGCCCTTGCTCTCGCCTTGGCGCTCAGTGGCTCCCGCTGGCGGCGCATCGAACTCGTCTGGACCGCCTACGGCACCCTGGCATTTGTCACTGCCAAGCTGCTGTTCGAGGACCTTCCCCACGGCCATTCGGCGTCGATCGCCATTTCGATTTTCCTGTATGCCATCGCGCTGATCATCGTTCCTCGCCTGGCGCGAACTGGTCGCTAGCAGAGGAGAGAACCGGACAGCCTGCGCCAACACACTCTTAACGCTTAAGTAAGCAGTACATCGTGAAGCTCACGATGATCGCCATTAGCGATGCGGTTACCAGAACGGTCAAAATCATAGCAACGCCTCCTTCATTTCCCCGTGCCACGCACCGTTGCCCAGGAGCGCCTATCTGTCGCCAAGCAAAAATCCTACGATGGCCAAAGTCATCAGGATGACTAGCACCCAGACGATAACCGGGACCAACCAGTCGCCCGCCGCGGAAAACTTGCTTTTAGGCGAGACGCTTCCCGCAACGCCGAGCCGCTGGTCTACGGGAGATGAGGACTTCTGAGTTGAAAGGAATAGGGTTGATCGCTGAATCGCGTAAGTGCCTGGTAGGCACCGCGGCCCAGCCGCGACCGATGGGAGGCGTTTCCTCGCCCACACCAGGTACGCATAAGAAGACACTGCTGCAAGGAAAAGGGCGATCTGTACGAGCCCTTCGATGACCCCGTTATCGAGCATGGCCGCAGCCTCCGGCGTTTCGTGTCATCGCAAAAAGTGACATGAAACCAGCCGCACCCGGCAGCAGCGTTAAGAAAATATGAAAGCCGGGCAAAAAACGCCGTTTGGCTTGAGCTAGCCTGCCAGTGACTTATGCCACGCGAGATCACCAGGGGTCAGTGACCGCTATCACCTCTCTCTGTGACGTTCTTGGGCGTAGGTCCTGCGGGACGCGTTGGTTCGGTTCCTGGTTCGGTTCTTGTGCGTTCGAGCCAAGATTCTCCCGCCGAACGCGCTTTGTCGGCCTTGGCGTAGACTACCGCCGTGGGAAGCCCCCTCGAAACTCGCCACGGACCGTCGACCCTGTTCGTCTGGATCCAGCTGGTTATTGTGTATTTTCTTATTGAGTGCGCCCTATGGTCTTCCCGGACGGTCGTCCGCAACCGGTGGGCGTTGATCGCCGCGCTCGCTGTCCTTGCTTCTGTGCTTCTTGACCGGCCTTCAATTCAGCGGCTCGGCCTGGGCCTGCCCAATCTGTCCGGGGCTAGCGTCGTGTTGGCCATAAGTCTCGCTGCTGCGCTTTTCATGATCTTCGCAGTGCTCAGGCTGGGCGGCCAAATCGAGACGAGCGCGACTTTGTCCAATTTATATCGCTCCGGCGGCTATGTAATCTGGGCTCTGCTGCAGGAGTTTCTCTTGCAATCTTTCTTTTTCACTCGTTGCGAAGAATTGTTCGGTGGCTCAACCGCGGTTTGGGCCGCGGCCACGCTGTTTGCCGCCGCCCACCTGCCCAATCCGATTCTGACGGCGTTTGCTTTGGCCGGAGGGCTATTTTTTTGTGAGATGTTCCGGCGCTATCGCAATATTTATACCCTTGCCGTCGGCCATGCTGTCTTGGGACTGACCGTCTCCATCACCATGCCCGACAGCCTGATGCATCATATGCGCGCTGGAATTGGATATTTGCAATTCTGATCAGGGTCGTCGGTCATCCGTGCTTTGTTACCGGGAACGACGCCCCGCACATATTGCTTTCACCCGTCCGAGGCTGGAAAAATGAGCTTGGAGTCTTCATGCAAAACTTCACATCCACGGACGTAGCGGTTCTCGTGCTCGAACTCCTGCCCGCCACCGCGCTAGGCATTGCCGGAGGTCGCATAGCCAAGGCTGCCGAGCGTTGGCCGCGATCCGTGCGCCTTTACCTCCCCGTCACTCTTGTGCTGCCCTACGTTCTGATTGCCAGCATGCACCAGATGTTTTCCTGGCCCTGGTTCGCTCTCTACACATCCCTGCCGCTGATCATGGCAACACTGTTGACCTCCGCTGCCGACGCGGACCCGGAGCAACGCGGCTCCTGGCAAGACGCGCTGATTCTTCTCGTGCTCGGCTTGGCCGTGGATCTGCGCTGGTTCGAAAGCGCCTGGCCCGCCGGCCTCGCGGGTTTGGGCAAGCTGCTGCTTGTGAATGCTGCCCTCTACGGATTTGTGATCATCCGCCACTTGCGTGGCACCGGCTTCGATCTTCACTTCCGCTGGAGTGATTGGAAAAGCGGATTGCGCGAACTCGTATTTTTCGCGCCCATTGTGATCGGCTTCGGTCTCGCTTTAGGTTTTCTCCATCCCCACTCGAACACGCCAAGGCCATCGATGATCCTGACCTGGATTTACATTTTCATCTTCATCGCCGTGCCCGAAGAACTTTTCTTCCGCGCCTGGGTACAAAACCTGCTCGAGCGGCGGCTAGGCTCATGGTTGGATACCGATGTTGCGCGGAAGACGGCGCTCGTCATCACCAGCGTTCTCTTCGGCCTTTCGCATTTTAATAAGCGTTCGGCCCATTTCAATTGGCGCTATGTTTTGCTGGCCACCGTTGCCGGCATCTTTTATGGACGTGCCTGGCGTGAGAACCGCCGCGTCCCGGCGTCGGCGATCACCCACGCGAGCGTGGATGCTATTTGGTCATTTTGGTTCTAAATCGTGCCGCAGGGCGAAAGGTCCAATGAGTTCTCATCTAATGGTTGATACCTCAGTGGGAAACCGCTGAAAAATGACAACTATGCTCGCGCGACCCGGAACGGCTATTCGCTGGCTGGTCACTGCTATGTGGGAAAAGACAAAGCCTGCCGGGACTTTTTCCCACAAAAAAACTCCGTGCTTTGTTGAAGCGAGCACGTCATGTCTGCTAAAAAGGTGGCTAGAGTTAGGCCCCAAGTCGTCCTTAGAACGGAACCTTCAGGGTAGGGGTGCCCTGAGGGAAGTGCACCCAAAGAATGAATTGCTAATCCGGCGCCAACGAACTTTCCCCGGCAACCAGTCCTTGGCGTACGGTTTCGAACCTCCTTTCACATTCGGAGTTCGGATGCTGTCTCGTGGCAGGGCTACAAGGATACGTGGTACCCACAGCCCCGAATTGGTGTGCGCTTTAGTTTTCACGCGAGTCACCAACCAACCGCTGTCGAAAAGCATCCCAAACAAAGCAACAACTCAGCCAACAGCCGGAGGAAGCTATGGCGACGAATCTCATTCAGATCGATAACGACGCGGAAATCAAAAAACGCCTTGACCGAGAACGTGCCCGCCTGCGGAAAATTGCGGGCCTCGACCAGTCCACGCATTTCCATCGGCCGGTTGAGCGCGCTTTTACCGCCGAGGAGCGCAGCCGCGTCACCATTCTGTTTGGTGGATTTACCTGGAAGCATGAAGATCTGATCCGCGCCGTGTTTCAGGGCTGCGGCTATCGCTGCGAGAAGCTGCCCGTACCCAACGTCGCCGCTTTCCAAACAGGCAAGGAATTTGGCAACAACGGCCAGTGCAATCCGACTTACTTCACCGTCGGCAATCTGGTGCAATATCTGCAATTCCTCGAGAAAGAAGGGATCCCGCGCCAGCAGATTCTCGACAACTATGTCTTCTTCACCGCCGGTTCGTGCGGCCCCTGCCGCTTCGGCATGTATGAGGCCGAATATCGCTTCGCGCTCAAGAACGCGGGTTTCGACGGCTTCCGCGTCCTTCTCTTCAAAGACAGCGACGGAATCAAAGCCGCCTCCGGAGAGCCCGGCCTGAAGTTCACCATCGATTTCGGCTTCGGCATGTTAAACGCCATGCACCTCGGCGACGTGCTCAACGATCTCATTTACCAGATTCGTCCCTATGAAGCGAATCTAGGCCAGACCGACCGCGTGTTCCACGACGCGGTGGACGGACTATGCGAGGACCTGAAGAATCGCGATTCCTTTGAAATTGAACAACGCGCGCCCGAGTGGGCCAAGCCGAAATTCAAAAACAACAAGATCCTTCGCAACACTGCGAACGTATTCGGCAAGTGGCATGAGCACATGTGGGGCAAGGATTATCTAAACGCCCTTTACGCCGCGCGCGAAAAAATGAACTCCATCGAAGTGGACCGCACCCGCGTGAAGCCGCTCGTCAAAATCACCGGCGAATTCTGGGCGCAACTCACCGAAGGCGACGGCAACTTCCACATGTTCGACTTCCTGGAGCGCGAGGGCGCGCAGGTGCTGGTCGAGCCGATTGCGACCTGGGTTGCCTACCTTATGTATCAAGCCAAGGCTCATGCGATCTCGAAGTGGCCCGTCAATCGGCCGCACCGCAATCCCGAGTGGTACGAGGTCAAAAAGAATTTCGCCAACTACATCGGCCTGCGCAAGAAGCTCTGGGGAATTGGCGCCGGCGAGCGGATGTGGAATTTTTTCTACCATCGCACCATCAAACAGCTGGGCGGAATCACGCATCACCTCGCCCCCCAAACCGAACTCGCTGAACTGGCGCATCCTTTCTACAACCAGTTTGCGCGCGGCGGCGAAGGGCACCTCGAAGTCGGCAAGAACGTGTACTACACGGTTCATAGAATGTGCCACATGGTGCTCGCCCTGAAGCCATTCGGCTGCATGCCCTCTTCGCAGTCCGATGGTGTGCAATCGGCCGTCATCAACAAATTCAAGGACATGATCTTCCTCCCCATCGAAACTTCGGGCGAGGGCGAGGTCAACGCGCACAGCCGCGTGCAGATGGCGCTCGGTGAGGCTAAGGTGAAGGCCAAAGCCGAGTTCGAGCAGTGCCTCCAGTCGACGGGCAAAACCATGAATGAAATTCGCACCTACATCGACGAGCATCCAGAGCTGAAGCGCCCGTTCTATCACGTACCGCACCGCGAAGGCGTCGCCGGCACGGCGGCCCAGTTCGTTCTGCATGTGAAGGATCGGATCGACAAAGACACGCGCTTCTGGAAGCGCTCGCGCGTGCGCGTCGAATCGCCGGTCGCCGCGGTCTCCGGCGATTAGACGTTCCGGTGGAGATCACGAGGTAAGGGGATAACACCCAAGATTTCTCTGCGATCTCTGCGTTCTCTGCGGTTTAATGGCTCCATTCCGAAGCCGATGGGAAGGAAGTAATGCACGACCATAAATCAGCTCCGCTAGTTCAGATCGCGCCACTCCAATCCGAACTTCCGCCGGTCCGCCGGGCGCAGCCGGTGCGCCATCCCGTGCATGGCCACGATCGCCTGCTCAAGTTCCTGGTCGGACTCGACGTCGGTTCCACTACCGTGAAAGCGGTCGTCGTGGAGGCGGCCAGCGATCAGGTGCTCTGGCAGGACTACCAGCGTCACGAAACCAAGCAGCCCGAAAAGACGCTGGAATTCCTCAAGCGCATGGAAGCCGACGCAGGCATCAATCCTCACAACACCCGCATGTTCATGACCGGCTCCGGCGGTGGCTCGATCGCCGAACAGATCGGCGCGAAGTTCGTCCAGGAAGTAACCGCTGTTTCGCTGGCCGTCGAAAAGCTTCACCCGGAAGTTTATTCGGTCATCGAGCTCGGCGGCCAGGATGCCAAGATCATCGTCTTCAAAGAGGACGAAGAAACCGGCCGCAAGAAGAAAATTCCGTCGATGAATGACAAATGCGCCGGCGGCACCGGCGCGGTCATCGATAAAATCAACGCCAAGCTGAAGATTCCCACTGCTCTGCTCGCCGAGCAGAAATACCACGGCATCAAGTTGCATAAGGTAGCAGGGAAGTGCGGGGTATTTGCCGAAACCGACATCAACGGCCTGCAAAAAGTCGGCACCCCGCCCGACGAACTGATGGCGTCGCTGTTCGAAGCGATCGTGCTCCAGAACCTGAGCGTTCTCACCCGCGGCCACACATTGCGCCCCCATGTGCTGCTCCTGGGAGGTCCCAACAGTTTCATTCGCGGCATGCGCGAAGCCTGGCAGGCCAACATCCCGCGCATGTGGCAAGAGCGCAAAGTCGCGATTCCGGAAGGCGCCAAGCCCGAAGACCTGATTAAAGTTCCGCAAAACGCCCAGTATTTTGCCGCTCTAGGCGCCGTCGAGTTCGGACGCACCGAAGACGATTGCATCGGCTGCTACCGCGGCTACGCACATCTGATTCACTACATCGATTTCGGTCGCCAGGAAGAAAAAGCCAAGTCCGGCGGCAAGGGGCTGGTTGAGAAACCCGCAGACCTCGACGCCTTCAAAGAATCCTATCGCCGCAAGAAGTTCACCCCCGCCGTGTTTCAGAAGGGAAGTACCGTTGGCGGTTTCATCGGCATCGACGGCGGCTCGACTTCGACGAAAGCCGTTCTGCTAGACGAAAGGGGCGACATTCTCTGCAAGTCGTATCAGCTCTCGAACGGCAACCCGATCCAGGACACGATTGAAATGTTCGAGAACCTGCGCGGCCAGGTGGAAGCGCAGAATGCAAAGCTCGAAGTTCTCGGCGTCGCGACTACGGGCTACGCGAAAGACATTCTCAAAGACGTCCTCAACGCTGACGTAGCGCTGGTCGAAACCGTCGCACATACCGAGTCGGCGCTCAAGTTCTATGAAGATCCGCACGTAATCGTCGATGTCGGCGGCCAGGATATTAAGATCATCATCCTCCACAACGGCCGCGTGAAAGATTTCAAGCTGAACACGCAGTGCTCGGCCGGCAACGGATATTTCCTGCAATCCACAGTCGAGGGCTTCGGGCTCGACGTAACCCAATATGCCGACCTCGCGTTTTCAGCGCAAGCCATGCCCGTCTTTGGCTACGGCTGCGCCGTTTTCATGCAGTCCGATATCGTCAACTTTCAACGCCAGGGCTGGCGCGCGGAAGAAATTCTCGCCGGCCTGGCTGCCGTACTGCCGAAGAACGTTTTCCTTTACGTTGCCAGCATTCCAAATCTCGCGGCGCTCGGCTCGCGCTTTGTTCTCCAAGGTGGAACGCAGAACAACCTCGCCGTCGTAAAGGCCGAAGTGGATTTCATCCGCAACAGTTTTCGCGCCTCTGGCCGCCAGCCCGAAATCATCGTGCACGAGCATTGCGGCGAGTCGGGAGCAATCGGTGCCGCGCAGGAATCGCTGCGCCTCTGGCGCAATGGCCAGAAAACAACATTCGTTGGCCTCGATGCCGTGCGCCGAATCCAGTACCGCACCACGCGCAACGAGGCCACCCGCTGCTATTTCTGCAAGAACAATTGCCTGCGCACTTTTATCGACGTCCGTACCGAGCCGGCAAAAGAACTCATTCCGCTCGAAAAAATCACGAAAGTTCCGCTGATGCGCGGCGAGCAGCGCCTGATCATCGCGACCTGCGAAAAGGGAACTGTCGAAGACGTCGACGACATGAAGGACATCAAAGCCGGTCTCGACAAGATTCGCGACCAGCATCCCAATTTCGTCGATTACGCGTCGAAAGAAGTCTTCCGCCCAACAAACGCCAAGTCCGTTGCCGATCCCCTACCGGAGCGCGGCTGGGCCGGTTGGAGCAATGGCGCCAAACAACGCCGCGCTCTTATGGAGAATCGCAAGAGCCTGCGCATCGGCATTCCCCGCGTCCTCAACATCTACACCTACGCCCCATTATTCAATGCGTATTTTGAAAGCCTGGGAGTGCAGCCGGAAAACATCATCTACTCCGACTACACCAGTTCGGATCTCTATCGTGCCGGCGCCAGCCGCGGTGCCATCGATCCTTGCTTCCCGGCGAAGGTCGGCATTTCCCACGTCTACAACCTAATTCAGGAAAAGCATCGCAAAAAGCCGCTCGATGCAATTTTCTTCCCAATGTACGACGTGCTCCATTCGCCGCTCGTGAAAATTGTCGCTGCCAATGCCTGCCCCACCGTCACCGCAACGCCCGAAACGGTGAAAGCCGCTTTCACCAAGGAGAACGATGTCTTCGCCGAGCACAACGTCAAGTACATCGACCCCGTGCTCAATTTCTCCGATCGCAAGCTTTTCGGCCATCAGATGCTGCAGGCTTGGCAGCCCATTCTCGGCCTTTCGCAGGAAGAGAACGACCGCGCCGTCGAATCGGGATTCTCCGCTCTGAAAGCCTACGAAACCAGCATTCGCAGTCGCGCGCGCCAGGTTCTCGACCAACTCGAGAGCGAAGACCGCATTGGAATCGTTATGCTCGGCCGCCCCTATCACCATGATCCGGGCCTGAACCATGAAATTCTCGACGAGTTCCAGAGGCTCGGCTACCCCATCTTTTCGCAGAACACGCTCCCGCTCGATGACGATATGCTCGAGCGCCTTTTCGGCGAAGAAGTCCGCGCTGGCGTCATCAGCAGTCCGCTTGACATTACCGATGCCTGGAAGAATTCCTATTCCTGCAGCACCAACCACAAGGTCTGGGCCGCGAAGTTCACGGCGCGCCACCCGAACCTAGTGGCGCTAGAAATGTCGAGCTTCAAATGTGGCCACGACGCGCCCATTTACGGCGTCATTGAAGGCATCATCGAGCAATCGGGTACGCCCTACTTCTGCTTCAAGGATCTTGACGAGAACAAGCCGTCCGGCTCCATTAAGATTCGCGTCGAAACCATTGACTATTTTCTGCGCCGGTACCGCGAGGAAGTGATTCGCAAACGCAAGGCCGGCGACGACATCGAGGCTCAGCTTGTCGTGCTCGAAGCGCAACTGCGCTGCGAGTCCCGTAACAACGAGCTTCCGCCGCCTGAGCAGCCAATCTGGGAAGGAGCCCAGGAAATAGGCGCGGATTGAAGTAATGGCGTTCGGAGCCGCTAGCGCGTCGTCAGGAGCGCGGGAATCCCGTCGCTCACCTGAGTAACCACCGAGTCGATGGCCGCCAAAACCGCGCGTGAGATCGCAGAGCCGCGCTCGAACTGTCGGCCCTCAATTCCATAGACCCGAAGTCGAGCTGGAAACTTCCCCAAAGTGCGGCCAAGCTCAATTGCCTTTGCAAAGTCGAACCCGTGGCTTGAAACGGCCGCGTCCCTTGCGCCATTAGGAAGACCAGATCCCGCAAGATTCGAGTCCCAAACATGCACCGTGCCAACTGGAGCACCAGTCACGACTGCATCCACCAGGATCACATCGTCATTCGATCGCCATCTCTCGATGAGTGCGAGCGCATCCCCGGTGTGAAGGTCGGCTTCAAACCCAAGTTCTCGAAGCCGCTCCACGACCAGGA
This sequence comes from Terriglobales bacterium, assembly GCA_049288625.1. GTDB lineage: Bacteria > Acidobacteriota > Terriglobia > Terriglobales > Acidobacteriaceae > Acidiflorens. The sequence goes on along the minus strand of JBAQIB010000075.1, from coordinate 213,428 downwards.
TGCCGGCCTGATCGTCTCCGCGGTGCCGATTTCCACAGCCGATGATCTTCACACTGGCGACCTTCATACTATTGAATGAGCTCAAGACGAGATTTCTCCCGCCTCGCGATCGATCTGCAGTTTCAAGAAGTGTGTAGCGCAGGAAATGCACGGATCGTAATTGCGGATTGCCTGCTCGCACTTCCACGTGGCTTCGTCCAGCGGCCAGGCGACCAGATGCGAAGCATACTCCCGAAGATCGTCTTCGATGCGCCGTTGATTCTGGGATGTCGGCGGGATGATCTTGGCCGACAGGATCATCCCGTTTTCATCCAATGCATAACGATGGTAGAGAATCCCGCGCGGAGCTTCGGTGATCGCCTGCCCGGAGCCCGCGCGATTCGGCGCCTCAACTCGCGCCTTTGCTGGCGGTTCGTATTCGCGAATCACGCGCAAAGCTTCGGCGCAGGCAAAAACCAGTTCCACCGCGCGCACGATGATGCTGCGAAACGGATTCTTGACGGGCGGCTGAAGTCCGGCTTTGGCAGCTGCTTCCTGCGCGACTGCGGGTAATTTGTCGTAGTTGAGGTTGAAGCGCGCCAGCGGTCCTACAAGGTACGACCCCCGCCCTCGCATAATCGAGTGCAGCGCGTTCGAGTGCTTGACGTGCAATTCCTGAAAATGATCTTCGTATTCTGCGGCATCGATATTGAGGCCGTGGTTTGAGACTAGTCGGCCCTCGTTAAAGGGATACTCCTCGGGATGCCGTAGCGCGACCAATTCGTAATCCTGCTCGAAGATCGGGAATTCTAGTGAGGACGTCCATTGCACAGCTTCGCAAGACGCTGCCAGCGCCCATTCGAGAGCCGGCACTAATTCGCGCACCTGCTGTTTGGTGGGCACGCGATGGAAGCCGCCAACCGCCGCCGAGATCGGATGAATCTCGCGCCCGCCCAGCACCTGCACGATCCGGTTCCCAACCTTCTTCAGCCGCAAAGCCTTCTCCACCACCTCGCGGTGATCACGGGCCATTTCGATCACATCGGCGTAACCCAGAAAATCGGGCGCGTGCAGCATGTAGACGTGCAGGGTGTGGCTCTCGATCCATTCTCCGCAATAAAACAAACGCCGCAGCAGGCGGACCGCAGGATCAATGCGAATCCCAAGCGCCCGCTCGATGGAATGTACGGCGCTCATCTGGTAAGCGATCGGACAGATCCCGCAGATGCGCGCCGTAATGTCGGCTGCTTCGGAGAAATGGCGGTCGCGCATAAACGCCTCAAACATGCGCGGAGGCTCGAAGATCTTGAGCTTCACATCCGTGACCCGCTCCCCGACCAGCTTGATGTACAGCGAGCCCTCGCCTTCCACGCGCGCCAGCGTGTCGACCTTGATCGTCCTGGTTGTGCCAGTCATTTCCGTTGACACTCCTCGCTCGCCGCGCGGAACTGCCATGCCCACGCGTTGAACCCGCGGAACGCGCGCTGGATCTGGTCGTTCGACTGCCCGAGAATGCGGAATTGTTCCGTCAAGGCAGCGGGGTTGGGCGTTTCCATAGGTCCATAGCAACCGTAGCAGCCGCGGTCGTAGCTTGGGCAGAGCGCACCGCAACCGGCCTGGGTAACCGGCCCCAGGCATGCGATCCCTCGCGCTACCGCAATGCACACGTTCGCCTTGCGCTTGCATTCGATGCAGACGCTGTACGTGGGAATGTTCGGCTTTCGCCCCGCCAGCGTCGCCGAGATCAACTCGACCAGTTGATATTTGTTGATCGGGCAGCCGCGCAGTTCGAAATCTACGGGAACATGTTCGGCGATGGGCGTCGATAGCTTCAGGGTGTTGATGTACTGCGGCGAGGCGTACACCACGCGAATGAATTCATCCACGTCTTTCCAGTTGCGCAGAGCCTGAATCCCTCCCGCGGTGGCGCAAGCGCCGATCGTGATCAGGCTCTTGCACTTGCGGCGCACTTCCTGAATCCGTTCGGCATCCCCGTGCGTGATGACGGAGCCCTCGACCAGGCCGATATCGTAAGGCCCTTTGAGCATGGTGCGCGTGGCTTCGGGGAAGTAGGCAATCTCCACCGCCCCGACCACCGCCAGCAGCTCATCCTCGGCATCTAGCAGGCTGAGTTGGCAACCGTCGCAGGATGCGAACTTGAAGACAGCGATTCTCGGTCTGCCTCTTTTTTGTTCAGAGCTCATACTTATCCATCATCGGGCCGATCTGCTCGTAGGTAAAGACCGGTCCATCCTTGCAAATGAAATGTGGGCCGTACTGGCAGTGCCCGCAGAAGCCGACCGCACACTTCATGTTTCGTTCCATGGACAGGTAAATCTGACGGCGGCCGAAGCCGTGACCTTCCAGGTCGCGGGCCACAAATCGCATCATGATTTCAGGCCCGCAGAGCATGGCCACCGATTGAGCCGGACGGAGCCGCGCGTACTTCAGCAAGGTCGTCACTACGCCAACGTGGTTGCGCCAGCTCAGGCCGCCGTAGTCCACCGTGATCAACACCTGCATGTCGCGTTGCCGCGCCCAGGAAGCAAGCTCCTTGCGATAGAGAAGATCGCGCGGGCTGCGTGCACCGTAAAGCACCACCAATCGGCCGTAGTCTGCCCGATGCGACAGGACGTGATAGATAACCGGGCGCAAGGGCGCAAGCCCGATGCCGCCAGCCACCAGCACCAAATCGCGGCCCCGCGCTATATCCACCGGCCATCCAATTCCAAATGGGCCACGCACCCCGATGCCCGCCCCTGGCTTCTGGCTGACGAACGCGTTGGTAGCCTTGCCGACGGAACGCACGGTGTAAACCAGCCGGTCCTGTTTTCCGGGATCGCCGCTAATCGAAATCGGCAGTTCGCCCACCCCGAAGACCCACAACATGCTGAATTGTCCCGGCTGAAAGGCACTCGCCCCATTCCCATCTTCCGGCTGGAGCGTCAGCGTGAAGGTGTCAGGAGTTTCCTTGATCACCTCACGCACGGAGTGCGTCTGCGGCATCATCGGTTCGAGAGCTGTGGCTGCTGAGTTCATCGCTGCACTGCGTAAACGTCTACTTGCTGAAACCGGGCTTCATCCAGCCGGTGCTCCACAATCTGCACCACTCGCTTTAAGATTTCGTAGCCCAGATCGTGATTTTCCTCGCACTTCGCGCGCAAACACTTTCCGTCGAGCGCGATCGCCCGCACGCTCTGCACGGCATGCCCATGGAACTTCCACACATAAGGCGGCAAAAGCCACGACCAGCCGACAATCTCGCCCTCGCCAACCGTTGAGACGATAATGGGTTTGCGTTGCGGCGCAAAGATTTCGATTGCAACTTTACCCTCGCGGATCAGATAGAAGGTGTCCGCGGGAGTGCCCTCTTTGAAAACGTAACTGCCTGCCTCAAAACGCACATTCGACGCGCACCCGACGATCAGGTTCAGGTAGGCATGATCGAGGCCGGCGAAAAAAGGACATTCCGCAATAATGCGTTCAAGGTTTTCCATGAGTTTGTCCCTCCCGAATCGCCCGAACTTCTTCCGTAATGTCGATGCCAGCCGGGCACCACGTTATGCACCGTCCGCACCCGACGCATCCCGAGCTGCCGAACTGATCAATCCACGACGCCAGCTTGTGAGTCATCCACTGCCGGTAGCGGGCCTTGCTCGAATTGCGAATGTTGCCTCCGTGGATGTAGGAAAATCCCAGCGTGAAACACGAATCCCAGCGCCGCCAACGCTCGGCGTGATCGCCGGTGACGTCGCTGACGTCTTCCACGGTTGTGCAAAAACACGTCGGACACACCATCGTGCAATTCGCACACGTCAGGCATCGCTTTGCAACGTCGTCCCAACGCGGATGGTCGAAGTTCTGGTAAAGCAGTTCCTTGATGCCGCTCGTGTCGATGCTGCGCACCTGCTGCCGCGCCGCGCCCCCGATGGTGGCGTCCGCCTCGCGCAAATCGGCATCGCAAGCCGGAGCGGCTTGCAGTTCGGCGAGCACCTCAGCCCCGCGCTCGCTGCCCGTCTCCACCACGAACCGATGACTGCCGTTGCCCAACAGTTCCGTCAGCGCCAAATCGAACCCGGTCCGCGCCCGCGGCCCCGTTCCCATCGAAACGCAAAAACAGGTCTTCGCCGATTGTGTGCACTGCACCCCTACCACAAACACGCCCGACCGCCGTCCTTTGTAGACCGGGTCAACGTACTTGTCTTCCAGCAACACCCGGTCCTGCACTCCGACCGCCGCCAATTCGCAGGCTCGCACTCCCAAAAATGCATAGGGATGTTTCTGGCCCGTCTCGTTGTTCAGAATTCGAAACATCCCCCCCTTACGCTCCGCGGCGAACAAACGAACTTCTGCGGGATGAAGATATTTCTTCAGGCTTTGCGGCCCGACTACGTAGCCAAAAAAGGCTTCATCGGAGCGCCGTTTCAGCCCGTAGCGGCCTGGCTCCTGCTCGTCTGTCCAACCCACCGGCAGGTCGGTAGCGGATTCGATGTGGCTGTAGACAATGGCTCCATCGCGTACCTTTGGCCCGTGGACCTCGTAGCCTCGGCGGGCAAGCGCATCGATCAGCCGTCCGATCTCACTTGCCGGAAGAACTAAGTGACGATGTTCGACGATTAGATCGCGATCTGCCATAGCGCCAAAAAGCTATGCCGCCAGCGTTCCTGAGGAACCGGCAAGACGCTCTTCGAAATACATGAAGACTTGTGGAGACCTGGACGGTCCGGCGAGTTTCATCCACATCCTCCTCTTCTGGAACCGAAGTGAAGGCGCACGCCCAAACCCATCATCTATGCCTGAGGTGAGCTGTTGATGATTTGGGCCCGATTGCTGAACTCATTATCACCATGGTGACCGATGCAAACTGTGACGCTCGTCACGTAGTGTCTGTGTCGCTCGTGAGAACGCACACCCTTGCACAAATGACCGTTGTCTAGTCGCATGCCCTTACTTCTCTATGAGAAGTCCGCCGACGGCACAAACTCACTTGCGTCTGCCTGGGCTGCCTTTGACTTTGATAGCTACCACCGTTTGATCGTCGAAAGCTTCAACGCCGGCGGCGTGCTCGGTGACGGCGCGGAAGATGTTTGAGACGACGCAATCGGGGGTTTGGTCGGCACATCCGGCAACAATTTCCTGGACGCGCTCCGGGCCAAAGGACTGGCCATGACGATTCCGCGCGTCGAGAATGCCATCGCTGAAGAACACGAACATGTCGCCCGGCTTGGCTTTGAAAGTGAATTCATCGTAGTCGGCTTCGTCGAACAGGCCGAGTGGAAGCCCGGTGGCTTCGATCGTTTCAATCTTGCCGTCGTGGCAATAGAGCGGCTGCGGAAGTCCAGAGTTGGCTACAAGAAGCGTGCGGCGCTCGTCGTCCCAGACGGCATAGATGATGGAGACGAACTGCGCGGCGATGCGGCGCTCGGCGAGAGACAGGTTCACGGCAGAGAGCATTTCGGCAGGCCCGGGCTCGATGGGCGCGTGCGAGCGGAGGATGCCACTGACGAGGGCCGCGTAGATGGCGGCAGGAGCGCCTTTGCCGCTAACGTCGCCGATGGCAATGCCGAGGCGCGAAAGCGAGTAGGGAAGGAAGTCATAGAGATCGCCACCGATGGCGCGGGCGGGAACAAATTTCGCCTGAACGTCGAGATGCGGCATCTTGGGAAGGGAATGGGGCAGGAGCCGGAATTGCAACTCGCGGGCGAGAGCGAGATCGCGTTCAAGGCGCTTCTCTTGACGGGCGATTTCCTCATAGAGGCGGGCGTTTTCGATAGCAATGGCGAGCTGGGCGGCCAGAGTAGTAAGAGTGCGCTTGTGATCTTCGGTAAAGTAGTTGCGGCGTGTGTGCTCAAGATCGAGCACACCGATCACTTTTTCCTGGTAAATCAGTGGAACGGCCAGCTCGGAGCGCGTTTCCGGATTGACAGCAATATAGCGCGAATTTTTTGTGACATCCGGCACCAGGACTGCCTCTTTGGCCTGCGCGGCATAGCCGACCACACCGAGGCCGAGCGAGATGTCATGCTTGAGATGCATTCTTTGCTCGAAGCGCTGCGAAAAGCGGTGTTGAAGTTTTTCCCCAGTGGCATCCAGCAAGAGGATGCTGAACATCTGGTAGTCGATGAGGCGCTGCAACATCTCGGCAATGCGCTTGAGCAATTCGTCGAGGTTGAGAATGGAAGTGAGTTCGCGCGCGATTTCGTTGAGTAGAGCCAGTGTGCGCGCCTGCCTGGTAACGCGGGTATGAAGGCGAGCGTTTTCGATGCCCACTCCCATGCGCGAGGCGATCAGGGTAAGCACCCGCTTGTGTTCTTCGGTGAAGTAGCCCTTTTCACGGGCCTCCAGGTCAATCACGCCGATCAGCCGATTCTTGACGATGAGCGGGATGGCCAACTCGGATTGCACATTGGGCAGAGCCTCGATGTAGAAGTCCGGGAGGGTTGTATCGGCGACGAGAACGGGTTGGCGGGTCTCGGCGGCGCGGCCGGTCACACCCTGGCCGACTTTTACGCGCAGGCGTTCGGCAACCTCGGGCGGATAGCCGACTTGAAATCGGACGTAAAGTTCCTGGCGTTGTTCATTGAGGAGGAGGATGGCGAAGATTTCGTAGTCGATGACTTTGCGGACGAGTTCGGCAACGCGGCGAAGTGTGGTCTCTAGATCGAGCGTGGTGTTGACCACGTCGGCCACCTCGAGAAGAAGAGGTTCCACCTCAAATGGCCGGGCGCTTGGTGAGGGGGAGGCTTTCACGGGTTTCATGATAACAGCCGGGCACCTTCGTTCCCGCCGGCGACTTCCAAAGAGCCGAAGCAATAGGTGAGTCTAATTCGTTTCAGGATTTTCTATGACGCAGACATCCGGCAAATTGCGATAGCGCTCCGCGTAGTCGAGGCCGTAGCCGACCACATAGGCATCGGGAATCGTAAAGCCGATGTAACGCGCCTTAATGGGCATCTTGCGCCGGGACGGCTTGTCGAGCAGCGCGGCAATGCTCAGGGAGCGCGGCTGGTGGGCCATCACCAGCTTGGAAATGTAGTTCAGGGTCAGGCCGGTGTCGAGAATGTCTTCGACCAGGATTACATTGCGGTCGGCGAGCGACTGGTCCATATCCTTCGTGACACGAACTTCGCCAAGCGAGTCCCAGGCGGAGTGGCCGACGGGATCTTCTTTGGCGATTGGGCGGTTGCCATAGCTGGAGACGCCGATGAAATCGAACGTGGCATCGAGCGGCACTTGGCGGGCTAGGTCACTGAGAAAGATCGCGGCGCCTTTCAGAACGCCCACGAAGATGACCGATTGCCCGTGAAAATCGCGGGCGATCTCGGCCCCCATTTCGGCGACGCGCTTGGCGATCTGGTCGCGGGACAGCAAAATTTTGAGGTCGGGCACGAGAGCAATTTTATACACGAGTTGGGGCGAGATCGAAATGGGGAAGTCGCTAAGCAAGGTAGCGGCGCCGTTATGTAGCGCTGGCGCTCCGCCGGTTGTTTGGCGGCGTCCTCGCCCGCCGAGCCAAGCTCCAAGCGCTCTTCAGCTCCTCCCATCCAACTTCTCGCTCGTTGCGCACTCTCCTGGCCGTCACTAGAATATGGTTCGCCGACGAAGGATCCAGCAGACGCGGCGGACGTGCGTTGTCAAAATTGACTTGGGGGATTCATGAATCTTAACGGAATCAAACTGAATTGGCTGGGGCACGCCACGTTTCGCATCGAGACGCCTGAAGGACGGACGATCTATGTGGACCCGTGGATTGGCGGGAACCCGATGTGTCCGGAAAGCGAGAAGAAGGTCAAGAAAGCCGATGCGCTGATAATCACGCATGGGCATTTCGACCACATCGCGGACGCAGTCGAGTTGGGGAAAAACGAGGGTACTGTGGTAGTCGGGATTTTTGAGCTGTGCACTTGGCTGCAGAAAAAAGGAACCAAGCAGATTTCTCCCATGAATAAGGGAGGCACGCAGACGGTAGCAGGGGTGAAGATCACCATGGTGCATGCGGTGCACTCTTGCGGTATTCAGGATGGCGATCAGATTGTCTACGGCGGCGAGGCCTGCGGATATGTGCTGGAATTCTCGAACGGCGTGAAAATCTATCATGCGGGCGACACGAACGTGTTCAGCGACATGGCGATCATTCGCGATCTGTATGCGCCGAAGATTGCGATGCTGCCGATTGGCGATCATTTCACCATGTCGCCGCGCGAGGCGGCCTACGCCTGCAAGTTGCTCAAGCCGGAGATGGTCATTCCAATGCATTTTGGGACGTTTCCTTTGCTGACGGGACGGCCTAGCGACTTGCAGAAGTTGGCGCCGGAGGTCAAGGTGGTCGAGTTGAAACCAGGGGTGACGGTTTCGTAGCCTATTCACCACGGAGGCACTGAGACACGGAGAAAAAGCAAAAGCAAGTTTCTTCGCTTGCGCCGTGTCCGGTTGTCTAAGAGAAGATTTGTTTGGGAAGGGAAAGCATGGCAATTCTAAGCACGAAGCCTGACTGGCGCATGGGAGGAATCACGGTTCCCGAAGTGGAGGATTATCTCTATGACATGCTGCCTCCGCGAGATGAAGTTCTGACCGAGATGGAAGCGGACGCCGCCAAGAACGACTATGCCATCGTTGGGCCGGCCGTCGCGCGCGTGCTCTACCAATTGGCAGTGATCAGCGGGGCAAGGAAGGTGTTCGAGATGGGCTCGGCGATCGGGTACTCGACAATTTGGTGGGCGCGGGGCGTGGGTGAAGGCGGAAGAGTCATCTATACCGATGGCGACCCCAAGCGTGCCGATAAAGCGCGGCGGTATTTCGAGCGGGCCGGAGTCAGTAAGCGCATCGTGGTGCGCGTGGGCGATGCCCTGGAGATTCTTTCCGAAGAGAAAGAACCGTACGACATTATTTTCAACGACGTCGATAAGACGGACTACCCGCGCGTTTTCCGGCTGGCATTGCCAAAACTGAAAAGCGGCGGCCTGTTTGTTGCCGATAATGTGCTGTGGAGCGGGAAGCTGCGCAACCCCAATCCGGATGAAAAGACTCGGGCGATCCTCGAATTCAACCGGCTGATTTTTGAATCGAAAGATTTGTTCACGACCATCCTGCCGATGCGTGATGGCATAGCGGTTTGCATTAAGAAGTAGGGACCTCGGCGGCTAAATCCGCTGCACAAATGACGCCCCGATCGCAGAGTCGATGAGCCCCGCCGGACGGCCGAGGCGGCTGTCCCCACACGGTGCTAAAATACTCGGTTTCTACCGTGCGATGAAGCTTCCTACAGCTCAACCTCTCGAACAAACCCGCGAAGCCCCTGTCCTAGACACTTTGACGCGCGCGCAGGCTCACGCGCGCCCTGACTCTTTCCCCGACGTGGTCGTGGTGGGAGCCGGGCCTACCGGTTTGGCTTGCGCCATCGAAGCGGAAAAAGCCGGGTTCAAGGCTCTGATTCTCGAGAAAGGATGCCTGGTCAATTCGATCTATCACTATCCGACGAACATGGTGTTCTTCACGACACCGGAATTGCTGGAGATTGGGGACATTCCGTTTACTACTTCGCTGGCCAAGCCGACACGCCTGGAAGCGCTCGAATATTACCGGCGCGTTGCCGAACACTATCATCTGCACGTTCGCCAGTACGAGTGGGTCAAGACCATTACCGGCGAAGACGGCAAATTTTGTGTCACCACGACGAACCGCCATGGCGCGATTCACGATTACCGTGCCCGCAAGATCATAGTGGCCACCGGATACTACGACCTCGCCAATCGAATCGGCATTCCGGGCGAGGATCTTGAGAAGGTCTTCCACTATTACAAGGAGCCGCATCCTTACTACGACACCGATGTGGTCGTGATCGGCGGGAAAAACTCAGCCGCGGAGGCGGCGCTCGATTTATGGAGACACGGGGCGCGCGTGACCCTCGTTCACCGTGGTCCGCAGATGCATCAGCACGTGAAGTACTGGGTGCGCCCCGACATTGAAAACCGCATCAAGGCTGGGGAGATACGGGCGCACTTCAACAGCACAGTGCAGGAAATTGGCGCTGACTGGGTGGTGGTGCGGACGCCGGGCGGCCCGGTGCGCATGAAAAACGACTTCGTGTTCGCGCTCACCGGATATCACCCGGATTACGACTTCCTTCGCAGCATCGGGCTGGAACTGGCGACCGAGCAGCAACGCCCAGTGTGCGATCCGGAAACGCTGGAATCGAATGTGGCCGGTGTTTACGTGGCCGGAGTAATCGTCGCCGGGTCGCGAACGAATGAGATTTTCATCGAGAATGGGCGATTTCACGGGCGGCTGATTGCCGGCCATCTGAGTGAAAAGCTGGGACGTGGCAATCCGAACCTTCCCCTTGACGCGACCTGATTGAGAAGACTACATTCCAGCCACGCGATTGTCCCGCCGAAGTGGGTAGCGCGCGATTATCGAATTTCAGGAGAAAAAACTATGAAGGCACTTCGCAGAACAGCCTTGGGAATCGCAGTTCTTATCTTAATGCTCTCCGCCAGGGTCCTGCTAGCCGAATCCGATGCCTCCAAATCTTTCCACCAGCTTGCCGGGCTGGAAGGGAATTGGTCCGGCAAAGGCTCCGAGGGCCAGTCCATTAACGTCAGCTTTCGCATGACCGCCGGCGGCTCGGCGCTGATGAGCGAGATTCGCGGTGAAGGCCACGAGAACATGATTAGCATGTTCCACATGGACGGCGACCGGCTGCTCATGACCCACTATTGCGGGGTAGGGAATCAGCCACGCATGAAGGCTATTTCCGCCGATGCGAAGTCGGTCAGTTTTGAATTTGTCGACGGCACCAACATCAAGGCTGGCGACGGACATATGCAGCGCGTTACCTTCACGCAGGCCGACGCAACTCATCACACCGAAGAATGGGTCTTCCTCGACCACGGGACGGAACACAAGGAGGTCTTCACGCTAGAGCGGGCGAAGTAGAAGAGAACTGGCAGCGAAGACCAGCGGCCTCTCAAAAGAAACGGAGGGACGGATGATTTACATGCTCTGCCGCAATCGCGTCGCAGACTTCTCGCGCTGGATAGCCATCTTCGCTTCTCACGAAGCAGCGCACCGGGAGGCCGGACTCAAGCTGGTCGGTACCTGGCGCGAAATTGAGAACCCAAACAACATTTTCTTTACCTTCGAAGTTGCCAGCATGGATAGGGCAAGGAAGTTCATCAGCGATCCCGAGGCTCGGAAGGCGGCGGAGGGTTCCGGCGTGATTGATGGCGAGTATCACTTTGTGGAAGACACCGGGGGCTACCGCTAAGGCCGCCGGCGGTGCCGAATCGAAGGCTGGCGTGCGCAATTCCGGCCTGCCGTTTGCCCGCTGCTTTATACTGAAGGAGATGGCGGGGAACAGCGACAAGACGTTCTACCTTGAAACCTTCGGCTGTCAGATGAATGTGCACGACTCCGAAAAGGTGATCGGCACCCTCATGCAGCAGGGGTATCGCCGGGTGGAGACCGTGGAAGAGGCGGGGCTGATCCTTTACAACACCTGTTCCATCCGCGACAAGGCTGAACAGAAGGTATTCAACCGGCTCAACGACTACAAGAAGCTGCAAAAGCAGGGTAAAAAGTTCGGCGTGCTCGGGTGCGTGGCGCAGCAAGAGGGCGAGAAGATTTTTGAAAAAGCGCCGTACGTGGACCTGGTGTGCGGCTCGGCTTCCTACCGGAATTTGCCGCAAATGCTGGTGCAAATTGAGGCAGGGCAGCGTTCTACCGGCCTTGACGACCGCCAGACCGACCAGTGTTTTGAAACCGAATACACGGCCCGCACCAACCCGCACCGGGGATACATCACCATCATTGAAGGTTGCGATAAGTTCTGTGCCTACTGCGTGGTTCCATTCACGCGCGGGAAGGAGCGCAGCCGCACGTCGAATTCGGTGCTGGCGGAAGCGCGGCAACTGGCCGATCTCGGCTATACGGAAATTCAACTCCTCGGGCAAAACGTGAGTTCTTATCGCGATCCCGATGGAAAGAAGAGCTTTGCCGAATTGTTGGTCGATGTGGCATCGGTGGGCGGAATGCGCCGCGTGCGCTTTACCACCTCGCACCCGCGCGACTTCGGCCACGATATCGTCGAAGCAATTGATGCCGTGCCCGCGCTCTGCGATCACGTACATTTGCCGGTGCAGAGCGGCTCGACGCGCGTGCTCGATGCCATGCAACGGCTCTACAGCCGCGACGACTACCTGGAGAGAATTAGCTGGATTCATGGCGCGAAGCGAGATATCTCGATCACGACGGATCTGATAGTCGGCTTCCCAGGTGAGAGCGAAAGGGAATTCGAGGAGACGCTTTCGTTGCTCGCTGAGGTCGGTTACGATAGCGCGTTCACATTCAAGTACTCGCCGAGGCCGAATACGCCGTCATTGCGCTTGGACGATGCAATTCCAGATGCCGAGAAGGCGCGCCGCCTGGCTGTGGTGAACGAAAAGCAACGTCAGATTTCGGTGCAACGCAACCAGCGCCATCTCGGACAGATTGTTGAAGCAATGGTGGAGGGGAAGAACGAAACGCGCGATCAATGGATTGGCCGGACGTCTCAGATCAAGGTGCTGAACTTTACGGCGCCAGAGGGTGCACAATTCAAGCCTGGAAGCTATGTCAATGTGCGCGTAACAAAAATCTTTCCGAACAGCCTGGTGGGAGAAACGGTAAGCGCGCTCGGTGATCGGGATTGGGGCATGTGTAGACGAGCGGCGCACACGTCACTAACCACTGGCCACTGCCTTTGAGGTTCCGATGGAAGTTGAAATGAAAATTCGGGGATTGATGATGGATCCGGTCAACAATATGCCTATCGTTCTGCTGAAAGACGTGGGCAGCGAGACGGTTCTGCCGATCTGGGTCGGCGTGTATGAAGCGAATGCCATCGCGTTCGAAATCGAAAAGGTGAGCACGCCACGCCCGATGACCCATGACCTGATCAAGAGTGTGCTGACGGGCCTCGATGCGCTGGTGCAGAAAGTCGTAGTCACCGAACTGAAAGACGACACGTTCTACGCCGTAATCTGGCTGGAAAAAGAAGGCCGCTCCATCAGCATCGATTCCCGACCCTCGGACGCGATCGCCCTCGCGTTGCGCATGGATTGCCCGATTTTCGTCGACGACGAGGTTCTGAAGCACTCCAAGCAATCCGCCAATCTTTCTGACCGAGTGACCAGCGACGAACTCCGCAAGTGGCTGGAAGGCCTTGGCGACGACGACCTGGGCAAGTACAAGATGTAGGCCTTTGCCGGGATGTGTGGCCGCTTTCTTTGCGGCCTTGCGATTGCGGAATTCCTCATGGATTCGGCCGAACAACTCCAGCGCCTTTATCTCGCCGGCTTCGAGCTTCAGACCTTTGAGCGCTTTCCCAAATGCGTAGGCGTGATTCGTGATCAGTGCATCGCGCTTCTCGTGCCAGGAGTGGATGGTGTGCAAATCCTCGGCACGCCGGGCTGGCGGTTGGGGGAGGCCATCGGCGTTCTGACCGAGATTCAGGGACGGAAAGTATTTCAGGCGAAAACCCAGATCGTGGAGGCCACCCCCGAGCGCCTGGCGACGCTAGAGCGGTTTAGGGAGGATCTAAAGCAAACCCTCCGCGGCGGTAAGGAGAATGGCCTGCCACCAGAAGCTTCATAGATCCATAGTCTTGGCCCATTTATGAGCGTTTGTGCTGGGTCTAAATATTTACATAATACCTGTTATCGGACATTCAAAATAAGTTGGGTTGGCTACGGCGAACCCAGGCAGCACACCCATGGCTTCAGGTACCCGGCCCTACAAATACAATCCCCGGATGGAACAAGGTCCCAGCGATACGATTGGCAATGGCAATCAAGTCCCGCTGCCCGCAGAAGACCTTGACTCTGGGAGCGCGCGACATCTCCGGCAAATTCACAGCCCGCCCGGTACGAATCAACGACGCATTTTCGTCCGTTGCGGTCACGCAGGGCATTAACGGGAGGAGTTTCCTCGGATGAACGAAAATATCCTCAACAGTTCCCTGCCGGGCTGCTAATTCCAACTCTTCGAGCTTGCGCGCATCCTCAATGACGAACTCAGCCACAGCGGTGCGCCGTAGTTGGGCGAGGTGCGAGCCGCAGCCCAGCTTTCGACCCATCTCGTGGGCGATCGAGCGCATGTAGGTGCCGGAGCCGACGTGGGCGCGAAAGGTAGCGCAATCGCTGGTCGCGTCCAGAATCTCAAACTCCTTAATCTCAACTTGCACCGGCTTGAGCGTGACTTCCTGATGTTTGCGCGCGAATTTGTAGGCCGGAACCCCGGCAATCTTCTTGGCTGAAAAAGGAGGCGGTGTCTGCTCCAACACGCCGTGGAACCCTGCCGCCAGCGCGCGGATCTCTTCGAGTTTTAGAAATACCGTCTGCTGCGGTGCAGTGGCATCACCGTCGGCATCGTACGTGGTTGTGGGGAAGCCAAAGCGAATTGTGCCCTCATATCGCTTCTCCGCGTGCATGTAGAACTGCGCCAGCCGCGTAAAGTTGCCGACGACAATGGCCAGCACCCCGGTGGCGGAGGGATCGAGCGTCCCTAGATGCCCAACAGAGCGCTGCCCGAGAATCCGGCGCGCCCGGTTCACCACGTCGTGCGAGGTCAGGCCCTGCGGTTTATCGATAATGAGGACGCCGTTCATGAGGATTTCTAATCTGGTAATTTGTAATTGGTAATCTTGAGGCACGCCGCCTGCTGGGAGTGCATGAACCGGACGCACCCGAAGTCGCCAATTACAAATTACCAGATTGCAAATTGAATGATTCCTCTCCGTGACGATCAGCCTTCGTTCTCAACGCCATTCATCAACTATTTCTTGATCGCGCTGAACGCGCTGGTTTATCTCTGGGAGTTTTCGGTTGGAGCGCAGAGCCCGCGCGTGCTGAATGCCTTCGTGATGCAGTTTGGTCTGGTGCCGCGGCACGAGATTACCGTTCTTTCAGGCCACTCCCATGCCAGTCCGGCTACGGCGATTGTACCCTTCTTCACCTCTATGTTCCTGCATGCGTCGTTTATGCACGTCGCCGGCAACATGCTTTTTCTTTGGATCTTCGGCGACAACGTGGAAGATTTTCTCGGCCACTTCAAGTATGTGGTCTTTTACTTCGCCAGCGGATTGGCGGCCGCGAGTACCCAGATCCTTCTCAATCCCGACTCGCGTCTGCCCACGGTGGGCGCCAGCGGTGCCATCGCCGGAGTGATGGGGGCCTATTTCATCCTCTATCCCCGCGCCCGCGTGTTGGTTTGGTTTCCGCCGATCTTCTTCTTCCACGTGCCCGCATGGCTCATGCTGGGGTACTGGTTCCTTTATCAGTTCTTCAGCGGGACCGTCACCGTGATTGCCGAAACCGCGCAACAGGGCGGAATCGCGTTTTGGGCGCATGTCGGAGGATTCGCGGCGGGCGTGATCATGATTAAAGTGTTTAGTGAACGTCCGCACCGATATCGGTATGGAACATGGTAGTAAGCTAGACGCCAGACATCAGCGATCAAGAAACAACCGATTTCACAAACAGGAGAGAGAAATGAAAAGACGCATTCACATCGCCTTTATTTGCTGCTCGGCCGCACTCGCCCTTCTTTGGACTCCTTGTTTTGCGCAGCAATCGTCCAAAGATCCGTCCTACCAGGCCATGTCCGACCATTTCTTCAGCCTTCTGAAGGAGAGCAAGAGTTCCGAAGGGGTCGATTACCTACTAGACACTAATCCCTTTGTCAAAAAGAAATTTCCAGACAAGGTAGACGAGCTGAAGTCTCAGTTTGGCTCGTTGGGAAACCTGATGGGCAATTACGTTTCCAATGCGAAACTCATCGAAACAAAGGTCGCAGACATGTTTGTTTATCAGCATTATTTCGTGGCTTACGACCGCCAGCCGATCTCAGTACGAATTAAGTATTACAAGCCCGCTGGAAAGTGGATCTGTTATAGCCTCCAGTTCGATGCTGACCTTAGCGATCTGATTCAGAAACAGGCAGACAGCAACCTACGGGTTGACACGCAGTACTAATGCCAGAAGCCTCGACCAGCGCCGCCACTAGCGTGGCTCGGGTGCCGGTCCCGGTGGCAGAATCTCCGGCTCTGAACTCTGTACCTGCTGCCGCGTTACGAACCACACGGCAGCGGTCCAGGTCGGAAAAAGGTCGAGGCCCGGAATGAGTTCGGCCGCCAGCGACGGCAGGAATGCCCAGTGCCATCCCAATAGCCGGGTCAAAACGAAGGCAACAAACAGATCGAGCACCCAATCGGCGGGCGAAGCTCCGCCTTCGGCAAAAAGCGGAAAGGCCACAATTTGCAGAGCATCGGCGCCAATGGCCACGGCCCACGCCAGCCGCTGCTCGCGCGATTTCAGCGATTTGAAGTAATCCCACACCGACATAGAACACCCTGTCGTTTAAATTGGATGCTCGAAAAAGCGTCGCCGCTGCGCGCCACTTAAAGTTTCCGGCAGAGAATCAGAGTGTGCCCACGGCCGGCCTCACCACCAGCTTTTCAATCGCGCTGTTGGGCGGCAATTGCAGTGCGTTCACAACCGCGCGCGCGACCGTCGCCGCCGACATCATCTTCCCCCGCGGCGCTTTTGGCCATAGCGTCTTCCAGATATCCGTATCGGTGGCGCCCGGCAGCAGAGCAACGACGCGGATTCCCTTCGGCCGCAACTCCTCGCGCAGCGTATCGGTGAAACCCAAGGCCCCGTGCTTGGACGCATTGTAGGCCGCAGACCCCGGAAACACGCGCTCGGCCGCAACCGACAGATTGTTGACGATTACACTTCCCCGCTTCATCACCGCCAGCGCCGCTTGCGTCATCAGAAACGTCCCATTCAGGTTGGTATCGATCACCTCCACCCAAGTTGGGTAAGGCAAGTCTGCCACGGTGCGATTGGGATGCCCGATGCCGGCGTTATTGATGAGAAAATCGAGCGGCCGGCGAAGCGCCCGCACCAGGGTAAATAAATAATCCACCGATTCAGGGCTGCGGACATCGCAGGTCTGGGCCAGCACGCGCACGCCAAGCTTTTCGATTTTTCGCGCTGCCTGCGCCAGCGTCTTGCCGTCGCGCGACGTGATCACCAGGTCGCAGCCTTCACCAGCCAGAGCGGCCGCGATCTCAAACCCGATGCCGCGATTCGCGCCGGTCACCAGCGCAAGCCGATTTCCCAGGGGTAATGAACTCTTTCTCTTTTTCATCAGTTCAGACCACTTCAGCGTTTACGCCGCGAGCATAGCGACTTAAACCCCATTCGTCCGTTGCCGGATCAGCGACAAGAACTCCGTCCGCGTCTCTTCTTCTTCGCGGAAGCAGCCCAGCATCGACGACGTTACCGCCGACGAATGCTGCTTCTCAATGCCGCGCATCATCATGCAAAGGTGGCGCGCCTCGACCACCACGCCCACGCCCTGCGGTTCAATCGTCTGCTGGATGGTTTCGGCGATTTGCGTGGTCAGCCGCTCCTGGATCTGCAAGCGCCGCGAAAACACCTCGATCAGCCGCGGAATCTTGCTCAGCCCGATCACTTTTCCGTTGGGGATGTAGGCCACGTGGACCTTGCCGAAAAACGGCAGCATATGATGCTCGCACAGGCTGAACATCTCCACATCCTTGACGATCACCATCTCATCGTAGTTGACGGTGAAGAGCGCTTTGCGCAGGAGCGCTTCGGGATCCTCCTGGTAACCTTTGACCAGAAATTGCATGGCCTTGTGCACGCGAATGGGCGTGCGCGCCAGGCCTTCGCGGTCGGGATCTTCGCCCAGGCGGACAATCATTTCCCGCACCAGATCTTCGAAGCTGGCGCTGGTCAAGGAGGTGGGTTCGGTTGTGGGATTCATAGGATTTGTAATTCGTAATTTCTAATTTGTGATTTTGACATGTGGCGCATTCAACATCTTGGATGCTTGCGATTACAAATTACCAATTGAAAATTACAAATCTCCGGCGTATTCAAACGAGTTCAGCATCGTTTCTTCAATTCGTACCTTTTCTAGATGAGCTTGTCCGAATCCACGCTTCACAATTTGATAGATCGAAACGCATAGATTTTCCGTGGTCGGGACGGCCTTGGCGAATTCCGGAAGCAGGTTCAGGTTCTGGTGATCGTAGCGATCGAGGATCTGCTTTTGCACGAAGCCATCCAAGTCTACGAGATTGCACACCATTCCAGTCTGCTGGTCAACCGGACCACTCACGGTGACCTCGATCGTATAGTTATGCCCGTGGCCGTAGGGATTGTTGCACTTGCCGTAAGTCGCGCGGTTTTCGCCCGCCGACATTTCGTCGCTGTGCAAGCGGTGGGAAGCCGACAACATGTAGCGGCGGGTCAAATAAGCCTTCATGCTTCTCCGTAGAAATCGACAAAGAGGTCCGGCGTCTCATAAACCCGCACGCGATGCAGCCGCGCCGATTTGAGCTTCGGCTCAAGGCGCCCCCAGATCGCAATCGCAATATTTTCAGTCGTCGGAATCTGCGTGAAGAACTCGGGCACTTCTTTGTTCAGAAATCGATGGTCGAGCGCATCGAGCACTTCCCTGTTCATTACGTCCTTCAACTGCTTCAGGTCGACCACAAATCCCGACTTCGGATCAACGGCTCCTTTTACGGTGACTTCGAGCGTGTAATTGTGCCCGTGGCCATTGGGATTATTGCATTTGCCGAAAAGGCGAGCGTTTTCCTCCGGCGTGAACGCGGGGTTGTGATAATAGTGCGACGCCGAGAATTCAGCTTTGCGAGTGAGATAGACCATGGAGTTAGGAGCCGGTTTTCAGAACTTGTCGCGCCTTATGAATCGGGACCTGCGCTTGGGCCGCTTGTTTGGAGCGGTACTCGCGCCCTTTCCAAGATACACTGCCCCGGGCGTGCGCGCGCTGCGACCGCAGCAGCAGACATGCAAATAGCGGCGGCCCAAATGCTGTCGATAACAGCGTCGTCCCCAAGTTGAAGTTTGCCTTGCGAACACGCAAGAACAATGCGACTGCCGGCACGAGCAGCGGAAGCGTCAGCCACGCGCAAAGCCACCACCCCGCCAGCATAAGAGCACGCCCCCGCGATTGCGGAAACAACAGTGCTAGATTCTTCGTCCAACCTTCGCGGAGTTGGGTCCAGTTCCGGTACATCCGCGTTCGGACCACATCCTTGCCATAACGGAAATAAATGCGCAGCCCTGCGCGACGGAATGCCTTGGCCAGAGCCACGTCCTCCAGAATCTCCCCCGCGACTGCCGCATGCCCCCCAGCCAGTTGGTAACTGGCACGCCGAACAAGAAGATACTGGCCGTTGGCGGCCACGATTCCCGAGCTTTCATCACGTACTTCTGCCGGCGGATATTCGAGGGCCAGTTCAGCGAAAACCACCGGGATGACGGCCTTTTCCGCGAAGCTCCCGGCGATTTGCTCCGGCGAGTAGGAGAGCATATCGACGCCGTGTTCTTTGGCCTCGGCCAGCGCGCGGGCTAGCGATCCCGGCAGGTGAACCGTGTCGGCATCCGTGAAAAGGAGCCACTCGCCATTCGCAATGGCAGCCCCAGCGACCACCGCGTTGTTCTTTCCCGTCCAACCATCTGGCAATAGCCCTGGGGAAATCACGCGAATATCACTACAACTTTCAGCTATTGCGTGTGTACGGTCCGTTGAGCCGTCATCGACAACAATGATCTCGTATCGAACGCCAGTCTGCGTCAACAACGATTGCAGGCAGTCCCCAAGGCTGGCCTCTTCGTTCCGCGCCGGAACGATGATCGAGACTTCGGGAATCGCGACATCCTCTTGTGGCAATGAACCTGAAAGAACCATCCGTTTTTCGCTATTATAGCGGTGTGACCCGAACGTTATTTCCCATCACCACAATTGGATTGCTGCTTGCCCTCATTGGTCTCTTCCCTGCATGCTACAGCGGCAATCACCCCGCCCGCATCGGTTCGAACGCCCCTGACTTTACCGTGCAGGATTCCGACCACACCATTACCCTCAGCCAGTTTCGCGGCCAGGTCGTGGTGCTCAACTTCTGGGCAACGTGGTGCCCGCCCTGCGTGGCCGAAACACCGGCGTTGGTGCGCATGCAAAACTCGCTCAAAAGCAAGGGCGTCACCGTGCTTGCCGTCAGCATCGACGCCGACGATGCCGCCTACCACAAATTTCTCAAGGACTACAACGTGAGCATGGTAACGGTCCGCGACGAATCCAAAAAGGCCAGCACTCTTTACGGCACCTTCGGCTGGCCCGAAACCTACATCATCGATCGCAACGGCATAATCCGCCGCAAGTTCATCGGTCCAGTAGAATGGACCAGCCCCGAGATCACGGATTATTTAAGCAAGCTGTAAGGACAGGTCCGAGGTCTCAGGAAAACTCTACCGACGTTCGCCGCTGTTTTTCCTGAGACCTGACACCTGGAACCTGAGACCTACAGCCGCACCTTCCGCAGCCGAAGCGAATTCGTAATCACCGATACCGAACTAAAGCTCATCGCCGCCGCGGCCAGAATCGGACTGAGCAGCAGCCCAAACGCTGGGTACAGCACTCCCGCCGCAATCGGCACTCCGATCGAGTTGTAGATAAAGGCGAAGAACAAATTCTGCCGGATGTTGCGCATGGTCGCCTCGCTCAACTTGCGCGCCCGCACAATTCCTTCAAGGTCTCCTTTAAGGAGCGTGATTCCGCCGCTTTCCATAGCGATGTCGGTCCCTGTGCCCATCGCGATTCCAACATCAGCCTGCGCCAGCGCCGGAGCGTCGTTAATCCCATCGCCCGCCATCGCGACCACGCGGCCCTCGCTCTGTAGTTCGCGAACGACTTGGGATTTCTGCGCGGGCAGCACTTCCGCGCGAAACTCTTCGATTCCGAGTTGCGCCGCGATCTCCTCCGCCGTTGCCTTGCGATCTCCGGTCAACATGACGAGATGAACGCCATTGCGCTCCAGCTTACGCAACGTCTCTGCTGCGGATCGCTTCACAGGATCATCGATGAAGATCATGCCTGCGTGTTTCCCGTCGACAGCAACGTAAACCTCTGTGCCAATGGAGCGGCTCGTGTCGAGTACAAATTCCGTTGTCTTCGGTTTCTCGAGAACGCCGATCTCGGTCATGAAAGCCCAGTTCCCCACCGCGACTGCCGTTCCCTCGACCATCCCCTTGACGCCTTTGCCGGGAACTGAAGTAAACGCCGAAACATCCACCAGGTTGAGCTTCTGCTCCAGCGCGAATCCGACAATTGCCGCCGCCAACGGATGCTCGCTTGCGCGCTCCAGACTGGCAGCTAATCGAAGAACCTCATCGGCCCGTCCTGGCTCGCCAGAACTAGCGCCGTAACTGACGACCTTCGGCTTCCCCTCCGTCAGCGTTCCCGTCTTGTCGAAGACAATCGTGTCCACCTTCTCCATCGTCTCCAGCGCCTCAGCGTTCTTGATCAGCACGCCCGCGTGCGCGCCTCGGCCTGTGCCCACCATGATTGCCATCGGGGTCGCCAACCCGAGCGCGCAGGGACAGGCAATGATCAGCACAGCAACGGCATTCACAATGGCGTGCGCAAATCGTGGCTCGGGACCAAACACGGCCCACACAATAAACGTCACCACCGCAACCGCAATCACAGCCGGAACGAACCATCCCGCCACTTTGTCGGCCAGCCGTTGAATGGGAGCGCGCGTACGCTGCGCCTGGCTGACGAGCTGCACAATCTGGGCGAGCATGGTTTCGCTGCCCACGCGCTGGGCGCGCATCACGAGTGCGCCTGTTCCGTTCACCGTCGCCCCTATCAAGCGGGCGCCACTTCCCTTCTCGACCGGCATCGACTCGCCCGTGATCATCGACTCATCCACCGCGCTCGAGCCGTCGAGAACCACGCCATCCACGGGAATCTTCTCGCCCGGACGCACACGCAACTTGTCTCCGGGCTTCACCTGCTCAAGCGGGATGTCGCGCTCCGTCCCGTCCTCCGCAATGGCTCGCGCCATCTTCGGGCTCAGATCCAGCAGCGCGCGAATCGCACTCGAAGTCTGGCTCCGCGCGCGCAATTCGAGCACCTGCCCGAGCAACACCAGAGTGATAATCGCCGCCGAAGCTTCGAAGTAGACATCGGGGTGCCCACCCATCATGCGGGGCGATGACGCGTCGATTCCGGGCACCATTGCCATCGGCGTTCGAAACGAAGCTGGGACGATTTGTGGGAACACCGTCGCGATCACGCTGTAGACGTAGGCCACGCCCGTTCCCATCGCAATCAGCGTGAACATATTGGTGCTGTGATTCACGATGGACGCCCATCCCCGTTGAAAGAACGGCCAACCGCACCACAGAACAACGGGCGTCGCCAAAACGAGTTCAAGCCAAGGCAGAATCGAGCTCCACGGCGTTACCACCGCGGTGTCTCCGCGCTCGACGAAGATCCCGCCAATGAACGCCCGCGGCCACATCATGCCCCCCATCGCAATCGCCAGCAGCGGCAACGTCAGCACGAGGCTGATCCAGAACCGCCGCGTCATGTCGCGCAGCTCAGGATTCTCTTCTTCGACAGCGACCGTCCGCGACTCAAGCGCCATGCCGCAGATCGGGCAGGCCCCGGGCTCGGTCCGCACAACTTCCGGATGCATCGGGCAGGTGTATTCGGTCTTGGTCGCAGACAGAGCAGGCGATTCCGGGTCTAAGGCCATGCCACACTTCGGACACGGCCCCGGCCCAATCTGGCGCACTTCCGGACACATGGGACAGATGTAGGACCGGGCGTCCCGACCGACCGCTCCGTGCGCTGCCGCCGGAGCGGACAGGTAAGCACCAGCACCAGCCCCAACGTCCGAACGAGCGATTGTTACTGGCTTCCCGCTCGCGGCCGCTGCCGTCGACATCCCAAGCATCACCAGCCCAGATCCCATAGGCTTTGGCGGAGCGGACAAGATCTTCTCGGGATTCGCGCGGAACTTGTCCAGGCACCCAGTGCAACAAAACAAATATTCTTTCCCCGCGTGTTCCCACTTGAAGCGGGCTGTCGCCGGGTCCACCTTCATCCCGCACACTGGGTCCACGGCTGAGGACAGTGGGGTCGGGGGCACCGGGCCGGTATTCATCGTATCCATACTAGTCTTCGGGGTACTTCCGCCCTTCCCTGTCAGATCTCCCTTGGCGGAATGCTCCCAATATTAGATACTCGAAGAGTCAACTTCGAACGACAGCGCCTGGAGAAACAAAATGACCTATCTTGAAGCCACCTTCCGTTACCAGAATACGCCCGGCGAAAGTGAGCTCCGAGCGATTGACAGCCTCCGGGAGGTTTACGGCATCCAGCGCGTTCAATTCAAAGAGAAGGAGCACACGGTGCGGGTTTTGTTCGATGCCTCACGCATGAAGGCACCGACCGTGGCTAAATTGCTCCGCCAAGCCGGCATCGACGTGCAGGAGCAACTCGTACTAGCCTAAAAATTGTGCTGGACCCCAATACGGGCGCACCGCCATCAATGGCGCAGTACGACCTCGCCTTTCAATTTCCCAATTTAGATTCGTTCAGGAGAGAAGGCACTCTGCCGGTTCCCCCACAGCAGGGTACGACACCTTCGGGGGAGGGCTGCCGGAGACCACGGACAGAGTGCCAGTAAAAGGCATATTGCAAAGGGGCATCCGGAAAAGACCTCTGGCCGAAGTAAATTCCAAATGCCCCGTTGCGCGCCACTTCGTCTACTGGAGGACGATGCAGGTCGGCTGCCATTTCTAAAAGGTTGCCAACATTCAGCTATAGAACGCGTGAGCGGGTAGCTTTTGCGTGCGAATGGAAAACTTTACCCGAAGCCGAGGCGGCTCGCATTTTAGGGCACCGTCAGCGGATCCGCTCCTGACGTCCCCATAACCGCGTTCTCGCGGAAAGCCTTACCAGATTGGAGGTTTGCGGCGCAACGGCTCCGAGGCGCAGAGTTGATTCGGTCGTCTACCGATGGTCGTGCCGGCCGGTACGCCGCCAAAAAGTGGCCACGACTGCAAGGGTGAGCGGCTTGAAAAGATGGTAAAGGAGAGCCAATTGTTTCGAGCTCGATCACGGCGCGTCTCTGGGCGAACCGATTTAGTTTCCGCTATAATCGAAAAACAAATTCGAGTATGCGCCCTTAGCTCAGTTGGATAGAGCGTCTGGCTACGAACCAGAAGGTCGGGAGTTCGAATCTCTCAGGGCGCGCCATTCTCTTTGGCTCGAACGGTTTCGCTCCCAAGCTACGCTGCGAGATAATCGGTCTTTCGGAGGCACGATTCCGAGCTAAGAGGGAGATTCTCTCTAGACCCGCCAAAGTTATGGTCGCTTCCTCCCCCACCAAGGCACGCAAACGCGCGAAAAAAGTCGAGGTGCCGCCTTCCTCGAAAGGCCCTTCGTCGCCCGACCCTCGCTCGCTTGACCGTCAAACTCTGGGGTTTTGCCTGGCGTTGATCGTGGTTGTGTGCGCCCTCTACTATCCCGTCATTCACAACGGGTTCATCCGCTATGACGATGATAAATACATCACGGATAACCCTCACGTAAAAACCGGATTGACGTGGGCGACCGTGGAATGGGCGTTCACTACCTACGATGAGGCGAACTGGCATCCTCTGACGTGGCTCTCCCACGCCCTTGACTGCGATCTCTTCGGAGTGAACCCCGTCGGACCGCACTGCGTGAACGTACTGTTGCACGCGGCCAACGCGGTCCTGCTGTTTCTACTCTTGCAATACGCCACAGGTTTTCGCTGGCGCGGCCTGATGGTTGCTGCCCTATTTGCGCTGCATCCGGTCAATGTCGAATCGGTGGCCTGGGCCGCTGAGCGCAAGAGCGTACTGAGCACGCTCTTTTTTCTGCTCGCGTTCCATGCCTACGTCTGGTACGCCCGCCAGCCCGGGCTTGCGCGATACACGGCAACGGCGGGCCTGTATGCGCTGGCCCTGATGGCGAAGCCACAGGTGATCACGTTTCCATTTCTGCTCTTGCTGTGGGACTATTGGCCGCTGAGCCGATTTGCCTTCCCAGACAAGGCCGGCGCAGCCGCGCGCGGCGAAAGAGCATTCGAATCGATACGCGGGCTGGTGCTTGAAAAGGTGCCTCTGCTCCTGCTGTCTGCCGCCAGCGCCATGCTCACGATGCAGGCTCAGCAGGCCGGAGGCGCGGTTAGAACCCTTACCCGTTACGGCCTGCCCGTGCGGCTGGAAACGGCGGTGATCTCCTACGCCCGCTATCTGGGCAAGGCATTCTGGCCCTCGAAATTAGTCGCTATGTATCCGCATTCCAGCCAGCTTTATCCAGCCTGGCAGGTGGGCGCGGCAGCGGTTTTCTTGCTGCTGATCACCGCCGGTGTCGTCCTGCGCGTGCGCCAGCAACGGTATCTCGCGGTCGGTTGGTTCTGGTTCCTGGGCAGCCTGGTGCCGATGATCGGGCTGGTGCAGGTAGGAGAGCAATCGATGGCCGATCGCTATGCCTACATCTCGTTCATCGGCTTGTTCATGATGGTTGTATGGCAGATAGCCGATTGGGCCAGCGCCCGCCGAATCTCGGCGCGATGGCTGGCCCTTCCCGCTGTGTTGTGCATGCTCCTCCTCGGAATCCTCACCAATCGACAGGTGCATTACTGGCACGACACGGAGTCCTTCTGGATACGAACAATCGCGCTGACCAAGGACAACTACGTGGCTCACGGTGAATTCGCAGCTATGCTGCACGAGCAGGGCCGCACCGAAGAGGCGATGGAGCAGATTCGCGATGTGCTTGCTATCCATCCCGACGATGCGCCTGCCAACCTGGTTCTCGCCGAATATGAACGGGGCCACGGCAATCTGGCAGCTGCGATCGAGCGCTATCACATTGTGGCGCTTAGGTCGGCCAATGCGGGCACGCGAGCGCGGGCTTATACCAGTCTGGGATACGCCTATCGCCAAATGGGGGAATCGAAGAAGGCGAAGCAGGCTTTCGAGTCCTCGTTACAGCTTTCGCCCGGGCAACCGCCAGTAATGGTCGCGCTCGGCGTAATCGAGGAAAGGGAGGGCGACGTGTCTGCAGCAGCTCAACAGTACTCACACGCCATGGCGCTGCAACCCACCGACGTGGGATACCTGTTGCTCGCCCACGCTTTGCAAGAGGAGGGACACGCCGACGAAGCCAATGCAGCTCGCGATCGGGCTGCCCGCCTCTCTCGAAATCTCCCGCAAGCACAGATGCAAGCCGAGTCGCTTCTCGCAGGGAAGTGAGTGCGCTCCCAGAAGGTAGATTGTTGGCTTGCTGGCCTTTGGTTTATAGCAGATTGGTTACCGCAGGTAATTTCCGCAAAAACGAAAGCGCCCGCGACTCATTGAGTCACAGAGCGCTCGTTTGAACAGCCCTCCCCCGAAGCCTGCTCAAAAACAGAGTACCCATATTCCTCGTTCACGGGAATGGCACGGACGGGCTACTGTTGAAAAGGGCCAAAATGGCGGGTCTTAGCTGGTTTTCCTTTCGCCGGGCCATGCGGCACGAACGACCAACGCGTCCGGCCTTCCATGCATCTATATTAATCAGACAGATACAAGTCGGCCCCAAGGTGGGGATGAGAACCAATTGGTTCGGAGGGGCGCTCGTGAGAACGTGTCGATTTCAATTTCGCTTCATGCTTTGTCTGACCCTGGCCGCGCTGGCCATTTCCCCCGTTTTTGCTCAGCAAAATCCAGGTTCCAATGGAACTCCAGTTCACATGGTCGTCACCGTCGAACCTCATCACGGGTCCGACGTCGCGCCTGTCACTCGCGATGATGTGATGGTGTATGAGGGGAAGGAGCGCGACCAGGTCCTGGACTGGGTCCCTGCCCAGGGCGATCACGCCGGCCTGGAACTCTTCATCCTCATCGATGACTCCTCCGGCCAGTCTCTTGACTCGCAACTTTCGGATATCAAGAAATTCATCGCCGCACAGCCGGCAACGGCGAAGATTGGCGTTGCATACATGCAGAACGGCACCGCCCGCATCGAGCAGAACCTAACCGACAACCATGATCTTGCCGTGAAAGCTTTTCGCCTGCCCATGGGCTATTTCGGCGCAGAGGCGAGCCCGTATTTTTCTCTCAGCGACTTGGCGAAGCACTGGCAGCAAGATGGCGCGCGCCATGAAGTGCTCATGGTCTCCAGTGGGTCCGATCCTTACTACGGAACTGGCGACATGCTCGATCCCTATCTCGCGGCGGCCATCGATGATTCTCAACGTGCCGGCATACTCGTCTCTGCCATTTACGCACCCAGTGCCGGCCACATCGGCCACAGCCGCTGGCTTAGTTACTGGGGGCAGTTGTACCTCGCAAAGCTCGCCGAAGAAACTGGAGGCGAAGCCTATTACATCGGCTTCAACGGGCCAGCCGTAGACTTCACACCTTACCTCAACGACCTAGCCGCGCGGTTCAATCATCAATACCTGCTAACATTCGCGGCGAAGCCGAAGAAAAAGTCCGGTTTGCAGCACGTGAAGTTGAGGACCGAGGTGCATGATGTCGACCTTGTATCGGCCGACGCAGTGTATGTTCCCGCATCTGAGTGACGCGGTGATGGACCCGAGACTCACACTCCATTTCTTTCGTGGGAAACGCTCGCTGGTCAGGCCGGCGGCGCGCCCGTTCCCGGCTTGAAGATCATCCCTTCGCGCGCCTTGCCGTTCATCACTACCAGCAGCGGCTCGTTGAACCGCAGATGGCGCACGTACCCCCGTTCCTCGGCGGCCGGTTGCGCCGTGAGCCATGCCCAGTCTATCGATCCTTCTCCCGCGTCTGGATTCACGGTGAAATAACCGACCTGAAACGCCATCAGATTCTGAAAGAAGTGGCTGCCTTGCGATGGGGTCACGCGGAAATCGCGGAACCCGGCTTCCACGATCACACGCGCCCCCGAAATTTCATCCCACTCGACCGGAATCCCGAGCCAGGGATCGTTCGATCCCAGCCGGCCCACGCCGATCAAGACATACGTACGGTTCTCAAGCGCCAGCTTGGTATTAAAATCAGCGACCGCCTCGGCGACCTCTTGGCTGCGGCCCCGTTCAAAGCGGTGAAAGTCGACCACCACGACGTCGTGCAAGTTCTGTACACGGCCATTCCCCAGCACCATCGCGCTGCGGCAGACAAGATCGGCCGGATTCACGTCGCCTATCCGGAGTTCTTCGCCCTCGTGCGACAGCACGAGCGGCCGAATCTGCAGGAAGCCAAACTCCGCCAGACCATTATTTTCCTGTGGCAATCTGACAGCAAACTCGATTTCCACAGGCTGCCCCAGAGCATCTTCGCCAATGGCGGAGAGCTGCTGAAGGACGGGGGCTAACGGAAAGACCTCCTGCTTAAGTACGGGTGCAAAGCTCACAATCCTCGTTCCCGGGCGGCTCATCCCGTCGTACACGGCGTCATTATCCTGGCTATAGGTGGAAGCCACGGAGCGCAACGTCCCATCGTTCTCCGCGTCTCGCAACGCGAAGCGCACTTCACGGAGCCCTGCCAGACGATCATCTTTTTCACCGTCCAAGTTATCAGCACCTCTGGTCTCCGCAGGATTCATCTCGAGTGCCCAAAACTCTGACTGCGAGTTCGAGAGAATGTCTTTGACAGAAGAAAACTGCACCAGGTTTTGCGGATAGCGCGGACAAAACGTGAGGCACTTTCCTCCTTGCACCACTTCCCTGCCCATTCCGAGCGCCACCGCCGCCACCCCATCGTCCGGCGCCATGGGCGGGACGGGATAGAAGTTGCGCGACCGCACCACGCCCGAGAAGTCGGGATAAAAGCGCTCGCCGTGCGGAGCGCCCACGACCTGCTGAAGAATCACCGCCATCTTCTCTTCTTCGGTGCGGTAGGGAGTCGCGCGGACGTATGCTTTCGCGTGCTGACTAAAGGTCGAGGCGTAAATACGCTGGATCGCCTCCGTCAACCGCGCCAGTCGAACCTGTATATCTGGTTGGTGATTGCCGAGCATGAAAGTTTCATATACGCCCGTGAAAGGCTGATATTGCGAGTCCTCCAGCAAGCTCGAAGACCGCACTGCCAGCGGATAAGTTACCTCCACCAGAAACGCGAGCAAATCGCCGCGCAGAGAAGCCGGCAGCGGCGCAGCCAGAAACCGCCGCTCAATCTCGGCGTCATCGTTGCAATGAATCGCAAAATCCAGGAGATTGTTTTCCGCCAGGAAACGATCGAATACGTCCGTGCTCAAAACCAGCGCGGGAGGAACTCCGACCTTAACCCCGCTAAAACGGCGCGAGAAGCGCCGCTTATAAAGCAGGTAGCGCATAAACGCGAGCCCTCGCGCTTTGCCTCCCAACGATCCCGCTCCGACCCGCAGAAAAAATGCGTCCCCGGCTTTGAACGTCGCCGCGTCAAAGTCCCCGATCAGAAACTCGGCTTGCTCCCGCCGGTAGTCGCTGATGGATTGAATCAGATCCTGCCGCAGAGCCTCCAGATTGACGAAGTCGGAAACCAGCCGCGGCCGCAGCTTCTTCGCGACCGCGAACTCGGTTCGCGCTGTGAGCCAGCGGGAAAAATGATTCCTCTCGCTGTGATATCCGAGACTTTCCGCCGGAACCGTGTGTAGCTTTTCCTCGAGCGCGTTCAAGTCGCTGGCGCGGGCGACCTCGGTGCCGTTCGGCATGCGGAACACAAAGTCGCCGAAGGAGCACTGCTGCGTGAGGAGCCGCCGAAAATCGCGCAAGAACGTGGGCGAGCGTTTCTGCAGGAATTCGAATCCCTCCGCGTGCGCCCGCGACCGGTATTCCGTATGACTGGAGTGCAGCACGATGGGAACATCGGGAACCAACTCGCGAATCATGTGCGCAAGCTCGAAGCCGGCATTTTCATTGGGAGCGCCTGCGCGCGGAAACTGCACATCCGACACGACCGCCAGCAGATTGTTCCGGAATTCCATTACCTGTTCAGCGGCGTCTTCATAGTCGGAGCACAACAGAATTTTCGGCCGCGCCCGCTGCCTTACCAGTTTGTGCGCCACATTGATCCCCTCGCGGATCACGCGCCCGGACTGGCTGATCAACTCCGTGTAGATCACCGGAAGAATGGATGAGTAATAGCGAATGTTATCTTCCACCACCAACAGCACCGGCACGCCCAGCGTTTTTACGTCATGGCGCACATTGCGCTTGTCTTCGACATACTTGATGATCGCGATCAAAATGCGCGCGTTCCCTTGCCAAAGAAACACGCGATCGATGTCCGTCAAAGGATTCCGCGCAATGAAACTCTTGACCTCACGGTAGTCGTAGGCCAGGACGACAATAGGAATATCGCGCCCGATCTTGGCGACCTCGCGCGCCAGTTGAGCGGCATTCATGCCGCCGACTGCGAGGTTAGTCACGATTAGATTGAAGCGTGACTGCGAGCGGGCCAATTCGAGCGCCTGAAACCCATTTGAGACATGTGTGATTCCGGGAATCTGTTGCAGGTTCAGCTCGTGCGACTCGCCGATCAGCAGTTCATTTAGTCGCCCGTCTTCTCGCAGGATGAACGAGTCGTAGAGATTGGAAACGAGCAGGATGTCCTGCACGCGAAACGGCATCAGCCGGTCGAAGCCCTCTAAGGCATCTTCAGCGTCGAAAATTTGACTTTCGTCCGGCGCAGCCATAGCACGGAAGCTGGTTAAATCAGGCATAACGTCAGGGTGCGCATTGTAGCAAGCCGCAGACTGGAAATGCGGTGATGCGGAACAGTCCTGCGCAGGGCCGCTAGCCTTGTTTTAGCTTCAGTTTGCTCTTGTTTTCCTCAAGAAAGGCCTTAAGGTCGGGAACGGTGTCGAGAAGCCGCGTCCATTGCTCGTAGTAGAGCGTGACCGGAAAGCGGCCGAGGCCGTAAACGCTCACTCCGCCCTTTTCGCTGACGCGGAATTCAATAGCGCCGCTGCGCTTTTTCGTTTCTACCTGCTTTTCCAATTCCTGCAGTTTCGCCTTCAACTCATCATAGGTTGGTTCTGCCATGATTAGACCTCGTTATGATTTCTCTTCATGATAGGGTGCGCGGGCCCGTTCGTCGAGACAAAGATATTGTTAGCCAATAACCTTTGAGCCCCACACATCGCAAAGGAGGCAATGTGCGGGACGCGCGATCTGGGGCAACTGGTCGATTTCCGACGGCGCTGTTCTTCACCACACCCGGCACGTTTTTGCCGGCGTCATCGGCTGGCCCGCTTTGCAGTTGAACGCCTTTCCGAACTCGGGCACGTTCACGAGCACCCCATTGGCGCGGAAGCGCGCTGGGGAATGCGGGTCGGTCGTCGCAATCAGGCGCTCCAGTTCCGGACGCCACTCGGAGCACCAATCCTGCGCGAATCCCAAAAACATCAGTTGTACCGGTGTGTAGCCGTCCTCCGACTTCCTGCCAAGGTCGATTCCCTCCTGCGCAGCTCGCGCCAGGAATGCCGAGTAGGTTAGCTGCATACCTCCGTTGTCCGCGGTGTTTTCGCCCAGCGTCAGTTTGCCATTGAGGTTGGTGTCGCCCACTTTGAATTGCGCGTACTCATCGACAATGCACTGCGCCTTCTGCGTGAACTTCTCCCCGTCTTCCTTCGTCCACCAGTCTTCCAGATTCCCGTGACCGTCGAATTGCCGGCCCTCATCGTCAAACCCATGCGTGATTTCGTGCCCCATAAACAGACCAATGTGCCCGTAGTTCAATGCGTCGGGCTGGGTGGCATCGAAGAACGCTGGTTGCAACACACCCGCCGGGAAGTTGATGTCATTCATGTTCGCGTTATAAAACGCGTTCACCGTAGGCGTAGACGTGAGCCATTCGGCGCGGTCCACCGGCTTCCCGATTTTCGCCAGTTGTCGCCGCGATTCGAACTCCACTGCCCGAAGATTGTTTCCAAAAGCGTCGCCGCGCACGATTTCCAGCTTGGAATAGTCGCGCCACGTGTCCGGGTAGCCCACCTTGTTGGCAATCATGTGCAGCTTTTCTTTTGCCCGCGCTTTCGTCGCCGCGCTCATCCAGTCCAGCGAGTCAATGTCGCGATCCATGGCCGCTTCGATGTCGTGAATCATCTGTACCGCTTTTGTTTTGCTCGCCGCCGGGAATTGCTGATCCACATACGCCTTGCCCAGAGCTTCCGGCAGAGCTCCGTCTGTGCTCCCCACACACCGTTTCCAGCGTGGCTGCTGCTCGGGAATACCCGCCAGTTTCCGTCCGTTAAAATCGAATTTCTCTTGATCCAACGCCTTGGGCAGAATCGATCCCGCAATCGAAGCCAACAGCTGCCAGCGTAGGTAGGCCTTGATGGTCGGGAGGTCGGTATCGCTAATGACCTGGTTCATGCCTTTGAAAAATTCCGGCTCGGCAACATTGATCTCCGCAAAATCGGGCGACGCGCTTGCCCGATAAAGACGTTCCCAGTTGAATGCCGGCGCCAGCGCCTGCAAGTCCTTGGTTGGCATCATGTGATAAACATTGTGCGGCTCGCGCTGCGACGTCACATCGAGCGACACTTTCGCGAGTGCGGTTTCCAGCTTCATGATCGCGGCCGCATCGCTCGCGGCCTGTTTATCGCTGGAACCAAGCAGCTTGAGAATGTTTGTGATGTGCTGGAGATACTGGTCGCGAATTTCCTTGTCCTTCTCGCCAGTGCGAAGGTAATAGTCTTTCTCAGGGAGCCCCAGGCCGCCTTGCGTGACCGCTGCAATGTTTCGAGTCGCGTCTTTGAAGTCCTGCTGCGATCCATACCCCAGAAACGCATTCACATTGATCAGTTGGTAATGCGCGAGCAGTTCCGGCAACTCATCCTTGCTGGTGAGCGCTTCAATGCGGTCCAGCTCCGGCTTGAGAGGCGCCATTCCTTTCTGTTGGATTGCCGCATCATCCGTGCAACTGGCGTAGTAGTCGCCGATCTTGCGCGTGTTGGCGTCGCGCGATGGGTCGTCCGCGCCCGCCTTCTCCAGAATTCCATGGAGCACCTGCCGGTTGTACTGCTCCATGTTGTAGAACTGATCCGACTCCGGAGAATCGCTGGGAATCGGATGCAGTTTCGCCCAGTGCCCGCAGGCATACTGATAAAAATCGACACACGGGTCCGCGGCCGTATCCATCAGGCTCTTGTCGAGTGATGGAATCAGTGAATAAGTCTGAGGCGCAGCGACCGCGGGAGCCGTACCGGTGGCATTTTGGGCAAAAAGCGCGCTGGCGCAAATCAAAGAAAGAACGAGAACAAAGCCTGCTTTCATCGACAGCATTGGATTCCCTCCGCAGAGCACACCGAAACGCGCCGGAGAAAAGGCTCCCGGGCAGACGGGTGCATGGCTAAGACGTTTAAGACTTTACGAGGTTAGCATGCCCTCTCATGGAAGGCGATTTCACGTTTTGATCGCTTCTCAATGAGCGATATCGAGATTCTTCGCCAACAATAGCTTTCAACGTGCTCCCAACTCCACGGCTTTCATTGACTTGGCCGCTTCATCGAAGGTAAGATGCGCGCCAGTGCTCGGCCAGACCATCTCGCGCTACCGCATCGTCGAAAAGCTTGGGGGCGGCGGCATGGGAGTCGTTTACAAGGCCGAGGACACTGAGCTTGGTCGTTTCGTTGGGCTCAAATTCCTGCCCGATGACCTGTCCCGAGACCCGCAGGCATTGGAACGCTTCCGCCGTGAAGCCCGCGCAGCATCGGCGCTAAACCATCCCAACATCTGCACAATTTACGACATCGGCAAAAGTGGCGAGCAGTCGTACATCGCCATGGAGTTTCTGGACGGGCAGACTCTGAAGCACCGGATTGCTGGAAAGCCGATGGACTCCGAACTCATCCTGTCTCTCGCTATCGAGATTGCGGATGCGCTCGATGCCGCACACGGAAAGGGGATCGTTCATCGCGACATTAAGCCTGCCAATATTTTTGTGACCGAGCGCGGACATGCGAAGATTCTGGATTTCGGGTTGGCCAAGGTTGCGCTTCCTGCCAGTTCTGCCAGCCAAGTGGCCGCACAGAATACTCAGACCTCTGCAACTATCGCCGAGGAACATCTCACCAGCCCCGGTTCTACGGTCGGCACCATAGCTTATATGTCGCCCGAGCAGGTTCGAGGTAAGGAACTCGATGCTCGCACCGACCTGTTTTCGTTCGGGGCGGTCCTCTACGAGATGGCAACTGGTCTACTCCCGTTTAGGGGTGACACATCCGGTGTGATCTTCGAATCGATCCTGAATCGCGCGCCAGCGCCCGCAGTGCGGCTAAATCCGGATCTTCCCGCCGGGTTTGAGCACGTCATTAACAAGGCTCTGGAGAAAGACCGCAACCTGCGTTATCAGAGCGCAGCGGAGATGCGAGCCGACCTGCAACGACTGAAACGGGACACGGATTCTGGTGGATCGGCTACCCTTCCTAAATCGGCGCCCGTTTCTCGCAAAAGACAGGTCCAATGGATTGCTGCGGCCGCTATTGGAGTTATCGCGGCAATCGTGATCGCACTCTTCCTCGGGCAGTCTCGGCACTCCCAAGCCTCGCCCCTTGATTCTGTAAGCTCGAAGGCCATCGCGGTTCTGCCCTTCCAGAATGCGGGCTCCGACAAGGACACGGATTTTCTGCGGCTCGCCTTACCCGACGAAATTGCGAACGCGCTGAGCTACGTGCCGTCGTTCTCCATTCGTCCTTTTGCCACAACCAGCAGGTACAGCGGGCCGAATTTGGACTTGCAACAGGCTGGCCGCGAGATGGGGGTGAGCGCGATCGTAACCGGCCACTACCTCACGGAAGGTAATCAGTTGGAGATCACACTGGAAGCGGTGGATGTGGCGAATAACCGCAGTGTATGGCGAGACACGATCAATGTTGCAGCGTCAGACAAGATTGCGATGCGGGAACAAGTCACATCGCGAGTTCGGCAAGGCCTTGTGCCCGTGCTTGGAGGATTATCGGCCTCTGGAGAGGCGGGGACTCGACCCAAGAGCGAAGAGGCCTACGACTTGTATTTGCGCAGCATCGCGGTTCCGCGTGATGTTGCTCCTAACAAGGATGGGATCGCCATGTTGGAGCGTGCTGTGGGCATTGACTCCAGCTACGCGCCTGCTTGGGAGGCTCTGGGAGCGCGCTATTACTACGACGGTGAATATGGTGACGGCGGGGAACCAATGCTCAAGCGTTCGGACTCGGCTCTCGAACGCGCCTTGGCGCTTGATCCGAACTTGATTTCTGCCGTCGTACAGTTGGTTACTAACCAAATGGATCGTGGCGACATTGGTCAAGCCTACGCACAATCGTCAGCCTTGGTTAAGCGCCTTCCGAAAAACGCGGCGGCCCATTTTTCCCTGGCCTATGTCCTACGCTACGCGGGCTTGTTGGACGAATCGGCACACGAGTGCGACGCAGCCCTCGCCTTGGATCGAAACAGCCTGTTCCGGTCGTGCTCCTGGGCCTTCATGCAATTGGGTGAGCCACAGAGGGCGATGGAGTTCGTGCGCCTCGACGCAGGTTCGGACTGGTCAACCAGGACAACCGCTTTTATTCTTCTGGAGCAAGGCAAACTGAGCGAGGCCCGCCAAACGATTCAGAAAACGACGGAGCGTCCCCTACTGGGTCGTGATCTGCTTCAAGCCTGCCTTGATCCCCAGCAGGCTTCCCAATTGGATAGCGCCGTGAAGAAGAGCGAAGCAGCCGCGCTCGCGGGAGTTGACGCGGAGCCTCGGTATGTCGTGGGCGCTCTGCTGTCTTATTGTGGTCAAAAGGACGCCGCTGTTCACTTGGTGAAAAGCGCCATTGAGCAGAACTACTGCGCTTACACCGCCCTGCAATCCGACCCATTGCTCGTGAAGCTTCGTGCAACGCCAGAGTTCAGAGAATTGCTATCGGCAGCGAGAAACTGTCAGAGCAGATTCTTGGCGCAGAGAGACCAGAGCCCACATTGAAAGACGCCGACCCCGACCGCTCCCATCCTGAAACGCAAGGTGAAGTCTTCGCTATAACCGTTCTAAAAACCAAGGCAGGCACTTGCCCTGATCACTGCCAGCAATTACCCTCAGAAGAACTTGCCCACATTGAAGAAGAACTTGCGGTGGTCGGAATCTCCCAGGCTGCCGCCAAAAAACACGGACCCAAAAACGGTCTGGAACAACAAACCAACAGTCCCATCCTGCGCCACCCCGGCTGTACTAGCCGGCTGCCCGTAAGCCTTCCCTGCCTCGTACATCGAGAGCAGATAAACGTTCTGCTTCAGCAACGGCGATAGTTCGCGCAAGCGATAGAGAAATGCCGGCTGCAGCAGAAAATACTGGTTGGTCAATAATTCATTCAGACCGTAGGCGCCCAGTCGCAGCGGCCCGCCCAGGCTGAAGGGCGGAAAGCCCGTGTCCCGAGTCGAAAACGACGTACCTCCCGAAGCAAAAAACAAGACGGAAGACTTTGTGTTGATTGGCTCCGCCACTCCCAGCCGCAATTCGCCAGTGGGCACGAAATCTGTCGTGCCTGGCTTCATGTCGTAAAAATGGAATGTGGATTCAATCCGTTCTCCGCGCCGCGGAATCATCGGATCGTCAAAACGATCCAGCCGGTAACTGAGTGAAGTCATCCCATAGCGCCCCCGCACCGTCGGCTCTACTGGTGTTCCGATATCTTCACTGATTTTCTGATACCCGGCTTCATATCCAACCCTCACTTCTGCGGTGCGCCCAAACATATAGCCAAAGTCGACTCCTCCGCCGAAAACGCGGTCGCGGTACTCGCCCAGAATCTTGTCGCGCTGGTAGATGTTCAATGGACTGCTGTCGGCCGTTCCATGCGCCGCCACAAACCAGCCCGTATGGAAGTTGAAGGGGTGGAAGAATTCCGTCTTCGCTCCATACTCGGAGCCCGCGATGACATCGCTGCGCCACTCCGACCCGAATCCACCGACGTCCAGAAAAGTAATGCGTGCGCCAACTTGAAAGAGCACATTCTTGTAGTCAGACCCGTCGATCACGAACAAGGGGTGCACGGTCGGTGGCGCGTACTCTTTCTCCTGAGTCTCAATCAGAAGGCCAGTCTCGCCGTTCTTGGTGGTCTCTTCATATCCTGCCTGCGCAAAGCGGCCCAGGCCCGTAATCGCCATCATTTCCCGGTCGATTCTCCGGACATCAACTGGCTTACCGGCGAGGTCTGCCACGTCATGCTGCAAGCCCGCAAGAATGTCGCCCTTCGCTCCTGTGACCTCCACAAACTCCGGTAGGGATGGCTGTCGGCGTTTAGAAGCACGCGCCGCCAACAGTGCCTTCCACTCCTTTTCGTCCACCTGCAAACGGGTTAGCAATGTGCTCTTTTGCTGCGAAGCCTTGTATCCCTCAGCTTCGATGGCCTCGAACTGTGTGTAATCGGTGGTATCGAATTTCTCCAAATGCGCCGTAAGCACAATGTCGGCCTTCTCCATGCTGGCCAGTTCGTTCACTGCGACTGATACGCTGGCGGATCGCTCCAGCACTCCCACCGACGTCAAGGGCGCATTGGGATTGAGCGCCTGAGTTTCCAGGTGAACCGCAATCACAATGTCGGCGCCCATTTGTCGCGCCACATCCACCGGCAGGTTGTCGAGCAAGCCTCCATCCACCAGCACGAACCCCGCTTCCCGCACCGGCACAAAAAACGCCGGGATCGACATGGTGGCGCGCATCGCTTCGGCAAGAGATCCTCCGTCGAACACAAACTTTTTCCCCGTCACCAGGTCCGTCGCGACGCAGCGAAACGGAATCGGCAAGTCATCGAAGCTCTTCATCTCCGAATACGGAAGGCCTACCTTGTCCAGAATCAATCCCACCTGCTGCCCCGAATTGAACCCGCTCGGAAACTGCGTCCCCTGTTTCAATCCGAACTCGAAGGCATTCTGATACTCCCTCCGATCCTCCTTCCGGCGGAACGCCAGGTCGCGATACGGCGTGGACCCGCCCAGCACCCGATTCCACGGGATGGTCCGCACCAGCGTTCGGATCTGGTCTGGAGATTCGCCCGACGCGTAGATGCCTCCGACCACTCCACCCATGCTGGTGCCGGCGATCACGTCGACCGGAATGCGATTCTCTTCCAGCCACTTGATCACCCCCACGTGCGCCAGCCCAAGCGCTCCTCCGCCTTCCAGCACAAGCCCAACTCGCGGCCGCGGCTTCGACGAGCCAGCATTATCCGAAGTCTGCGACCCGGCCTCGGGGGGTTTCTGACCCCAGAACGAGCTCGATAGAAGGACCGCACAGATGGCGACACGAAAGACGGAGAAGACACGAGCCTGCATTCAGGATCTCCTGGGAAGAACCGGATCAAGTCTACGTCGCAGAAGCTCAGACGAGCGAACAGGCCTGTGGCGGGCGGCACTAGCTGGTAAAGGGAATCGACTCTGGCGATTCCGTTGACATGCAAGCTTCTTCACACCTTCGTTCACGCTGCCGATCCAGCCTGAAGGCCTAATCCGTTCAATCACTTACGTACGGCACGGGAGTTTCAAATGGAAACGAACATGCTAGACTTATCATGAACGCATTATCTGACTCACTGAGTTAAAGGGGAAAAGTTTGGCAAAGAAGAAAAGCCCACTTGAAAATCTATTCGTCCTGCTGATACTTGGTCTGCTCGCCGGAGCTGTGGGAGGCCTTGGAATTGGGTTGTTCCAGCTGCGGGCTTTGTCGCAATCCGCCGCTTCCTCGGCTACGGGCGGAAAGTAATACCGCAGTCCTCGCCACTAAGTTGATGGAGC
Source organism: Terriglobales bacterium (assembly GCA_049288625.1). Lineage (GTDB taxonomy): Bacteria > Acidobacteriota > Terriglobia > Terriglobales > Acidobacteriaceae > Acidiflorens. The sequence goes on along the minus strand of JBAQIB010000075.1, from coordinate 174,823 downwards.
GGGAGGAGGGAGTTGAACCCTCGACATCCAGCTTGGGAAGCTGACGTTCTACCGCTGAACTACTCCCGCTCAACCTCGTAAGATTATCATCCGGTCGTGATCGAGCACAATATTAGCAGTGACCTACTGCTGCGGGGCTGGTGGATCCCCCGGTCTCGCGTTCAAGGGCTGGGACAGCGACTCCGGCGCCACGCGCCCTCCCGCCGGTCGAATCCCCTTTGCTTCCACGATCGACCAGCGCCAGTCTTCGTCCGGGCTTGGCGTGATTCCTATCTTTTCGCGAATTGCGGCCGTGCTGAAGGCCTTCGTTTCTGTCTTCAGATGGTAGAGAAGAGTCACATCCGAGCGCCGCTCAAGCGTCGGCGATGCCCCAACTTTGCTGGCCGGCAAGACACGCGCACGCGCGGCCACCTCGGCGTTATAGCCGGGCCTGCGCTCCAGAGTCAGTCCGACCGTCACCTCGCGCAAATCCCAATCGGTTCCGTTGAAGAGGTCGAGTTGCAGCTTGTCTTCCTCAATCGAGCCGGGGCCATCCAGCTTGACCAGTTGATCGAGCGGCAGGGTCTCGACCAGCACCGGCTTGACGAGCAGCGAACTGGCGCGCGCGTTAAACGACAGGCTGCAGGTCGCATCGGGCGAAGTCACTCTCAGCGTGTTACCGGATGGATCGATAGAAAGCACAGTCTTGGCCTCGACCGCCGGCCTTCCCTTCTTAGCATCCTCGATGGCCTGCCCCAGATTGTCGTTGTCGATCACAGCGCGGGCGGGAGTGGCGACCGTGTAGGGGGCCTCGGGAGCTTGCTGCGCCGGCGGTGGCTGTGCCTTGCTCTTGCGAAGATTGCGCGCGACGTCGCCCAGCGGTGGATTATCGGCCTGAGAACTATCGTCCTGCCCATGAGCCGCTACCGGCCACGCCAGCAAAGCGAGAACAATCAGCACCCATAGTGAGATTTTCAATCCCATGATTCCTACCGTCGAGGCACGACAAGATCGAGGCGAGCTTGTCGCGACTCTGCCCACTGAAAGCGAGCAAAGTTCAAACGCGTCAAGTTCTAGTTTGAGGCGAGACGTAACAGGAAGGAAGTTACCGCAGTCACATTATGGGGATAGTCTTCCAGAAGGAGAGCAAGAAGGGCTGGGTGCGCTCAGACGAAGTGCGCGCAACGGGGCGCGCCCAACCCTTTCAAGCCGATTGAAACCCTACAGCAGGCCAGAACTCCTAAAACGCTGAATCGGATCCACTACGGGCAAAGATTGACGCTTGAAAACCCAGCGCGCCACCGCTATTCCCAATGCCGCATAGCACAGATGCCAGAGTTTCATAAATCTCTCCCCACGCCGGAACCGCACCTGGGGAGCGCCTACCGAGGTCCCGTCGTCACTTGAACGCTACCCCTCATAGATCGGCAGTTCCAGCCCACGAATGTGCTATCCGATAGCCCAAAAGGTCACATTTAGTAACCTATCGCGCACCTCTTTTGACGGCCCAAACGCACGCCGCATCATGAGCGCTTGTCCAATAGTGGCTCACCTTGAATTTGCTTTGAAAGGGCGCGGCTTCACAAGCTGCGGAAAAACTTCAGAATTGGGCACGAACGGGAAGGGCACGAGTTCCACTCGTGCCGCAAGGGGCCCAAAATCAACAGCGGCTTCAAGCCGCTGGGGGACTGCCAGCCTGCGAAACGCCTTTTTCCGCAGCCTGTTCAGCCGCGCCGTAAGTTCCGCAAAATACAAGATCAGTCCGGCTTCAGCCGCCGGGGAAATGTGTCTTGCAAAACTCACCCACTACTCACCAATACGAAAGGTTGTTAACACTGAGCGTCCAGGAGTAAAATTCCGCCCTAAAACCTACCCTCAACTCCCGTCTTCGGAGGCTGTAACGATGTCATCCCCAGCGTCTCCCACCCAAGCGTTCGTTGGTTTCGAAGGAGTCTGCCCAATCTTGCGCGTGAAAAACGCGGCCGCGAGCATCCAGTACTACGTCAAAATTCTTGGCTTCAAGAAAGATTGGCAGTTCCCCGAAGGAGAATCTCCATTCTTTGCCTCCGTCTCACGCGGCCGCTGCCATATTTTCCTGAGTGAAGGCGACCAGGGAAATCCCGGCGCATGGGTCTGGATCGGTGTCGAAGATGCCGACGCCCTCCTGAATGAATACCGCAGCAGCGGCGCGAAAATCCGCCATCCACCCACCAACTACTCATGGGCATATGAGATGCAGGTAGAAGATCTGGATGGCAACGTCTTACGGCTAGGCTCGGAGCCTAAGAAAGATCAGCCCACAGGCGAGTGGCTCGACATGAATGGCAAAGTCTGGCCGCCCCAGCCTTGAATTTGAGTGTAATAGAGATTTTTCACCAGCTATGTCCCTTTGGCATTCTGCGCGGGATTTCGTTGGGACAGGTCGGCTAGCACAAAGGTGGACTAGGACTCAGCCGTGATGAGTGGTACACGTGTACTCCGAGTTGCTTCACAGAATTAGCAAAAAAATGAAAAAGGCAGTCGCAATAATCTTGATTGTCTGTTTTGCCGTGGTAACAATCGTTGGCATCCTTCAGCGAATCATGGTTGGACCGGACATCGACAGGATTCCAATTGCATTTCTTACTGCTGCGTTGTGCGGGTTGTTCTTCAGTGTTCTGAGCACAACACCACCAATATTCCTGTCAAGAAGAATGCTCATGGCTTCCGTTGCAGTCGCGGTCATTCTCATTGTCTGTTTCGTGCTTCGTCCTGAACCTTCAGTTCGCGGGGCGCAGGATGCACGCAGGGATATAGCACATGGACATTACATCCTAGTGGACTACGGATTTCCCTTTGGCGTGCGGCCAGAAACGCAGCAATGCTTGCGCCAGCATGGACTAGAAGTTCGGGTTGTTGGGCTTGATATTACGGACAAATCCGACCTGCCCTACTACGAGTCTTACATTTCTGCGATGGATTCCGCCATCAAATCTAAATTCGATCCGGATGTATTTGAGCAATGCAAGAACGCCGCTCGTGAGGGGCGGACGGTCGGTTATCCGAATACAAGGCAAGAGTAGTTGTTGTAACCAGGCCTTCTCACAACTTTGCGCCGTCTGTTCGTCTTCCAGCCATTACGCTCCAAACTCTATTACGGCCTGACAGTACCGCCCCATCCGACCGTCTGGTGTGCAAGCTCAAGTCCTGGCTATCACACCTCAATCCACCCGCCGCCAACAACAACGTCGCCATCGTAAAAGACCGCAGCCTGCCCCGGAGTGATCGCGCGCTGCGGCTCATCAAATGTCACCGTCACTAGGTCCGGCCCCGCCGACTCAATCACCGCCGGCGCCGGCTGATGCTTATGCCGAATCTTCACCGCGACCCGCATCGGCTCGCTAATGGCCGCAGTCGAAATCAGGTTCACGCGACGTGTCCGCAGCGTGCGCGAATACAAATCCTCGTCCCGCCCCACCACCACCTGCCGGGAGTCGTTCTTGATCTGGATCACGTAAAGCGGCGACCCGGTCGCCACGCCCAGTCCCTTGCGCTGCCCCAGCGTAAAGTTATGCACGCCCGCGTGCTCGCCAATCACCTCGCCATCGCTCGTGACCATCTCCCCGCCCACATCGAGACGCGCCGCGTCTCCCTGCTCCTCGAGATAAGCGTCAAGAAACCGCTTGTAGTCGCCGCCCGGAACAAAGCAAATCTCCTGCGAGTCCGGCTTCTCGGCAATCACAAGATTGTACTTACGCGCCAATTCCCGCACCTCGGGCTTATTCATTCCCCCCAGCGGAAACAGCGTCCGGCTCAACTGCTCCTGCGTCAGGCCAAACAAAAAGTAAGTCTGATCCTTCGAGCGATCAACGGGCCGCTTCAACAGCCAGCGCCCGCTTCGCTCATCGAAGGCAACCTGCGCGTAGTGTCCGGTGGCGATCTTCTCCGCCCCAATCTGCCTCGCAACAATAAGAAGCTGGTCAAACTTCAAGTGATTGTTGCAAAGACTGCAAGGGATCGGCGTCCGCCCCGCCAGGTACTCCTCGACGAACGGCCGCACCACATCGCGCTCAAACCGCTCTTCGTGATTAACCACGTAGTAAGGAATCCCAATCGTCTCCGCCACTCGCCGCGCATCATAAACGTCGTCAATCGAGCAGCACCGCCCCACCACCGACTCCGGCATCCCCTCCCGCCCAGCCAGCCGCCGCTGATTCCAAAGCTGCATCGTGAGCCCAATGACGTTGTGCCCCTCGCCGCGCAGCATGGCCGCCACGGTCGAGGAGTCCACCCCTCCCGACATAGCCACGGCAATGGTTTCTGAAACCAAGCTTCTAGCTCCTAGCCTCTAGCTTTTAGCCAATTCGCAATTACGAAGAAGACTCTAGATACCACTCGAACATTCGATGATCTGTCATCCTGAGCGAAGCGAAGGACCTATGCATTTTGCATGCGCTGAGACGCATGTGTCTATTGGAACATCACCCGCTCCCACGGCAGTGCGCCAGCAGCTAGCGGCTCGCAGCTGTCTTTACCCACACCGGCGACAACCCCCGCAACCGCGCCACCGTCTCCGGCACAACTGCCAAGGCAAACCCCACGTCCTCAGCCGTATTCTGCTTCCCCAGACTAAAACGAATGCTTGCCCGCGCCCGGGCCGGCGGCAGCCCCATGGCAATCAAAACATGCGAAGGCTCAATCGCTCCCGACGAGCAAGCCGCTCCCGTCGAAACCGCAAGCCCCTTCAAGTCCAGCGCAATCACCAGCGCCTCCCCGTCGATCCCCTCAAAATAAATATTCGAAGTATTCGGCACCCGAAGCGGTCTTCCCTGCTCAAAAGGGTGCCCCGCACATCGCGCACTTTGCGATGTGTAGGAGTTTTCGCATGCGCCATTCACCCCGCAAGCCTCAATCCCCAGTAACTCGCGCTCCAGTCGATCCCGCAATTCAGCCAGTTTCCGATCGTCGCCGCGCTCCAGCCCCGCCAGCGCCAGCTCTGCCGCCCTGCCCAGCCCCACAATCCCTGGAACATTCTCCGTCCCCGCGCGCCGCGAGCGCTCGTGCCGCCCGCCATACTGTACCGGCTCCAGCTCGGTTCCCTTCCGTACGTAGAGCGCGCCCACGCCTTGCGGTCCATGCAGTTTATGGGCAGAAATCGTCAGCAGGTCGCAACCGATGTCCCCCACGTGTACCGGAATCTTTCCCGCCGCCTGCACCGCGTCGGTGTGAAAATAAACTTCTGCCTCGGCCGCGACCTTCCCAATCTCCGCCACCGGCTGAACCACGCCAGTCTCGTTATTGGCCATCATGATCGAAATCAACTTCGTATTCGGCCGTAGCGCGCGCTTCACGTCCGCCGGATCAACGACTCCGCGTCCGTCCACCGGGATGTAAGTAACTTCGCACTCCTTCTCCTCCAGATGCCGGCAAGCATTCAGCACCGCATGGTGCTCAATCGTCGACGTAATAATGTGGTCCCCGGTTTGCGCAACTCCGAAGATGGCAAGGTTGTCGGCCTCCGTCCCGCCACCGGTGAACACAATCTCCGAAGCGCGGCACCCAAGCAACGCGGCAACCGACTCGCGCGCCCGCTCCACGGCTGCCCGCGTTTCCTGCCCATGATGATGGATAGAAGACGCGTTGCCAAAGTGCTCCCCGAAGTAAGGCCGCATGGCCTCTACGACCTCGGGCAGCACAGGAGTAGTCGCGTTATTGTCGAAATAGACCCGGCGCATGAGCTTGACTTCTATTCTACTGATGGTGCGCCGCGAAAGCGGGATTCAGTGCTAAATGAAAAGGGCGGGCATTTTCGCCCACCCCCGTTGCCGTTGAGATTCGAAGGCACCCCGGTACGCTCAGTGCCCCTGCGCCAACTGCGGCGTTTTCTCTCCCAGCGTGAAATGCACTTCAGCCATGCCACCCCCTGGCACCGTTACCGATTTACTCCACGTTACCGAATCCGAGAATAACGGACGTTTCACGCGCACCTGCGTCATGACATCGTAGAGCGGCGCCATTCCAATCATCCGCCACCCTTCATGCCAGGCAACGATTTCATACTGGCCGGGCGGCACGTTGGTCAGCTCAAAGTGCCCCTCGGCGTCGGTCACCGCGTAGTACGGATTGGTCGCCACCACCGCTTCCCCGTTCATCCAGACATGGCCTGCATTGCAGCGCAAATCAACCATGCCTTCCCGAGTCATGGGACGGCTGATTTCCTGCCCCGCAGTGGTGAACGGCAGATTGTAATCGGCGCTTCCCGACATATGCACGGTGTGCAGCAAGGGATCGCTGCTGCGCACGGTCAAAACCGCCTGCAGCGGCACCAGCAGAATGTGCGGCTCATAGCGACAGTTCTTTTGATTCAGCGATCGCCGCTCAAGCGGCAAATCCATGGGTTTTCCGGCCCTGATGTCCCGGAGGAAAACGACGGTATTCGCCACTCCGCCATTCGGTGAAACGATCAACCGCTCCAGATCGCGGTGCTTCTGGCCTGACGGATCGCAAACCTGTGGGTCTTTATTGATCTCCAGCGCTGGCAGATGGGGCAGCGGCCCCTGCCATTTCACGGTTCCGCGGATCGTGCCGCCGTTCGGCACCGGAATAACCTGATAGCCCGACTGGGCCGTGCAAAGCTCCGCCGCCAGAACAACACTAAATACCGTCAGCCAACCTGCAATCCCCTTCATGAGCACCACCTGAACTGAACGAACGCGGCCTCAAGAGGAGGAGAAGGAGAAGCAGAGGCCCAGAGCCCCTCAGTCCCGACGACCGAAGGTGTCCTATGGTGCAGAGTATTGCGAAATATTGCAGTGACGCAAATGACGGGAGGTCACCGACCAAGGTGTAACCCCGGCCCCCGTTTATCGAACCGTCAAACCGAGCCCTCTCACCGCTTCCCGATCGCCACGTACTTCTGCGGATATACCGGCCCCATGTAATCGGCTCGCGGACGAATCAACCGGTTGTCGTCGAGTTGCTCGATCACGTGGGCCGTCCAGCCGCTTACCCGCGAAACCGCGAAAATCGGGGTGAACAGGTCCACGTCGATCCCCAGCGTGTGATACGTCGAAGCCGAATAGAAATCCACGTTGGCATTCAGCTTTTTCTCGGTCTTGATGTACTGCTCGATCTTGCTCGAATAGTCGAACCACTTCGGGTTGCCGCTCGCTTTTCCAAGATCGCGCGACATCTCGCGCAGGTGCGTCGCCCGCGGATCCTCCGTGTGATACACGCGATGCCCAAAGCCTGGAACTTTCTTCTTCTGCGCCAGCATCCCCTTCACGTGCTCCACCGGATCGGCTCCGGCTTTATCGATATCCATCAGGATCTTGAACACAGCCTCGTTCGCTCCGCCATGCAACGGGCCTTTCAGTGTTCCCACCGCTGAGGTGATCGCCGAATGCATATCGGAGAGCGTTGCGGCCGTTACCCGAGCGGCAAAGGTGGAAGCGTTCAGTTCGTGGTCCGCATGCAAAATTAACGCGCTGTCAAAGGCCCGCTCCGCGGTCTGGGAAGGCGGCGTGCCGTTCAGCATAAGCAGGAAATTGGCCGCGTGCGAAAGCGACCGATCCGGCTCCACTAACCCCTTGCCTTTGCGCACGCGATCGTAATCCGCCACCAGCATCGCGATCTGCGACGTCAGCCGGATCGCCTTGTTCACGTTCGCATCGTGATCGTTCTTGTTGTATTCCGGATCGTAATAGGACAACTCGGAAACCAGCGTGCGCAGCATATCCATGGGCGGGACATGCTTCGGAACCTGACGCAGGCTCTTCAGAATGGCCTCATCCAGCTTGCGCTCCTCCGCCATGCGCCGCTTCAACTGCTGCAGTTCCTCTTCCTTGGGGAGGCGTCCGAACCACAGCAGGTAGCAGACTTCCTCAAAGGTCGAATGGTCGGCCAGGTCGTGAATATCGTAGCCGCGATAGGCAAGCACTCCCTGTTCACCGTCGATGTAGCAGATGCTTGAGGTGGTTGCGACCACTCCTTCCAGGCCCTTCGGCGCATGCAGACCGGTGACGCTTGACATGGCTCCTCGCTTTGCCGCACGGTGGGATTCGCGTTGCCCGTTGCCCCACAACGACCGAGCAACCTTCTTTTATACGCTAACGCCGCGCCAGATTCCACGCCACCCGTGCGGCGGGTCGTGGATCAGTTTGAATTTGTTTTGAAAGGGCACGGCTTCAGCCGTGCCGTCGATACCACAAAATCATCGCGGCTTTAGCCGATGGGGGATTGTGTCTTACAAACTGATCCATTGCCCTGCGGCGGCTTGGTCGTTTTCAATGAGCCCACGCCGTTCCAACTTTCGTCTTCTTCGCGAAACCCCTAAGCTGCTAGAATGGCCGCTACATTTGCGGGCTAAGCCCCGAAAGAGGCAATCATGAGCATACTTCGTTTGTTAGACCGGGAATCGATCACCGTTCCCCCGAATACCACCGTTGCCGACGCCATCCAAATTATGTTGGATCGCCGCGTTGGCTCCGTCGTGGTCCTGGAAGCCAAACAAGTGCTGGGCATCTTCACCGAGCGCGACGTGCTGCGAAAGTTGGCGCTGAGCGGCCGTGATCCCAAGGCGGTTGCGGTGTCCGAACTGATGACCGCCCCGGCGATAACCGTTGACCCCGCGATTACCCCCAGCGAGGCTCTGTCCACGATGCTCGAACACCATTTCCGCCATCTCCCGGTCGTCGATTCCCGCGGCCGCCTGCGCGGCGTCCTCTCGATTCGCAACCTGCTTCAGGAGCTAATGGAGAAATACCGCCACCAATTGCACACTCTGGAACAACACGTCATCAGCGAAGAACCCGGCGCGACCAAAGCCCGAGGCTGAGCGTCTGCTAGTGTGGTGTCTCACAAGTTCGCGATAAATCGACCTTGTCATCCTGAGCGAAGCGAAGGACCTATGTACCTTGCTCGCAGTACCGCATCCGTGCTACTTCGGCAATGATGGCCCGAATGTTATGCCAGGGATTTCTGGGATACGATACTGGCGACTGCGGAAAAAGTCGTTCTCGCTCTTTGATTTTGGGTGGCGCAGCGGTTTACTGCTGCGATCAACGACTTATTTTGAGTGCCGGCTTTAGCCGCTGAGGGACGACGAGTTTTTCAGCAAACTCTTTAGCTGCGCGGGCGCAGTCACGCTCCGAGATCTCTGTTCCCGCGGCCTTCTAGAGCAGTAGAGCGCCTCGACTTCTAGTCATGCCACGCAGGGACAGCCGCCCTCGGCCCTTCGTGGATGTACCCCCTTCCGCCCCACTCCCCGAATTCGCATAGGCGTAGCAGGTTGCGGCAAAAGTTGTCCTGGCCCGCAGCTCCGAAAGGACCACCCATGGTTCTTTACGGAGACGGAAAACAATTGCACATAAAGAGCAAGGCGTCCGTTCGAGCGAGACAATGCTGCCACCTGCAAACGCCGAGGAATAAGCCGACCTGCTTGAAGTGCTTCTCCCCCAAGGCCGAGCAGAAAATCACAAACAGAAAAAGGAGAAAATTATGACAAAGTCCCTTGTACGTCTCTCTCTACTCGGAGTACTGCTGGTAGCAATAGCAACCCCGGCCCTTGCCCATCGTGGAAATGCTGTCCAGATGTCAAAGGCAGCGACTCGGAGAGGAGTCGATGCGACCGCGCCAACGCTGGTGGCCGATGGAATTCCAATCCCGTGGCCGACGCCGCCGACCAAGCCGCCTGCGGCAGTAGAGTTGCCAACGCTGGTGGCCGATGGATTCCCAATCCCGTGGCCGACGCCGCCGACCAAGCCGCCTGCGGCAGTAGGGCTGCCGACACTGGTGGCCGATGGAATTCCAATTCCATGGCCGACACCGCCGACCAAGCCGCCAGCCAGCGCATGTGTCGTCTAGAACGTAGTTGACTTCTGATCATTGCTGATTTTTGGGTGGCTCGGTTATGCTGGGCCACCCTCATTTATTTCTATGTACTGGCTTGGTTTGGCTGTCCAGACGACGAGCATCGCACTCCTCATCTGCATTCTTGTTCTTTTCCGGCGACAAAGCCTCTTGCGGGCCTTTCGAGTCTTTTGCAGCTATGTTCTATTCGACCTGCTGAGGACCATCATCGCTTTGATTACGTTTTCCCGTCCTCACGTTCATCTCTACTTCTACTGGATCACAGCACCTCTGGAGGCGATCCTGGCCATCCTCGCCGTCCATGAGAGCTCCCGTCGAGTCTTCGGCGCCTTCTATCTAGTCCGCTGGTTTCGCTTCTGCTTTCCCGGGGCCATCGCGCTGGCTATGCTCTACTCGCTGCTGACAGGTTATTTCTCCCCTCCCGCCCACGCCCAGGGTATTTACTCCGCGATCATTTCCGGAATGATGATGGCGCAATACGTGATCCTGACTATCTCGATCGCTTTCTTTGTGCTGGCAAACTTATTACGAGTGCCGTGGAGAATCCACGAATACCGGATCGTCGTCGGTTTCGGCCTATCTTCGGGAGTAACTGCCCTGGCGGCAGGCGTTCGTTCGGTTTTTGGAACAAGATTTGCCTTTATGAGCGAAATGCTCCCCGCCGTGTCATACCTGTTGGCGCTGGGAATCTGGCTATCGGCAGCGGCTTACCGACTTCCCCCGAAGGCTTCCTCCGACGGCCAGAGGCCCACGCAGGCAGATTTGCAACAGCTTGTAAGCCGCTTGCGAGCAGACTTGGCGATTGTTCGCGGACTGCTGAAAAGGAGATAAGCGCGACCTCGATTTTGCCGATCATGCCCATTGCCGTGTTGATCCCCGCCGTATTTGGGATCGCCTTCGTCTTCGTCATACTGCTGACCACAGTCTATGCACCGCGCGTTCATGACGTAGACCACGTCATCCTGCTCGCCCGCAAGCTCGACCCATCCGATTTGGAGACACTGCTGGACGCCGGCGAAGAATGGCGGCTGCGCCAATCGCTCACAGCAGCGGCCTTCCGCGAGGCGCAAGAAGAACGCATCCTCCTCGCGCGGGAATACTTGCGCCGGATGGCTCACAACACCGGTCTAATCCAACTTTGGGTGATGTGGGAAAAGCAACAGCTCGAAGCCAGGAAATGCGAGGACGGCACCGAGAGAAATTCACTGCTTGCCGAGGCCGCTCAACTTGCGCTGGAGCTTCGGATCTATTCGATGGTGACTGGTTTCAAGATCTGGCTGTGGGTGGCGTTTCGAGCGCACCTGTGGCCCGGAGTGCTGATTCCCGGCGTAACCACTCTGCGGGTGCAGTGTGGCGTCAACGTCATCGAAAAATATCGACGACTGACCGGACTGGCCGTCGCATTAGGCGCTCGATATGGCAGAGCAAACCATGATCGCTTGCTCGAAGCCCTGTAGACATTCAGACTTGTCGGCTCTAAGCAGGGTCGGCTTTAAGCAGGCTGTGGCAACAGTGGGATTCGTATCAGGGCATGCCTTCAGGCATGCCGCAAGTGCTGTGTTATGAATTCGCCTTCAGGCGCTGGGTTTGTTGCGCTGGAGTTTCACAACGGGTTCCTAGGCGCCATCTTGGCGGACGTTTCGGCTATGATCAGGTCAATCCATGGCCGAATCGCAATGCGCCGTCTACAAGGACCTGAAAGATCGTGAGACCCGCGCACACGCGGCCTGGACGTCTTTCCTGTATCGCAACGAGAACAAGCCCAAGCTCTCCGATCGAGCGCGCCGAAGAAAAGAGAAGGAAACGATGGAAGCCTACGAGCGGGCGCACAAGGCCCGCCTGTCGCACTCGAAGACCTGTCCGGTTTGCTTATCCAGCTTGTGAAGAGTTCCCCGCGTCAATTGACGAGAAAAGTCTCACCGCACGACCAGGACTTCGCGGATATTGTCCCGGGCAAGAAAGAATTTGATCGAGGCGAAGTCGCGGAAGAGATTTTCGATGTGGCGGTTGTTGAACACGCGTTGCAGGCGCGGCGATTGTTTCTCGGAAGCCGGACGCCCGGGCGGAGCGAACTTGATTTCCTGCATCTCAAGCATGTCGGTACCGGTGATGTGATAGCGATCGCAGGTTGAATCCGGTCCGGCATCGCGCGTGTGAAAAAAGGCAAGCAGCAATCCGCCGGGCTTCATCTGCGACCAGAGGCGGTCGATGGTCGGCTTGACCAGGCTTTCTTCCATGTAATCGGGAAGGTTCCAGCAGAGCACGATATCGAAGCGGCCGTTGGGGTAGACCAGGTTTTCATCCAAAAACTTCTTGCTGTCGACGACCGTATTGCCCGATTCATCTTTCGTGCGCAGTCCTGGATCGAGCGAGGCGCGCAGCAAATCTTCGCTGTAGTTCTTGTGGCCCTGACTGGTAAGGAACTGAATGTTGTTGGCGGAAGTGGCGCCCACATCGAGCACGCACAAGCCTTCCTGAGAATTCAGAATGCGCACGATTTCGCCGATGCCGCTGGAGCGCCGGGTGAGTTTGTGCGCGGTCGCCTGAGGCGCGTCCTGGTTCGAGGAGGAGCGAAAGAATTTCATCAATGGTTTGAAGCCCGATAACAATTAGGAAGCAGCGCCCTTCCCCACTTCCTTTTGGATATCGACTTTGCCTTTCAGGAACGCGCCTTCTTCAATGGCGATGCGCTGCGTGGTGACGTCGCCTGTAACTACCGCCGATTTGCGCAGATCGAGACGGTCGGAAGCGGTCAGGCTGCCATCCACCTTGCCTTGAATCATAATGAATTTTGCGGTGATTCCAGCCTTCACGTTGCCGCTCGGCCCGACTGTGACGCTGTGATTGCGGAGGTCGATGCTGCCTTCGACCTTCCCATCGATATACAAATCCTCCGACCCTGACACTTCTCCCTTGATCACGACCGATTTCCCAATCGTGGCCCGTTCCCTGCTCTCGGAATTACCGGACTGCGGAACATCCATGTCTTGCCTCCACTTGTCGCGCCAAAACAGCACGGCGAGTGGATTGATTGTAAATCATCGGCTCCAAGCACGTTTCACACGAAGGTTCGTTCGATGGTTCGCGCGCTGGGATGGAAAGACTGCCCTTTCGTAGGCAGAGGCCTCCTGAGGCAACGCGCGGGTTTGTTACTATCGTCCTATAGCAATGAATTTGGCCGAATCCATCGCCTCAATCGCCGGCGCGGTCAGCCGAACCGGCGTTCTGATTCTCGCGTTGAGCGCGGCCAGCCTGGCGCAAGCCTCTTCCCCTCCAACTCGTGTCGATCCATTGCTGCTTGATCCGACTGACCTCGTGCGTAAGGCGGTGAAAAACGAGATTAACGCAAACAACGGATCGTCGCGGTTTATGTTCCGTGGAACCAGGACAACGCCAAAAGGATCCACCACAAAGATCTACGTTGAAACCAGCGAGGCCACCGCGGGAGTGGCCGTGGCCTATGACGGCAAACCCTTGACTCCGGCCCAGCGCCGAGAGGAAGAGGCGCGGGTAAATCGGATGGTCGAGAATCCGGAGGAGATGCGCAAGAAACGTGCGCAGGAACACGAAGACGCCGAGCGCACAATGCGCATTGTGCGCGCGCTGCCGGATGCGTTCCTGTTTGAGTACGCCGGAGAAGTACCCGGTTCGACCGAGATTGGGCACTCGGGCGATCCGCTCGTGAAGCTGAGATTTCATCCTAATCCCCAGTACCGGCCGCCCTCGCGCGTGGAAGAGGTGCTAACCGGCATGCAGGGCGATTTGCTGCTGGATGCAGTTCACTACCGAATTGCCAGCATCGACGGCACGTTGTTCAAAGAGGTCGGTTTCGGTTGGGGCATTCTTGGCCATCTCGACCGCGGCGGCCGCTTCGTGGTTCACCAGGAGGCGGTCGAGGATAATCTCTGGGACGTCTCGAGCATGACCCTGAAGTTCACGGGAAAAATCCTGTTGGTAAAGAACCTTTCCATCGAGTCGACGGAAGTGTTCAGCGGGTTCAAGCACGTATCGCCCGATTTGACCTATGCTCAAGCGCTGGAGATGCTGAGGAAAGAAGAAGCCGGCGTAGCGGAAAGTTCTCCAGCGACCGGCGCGCGCAAGTGAGCGCGGACGCCTCGGCTTTTGGGTGGCGCAGCGCTTCAGCGCTGCGTTTCAATGCGGCTTTAGCCGCTGCGGTACCAGTTCTTACTTGGAAGCGACTCTTCCCGCAGCATGTCCAGCCGTGCCACCAGGGGCTGCAACGGCTTCCTGCTTTAGCCGCTGAGGGTGAGTACTCTACACCAAGACGAGGAATGCTCTAGAGGCTATCGCCGCGAAATGTTTCTTTCCGCACCGTAAGCTTCTCCACCAGATCCTCTATCACGCGATACCCCGTCCCCGGAGCGTCACTGATGGCGATCATCCCGTCGGGACGGACTTCGACCTCGGGTTCGATGATGTCCTGCTTCCAGTAGCGCTTTGACGCCGAAACATCTCCCGGAAGCCGGAAGCCTTCGAGCGTGGAGAGCGCGATGTTGTGCGCGCGCCCGACGCCCGATTCGAGCATGCCTCCGCACCAGACGGGAATGTTGTGGCTCTGGGCAACATCGTGGATCTTTTTTGCGTCGGTGAAGCCGCCCACGCGGCCAACCTTAATGTTGATGATGCGGCAGGCCCCGGCTTCGAGGGCGAAATTAGCATCGCGCGCGTGGTGAATAGATTCGTCGAGGCAGATCGCAGTCTGGAGCAGCCTCTGCAGCCGCGCATGCAGGTAAATTTCGTCGTCCCACAGCGGCTGCTCAATCATCAGCAGTTTGAAAGCGTCGAATTTGCGCAGGTGTTCGGTTTCGTCCAGCGTGTAAGCGGAATTGGCATCAACGCTCAGCAGAATGTCAGCCCAGCGCGAGCGGACCTTTTCGAGCACGTTCAGGTCCCACCCAGGCTTGACCTTGATCTTAATGCGGCGGTAGCCGGCGGCGAGCTCGGTGGCAATCTTTTCCAGAAGCTGCTCCTGCGAATCCTGGATGCCGATCGAAACGCCGCAGGCAATTTCGCGCCGCGACCCGCCCAGCAGTTTCCAGAGCGGCTGTTGCTTGAGCCGCGCCTCGGCATCCCAGACGGCGTTTTCGAGCCCTGCCTTCGCCATGCGATGCCCGCGCACGCGCGCAAACAGCGCCGAGCAGTCGCGGCCTGATTTAACCTCGTTCTTAAGCAGCGCGGGCGCCAGAAAGGTCTTGATTGTAGGCCAGGCAGTTTCGGCCCATTCAGGACTGTAGTAAGGATCCTCTCCAGCGACGCACTCGCCCCAGCCGCGAACCCCATCGGCGTCAATGCTAACGAGCAGAATCGTGCGGCTATAAACGCGCCCAAAGCTCGTTTCGAAAAAATGCACGAGCGGCATGTGGAGTTCGCGAAGCGTGATGGAGTCGATTTTCATGATTTTTGTCGGCTGCTTTGAATTCTATGATTTCTTCCTCGGTCTAGCCCACCAGAACACGGCTATCCACACGAAGACGAAAAAGACCGCTCCCAGCGGGCCAAGCCTTTTGGCAGCGTAGATTGCATAGGCTGCCGAAATGAGCAGGATGATAATCAACAGTGGAAACTGTTTCTTCACGCCGCCTTAGCCCCAATCGTTTGATCGTTCACACATCGCCCATGATGCTATGCCGGCCAGCGTTGCTATGGATTCAGCTTTCAAAACGAGTCCATTGACGATACGAGCAACGTTAGTAACGCCACCGTTCCTCCCATGATCCGAGCAAAAAACGCCCATCGCCGTGAGCGTGGCGCTCGTAGCCGAGCACGGATAGCCCACGCGCAAAAGCCTCCGAGAAGTGCTCACGATTCTTCTGCTGAACGGCCAGCGCCTGCACGCGGGTCGCAACTGCAGATTTCCATTCGGAGATTTCGGCCGGAACATCGATGTGCCCTTCTGGCTTGAAAACCGGCCGCTGCCCGTCGGCCAGCACCTTTTCCACACGCCGGGATTTCATCCACCATTCGGCGACAAGCCGATCGCTGGGCAGACCGCCTTGCAGCGGCGATGATGTAATTCCATATTGATTCACGCTATAGCGCCGAGCTATAGCGCCGAGTATTTCGATATTCAGATAGCTATTCTTGATTTCCAGTGGATCGAACGTCCATTCCATCAGCTCGAAGCCGCGGGCCAGAGCGTCTTCACGCTGATACTGCTTCATGCGGCGGCCAAGACCAGCATTGCGATATTGCTGCCGCACCGCCAGCATCTGCGAGTGCAAATAGCTGTGCCCATTGCGCAGGCCAGGAAGCGCCAACGCAAAACTGACCATTTCATTCCGATCGAAAGCGCCGATGACGTGGCCGCCGATTTTATTGGCCAGCACAAAGATGCGAACCGGCACAAGTTCCCCGTCGTTGAAGTTCCAGACTTCTTTCTGCAATGCAAAAGCCGCCTGCATCTCCTCCAGCGATTCGCATTTGCGAATAGTAAGTGCGCCGTGCGTGGCGGCAGAAGACGTCATCGTCACGCTCGTTTTTCCTCTTGCTTCGACTGTTGCCATAGTTCTTCCAGTTCGGCCATGCTGGCCTGTTGTGGACCGCGGCCAGTCGAACGCAAGCGCTCTTCCATCCATTGAAAACGGCGCTTGAATTTGCGATTAGTTTTGCGCAGCGCGGATTCGGAATCGAGCGACAGAAAGCGCGCAAGGTTGACCAGGACGAAGAACAGGTCGCCGACTTCATCTTCGAGGCGCTCGCGCTGATCGGGCGCAATCTGCGGCTTTCCCGACCCGGCAACACCAGTGCCCGCCGGCCCCTCGATCGACACCGCTTTCAGCTCCTCACGCAGTTCGGCAGTTTCCTCGGCTAGCTTTTCGAACAGGCCTTCAATTTCGGGCCAGTCGAAGCCCACATGCGCGGCGCGTGCGCTGAGCTTGTGCGCTTCGAGCAACGCAGGAACGCGCGAGGAGATGCCGGCGAGCACCGACGCCGAGCCGGCTGGTTGACTCTTGTCGGCTCCGCCCTTCCCTTCTCCGGAGGCTTCCAATTGCTTCTGCTTCTCGGCTTTCTTCTCTTCCGCTTTCAGTGCTTCCCAATTGCGCAGCACTTCGGCGGGAGTATCGGCTTTGACATCGCCGAAGACATGAGGATGGCGGCCTACAAGCTTGTGGGAAAGCCGGTCGAGCACGTCATCAATCGAGAAATGTCCCGCCTCACGCGCCATCGTGGAATAAAACAGCACCTGCAGCAGCAGGTCGCCAAGTTCGCCGGTCAACTCGGGCCAGTCGCGGTCGTCGATCGCTTCGAGGACCTCGTAAGTTTCTTCGAGGGTGTAGGGTTTGATAGAGTCGAAGGTCTGTTCGCGATCCCATGGGCATCCACCGGGAGCGCGCAGCCGCTCCATGATTTGAACCGCCCGCTCGAAACGCTCGCCAGTAGTGGGCATGACTGATCAGAGTAAATGAGCTGGATTTTGAGGGCAATGGCGGCGAAAGCACCGCGCGGCCTTCTTAGCGGACCGATTGAACCAGCAATTCCGTCTCGTCCGAAATGATCGCGTCGATGCCCCATACGGCAAGGCGGCTCATGTGAGCGGGGCGATTGACTGTCCAGGTCATGACCTTCTGCCCAGATGCGTGGACTTCTTCAATCAGCCTTTCATCCACCAACTTGAAATGCGGGATCATCCACGCAAGCGGCAGCGCGGGCGGCGGAAGTTTCGCCGCTCGGTCGTAGAGAAACCCCAATGGAATACTTGGATCGAGACTGTGAAGCTCAGTCAACACCTCGGGCAGGAACGACGAGACGACATAGCCCTTAGCTGGTGGATGCTGGCGCAAGGCTGCAATCAGCGCCTTCTCTACGCCGGAGACTTTCAGTTCAATATCGAGGAAGGCTTTCGCGGAAAACTTCCGCAGCACCTGACCGAGCGTAGGCAGCGCCAACTCGCTTTCGGCTATGCTTTCGATCCGCAGTCCGCGAACGGCCGGATCATGGCAGATGACAGCGACGCCGTCGGACGAGCGGCGAACGTCGAACTCAAACCCGTCGCACCCGTGCGCAAGACAGAGTTCGAACGATCCGAGTGTGTTTTCCGGAACTTGCTTCGAGGCCCGGGCGCCGCGGTGACCGAGGAGAAGAGGACGAGGCATGCAGCTTCAGGATGGAATAGAAATGCACCCCTGTAAATGCTTTTGTGTTAAAAGAATTGCTCGGCGAACTTGGCGTCTCGGCGGAAGAGCTTCAGTCCAGCTCAAAGTCGCGGATCGGTTTGCCGGTATCAGGCGTCTCTTTAGCTTTTTTCACCGCTTCCTGGAATTTCTTTTCCAATAATTCGGAGGCGTGTTTCTGCGCTTCGACCGACTGGCGGAAGATGGAATCCCGCCGCCCATCCTGCTCCTTCATGGCGCGTGCGGCTTCTTCCATATCCTGAAACATTTTGGGCTTCACGGGGGCGACGTGGGAGATTACGCCTTGGGTCGCTGAGTCTACCTTGAGCACGGCCCCGCAGCAAGGGCAAGTCACATCGAAACTGGATTCGCGCTTCGCCATTAGGCGAATCATACCCCAATCCGGATAATGATGGGCCGGATCAGTGCAGACGAATCGGCAACACGTGGAACGTGTAGAGCATCTCCCAACCCAGAAGTACGATAGAGACGACCACTACCAGAATTGCCAGCAGTTCTCCGAAATTCAATCCACTTTTTTGCTCGAAGCGGCGCGCGCCCAGGCTGAGGATGTTGAGCGTGGCAAATCCGAAAACCAGCGCCCAAAGGATGTTGTAGATCTCTTCGCGGGTCGTCGTGGACAGCAGAAAGAACGCCACCGGAAGAAGCCCCACGGCAAGTTGGTGGAGGACGCGGCTGCTGCCCGCGACCCACTCGTGTACTTGGCCGACGGCAAACAACACCGAGGAGCACGTGCGCGGAGCCGTAGCGAATGGGCTGGGAATTCGCATGCGAAAATGTGAGTGTACCTTGTTTGGCGGCCCGAGTCAGCCGCACGTGCCTTTCTGATTAGGGGCAGTACAATGATCGTTTGCTGAACCCTGCTTTTCCCTTTTTAGAAAGCGTTCGAACCTTATGTCAACTGCGCTCAAGGCCGTTTTCTTCGATGTAGGGAATACTCTGCTGTTTCCGAACCGTGAGCGCATTCACGCGCCGCTCGCCAAGCGCGGTATTACGGCGGACGCCGGGCACCTGCGCGACCTGGAGCGCCGCACCAAGAATGAGTTTGATTCCCTGACGACCAACGGCAATCATGACCACAGCTTCTGGTGGATGTACTACACGCATTTGTTCTCGGAAATTGGGCTGAAAGATGACGCGCTCCGCGATCAACTCGTAAGCAACATCCGCGACTCGGGCAATTGGAATCAGATTCTTCCGGGCACACGCGATCAACTGCACCAGATTGCAGCGCGCTATCGGATCGGGGTGATTTCGAATGCCGACGGACGGATTGAGGAGGTGCTGCGCCGCTGCGACATCGCCGACTGCTTCCTGAGCATCACCGATTCGGGTCTGGTCGGATACGAGAAGCCGCACCCGGCGATCTTTCGGCAGGCCCTTGCGAGCCTGAAAGCCAAGCCGGAAGAAAGTCTCTACGTCGGCGATGTGTACTCGGTGGATTATCTGGGTGCAACCGGAGCGGGGATGCACGCTGTGCTGATGGACGTTTCCGGCGCGTATGCGGATAAGGGAGTGGCGCGAGTGGAGTCGCTGGAAGAATTACAAGTGATGTTGGCAAAGATCTCTTCCAGTGAACAGTAGTCGAAGCGGAGAATCCTCAGGTAGAATCGGCCACCTATGTTTAGCTCCTCTCAGTTTGCGATCTTTCTCGGCGCTGCCATCCTGCTGGCGATCGCGCCCGGCCCTGGCATGCTTTACGTTCTGGCGCGCTCGTTGGCGGGCGGGCGCCGCGAAGGCCTCCTCTCCGCTCTGGGCACGTTTTTCGGCGGCATGGTTCATGTTTTTGCCGCGGCCGCTGGCGTCTCCATCATCCTGGCAAGGTCGGCATTTGCCTTCGCCACGGTGAAATATCTGGGCGCGGGCTACCTGTGTTTCCTCGGCGTGCGGATGATTTTCGACGCCAGAAACGCCAGAAAAGACGACCCCATCGTTCCGTCCCAAATACGGCCAGGGAGAAACCCCTTCTGGCAGGGCATCCTGACGGAGGCGCTAAACCCGAAGACGGCTCTCTTCTTTCTCTCCTTCATCCCGCAATTCGTCAACCGGGCGAGCGGACACGTATTTCTGCAGTTTGTTCTCCTCGGAACCCTCTCCGTAGCGCTCAACACAACAGCCGATATAGTGGTAACTCTTCTGGCCGGCCCGTTAGGCGAGCGCATCCGCCGGTCCGCCGATTTCCGGCGTCGCCAGCGCACGTTGACGGGTGCCATCATGATTGGGCTGGGGACCTATCTGGCGCTGGGCGAATCGAAGTAGGCCGTCTATTGCAGCGTAATCACCTGGTGGTCGTGGCAGGTCGTATCCATGGCATCGTACAGATTCCGTAACAGACTGGGGCCGTAGCGCGCCACGAAGCTTATGCCGGCGATTTCACGCTCCTGCAGCGTTTTGTGCGGGAACAAGCCTTGGCACAGGGCATCGGTGTGCCGGCTGATCACTTCGTTGCGCAGCTGTTCGGCACGCGCTGCCTGCCGATGAAGGCGGTTCACTTGATGCCACATGCGCATGCGAGCGCGGTCGGCGGATCGAATGAGCGTCGAATCAAGCATGCCGATTGATTCGCGGAGCGCCGTCATCGACTGCTCCGCGCTCGCGTAGGCCTCCGAAAAGCGGGCTTGCAGGTCAGGCGGCAAGGAGCGGCCAGCGATTACCTCCCGCACTTTATCCGGTCCGTGGAAAAGATCCTGAAGCTGCAACCCGTACCGAGTCAGAATGCGTTCCGCCTTGGGCTCAACCAGCGTCGCAGAAAAGCGCGGCAGGACCGGAGTGACACGGCCCAGCAGCTTCTCATGGACCACAGCAACCTGCGCGAAGTAGGCGACTTCAGCCGCACCTCCCGTGTAGGCCAGCGTCGGCAGCAGGTAATCCTGAACCACCGGACGGAAAAGCACGTTGGGATTGAAATTCTCGGGGGTGGCTTCAATCCGCTGAAGTAACTGGTGTTGCGTGATCTTTTCGTGACCGACCTGAAACTCCGCGCTCGTTGCCCCATTCGCCTTGCGACGAACCGCCGTGCGCGCGCCATTCTTCACTTCAAAAAGCAAAGTCGTGGCCGCCGTCACCTTAACCTGCTGGTGATAGCCGGCCGCTTCCAGGGCCTTGCCACGAGCCAGTAGAGCCTCGTCGAGCGCTGGGGCAGTTTCGATTGCCGCGCGCAGCAGGGGCTGCGCAACCCGGTGAAATTCCCGGTCGGCAGGATCGAGCAGGATCACTCCCCAGTCGGCAAACAGGCGCGCAAACAGCCGCGCAAAGCCCGTGCCGAGGGTTTCTCCCTGGCGATACGACTCGCGAAGCAACGTTGTCACTTCGGAATCGCCTAGGTCTGCCGCAGCAAGCTCGACAACCGGTTCAATCTCCGGTCCAAATTTAATCGCTCCTACCGGCGCATCCGGAATGCCGCGGCTCTCGACCGCGATTCGCTCGGGCACGCCCTGCTGCGAATACAAGGAGACGTGATTGACCTCGGCTAGATCGTGATCCTCGGTCGCCAGCCAGAAGACGGGCACGCAATCGACGCCTGCGGCCGTAGCCTGTTCGGCCAGCTTGACCGCAGTCAGCGCTTTAAAAATAGAAAATAGAGGACCACCAAGGAGACCGACTTGCTGCCCGGTGACGACGGTAAGAGCCCCACGGCGAAAACGTTCCAGATTGGCCAGGGTCTTAGCGGAGCCACCCCAGAAACGATTCTGCCGATCGAGAATCGCTCCCACCTTCTCGCGGCGATCTTCGTCGTAGCGGACGAGCGCGGCTTCTTCTTTCAGCCATTCTGAGAAATTCGGCGAGCGCGGGTAAAACCGCTGGGCGTTGGGCACGTAGGCAAGGTAGTCGAGGAACAGGCGGCTGGTATGGGGGATTTCCCGGAAAGGCACGCACTGCGTGTTCACCGGCGAATCTCCGCACATGGAAACCAGCTTGTCATCCGCATGTGTTTCCTCTACCGAAGTACCTCGCTGCCCTTCGGAGATCGCACCGCGATCTCCCGTCCAGCACTCATCCAAAGTCACTGGTTGCACAATCGCCTCAAACGCAGAAGTCTAACTACATCAGATGTCGCTCAACTGTAGAGGTCGCAGAGAGTGACAAGGAATGCGGCGCGATGGCGGATACTAACGTACACGTCTCTCGAACACGACCGCAAGCTGGTCCTCATACTTGGCCTCCCACTCTTGCGGCAACTCGCGCAGCAGGCTGGCCAGAGTCGAATCGGCCGGCAACACCACGGTGTGAACCTCTAAATTGTCTAGCACCTGCCTCCACCCCGGCTCTCCCTGCATGACTACGAGGAACTGGCGAACGCGGTCGGCGCCATACAGATCGTGGCGGTCGTCGACTACCACCCGCCGCTGCGGATACAAGCGGTAAATGAAATAGCCTCCCCAAGTGTCACTGGAAAACACGGGCTCCACACTGGGCTCTTTTTGTAGGAAATCGGTTGCCGCAACCGGTACGGTCTTGGGATCAAACTGCGCATGAATCAACTGCGATGAGCCCAGCCGCCCACCCTGCAAGCATAGGACCAGCGCGCCCATCACGCAGACAACCGGCCACAAATGCCCACGCAATTGCAACTCCTGCGCGCCCATTCGGTCAGAGAACCCGACCATGCCGGTGATCCGCGTTCGCATCCATTTCCATGCTCCGGCCCTGGTCGATAGCGCGGCAAAGTTCTCCCACAGAATCGGGCCAATCACCAACACCAACAGCATGGAAGACACCGGAAGGTTGCGCGCTGACAGGAGGCCTGCATACACCGCAAGTAGTAAGACCAGAAGATGGCTGAGGCGCACGCTCCGCCGGCGGCCAGCTAAGGCGAACACCGCCAGCACCAGGATGATTCCAAAGCAACGTCCCGGCACGAAGTGGAAGTTCGGTGAGCGGAACTCGTCGATCCGGCTCATCAGGTAGCGGTCCGCAAGATAACTGTAAATATGCGCATGCAACCGCCACCCAAATGGATTCACAAACGTCGCGATGGCTGAAGCGGCCCACGACCAGCCCATCTTTCGCGCCCGCTGCGCAGCGTTGAGCGCGGCAAAGGCGTCGTGTGCACGCCAACTCTCGACGACCGACGACACGAGATAGATCGCCAGCAGAACCATGCCGAAGATCCATGCCCCATGCAGATTCACCCAGAACAGCATCGACACGGGAAAGAACCAGGGCAGCCATCGCGCCCCTCTTCCCTGTTCCCATCGTTCGAGGGCGATAAACCACAGCAGCACAAAGAGCCAACTCACAATATGCGGCCGCGCGAACAAGTGAATGGTCGCCGCGCATTCGGCCAGCAGCATGAGCACGATGCCGAGCAGCAGGCCCGCTCCTTGTTTGAGCATCTGCGAAAGCAGAATCGTGAACGTCGACGCTGCGACAACCGCACACAGCCAGACGACACCGTTCAAGCCACAAAGGTGATGGAGGATCCCGAGCACTAAGTCATACAGCCATTCCCACGCAAACCAGGGCTGGCCGTGCATCGTCGATGAATAAGGATCCGTGCGAGGTAACGTGTGGGTGATGAGAATCTGCTCCCCTGTACGAATGTGCCATCCGATGTCAGGATCGGCCAGAGGAAACTTGGACAACGTTCCAACGAGCACCGACCAGAACAGAAAAATAAAAATGATGTCCCTGGCGGAGGGCAGTAGGAAGCGCGAGGCGGCTGGCCGGAACTTCGCAGGGTCGTCAGTCATTAACGTGTGAAAAAGCAGTGTATGCGGCATCGCGCAATGAAGCCAGCAGAATGAGAGTTAGCGGGCGGGTCGGTACTATTGGCGTCAAGTAGACTTTGCAGCATAAAAATGTCTTGAAAGGCGCGTCTTCAGCCGCCGCCGCCAACTGAACAACTCGATTTTGTATCAGGGTATCGCTTTAGCGATACCGCAAGTCCTTCGAAATCAATTCCCCTTTAGGGGATGGGCGCGAATCCCGACTTTTTCAGCAAACTGTTTAGCCCTGATTATTCCATGAATTTCCTGGATCCCACACCCGCCTTCTCCATGCAAACAGAGGCAACAATCAGCTGACGCTACGTGAAAAAGAGCTTGATATCTGCTGGTTATTTCAAGCCCGGAAATGCCCCCGCGGCCGCAATCGGCTCCATGGCGCCGCCCACAAAAGTTTTCGTCTGAACCTTCATCGCGCGAATCTATATTAGTGAATGACTAACACGTCGAAACCGCGGGTAGTGATCGTCGGCGCTGGCTTTGGCGGCCTGACCGCCGCGCAGAGCATTGCTCACCTCCCTGTTCAGGTCGTAGTCATCGACCGCAAGAACCACCATACTTTTCAGCCACTGCTCTACCAGGTTGCAACCGCCGGCCTCTCTCCCGGCGAAATCGCCGCGCCCATTCGCTGGATCCTTCGCGCTCGCCCCAATGTTGAAGTGTTGCTTGAAGAAGTAGTCGATTTCGACCTGGCTGAGCGCAAGGTAATTACGAAGGATCAGGCTCTGGCCTACGACTACCTGATCGTCGCTTCCGGCGCCACCCATGCTTATTTCGGCCACGAAGACTGGGCGCCCTTAGCGCCCGGCCTGAAGTCGATCGAAGACGCCATCGAGATTCGCCGCCGCGTCCTGCTGGCTTTCGAATTAGCCGAGCGCCAGGCGGTCCAGGGACACGGTTCCATGCCCCTCCAGTTTGTGGTTGTAGGAGCCGGCCCGACCGGCGTGGAGTTGGCTGGAACCTTGGCCGAGATCGCCCGTCATGCCATGAACCACCAGTTCCGCAACGTGAAGCCCGAGCAAAGCCGCATTCTGCTGCTCGAGGGCGGCCCGCGCGTGCTGCCCACTTATTCGGAAGAGTTGTCGCGCAACGCCCAGCAGCAATTAGAGCGCTTGGGAGTGGAAGTCCGTACGTCGCAGATGGTGACGAAGATCGATCCCGGCGCGGTGTGGATTGGCGACCAGAAGATCATGGCAGCCGTTGTATTGTGGGCGGCGGGCGTCGCTGCTTCGCCGCTGGGCAAAAAATTGGGTGCCCCAGTAGACCGCGCCGGTCGCGTGCTTGTGGAATCCGACCTCAGTATTCCCGCCCATCCCGAAGTCTTCATCATTGGCGATCTGGCCGCATTTCGAGATGATCAGGGCAAGATGCTTCCCGGAGTGGCCCCGGTCGCAATCCAGCAGGGGACCTGGGCAGCCGAAATGATCGCGCGCGACCAGGAACACCAGCCGCGCCGCAAGTTCCACTATCACGATAAGGGAAGCCTCGCCACAATCGGCCGCGCCGCAGCCGTAGCCCAGTTCAGCAAGTTTGCATTGTCCGGATATTTCGCCTGGCTCGCATGGCTCTTCATCCACATCCTCTTCCTGATCGGATTCCGCAACCGTATCGTAGTCATGATCAACTGGGCCTGGGCCTATCTCACCTACGAGCGCGGCGCGCGCCTGATCACCGGCAGCAACGAACTCCCCGGCTGGAGCGAGCCAGCGAATCCTTCTGGAGCCAATTCCAACGAAGACGCGGATCGACCGGTTGCGGTGAGCCGGAAGCGGGCCTAGCAGCCTGTGGTGCAAGTGGGATTCATATCAGGGCATGCCGCAAGCGCTGTGTTATGAATGCGCCTTTAGGCGCTGGGTTTGGGCACTGGAGTTTCGCCCCGGCCTGCTAAACTGCCCTGCTTGCCCATCGCTATAATGATGCTATGAGCGTCGCCATGAAGCACGTCACAGCTGTTAAGCCACAGGTCGCAAGCCACGTGAAGATGAAGATGCTTTCGCGCTGGCTCTTCTGCGCGCTGCTAGCAATGGCCGTTCTAGCCCTTCCCTGTTCCGCCGAAGTATTAAAGGTCGTAGTCGACGATGCCATTCAGCCCATCACCGCCGAATACATTGCCCGCGCGCTCGACACTGCGCAGGCCAATCACGATCAGGCCGTCCTCATCGAAATCAACACGCCCGGCGGATTGGTCGACTCAACGCGCGAGATCATCGAGAAGATCGTAGCGTCACAAGTTCCAGTCATCATCTATGTAACGCCCAGCGGAAGCCGTGCAGCTTCGGCCGGTTTCTTCATCCTCGAATCTGCCGATATCGCGGCAATGGCTCCCGGAACGAATACCGGCGCGGCGCATCCCGTCATCCTGGGCGGCAAGATGGATGACATCATGAAGCAGAAGATGGAAAACGACGCCGCTGCCCTGATGCGCTCGGTAGTCGCCAAGCGCGGCCGCAATGTCGAACTGGCCGAAAGCGCCGTCCGCGAATCCAAGTCGTTTACCGACCAAGAGGCGCTAGACAAAAAGCTGATCGAATACATCGCTCCGACCGAACAGGATTTGTTCCGCCAGCTCAGCGGAAAAAGTTTCAAGCGCTTCAATGGCGAGAACGTGACGCTTAATCTAGCCGATCAGCCCGTCCGCAACTATCCGATGACGCTCAAGCAGCGCATCCTCAGCTACATCATGGACCCGAATGTAGCCTTCATCCTGCTGGCCATCGGCGCGCTCGCGCTCTACGCCGAGTTCAACCACCCCGGAGCCGTCATCCCCGGCACCGTCGGAGTCGTCTTCATCCTGCTCGCACTTTTCGCGCTCAATCTTCTGCCCGTCCGCTTCGCCGCGCTGGTTCTGATCTTCGGGTCATTTGCCCTGTTCGCGCTTGAGGCCAAGTTTGCCACGCACGGCGTGCTGACCATAGGAGGAATTTCGCTGCTAGTCATCGGCGGCCTGCTGCTCGTAGACGGCCCCATTCCCGAAATGCGAGTCCGCCTGGTAACCGCGCTAGCCGTAAGCATTCCGCTGGGAATCATCACCGCCTTCCTGATGAGCATCGCAGTGCGAGCCCGAAGAAACAAGGTAGTAACCGGCAAACAAGGTTTGGTAGGAGAAATCGGCGTCGCCGAAACGCCGCTAGCTCCCAGCGGAAAAGTTTTCGTCCACGGCGAAATCTGGGACGCAGTCTCAACCTCAACCATAGCCCCCGGCGACCGCGTAGTAGTAACCCAGGTAGACGGCCTAACCCTCCGAGTAGATCCAGTAACGGCAGCAAGGATCGTAATGGCTTAAACAGGCTGCGGAAAGTCACCTACGTCTGCGACGCTTGAATGGCCGCCCTTTTTCTATCGACTAGACCCCTATGAGCGTACAATTCTCTGTGCTCGACTCCCGCGAGAACATCTTTTTCCTTAACCGGTAGCCGAGCCGGGCATTTCGCTCTACCCGACTCCTAACAAGAGTGCGCGACAGGAGGCTTCCCATGAAGCGCGCATATTTCATCTCGTTGATCGTTTTTTTGGCCTCCTCATTATTTCCCCAATCAAATCCAGTTTCGCTGATCGATCTGTCCGCCAGGGCTGTGTCTGCGATCACTACGTCCCCGGCCCGCCCGCAAGCTCAAGCCAGGATTCTCGATCAGTACGGCGAGTTACCGCTGAGCTTCGAGGCCAATCAGGGACAGACCGACCCGCAGGTGAAGTTTCTTTCGCGCGGGGCAGGTTACAGCCTGTTTCTCACTTCCGACGAAGCAGTGCTGACTTTCCGGCCGTCAATTCCTTCACCGGCCAAATCATGGCGAGCCAGGGAAGGCCATCAGCCTCCACTTGCCCATCAGCCATCCGCGGATGCGGTTCTTCGTATAAAGCTGCTGAACACGAATCCGAACAGAGAGGTGTCCGGGCAAGATGAGTTACCCGGGAAGTGCAATTACTTCATCGGGAATGATCCGAAAAAGTGGCACACGAATGTCCGGCAGTTTTCCAAGGTGCGTTACGAGAATGTTTATCCCGGCGTCGACCTGGTTTACTACGGCCATCAGCGGGAGTTGGAGTATGACTTCGTGCTGCAGCCGGGAGCGAATCCGCAGGCGATTCGGCTGGAGATTGCGGGCGCGAAGCGAGTTCGGCTGGAGCATGGCGACTTGGTGCTGACGAGCGCCGGAGGAGACGTGCATCTGCGGTCTCCGCACGTTTACCAGGAGGCGAAGGGGAGGCGGCGGGAAGTTCGCGGCCGCTATGTGTTCAAGAGCAGGAACGAAGTGGGATTTAGAGTTGAGGCATACGATCAGCGGCGCGTGCTGGTGATTGATCCGGTGCTAGCGTACTCGACGTACTTGGGCGGGAGCAAGGGCGAACACGCTGCAAGCATCG
Organism: Terriglobales bacterium; assembly: GCA_049288625.1. GTDB lineage: Bacteria > Acidobacteriota > Terriglobia > Terriglobales > Acidobacteriaceae > Acidiflorens. The sequence continues at coordinate 146,754 of JBAQIB010000075.1, read as the reverse complement.
CCGTGGACTCTGCGGGCAACGCATATGTGACGGGAACCACGTTCTCAACAAATTTTCCCACGGCCAATGCCTTTCAGCCCACGTATCGCGGAGGTGGTGATGCTTTCGTGACCAAGATGAATGCCGACGGTACAGCTCTTATCTATTCCAGCTACCTGGGTGGCAGCAACAATCCCAACACGAATGCGGAGGATGATGGGTACGGCATCGCCGTGGACACAGCGGGCAGCGCTTACGTGATGGGTGAGACCCTTTCATCTGACTTCCCAACGGTTAACGCCCTCTTTCCCAATTCCTGTAGCCTCAGCGGGAGTGCCTTCGTCACCAAGATCAATGCCAGCGGTAACGCCCTCGTCTACTCAACCTGTTTAGCTGGTTTCACTCACGCTGGAGGGGTCAATGGCATCGCAGTGGACTCAGGGGGCAACGCCTACTTGACCGGGTATACATATGGATATCTTCCTACGGTCAACGCTATTCAGCCCGTCTATGGCGGAACTGTGGATGCGTTTGTGATGAAAATCAATGCCAGCGGGAGTGCGATCGTTTATTCGACCTACTTGGGCGGAAGCGGTAGCGATGGTGGTACGGCGATCGCGGTCGACTCGGCTGGCAATGCCTATGTGATCGGCGGAACAGGCTCAAAGTTCGAGGACGGAGCGACAGATGATTTCCCTACCGTCAACGCCATTCAGCCGGTGTGGGGCGGCGGGGTCGCAGATGCGTTTGTCGCCAAAATCAATGCCAGCGGTACAGCATTTGTGTACTCAACTTATCTTGGGGGCAGCTCGGAGGACTCGGGCCTGGGTATAGCGGCAGATAGCGAAGGCAATGCCTATGTGACCGGGGTAACAGAATCGGACGACTTTCCCACAGCCAACGCCATCCAACCCGTGTTCGGCGGGCATGTGGCGGATGCGTTTGTCGCGAAGATCAACCCCGACGGCAGTGCCTTCGTTTATTCCACTTATCTGAGCGGAAGTTCGTTGGACGCTGTCGGTAGCGGCATTGTGGCAGACACGAACGGCAACGCTTATGTAACCGGGTCGGTAGACGGGTCCGGCTTTCCGACGATGAACGCTATCCAAGCCATGTTTGGTGGTGGATCGAGTAATGCCTTTGTGACCGAGTTTAATGCCGATGGTAGTGCCCTTCTATATTCCACATATCTGGGTGGAAAAAGTAAGGCTTTCGGTGCAGGTGATTCCGGCGCAAGTATCGCGGTCGACGGGGCTGGCAGCGCGTATGTGACCGGGGAGGCGCAATCGGCAAATTTTCCCAAAAGTGCACTGGCGTTCCAGTCGGTGCGCAAGGGGACCTCTGACGCCTTTATCACTAAAATTGCCGCTCAGACCCTTGTGAGCCTCTCTTCGTCGAAGCTAAGGTTCTCAACCCAGGTGATTGGCACAACGAGCGCAACGAAAAAGGTCACGGTCGCGAATCTGGGATCTGGCAACCTGACCATGAACAAGATCTACATTACGGGGCCGGCTCCGGGCGACTTTGCCGAGACTGACACCTGCGGTGCAACGTTAGCCTCGAGTGCAAGTTGCACCATCTCCGTAACCTTCACCCCCACGGCCAAGAACGCTAGAAATGCGGCGCTGGCCATCAGTGATTCGGACCCGGCCAGCCCACAAGCAGTTGCGCTGAGCGGGACCGGGACTTCCGTTAGCCTGTCGGCTAAATCGCAGTCCTTTGCAAATGTGCCCGTAGGCACCACCAGCTCGCCGAAAACGGTGATCTTGACGAATGTGGGCAGTTCCCAGTTGAACTTTATCGGCATCAGCGTCACCGGCGCGAATCCCGGGGATTTCTCGGCAACCAACACCTGCGGCACGGGCATCGGCGCCGGCCTTCAGTGCACGATCACTGTGAAGTTCACACCGACGGCGACCGGCACACGGAAAGCGGCGGTGAGCATCAGCGATGATGGTGGCGGCAGCCCGCAGAAGATTGCCCTGACTGGAACTGGAATCTGACCGCAACAGTAGCGCAAATGGGCGGGCCGCGCGCCCCCCATCGATGGGATGTCGGGACCTCAGACCCGCGCGGGTGCCCCAGGCCTCGCGCTTTTTGAGACCTGGGATTCCACGGTCGCGTCCGCGGATTCGGCTTGGCGCGCCCCTGTTCCCATTTTTCCAGCGTTCTTTCGTTGATGCGCAGCCTGCGCGCGAGCACCGCAGCTTCTTCCGCGTATCGAAAATCAGCTTCGAATCCACTTTCGGCAGTGGCGCGGCCTCAACCTTGTAACTCCTCAAGGTGATCTTCCCCTCGCGTATTCGGGAAAATAACGGCCCGGGTGCCCAAGCGCTCGCGCTTTTCGAAACCAGCGATCTCGCCCCTCCCCATCCCCCATAACCCGACGCTTCCTCCCGCGCCGCCGCGCAGGATATCACACCGTGTCAAGCCCCTTTTTCGCCCGGCAAGACTGTCTAACCCCTTTCACTAGTTGTCCTTGCGAGGAGTGTACGTACAGAGTTGTGTTCCAATAAATATTTTATACATATATTATTGCCAGCACACATCCTCATGTTGTACATATACTTCGCACTGCATGATGTTCCACGTGGAACATTCCGCCGCCGATGAGGCATTTTGCGCTCCGCGATGATAACTTTAATCCTCACAGGGGGATGAGCGGCCATGTGTTTTTCAGCGACAGCAAACTTTGTGGGGAGCGGGGTTCTAGGCGCGGCTGGCGTCGTGACATTGACAAAGGTGAAGCACAGGCGCGAAGTGCTTTTCGCTGCCCTGCCCGCCCTCTTTGCCATTCATCAGTTCATCGAAGGATTCGTCTGGCTGGGATTGGATGGAATTCTTTCGCCTGCGGTGGCGCACGACATGGGTGCGGCCTTCATGCTTTACGCGCAAGGGCTGCTCCCGTTGCTGCTCCCGCTGAGCGTGATGCTGTTCGAACCCACCCGCGCGGCCCGCAGGCGCATGCTGCCGTTCGCTGTGCTCGGCGGAGCCACGACACTCTATATTTTATGGGCGCTGACGGCATTCCCATTGCAGCTGTATATCAGGGGAAACAGCATCGTCTACATCAATCAGGCGACCAACAATACAGCGGTTGCGGTGCTTTATGTGATTGCAACGTGCGGCTCGCTGTTTTTCTCGAAGATCAGGATGATGGTGGTCTTCGGCGCGGCGAATCTGGCGATCCTCCTGATCGTAATGGAGATCAAGCGGTACGCGTTTACCTCGCTGTGGTGCGCTTACGCGGCGGTCGCCAGTGCAATCATCCTGGCCTGCTTCTGGATGAGCAGCGAAGAACGGCCGTTCGTTTACGGGTAGGAGAAATCGCACCCCGCATCTCGCTTAACAACTGCGCCGGCGCGTTGCTCACGGCCCGGTAATCGCTGGCTTGCGCTACAATCCGCATAGACACTGAATGTTCTGAATCACGAACAGGAAGTGGCCTGGAGGCACTTATGCCGGATCTTGGGTTTCCGTTAGTCGCTATTGCGGTCGTCATCGTTATCATCTACCTGCTCAGCTCCATCAAAATCCTGGCCGAGTATGAGCGCGGCGTCATCTTCCGGCTGGGTCGGCTGCTGGGAACCGCGAAAGGGCCTGGCGTGATTCTGGTGTTTGTGCCGATTGACCGCATCGTGCGCGTGTCGCTGCGGCAGGAGGCTCTGGAAGTGCCCCCGCAAGACATCATCACGCGCGACAACGTTACGCTGAAGGTCAACGCAGTGATCTTCCTGCGCGTGATCGATCCGAATAAGGCGGTGGTCGAGGTTTCCAACTACGTTTACCAGACGTCGCAGTTTGCGCAGACTACGCTGCGCTCGGTGCTGGGCGAACAGGAACTGGACGAATTGCTGGCGCACCGCGAGAAGATCAACCTGCGCCTGCAAAGCATTCTCGATACGCATACCGCTCCCTGGGGCGTGAAAGTGGTCAACGTGGAAGTGAAGCAAGTCGATATGCCGGAGTCGATGCTGCGCGCCATGGCCAAGCAGGCCGAGGCGGAACGCGAGAAGCGGTCGAAGATCATCCATGCCGAGGGCGAGTTCTCGGCGGCGCAGCGGCTGGTGGATGCGGCGCATTTGCTGGCAACGGAGCCGGTGAGCGTCCAGCTGCGCTATTTGCAGACGCTCACCGAGATTGGGGTCGAGAAGAATACGACCGTGGTTTTCCCGGTACCGGTCGACTTCTTCTCGGGAATTCAGAAGCTGCTTGGCACGCAGCCGGCGCCAACGGCACCAGCGACCGGTACGGGGAGTTAAAGCCGGCGAGTCGCTGGCGCTATGTTGCTCATGGCCACTTCGTCAAAAGACACCGAAATTACGCTCGGCGCCGGCCGCATGCTGGCGCTCTTCTTCACCGTTGTGCTGGTGTGTGCTGTGTTTTTTGCGATTGGCTTTTCGCTGGGCAGAAAGACGTCGATGGCGGTCGCCGGCAACGCGGCAAACACAGGGACTCCAGCGTCTGTTGTTCGGCCTCCGACCGGGAAGGACGGGGCTGCGAAGACGGGTTCGCAACCCACCGATTTCAGCTTCTACAAGTCCGTTGGAACAAGCGGCGCCAGTACAGAACTGGCGGCTCCGGACGCGCAGGCGCAGCCTTCCGGCTCAAATACAAGCGCTCCTGCGGCGCCGGCACCTGCTTCCTCAGTTCCGACGAACGGTGCCGCGCAGGCAACCGGCGGCTACTTCGTGCAGGTGGCCGCGGTTAGCCGCGAGGAAGACGCCAATGCGCTGGTCGAAGCGCTGAAGAAAAAACAGTATCCGGCGTTTGCGGCCAACAACTCTTCCGCGGACAAGTACTACCACGTGCAGGTCGGTCCTTACTCGGCGTTTAAGGACGCCGAGGCGATGCGGGCCCGGCTGATCGCCGATGGATACAATCCGATTCTGAAAAAGTAAATTGGTAATTTCGTAATTTTGTAATCTGTAATTTGCGATTTCACAAATCGCAAACACTTGGGTTCTGAAATTGCTAAATTACTAGATCACACAGTTGTTAGGTGTCCATTCTCTATGGCTGAGATTGAACCCAAACGCGACCGCTTTTTGCATGCCATCGCCGATCCTACGCGTCGCCGGATTCTGCGCGCGCTGAAGGAAAAGGGTGGAGCTTCGATCGGGAAAGAGACTGGTCTGTGCGCCTTCGATATTGAGCAGCGCGTGAAACTGGCACAGCCGACGGTCTCTCACCACATGCGGATTCTGGTGAAAGCCAATCTGGTCGAGACCCAGCGCGAGGGACATTGGCGCTGGTATCGTCGCAACGAGAAGTTGATTGCAGAAATGGTGCGCGACCTAAAAAGGGAGTTGTAGAAGACTGTAGCCCTCCCACTTTGGCAGCTAAAGCCCGCGTGATAACGCGGGATATATCGCAGCGCTTGAAGCGCTGTGCCACCCAAAATCAGAAGCTATCGGCACAATTTGCTGTCCCTGCTTCTCGTAGTCTTGCAGACAAAGGTTAGACGCCGGCGCTGGCGGAATTTGCTTTCGGCTCAGCTGTCTCGAGGGCGGGTTTGTCGTGCTTGTGGGCGAGAGCACGCACCTGCGAGATGAGATCGGCGACTTCGAATGGTTTGGCTAGCGATGACACGTTATGCTGGTGCAGAAACGAGCGAGTTTCCGCGTCCACCATGCTGGAGAAAGTGAACAGCAAAGCGTTCTCCATTCCGGCGCAATTGGCGGCAATCCATTGGTAGATCTCCTCGATAGTGAAGCCACCAGGCATGCGGCCATTCATTACGATGACATCGAATGCGCCTTTGCGAAGATGATCCCTGGTATCGTCGACGCTCATTGAAGTCGTGACGTCGGCTCCGGCACCGATCAAGACGTCGCGTTCGAATTCAAGAACCGCTTCTTCATCCTCAACCAGCAGCACGCGGCCAGCGAGAATGGACTCGCGGTGAGGAGCGGACACGGTCTCAGGCACAGTTGCTTTGCCGCTCGCCGGCAAGCGCACTTCGATCACTGCGCCGCCCTCATCGCGGTTGCGGGCCGCGATTTCACCGTTATGTTCTTTCACGATGCCATAGCAGATACTTAAGCCCAGCCCGGTCCCTTTGCCAACCGACTTGGTGGTATAGAAGGGATCGAAAATCCGATTCACATCCTTGATGCCGGGACCGCTGTCGGCGAATTCGATGCAGACGAAGCCATCCTTCGTGCAGACACTGATTTTCAAAACGCCGTTGCCGGTTCCCTCTCCCATGGCATCCAGCGCGTTGTTGACGATGTTCAAGAACACCTGCTCCAACTGATGAGGATCCGCGATCACCGAAGGAACATCCCTAGGAATGTCGCGCTCAAGGACGATGTTGTTGACCCTTAGATCGTATTCGCGCAACGCAATGATTTCATCCAACACTTTGAGCAAATCGACGCTCACTTTTTCTGGTTTGCGCTGGCGGGCAAACGAAAGCAGGTTCTGAACCACACGATGAGTGCGTTGGGCCTGTTTAAAAAGCTTGCGCACATAATCGGCGGAGGTGCGATCGAGACCCGCGCCTTCCAGTAGCTGCGCATAGCCCAGGATGGCGGTGAGCGGGTTATTCAACTCGTGGGCCACGCCGGAAATCAGCTGACCGACAGCCGACATCTTTTCACTCTGCAGGAGCTGTTCCTGGGTGCGGCGCAGGTCTTCATAAGCGCGGCAGGTTTCTTCGTAGAGCTGAACTTTTTCAATCGAGGTGGCCAACTGGCGGCTGATGGCAACGAGCAGGTTTTCGTCATTCGTCGAATAGCGCCGGTCTTCCTTGCTGGCAATGCCCATAATGCCGATGGGCTTGTCCTTACTCCAAAGCAAAACCCAGATCCAGTATGGCAAGCGGTCGGCACAGATGAACTCGACCACGGCGGGCGGCAGATGGGGAAGGAAATCGTGCGTAATCACTTCGGCGCGCGAGCGCATCACCAGATCGCCCATGCCATCAGGGAATGAGATTTCGGACATGCGCGCCCGGGCCTCGCTTCTGGGGCCCCAGCCGGCACGGCGCCGATAGGTTCCTACCGCTTCCGCTGCCAGATACACCGAGCCTGTTTCCGCTCCAAATAGCGAGATCACCTGGCGCAATGTGAGGTTCAGTATTTCGTCGAGATCGAACGATTGCGTCGCAATCACGGCCATGGCATTGAGCGCGTTGAGTTCGCGATTGCGCCGGCGCATCTCGTCTTCCGAGCGTTTCTTCTCGGTGATATCCAGAACGAAACCCTGGTAGCGCTCGATAAGTCCGGTCGCGCTGCGGGTGGCGAAGCTGCTTTGCGCCACGGTCAGTACCGTACCGTCTTTACGTCGCATGGACATTTCAAAATTGCGGACGTAGTTGTGTTTCTCGAGTTCCTGACGAAAGGCGTCGCGCTCCTCCTCGGTTGCACCCAGAACGCTCCCCAGATCGAGCGTCATTAACTCGTCGCGGTTGCTGTAGCCGAGCATGGTCACAAACGCGTCATTGCAGTCGAGCAGATCGCCGTCCAGTGTGGCAACGAATACGCCTTCCTGCGCCTGTTCAAACAACATGCGGTATTTTTCTTCGGCGGCGTGGTGTTCGGTGGAATCGTGCACGACATGGATAGTGCCCTTCTGCTGGCCTCCTTGTTCGTTGTACGACGATGTCGAAACGACAGACTGGCCGCCGAAACAGGGGTCCGATCCTTCGGTGAGCCCGGAACCGCGCCCGCAATATGGGCAATCCCTCCAACTGTATTTGCGTGGGAGGACCGATTCACAGGAGTTGCCGAGAACATCCGCCGGCGCCTTTTCCAATCGCGATAGCAGCGCCTGATTCATCCGCAGAATTCGGAACTCCGTGTCGTGCACCAGAATCGGATCCTGGATGGAATCGAACGTGTCCATCCACTGCCGCTGGGAACGAATCACCTGTTCCAGCAAACGCAGGTTCTCAACGGCAATCCCCATCTTCTGTGCCGCCGTTTCGAGAAACTCAAGTTCCTCGCGGCTGCGGCGCCGCGATCCTGAGCAGCCGAACGACAGCATGCCGATCACGGACTTCTTGCCGAACACGGGGACCAGGATGACGCGCTGGAGCCCGTACTTGCGGAATTGTTCGTCTACCGGCTCCGGTGTTTGACCGACGCTGACAACCAATGCCCGTTTTTCTTCGAGAGTGTGGGCGAGGTTGTTATCCATTCCGACCTGCCCGATGGCGCGCAGGAAATCCGGCGAAACGCCCACATGCTGCGTGGGCACGAGTTCGCCGTCCTCCATCGCCCGAAACCAGGCTGCTTTGCCCGCAATCGCGTGGTTCAGTTTTTCGAGGGCGACCTGGATGATCGGACCGTGGCTTTGCCCGCGAGCGATCATGACCGCCAGTTCATTCAGCACAGCCATGCGGCACGTGCGGGCGCGGGAGTCGTCGAGCGCCACCAGCAACATGCTCGATCCGAGCAAGATTTCGGCAAATAGATTTGCCTCAACCGGAATGCGGTCCGTAAACGGAGGCCAATTCAAATTGAGTGTCAACAGTCCGGCCGCGAACAGGAAGGGCCCAATACCGATGCGGCCGAGGCGGGAGCGAACCAGCCCGAAAGCCCCGGCGACAGCAAGCAGTCGACAGACGATTTCCAAAGCGAGGGTGGTGGAACCAGACGCGGAGAAGTAGAAGGGCTGCATTCCGGCGCAGACCACGGCAACCCAGGAAACGGCGCCCACGGCCGTCAGAGCCCGCCACGAATGGGCGGAGATCAACGCTGCGGAGGCAAGCAGCGCAATCGCCAGCACAAAATCCGCGTGCGCCACTGCGGCCATGGGCTTCGACGCTGATGGAAAGTCGTTGGTTCGGAGCAAGACCAGGAATGCGCCATACGCCGTCCAACCCGCGGCCCACACCAGCAGATAGCGCTCGCGAAAGGCCCGGAAGAAGGCCAAACTGACGGCTACCAGGATCAGGGCAGCGGTTTCCCGCTCCGTCAGCCAGGGGACGGCAAGCGTGCCCACCGAATTGTGCAACAGCCCGGCAGGACTCATGACAAGACGCACGAATACCCAGTTTTCTAGATATCACGCCCGGCCTGAGTCGCCGCGGATTTCCGCGTCCAATTGGTTACTTTCGGAACGTGAACTGAAAGCCTAAGATAAGCGATACATAGACAACAGGGCCATGCCGAACGACAGAATTCTCGTAGTAGATGATGAGGAAACGATCCGGGAGATTGTGTCCTCGATGCTGAGGGGCGCGAACTTCCAGTCGCGCCAGGCCGCCAGCGGCGCAGAAGCGCTCGCGATTCTGGAATCGGGCGAAGACTTCGACCTGGTGTTGTCGGACCTGATGATGGCAGAGATGGACGGCAACGACCTTCTGGAGAAGTCAAAGGAACGTTTCCCGGACGTGCCTGTGGTGATGGTCACTGCGGTGCATGACCTTTCCGTGGCTCTGCAGGCGTTGCGCAATGGCGCATATGACTACCTGCTGAAACCTTTCGAACGCGATCAACTTCTTGCGACCGTTCGCCGTGCCCTCGAACATCGGCGCCTCAAGCGCGAAAATGATGCCTACCGCACGAATCTCGAGGCTCTGGTTGCGGCCCGCACGCGACAACTGAATGGCGCGCTTGACGAACTCAAACGGTCCTATGACATCACGCTTGAAGCCTTCGGCGATACCCTTGAGCTCAAAGACGCTGAGACGTTGGGCCACACGCGTCGGGTCACCGCCTTTGCGATCGCCATCGCGCACAAAATGGGGCTTTCCAAAGAAGAAACCGATACGATCGCCCGCGGCGCGTTTCTTCACGACATAGGCAAGTTGGCGATCCCCGACGAAATCCTGAAGAAGCCGGGCAAGCTGACCGCCAAGGAAACAGATATCATGCGCGAGCATGCCTATTCTGGTTATAAGATTTTGAGCAAGATCCCATTTCTGACCAACGCGGCTGAGATCGTTTACGCTCATCAGGAGTGCTACGACGGAACGGGCTATCCTCGGCAACTCAAGGGCGATCAGATTCCGCTGGGGGCGCGCATCTTCTCGATCGCAGACACGCTCGATGCCATCACGTCAGACCGTGTGTACCGGCCCGCGCAAACCTTTGAGGCTGCGCAGAAGGAAATCCGGCGCTGCTCCGGGACGCAGTTCGACCCCGCGGTAGTCGAAGTGTTTCTCGAGATGCCCGCCAACTTTTGGATGGATCTGCGGGAAAGCGTGAACGCGGCAAACGATGTCTCGTTGAAGCCGGTTTAACCGGTCCCCAAGATGGCCGCCAGTGGTGCTCCGGAATGGGGAGAACCTGGTAAGAGGATTTTCGCTTCGATTTCCCTCCCGTCACGTGACCATTTGCTTTGAATTCTGCCGGTGGGATTCAAGTTGCCGCTAATCTTGCGCAACATTCGCAATCCCCTGCGTTCCTTTTGAAGAGGTGTATAAGGGAGAGAACTTTTGAACTTGCATTCGAGGAGAGATCTCATGAAATCCTCTATTCTGACTGTTTGCAGCGTTCTCCTTGTATGCGCTGCCTTACATGCCCAGGCCCCGTCGGTGGCGGTCCTGCCCAACACAATTTATGTTGGCGCGGATGGCAAATTCGAAACTGCGCCCGATACCGCGCTGGTTCAGTTCAACATCTCAGCGCAAGGCGATACCGCCAAAGATGCGTATGATCAAGCATCCAAGCAGGCCGAAGCGACGCGGCAGATCATGCGCGCCAATGGCATCGACCCCAAGTCGGCCGAGATCGGTTTCTTCTCCTTAAACCCGCAATACAACTGGAAGGATGTAAAGCATCGAATCATCGGCTACCAGGTGACAACCAGCGTGAGCGTGAAGCTCAAGGACTTCACCAAAATTGGCCCGGTCACGCAGCAATTGGCTGACGCCAGCGTGGGCGAGAGCCAGTCGTTGAGCTACACGCTCGACTCGACCGAAGAAGCCAAAAGCAAAGCGGTCGCGGACGCCTACCGGCGGGCGAGGGCCTCGGCGCAGTCGCTGGCTAATGCCAGTGGACGGACGCTCGGCGAACTCTCCTACGCGTCGGTTGATACATTTGAAAACATCCGCGTGAGGGCGCCTCTGGCCTATGCCGCCAAAGCGATGGCGGCGGTGCAGTCCCCGGCTCCCACCGAGGAGTTCAGCCCGCAGAACGTGACTGTGACGGCGCACGTGAACGCGATGTTCACGTTGAAGTAGGAATGCGGCTGCAAAGCATGCGCGAACGCTCAAGCGGCGCCGTATTTGCCGTAGCTCAGCGTTGCGCCTTGTTCTGGCTGGTCTCCATCGGAATACGGCTTGCGTCTACGGTCACTTCTCGCTGGATTTCCATTTCGATCGAGGTTCCGGACTCGAGCCTGACATCGGAGCCGCGCGTAAGCAATGCGATGGCGATGCCCGCGACCCCGCCGATTCCTGCGCCAATGCCCGCCCCCTTGGCGCCGCCGCTAATCGCGCCGATAAGCGTTCCAGTAGTGGCCGCTTCGACGGCGTCCTTCGCTTTGCGGCCGGCGTCGCTATCCTGCCGAATGGTCCCTTCCGAATCCTTCATCGACGTCTTGTCGGCGCCTGGCGCATTTTCGACCGCCCCCCCAGCAGCACCGTGTAGCCGTTGGGATAAATCATCGAGGTAAAGTGAATGAGAAGTTGCGCGCGTCCCTTGACGCGCCCACCCCGCTCCACGCGCGTGATCTTTCCCTGTATATACGTGCCGGCGGGAATGACGATGCGGTCATTGGCAACGAAGGGGAACGCGGTTTCGGCATATACCGGGTCGCCCTCTTTGGCGGCCTTCGTCGAGATTGCCTGCTTCAGGGAAAGCGGAACTTTCGTCCCGGCAGGAATCGTGAGCTTAGGCTTCTCGGACTCGATCGAGGGCGCTGCAGGGTCAGGGGCGAGACTCGACTGTGCCAATGCAACACTCGCGAGCAGGGTCACCAATGCAGAAGCAAGACGGATCTTCATCGAAAGCCTGCCTTCCAAAACAATCAAAAAAAACGTGCTTGCGATCTCAGATGCTGAGGCTGCCGAAACAGTTAGCTGAGGCCCGGCTAATCTGACCCAGCAACATAACTCCTACTTGCGCTGCTTCTGGTTCGCCAGCACATTGCCCATGAACTGTGATTGCAATTTCCCGGCGCATCCTTCCCCGCAGACGTGAAGAACGCCTTCCAAAGCAGCCAGCTTGTCATCCCAGGGCGCGAGCTGCATTACGGGAACTGAGTCGTCGTCCAAGGAACTCCACATCACCCACCAGTGGTCGCTCGCGCCCTTCATCACGCCACAGTTAGGGCCGGAGCAGCGGTAGAACGGGCTGAGATCGGAAAGCGGCTCAGGCATGTAAAAAATTGTAGCTGAGCACGGCGCTTGGGTCACGCGTCGTCTGGTGAGTCGCCGGGGCGAGTTCAACGTTATACAAATCGCGCGATCAGGGCATTAATAAAGAAGGTACTTCTTCCGGATATCGAGGAACCGCTCTAGACCCGACTCCCACTCCTCCGCAATGCGCCTGGGATCTTCTCCGGCGCCGATGCCCTGTAGCGCTGACTGGTTCACGAGGAGATCGGCCATGCGCTCGAGCTTGAAATCAGCCGGATACAACTTGTGCAGCGCCGACGCCAATTCAATTCCTAATTCCGGGGCATCCAACGTATTGCGGTCCAAGACGATGAGATTCACACCCTCGCATCGTTCGCCTGACGCGGTCCCCGACGTTGGAGTGAAAACAATGGGAACGAACCGCACACTCGAAATCGCCCGTCCATTCAGGTAGGCGGCCAGTTCCCCGCCCTTGACCCATGGGGCGCCGACAACTTCAAAGGGTGTGTCGGTTCCACGGCCGACGGAGACATTCGTGCCCTCGATCAGCGCTACTCCCGTGTACAGCGTGGCCTCATTCAGGCTTCGCAGGTTGGGGGAAGGATTGACCCAGGGCAGGCCGGTCGAGTCGAACCAATCTCCGCGCTGCCAGCCCTCCATCGCAACTACTTCGAGGCGCGCCCCGATGTGGCGCTCGGCGTTGAACATCCTGGCAAGCTCGCCCATCGTCATGCCTTGCCGGGGCGGCTCAGCAAAGTAGTTCGTGAAACTTTCGTGGCCTTCGTCGGAGACCGGTCCTTGCGCGAACGAGCCCGTGACCGGATTGGGGCGGTCCAGCACGATGACGTCAATGTCGGCTTTGGCAGCGGACTCCAGAAAATAACCGACGGTGGTTTCGTAGGTGTAGAAGCGCGCGCCGGCATCGGCCAGATCGATGACGACCGCGTCCAGACGCTTCAGGATATCCATGGGCGGGCGCCGGGCAGCATCGCTTCCGCCGTACACGCTGTAAACGGCAACCCCGGTCGCGGCATCTTTCGCGTTGCCGATGTTCGTGGTGTCGAGCGCTCCAGTCATGCCATGTTCGGGGCTGAAAACGGCATCGAGCGAAATGCCAGGAACTTTCGCGAGCACATCGATAGTGCGGCGGCCCTCTGCATCGATCCCGGTCTGGTTCGTCAACAACCCGATGCTGCGCGGGCTGCCGCCTTTGGCGGGATGCAACGCAGAGAAGTGGGAATCCTCAAGCACGTCGATTCCTGTCTTCACCGTGCCATTGCGTACCGACAACTTGCGCGCAGCGCTTTGCATTTCGTTGTAACCGGTGACGGACGTCACACGCATTTTCTCGGCTTCCGCAGGATCGAGCGCCAACGCGACCGCAACCGCGGTCGCGACTTTGGTTCGTAGCGAAACGGCGCTTCCCTTTTCATGCCCCTGGACGGCGTTCATATGGACGGCGTTGGTCATCAGCACGATATAAGTCTTGGTCGTGGGATCGATCCAGAGCGAAGTGCCCGTAAATCCGGTGTGGCCGAAACTGCCTACTGGCAGCAACTCTCCGCGGTTGGTCGACCAGGGAGAATCGATATCCCAGCCGAAGCCGCGTAGAACTGTGCCTGTCGCCGGCTGCTGCGGCGCCGTCATCTTGGCAATGGTGGGCGAGCTGAGCACGCCGCGTCCGCCATCGAGAAGCGCCTGAGCAAAAGTTGCTAAGTCATCGGCGGTCGAAAACATGCCGGCATGTCCCGCAACTCCGCCCATGCGTCGCGCGGTTGGATCGTGGACGATGCCGTGAAGTGGGCGATGGTTCTCATCTTCCGTCGGCGCAATGCGTGGCAGCCACGAAGCCGGTGGCAGGAAGCGCGTCTCCTTCATATCCAGAGGAGCAAATACATGCCGGGCCGCGTACTCGCCGAGCGACTCGCCCGACAACTTCTCGACCAGCGCCCCAAGCACGACGAAGTTGACGTCGCTATAGACGAAGGCCGAGCCCGGCGGCCGGTCGGGTGCCATTTCAAACGCCATGCGATACGCCGTCTCCTTGCCTTCCCATTTTTTCGCCAGATCGAAGTCTTCAGGCAGTCCAGAGTAGTGGACCAGCAACTGGCGGATGGTGATGTCCTGCTTGCCATTCTGCGCAAATTCGGGGAGATACCTGGCAACCGGATCGGCCATGCGAAATTTGCCCTGTTCCCAAAGCTGCATGAGTGCCGTTGTGGTTGCGACTGGTTTCGTAAGCGAAGCGCAGTCGAAGATTGTGTCGAGTGCCATGGGCTCGCGCCGCGGAACGATGGCGCGGCTGCCGTAGGCCTTGCGGTATATGACCTGGCCACTATGGCCGACGATGAGCACCGCACCGGGAATCTGCTGCTGCGCAATGGCGTCGTTGATAATGGAGTCCAGGACGGAAAGGCGGGACTCGAGAGACTGCTGAGCGAATGCGATTGCGTTGCAGAGAACGAGGAATAGAGTTGCACGCCTGAATTTCACGGTTGCTGTGACTCTACACGACCTGCGAGACCACACTCAAGCAACAAGGGCCTTCCTGATAACTCTGGTTTGCGAGGGGGCGGCATCTTGGAACGCAACACCATGACGAAGCGGCGGTCTGCGCGGACACGAGCGTCCGCGCTACACTGAGTTTGGTCTTGACCTCGGCCTCAAACTCGTCAGCAAGCTTCTCATTCCTCGCGCGCGACACGGCTGCGCAGGATGAACGGCTCCGTGGCGCTTTCGACCTTCTTGCTCAGGCCATCGAAGCACGCGCCTTCCCTGGCTGCTCACTCGCGATTACGTTCCGCGGAGAACTAGTCGCGTATAAAGCTCTGGGCCGATTTACCTACGAACCGTCTTCCCCCGCGGTTGTGGCAGGCAGTTTGTTTGATCTCGCCTCGGTCACGAAGGTGGTCGCGACGACCGCGATGGCTATGGTCCTCTATGAGCGCGGTGTGCTCGATCTCGAGGCTCCAGTGGCCGCGGTTGTGCCGGAGTTTGCCTCTGGTGAGGCGAGGCGAGGCGAGGTCACGCTGCGCATGCTGCTGGCGCACAGCTCGGGCCTGCCGGCCTACGAAAAGCTCTTCCTCGGCGCTCGGACTCGAGATGAGCTGTTGCGTGCGGCTTTTGCGACGGCATTGACCGCCGATCCCGGCGCGCGCGCCGAATACAGCGACATCGGATTCATCATTCTCGGCGTGGCGCTGGAACGGCTGGCAGACGAATCGCTCGACACCTTCTGCCAACGCGAAGTGTTTGGACCGCTTGCCATGTCGCAGACGACATTCAACCCGGCAAAGGCATTGCGCGAAAGCCTCCCACCCACCGCCGATGACCTCACATTCCGGAAACGCATCGTGCAAGGCGAAGTGCAGGACGAGAACGCCAGCGTGCTTGGCGGCGTGGCGGGACATGCTGGCTTATTCTCAAGTGCCGGCGACATGGCACATTTTGCCCACGCTATGCTCAATGGCGGGTACCCAATCCTGCGCACCGAGACGGTCCAGCTTTTCACCCGCCGCGAACCGGCGCCGGAAGGCACTTCGCGCGCGCTGGGGTGGGACACCCGTTCGGCACCGTCGCAATCAGGCAGGTATTTTTCTACCCGCGCGTTCGGGCACCTTGGCTACACCGGAACCTCGCTGTGGATCGATCCCGAGCGCCACCTTTCGATCACTCTCCTCACGAATCGCACCTGGCCCGATTGCAAAAACCAGGCAATCAAACAAATCCGGCCCGCAGTTCACGATGCCGTGGTCGAGGCGTTGCAGGCGGAGAAGCGGGCGTGACGCGAAAAGCTGTGACGTTCAAAGCGAGGAGCATCAGCCTCCGCATCCTGGAAACCGAGCAGCCGAACGCCGCTTCGGCCGATCTCGACTGCAAATCGTCGCTGGAAATTGCCCGTATCATTAATGCCGACGATGCTCGCGTCGCCCCCGCAGTCAAGCGAGCCTTGCCGCAGATTGCACAGGTGATCGAGTGGATTGCGGCCGCGCTAGCGAAAGGCGGACGCCTGATTTATGTAGGCACCGGCACCAGCGGGCGCATCGCCGCCCTCGATGCCGCGGAATGCCCGCCCACGTTCGATACCGATCCCAAGATAGTTCAATTCATAATTGCGGGCGGTCCGAAGGCGTTGGCTGAGGCGAGCGAGGCGAGCGAAGACTCTCGCAAACTGGGCCGACAGGCGATGGCGAAGAAGAAGCCGCGCAAGAACGACGTGGTGGTGGGCGTGGCTGCGAGCGGGCGGACCCCGTTCACGATTGCCGCTATTGAATACGCGCGCTCGCAAGGGGCCAAGACCGTCGCCGTTGTGTGTAACCACAACTCGCCGCTTGAAAAGGTCGCGCATGTGGCGATTGTGGCCGACGTCGGCCCGGAAGTGGTTGCCGGTTCGACTCGCATGAAGGCCGGCACGGCGCAGAAGATGATTTTGAATATCCTGACGACGGGCGCCATGACCCGGCTGGGATATGTCTATGGCAATCTGATGGTCAATCTGCATTTGAAGAACGAAAAGCTAGCGGAGCGCGGCATTGGCATTTTGGAAGAGGCAGCCGGGGTTGGACGCGATGAGGCCCGCAAGCTTCTGCGGTCGGCGCATAACAACGTGCCAGTTGCTCTGGTCATGGCGAAGGGCGGCGTCGCGCGCGCGTGTGCGGTTGCCGCGCTGAAAGAGGCCCAAGGGCACGTGCGGAAAGCCATCGCGATGGCCAAGGCGGCTCAACCACGGGTACGGTCCGGCAACTGAGTCATTCTTGCTTCCTTTCTCCGTGGGGAGATCGCTTATACCCAGGGTTACAAACGGAACTCATCGTTATGATTCCATCCCCTCCGCGTTTCCATTCCCCGATAGAATGAAGTTGGCATCGCAGGTATTCACGAATGGACAAACTCGTAATCCGCGGCGGCAATCCTCTGTTGGGCACGGTCCGCGTCAGCGGCGCCAAGAACGCCGCGCTGCCGTGCATGGCAGCCGCCTTGCTTACCGAAGAGCCGGTCATTCTGGAAAACATCCCGCACGTGCGCGACATTGAAACCACGCGCAAGCTGTTGGCCGCCATGGGTGCGGAGGTCGAACTGGGCTATGGCCGCGCGCAGCATCGCACCACCATTTGCGCCAAAACTCTTGCGACGCCCGAAGCGTCTTACGAACTGGTCAAAACCATGCGCGCCTCCACCCTCGTGCTCGGGCCGCTGGTGGCGCGCTGCGGACGTGCCCGCGTTTCGCTGCCCGGTGGGTGCGCGATCGGGGCGCGACCGATCGATCTGCACATCAAGGGCCTGGAGCGGCTGGGCGCGAAAATCACGCAGGAACACGGATACATCGAAGCGACCGCCGACCGCCTCAAGGGCGCTGAGATCGTCTTCGACAAAATCACCGTGACCGGCACCGAAGATCTGCTGATGGCCGCAGCGCTCGCCGACGGCGAAACGGTCATGCAGAACTGCGCGCGCGAACCGGAAGTTGCGGATCTGGCAGCGCTGCTGAACGCCATGGGGGCGAAGATCGAGGGTGCGGGGACGCCGACCATTTCAGTAAAGGGTGTTGCCAAGTTGCACGCGGCGCGGCATCGCATCATCCCCGATCGTATCGAGGCCGGCACTTTTATCATTGCCAGCGCGTTGACGGGTGGCGACCTGAATGTCACCGGCTGCGATCCTCACCACCTGACCGCGGTCCTGCAAAAGCTCGCTGAAACCGGAGTGAAGACAGCTGTGAAACCGGATTCGGTGCGGGTGATGGGGGACCATCCGCTGAGGGCGGCGGATATGAACACCGAGGAATACCCGGGCTTTCCGACCGATATGCAAGCGCAGTACATGGCGCTGGCGACCCAGGCCGAGGGCACTTCGATTGTGGTCGAGAATATTTTTGAGAATCGCTTCATGCATGCGCAGGAACTGGTGCGCATGGGCGCCAACGTCAAGATTGAAGGGCGCCGCGCCATCGTCCGGGGGAAAACGCCGCTGAGCGCCGCGGCTGTACTGGCCTCCGACCTGCGGGCATCGGCGTCGCTCGTGCTGGCCGCCCTGGTGGCCGATGGCGAAACGATTATTGACCGCGTGTACCACATTGACCGCGGCTACGAAAATATTGAAGAGAAGCTGAAAGGCGTAGGCGCCGAGATCCGGCGCGTGGGAGACATCTTTCCTAAACGCCGCGCCCAGGGGATCTAGACCCTCCGACGGAGTGTCAAATCGTCGCGCCATGTCGAATCTCTGGCGCGCATCGATTACTCCCTCCAAAAGATATGGAATATGCCGATGAGCCGGCTCTCCGGAAACTTGCGGATGATCTCGGCTCGGACCGCCGGGCTCATTTCAGATCCAGGAAAGAATGGCCTTTCGTTGATAACCACGACCTTCACGTCGTTCGCTTGCAGGGCCTGCAAGACATCGCCGGGCTGGGCGCCTCCATCGTCGCGCGTCACATTCTTCAGCCCCGCTAAAAAATAGAACTCGGGGCAATCATTCCCTGCGTAGAGCAGTCCGTTCGGGGAGTGTTGTTGAAGAAGATGAACGATTTCGTCGTAGCTGGGCGCAAACTCAGTCCGCAGCCCTCCTGCGCGCTCGACCCGCAATTCGTCCATTGGCCCGACTTTGTGGGTCAGTTCATAGATGGCATCGGGGACCAGCTTCACCACGCCAAACAGCAAATAAAATCCCATCACGGCCGCGAGAACATATGTTCCCGTCTGCTTCCTCGCAGTTGCCACAATCGCGACCGCTGCCAACAACGTCAATGGCAGCGAGTACGACAAATAGATCGGCGCCGCAAACGGAAACTGCACAAAGCTGCAGAGGGCAGCCAGCGAGATCAATAACATTAACCGCTGCCGCTGGAGCTTTGTCAGGCCGTCCGATTTTGCCGCCGTCAGCACGACAGCTGCTCCTGACAGCACAACCAGCGGAGTTAGCGACGCGGCCGAAAACCATACACCGGAAACGATCGCCTGACTTGACCGATAGAGCAGCGCCGCCAGCCCCACACCAACGCTTACGCCCACGATCTTCCCTTGGAACTCGCGGCGGTACATTGCCGCCGCCACCAGTCCTATCAAGGCTAGCGGATATACGCTTGCCTCCATGCCGGCCGGGCGAATTACTCCCAAGCCGGCCGAGCGGGCGATCGCACTCCCTGTAACACCTGAAAAGAATGCGCCAAGCGTTCCGGATCGGGCATAAGGCACAAGGAACACGCTGACCGGACCGAGGACTCCGGCGACAAACGGAATCACCAGCCGGAGCAACGCGCGAAATCTCGTGACGCCTTTAGCGGAGCGAACTTGACACTCTGATAGCAGAATGAGCCCCACCAGCGCTACTGCAGGCAGCACGAACTGGTAGAGTTCGCCGCCTCCCAATCGCCCATGAAACAGGTGGATTGCCACGGCCAGGAACAGCAGGAGCGAACTCGTACTGAAGACCCTATAGGCGATCGCCCGCTCTTTCGTTTCGTCTGATTCATGATCGCCCTGTTCCACAAAAACCAGAAATAGCAGTACCCCGGCAATGTAGTAGGCGCCGATCACTTTGATGAGTATGGATATTCCGCCGCAGACGCCAGCCGCAAGAAGCCAGCGCGTCTTGCGCACTTCGAGGTAGCGCAGCAAAGCAGCCGCGCCGAAGCTGGCGAAGAACAGGTTGTACCAGGATGGCATGGCCGCGGGATAATTTGGGAAACTCCAGGACACCGCCAGAAGTGTAATCAGTCCGGCTCCAAGCGCGGAGGTAAAACGAAGCGCAATGTAGTAGATGGCCGGAAGCCAGGCTAGAAAAAACAGAAACACGCAGATGCGTAGCGACATCAGATTTATGCCGAAGGCACGAAACGCGAGAGCATGAATTACACTCAGGCCGCCGGTATAGATCTCCGCAAAGTCGCTGTGCGGAAGCTGTCCGCTGAGCACACGCACCGCGCTTTGGGCCAGAGTCCCTTCATCGGCAGGAACCCATCCACTACCGATGTGTAGGCCGACGTAGACTGCGGAAGTGGCCAAGACCGCGCCCAGTACCAACAGGTGAACAGCCCGCTCTCGAATCGCGGCTGACACCGCCCTTCCATTCTTGCCAACCGCGGTTTCCCCTTGAGCTTCTTCCCGAATCCTCAGTTCAATATCCAGAGCCTCTCGACCAGCAGCGGCGTTCCTTGCCATCCCTGACTCCGAAGTCCCGACGTTGCTGTTCACTTTGACTCCAGAGCGGTCAAGCGGAGCTTGGCCGCCGCGCTATCTCCGTTAAGCTGCAATGTTCGCCGGTATTCTTCCCGAGCAGCGTTCTTCTCTCCGCTCTTCTCCAGCGACAGGCCCAGCCAGTAGTGATAGTCATAGACAGTCGGATCCATTGTCACTGCCTGCTGCAGGTAAGGCTGCGCAGCCGTGTTGTTCCCATCAAGAAACAGAGCCCGACCCAGGAAATGCCGCGGCGCTGCCAGTTCCGGCGACAGTTGGATAGCGTGCTGAAGCAGCGGTTCGGCAGCGCGATAATTTCCTGCCGTTAAGTGAATATTTCCGCAGTTGTAAGCGGCCGAGTACAGATCCGCGTCTCGCGCCAGGACTTGCGCGCAAAGCCCAAGGGCTCGATCGTAGTCTCCAAGTTTTCCCCACATCGCGGCAACGGCAACAGCGCCCGTATCCGATTTCGCGTATTCGGGCATCAAGCTCTGGGCAAACTGCAGCGCGGTACGCCCTTGCTGGTAGCGTCCCGCGGCAATGTAGACGTCGGCCAGTGCATAGGCTCCATAGAGATAGTCCGGGCGGCGCCGGAAGGCATCTTCGACAAGTGGTATCGCGCGATCGTAGGCGTTCAGCCGGCTGTATTCGCGCGCCAAGCCTACTTCGGTGTATGGATTCTGCGGATAAAGCTCGTATCCACGGGAATAGATAAGCAGGTCCGAATCCCAGTATCCCTGTTGCGGTAGAGACAGGCCCACATAACCCAAGGAGATGACGATCACCGCCGTTCCTTGCACTGCCGCTGCGCTCCACCGCTTAGCTGGGGGAAGAAGTCGGATGGCCTTTGCCACGAGAATACAAAATCCTACAGAACCGAGGTAGATATACCGGTCCCGCACAAAGTCCCCATCCACAAAGCTTCGTAAATAAAGCGCTGGGGCAAGACCGAGAATCATCCAAAGCGCTGCGAAGACGACCAATAAGTCATTTTTCCGTCGCGACCAGAGGTAAAGCACCCCGCCCACAGCGGCCAGCACCAAAATAGGCACAACAAACCGGCTTGTGTCCTCGAACGTCACGTACGGCGTGAAATAGAGGCCCGTCAGTCTGATCGGTAATATGAGCTGTCGCAGGTAAAAAACGAGCACATAGGGCAGCGTCAACAGCATGTCGCCAAACGTATGATTAGGATCGAACTTGCCGGTTACCGCATTCAGCGCGAATTTACGAAGCAGTAAGTAGGCAATCGTGACCGCGGCATAAGGAAAGGCAGCCAGGACTGCCCTCCATATCCTCTGCGCGTAGCCGGACGTTTTCGCGGTGGGAAAAAGCAATGCGTAGGCGCCGACCAGCAGACAAAAACCCAGGGCGATCTCTTTGGTGAGCAGGGCGCATGCGCAGAAAGCAAGCGAGGCGGCGCGCCAGGGAAGTGCGTGCTTGGATCCCGGGTCACGGGCGTTGAGAAAAGCTACGAACGACAGCGCCGCCAACGTCGTGGCCATACTGTCGGCGACGGAGGAGATCCAGGCAACGCATTCAATATGAATCGGGTGCAGGGCGAAGATAACTGTGGCCAACGCAGCCGTCCAATACTCCAACCCGAGCTTGCGCACAAGGCAGAACACTGCTGTCACGGCTGCTACGTGCATCAGCACCGCTCCCAGATGCCATCCCCATGGGTGGAGCCCGGCCAGCGCGTAATTCAGCATCGACCAAACTACAAACAATGGGCGGTAATACAGCTGAAAGCGCCCTGTGTGATACCAAAGGTCGCTGATGAAGACCTTATGCAGTTTGCCCATTGAACGAATGATTGGGTTGTCGACAATCTGCGCCTTGTCGTCCCACACAAACTGGAACATCAGAGTACCGCTGTACAGTACTGCAGTCGCCGCGGCTATCGTCGTTAGTAAAATTGCCGGGTGGGAGTAATAGTTCGCCAGCAGGTCCCATGCGCTCGCTTTTTGATCTGTATGTTTCAGTTCCATCACCCTGTCCTGAAGTCGCGCGGACTGCCCCGCGCTTATTAGGTCTTCATTTTGCGTCCAGCACCGCCAAACGCATCTTGGCTTCCGGTTCTCTAGCCCTTGTCACGCGCCAGGGTCGTGATTGAGAGTAGGCTCGCTCAGCTTCCAACTTTAGTAACCTTGCCCGGAGTCTGCGAAACCGCTCCAGAACGGTCAAATACTATCCTTCGTTAAAGCGGCGCGCATGTTACCCAGGTTACCTGCGCGCGCCAGTTCTTCCCCTCTTTTGCATCTTCCTTTGCGACCATGATTCTCATGGGAGCCGCAGGAACCCGTGTCGCTCGAGAAGTGTCGCCGGTATTGTGCGTAGATTTGGACGGCACTTTGATCCGGGGCGATCTGCTGTGGGAATGCGTTCTTGCTCTTCTGAAAGTCCGTCCCACTACACTGTTCTTATTGCCGGTGTGGCTGCTGCGAGGGCGCGCTTACTTGAAACACCAGCTTGCGCGCCACGTCCGTCTCGATCCCGCCCGCCTGTGCTATCGCGCTCCGGTTCTTGATCTGCTGCGGGAAGAAAAAGCTCGCAACCGTCGTATTGCCCTGGTAACGGCTGCCAACCGCGAACTCGCCGAGTCGGTTTCCCGTCATCTTGGGCTCTTCGACGAAGTCCACGGCAGTGACGACCGGCTCAACCTCATAGGACCAGCAAAGGCCGCGTTCTTATCTGAACGTTTCGCCGCATCCGGCTTCGACTACATGGGTGACTCGGCTTCCGACGTTGCCGTCTGGCGACATGCGCGGGCAGCATACGTTGTCGGCACACCAGCGCGAGCAAAGCAGGCCGGTGCCGTAACCACCCTCCAAGCCACTATCGTGACCGAACGGGCCTCATGGCGCACTTGGGCGAATGCACTGCGGGGTCACCACTGGGCAAAGAACCTGCTGCTGTTTCTGCCTCTCGTTCTATCGCACAACTTGACCATTGTGCCCATTCTGCGCACCGCCATCGGCTTTGTGCTTTATGGCTTCTGCGCCTCGGGGCTTTACATCCTCAATGACCTTCTCGACTTGCATTCGGATCGCCAACACCCCTGGAAGAAAGAACGCCCATTCGCGGCGGGTGAAATCTCCATCCCGGAAGGTCTGGCCGCCTCGTTTGCGCTTCTGTGCTCTGCTTTAGGTGTTGGTTTGCTGCTCGATGCGCAATTTGGTCTGGCTCTGGTGGGATATGCGGCGTTGACGATGTTGTATTCACTCTATCTGAAGAAAATCGCTTTGCTCGATGTCTTCGTTCTCTCGAGCTTTTACAGTTTTCGCATTCTCGCCGGAGCGCTGATTTCGTCGACGCCCTTATCGCAGTGGTTTCTCGCTTTCTCGCTGTTTTTCTTTTTGAGCCTGGCGATGGCAAAACGGTATTCCGAACTGCTGCATGCGAATGATCTCGTCGCCTCTGGAAACTCGGGTCGTGGGTATCGCGTAGATGACCGCGAGCTACTGCTCTCGCTTGGTGTTGGCAGTAGTTTCTCGGCCGTCGTCATTCTCAGCCTATATGTCCACAGTCCGGAAGTGCGCATGCTTTACTTGTCGCCCGAATATTTGCTCTTGCTTTGCCCGATCGTTCTCTACTGGCTCGGCCGAACCTGGCTCTTAGCCCATCGCGGAGAACTACGCGAGGATCCGGTCACTCTTGCCATCCGGGACCGTGTTAGTTACGGAGCGGCGTTGGCTTCGGCAGCCGTAATCGCCGCCAGCATGATGCACATGAGATGGTAGGGCTCGGGCAAGGCTGGCAAACTGGGTAACAGCGGCCTTCGCAGAAGTTAAGTTTAGATCGGCACCGAAAACATAATGCCTGCTGAAGCTACTGCAATCGGTCGCAAACGGTCGCTCGCCGCGTCTACGGATGGCCTTGTCTCCTGGGGAAGGTATCCCACGGGAACCCATGCGCACGTCCACAATCCCGCCTGGAACGACGAGTTGGCTGGTATTCTCAAAGCCGCGCCGCCGGCTTCGCTGCTTCCCTATGGCCTAGGCCGAAGTTATGGAGACTCGTGCCTCAACTTTGACCGGGAACTCGTCGACTGCCGCCGTCTCAATCGTATTCTTGGCTTCGACGAGTCAACCGGCGTGCTGCGGTGCGAAAGCGGTGTCAGTTTTGCGGACGTCATCGCTGTCTTTCTTCCCAAGGGTTGGTTCCTCCCCGTAACGCCCGGCACGCAATTTGTAACCGTAGGTGGCGCTATCGCTAATGATGTTCATGGCAAGAATCACCACTGCGCCGGGACATTTGGCGATCATGTCCAGCAACTTGGTTTGCATCGTTCGATCGACGGCTTGGTTGTCTGCAGCCGCGAGGAGAATCCGCAAATGTTCCGCGCCACGATCGGCGGCCTTGGGCTTACCGGCGTTATTGCATGGGCGGACATTCAACTGCGGCGCGTGGCCGGGCCCTGGATCGACGCTGAACTCGTGCCCTTTCAGTCGCTCTCTGGTTTCGTCGACCTTAGCCAGGAGAGCAATGGTCATTTCGAGTACACCGTGGCCTGGCTCGATTGTTTCGCGGGAAGAAGTCTACGCGGAATTTTCTTCCGCGGGAATCACTCCGCCGAGAGCGCAAGAAAACTTCGCCTCAAGCGCGGGCCGAAACTTCCCTTCAATTTGCCGGCGTGGTTGCTCAACCGATACAGCGTGCGGGCCTTCAATTCCATCTACTACCGCGCTCACGCCGCGAAAAAGGGTTCGGCGCGCGTGGGCTACGATTCGTTCTTTTACCCGCTGGATTCCGTGCGCCAGTGGAACTTGCTGTATGGCAAGCAAGGCTTCCTGCAATATCAGTGCGTCATCCCGGAGTCGAACGTCGATGCTTTCGAGGAACTCCTTGACCGCATCGCCCGCTCTGGCATGGGATCGTTTCTCGGCGTCCTGAAACAGTTTGGATCGGCGCCGCCCGCCGGGATATTGTCATTCCCGCGTCCGGGCCTGACCCTGGCGCTCGACTTTGCCATGCGCGGCGAGCGGACACTCCAGCTTATGCGCTCGCTCGACGATGTAGTCTTGCGCAGCGGGGGCGCGCTCTATCCAGCAAAAGACGCGCGTATGAGCCCGGCCCTGTTCGAAGCGTCGTTTCCACGGTGGCGGAGCTTTGTGCCTTACATCGATCCGAAGATGTCGTCATCGTTCTGGCGGCGCGTCACGGAGGGACAGGGACAATGAAGAGCCCTACTCATTCTGCCGAATCGCTCTCCGCGCTCGCCGCGCAGCCGACGCTGCAAAAGATCGTCGTCCTTGGCGCAACCTCCGGAATCGCGCTCGAAGTTCAGCGTCACCTGGCGCAACTGGGGTGCGAGTTGCTGCTGGTGGCGCGTTCTCCGCAACGCCTGTCCGAGGTACAGTCCGATCTATTGGCTCGCGGCGCGAGGCAAGTTCTTACTTGCGCTGCCGATTTGGCGGCAATTGAATACCATGTCGGAATCTTCGACTTTGTCCGCCGTTCATTTTCCGGCTACGACACAGTTCTGCTCTCCTACGGCGCGATGCGGGATCAAAAAGACTCTGAGGCGTCGGTCGACGTTTTGCTCTCGGAATTAAACGTCAACTACGTCAGCGCCGCTGCGCTGCTCACTCTCTTTGCAGCCGACCTGGAACAACGACGAACCGGATGCATCGCCGCGATCACGTCAGTCGCGGGGGATCGTGGCCGCCGCTCCAATTACGCCTATGGCTCCGCCAAAGGTGCGCTGTCGCTTTTCCTGCAAGGTCTGCGCAGCCGACTTCATCCCGTCGGAGTTAAAGTGATCACGATCAAGCCCGGCCCCGTGCAAACCCCGATGACCGACCATCTGCCAAACGCCACGCGCCTTGCGCAGCCAGAAATGGTTGCCCGCGACATCGTCCGCACGCTAGAACGTCGCTCACCCGATGTTCTTTACACGCCGAAAATCTGGCGTTACGTCATGGCCGCCGTCGAACACATCCCGGAAACGCTGTTCAAGCGTTTGTCGTTCTAGCCTGTCATCGTCTCAAGACAAACAAAAAAGGGCCGCATCGCTGCGGCCCTAGGTTCTGCTGAGAACTGACAACTGAGAACTGGCTTACCTTCTCCCACGTCCGCCGCCACCGCCTCCGTGCCCACCGTGGCCGCCTCCCGGACCGCGACCCGGCCCCCCGCGACCGCGCCGGCGACGATTGCGATCACGATCGCCCCCGCCTCCACTACTGCGCCCACCCTCGGGGCGTCCTGCGACTGCAGGCTCTACTCCGACTGGCGCATCCACGCGGTTGAAGTTCGGCTCATCATCCGCATCGAACTGCGCGCCACCTTCAATTACGGTGGTGGGCGCGGCTTGCGGCGCTGACGGTGTCAAGGGCGCCGCCGACGGCTCAAACCCCGCCGCCTCGTCCGTTTCCGGAGGCGGAGGTGCTCCGCCGCCCATCTTCGCACGTTGCTCTTTCAGAATTGCCTTGCGCGACAGCTTAATGCGGTTGCCCTCGACGGCCAGAACTTTCACCAACACCTGGTCGCCTTCCTTTAGTTCGTCACGGACATCCTTGATCCGGTGCTCGGCCACTTCGCTGATGTGCAGAAGCCCGTCCAGGCCCGGTAGAATCTCGACAAACGCGCCAAAATCCGCCAGCCGGCTCACTTTGCCGAGATAGGTCTTCCCTACTTCGGCCGATGCCGTCAGGTCTTTAATGATCTGCAAAGCCTTATTGGCCGAAACTTCGTCGTTCGACGCAACGTTGACCTTGCCCGAATCCTCGACGTCGATCTTCACGCCGGTCTGCTCGATGATCGAGCGGATCATCTTGCCGCCGGGCCCAATCACGTCGCGAATCTTGTCGACCGGAATCTGCAGGGTGTAGATACGGGGTGCGTAAGCGGAAACCTTGACGCGTCCTGAAGTAAGCACCTCGTCCATCTTTTCGAGGATGTACATACGCCCGCGTTGTGCTTGGGCGAGCGCTTCACGCATGATTTGCGCTGTGATCCCGCCGACCTTGATATCCATCTGCAGGGCGGTAATTCCGTCCTTGGTTCCAGCAACTTTAAAATCCATGTCGCCGTAATGGTCTTCCGCGCCCGCGATGTCGGTGAGGATGGCATACTGCTCGCCCTCTTTAACGAGGCCCATGGCCACGCCAGCCACCGGCGCTTTCAGCGGTACACCGGCATCCATGAGCGAAAGAGATGCGCCGCAAATCGTCGCCATCGACGATGAGCCGTTCGATTCCAGAATGTCGGAAACGACGCGCATCGCGTAAGGCCAGTTGTCTTCGGTGGGAAGCACGGCCGAAACAGCCCGCTCTGCCAGCGCTCCGTGGCCGATTTCGCGGCGTCCAGCGCCACGCAGAAACGCAACTTCCCCAACGGAAAATGGCGGGAAATTGTAGTGCAGCATGAAGCGCTTCTTGGCCTCGCCCTCGAAGCCTTCCAGCCGCTGCATGTCGTCGCTGGTGCCGAGCGTGGTCGTCACCAGGGCTTGCGTCTCGCCGCGAGTGAAAATTGCGCTCCCGTGCGCGCGCGGCAGAACCCCGGCTTCGATCCAGATCTCACGAATCTGGTCAAAAGCACGTCCGTCGGGACGATGCTTCTTATTGATCACCTGGTCGCGGAAGATGCGTTCGCGCAACACTTCGTAATATTCCTTGAACTTCGCTTTACCTTCTACATCCTCTTCCGGTAGCGCATCCGTC
Source organism: Terriglobales bacterium (assembly GCA_049288625.1). Lineage (GTDB taxonomy): Bacteria > Acidobacteriota > Terriglobia > Terriglobales > Acidobacteriaceae > Acidiflorens. The sequence goes on along the minus strand of JBAQIB010000075.1, from coordinate 118,684 downwards.
AGCTCTTTGCCCAGCGCCCGCACCAGTTCATAGCTCTCGGCCTTCGGGTGCTTTTGAGTATCGAGTGCATCGGCGAGCCGCGCTCCAATCTTCGACTCCAGTTCGTTGTAGTACTTCTGGTCAAATTCCGGCGGCGTGACCTTCCGTTTCGGCTTACCGGCCTTGCGCCGCAGTTCTTCAATGCCTGCACAAATCTTCTTGATCTCGGCGTGCGCGAATTCAATCGCGTCCACCACCGTTTCTTCCTTCACTTCTTTTGCGCCCGACTCGACCATCATGATCGCGTCGGCCGTGCCCACGACCATAATGTTCAGCAGGCCTTCACGCATTTCCGTATAGGTGGGATTGGCGATAAAGCGGCCATCCACCAGCCCGACGCGCACTGCGCCGATCGGGCCGAGAAACGGAATATCGGAAACCGTCAGCGCAGCAGAAGCGGCGTTAATGCCGACGACATCAGGATCGTTTTCCGTATCGGCCGACAGAACAAAGGCAATCACCTGCGTCTCGCACTTGAATCCCTCGGCGAACATCGGTCGGATGGGCCGGTCAATCTGGCGGCTGGTCAGCACCTCGCGCTCGCTCATGCGCCCTTCGCGCTTGATAAATCCGCCGGGAATTCGGCCGCCGGCATAGGTGTATTCGCGGTAGTCCACGGTGAGCGGGAAAAAATCAATGCCGGTACGCGGCTCAGGGTTGGCAACGGCGGTGGCGAGAACCGTATTCTCTCCCAGGCGCACTACGGCCGAGCCGTGCGCTTGCTTCGCCAATTTTCCGGTTTCAAATGAAATGGTTTTTCCGCCGGCGATTTCGACGGAAACTGTAATGGGTTCAGGCTTCATAGGATCATCCTCATATGGGCAGGAGCGCACGGCGCGCCAATGCGGAGTTCGCAAATAGGCGAATGCCAGTGGCTGTCGCGGTTGGGAAAACGCACTTTGCTAAGGCTCTCGGAGTTCAAGCCGGCCCACACGGGCCGGAACATTTACTTGCGGATGCCGAGCTTCGTAATCACGGCCTTGTAACGTTCCGAGTCGTACTTCTTCAGGTAGTCGAGCAAGCGGCGACGCCGACTCACCATCATCAGAAGCCCACGGCGCGAGCCGTGATCCTTCATGTGCATTTTGAAATGTTCCGTGAGTTGACCGATGCGCTCGCTCAATAGCGCGATCTGAACCTCGGGGCTTCCGGTATCGGTAGCGTGCGTGCGATACGTGTCAACGACGGATTGCTTTTGCTGTCTGGCTAGCACTAACCTGTTGCACTCCTGTCTCTTATCGTTTTCGTAACGTCATTGAGAATAACACACGCTCATGGAAACTGACCAGTGCGGGCCAAATTTGACCGCAGTAGCGATTAGAATGCTTTGATGGCCGACTCGCTTTACTTGAGCCTGTGGTTTCCGGACTTCGATTTGCCCGACATCCTTACGCGCACGGTCAGCGTTCTGCGGCAAATTCCGTTTTCAGCAGCGAAGCCGGGTATTACCTACCTCGCCATACATCCCGTTTCCTGGGGCGAGCCCACCATTCTTGAGCGCCGCTTTGTGCCGGGCCTTGCTCCCGAGGAAGCCGTGGCACTGGCTGCTGATCTTCTCCATGAAGACTACGCCTATGTTTTCGAGGCCTATTGGGACCTCTGGAGGCCGCAGGACACTGGCGAGAATTGGGTCCTGCAGCCGTCACTGGTGCGCGTGATTGCCCACGGCCTCGAATTCGAAGAGAACGCCGCCGCCGCCGCTGGCCACATCCAAATTGATTTCGGCCTCGATACCGCTTTCCTTCATGAAGAGGTGGCCTTCACCTCAGAGACCGCAGACCGCGTCCGCATCAACGTGCAACGCCTGGTCGAATTTACCGCTAAGATGGAAAGCAATTCCGGCGCAACCGGCCGCCTGCTGTGGTCCGAATCGGAGGAAAACCTGGCACAAAAGCTGATTTCGAGGTTGCAGAAAACAAACTGAATAGCGCAATAGAACCTGTGGTGAAAATGGGATTCGTATCGGGGCATGCCTTCAGGCATGCCGCAAGTGCTGTGCGATGAATGTGCCTTTAGGCGCCGGGCTTGCGCGCTGGAGCTCCTAAGGACGATTCCCCGATGCGGAGCCCTTTCGCAGCGAGTCGCCCAGGTATCCGCGTCTCCTTCGCTATAATCAAGCCAGCAGGGATGACAACCGCCTTACAAGCCAGTTCAACTCAAGGCCTGGCCACGCCGTCTGCCGCAAGCGACGTGCGTGCCGAGTTCCTCGCGCTGCTCTCCAGTTGCGGAGTCTATGAGCTAAGCGGGCGCTCGAAAATTCGCCTTACCGGCGCTGACCGCGTGCGCTGGCTGAACGGCATGGTGACGAATAATATCCGCGATCTTGCCCTCAACCATGGCGTCTACGCATTCCTTCTGAATGCCCAGGGACGCATCCAGGCCGATCTGTATGCCTACAACATGGGCGACTCGCTGCTGGTAGATGTCGACGCGCAACTGCGCGAAGTTGTTTTAGCCCATTTCGACAAGTTCATCATCATGGACGACGTTGAAGTAACGGACGTAAGCGCCACGCTGACGGCAATCGGCGTGGCCGGGCCGCGAGCCAAGCAAGTATTGGACACAGCCGGAATCCATATTCCCGCTCTCTCTCCTCTGGAGCTTTGCACGCCCACCTGCGATTGCGCATGCGGCTGCCTGCAATGCACCGTCGTCCTTGGCGACGACCCCGGCGGTTCGTCCTACGAAATCTGGCTTGCGCCCGACAAGCTGAAGCCCACCCGAGACGCGCTGATTGCCGCCTGCGCCACTGCCGTTGGTGTCGACGCATTGGAACTCCGCCGCATCAGCTTGGCCATCCCCCGTTATGGCGTGGACATCCGTGAGCGCGACCTGCCACAGGAAACCGGCCAGATGCGCGCCTTGAATTTCACCAAGGGCTGTTATCTTGGACAAGAGATCGTCGAGCGCATTCGCTCGCGCGGCGCGGTGCACCGCCAGTTCACAGCCTTCCTCGTCGAAGGCCCGCTGCCCGCGCCCGGCGCAAAGATACAAGCGGACGAAAAAGACGTGGGCGAGATCACCAGCAGCGCCGAGTTGCCTCTGCCCACAGCTGACCGCGCGGTCGCGCTCGGTTATCTTCGACGCGAGGCAGCAAACAAGAATTTGCGCGCAGGGACGGCGATGCTTAAACCGGTGACGCCCCCAATCTCCTAGCGGAAAGACACAAGAATCTTATGCCTGACAAGAAAAGAGACTCTGAGTTCAAAGTGAGCGACCGGCGCCTGTTTACCTCCGACGGAGAGCTGCGTTCGGCCGTGGAGGATCAGACGGAGCAACCGGAGCAACCAACTTCTGCTGTAGCACCGACTGTTGCCGCCGCCCCGGCCGTCACGGCAGAGACGGCGGCTGCACCCGGTCCGGACTCCGCCGCGCCCGCTCCCGACGCCGACACGCCCGAGCCACCGACCGCTTCCGAGCAACAGGCACAGCACGATGCCTATCGCGAGTCAGCGCGCGATCTCGACCGTCGCGTCGAGTTAAGCGGCCATTCTTCCAAAGAACTCGAAGTCAACTTCGAGCGCTTCATGGCCTCGCTCTACATGACCGCCATGGTTCAGCTTGGCCTGATGCACGAGCAGGGCGGCCAACCCGGCGTTGATCTGATCGGCGCGCGCCAGACCATCGACACGCTCGGCATGCTCTCGGAAAAAACCAAAGGCAACCTCACTCCCAAGGAGCAGGGGTTCCTGCAAAATTGCCTCTACGAGCTGCGCATGGCTTATGTCGAAGTCACCAACGCCCTCGCGCGCGCTCCCCAGGCCCCCGGCTCCAATACTGGTACCAACGGCTGAGCTCATTCAGCCGAAGTTGATTTAGCTGAAGTTGTTCGGCGAAGTTCAGTCACCCAAGTTCATTCATAAAGATGCGTGCGACTCTAACGGTTCTGGGCAGCGGTACTTCGATGGGAGTTCCGACCATCGGGTGCGATTGCGCCGTCTGCCATTCCGCCGATCCACGCGACCGGCGCACCCGCCCGTCCATCATGCTCAGCTACCCTGAGCCGGACGGGAATGCCCCTCACGGCGATGCTTCTCCCAGCAAGGTCCGCCACCTGGTTATCGACACCACGCCCGATTTCCGCGAGCAGGCCTTGCGCGAGCACATCACCCAGCTCGATGCCGTGTTTTATTCGCACACGCATGCCGACCATATCCTCGGCATCGACGACCTGCGCCCGCTCACCTATCGCCACAAGCCCGGCAAGCTGCCGCTTTACGCAACACCGCGCAACTGCGAATTCCTGCGCAACATGTTCCGCTACATTTTTGAAGCCGACTACAAATTTGGAGGCCTGCCGCTGGTTGAACTCCGGCCGATCGAAGCGCCGGTCGAACTCTTCGGCGCGCGCTTCGAGCCGGTGACGGTGATCCACGGCGAGACGCCCATTCTAGGTTTCCGCTTCGGGTCCGGCGCATACCTGACCGACCACAGTGCCGTGCCGGCCGAGTCGCTAGACAAGCTGCGCGATCTCGACGTTCTTTTCCTGGATGCGCTGCGCTACAAGCCGCATCCCACGCATTCCACCGTCGAGCAATCGCTTGCGATCGTGAACGAAGTCAAACCGAAGCGCGCATTTTTCACGCACATCTGTCACGACCTCCCGCACGAAGAAACGAATACGAAATTGCCACCGGAGGTCAGGCTGGCCTACGACGGCATGAAACTGGAGTTCGAAATTTGATCTCACCGCCGAGACGCCGAGAGCGCCAAGATTTGATAAGAATGGGTTTCTCGGCGTCCTCGGCGTCTCGGCGGTGAACAATAACGATCGATGCTCATCTTTCACAAACTCGCCGATGTCCCCCCCGACTTCGGCCCCACCATCGTCACCGTTGGCAACTTCGACGGCGTCCACCGCGCCCACCGCGCCGTGCTCGAAGAAATTGTCCGCCGCGCCCAGGCTGCGCACGCGCGTTCCGTAGTTGTCACTTTCGAGCCGCACCCGGCGCGCATTCTCCGTCCTGATCACACCTTCAAACTTTTGAGCCCGACCCCGGAGAAGCTGCGCCTGCTCGCCACCACCGCCGTCGACGCGGTTTTCCTGCTCCCCTTCACCCGCGACCTCTCGCTGATGACGCCGCATCAGTTCGCCCACGACATCCTCAAGCGCCATCTTCATGCCCGCGAAGTTCACGAAGGCTACAACTTCCATTTTGGAAATAAGGCAGCAGGAACTATTCAAGTATTACGTGAACTTGGCCGCGAGATGGGATTCGAAGTCCACGACTATCCCGAGATGCGCCTCCGCGGCGAGCGCGTTTCCAGCAGCCACATCCGCAAGCTGCTCGCCGAAGGCCGAGCCAGCCGCGCACGCCACCTGCTCGGCCGTCCCTTCAGCATTCTTTCCACGCCCGGCCGCGGACGCGGCTACGGCGCAAAATACACCGTACCCACCATCAACCTCGCGCGCTACGAAGAACTCATCCCCAAGGACGGCGTCTACATTACCCGCACGCGCATCGGCAGTGGTCAAAATGAAGAATGCTTCGACTCGGTCACCAACGTCGGCAACCGCCCCACCTTCGGCGCCGATTCCTTTGCCATCGAATCGCACCTGCTGAATTTCCATCCGCTGCAACTTACGGCGGACACGGAAGTCGAACTTCATTTCCTCGATCGTCTGCGTGATGAAATAAAGTTCCCGTCAATCGAAGCGCTGAAAGAGCAGATCGGCCGCGATGTACAGAAGGCACAGAGGTATTTGCGGCGGCTGAGGCAATCCCCGTCACGTCAACGACCCTAATCCATCGGCTACCCTGAGTACCATAGAACGCCGCTCTGCTATCACACCCGCTCCCTGCTACAATCCTTCCCCGCATGGCCATCGGCCCCATCCGCCTCCTCCAGCTAGCCACTCCCGGCCAGCGCCGCACCCTGCTCGCCGCCGCCCTCGGCTGGATGCTCGACTCCTTTGACGCCATGCTCTACGCGCTCGTGCTGGCGCACGTCATGCGTGATCTCGGAATGACCAAGGCCACGGCCGGCCTGCTCTCCACGCTGATGCTGCTGGCCTCGGGCATCGGCGGCATCCTCTTCGGATTCCTCGCCGACCGCGTCGGACGCAAGCGCGCCCTCATGCTCAGCATCGTGACCTACTCGGTCTGCTCGTTCGCATCAGGTCTTTCCACTTCCATTCTTATGCTGGCGGTGTTTCGCTTCGTGCTCGGCTTGGGCATGGGCGGCGAGTGGAACACGGGCGCCACGCTGGTCGCCGAAACCTGGCCCGACGAACTGCGCGCCAAAGCAATCGCAATCGTGCAGAGCTCCTGGGCCATCGGTTACGCGCTCGCCGCGCTGGTCGCCGGCATCGTCCTGCGCTATGCCAACTGGCGGATGGTATTTTTCGTCGGCATCCTGCCCGCCGCCGTCACGCTCTGGATTCGTAATCGTGTCCCCGAATCCGAGATGTGGATCGAGCACAGAGCAGATCAAAATCTTGCACCGCCGAGGACGCCGAGTTCGCCGAGAAATTCTAAGAAAGAAGTTCTTCCTACTCTTCTGAGATCTCAGCGCTGTTTGTCGATGAATGATCCCAATCACGAGTTTTCCTTTTTCAATATCTTCCGTCCTCCTTATCTCAAGAGCACCCTCGCCCTGCTCTTCCTGAATTTCTTCGGACTCTTCGGCTGGTGGGGGTTATTTCAGTGGATCCCGGCCTACCTGTCGCTGCCCATCGAGCGCGGTGGCCGCGGCTTCGGAATCATGGGCACAACCACGCTGCTTCTCGTGCTCAACCTGTTCGGCATGTTTCCCGGCTACCTCAGCTTCGGCTGGGTGGCAGATTATCTCGGACGCCGGCGCTCATTCATGCTCTACCTTTTCGTCGCCGCCCTTCTGATCCCGCTCTACGCCATGGCGCGTTCGCAATCCGCACTGCTAGTGCTCGGAGCGGTCGTGGCCTTCTTCGGCACAGGCTGGTTCTCCGGTTGCGGTACCATCGGCAGCGAAATCTATCCCACAGCGCTGCGAGCACGCGGCTTGGGCTTTACCTATACCGGCGCGCGGGCTATGAGCTGCGTCGCCCCATTTGTCATCGGGAGGATCGGCGACAAGAAGGGACTGGACTCGGCTTTCTACCTATGCGCAGCGGCATTCTTGTTAGCAAGCTTGATGGCTACGCAACTTCCGGAGACGAAGGGTAAGGCGCTGGAATAACTCCGCCGTCGCTCCTACTCGATGGGCTCAATCAAGAACTTCTCACCTTGCGACGTCCGTTCCGGCAACTGAATCAGAACAATCGCCACCAGCACAAGCACGATTCCAGCAGTCTGCATCGGACGCAGCAATTCACCGAGCGCCACCGCCGCAATCAGAATGCTGAAGACCGGTTCAAGGCAACTGGCCACAATCGCGCGCGTCGGCTCCAGATGTTGCAGGCCGGCGAAGTAACAGGAAAACGGCAGCAGCACAGAAAGCAAGGAGAACACCGCCATGAATCCCCACTGCGCGCGCCCATAGTGCGCAGTCACAATCTTCCAAGGAGGATTGACAATGATCCAAAAAACAGCTGACCCGACCAAGACCCACAACAGCACTTTCCACCGGTCGTAGCGCGCAAGCAAGCTGTGTCCTCCGACGTTATATAGGGCAAAGGAAAACGCCGCGAGCAGCGCGACATTCACTCCCAATGGATCCATGCGAAAGCCGCCCGATCCCACCAGGCCAACTGCCAGCGCGCAGCCAACAACCGCCAAGCCCACCGCTGCACTTCGCCGCCATGTCGGACGCTGCGCTCCTCGCAGCACCGTGTACAGCAAGACCCACACTGGCGCTGTATATTGCAGAATGATCGCGGTCGCTACATTGGTTCTCTGAATTGCGAGGTAGTAAAAGTAATTCGAGGCCGCAACACCAAAAACACCCAGAAGGAAAAGCCGCGCGAGGTCGCCGCCCGGAACATTCAACGCAGCCGAGCCCCGACGAGCAACCAGCAAAGGCAACAATACCGCCAGCGAAATCGTCACGCGGCTCTGCGAAAGAATCAGCGGATCAATCTTTCCTAGTGACGTGCCGAGCGAAACTCCTCCCGGCAGCAGATGGCCCGTGAACGCTGCTCGCCCCAGTGTCGCCGAGATTCCCCAAAACAGCGCCGCGCTCCCAATGTAGAGGTAGCCGCGCAATGGATGTGGCTCGGCCTTCACGCCGCATGCTCGATCGTGTAGGTGATCTCGGCCGTCTTCTCGAGCATCGCGGAGACCGAACAGTACTTATCCTTCGAAAGCCGGACCGCGTCTTCCATGGACTTCTTGCTCACTTCGCCGCGAACAACATAAGTCAAGTGAATCGACGTATACACCGCCGGATGGCCGTCCGCTCGCTCCGCTTTGGCCCGAACCTCGAGCGCCGTGAATGGCTCGCGTTTCTTCCGCAGAATCCCTACCACGTCCGACGCTGTGCAGCCGCACAACGCGATCAGCACCAGTTCCATTGGCGTGCTCGCCGTCTTCTCGGCAGCGGCATCCATTACAACCGCGTGGCGCGAACTCGCCGCTCCTACGTACCGCTCCTCATCCGTCCATATCACGGCTGCTTCAATCATTGGGCCTCGCTTTGTCTTGCCGCCTTCCCTAACGCCGGTTGTCCGTCACAGGCTCGGGATGGATCAGGACGCGGAACAATTCCGGGGCGTCCTGCTTGAATCGGATCTCGAGCGCGGTCTGCACATCATGCACTCGCGACAGCGGCATATCGTCGGGCAGAGTGCAGTGGCAGGAAACATAAAGCCGATCGCGAATCCTCTTGAACTGGAATTCGTGGATGTCACTTACTTCCGGGAATTCCTTGACCACATCGCGCAGGCGTTTTTCGAGCCCCGGCTCGCGCACAATCTGCTCGCCCGTTTCGATCGTCGCCGGCTCGCTCTCAATATGGGTCAGAATGGTCGCAATTTCCGGGATTTCCGCCCGCATCTCGGCCTCCAGGCGCGTGACTTCGTCATGCGCCTGTTTCATGCTGAGCTGCTCATCCAGTTCCAAATGCTGCTCAACGTGCAACTCCCCGGCCAGGTCCTGCACGCTGATGTCATGCACGTTGAAGTTATGATGGGCCGCGACCGCCCGAATCCGGTCGAAAATGTTCTCCGTGTGCCGCGCCCGCGGCACCGAATGAACCATCACGTCCGCGTCCGGCAGAACCTCGCGCACCCGCGCCGTCACCGCATCGGAAATCTGCTCCGACCGTTGAAATGTCAAATTGCGCGCCAGCCCAAGTGAGACATCTGCAAAGTAACGGCTGCCCGATTTACGGATTCGCACGCGCTCCACTTCCAGCACGCCAGCCACGGTCCCGATCCGGTCCTGGATGCGGTTACGGGCACCGGAGGGCGCGGCATCCAGAAGTGCGTCCATTGTCCTGCGCGCGAGGCGCCAGCTCACAGTCACGACCACACACGCGACGAATAGGGCCGCAACCGGATCGGCCTGACGCAGCCATCCCACATGGAGGCTGCGCCCTGCCCACACGAGCGCCAGGCCTAAGATCACGACCCCACTCGACCAGACGTCGGTGGAAAAGTGCAGCGCGTCAGCCTCAAGGGCCTGGCTGTCGTATTTCTTCGCCATCCTCCCAAGCGCCCGCGATCGCCATATGTCCACTCCCATTGAGAGAAGCATCACTCCAAACGCAAACAGACTCGGTTCGATTTCCACGCTGTGAAAAAACAGGCGCTCGAATGCTTCATAGACGATCCAGGCGCAGGTCAACAGAAGCAGCCCGGTTTCGATGAACGCCGAAAAGCTCTCCACTTTCCCGTGTCCGTATTGATGGTCGGCGTCGGCCGGCTTGTCCGAAACCCGCACCGAGAAGAATGTAACCAGCGCGGCCACCAGGTCGAGCGCCGAGTGCGCCGCCTCCGACAAAATTCCGAGAGAGCGCGTCGCCAGCCCCACGACGATCTTCAGCACCGTGATCACGAGTGCCGCCAACACCGAGTTCCCTGCCACTGCGCGCTTTTCCTGACGCATTGACTCAGAGCTGAACGTGGCGTCGGTTTCCTGCATACCCGCCATTATCACCTTGGATTCGAACCTCGCCAACCCCTCTACCCCCTCCACTACCCCCGACTCGCCATGCTATGATTCTCTGCTCGTCGCAATTCTTTTCGGAGGATCCAGTCTCATGCGTCTTCAGTTACTCGTGTGCCTTGCGCTTGTCGCAATGGTTTGTGCACAAACGCCCCAACCCCCGTCTCCCTCGACTCCCGCCGGAGCAACGCCCAGCCCGTCCATGCAAGCCAACGTCCCTGCGGCGCCAGCGCCCGAACCACCGAAGGTCAATCCTGACGATCCGGTGATTACAATCAAGGGTTTCTGCACGGATTCCACTCTGCAGGGCGATGCCTGCAAGACGGTGATCAGCAAAACCCAATTCGAAAAACTGGCGGATTCGATCCAGCCCGGAATGGCCGCTCCGATGCGCCGGCAGTTCGCCACGCGTTACTCGCAGGTGCTGACCATGTCATCGGAAGGCGAGAAACGCGGCCTTGATAAGACTCCCCATTTCGAGGATTCGCTGCGCCTGGCGCGCATGCAGATTCTCGCTCAGGAACTGACTAAGGCTCTTCAAGCCGACGCCAACAACGTCAGCGACCAGGACGTTCAGGATTACTATCAGAAGAATGTCGCCAACTACGAACAAGCCACATTCGTGAAAATTTTTGTCCCGCACACGAAGCGGGTCATTCCCCCCCCTGCGCCCACGAAGGCTGCGGCAAAGAGCGGTTCGACGACCGCCGCCGCACCCAAGCCTGCCGCCAAGCAGCTCAGCCCTGAAGAGCAGGAAAAGGCTGGCGTGGAAGCGATGAAAAAAGAAGCAACGCTCCTCCGGGAACGCCTTGTCAAAGGCGAAGACCCTGACAAACTGGAAAAGGCGGCCTTCGTCGCGGCGGGACTTCCGGGCAATCCTCCGCCTACAAAGATGGAGAAAGTGCGCCGGACCAGCCTGCCTGCGTCGCAACAGTCCGCCATGGAACTCAAGGTTGACGAGGTCTCCGAGGTCGTCTCCGATGCCAGCGGAAACTACATCTATAAGTTAGTGAGCAAAGAGACTCTGCCCGTGGATTCGGTAAAAACTGAAATCCACAACCAGCTTTCGGCTCAGCGCTATCGCGAGTCCATGCAGCGCTTCCAGAGCGGGGCGGAGTTGAATGACGCTTACTTTGGACCCGCGCGCGGTCCGGGCATGCCGATGCCTCCACGAGGCAATCCCGGCGCTCCTCCGAAGGACAACGACCGCGACTAAGGGGATATGGCGAAGCCAACTATCCTGGTCACCGGCGTCTCCGGCAATCTCGGCCGCCGGCTTCTTGAACATCTTTCCGGATACGCAGTGGTGGGTATTGATCTCACGCCCCCCACTGCGGCGCTGGATCGTTTTGTATCGCTCGATCTCGGCCGCGAGGAATCGACTCGCGAGCTGCATCTGCTGCTGCGCGAAGTGCAGCCGGTCTCCGTGGTGCATCTCGCATTTGTTATCGATCCCCAGCGCACCGGGGTCATCGATGTCGATCGCATGTGGCAAATCAACGTCGCTGGCACTGCGCGCGTGATGGAAGCCATCACGGAAACTAACCGCACCGCCGGAGCCATTGTTCGTCAGTTCATTTTTCCCAGCAGCGTCTCCGCTTACGGCTCCGACATGCCTGAGGCCGTTACCGAAGAGGCGCCTCTTCAGGCTCACACTCTTCCGTACGCGATCCACAAGAAGGAAAGCGATCTCGTTGTTCAGCAGCGCGCGCCTTCTCTGCGCGGTTGCGGCGTGTTCATTCTGCGTCCGCACATTTTTGCCGGCGCTACGGTCGAAAACTACCTGATGGGAGCTTTTCGCGGCACACCCAACGGAAAAGGCAAGCGCGCCACCCGCATGCGCCAGGAGGGCAAACGCCTGCCCTGCATGTTGCCGTACGGACAACAATATCTGGACAACAAAATCCAGTTCGTTCACGTCGACGACATGGCTCGCCTGATCGCATGGTTCTTAGAGCGCGAACCGGAGGCGCAGCGGCTCACAATCCTCAACGTCGCCGGGCGCGGCGAACCCATGACCTTCGCCCAGTGCATTCACGAAGCCCATGCCAAGCTGGTGCGGGTTCCAGGCAGATGGGTTATGCGCCGCATCCTCGAAATCCTCTGGAACCGCCAGATCTCGGCGATCCCGCCCGCCGCCGTACCCTACATGAGCGGCCAGTACATCATGAATACCGATAAGCTCAGAAGGTTCTTGGGCCGCGATTACGAGCGTGTGATCACGAAAACCAGCTTCGACGCCTTCACGGATTCGTTCCCGGCTGCTCCAATGAAATCCTGAGCGACGAGAATCCGTTTCCACGGCGGAGGAAGCAGCGGGCGATCCCAAGTCTCCGAACCTCTGTACTCTCCAGCAAACTGTGGGGTTAAGACGCTTTCACTCCCTGATATAGGCCGGCCACGCCCATGGTGTAAGGAGTCCACGAGACTTCAGCGAACCCGGCTTGTTTCATGCGCGCCATCATTTCGTCGGGCGAGGGGAAGCGCTCTACCGACGCCGGCAGATAGGCATATGGGCCGCGCACGCCAGAAATCAGGGTCCCAATGGCCGGCAACACTTTTTTGAAATAGACGCGATAGACCTCGCCGATCAGCCCGCGTGGTTCGCCAAAATCCAGGATGCCGCATTCCCCACCCGGACCGAGCACACGAACGATTTCCCGCAGTCCCGCATCGTAGTCGGCAAGATTGCGAAACCCGAATGCCGAGGTCACCAGGTCGAAATGTCCATCTGGGAATGGGAGGCGGAGCGCATCGGCTTCAACCCAACGTAGAGACGCGGCTGGCCCCGTCTCCTTTCCGGCAGTCGCCGTATTTCCCTTCTCCGCCGCACGCTGCAGCATGGCGTGAGAGAAATCCGCTCCGAGAATCTTCACGTCCGCCGCCCCGGCCCGTCGCCACAGCGCAAACGCCATATCCCCAGTGCCGCAGCATAAATCGAGGATGCGAGTCCCGGGCCGCCCTAGAATCGCATCAAAACGCTGCGCTGTCCGCCACCACCACAGCCGATCGATGTTGAAGGAAAGAACATGATTCAGGAGATCGTAGCGTGGCGCAATCGAGGTAAACATCTCCTGCATGGCCTTCGCCGCCGACTCCCGGTCTGAGGCGCCGGTCGGCGTCGCGCCTACGATCCTGTCCTTTTCCATCGATTTCATTAGCCAGTAAACGTCTCTCGATCAAAACGTTTCGAGAGTTCAAAAAGCAACCGTGTCATCCTGAGCGAAGCGAAGGACCTATGCATTTTGCAAGCAGTGATAAAACTCTCGAAACGACCTCAGACGACAGCGCCGATTCTGCGCAAAGTAAACGGGAACAGCGATTGCAAAGCTGCGCCACCTCAATTCCGCGCCAGCTTCCGAATCTCTTCGACGGCCGCGCGCACCAGCGGCTCCCCCACGTCGCTCGTAATCTCTACCTTCCCTATTTCTCGCGGCAAAACAAAGTGCACCACGCCCTGCCGAGTCTTCTTGTCGAACTTCAAGCGCTTGAGAATACCCGAGGTCTTTACATTCATCCGCGGCAACTCGCCCAATCCCAGCACCGCATTCATAATTCGCCCCGCCGTCACGCTGTCGAGCTTCCCTGTCGACAGTGCAATGTGAGTTGCCGCTAAGAGCCCCCATCCCACGGCCTCCCCGTGGAGCAAGAGTTTGTAACCCGTTTCCGCCTCCAGCGCGTGTCCGATCGTGTGGCCCAGGTTGAGCACCTGCCGCAGCCTACCCTCGCGCTCGTCTGCGCTCACGACTGACGCTTTCAACCGTACGGAGTCAGCAATCACCTTTTCGAGGACTGCCTCGTCGCGCCCAAGAATTTCCTTGTGCCGTTCTTCAAACAGGCGAAACAGGCCGACATCGCCAATGATGCCGCACTTCAGGGCCTCGTACAGCCCAGCCCGATATTGGCGCTCGGGCAGCGTCGTCAGCACTGCCGGGTCCACCAGCACGGCACGCGGCTGATGAAACGTTCCCAGCAGATTTTTGCCCGCCACCAGATTCACGCCCGTCTTGCCCCCAATTGCCGCATCCACCTGGGCCACAACCGTGGTGGGAACCTGAATCACATCCACGCCTCGCATGTATATTGACGCGAGGAACCCGGTGACGTCTCCAGCCACACCGCCACCCAGCGCGATTAGCGTTGCGCCGCGATCCGCTCCCTGCTGCACAAGCTTCTCCGCCAGCTTCTCTAGTGTGCTTAGCCGTTTCGAGCGCTCTCCATCCGGCATTTCAAGCAGCGCCGTTTCAATTCCTGCGGCCGTCAGGGACTGCACCAGCACCTTGGCCCACCGCCTTCGCACCGGAGGCACCGTCACCACGAACGCGCGCTTGCTCCCGAAAAGATTTCCAAGAGTTTCGCCAGCGCGCGCTAGTAGACCACTCCCGATCAGCACCTCATAGGAGCGCGACGGTGTTGTTACTGGAATGCGAATCATGAAGGTTTAATCATAGCGTATGGTGACACGGTCTCATCTCGACGCGGCGGTCTTGCCTGCCGGCAACAATTCACACCGTCGCGCCTTTCTTCGGAACCATTAACGAGGCGGCAATCGACGATGCCAGCACCAGCAGTACGATTCCTAAGGCCCATTCCGTCGGTACATTCACGTAATGCGAGCCGATCATCTTCACCCCAACCAGAATCAGCACCACCGACAACCCATAATGCAGGTGATGGAAACGATCCATCATCCCGGACAGCGCGAAGTACATTGAGCGCAGGCCAAGGATGGCAAAAACATTCGATGTATAGACAATGAACGCATTCAACGTAATCGCCAGCACCGCAGGGACTGAATCCACCGCAATCAGAATGTCGGAAGTCTCCACCACCAGCAGCACCACAAAGAGCGGGGTCGCGTAGAAAACGTCTCTGCGGGTGAAGAAGCGCCCACCTTCGTACGTATCGGTAACCGGGAAGAATCTGCGGAACAACCGCAGCACTGGATTCTTCTCGGGGCGGATTTGTTGATCCCCTTGCCTGAGCAACTTCAGCCCGGAATAGATCAGCAGCGCTCCAAACGCATACGTGATCCAGTCAAAGCGCCGGATCAATCCAACCCCGGCCGCGATAAATAATCCGCGCATCACCAGGGCCCCGAGGATCCCCCAAAACAGCACCTTGTGCTGATGCTCACCCGGAACTTTGAAGTATCGGAAAATAACCAGAAAGATGAAAAGGTTATCGACGCTGAGCGAGATTTCGATTACGTAGCCGGTGACAAATTGCAGCGCCTCGGCCCGGCCGTGCCAGAAGAACACGAGGACCGCGAATGATGCGGCCAGCGCAATCCACGTCCCCGACCATGCCAGCGCCTCCCGGAGCCCCACCACATGCGCGCGTCGATTCAGCACGCCAAGGTCCAGCGCCAGCATCGCGATGATGAACAGATTGAAAAGAATCCAAAAGAAGAGCACAGGAAATTTTACGATACAGGTCGCAGGTGTCAGCTGTCAGGTCTCAGGAAGCCCTGGTATTGTGGAACCGCGGCCAATTCCCGTCGCACCAATCAAACCCCTGACAGCTTTTCCTGAGACCTGAGACCTGAGACCTGCTCTACTCCACCCTTCCGCGCTTCCCCGTCGCCCATTCGTCCCACATG
Source organism: Terriglobales bacterium (assembly GCA_049288625.1). GTDB lineage: Bacteria > Acidobacteriota > Terriglobia > Terriglobales > Acidobacteriaceae > Acidiflorens. The sequence goes on along the minus strand of JBAQIB010000075.1, from coordinate 103,018 downwards.
CCCATCTCTTTCATTTCCTGATCAAGATGAGTCTCGCGCAGGGTTTGCCCGATCTGGGCGCGGTTCAGCCTTGCGCCGACGCGGCCCTCTGCATCGGCTAGCGCAAACGTCAGCACCGTTGCCTCGGCCACGTGCTTTTTAAGCTGCGCGAAGTCCACTTTGTCGAGTGTATCGGTCGTGGCATGGTAATTCTCCAGATAATTCGCCTCATCCTGCTCCGCCACAAACGTGGGCACGCCTTCCAGCATGAAATCGTAATGATCGGTACCCGACTCGGCCGTCGTCAGCAACTTGTTCGCGCCGAGCTGTTCCAGAGGCGCAACCATCTTTGTGGCCGCGTCCACCACATCTTTCCGTCCGCCGGATGAAAAACCCGTTGTCTTCCCCGTACCGCCGTCGAACACCACTACTCCCGCCGCCTTATCCAGTTCGTTGCGATGCGCCACCGCGTACGCGCGCGAGCCGATCATTCCCTCTTCCTCTCCCGAGAATAGGATGAACCGGATCGAGCGCCGAGGCTTCAGTCCCGACGCTTTGATGGCCCGCAACGCATCGATCACCAGCGCCGCATTGCAGCCGTTATCGAGCGCGCCCGTCCCCAGTTCCCACGAATCCAGATGCACTCCCAGCACGACAAACTCATCCGGCTTTTCGCGCCCGCGAATCTCGGCGACCACATTCCACGTCTTGATTGGGCCGCCGATTTTGTTCGGGATCGCCAGATCGGCCCACACAGCGGTTCCGGCTTTTAGCAGCCGCACCATCCGCTCGCCATCTTCGCGCGCCACAATCAACTGCGGAATCGGGTCGATCTCGCCTGCCACCGAATTCGAATGCCGGTATAGAATTCCATGTTCCCGGGTCGCGATGAATGCGATCGCCTTCGCCTTGCCCTTCATCGCCAGGTCAATCACGCCCGGGACCCGCGCATATTCCCCCATAAGATCGCCCCAGCTCGCCAAAACCTTGCTATCGACCAACACAATTTTCCCTGCAATATCTCCGGCCTGGGCGAACTCCGGAGCGGTGCCCATCCCCACATACACCACGGACACATGTTTTACTGCCGCCAGCGCCGGCGCCCACGCCACGGAAACGGCCTTCACGCGGAAGTTGGCACCGGAGTCGAGTGATGCATTCATCTCCGTCGCGCCTTCGGCCCAGGAGTTCTGAATGGTGAATTCCTCGGTGTGCACGCTGTCCGCGCCCGCTTCTTTCAGCGCGGCCTCGCCCCACGCGACCGCCCGTTCGAATGCCGGAGTCCCCGGCACGCGGCCGCCCACTTCATCTGTCAGCCGCTGAAGGTTGGTTTCCAGTGAAGAAGGCTTCAACGCCTCCTGAATCAGACGACCCGCATTCACACGCTGCGTGTTGTTGTCAGCGGCGAATGAGGACAACGAAAGAAGAGTGATTCCCAACAGCCCCAGTGTTCGCATCATAGCGGGAGCAATTAGAAATGAATTTTCAAAAAAGTGGAAGGCTAGCGGAGTAGGACGGCGCTTGCCGTGCCTCGGGTAGGCTCGGCAATGCGCGCGGCAAGAGAAAGATTGTTGCCAGAGGCTAGCCCCTGAAAGCTAGCAGCTGTCTCACGCCGCCACCAGCCCGTACTTCTCATGGAGCTTCCTTTCCATGGTGCGGAAGATCAACCCATCCACGAGATAGCCAAGAACGATGATCAGGATCATCACCGCGAGCACCTGATTCATATCGCTCAGGTCGCGGCCCATCATCAGCAACTGGCCCAGCCCCAGGCTCAGAAAAATCATTTCTGCCTGAATCAGCGACCGCCATGCGAACGCCCAGCCCTGCTTCATGCCATTCACGATGAACGGCAAGCTCGCGGGCAACAGCACCGACCAGAACAGGCGGAAGCCACTCGCTCCCAGATTTCGCCCCGCCATGCCATAAATCTTCGGCATCTGCTTGCGCCCGTCTTCCATCGCGATCGTCACTGAGAGCAGCGACCCCATCAGCACCACAAACAGAATCGCCTTCTCCGTCAGCCCGAACCACAGCACCGCCAGCGGAATCCAGCAGATACTCGGCAGCGATTGCAAACTCACCAGCAGGCCGCCGAGCGTTTCTTCCAAGAACTTGCTGCTTGAAACGCCCAGCCCCAACACCATGCCCAGCGCGACCGACAAGCTGTAGCCAATCAGCATGCGCTTCATTGTGACCGCAATTCCGATCCAGAAACTATGATCGGCAAAGCCGTCCCACAACGCGTGCCCCACGCCCCATGGCGGCGGAAACAGGTACGGCGGCCAGATGTGCAGCTTGGCCACGGCCGTCCACACACCGATCAGAACACCATAAAAGACGACTTGCTTAGCGAGCTTTTTCATCGGCGTACTCCACTTCCAGACTCTTGTTGATCTCTTCGCGCAAGCAATCCAGAACAGTCCGCGCCATGCGCGTAACATCCGGATGCTCCATGTGCCGTGGCCTCGGCAGATTCACCCGGAACTCTTCTTTCACGCGCCCCGGCCGAAACGTCAGCAGTACCACGCGGTCACCCAGGCGCGCCGCTTCGCGCACATTGTGCGTGACGAAAATAATCGTGCACCCGGTCTCGGCCCAGATTCGCTCCAACTCATCGTGGAGCAGGTCGCGCGTCTGCGCGTCGAGAGCTGCAAAGGGTTCATCCATGAGCAGCACGTCCGGACCAGTAGCCAGCGCACGCGCCAGCGCCACACGCTGCCGCATCCCGCCGGAAAGTTGATGAATGTAACTATTTCTAAACTTCGAAAGCTGCACGAGCCGCAGGTAGTACTGTACCTTTTCCTCGCGCTCCGCTTTCGGCACGTTTTTCATCTTCATGCCGAATTCCACATTCCCGCCCACCGTCAGCCACGGGAATAAACCAAGTTCCTGGAAGATCAGAATGCGGTCCGTTCCCGGTCCGACCACCGCTTTCCCATCCACCAACACCGTCCCGGCAGTTTGCGGCTGCAATCCTGCGATCAAGTGCAGCAGCGTCGACTTTCCGCATCCCGAAGGCCCCACCACGCACAGAAACTCTCCCGGCTTTACCTCCAGATTGATCTGGTCGAGCGCCACCAAGCGCTCTCCAGAGGTCGTCCGATAGCTCAACGAGATTCCGTCCAGTGCAACCTTCGGCACCACGGCTTCGGCGACCGCGCGTGCAGGAAATTCCGTCACCGGCATTACCGGTTTTCCGCGAAAGACATTGGCACGCGTGTCCGGGCGTGGAACTCGTGGCGCCGCGGGAATCACATTCTGTGGACTTGCGCTCATTGGATAGCCTTCTTTCCTTTTTCCGCGAGGACTTGGTTCAGCAACGACAAATCGTACAAACTCGAAAGATCAGGCATCTGCCGTCCAAGGAAACCAGCGTCGAATGCCGACTTTGCCGCGTTCATCAGCGACGGCCGCAGCGGATCATAGGTCGCCTTCATGCGTCCGAACGATTCTTCCAGCACCGCATCCGGTAGCGCTTTGCCTGTTTCCTTCGCGATCTGCTGGTTCAGCAGCTTCTTCGCTTCCGGTAAATGACCGTTGATCCAGTCCGTCAATTCCACGTGCGCCCGAATCCAGTTCTTCACCAGGTCGGGATGCTCCTTCAAGAACTGTGTCCGCACGATCAGGTGCGCCGTAATAAAATCCCCATTCGGCCAGAGCGTACGCTCATCCAAAAACAATCTTCCGTTCCCCTCTTGGATCAGCCTGGTGGCCCACGGTTCCGGAGCCCACGCCCCATCCAGTTCCCTTTTCAGAAACAGCGTCAGCTGATCGGGATTGGCCAGCGGAATCACCTGCACATCTCCGCCCTTGTCCGTCGACTTCATGCCGTGCGCGATCAACCATGCCCGCAGAGCCACATCCTGCGTGTTCCCCATTTGCGGCGACGCCACTTTCCTGCCGTGGAAATCCTCTGGCTTCTGAATTCCTGAATCCTTGCGCACCACCAGTGCCGCTCCGCCGCTCGTCGCTCCTGCCACAATGCGCAGCGCCTCGCCGTTCGAACGGACGTAGCCGGAGATCGCCGGGTTCGGCCCGATGTACGTCATGTCAATCGCCCCGGCAAACAACGCCTCAATCGCCGAGGGACCAGCATTAAAACTTTTCCACTCGATCTTCACTTGCGGGCCCATGGCTTTGTCGAACCAGCCGTTGCTCTTGCCTACCATCGCCTGCGGATGCGTGATATTCGGAAATGCACCGACATGCACTACGGTTTGGCCCAAAGCGGGGTCGCTGGTGCTCAGAGTCAATGCGAAGGCAATCAGGAAAAAACGTACAACGCGGCTCGTTTTAGTCATGGCCCTGCTGTCCCACGGCTAACGCCGCCATCGGCAACACGGCCGCATCCGCTTTCCGTTTCCCGGAGCCTCTTGCCTTCTCCGCAGTACGAGAACCGTTCGGCACCAGATCGGCGAGCGAGGTCCCCTCCAGAATTCTGGCGGCCGAATCGCGCACGTCGAGAAAAACTTTGTAGAGCGCCCGGTGGTCGTCATTGCGGTCGATCAGCACGCGCAACTGCTCCGCATCCCCAAACGGGGCGAGCGGCCCGTCGATCAACCGGATGATTTCGCTCAACCGAATCTCCGATGGCGGCCGGCGCAATCGGTATCCGCCCTTGGCGCCCCGAGCGCTCTCCAGCATGCGCGCGTTTTTCAGTTCCAGAAGAATCAACTCCAGGAACTTCTCCGGCAGGCTTTCTTCGTAGGCGATGTCGCGGATACGGATAGCTCCGTCCTGGTAATGCCGCGCCAGCATCGTCATCGCCTGCAGTGCATAAAGTCCTTTTTGCGAAACCCTCATGATTGCTCACTTCCCATTATGTCTATGGAACCCATCGACATTATAGACACAGCACGAATTCTGCCAAAGCACAAAATGCCAGAAGCCCTGCCCAGCTTGTGATTTCATTGCTTTAGGATGGAAATAAGACGGAGGAACTCCCGTTGAACTGCAGAAGTTTGCACTTTTCGGAAAGCCGACTTCGTTCGGCCGCAGTTTTGCGCCAGGCAACCCGGCTTAGCGCAGGCGCAGGATGTTGAGCGTGATATTGTCCGGCCCGCCGCGCTGCCGGGCCAGTTGAATCAGATCGTGACCCGCGGCTTCCGCGCTTTGTTTCTTGACCGCTTCCAGAATCTCCTGGTCCTGCACCTGCCCCCACAAACCGTCGGTGCAGATCACGATCACATCGCCTGGGCGCAAGGGCTCAGGCCGTCCGGGCGAATCCATGATGAGTTCCGGCATGGTTCCCACCGCTGCCGTCAGAATATTCCGCTGCGGGTGTCTCTCGGCTTCCTCGCGGGTGATCATTCCCTCTTCCACGAGCCGACCCACATACGAATGGTCGCGCGTTACCTGCGTAATCTGACCATCGCGAATCAGGTACAGCCGCGTATCCCCCACATGCACGTAATGCAGGGCACCGCCTACGATGGCCGCCGCGGTGCACGTCGTGCCCATTCCCTGCAACGCTGGATGATTCATCCCGTAGCGCCGAATTCCCTCGTGCGCCGCCTGCATCCCCTCGACGAGGGCCTGCTGCGGATCGTTGCCGTCATAGTCGCGGTAGGTCGCGACCAGCGTATCCACCGCCAGCCGGCTTGCCTCCTGGCCGCCCTCATACCCGCCCATGCCATCCGCCACAATCGCCAGCCGCCCTTTGCGCGCGAAGTCTTCGTCTTCTTCCGGTTCCCAATAGTCCAGGGAGTCTTCGTTGTTCTTCCGCAGGCAGCCAATATCGGATTGCCCCGACACTTCAATTCCGGCGCGAATCTTCATCGAGTCTCCGCTTCCGTGGCGACTACCATCAGCATAGCGTTCTTGAGAGGGTTGCAGCAAAGCCAGAGGATTATACGGGGTTTGGGGCTGGCGCTCCAACCGCAGGCCAAAAAGCAGGAATTTCGAACAAGCAAAAATCGAACGGGGACGGCCGCCTTGCAGCCGTCCCCGGAAATCAAATGCCCTTCATCGCTAGCCGAGCGCTAAGGGGTGGTAGTAGGTCCGCACGCCCCGCTGGGGTTGCTGGCACTAACTACGCCCGCCGCCGACGCCACTGGAATGTAAACGGGCTGGGAAGTAACCCCTGCATACGTAGCCGTGGCCATGTAAGCTCCCACATAGGCCCATGCTGGCTGTGTGCCCGAGGGGTCGCCGTTCACCCAGGTGCATTCCGCCGGCTCTACCGCGGTGACTAAACCAGTGGCATCCCACTCAACTGTCCCATGGATGCCATCAAAGGGCGTGGGGCACGGACCAAAACACGGAGTGAGCAGCGTGCCGCCGTTTCCGTCCGAATTGGTAAATGGGTCGACGATCACCGTGAAAGTGGCCATCTTCGTCAGGTCCTTGGGTTGGCCGCCGCCGTAGTTGCCCATGGGCTGTAGCTGAAGCGTTCCCCCGTTACCCTCCAACGACACGATGCCGCCTGCACCTGTAACGGGCGTGCCGTTGATCGCGCTCACATTCAGGGTTATGGACTGGAGATGATTGGTCGCCCCGCAACCTGAAAGACTGATGGCCAGAAGCGCGCATGCCAGCGCAACAAAAATGTTTGTGCGTCTCACCGCAGATTACCTCCAAGAGAACTCTTCTGCATCGTGCCAGTCCCCGTCATACGCGGCAAGGTAACCAAAGTCATTGGACTGCTAGTTGGTACTCGCGGGACCCCAGGCACATGCCCATCTGCTTCCATCTGTCATTGCCCTTCTCCAACCGGCCATGAACCTCTAGAATCACCCCATGCCCGACGCGAGGCCCGATTCCACTCCCGATCCACACCCAACGCCTGGCGCTGACGCTGCGCCGCTGCCGTCTTCACCAAATTCACCCACACTTCCCTCTGCTCCCGCTGGGCCACCTGAGCCCGTCACCGATTTCCACATCGGCGATGAATTTGGCACCGCCAAGCGCAATCTCCCTCCGTTGCGCATCGTGCTCGCTGCCATCGCAATCGTCGCCATCATCGTGGCCATCGTCGCTTTCCACGAGCGCCCTAAACCTCAGGGGGCGGGCTCCGTCAACTTTGTGACGGACGTTGAAGTGCCCGGCCAAAATATCGTCCTCGCCGCCATCACTTTCACTTTGCGCGATAGCGCCGACAAGTCGCTCTGGATCCGCTCCCTGAAGGCGCAACTCACCGCCGCCGACGGCCACGCCTACGAAGACGCTGCCGCCTCCGCCGTCGACCTCGACCGCTACTACCAGCTTTTCCCGTCTTTAAAGGAAAGTTCCGAGCCGCCGCTCTCGCCTGAGACCAAGCTTCTACCCGGAACCGAAAAAAGAGGAACGATCGTCGTCAGCTTCCCTATTACGAAAGAAGCCTTCGACCAACGCAAGTCCCTGGCTGTAACCATCCAGCCCTATGACCAGCCACTCCCAATAGTCTTGAAATAGGCCGCCGAAACAATCTACCGCTGATGGACTTCGTCATTGCGACCAATGGGAGGAATCTCCTTTTCCCCACAGCATGCGCAAGCGACGCAGTTCCCTCAATCCTTCTCCAACTGCTGCCGCGCCTCGGCCAGCTGCTTCTTCTGCGCCCCGCTCACCTTCGGATATTCCAAACCCAACCCCTTCAACTGGTCCACTAACACCTGCGCCACCACCAGTCGAGTGAACCACTTGTGGTCGGCCGGAATCACATACCAGGGCGCGAACTCGCTCGCCGTCGCCCGGATGGCATCCTCATACGCTTCTTGATACGCATCCCAGAACTCCCGTTCCTTCGCGTCCGACGCCGAGAACTTCCAGTTCTTCTCCGGTGTATCCAGCCGTTCCAGAAAGCGCCGCTTCTGTTCTTTCTTGGAAATGTTCAGGAAGAACTTCACTACGGCGATACCGTTTCGCGTCAGGTAGCGCTCGAAATTCTTGATGTCTTCGTAGCGCTCTTCCCAGATTTTCTTGGTCATGAGCTGCTTCGGCAATTTTTCGTTGGCCAGCACCTCGGGGTGTACGCGCACCACCAGCACTTCTTCGTAGTAGGACCGATTGAAGATGCCGATCCGGCCTCGCCCCGGCGCTTGCTGGCTGGTGCGCCACAGATAGCCGTGGCTTAGCTCTTCCGTCGTGGGCACCTTGAAGGAAGTTACCTGGACGCCCTGCGGGTTCACTCCTGACATCACGTGCTTGATCGTCCCATCCTTCCCGGCGGCGTCCATGGCCTGAAGAATGACCAATAGCCCCCACCGGTCTTGCGCGGCCAAAATGTCCTGGAGATGGCTCAATTCCTGAACGCCATTGGCCAGCAGATCCGTGGCTTCCTTCTTGAACTCCGATTTCAGCCCGTGCGTATCGGCAGGATCATAATCCTTGAGGCGAAAACGCTTCCCGTCGTCCACTTGATAGCGCTTCAGCATTTTTTCGATTTTCATGTAGCGATTTTCTCTCGCCGGACGGAAAAAAGGAAATGAGGTGCGCTAAATCTGGCGTTCTTCCCCAATTCCCATATTGGTAACCTTGGTAACACGATCACGTGAATCCTACTTCGACACATATTCTTCCGTGCTAGCCTCGAATCGTAGCGCTCAGGCAGTGTTTCGTGTTCGTAACTATAACCTCGTCGGCTCGGAGCGTTCACTGCTCCACCTGCCTGCGATCTGACAATTTTCAAGGAGCACCGCAATGATTCGAAGAGGGAACAGTAAAGCCGCCCGGATATCGGTCTGGCTCGTGGCCGCCATTTTGCTTGCCCTGGCCGCAGAGGCCGCAACCCCGTCCCAATCATCGTCCGTTGATCGTGCCTCGGGACTCGCTTACGACAAGACCAAAGAGGTCACCCTCGTCGGGACCGTCGAGCGATTCACCGCGCACCAGCAATCAGGCAGTCCGGCCGGTCTCCACTTGCTCATTTCAACTTCAGGGAAGACCGTGGACGCGCACCTGGGGCCCTTTTTCTCCAAGCAGAATCAGGAGGCCCTTGAAGCCGGTAAGTCGGTTCAAGTTGTCGGCATCAGCACCAGCATCCACGGAAACGATGTCCTGCTCGTCCGCCAGTTGATTTTCGCTGGGCGCGTGGTGACCGTGCGCAGTGAGCGCGGAGCCCTCGTCCGCGAGCACGCGGCTCGCCGCACCACCCACAACAGCAAGCCCGCCGTAAACGGAGGCGCCCAATGACATTCCGCCGCGCTGCTCTTCTGATCTTCGTCGCTGCCGTGGCCACCATGCTCGCCGCCTGCGGCAGCTCAAGCTCGACAACCCAGCCGATCAGTCTTGCTTTCACGCCCGCCTTCACGCCGCCGGGTTCCATGACGATCGGCGGAACTGCTGGCATCGCCGTCACCATTACCAATGGCCCGCAGAACGCTACAGTGAATTGGTCTTGCACTCCTGCTTCGCAATGCGGGAGCTTTAGTCCTGCATCGACGGCCAGCACTGTCCCTACCACGTACACCGCCCCGACCACGGTACCAAGTCCTGCCACTGTGACGATCACAGCGACCTCGGGCACCGCTTCCGTCACTGCCACCATTAACATCACTTCCAGTATCAGCCTTGCTTTCACGACACCGCCGCCGAGTTCCATGGCTACCAGCAGCACGGCCAATCTCGCCGCAACCATTACAAATGGCCCGCCGAACGCTACGGTGAACTGGACTGTCACGTGTGGCAGCGCCCAGTGTGGAAGCTTCAATCCCACATCGACCGCCAGCACCGTCCCCACTACCTATACCGCCCCCACGAGCGTTCCCACGGGCGGCACGGTGACGATCACGGCCACGTCGGCCAACGACAGTTCCAAGTCCATTCAGGCGACCATCACCATCACTACAACCGCGATCACGATCACCTTCACGTCAGGCTCGACGCCGCCAAGCTCTATGCTCATCTCCGGTGCCGCCAACATCGCGGCCACCGTCACGGGCGATCCCAGCAACGCCGGCGTCAACTGGACTGTCACCTGCAGCAGCGCCCAGTGCGGCGGATTCAATCCCACAAACACCGCCAGCGCAGCTACCACCCAGTTCACGGCGCCCGCAGCCGTCCCCACCGGAACTACCGTGACCGTGACGGCAACCTCTGCTGCCAATTCCAGCGTTTTCGTTCAGGCCACCATTACCATCACATCCAACGTCACCGTCGCCTTTACGTCGACGCCGCCGGTTTCTGTGCTCATCGACAGCAATACCAATCTCGCGGCCACCGTCAACGGCGATCCCGGCAACGCTGGCGTCAACTGGTCTTGTACGCCCGCCTCATTATGTGGAACCTTCACGCCCACATCTACCCTAAGCACTGTCGCCACCAGCTACGCGGCGCCGTCGGCTGTTCCCGTAGGAAACAGCGTGACCGTCACGGCCACATCGGTTGACGATTACACCAAGACTGCCTCTGCGACGATCACCGTCACATCCAACATCACTGTCGCTTTCACGCCAACGTTTTTGCCGCCAGCTTCGATGAACACCAACACCCAGCAGGAAATCGCGGCCTTCACCACCAACGATCCCACCAACGCCGGCGTGAACTGGACTGTGACCTGCGGCAGCGCCGGACAATGTGGAACCTTCGGTCAAACACCGACTCTCAATAACGTTCCCACCAACTACACCGCTCCTCTGGCCGTTCCCACCGGAACGACTGTGACCGTCACAGCCACCTCGGTTTCCGATTTCAACAAGAGCAAATCCGCCAACATCACCATCACGCAGCCGATCACCACCCTGCCCGACGGCACCTACGTCTTCCAGGTAGGCGGCGAAGATAACAACCAACAGTCGCCCTTTTACGTCGCTGGAGCATTTACTATCCAAAGCGGCGCCATCACCGGCGGCGAGCAGGACTTCACGGACCTCTTCCTCGGCGCCAGCAGCTACTCAATTTACAACGACAGCACAATCGCCCTCACGACGGACGGCAACCTGCAAATCGCCCTCGACGTCGGCAGCGACCAAGGCATCGGCGTCAACAACAATGGTTTTGAGACCCTGAACGTGGCGCTGGTGACTCCATCCACAGGCTTGGTTACCTGGTTTGATGGCTTCGCCTCCGGCAATGGAACCATCGCCCTTCAGGATCCGATCGCAGCCCAGACTTTGCCAAATTATGGTTATGCGTTCGTCACGTCGGGTGCCGACCTTAGTGCTGCGCCCCTCGTGATGGGAGGCATCATCAACGTCGACGACGCGACTGGCGCCGGTACAATCTCGGGCTCCGGCAGCGTATTCGACATCAACGACGGTTCTGCAATAGCGCCCGAACCGGATCAACCGCTCGCCGGCAGCACGGTCGCCGGACCCGGTGGCGGGTCCGCGCCTGACTCATACGGAAAAGTGGTCTTTACGCTCAATCCAAATGCCAATCCTGCCGTTCTACAAATCGTGTTAGCCGGCTACATCATCGACGCCAATACGATCACGCTCGTCGAGGCCGCTGATACCTTCGGCGGCGCCACCGGCGGAATCGCTTTAGCGCAGGGTCAGGCTAACACCGGCAATTTCGGCACCGCGAACCTGTCGGGCTCGAGCTATGTCGTCGGCTCGCAGGGAGAAGACGACTTCTTCTTCCTCGATTTCGCCGGCGCTCTAACCTTCAATTCCGACGCTACGGTGTCGGGTACCGCCGATTTCAACGATCAGCAAAACGCTGACTCATTAGCCAGCGTTACTGGAACCTACGTTGTCGATTCGACAGGAATCAGCGACGGGACCGGCCGCGTGACCATCACCAACTTCACCGGGACCGACTTGAATTACAACCCGAACACCGACACGCCTGAACCGGCAACGCTTCAGCTTTACCTCGACGGCAACGGCAATGCACTGATGGCCTCCATGGACCCGTATGACTTTACGGCCGGTCCTGCCTTCCAGCAGACCGCGAGCGCGTCCCTCTCTGGCACCTACGCCCTGAGCGGAGCCGGAGTCTCAGACACATGCTTCAACAACTGGAGTGCCGTCGGTCCAATCACGATCGGGGGCAGCGGCATCATCGGCTCAGGCAGCTTTACTGATTTCGACTACCTCGTCACAACACCGCCAGTAACTGGTTGTGGCTTCGCCACGTCCACATATACCGATGTTCCTCTCACCGGCACCGCCAGCACACCGAATGGCCCCATTACCGGTCTCGGCGCAGACAGCATTGCTGCTGGACCCCCATTCACGTCCAACACGTTTGATTTCTTCGTCATCGACGGCCTCCGTGCCTTTGGCATCGAGACCGACTTGAACACCCAAACCGGCCTGCTGTATCTCCAGGCGCCACCGGCACAAAAACCACACGCGAAAGCTCACAAGTGAGTTCGACTGGGGGCGGGGCAAAGCCCCGTCCCCGCTCGTTCGTGCCGCCGTTAGACAAGTCGATCACCGCTATCGCGACATATGCCCGCGCGACGCTCCTGACTCGCCACCCCTGCAATCTGTAAACCCTGGCCTATAAAAGGAATTTAGGGAGAGGTGGACTCGCGGGGAAGGTGTTACAAGAGACGGATGCCGGGGTGTTATCATAGAGGCAGTTCTTTGCTGGCTCTTCCCTCAGTGGGGGCGTCCCGGATTCGACGGAGATGCTTGCGGCCAGGAGGCATGCCGTGGTGCACACACCCGTTAATCGCGTGCAAAATGATAATTGCCAATCAACAAATGGCATACGCAGCCTAATTAGTTAGGCAGCCGCTCTCCACCGCTTCGCCCTTGGGCGGTGAGCGAGCGTCACACAGAGGGCTGCTCTTCCCGTCTACGTCTGGGGCGGAAGGCTAAGATCTCAGGCTAGCGTTTCCGGTTTCTTGTCCGTTCTGAGCCGGCGGCGCGAACGTCTTGGGGTAATGCCCAAGGCATGAACTGGAATAAGCATGTAGTCTCCTAGCCAGTAACATTTTCGGACGCGGGTTCAACTCCCGCCGCCTCCACCAACTCTCCCGCAACCAGAGTTCGTTGGCCCTCGGCCTTCTCCACACTTCAACATTTTCTCAGCACCGCTAGAATAGGCAGGACGTCGTCCGGATCACAAAACGGACTACGACCCCGAACCCTATGAAGCGATCTCTTGCACTTCCCTTCTTTCTGACTTTGCTTGCTGCCATCGCCGCATTCTCGCAAACCACTCAAGTGCAGAAAGCCGACGACCCGTACAAAAGTACCCTCGACCGTTTAGAGTCGCTGACTCTCTTGCCTCAGCCGGAATGGCGGATTCACGACGATATTGCGCACCCCGAACTCCCATCCCTGAACGACGCCGATTGGCAAACGATTAAAGTGAAGGACCGCTGGAAAGGACCTCGCGTGTTTCGGCGTCGCATCGTCATTCCCGAGAAGGTCAACGGCTACGACATCCGCGGCTCCCATGTGAAGCTTGATTTGGCCTTCCGAAGCGAAGGCGAGATCCTCATCTCGCTGTTTTCCAACGGATCGTTGATTGCCCGCGGAGATGAAGACACGCAGCAACCAGTGTTGCTTACAGAAGATGCTCAACCGGGGCAACAATTCCTGATTGCCGCCCGCATAGACACAGCCGATGCGGATGTCAGGCTCGACACCGCTCAGCTGACATTCGAGGCGCCTGCAACTCGGCCCGATCCCGGCATTTTGCGCCTGGAAATCTTGTCCGCCCGACCTCTGATCGCCGCTTATTCCGACGGCAAAGCCGAGCGCGAGCAGATTCTCGACGAAGCCGTTAAAACCATCGATTTCAAGCCTCTCGAAAATGGCGATCAGAAGGCCTTTGACGCATCGCTGCGCCTGGTTGAGTCGAAGCTCGAAGCCTTGCAGCCCTGGATCCGCCAGTTCACGATTCGGGCGGTGGGCAACGCGCATATCGATATGGCGTGGCTGTGGCCCTGGACCGAAACAGTGGAGGTGGTTCGGAACACATTTCGTAGCGTGCTCGATTTAATGCGCGAATATCCGGATTTCAAATTCACGATGTCCTCAGCCCGCACTTATGAGTGGATGGAGGAAAAGTATCCCGACCTCTTTCACGAAATTCAGCAGCGCGTCAAAGAGGGACGTTGGGAAATTGTCGGAGGAATGTGGGTTGAGCCTGATCTGAACATGCCTGCGGGCGAGTCCTTGGTACGCCAAATTCTGGTTGGGAAACAGTATTTTCAGCAGAAGTTCGGAGTCGACCCCAAGATTGGCTGGAACCCTGACTCCTTCGGCTATAACTGGCAACTCCCGCAGATCTATAAGAAATCGGGCATGGATTATTTCGTAACCCAGAAACTGCTTTGGGCGCACGAATACACCACGTTTCCTTACAAGTTGTTCTGGTGGCAATCGCCTGATGGCAGCCGAATCCTGACTTATTTTCCGCACGACTATGCGGGCGGCATCGAAGCGGACAGCATGGCCAAGGACCTGTCGATCTGGGCGCCCTCGATCTATGGCCCAAGAACCGACAACAATCCCACGATGATGCACTTATACGGAGTGGGCGACCATGGTGGCGGCCCGACCCGCACTATGCTCGACAACGTCCCTCAGTTGACTGCACCCAACGAGGTCTACCCCAGATTCGAGTTCAGCACTGCTGGAGACTTCTTCAAGGAACTCGAGCCAAAGCTCGCCTCGTTGCAGGTGCCGACATGGAACGACGAACTCTACTTTCAATATCACCGCGGGGTGATGACGACCCAGGCCGAAACCAAGCGGCGCATACGGCGTACCGAGGAGAGCCTGCTGAATGCGGAAGAGCTTTCGTCGCTTGCCTACTTGCTTGGCCGTCCATATCCGCAGGAACGGTTTACCCGCGACTGGAAACGCCTCCTGTTCGACCACTTCCACGACATCATGCCAGGCAGTGGCATCGCCGTGAACTATCTTGACGCGAAACGGAATCTGGAGGATGTTCAGCTCTCGGGCACCGAAATCGCTAACGCTGCGATCGACGAAATCTCCGCGCATATCAATACCCAGGGCGATGGAGCCCCCGTAGTGGTTTTCAACACTCTGTCCTGGCCGCGAACTGAAGTGACTGAAATCTCCGCTCAACTAGCGAAACCCTCCCGCAATGCGCGAGTTTTCGATGCGGCGGGAAAGCAAGTCCCATCGCAGGTTTTGGCCTACGATCCCGCGACTGGCCGCGCTCGTTTGTTAGTACTGGCGCGCGTTCCTGCGGTCGGTTACAAGCTCTATTTTGTGCGGGGGGAGAGTGCCTCCGCTGTTTCCATGTCCGTTACTCC
Source organism: Terriglobales bacterium (assembly GCA_049288625.1). Classification (GTDB taxonomy): domain Bacteria; phylum Acidobacteriota; class Terriglobia; order Terriglobales; family Acidobacteriaceae; genus Acidiflorens. The sequence goes on along the minus strand of JBAQIB010000075.1, from coordinate 87,924 downwards.
ACCACCGGAATTGAAGGCTTCTCCCGTTAGTCTCGAGAATGAATACGTCCGCCTCACGATCGATCCAAGAACGGGCTGCATGACGAGCCTGTTCGACAAGCGCAGTCAAACGGAGGCGCTCGCTCCAGCCGAAACCGACAGTGGCGGCCCGAAAGATAGAGTCTGCGGGAACCTCTTGCAGGCGTTTGTCGACAAGCCGAAGAGGTGGGATGCCTGGAACATCGATGCCGACTTCGAGCAGAAAAAGTGGGATCTCGACACGGCGGACGAGGTCAAGCTGGTGGAAAGTGGGCCGCTACGCGCCGTGATTCGCGTAAAGAACCATTTTCAGAACTCAACATTCGTGCGAGACATCGCCATGTACGCGGGGGTTCCGCGAGTCGACGTAACGATGACTGCCGAGTGGAACGAGAAACACATCTTGCTGAAGGTCGCGTTTCCGCTCAGCGCGCACAGCGACAAAGCCACCTTTGAAATCCCGTACGGCTCGATTCAGCGGCCCACGACGCGCAATACTTCGGCCGAACAGGCTGAGTTCGAGGTTCCGGCGCAGCGCTGGGGTGATATCTCGGACGCGAAACACGGCTTTAGCCTGCTGAACGATTGCAAATATGGTTACGATGCGAAGGGGAATGTGTTGCGGCTGTCGCTGCTGCGATCGCCGGAATGGCCCGATCCTCACGCCGATGAAGGTCATCATGAATTTACTTATTCGCTTTATGCGCATGGCGGAACGTGGGCCGATGCGCAGACAATCCGGCGCGGCTACGAACTCAACTATAAGCTACTCTCCATGTCTGCTTCCAGGCACCAAGGTCAGTTGGCCGCAGAACATTCGTTTGTCGAGGTCGAACCTGACAATCTTGCGCTCACTGCGGTGAAAGAGACTGAAACAGGCGGTGGGCTCATCCTGCGGTTCTACGAATGGGCAGGTAAGGAAGTAGATGCGAAGCTTACGCTTCCGGCCGGCGCGCAATCGGCGGAAGAGACTGACTTAATGGAACATTCGCTTGGCACATCGGCGATTGGCGCGACGCTTCTTACCGATAGCACTGTCACCGTTCACACCAAGCCTTATGAGATCAAGACAGTGAAGGTGAAGTTTGCCTTGCCGCCGTCAGACGAAACGGCAATTTCAGTGCATTGAAATTCTGTGGGCTCGCTGCCGAGTTTTCCGGATTGAACGGCGGTCGCACTTCGCAGAGTCACGCTTCGCTGCACGCCTGCAACTATTTGCATGTTGACAGGGCGCCGACCGCCGAGCATAATGCCGATGCTCCACTCCTACGCTTCTATGCTTCTGTGCTGAGGGCACTGAGGAGCACCTAGCCCGTCTTTGGCAGACTGTAAGTCTTTTGTGCGGTGACGCTTTTTACGTGTGTCTCTTCCCTGCTTTACCGTAAGGCAATCGGGCCCCTAAGATCTCTCAAAGATCCACCGACAGAGCCTAGCTGCTCCGGTCGCAGCCTCAACGAAAGACCCAACCTCAGTTCCGATTTCGGAACCAACGGAGAACAATAATGTCGCTGAAACTGAAGGATCTCTACATGGGAAAATTCTCGAAGTGCCTGCTTGCTTCACTGCTGGCTTTGATTCCCGCGGCTGCAGCCGCTCAAACCATCCCATTTAGTTTTACCGTGCCCGCCCAGCTCAGTACTGTTGGAACAGCGCCCTATACTCAAGAAGCGCCTCTCGTGTGGTACGCGGACCGTTATTCCCCGTGTGGTTTTACTACGGCCACCACCCCAGGTGTTCTCACGGAGTCCGTCTGCGTAGCAGATTTTCAGACGCCTACTCCGAATTTTGCCAACACGCAAGGTAACAAGTTCGACTTGTTAGCTGGAACCAACTCAATATCGATCTACGTCTACGTTCCCTCCACTTGGGAATTGCTGCCCGAACGCCTGGCAGGATTTTGGGCCACCGCGGTCAATTCCACCTACGTCGTCGGGAATGACTACCCAATCATCGAGTTCCAGGGTCCCACTAACACTGAGGTCGCAGGCCCCAGCTACTACCCCAATGGAGGCGTTGCTGGATTCTATGGCTGGAACAATACGGCAAATAACGGCAATGGTGGGTGGGATCTTATCGGCCTCCCTACGGGCTTCAGATACAACACCTGGGTCAAGCTAACCATGACCCTGGGCGTCAACCAATTCACGTACACTGTTGGCACAGGGGCATCGGCAAAGAGCATAACTAGCCCACTCTACGATTCCACTGAGGCATATCTAGGTAACGTAATCCTCGAGGCCTACAACTATGACACCGCTTACAGCATCAAGTGGAAAACTCTGACGTTTTCCTTCAATTCGAACGCGCAATTAAAATAGTTTGGATCTTGACGGAAGGCTGGAGAATTCCAATAAGTGCATGCCGCCCGGTGTCTGGGCGGCTTTTCTTTTTCAGCACTCGGACGATAAGCGGATTCAGAGCAGAACGCCGACAATTCCGCGCTCTAGAGCGCCGCGGATGGTACCGACCCATCCTCCTCAGCAGCCGCGTCCCATCTCACGCTGAGGCGTAATTCCGAAACAGTTGGGAACGCGGCTCTCACTCTGTCGGGTGTAAATCAACGGCCAGCACATCGACAATTTCGGGAAGCCAGCCGGGCTGGAGGAGTCGCTCACCGCCAATCAGGTATATACTGAAACGTTTTCGGCGCTCTCCAAATCCATCATCCACTTCCCGCAGCGCCAGAAAGGCAGAACTATGGCTTCATCAGCAGTAGATTTTGCGCGGTCAAATCAACCGCGGTTTGTTGACGAACTAAAGACCCTGCTCCGCATTCCCAGCATCAGCACGCTCGACGAGCACAAAGGCGATGTGCAGAAAGCCGCGGAATTTGTAGCCAATGAACTCCGGCGCATCGGCATGAACAACGTAGAGATCATTCCCACCCAGGGTCATCCGCTGCTTTATGCCGACTGGCTGCACGCTCCCGGCAAGCCCACGGTCCTGATGTATGCCCACTACGATGTGCAGCCTGCCGACCCAATCGAGGAATGGCACACGCCTCCGTTTGAGCCCACCGAGCGCAACAACAACATCTACGCCCGCGGCGCCGTTGACGACAAGGGCCAGCTTTGGATGGAAGTGAAGGCACTCGAATCGCTCTTCCAGGCGCATGACGGCAAGCTGCCCATTAACGTCAAGGTGATTTTCGAAGGCGAAGAAGAAGTCGGCGGCGAGTCCATCGCCGAATACGTCCGCAAGCAGAAAGCCAGGCTGAAAGCCGATTTTGCGCTGGTCTGCGACACGGAATTGTTTGCGCCCAATCTTCCAACCCTTTGCGTCGGCCTGCGCGGCCTGGTCTATACGGAAATCGAAGCCTACGGAGCCAAGACCGACCTGCACTCCGGCGTTTACGGCGGCGCGGCTCCCAACCCATTCTTCGCCCTCATTGAAATCATTAGCAAGCTGAAGGACTCCAAGGGCAAGGTGCTGATCCCCGGCTTCTACAGCAAGGTGAAGGCGCCCAGCAAGGACGAATTGAAAGCCTGGAAGCGGCTTCCCTTCAACGAGGAACATTATCGCAAGACCGAGGTAGGTTCGAAGGTGCTAACCGGTGAGCCTGGTTTCTCCGTGCTATATCGCACGTGGGCACGGCCTACGCTTGAGGTACACGGAATGCCGGGAGGGTTTACTGCGGCTGGCGCAAAGACCGTGATTCCGGCCAAGGCCGCAGCAAAGGTTTCCATGCGATTGGTGCCGAACCAGGATCCGGACGATATCCTCAAGCGCTTTACCGCGTGCGTGAAGAAGTTCACACCCAAGGGCATCGAGACGAAAATAAAAGTGCACAGCAAGGGCCCGGCCGGCGTGGTCGGGACTGACAACCACTTCATCAGAGCGGCGACTGAAGCGCTCCATGACACCTTTAAGAAAGAAACAGTCTTTATCCGCTCCGGCGGGTCGATTCCAATCGTCACGGACTTTCAGGATGTACTGAAGATTCCATCCGTGATGATGGGCTTTGGATTGCCCGACGACAACTTGCATGCCCCGAACGAGAAGTTCCATATCCCGAACTTCCATCGGGGGATTGAAACCATATGCCTGTTCTTTGAGAAGTTGGGATAGACAGAACGCGGCAGCGCTTTAGTTTAGAGACGGGGCTTGCCCCGTCTCGTTCCCGCAACCGGAGACGCGGCACCCCGCAGCCGCGTCTTTGCCATTTTAAGAACACCGGACCAAACCAGCCGCCAGCCGAACCCGCCCAGTAACTCGCAATCCCGGCCCTTCAGGTAAAATAGACGCTCCGAGGTTTCCCGGTATGCGCATGCGTTTGGCCGCTTCGGCGGCGCTTTTTGTGATGGTCGCGCTGTTGTCGGCCCCTTGGCTGCAATCCGAATCGAGCCAGGAAACGCCGCATTTCAACGCAGCCCCGCCAGCAAAAGGGGAGAAGCTGCCGCCCATCCTCACAAAGGATCAATTGGTAGGACCGAATGCGCACTATGCTTATCAAACCCATGCCTACGAACTGGCCGCAAAGATTCCCAAAGTTCTTTATCAGCAGCCGTGCTATTGCTATTGCGACCGCAGCATGGGACACAACAGCCTGCACAGCTGCTTTTCTGGAACTCATGGCGCCGAGTGCGGAACCTGCTTGAAAGAGCTTTATTACACTTACACGATGTACAAGCAGGGCAAGACGGCGCGCCAGATCCGGGCTGGAATTATCAACGGAGATTGGAAGCTGGTAGATTTGGAGAAGGCCGCCAGCATTGAGTAAACACTTCCGCATCGTTTTTTGCCATGGATTTTCCGTGGCGGCACTTTCAATTCAATTCGAAATGAGGGCTCTTAATGGCACCCAAGGCTGTTCCAAAGAAACAGGCTGCTGAAGATCCGCGCCATACCCAGGCGGTCAAAGACTACGAGTCTGGGCTCCGCGCGCTGCAGGAACGCAAATTCGAAAAAGCCAAAGCGAGCTTGCAAAAAGTGCTTGGCGCGCCTGACAAGTCCATTGTCGACCGCGCCCAGGTCCACATTGCGACGTGTAACCAGCATCTTGAAGCGCCCACTTTGCACTTCAAAACTTCCGAAGAGCACTTTGACTATACGATCTCGCTGATGAACACCGGCGAATATGACGTGGCGCGCGAACATTTCGACAAGCTCCTGAAGCAGGAACCCAAGTGCGATTATGTTCTTTACGGACTGGCTGCGCTGCACTGCCTCACCGGCCATATCGAAGACTCGCTCCGGACGCTCGGCGAGGCCGTTCAAGCAAACCCCGCCTTGCGCTTCCAGGCGCGCAACGATATCGACTTCCAGAATCTGGCCGAAGATCCGCGATTCACGGAACTACTCTATCCCGACCCCGGCGTAGAAGAAGCGGCAGGATCGAGAGAAGAGACCAACGCATACTAGCGGCGATCTTGAGGCGGTATGGGCCCCCACCAGCGCACGAATTCGCCTGAACCCGACAACGTGAGCACCGATCTGCGCGTAGTCGCGATCGGAGGCGGGACCGGCCTTTCTACCCTTCTGAAGGGGCTTAAGCGCTATGTTCTGACACCGGCGCTCGCGGCCTCGGGCCAGACTGCAATCCGCGAACTGTCGGGCGTGGTTACAGTCAGCGACGATGGTGGTTCGAGCGGGCGGCTGCGCAAGGAGTTCAACATGCTCCCGCCCGGCGACGTGCGCAACTGCATTGTCGCCCTTTCCGAAGATGAAGCGCTATTGTCGCGCCTGTTTCAGCATCGTTTTCAAAAAGGCTCCGGACTTGAGGGCCACAGCTTTGGCAATCTCTTTCTTGCCGCGCTCACTTCCATCACCGGAGATTTTGCCGAGGCCGTTCGTCTATCTTCCGAAATCCTGCTCACCCGCGGGCATATTTATCCCGCCACCACATCAAACGTTGAACTCGAGGCTCAATTCGAGGACGGCTCGCGCGTCCGCGGCGAGACCCACATCACCGCCAGCAAGGGCAAAATTCGTGAGCTGTTTCTGGTCCCTCCCGATGTGAAGCCTCTTCCTCAAACACTGGAAGCCATCTCTTCCGCGGACTTGATAACAATCGGTCCCGGATCCCTCTTTACCAGCTTGATCCCGAATCTGCTGGTGCGTGGAATCGTGGAATCGATCACCGAATCACCGGCGGTCAAAATCTATATTTGCAACTTGATGACCCAGGCAAATGAAAGTTTAGGTTTAAGTGCCGCGGATCATGTCCGGGCGCTCAACACACATGCCCACGCCCAGTTGTTTGACTACGCGCTCATCAACCAAAAACCGGCGTCGGCCGAAATGAAAGCTAAATACGCGCTCGAAGGTGCGTCGCAAATCGTGGTTGACCTGGAGGCCATTGAAGCCCTCGGTGTATGCCCAGTCCTCGGCGATTATCTGGACGAGGGTGTTGTCGTCCGCCATGCCACCGAACGCGTGGCGCATGATCTGATGGCGTTGATGGCGCAGGCTCCCGACCGCCAAGCCACGCCGCGGTGAAGTGCCTCAACCCAGTCAACGTAAGACATGCGCGGAGCGCGCTATATTGACTACACATGCCAAAACGTCCCGGCAAGAATGCAAAGTCACCTTTTCCCTACCGCGTCGCCATTGCCATCATGGCCGCCGGAAAAGGTACGCGCCTTAAATCAAGACACCCGAAAGTGCTGCATGAAATCGGCGGCAAGCCGATCCTCGCGCACGTAATTGCAACCGCCGCCAAGGTCGTGCCGCCGGCCGACATTTTCGTGATCATTGGCCATGAGGCCGAACGCGTGCGTGAGGCCGTGGGCAGCACGGGCGTTAACTTTGTTCTTCAGGCAGAGCAGCGCGGCACAGGGCACGCGCTCATGGTCGCCCGCGAAGCTCTCGTGCCCTATGACCAGGTGATCGTGCTTTATGGCGACGCGCCCCTCATCACAGCCGACACCGTTCAGAAGCTTATCGCCTTCCACAACTCCCAGAAAGCCGCCATGACGTTGTTGACCGCCGACCTTGCCAATCCCTTTGGATATGGCCGCGTGCTGCGCAAGAATGCGAAGAGCCCAGACGTTAAGGCCATCGTGGAAGAAAAGGCCGCGAACGCGGCACAGAAAAAGGTCCGCGAAATCAATTCCGGTCTCTACGCTTTTTCCGTGCCTGCGCTCTCCCAGCACATCGGCGAGCTTTCGACTGACAATCCCCACCGCGAGTATTACCTGACCGATATGGCGGCGATCTTTCACCGCGCGCGCAAGAAGGTGGTCGCCATCAAGACTGCTGACGCTGCTGAAGTTCTCGGCAGCAACACGCGCGCCGAGATCGTCGATCTGGATGCGCGCCTGCGCCTGGCCAAGTGCCAGCAGTTGATGGCCGAAGGCGTTACGATCTTTCAGCCGCAGACCTGCTTGATTGACAGCGACGTGGTCGTTGGAACCGACACCGTGATCGAGCCGTTCGTTCAACTCCTCGGCAAGACGAGAATTGGTGCCGATTGTCGCATCCGCTCCTACAGCATCCTCAAGGATTCAGAAGTCGCGGATAACGTGCTCGTCAACCCGCTCACCGTCATGGATGAGGCCTGCATTGGCCGCGGTGCGATCGTGGGCCCGTACTCACGGCTGCGCCCGGGCAGCGACATTGGAGAAGGCGCGCACGTTGGCAATTTCGTTGAGACCAAGAAAATCAAGCTGGGCAAGGGTTCCAAGGCCAATCACCTGACCTACCTCGGCGACGCCGAGATTGGCGACCGCGTCAACGTGGGAGCGGGCACAATCACCTGCAATTACGATGGCGTGAACAAGCACAAAACAATTATCGAAGACGGCGTCTTCATCGGCAGCGATTCCACGCTGGTCGCGCCAGTAAAGATCGGACGCGGCGCCTATGTGGCCGCCGCCAGTTGCATCACCGACGACGTGCCCGCGGATTCGCTCGCCCTAGGCCGTGCCCGGCAGACCGTCAAGGAAGGCTGGGCCGCCGCCAAGAGCAGCGCAAGAAACTCGACCGCAAAATAAGAAGTCCAACAGGAACAACTGGGACGCGGACACTCCTGAATCGACCGCTCACGATGAACTAAAAAAGAAGAGTCCCGGAGGAATCCGGGACTCATCGCAATTCTATTGCTCTAACGAACAGTCGGTTTAGCTAACAGCGAACGGCGTTCCTAGTGCGATACCGCCGCAAACAGCGGAGACGTCATCAACGCCTGGAACTTTTGATCGTCCGTTTTGAAATGAAGTAGCAGATTCACACCGTCGGAATCTACGGTGGTTGCGTCGTAAGCCGTCTTCTCGGCGGGCGTCGCATTCATTTTTTTGAAGAGGATGCCCGCTTTGAGCAGCGAGGACAACGTGCCCGCAGTCATCGAGTCCGCCGTCAGAACGGTCAGGTCAAAATTCACACCGGTCTGGAAGCTCATCGAATAGTGCGAGGCCAGCAAGCGCTTCTTCACCGTGTCGTAGTCCGCCACTTTGGCGGCATCGCCCATCGCGGAATGCATCATCGCCTGCGTTCCCTGCTGGTCCAGAACGCTCCAAACGGGCGCGCCGTCAACGGCTGCCATCTGATCGGACATGGTGGGATTCGAATCGAGCGAGGCGCGCTTGCCGTCGCGCGTATCCAAAGCACTATGCAGCGGAGCCTCCTGGCCGAATGCCATCGTGTTGTCGTCGAGGAACGTCATCACATACCCGTTGCCCATCGGGTAGACCACGGTCGTGCCGTACTTTGTGGGCGCAATCTTTTTCGCCTTGAACTTCTTCAGCACAGCCTTGGCGGAGAACGAACCCTGCGCCACGCAAACGGTCTGAATGCCTACCTTGGGCGTGCGGAACGAGATAAAGTTCAGCTGGTCAAGATCGTTTTCCGAGTCGATTCCCACTCCCTTGAGCGAAGCCTCGAAATCCTTCAGGTCCTGCGGCAGCACCTGATCTTTCAATTTTTGCGCGGTCGGCGAATCCTTCAACGAACGATAATCCACGCCGATCAACTGCTGGATCTCAGAGGGCACCAGCGCGCGCGCCGACGACGCAATCGGCATCGCCATGCCAGCCACGGCCCACGATAGCAACGCCACCAAACACAATTTCTTCATAACACTCCTCAACAAAAGGGAATCTGCGCGTTTAGATGCATCCAAACCCGCGAATTGATGTTTAGTTTCTATTCTAGTCTCGATTCCACAAGGCACACCGGTACCAAAGTGCATTCCCCCTGCCTGCGGGTAGAACGTGGGAAGACGTGCAGTTTGCGCCTGAAAACGGCCTCACTCCTGCAGCGCTGCCGCCTTGCTTCTCGTAGCAGCCACGAACGCTTCGTCCTTCAGCGACTCCAGGTTGATCTCCACATTCGCCAGCGCACCGGCAAGAGCGGCCTTTGCCAGTGCGATGGCCGTCGCCAGGTCCGACTTCATGTTCGGATTCGTGATCGGGATGAGCTTGCTGGCGATCTGAGAAATTTCGACTACCCGTTCTGCCACTCCCAATGGAACGCTGGTCGCCTGCTTCAGCGCGGCGTTAATTGCCCCATCGCCATCCGACGATTCTTTCGCCGCCTTGTAAGCCTTCATCACCAGGTTGTAGGACTCGGCATCGGCGTCGATAGCGGCCTTCAGTTCTTCGCGAAGTTGGCCGAGCCGCGCAATCGCCTCGCTCAGCGGAGCTTCATACGGCAAATAAGCCTTTTTCCCACGCGACATGGAAGCGACCATGTTCGCGAGCGCAGCCGCCATAGCGCCGCTGGCCGCGGCCGCGCTGCCGCCCCCCGGAGTCGCGGTCGGCGCCGCCAGTTGCTCAATAAATGGCTCGACTCCCGAGCGCAGCCCACCGACGGCCATCTTTCCGCCCATCACGGCAGCTAGGCGGTTTTCGAGTATCAGCGAGGAATCGAAATTCTCCACCTGCAGGAACCACTCTGCCGCCTGTTCCAGAGCCTTTTTCGGAATCAGTCCAACAATCTCGCTTGACACCGGAGTGACACCGTAGCGCGCCGCCTCGCGCTTTACGTACTCAAAAACGCGGTGAATCGGAGTCTGCTCGAAATCGGTCAGGTTCATGGACACCTGGGCGAGCCCGCGCACCAGAAATCCCGCGCCCTTTACAAAGCGCAGCCCGCCGCTTGAATAGCGCACAGCTTTTGCGATTTTCTTGGCGATGTCGACGTCGGCCGTATTCAGAAACACGTTGTAGGCGATGAGAAACTTGCGCGCTCCCACAACTGTCGCGCCCGCCGTGGGATGCACGCGCGGCTCGCCAAAATCCGGCTTGCGCGCCGGGTTCGTAGCAATTTCCGCCCGAATACCTTCAAACTGCCCGCGGCGAATGTTCTCCAATCCCTGCCGCTCGGGCGTAGTCGCCGCCGCCTCGTACAAATAGACCGGAATCTGGTAGCGCTTCCAGATCTCGGCACCCACGTGCTTCGCCATGGCCACGCAGTCTTCGATGGTCACCCCATCGATAGGGATAAACGGCACCACGTCGGTTGCGCCCATGCGCGGGTGCGCACCCTGATGCTTGGTGAGGTCAATTAATTCGGCGGCCTTCCCTGCCCCCCGAATCGCCGCCTCCTGAATCGCTTCGCGCTCGCCGACCAGCGTAATCACGCAGCGGTTATGATCGGAATCCATCTCGCGGTCGAGAAGAAAAACGCCGGGAACTTTCATCGCTTCGATAATGGCGTCAACCTTGGCCTTATCGCGGCCCTCTGAAAAATTAGGAACACATTCCACAAGAGTGCTTGGCATATGCGACAAAGGATAAAGGCCCGCGCTTCAATACCGCAACCGGCCACGGATGCTAGAATCTTCTGCACCGCCGGACCTCGCAGGAAAATTCAGAAGCGGGAGGCCACTATGCCCAAATACGTGATCGAACGCGATATGGGAGGCTTCCCGGCGAATCACATCTTGGCGGTCCGGTCCGTGATCGGTCCGACCACGGCGGAAGGTTGAGCGACGGCAGCGTGACCAACACTGGCGGTCCAGACGTTCGCAAGAAAGACCTTCGCAGACCAACCATTGGCGTATTCGATTCCGGCGTCGGCGGGCTTACCGTCTTGCGCGCTCTCGTCCACCACATTCCGGATGCCGACTACCTATATTTCGGCGACACCGCCCGCCTGCCCTACGGCTCGAAGTCCGCTGCTACCGTCGCGCACTATGCAGTCGGCGCTGTCCACCATCTCCAGGAGCGCGGGGCCGAACTGCTCGTCATCGCCTGCAATACCGCGACTGCGCTTGCCTTCGACGAGATCCGCGCCGCCTCTCATGTAGCGGTCGTCGGCGTAGTCGAACCGGGGGCGAACGCCGCATCCTCTGCCAGCCGCAGCCGCCGGGTCGTCGTCATCGGCACCGACGCCACCATCTCCAGTCACGCCTATCGGCGCGCCCTCGAAGCCAGGAATGTCGCGGTGAAAGAAAAAGCTTGTCCGTTATTGGTCCCTCTGGTCGAAGAAGGATGGATCGACCACCCCGTGACCGAGCAGGTTGCCCGAATCTATCTCGACGAGGCCTTCTCCGACGATGCGCGCGAAGCCGACGTTCTCGTGCTTGGCTGCACGCATTACCCGCTTCTCAAGCCGCTGCTGCGGCGAATCGCGCCTGCGCACGTCACCATCGTCGATTCTGCCGAGTCCACGGCGCACGATGTTGCCCGCCAACTCCAGGTTCATCCACTCCCCGCTTCGCCGGAAACCGAGCGCCGGTCGACAGCCCGTCTCAAGTTCTTCGCAACGGACTCTGCTGAAAAATTCAAGAAGATGGGCACGCGCTTCTTAGGCCTACCCGTAGAAGACGTCCTGCACGTGGATTTGAAGGAGTAGTCGAGCCGCGAGTAAACCAGTTCTTCGTTTGCTCGAGGCTCGTACTCGTGGCTCGCAGCTCCAATAACAAAAACGGCCGCTCGCGCGGCCGTTCATTCGGGCTCCTTACCCCACGAAATCTAGTAAAGGTGGAAGTAAACTTCGACGTTAACCTGCGTGGCGACTGGCTTGCCATCTTTCATCCCGGGCTCGAAGCGCCAGTTCTTCACGGCTTCAATGGCCTTTTCATCCAGGCCCAATCCCAGCGTCCGCGCCACTTTGATATCGCGCGGCCTGCCATCAGGACCGACGACCAGCCACAGCACGCAGGTTCCTTGGTATTTCGCCTTGCGCGCCTCCTCCGAGTACTCGGGATCTGGCTGGTAGATGATCTTTGGTGCTGAAACTCCTCCACCTACGCGGAACGCTCCTCCGCCTGTGCCGCCCCCGTGCCCCGGACCAAATCCCGGCCCCTCACCGCTACCCACTCCGCCGCCGCTGCCCGAGCCGATCCCTCCGCCCGAGCCAGTTCCATTCGAAGGAAAGGCTGCAGGCATGTGCGAAAGCGGGTCGCCCAAGTTCGGCAGGTTGGGCTGCGCAATATGAACATCCGGCGGAATCACCACCGTCGGCTCCATTGGGAGCTTCGGGTCAGGGTTCCGAGCCACCACCATGGGCGGCGTGAACTGCTGCATCGACTGCCTGGGCAAACGTCCTTGCGAGGCCTGCAGCTTGTCGTGATCACCACCGCCACCGCCACCGCCTGAAACCGTCTTCGAGGGCTGCAGCGTCGGCATCTCGCTGGGAGCGATCAATTCCACTTGCTGCTGCGGTTGCACGATCTGCTTCACAACGCGCTGGCCAATAATTGTTCCGACGATAATCAGCGCGATCGCCAACACGTGCACAATCGTCGAACCCACCGCGCCCTTGCCCTTGTAGTTATAGAAGCCCCAGATATCCCGCACCGGGATCGGCTTCGAGGTCAGCACCAGAGGCGGAAGTTTTTTGGGAAAGAAAAAGTCGTCAATATTGCGGAACAGCGATTTCCAGAGGGGCTCGTCGAGCGTCTGGTTATGGAGCAGCAGGTTGAGCTCTGGCTCGGGGCCCGGCATATTCCGCTGTGTCTCGCTATCGCCCATATCTTCCTGGAACGGCCCCGATTACCAATCCGGGGAAATCAAACAAACCACCTCGCCCAGCCCTCCATTTGGATGCTCGATCCGCCTTGGACGTTCCCTAAAAATCTACAACCGGGAACTCCGGGATCAACTCTCGCAACAGTTTAGATGCTGAAGGCGTTTCGATCTGCAGAAAATTGTACACTCTTTTGCCTGCCCCGAAGCAGTCACTTTTCAAATTCGTGCCCAAGTGTGCCGTCCTAATAGACAGTGTCCTTCGGCGCTCCCTATAATGAAAAGATTCAATCATTTGGAGAACATCGCTGGTGCCGACGGACCTGAAATCCACCATCAACTTACCCAAAACCGCCTTCCCCATGAAGGCAAATCTGCCCCAGAACGAGCCAAAAATGTTGGCCCGCTGGGAGCAGGACGGCCTCTACGACCGCATCCGGGCGGCGCGCAAAGGGTCGCCCGTCTACGTCCTCCACGACGGCCCTCCCTATACCAGCGGCCCCATTCACCTGGGCACCGCGATGAACAAATGCCTTAAGGATTTCATCGTGAAGTCGAAGACGATGTCCGGGTTCGACGCGCCCTATGTCCCCGGCTGGGACTGTCACGGCCTGCCGATTGAAATCAAGGTAGACAAGGAACTCGGTGGCAAGAAGCTCCAGATGCCGCCTTTGTCGGTGCGCGCCGCGTGCCGCAAGTACGCGCAAAAATTCCTCGATCTTCAGCGCCAGCAGTTCAAGCGTATTGGGGTGTTCGGCCGATTTGATAAGCCCTATGCCACTATGACTCCGCAGTACGAATCGGTCGTGCTCCAGACTTTTTTCTCATTCTACGAGAACGATTTCGTCTACAAGGGACTGCGTGCCGTCTACTGGTGCATGCACGACGAGACTGCGTTAGCCGAGGCCGAAGTCGAGTATGAGAACCACACCAGCTCAACCGTCTGGGTGAAGTATCGGTTGATTGACGATCCCGCGAAGATCGATCCTGCGCTCGCCGGCAAAAAGCTCTCGACCATCATCTGGACGACCACCCCTTGGACGCTGCCGGCGTCCATGGCTGTGGCGTTCCATCCTGACGAAGAATACGTCGCGCTCGAATCCGGCGGCGAAGCCTACATCGTCGCTGCAAAGCTCGCGAACCAGGCTGCTGCCCAGTGCGGCCTCGCCGATCCCAAGCCACTCGCCCACTTCCCCGGCCGCAGGCTTGAACGGCTGAACTTCCAGCATCCGTTCCTCGACCGCAAGGTCCTAGGCGTCCTCGCCGACTACGTCACCATGGACACCGGCACGGGCGTCGTCCATACTGCGCCCTCGCATGGCGCAGAAGACTTTATGACCGGCGTCAAGTACGGCCTTGACGCCACCAGCAACGTCGACGAAAAAGGCATCCTGCGCAATGGCCTGCCCGAATACGAAGGCAAGCGCGTCTGGGACGCGAATCAGCCGATCATCGAGTTGGTCCGAAGCCGCGGCGCCCTGCTCCACACCGAGAAAGCCGAGCACTCCTATCCGCACTGCTGGCGCTGCCACAATCCCGTCATTTTTCGCGCCACCGAGCAGTGGTTCATCTCCATGGAAACGCCTATGCCCGGAGGCGTGGATTACGCTCACCGCCTGCGCGCCAATTTGTCTGCGCTGGAACGTGATCTCGAGGCCGCTAAGTATGACGTTGCTTCCTACGAATCCAAGCGGAATCGCGAACTCTTAAACACGCCGCCTGAAGAGAGCAGGGAGGCCCACATCTCGCCGAAGGTCACCCAAGATTTAAATTTTTTTAGAAAGGCAGAAGCCGATATCCGTAAGGAAATCGCAACTGTAAAGAAACAACTGGACACTCCAAGTTCACTTCGCACTCGCACGCTTGAAGAAATAAAGAAGGTGAAGTGGGATCCCTCCTGGGGCGAAGAGCGTTTATCGAACATGATCCAGACCCGCCCGGACTGGTGCATTTCCCGCCAGCGCGTCTGGGGAGTGCCCATCGCCGTCTTTCTTTGCACAAGCTGCGGCAAGCCGCTCAACGACCACGCCATCAATCGCAAAGTTGTCGAACTTTTTGCGCGCTCGGGTGCTGACGCCTGGTTCACGCCTGAGCCTGACACCCTTGTCCCGAGCAGCACCAAGTGCCCGCATTGCGGCGGTTCAAAATTCGAAAGGGAAACCGACATCTTCGACGTATGGCTCGAATCCGGCGCCAGCTACCTGGCACTGATCGGGGCCGAACCCGAATACCCATGGCCTTCGGATCTGTATCTTGAAGGCGGCGACCAGTATCGCGGATGGTTCCAGTCTTCCCTGCTCTGCGCCATGGGCACGCACGCGACGCCTCCCTACAAAAACGTAGTCACGCCCGGTTGGACGCTGGACGAAAAAGGCCAGGCCATGTCAAAGTCCCGCGGCAACGATGTCGATCCCGTCGACATATCGAGCCGACTAGGCGGCGAGATCGTTCGCCTGTGGGTTGCATCGGTTGACTTCCGTGAGGATGTAGTCGGCTCCGAAGCGCTCATGCAGCGCATTGGCGAAAACTACAAAAAAATTCGCAACACGTTCCGCTACATTTTAAGCAACCTCGGCGATTTCGATCCCGCAAGAGACGCTGTCCCGTTCGACCAGATGGAAGAACTCGACAAGTACATGCTGCGCCAGACCTGCGCCTTCGCGGCGGATGTGAAGAACTCATACGACGACTTTGCCTTCCACAAGATTTACCACCACGTAAATCACTTCTGCATTGTCGATCTGAGCGCGTTTTATTTCGATGTGCTGAAGGACCGGCTTTACATTTCTGGGACCAAGTCGCAAAAGCGCCGTTCGGCACAAACGGCGGTGTGGCGCATTGGCGAGGCATTGGTGCGCCTGCTCGCTCCGATCATGAGTTTCACGGCGGAGGAGGTCTGGTCCTACCTGCCGAAGGTCGGCGGGCGGGAGGAGAGCGTTCATCTCGCGATGTTCCCAGATACGCCGGACATCCTCGGAGCCAACGACGTTGAAAAAGACGAGGCGCAGGAGAAAGACTGGCAGACCTTGCGCGTCATCCGCGACGAAGTCTTGAAAGCCCTGGAAGAAGCCCGCAACAACAAACTGATCGGCACCGGCCTCGAAGCGCAAGTCCACCTCACTGCCCCCGCTCCGCTCTACGCGCTTTTGAAGCGCCATGAAGATCAACTGCGCTACCTGTTCATCGTTTCGGCCGTCACTTTGGCTGAAGGCGCAGGCGAGAGCACGGGAAGCGTCAAGGTCGAGGTCAAAAGAGCCGACGGCCACAAGTGCGAGCGCTGCTGGAATTACTCAACCCAGGTCGGCGAGGACACGAACTACCCCACCGTTTGCGAACGCTGCAGCGCCGTGCTGAAAGAAATCTGATTGTGTGGTTTTGAACGTGCGGGGCGGACGCCCTCCGCGAGCGCCCGCATTCAGTACTGTGCAATCGATACCCACCACGAGCGAAAATGCTTCCGAATGCCCCCTGATGCCAAAACGCTTCTTCTGATCACCGCCTCGTCACCGGCAATTCAACGCGTGCGGCGATCCCGCGTCTTGAATTTCCAGCAGATCACCATGCCGTACCTCGCAGCTTTTGTGCCTTCCCATTGGACCGTGCTCCACGTGGATGAAGCGGCGGAACCCGTCGATCTTGAAGCACGGGCGGACTTGGTTGCAATCACCTTTCACACTCCCAGCGCGCCGCACGCCTACGATCTTGCCGCTCGCTTCCGCCAGCGCGGAATCACGGTGGCCATGGGCGGCCCGCACGTAACCCTGATGCCGGACGAGGCGCAGGCGCACGCGGATGTGATCTTCGTCGGAGAGGCCGAATCTCAGTGGCCGCGATTTCTGGCGGAGTTTGAGGCCGGGAATTACGCCACGCGCTACAACTGTCTTGAGCCTCCCGCCCTCGACGAAGCCCCGGCATCGCGGCAAGACATCTTCCATCGCCGCGACCACACCGCAGGCGTTTTGTTTGCCACCCGCGGCTGTGCGTTCCGTTGTGATTTCTGCACCGTGACTGTGATGTACAAGGGCCAACTGCGGAAACGTCCGGTGAAGGCTGTCGTCGAGGAGTTCGCTTCCTTCCACGGCAAAATCATCATCTTGTGGGACGACAACATCGCCGGTGACCTGGAGTACGCAAAATCGCTCTTTCGCGGTCTTGCCCCCTGCAGGAAATGGTGGAGCAGCCAGGCTAGCATTCATGCGGCCAACGATGACGAGTTCCTGGATCTTGCCGCGCGCAGTGGGTGTAAGCAACTCTTTGTCGGGCTCGAGTCAGTCTCGCAGGCCAGCTTGAACGCTGTCTCGAAAGCTTTCAACCGTGTGGATGAGTATGCGCGGGCAATCGAGCGCATTCATGCGCATGGCATGTCGGTCCAGGCGGGAATTGTTTTCGGCTTCGACCATGACACGGAGGCGGTCTTCGCGGAGACGTTGGACTTCCTGGAGACATGCGGAGTCCAGAACGCAACGTTCAACATCCTGACGCCCTTTCCCGGAACCCGTCTGTTCCAGCGACTGGAGGCGGAGGGCCGGATCCTCACCCGCGACTGGAGCAAGTACAACGGCCGGGCCGACGTGGTGTTTCAACCCCGGCACATGAGCCCCGAAGTGCTTCTCGAAGGGTACAAATATGCCGCGGCAAGGTTCTACTCGTTCGGCAGCATGCGCACGCGCCTGTCACGCTCGCCGGCGCAATTGTTTTGGACATTGCCGTTGAACCTCGCTTATGCTTTCGCCCTTCGCCATTGCAAGTAATGTCGCCCAGGCCGCTGTTGACACGGCCGCAAATGCACAGTTGGGTTCCTTGACTGAACCGTGGAGCCGTCGCTTAGCGCAAAAACGCCAAAACGCGATAATCTTGAATTAGCTCCCGAAAAATGCGC
Source organism: Terriglobales bacterium (assembly GCA_049288625.1). GTDB lineage: Bacteria > Acidobacteriota > Terriglobia > Terriglobales > Acidobacteriaceae > Acidiflorens. The sequence continues at coordinate 70,176 of JBAQIB010000075.1, read as the reverse complement.
AAATACCATCTCCTGATTGCCGTCGCCGTCCTCACCCTCGACCGCTATACCAAGTGGCTCATCGCTCACCGTCTCACCATGCATGACAGCATCACCGTCATCCCTGGTTTCTTCCGCATCATCCACACGGAAAATCCAGGCGCGGCGTTCGGTATCTTTGCCGACTCGCCTGCACAATGGAAAGTCGGTTTGCTCATTCTGTTCTCGGTCGTCGCGCTCCTCATCGTTTCCGCGCTGCTATGGAAAACGAGCCACACCATGACCTCAACCGGAGTCGGCCTTGCCCTGATCCTCGGGGGCGCGGCGGGCAATCTTTGGGATCGTATCGTCAGCCACCGCGTCGTGGATTTCCTGCTCTTCTATGTTGGCCACTATCAGTGGCCCGCCTTCAACGTCGCCGACAGCGCCATCGTGGTGGGAGCGGGCCTGCTGGTCCTGGAGATTCTGTTCACGAAGTCGCCCACTCAGCAGTCAGCGTAGGTTTGCGCAGCCGCCGGCACGACTCGAAACATTTCTTTTCGATGTTCACTGCGAGTTCTAAGCCGACCATGTCGGGTCCACCTCGATCCATTCCGTTGGGCGTGGACCTTTCACTCTTAGAAAGAGACGCGACCAGATCGCGACAAGCATCAGACGCCATCCGTAAGCAAGAAACGTGATGCTTCGCCGATACAGGCCGTCGCCAAGGCCCCGGGTAAACCAGTAATAGACAGGGCCGCCGATGTAGGCATAACGCTCAAGCCGGCAAGCGGGCCCGCCGGGATACTCCCCATTCTTTTCCTTACGCACCACCATCGTCATGGTGTCCAGAAATCGTCCGATCTGGTGGACCGTGTTGTGCTCGTGGATCCGATAGGCGGTTGTCGGATGTGACAGAATCTGGACCGTCTTTCCCGAATAGCCCAGCTTGATGGTCAGATCGTCGATATCGGAGGGAAAGATCTCCTTTGTGAAGCCTCCCACTCTCAGGAAAACTTCGCGGTCAACCACAATGGCGCTGGCGCTGCCCCGATAGCCGTGGTCCTTGCGGATCAACGCGTCGTACTCGGCAATTTCTACCGAGGGGCCAAAATTCGTGCACAGGGGCTTGGGGGGCTGTCCCTCGAAAAAAAGCAGCCGGCACAGAATGATCTTTGGGTTCTTTAATTTGATGATGCGAGCATAAAGATCGAGCGCCCAGGGCAGATAAAGGTCGTCCCCGTCCAGAAAAACAAGGTATTCGCCCCTAGCAGCAGCAGCGCCCTCATTGCGGCCAATGTTGGCGCCCAGGTTCTTCTCGTGCTTAATGAGCCGGATCTTGTCACCGTACTCTTCAAGAATCTGTGCGGTCCGGTCGGGAGACGCATCGTCAACCACAATGATTTCCTTGTCGCGATAGGGCAGAGCCAGGGCCGAATCGACCGTCTCGCGGATGAACTGCTCTTGCCGGTAACAGGCAATAACAAGACTGAATTTCGGCATGTGGTCGCTGTGCTACGGCGTTTCGTACAGCCGCCGGTACACGGTTGCATTGCGCAGAATGGCTTGCACGTATTCGCGTGTTTCCGTGAAGGGAATGGATTCGACAAACTCTGGCGCATCGCGATAATGGCCCTGGTCCAGCCAATCTTCAACGCGGTCCGACCCCGCATTGTAAGCGGCCAGTGCATACTCGAACTGCCCGTTGTACTTGTCGACCATATCCTTGAAATAGCGTGTGCCGAGTTCGAGGTTGACCGCCGGGTTATAGAGCTGCGGAGATCGATATCCCTTCAGCTTTACCTGCTTCGCCACGGTCTTCCCGGTTTTCGGCAGAAGCTGCATCAGCCCCACCGCATTCGCGCGCGAAAGCGCGCCCGCGTTGAATTCCGATTCCTGCCGGATCAGCGACGCCACCAGAAATGGATCGAGCCCGTTGACCAGCGAATACTTGCGCAGGTCGGTCCAATACGCCTTCGGAAACAGCGCCTCCCAATAGGGCCGCGGCAGATCCGGAATATCGACGGCAAAGTAATTAGGCGTTGAGCGTTTCATCACTTCGATGCCGCGGTCGTACCGGCCAATGTCCTGGTAAGCCCGTGCCATTTCCGAAGGAGCCCAACTCGCGCCCGGCTCGCTGGCGGCAGCCTGCAATTCGCGCACGGCCATATCGACCAGCGCCCCATTTGAAAGCAGCCGCGCCCGCGCCACGCGGAGATTGTCCTCGGGAGGCTCCGAGGTCGCCACCTTTACGTTTGATGAAAGCGGCGGGACGTGGTCGAGAAGCGCGTACTGCACTACATCCGTACCCGTGTCGCTGGCCTTCAGGTTCTTGAGGCGCTGCCGCCCCAGTTCCGCGTAATAGTAATTGCGAAAGCGGTCGCCCAGCTTCCGGTAGAAGGCACGAGCCATGCCGGGATTGTTTTCCTCCTCGGCAAGCCTGCCGCGCCAGTAGAGCGCCGCCGGCACCTCAGCAGAATCGGGATAGAGCGCAATCTGATTTTCGAATCCCTTACGCGCCTCATCCGTCCGCCCCTGGCGAAAATTCAGCCAAGCCGCTTTCCAGTGCGCATACGATGCGCGCGTGCCACTCGGAAAACGCTGCTGAAGCTCACGAAAGTAGTCGATCGCATGATCGTAATCGCGCTTCAGCAGGTACATATTCCCCGCCGAAAGCAACGCTTGCTCCAGCCACGGGCTGCTTGGGCCGAATTGCCGTAACTGGTTCAATGTTTCAAGAACCGCATTCTCGTCGCTGGTCGAGCGCGCGGTTTCGCTCAACAGATAGAGCCGCTCCGCTTCCGCATCGCCCTCTTGCTTGCCCATGGAAATGAGAAGCTGGCGGGCATCGTGGCTGCGGCCGCTTTTTTCCAGCGAGTTTGCCACCAGTAACTGCAGTTCAGTCCGTTCGGCGGGAGTCGCTTCGCCCGCCAGTTCGCGGTAATCCTGCACCGCGTCACTATATCGTTTGCCTTTAAACAACAGATCAGCGCGCGTGCGCCGCTCCGTGGCCGAGCCACTCACTCCCAGCTTGCGCAACTCAGCCCCCGCCGCTTCGGCCTCAAAGCTTCCAGGCAGATTAAAGTAGACGTTGCGAAATGCGTCCGCTGCTTTCTGTTTGTCTCCGGCAGCCTCGTAGGCGCGCCCCGCGGCCAGTTCAAGATCGCTGCGTACCGGTGCCCGGTCCTTTTCCAGTTGCGCCGCAGCCTCCTGCGCCCGGCCCTCGGCAAGAAGCGCGTTGGCGTAGGCCAGATGCGCATCGCGAACCAGCAGCGAATCCGGGAACTTCTTGCTGAAATCGGCAAGCGTGGAAAGAGCCTCGGCGGTGTGTCCGGTATTCAAATAAGCATCGCCGAGATAATAGGTGACGTAGTCTCCCAGTTCGCTCGCTCCCGCCTTGGCGCGATTGAGCGGATCGATCGCTTTCGGGTACTCATGGTCGAGCGTGTGGGCATAGCCGACTACCAGCCATGCCAGCGCGCCTGCGTCTTCCTTGGCGTGATGACGAGCGTACGCTTCCATGCCGGCGTATGCGGCGGGGGTGCGGTCCTGGAGCAACTGCTGCGCCATGGGACGAAGGCTCGCCGAAGCTACAAAAGCCTGGCGCGCGCGCCGCACCCGAGGTGAAACTGGTTTGTGACGCTTTCGCTGGCTGCTCTTCGCAGTTGTCTTGGAGGGAGTCTTCCCTGTGGGCTTTGTTGACGACTTTACGGTCGAAGTCTTGGTCGAGGACTTCGCGGCCGTACCGTTAACATCAGGCTTGGCCGGTGCAGCAGAGGATTCCGATGCCGGTGGGGTTGAAGATGACTTGGCTTCGGATGCTGCCGTTTGGGCTGCCGCGGGCAGCGAGAACCCAAGCTCGAAACAGAGGATCGTTGCCGAAAAAACCCAGACCGCCAGACAGCGCACTCAAACCTACCTACAGAGAAAAATTCGAACCCATCAACGAAACATTGTCTTCTGCGAGACTTCGTATCAATTCATGTTGAAAGTAATTCCCCGAAGCTGCAACCGTATTCCCGTAACGCTTTTGGTACGTGATCCGGCTCTTATCGATCGTATCCTTCAGCCGGTCATAAAGATCTTTATTCTTTCGTCCTTCGGAAACCTTGGCCTGATTATAGAGCTTGATTTCATCCACCAGCAGGCGCGCAAACCGCTGCGCCTTGGCCTGGATCTCCTGGTCCGCGGGAGATACTGCCGATACCGCGTCAGTCGTGGTCGCAGCTTCGACCGCGGCAGTTGCCTGGCCAATCGGCAACGGTTCCGCAAAGGTTTCCGGTGCGAATGCGACCGCAGACTGAACTTCGACGGCCGCGCTATGCGATCCTTCGACCATTCCGTTGTCACTAGGTGCTGCCGATGTCTCAACCGCTTCGGGTGCGCCAGCGGAGGCAGCCGCCGCCATCGCATAGACCGGCGCGTGTGCCACAAAGGGGTCATTAAACGCCGGGGCAGGAGCCGATACCGCTTCATGAGCCGATTGGCCGTGAGTGTCCGGGGCCGCAGCATCTTTGTGAGCCTGCTTGCGCAGCGCGTTCACCTCAAGCCAGGCGCTGGTTGAAAGCACCAGCACTTCCAGCGAACCGGCATCGAACTTCGTGCCCTCGGTTCCGCCATCGGCGTAAATAAGGGCCGCCACTTTGTCTTTGAGGATCAGGGGCAGGAGGCGGGCTTCGCCGACCGGACTGCCAAACTGATTCAGAAAGGCCGGATCGAATTCCGCGCCAGCGGCGCTGGTAGCAATCCGATCGCTGATTGCCTTGGTAACAGCGGGAACCGCAGGATCGAGCGCGAAATCTTTAATGCTTTCGCCGTTGGCAAAGCCGCGAGCCTGCCATCCCGTCGCGTGGCTGCCTTTCACCACAAACAGCGCAACTCTGGCGGCACAACAAGAACTCGATTCGAGCAGCGCGCGCAGAATTTCTTTTTGCGACGTACCAACTTGGATATCAGAAATCGCCCGGGCAAGGCCCGCAGAGGCCCACGCCGAAGGGGCAACCGAGGCTGAGGGTTGCGCCGCCATCTCCTCCATGACCCGACGGACAATCTTGCCGCGCAACTCGGCATTATGGCTGTCGAGAACCTCGCCCACTACGCGCTCCACAAGTGGTTCCATCCAACTGCGATCCGACATTCGCACTCCGCGGCAGAAAGCCTGATTTGAAGGCAGGTTACCTTACCTTCTGGCCCTGATCTGTGTCCTTCTAGCCCTCATTATATGGCCGCTTGGAAGCCCTCCTGACGCACCTTGGTACCTGTCCGACCGGTGCCGGACGGGTACCGTCGACACGGGCTCTTGGCGCCCGGGCAAAAGCTCCCGAAAACGGCCAGCACAAAATCTGCCAACCCATTACAATAGCTCCGGGGCATCAGCTACGCGTCCGGAATAAATCTGCATCAAGTTACGAATGAGTGCCATCCAACCAAACATACAGCCGCCGGTCAGCGAAGAAATGGAGCTGGTCCGGCGCGCCAAACGCGGCGATGACGGCGCGTTCGAAGAGCTGGTGCGGCGTTATGACCGCAATGTTTTCCGCATCGCGCAGCACATTACGCAGAACCGCGAGGACGCCGAGGACGTAGTCCAGGATGCGTTCCTCAAGGCGTACGGGAATCTGGCCCAGTTCCAGGAGCAATCCAAGTTCTATACCTGGCTGGTACGCATTGCAGTCAATGAAGCGCTGATGCGGTTGCGCCGGAGACGGCCAGAACGAATGGTCTCTCTGGATGAAGAAGTCAAAACGGAAGATGACTCGCTTCCCCGCGAGGTTGCGGATTGGAGTCCCAATCCAGAACAGATGTACAACCAAGCGGAGTTGCGGGATATTTTGACTCGCACCATTCAAGGATTACCGCCAGGGTTTCGGACGGTGTTCGTGTTGCGAGATGTTGAGGGCCTTTCCACGGAAGAAACGGCCCAAGCATTGGATTTGAGCATTCCGGCGGTGAAGTCGCGTTTGCTGCGTGCACGCTTGCAGTTGCGTGATCGGCTGAGCCGCTACTTTCAGAAACGGGCAACTGGAGACGGCGACAAGTGAAGTGTGCTGAATTTCTAAACGAACTAACCAACTACCTCGATGGCGCCCTGGATGATCGGACCAAGTCCGAACTCGAGGATCACTTGGCGTGGTGCCACAACTGCTACGTCGTCTGCGACACAACCCGCAAGACCATCGAGATCTACCGGAATTCCGAGCTCTACGAGTTGCCGGACGATCTGCGGGGCCGGCTTCACACTGCCATCATGAGCAAATGTTCTGCACACAAGGAGAAAAAGTCCGGCCCGCAGGAAGCGTAAGCGGTCTGCTTTCCAGGAACCCATTTCTTCCGCCTTTCCTTTCTTCTTCAATTACCCACGCAACCCTTTGATTCTGGTCGGTCTGTTTGTTTTCACAATTCGCCGGCTTTCCTTACGCACCTTTCCCCGGAAAAGCGAATCTAAGTACTTGTAAGCAGTTATTTTTTTCGGTGAAGGGTATCCCTGGGTTTTTCGTTCTGTGTGGAGGTAAAGATGTTCGCGAAGATTATGGATACGGTGTTCGGCTGCCGGCATTCCCGGTATAGCTTTCCCATGACGATTCGTGCTGGTTCACGTCGCGCGATTAACGGCGCGCGCACTGGGACCTATGTGGTATGCCTGGATTGTGGCCATGAATTCGGCTACGACTGGCAGGAGATGAAGATTGCCGGTTCGCAGACTAATAGACCGATGGCAATCGCGACGTCGCAAACGCAAACAAGAGAGTCCGCACGCCCGTTGGTCACGAAGGAAGCCGCCTAGCAGCCCATTTTTCGCAGCTTCTTCCGGCGAAAACTGAACGTTCGACGGCACCTTCTCCCGATTCCCGCTTCGAAGTTCTCCCGTTTGAGTTTATTTTCTTTCATCCCATCTGCTCCAAGATTTCACTAACTTTCCGACCCCCGATGAGCGCATAATTAAGTTGGCGCCTGCCGCAGAGCAAAGCTTCGCCTTTCCTTCAGAAGCGTTCCCGCTCGCGGTTCCGCTGGGAGGTTCCTGTGCCTCTATCCAAGCTCCGTGAATTCCTGGACAGCAATCAAGTTAAATATCTGGTGATCTCGCACTCGCTGGCTTACACGGCCCAGGGGATCGCCGCACTTACCCACATCAAAGGAAAAGAACTTGCAAAAACCGTTATGGTCATGGTGGATGGAAAGCTGGCCATGGCCGTGGTGCCCGCTTCGTTCCGCGTCGACCTCCACCGCCTGAAAAAATATCTGGGGGCCGAAACGGTAGAACTGGCCAGCGAACAGGAGTTTCGTCATCGCTTCGCCGACTGCGAAACCGGTTCCATGCCGCCCTTCGGCAATCTCTACGGTATGGATGTGTTCGCCGACGAGACTCTAGCCGAGGACAAGGAAATCGCCTTCAACGCGGGCACGCACCGGGAGCTGGTTCGTATGAGCTTCGAAGACTTCCGTCGCCTGGCGAAGCCCACATTGATAGCGCTGGCGGCGAAATCGGCGGGCGCGCACGCCGCCTGAGCGCGGCGCCGGCTAGCCGTCGACCTGAGTGTTGCGAGCGTGAGCGGCGTGTCGCACCCGGCGCGCGCTCGCTGCTGCCGCGAAAAAGGGATAGTCTTGTCTTTTTTCATACCATGTTCACAAATCCCTGTGTTAGATTTTCCCCATCCAAGGTTCAATTGAAAGTGCACGGAGGAAAATGAATTGGGCAAGGACATGGTTCCGAAGAAGATTTTCTTCACCAAGGGTGTGGGGAAACATCGCGAGCGACTGACTTCTTTTGAGCTTGCCCTCCGCGATGCCGGCATCGCGGCACAAAATCTGGTCCGCGTTTCCTCCATCTTCCCGCCAAATTGCAAATTGATTCCGCGCTCGCAGGGCCTCAAGTATCTGCACCCCGGCGAAATTGTGTTCGCGGTAGTTGCGGAAAATTCCACGCACGAACCGCACCGCCTGCTCGCGTCGTCGATCGGCGTCGCTATCCCCGCTGATCGCAACACCTATGGATATCTGAGCGAGCATCACTCCTTTGGTGAAACCGAGGACGCCGCGGGTGACTATGCCGAAGAACTCGCTGCCGAAATGCTGGCCACAACGCTCGACGTAGAGTTCGATTCCGACCGCTCCTGGGACGAGAAAAAAGAGATCTATCGCATCTCGAATAAAATCGTCCGCACCGCCAATGTGACCCAGTCCGCAGTCGGCGACAAGCGCGGCCTTTGGACAACAGTGATCGCCTCGGCCGTCACCATCTTTGACTGATCGTTGACAGGTGGCGCCGGCATCTTGCCGGCTGTTCCGAGAGCCCGCCCTGAGCTTGCCGAAGGGCAGTCTCGCCCTCGGCGCGGCGTCCGCGCAATTAATTACGCTTTAGTCAACGTGCCAGAACCGCCTTTGGGTGGCGCGGCGCTTTCGGCGCTGCGATTACACGCTCCATTCTCATTAGCGGCTTCAGCCGCTGAGGTGATACTCTTTCCGGCTCCACCAATTCTGCAAAGTTCACAATGCCTCAATCCTCCCTCGACCACAAACTCGCTGAACTCGAAGCCGCCCGCTATCGCTTCAACCCCGGCGACGGCGCGCATGTCGAAAAGCTTCTTCGCGCCATCGACAAAACCCTCTTTCCCGAAGCAGCTTCGCTGATCCGCTTTCATGAATCGCTGATGTTCCTCCGCGCCTTCCCCCAGAGCCCTGCCGTGCTCCGAGCGACCGAGCGCATCCTCAACCACTTCCACGAAAAAGTGGCGACACTACGCCAATCTGGCACCGACATGGACGCTTTCGACCCGCTAGAAGTCTCCGGCATCGCCGGTACGCAAATGGAGGACACGCTCAGTTTCGATGTAGCGCACTGGCTCATACATCACATGCCCGGCCAGGTCGAAATAGCCTGGGACAACTACGAACCGGGTCGCGAACTGGGAACGACCGGCCCGCGCTTCATGCCGCTACTCGAAGACGACTCCTTCGTCGAGGCGGATACCCCGTTCCGCCGCTGGCTGGAAACCGCGAGCGGCCTGAGTGCTGAGCGTGGGGAATCTGGTTCCGGCCTTAAAGCGGGTGAGCTTCTGCGAGACAAGCGTCTCCGAGCACTAGCCGCGAAGCGGCGTAAGAGTGCAGCCCACGGCGCAAGCCGTGGGTACGAGGCGGAATTGATTCAGCCCCACCGGGGCGAAAGAGAAAGCCTCACCCACGCACCGATTGCCGCAACCGCGCGATGGTTGATCGACCGCTTCGACCGCCTCCCTCTCCCGCCTCTTCAAAAAGCCGAACTCTACGAATCCCTGCGTATCCCCCTACGCTGGAACCTCGCCAACTCGCGCCTCACGCGCACGCGCAACTGGCACTCGGTCCGCAAGGTTTATTACCACGCAGGCCCGCTCATCAGCCGCAGCCAGGTCTCGCTCGCCGATGAACTGGCGAAGCGCCCGCCTTCGTTCACAAAACTTTCGCTAAAAGAAGGCGAGCGGATAGCCGACATGATTCGCGAGGTCATGCTAGTCCGTTACCGAGAACTCTACGGCACCACGCTCGCCGACCCCCGATCGGTAGTGCGGGCCGATCTTGGAAAGGATAAAGCTGGCCGCGGCGTCGAAATCTACCTCTGGAACCTCCCGCCCGACCGCCGCCTCCCGCTGCGCGCCTATGTAGCCGGCTTCACGCTGAAAAACGGCGTGCCCATCAACTACATCGAGGCCATCGGCGTCTGCGAGTGGATGGAAGTCGGCTTCAACACCTTTTACACCTTCCGCGGCGGCGAGGCCGGATGGATCTACGCCCAGGTCCTCCGCTCCCTCTGCGCCTGGATGGGCACCACGGTAGTCTCCGTCTATCCCTACCAGCTCGGCCAGGACAACGAAGAGGCCATCGAGTCGGGCGCGTTCTGGTTCTATCGCAAGCTAGGCTTCCGCCCCGGCCGCGCGGATCTAAGAAAGCTGGTCGAGCGCGAAGAAGAGAAGATCACCGCCGATCCGAAATACCGCACGCCCGCCCGAATCCTGAAACGCCTTGCCGCAGGCCACGTCTTCTACGAATTGCCGGGGAGCGAAGTGGGCGCCTGGGATACCTTCTCAACCCGTAACATCGGCCTGCGAGTGAATCGACGAATGGCGCGAGAGTTCGGCGGCGATGCCGACCGTATGCGCAAGCATGCAAGGCGCGTGCTGGAAAGAACCTTAGATATAAGAATCGGCACCGTCAGCACGTATTCGTGGACGCCGCTAGAGAGGGCCGCCTTTGACAATTTCGCGCTAGTTCTGACGCAGGTCCCGCAATTGCGCGCGTGGACAAGCAAAGAAAAAGAAGACCTAGTCCGGATCATCCGCGCCAAGTCCAAACCGGATGAAACGCTCTACCTGCATCTCACGCAGCAGCATGACAAGCTGCGGGAGGTGCTGCTGAGGGCGGGTCATAGTCAGTGAGTGTAATTGCGTTTTTTCGCCAACTACCGCATTTTATTTCGATTTTCCGAACGCCTTTGTGATTGCATCTTCGATGCAAGTGGCCGCAAATGTGGGGAAGTCTCCAGTTGGCGTTTCGGCAAAGCTCCTGACGGAGTTCATTAATCCGAGATTGCCCTCCTGAATCAAGTCCAGCATGGGAACATCAAATCCTGCGTGCTTTTGGGCAATGCTGGCGACTAGCGGAAGCTGACTTTCAATCAATCTCCTCTGAATAGTTTCGCGTTGCTCGTTGCCAATTGTTCCGCGCAGTTCTTGAAACAGGCTCGTCTCTTCATCCTTCGTCAGAGGCTCAATGGTGCTGAGTTCGCGCATGTACATCGCAACGGGATCAGGGGCGTGCTTTTCCATGCGGGTATTTTAAGGCGGCAGCTTAAAGTGACGCTAACAGGCCATTTCACTCATTGACCGTCAGTCAGACCCTTGGACCGGGGTTCTGAGTGTAATTGCGATGTTACGCCAACAATGAGCTTCACTCCCTCAGTGGGCTGGTGATCCGCTCCTCCTGACCGGCGCGATTCCGAGAAGATATACTTGAACTTCGTTTAATGCGCTTTCCATTACCGGTCCCGTCGGCCCCACAGAACCGTCTTGACGGTCTGGAACATAATCATCAGATCCAAACCAATCGAAGCGTTCTTGATGTAGAAGAGGTCGTACTGGAGTTCTTCGCGCGCATCCTCGACCGTTTTGACGTGCTTGTATTTGATCTGCGCCCAGCCCGTGAGGCCCGGACGCACCATATGGCGCACAGCGTAATAAGGGATTTCCTTTGAAAGCCATTCGACCGATTCGGGCCGCTCCGGCCGCGGGCCAACGATTGCCATGTCGCCTTTGAGCACGCACCAAAACTTGGCAATGTCATCGAGACGAGAAGAGTGGAGAAACCTGCCCACGCGGGTCACGCGGGGATCGCGCTCGCGCGCCCGCTGCGAGCCGCTCGTGGCATCGGCGTCTTCGCACATCGTGCGGAACTTAACCACGTTGAAAACTCGGCCAGCCTTTCCCACCCGCGCTTGCGTGAAGAACACAGGCCCCTTCGAATCAAGCTTTATAGCGAGGGCGATCAGTGGGATCAAAGGCAGCGCGAGGATAATGCCGGTCAGCGAGGTAATGATCGACAGCAATCGCCGCGTGAACCGGAAGCCAAAGCTGCGGCGAATACCCCCACTGGACATTAGCCAGCTGGGATACAGATTCCCGACCTCGATCTTGCCCCAGATTTTCTCCTGCCAGGAGACAGCTTCCTCGACCTTAACTCCCCACAGTTGCAGTTCGAACAGTTCCTGCGAGGGCATGGTGCCGCGGCGATCACCCATGGTGATGATGACGCGATGGGCTTTGTGTTTGCGAACAGCTTCCATAAGGTGCGCCACCACCGAATCCCTGGTTACTCCTCCTTCCATCTTCCCGGTCCAGCCCACCACCTCCACCCCGATCTCCGGATTCTGCCGGAGGCCGTGCACCAATCGCTGCGCCTGCTCGCTGGTCCCCAGCACGTACACACGCTCGATCAGGATGGGCAACTGCAGCAGCCACGTGAAACCCATTCGCCATCCGAACAAGGCGGCCGTTAGAATCAGCAGGCCAACTGCCGCCGATCCACGACCCAATGCATACTCGGGATGGAAATAGGAAACTGCGGCCAGCACAACCGCCAGCAGTCCCGGCACCATCAGCAACCGGAGGTACAGTTCTCCGTTGTTTGTCAAGCGGGACATGTTGTAGAGGTCCAACCAGTGCGAGGCCAGCAGAACCAAAAGCGTCAGCGCGAGGATCTTGACGTAGCCGTGTTCGTAGACGAGTACGAGGTAGCTGTCCTCCCAGTTCGCATACATGACGCCCAGCAGGAGCGAAATCCCGACGATCAGGGCCTCTCCGACCACCGGGATCAGAGTGCGGACCGGGTAATAGACATTGAAGAGGCGGATCAACTTGACCTCGCTTCAAATCCCTCGCTGCTGGGCTTGTCAGTTCAGCTTAGCCGTAGTCGTGGGTGGTGCAATGGCTACACTACGAGAACTGGCCGGTTTCTGCGCCGATTGGTTTTCTGGCTGCAGGCCACAGAAGACGAGCCAGCGCGACCAAAAGACCCGCAATCAGCCCCCCTAGGGCACACGACGGCCGGTCTGGGAACTCCGGAGACTCGGGAAGCTCGGCAGGTATGAATATTACCATTTGCTCGCCCAGTTGCTCATTCTCCATGTTATTACCAACTTCGGCGGCCAGTTTCTTGGCCAGCATCTCCTTGTAGAATGCCTTAGTAACATCGTTATTTTGCTGCTCGACGGCTGGGCTCATCACCTTCCGTTTGGTGTTGTCGGCGTCACTGGGCAACTGACCCATATATGGCTGCTTGAAGGGGGCCGGTTTGGCATCCTGATCGTCGATGGCGCGCCCGGCGTTCTCGACTTGGCGTTGGAGAAAAGAGACGGTGCCTGCAGCAATCTCCGCGCGCAAACGCAGGTTTTCATCCACCATGAGCGAGGTGAGGGCGATGCAGATCTTTTGCGCGCGGCCGGGATCGCTGTTGGTATAGCCAATGTAGAAACCCGGCACCGGCTCGTCGGTCGAGGAAGGCGCTACCTGCCCGGCTTTGCCACTACTGGTCGCGCTCACCGAAGGAATGACCGGGGTCACCGTCATGTTCGTGCGAATGTCCTCCATCAGTTCGCCTTCTTCGTCTGGTCTTACCAGCCCTAGGCTCTGAATCACCGGCCGCAGGCGGTTGCCGCTGAGCATCTGCTGCTGCAGGGTCGCGATGCGTTGCGTAAAGTCGCCGGTGATGAGCGGCTGGACATAGCTTTCGGGGATCTTCTGGCGCTCGACCAGAATCATAGACTGGGAGGTGTACCGGGGCGGAAATATATACGAGATGAAGTATCCACCCAGCGCTCCAGATAGCGCGCACGCCACGATAACTTTCCGCCAACGGCGTGGACGCTTGGCCTCGTTACTAGGCGCAGTTCCGTTCTCAACTTCGTCGGTATTCACCGCGCGAGAGTGCCAGAACATGCGTTTCATTCCCATGGCCCGGTATTTTACGCCTTTGGACAATGATCCAGTAGCAGCCTGCTAAACGCTCACGTTGTTGTAACCAGGCGTTTACACTCACAATCCCGTCAATGCTTGCTTTGCCCTTCTCGTCCTGTACGCCCACACCACCGCCAGCAGCGGCGGTGCCATCAGCACTCCCCAGAACGGAATCACAAATCCCAGCACGAGCGGCGCCAGAATCGACGCCCACCAAGGCACGCGCGTGACTCGCCGCATGATATAAGGCTGAAGCGCGAAACCATCCACCAGCACAATCACCGCATAAAGAATGAGCACGTAGAGCGGATGCTGCCAGTCTTTCCACCGCAGCGCAGCAGCCAGTACCGGGCCAAGCAATCCAAGGATCGGCCCAAAGTGCGGGACGATCTGCAACACAGCCAGCGCCGCCCACACCGGAGCCCACGGCACGCGAATGATCCACAGCCCGATCAGCCAGAGAAGGCCGACGGCCAGCGAGTCCTGCAGTTGCGCGATGGCCCAATGTCCGAGCGCGGAGGCCGTGAGGCGGAATTGATCTTTTGCAGTCATCGTCGATAGTCATCTTCCGCGGGTTACTACGAGCCGGCTTTCACCAAGGCATCATTATCAGAGGCATTGCTGCCCGTCATTGTCCTCGGTTTCCTTGCAAGGACGCAGAGCGGAGTCGTTCGGCGAACTCCGCGGGCAATACCGGAGTGGCCCCGGGATGCGAGCACACGTAGCATGCAACTTCGTTGGCCAGCGCATTAATTTCGTCCACGTCCATTTTGTGGAGAAGGCCAACGACCAGCGTCGCTGTGAACGAGTCGCCGGCCCCCACCGTGTCGACAACGGCAACGGGTCGGCACCGGCAATCCGACCAGCGCCCTTCCGCATACAGAAGGCTGCCGTCCGGGCCGCGCGTCAACGCCACCACGCGCTGGTTAAATCGAAGCGTCAGTTCCTTCATCTGATCCTCGGTTGATCCGGTGAAACCGAACATTTCCGCCAAAGTGCGCAGTTCGTCGTCATTCAGCTTGAAAACATTCGACAAGCGCAGCGATTCCTCGATCACCTCACGCGAATAGTAGTGCTGACGTAGATTGACGTCGAAGACGCGCAGCGCAGTGGGCGGCGAAGAGGCCACCAGTTGTTGAATCCTGTCGCGCGAAGTCTTGCTTCGCTGAGCCAAACTGCCAAAGCAAATGGCATCGGCAGCGCGCACGGCGGCAAGCGCACCCGGTGCAGCAGCGAGATAGTCCCATGCGACATTTTCCTGAATCACAAAGTGCGGCATGCCGTCAGCAGCCACTGTCACTGTGGCCGTTCCCGTCGGCGCGTTCGGGTCAACTTGTATGCCGCTCACCGGCAGCGTCAGTTCGTCAAAGCGGCGGAAGATCTCGCGCCCATGCCCGTCGTCCCCAACGCGTGTGATGACCTGGCTGTTGGCGCCGAGCGCGTGAGCATGATAGGCGAAGTTGGCGGGAGCTCCACCGAGTTGGGGGCCGCTGGCAAGCAAGTCCCAGAGCACCTCACCCACGCCGATGACGCTAAAGCTCATCCGAGGCCGGCTCCATTCCTAGTTGCCTCTGAATCTGCTCCAACGGCACACCTTTGGTTTCGGGCACCATGGTTGCGACCCAAATCAGTTGCAGCACCATCATGAACGTGAACAAAGAGAAGATGTAGCCCGGTGGGAATGCGGAGACCATTTTCGGGAAAAACGTCGTGAGCGCGGCGGCGAAGATCCAATGCGTGAAGCTGCCCAGTGCCTGGCCTTCCGCGCGCTGCCGGTTGGGGAAGATTTCAGAGATGAAGACCCAGATGACGGCTCCCTGGCCGATGGCATGCGCCGCAATGAACGCGAAAATGCAGGCTGGCACGATACTGAAGTGTTGCGTGAAGAACGCCCATGCGGTCAGGCCCAGCGAGAAAATATAGCCGAACGAGCCGATGAATAGCAGCGTGCGGCGCCCGAGCCGGTCAATCAGCCAAAGTCCAACGAAGGTGAAGATGAGGTTTGTGATGCCGATGCCGACCGACCGCAGCAACGCGGCCTTAGCAACGAGCCCGGTGAGTTCAAAAATGCGCGGCGCGAAATAGAGAACAGCGTTGATCCCGGAAAGCTGATTGAAGAAGGCGATCAAGATGGCCAGCAGAATTGGCTTCCGAAGGCGCGCGGTCCAAAAACCTGCGGAGGAAGTTTTGGACGATGCACTCGTGATTTCGTCCGCCTCAGCTTCAATCGCGCTATCCGACTCGTTGGGTTCGATGCGATGGAGAACTTCCAACGCCTTCGCTCGATCGCCCTTCCTCGTCAGCAGCCAGCGCGGACTCTCCGGCAGCCCAAAGCAAAGCAACGTATAGACCAGCGACGGAAAGGCAGCAACGCCGAGCATCCAGCGCCAGGCATTTTCGCCGACGCCAGCCAGCAAAGCGTTGGAGACGAACGCGATCAGAATGCCGAACACGATGTTGAACTGGAACATACCGGCGAGGCGGCCGCGAGATTTCGGCGGCGCAATCTCGGAAATATAAAGCGGCGCGACCACGGTAGAAATGCCGATGCCCAGGCCTCCAATGGCGCGCGCGGTGATAAATGTGGCAACGTTGGGCGCGAAAGCGGAACCGGCCGCGCCGATGAAGTATAAAACTCCAATCCAAAGCAGCGTGGCTTTGCGGCCGAAGCGGTCGGTGGGCCATCCGCCGACAAGCGAGCCAATCACGGTGCCATAGAGGGCCGAAGCCATCGCGATACCGTGCAGTTCGGGGCTCAGGCCCCAAAGCGATTGAATGGTTTTTTCCGCGCCCGAGATGACCACGGTATCGAAGCCAAAAAGAAAACCGGCAAGAGCCGACGTCACTGACCAAAAGAATATTCGTGCGTTCATAAATGTCCGAACAATAATACGGGGTTATGCAATACGGGGTCTGCGACCGCTAAGTTCCGCCGCACTCGTTTCCGGAGGAGCAGTGTAACGCGAGCGTGCTAAAATACACAGTGCGTCGGCGGAATTGTTGAAGAAACCCTCAGCCTTTGCCGATGCATTTGCGCTGTCTTTGCGGAAGTGGTGGAACTGGCAGACACACCATCTTGAGGGGGTGGCGCCGAAAGGCGTGGGGGTTCAAATCCCCCCTTCCGCACCAAATCTCCTGTAAACCTTTGCAAAATATAGCCGCAACGAGCAGCCGTTGATTCCGAAGCTCAGCGACACAGAGAAAGTGTTCCACGTGGAACATTGTGTGCACATAAATATAGATGTATATTAATATATGTACAAGAATTCTATCTTCATGACCCGCTACGGGTTGGGCGTTTGTGCCATCAGCAGCTCCACAAATAGCTGGTAAAAGCGCCCCGTGTCCAGGTCCTGCTGGATCTCTACCGGGCGTAGCTCCCGCTTGGGCTTGTCGACGTCGGTCCAGGTGAGCGTGTTTCCGTAGGCCGCCCCCCGATCCATGTCCACGTCCATGTAGCGCACTTCCCTCTTTGTGATCAGGGTTGGATCGAGCCAGGCGGCCGAGGCTAGCTCATCCCACAAATAGTTATACGTGCCGTGCAGACGCGCGTAGTCCCCGATGTAGCGGGCTGCGGGAGTCTTGCCAGCTTTCACCCGATCAATCAGTTCCTGCGTCATCCGCGTCTTCACGGAGACATCGACCGGTGTGCAGACGATCTTCTTCCACTGCGCCCGAAGCACAATGTGGGCTGCTTCGGGATCGAACCATAGATTGAACTCACGCCGCGGCGTGTTGGTGAACTCCGGATCGTCGGTCCGCGGATTCAGGCTGCCGCCCATGAACACCAACTCCTTGGCCAGGCTCGCAAACTCCGGATCGATCGTGATCGCGAGCGCGAGGTTGGTCATCGGGCCTCCTTCATAGACGGTGATTTCGTGTGGATACTTGTGCACCATGCGAATCAGAAAGTGCGCTGCGTCTTCGTCGGCCGGCTTGGTGGTTGGCGTGCCTTCCGGCATCGGCGGGACGTCGCGCGGAGGGTGGTATTGGCGCGGCGTCCATGCGCCCAACCATGCGAAGGCCCCATAGCGCTGCTCGTCCTGCTCGCTCTGCTCTTTCGTGCGTACCAGCGGGTTCTCTGCGCCGGGAACGACCGGGATATCCGTACGGCCGATCAGTTCGAGCATGCGCAGGGTGTGCGCGACCTCCTCGGTCAGCCAGGCATCACCGGTGACCACGGTGATGCCTAACACCTGTGTCTCGGGAGACTGGATCAGCAGCAGAATGGATTGCTGGTCCGTGCCTGCTGGGCCAGCGGCATCCTGATCGATGATGATCTTGCGCTTTTCTGCGGCGGTCGCAAGTGAGGCCAAGATTAACAGCGCTACCGCGCACATTGCGATTCGACTCACTCTCATCTTCACTTTAGTGCCTCCGCCTGCGATGCGCCGCTCCCACTTGACCTAGCCTCACGAATGATCTTAGCGGAGACATCTTGGTCCCCAGACGAGTTTTAGTCTTCCGATTCGACGCCGGCTTTCTGGAGCATTCTTCTCAGGCCGCGCTCTCCGCTGGCTCCGCGCCGCTCGGCGGCGATATTACCGTCGCGATCGATAACAACATAGATAGGATAGGCGTTGGCTTGATACATGGCGGCGAGGTTCGTATCTTCGGTGAAGACAACGCGGCAGGAGCGCGGGTTCTGCTCAAGATACTGCTTGACCTTCTTCTTCGACTCAGCAACGTTGACCGCAAGCACCAGAACGCCCTTGGACGCGAACAGGTGATCAATGGTGTCAACGAGGGACTGTTCCCTTCTGCAATAAGGGCACCATGTGGTCCAGAACTGAAGAAGCACGACCTTGCCTTTCACGGAATCGTTGGTGAAGGTCTCACCAGTCATGGTCTTGGCATGGAAGCGAGGTGCGGGCTGTCCTTCTTCGTCGGCGGCGAAAGCGGAGATAGAAGCTACGAGCAGGACAAGGGCGAAGACGATAAGTCGGCTTTGCGGGAACATAGCGGCGGAAATATAACACAAATTAGGGGACGCAGAGATCGGGCCGAGAAGTCATCCACCCTAACGTCGCAAGCCGCGCGACGTTAGGGTGGGATACACCTTTGATCGATGCCTGCTTGCACCCAACTAGAACTGGAGCTTGAGGGCGAATTGAATCAGGCGCGGGTTGTTGAGAGTCTGACTAATCACGCCGAAGCTTGACGGCGAATGTATGTCCTGTTCTCCGGTGCCGCTGATGCCTGACAACCAGTACTGCGGATGGTTCAGGAGGTTGAAAAACTCGGCCCGGAATTGAAGGTTCGTTCCCTCACGGAAGGACATGGGGATGTCCTTAAATATGGAGAAGTCGGTGTTCACAAAACGCGGACCGTAAACCGGGGCACGGGCGGCG
This sequence comes from Terriglobales bacterium, assembly GCA_049288625.1. GTDB lineage: Bacteria > Acidobacteriota > Terriglobia > Terriglobales > Acidobacteriaceae > Acidiflorens. The sequence goes on along the minus strand of JBAQIB010000075.1, from coordinate 51,389 downwards.
GTACCGAGTTCGCCCGCGGGAGCGATTTCGAAGGCGCACGGGTTAAACCAGTTAGAAAGAGTGTGGACCTTGGCCGGGCAATTCGTTTGTCCACCTTCGGGCCCTCCCACGTTGGGATTGCCGACCTCGTTGGGACGCTGAACCGTAAGTCCGTTGTAACTGAAGAAAATGCCGGACCCATCGGAACTGTCGACGACGAAGAGAGGAAAGCCAGACGTAGCCCTTTCGATGACGTTCACGTGCCAATTTCCCGCGACCGCATTGGCGGCAGAACCCCAATCGCCGCCGAAATGCTTCCCTTTGCCGAACGGCAAATCATAAAGGACACTGGCGGTAAAGCTGTCGTTGAGGTTGAGCTGCGAAAGACCCCAATCCATGCGCGCGGTTCCGGGCAACGGATAGTAAAGCGCTCCCGGATTTGTGCCCAAACCATCCGTCAGGCCGGTATCAAAATTGCGAGACCACGTGTAGCCGAGGAGGGCGTAAAGCCCGTGGCGCGCACTCTTGGTCTCAAGCTTGGCCTGCAAAGAGTCGTATTGAGCAGAACCTATGCTGTTGTTGGTGGCGACAACCTGAAACGGAAACGCGTAAGGGAAACTCGGGAAGCCACATCCCAAGGTGTAGCCGGGGACGACGCCGCAGGCGCTGGGTGAGGAGATGTTCTCGTTCAACTGACTGACGAGGATGTGACGGCTGCGCGTTCCGGCGTATCCAAAAGTGAAAACCACGTTGCCGGGAAGCTCCTGCTCGACGTTTAGGTTGAACTGCTGGACGGAGCCCATCTTAAAGTTGCGGTTCATCGACTGAATGGTGCCGGTATAGCTGCCGGGGTTCACAGGCGCGTTATAGATGGCACCTGCGCCGCCATCGACCGTAACTGTGCTTGGGGTGCCGACGGGAAGGAGAAATCCGTTGGAGAGACCGCAACCTGGTGCGCCGAACGGAGTGCACACGCCCAGCGGAAATGGGTCAACCTCAGCATAGTATGGCGGATTCTGCCACAGTCCCTGGCCGCCTTGATCCCAGGAAGAGTCGTGGTAAATGGCGTAGCCCCCACGAACGACGAGATTCTGTCTTCCGGCAGGTTTCCAGGCGAAACCGATGCGGGGCTCGTAGCCGGTCTTGTCCATCTGAATGCCGACGCGGCCATCGGTAGTAACGCAGGTCGTGCATCCGCTGGTTGCGGGGCTGCCCGCAGGTACATACCAGGTCAGATTCGTGACATCGAAGTTCGCCTGCCGATTCCTGACTTCGGTCTCAGGAGTGACGATGGCCCAAGCAAGTCCGAGGTTGAGGGTGAGATTGCTGGTCACCCGGAAATCGTCCTGGACGAATGGGCGTATCAGCTTGTAGCGGCGGCCGACGGTTCCACCGAGGAAAGTCTGATCATGGGCGGAAAAAGCCCCCATGGTCCCCAAGAGCAGATCGGCGATGTCGTCGCCGGTCGAGCCGCCAAAGTTGACGATATAGCCGTCCTGAAAAGCGTTGTTTCGGATGTTCATTTCCTCGGCGCGGTAGGTGGCGCCGACACGGATGTCGTGGCGGCCACGTACGAAGTCCACCGTATCCCCGACCGAATAGACGTTGGTGCCGCCCTGGTACGGGGCGTACCCGCGATCTCCGATGGAGAAATAACTGCCCATCTGGAATGACGTCATGCCGCAGCTGATGCAGTCATTGCTGGCCTGATTGAGGTTGGTGGGATAGCCGGTAATGGGCGAGCACACGCTGTCGAGGTTAGCGCCGAGGATACCCAAAGTGGCGGCTTCGCAGGGCGGGACGGCGAAGTCTCCGTAGGAAAGAATGTGATTGAAGATGCGATTGAAGCCGGCGGTAAATTGATTGATGGTGTTCGCCGAAAAGACGTGCTGCTCAGAAATGACGGCATTACGGCCGTGGTTGGTAATGCTTTGATTGGTGCCGAAAGCGTTCTGCGCGGCCCACGTGGGCGAACCACCCGGGATGAAGTTTGTCGCTTGATCGTAGCTGAAGCGGCCAAAGATGGAATCGTGGCTGGAAAGATTGTGGTCTACGCGAATGTCGCCCGTGCCTTCATTGAGGCGACGAATGGGCTGGTTGGCGTAGTTATAGCCGGCACCGGAAGGAATGCCGGGAGTGGGTGTGGGATAGAGCTGCGCAACGGCGAGTCCGATGGGGTTGACCAGGGAGCCGGGAATGATCGGGCATGAGGTTGTAGTCCCGTTCACGTAGGGCTGGCTTCCGGATGCAGTCGGAGTTTCGGGAAGTCCCGTCGAGATCAAGCATTGGAAAGGAACAGGGCCAGGCGCGGTATTAGGGGGAATGACTTGCGGCGGCGTGTAGGGGTTGATGAGCGGGTTATCGGGCGTACCTATGCCGAGGGGATTCGTGCTCTGGTCGTAATTCCCGTTGGCGTCGGGCGTGATCATCCCCGTCGTCGGAACGAAGCCAGTGAACGGCACGCCCTTGCGCTGCACCTTAGCCTGGTAATCGAGGAAAAAGAAAGTCTTGTCTTTCTGAATCGGCCCGCCGATAGAACCGCCATACTGATTGAGATTGAACTTGGTGGCGGTGCCGACAAAAGGAGTCTTGGCGTCGAGGTTGGTGTTGCGGAAAAATTCAAAGGCTGTGCCGTGAAACTGGTTCGAACCGGATTTCGTGGTCACGAGCACGGTGGGACCGGCGCGTTCGCCATATTCGGCGGAGTAGTTGTAGGTCAGAACCTTGAATTCCTGGATGTCGTCGATATCGGAGAAAATGCCGATGCCGCCTTCGTCGAGCTGATTGTTATCGTTGCCATCGAGGAGCCAGTCGGTGCTCTGCTCGCGCGAACCACCGACCGAGAGCGAAAAGGCGCCGCGGGTGGCCGCTTCGCTGCTGGCGGCGCTGGCAAAGAAGCTGGCCGGGTTGGTGGATTGAGTTGTCCCCGGAGTGAGCGTGGCGAGCTGGACGAAATTGCGGCCGTTCAAGGGGAGATCGGCCACTTCTTCGGAAGTGATGACCTGGCCGAGAGTGGGGTTGGTGGTTTCGACAGCGACTTCGGTGGCGCTGACCTCGACATTTTGAGTGACGGAGGCGGGGTTTAGAGAGAAGTCGATTTCGCGCTGCTCGTCAACCTGGAGGCGGACGTCTTTCTGCTCGGTGGTTTGGAAACCTTGGGCCTCGACGTGGATGGTGTAGAAGGCAACGGGGAGCAGGGGGACGAGGTAATGGCCCGAACCGTCGGTTTTGGCGTCACGCACCAGGCCGGTTCCCTGTGAGGTGATCTTCACGCTCGCGCCGGGGATGACCGAGCCCGTCTTGTCAGCGACCGTTCCTGAAAAACTTCCGTTGGCCTGGCCGTAAAGCAGTGGACAGAGGGACAGCACGAAGCACATGACCGCTACGAGCAGCACTTTCTTCGTCGACATTTGTTGATCCCCTTTTGTTTTTCAAACTTCAGGCCGTTCGCATGGCAGCGAACTGGCCTCGCCGCCCGGTCTCAAGGTAGCGCACAAACGCACGGCGTGATGACAACCGAACGGAAGAACTCCCTATTCTTTTGAAACCGACATGAGAATGTATCCGGGTGTGCAAAGTCAAGAGCTTTGTGCGAGTGGGGACTTTGTTCACGGCCCGTGAGACATTCACTTTTTCATAGAGTATGTTTCCGCGGATTGCTGCACCGTAATTGTCGGTGTCCAAGAAAATTGCTACCCATTAGCCTTGGCCACCAGCAGAATTCCCAGGCAGTAAAAAACGAACATCAGGAATAGATAGAGCTTGGCTTTGCCGGGCGCGCCGGCGAATTCGTGCCAGGCGAAGACTCCCCAGAGTGCGGCGACCATGGGAGCGGATTGGCCGATGGCGTAGGAGATTGCGACTCCCGTGAAGTGGGCGGCGACCAGGTTGAAGACCATGCCCGTGCCCCAGATGAATCCTCCGAGCAGGCCTAGGGCGTGGGCGGACGCGGGGCCGCGGAAGAATCCGGAGAAGCTGACGGGCTCGCCGACCAGCGGATGCTTCATGAAATAGATGTTCCAGATAAAACAGGAGAGCAATGCGCCCAGCGTTAGGAAAACGGCGACGGCGTAAGGGCCGAGCGTGTTGCCGTGCGTCATGGAACGTGTGACGAATGGGGCCCACAAGCCCATCAGCACGCCGGATACTACGCAGACGACGATGCTCTTTCTTGAGACGGAGCGTCCGGCGCTGGCCAGGCTGCCGTAGGCTTTGCCGTCGAGGATAACCGCGACGAGCGCGCAGACGACGCCGGCGGCGAGTAAGGCGGCGCTCCCTTTGGGCTGGATGATGTAGCTGGAGATAACGCCGACGACGAGCGCGATTCCGATGGCCACGGGGAAGGCGATGGCTAGGCCCGCCATGTCGATGGCGGCGACAAGTAGGAGGTTGGCGAGGTTGAAGATGACGCCGCCGATCATCGTGGAAGCGATGTTGCTCCCGTCGGCCGATTGGATGTTACTCATGAGGCTGGAGGCGTCATGGCCGGCGCTGCCCATGGTGAAACCGAGGATTAGCGAGATGAGGAAGATGCCGATGGCGTAGTCCCAGTAGAAGAGTTCGAAGCGGTAGTTCTTGACGCCTTTGTAGGTGTTGGCCCAGGAACCCCAGCAGATCGCGCTGGTGATCATCATGAAGAGTGCCAGGCCGAGAGAGTCGGGAGTGAACATTGGTGCTCCTTGGGTAAGGGCAAGGTTTCAGACCGTTCGACTTGAATCTTTGACGCCTTGAAACCTCACACAATTACTTGGCGCGAATTCTTGAGACGAACATTTCAAGAAAGCGATTGGCGTCCACTTCGGTGCAAACCTTGGCGTTGGGCTCGACTTTATCGATGCCTTCGATCACGTAATGGTCGCCGTGCAGGACGTTGCGCTCGACATAGCCCTGACGGTTGGCGACGGTTTCGCCGCGGGTGAATTCGCCGCGCGTTTCGACATCAACGTGCATAGCAGGCGCGGTGACCAGAGTTGCGTCGATGGCGACACCGACCGCCAGCGGATCGTACATCGCCGTGCCAGGCGAATCAAACTTGGCGGAGAGATCAATGAGATAGCTGGCGATTTTGTAAATAAAATCGTTGATCGGGCCGTGAGTTTGCGCGAGTTGATCGAGATGCTTTTTCGTGAGCAGGGTCTTGTTGGCGACGTCGAGACCGACCATGGTGACAGGCCATCCCGCCTGGAAAACGATTTGCGCGGCCTCCGGATCGTTGGCGATATTGGCCTCGGCGGCGGCGTTGACGTTGCCTCCGCTGATGGAGCCCCCCATCAGGATCACTTCCTTCACGAGTGGAACAATGGACGGGTCTCTTTCGACGGCTAACGCGATATTGGTCAGCGGGCCGATGGGGACGAGCGTAATTTCGTGCGGGGCGGCATGGACCAACTCGATGATGAGGTCGGGGGCGTAAAGCGGGTCGACTTTGCATTTGCTGGCCGGGAGGTCGATGTTGGCCAGCCCATTTTTGCCGTGCCAGAATTCCGCGGTGACCAGCTTCTGAAAGAGCGGGTGCTGGGCTCCGGCGGCGACGGGGATGTCGCACCGGTTGGCAAGCGACACCATACGCAGCGCGTTTTCGAGTCCTTGCTGCGCGGTGACATTGCCGGGGACGACGGTGATGGCCCGAACGTCAAGCTCCGGCGAGTTCAGCGCGAGCATGAGGGCCATGGCATCATCAGTGCCCGGGTCGGTGTCGATAATGATCTTCTTGGTTGTGGCGGCTGCGGGGATGGCGGACGCGACGAGGAAAGCGGCGAAGAGGACGATCGTAGTCAAACGGGCCCGACGTGATGTTTTCAGAGCAAACCTCCGGAATATTCGAATCGGGCCGTAGAGTAGTTCGCGGGCGGGGATGTGTCAAGGCGGGGGGTGGCAGAGGGCATATGGCCCCACTTCATTCTTTATAGTCCGGGGCTCCGGGCTTCCGCATGGGGCCCATTCTTCTGCATCCCGACGCATACTTTTACACTTTCTCAAACAATTAAAGACTACTTGACGGACTATTCTCTTATAATTAGCTGCCTTCGAAAACTAAGACGCTCGCTTGACTTAGCGAGGTATAAGCGGGCTGACTGGAGATTCCATGAAATCAGCCTCCTCTTCCGCTCCCTCTGCGTCTTCTCGTTTCTTCCTAATCACTCTTACATTGCTATTAGGCATCGGGATAACCACGGGCTGCGGTTCCAGCGGAACCACTCCGCCGAAGTTCAGCGGAAATACGTCAGTGGCCGTATTGCTCGCGAGCACGGCGAACGACCAAGTTACGCGGTTTGCTGTGGAACTTCAGACATTGACTTTGACCAGCCAGTCGGGTAAGACCGTTACTTTGTTATCGTCGCAGCAGCCCTCCGAGTTTATGCACATGAACGCAGGAATCGAGTCGTTGACGACCGTCACTGTTCCCCAAGATATCTACACTTCGGCCACCGTTACGCTCGGACAGGCGGTATATGTATGTATTGCGCAAGACCTGGCGACGAGCGGCCTCTACATCGCCAACTATTCCATCATCAATCAAGGTCCAGCGATCAACTTGCCGGCGCCAATCACAATTACCGGCAGCAACATGGCCCTGTTGCTCGACATGCAGGTCTCTAACTCGGCGCCTTTTCCAGCCTGCTATAGCAGTCCCCCGTTCACGGGCTTCTCGATGACACCGACCTTCAATCTCACTCCGTATGCCTTGTCCGCTTTCCCAGCGAACTCTGGAAATGGCAAAATTAGCGGACTCCCGGCGGAAGTTGCTTCGGTAGGAACAGCAGGTTCGAGCTCGACGCTCACGGTTGCGGGTGGACCTTTTGGGACGAGAACTCTTTCTGTGAGTTCCAATAACGAAACGGTATTTCAGGGCATCAGCGGTGCTTCTGCTCTCTCTCCCGGAATGTTCCTAAATGTGGATGGTGCGATCCAATCCGACGGATCTCTGCTGGCGACTCGAATTGCATTGGAGGACTCCTCGGCGATCAATGACTCCAGCGGTCCGCTGATATTTGTGGACAGCATAGTCCCTGTGCTTGAAAGCTATGGCCGTACCGAACTTGGCTCTCTGATCAACGATAATGGCTATAGCGTCTACGACGACCTACCCCAATTCGACTTCAGCAATGCCTCGTTCAACATTTCAGGCCAACTTACCAACCTGCAGAATCTGCCATTCGTTCCCAGCTTCACCGCCTCCAACATGGTGGCGGGGCAGAACGCCGACATTACTTCGCAGAACTTTTCCCTCGTGGGAGGAACTTACACTGTCGCGAACACGATCACGCTAATCCCGCAGACCATCGATGGGACGGTTGTGGTTTCGCAGCAGGTCGGAAGCTTTACAGATTATACGGTCTCGCTGGCGTCCTACGATTTGTTTCCAACCTTGGCGGTGCAGCAGGGCCAAACCACGCTGCTGAACAATCCCAGCCAGGTCGAAGTCTACATTGACAATAGTACCCAGCAACTCAACACTCAACCCCTTGCTCCGGGAAATACGCTACGATTTTACGGGCTGGTGTTCAACGATAACGGCACGCTGCGCATGGATTGCGCGCAGGTGAACGATGGAGTGACAACAACACCGCAGTCGAACTCTGCCGTAGCGGTAAGCGGCGCGACACAAGCGGTTCGGCGTGATTCGAGCGGGTTTGTCCTACACACGGTTACGACGACAAAGTAAAGAGCCCTAAACGGCCGCAGGCCGAGCCTCAGTGCCCAGCCACGGAATCGGCCGTTCCATCGGACCACTTGGCGACGGGAACAAAAAATATGGTTAGTCGGTCCTCAGGGTCGTTCCCTGCAAAAATGGGGGAACCTTTCAGGTCTGCGCCCCATGTTGCGCTGTTCGTTGACGGAAGGAAAAACATCAGGTGAGGATGCCAATGCTGAGCGCTATCGCCCAGATACTGTTCCTTTGACAACATGTAAGACATTGCGCCGACTTCGGGCGTCGGCAATTCTTTCTTGTCCAGGCCGGCCTTTATGCTCTCGAACATCTGCGCCTTGGATTGTCCGGCTAATACCAACTCGGTTTTTTTGATCGTGAGAGGAAGATAAGATCGTGCGGCTGCCGGGTTCAGGCAGATGGGACCACGCAGCTTGGGGTTCCAAAAGTTAGGATCGTCGATGGGGGCGGTCCACCCGCGTTCCACCAGGCAGACGAAACCATTCTTGCCTTTAACCGCGGCTTCGTAACCGTGGCGCCCGAGGAACAAGACTTCGGCATCATGTGAAATGGATTCCGGGCCCGCGCTGCGCGCGAGGGCGATCTCGGCGTCTTGAGCCATCAGATATTGGTCAAGCGGGGCCATCTTCGGATAGGGTGTTTCAGCTTGCTGTGCCTGAGCGTGCCACGCTGCGCTCAGCAATACAATCAGCGCGACAATTCTTGCTTTGATCGTCCTGATCATCTGTCGTTTCATTTCGTGTCTCCGGTAGGGATTCTTCTTGGGGAAGATACGGCAATGTTAAGAATAAATCTACCTGCTTATATGCTTCCCTTTCAGCTTGGCAACGGCCGGCTCTAGCGGCGCGAGCATTGGTTGCTACATCTATATGGGCGGTCTGCCGTTTTGCTGGCGGCTGCCGTACAATTGCTGCATTTGCCAACAGAATAAAGCTTGCAGTCGCGGTCATTCACAGGAAATAGGACAATCAGGCTTTTCATGGCGACCGATTCCAGCCTAACTCGCAATACCGCTCACCCTGTCGAGGCTCCGACTGCGATTCTTGCGGGACGGCCGCTGACACGGAATTCCGGCATCCCTCTCGATCTCAATTGGGTACGCGACGTGCGCGTGAATACGAGTGCCGTGGAACGGCGCGCTCAGACGCAAACGGCGCGGCGCGGCGTGAAGAAGGAATGGCAAGCGGCATGGCTTTTGCGAGCGATCACGTGCATGGATTTGACCACCCTTTCCGGCGACGATACTGACGACCGGGTGCGGCGGCTATGTGCGAAGGGGCGACATCCGATTCAAGCGGAGATCGAGCACAAGCTGCGTATTGAAAAGCTGCGGATCAAGGTGGCTGCGATTTGCGTCTACCACACATTTGTGGAAACAGCGCTGGCGGCGCTCGAAGGCAGCGGAATCCATGTGGCGGCGGTGTCGACCGGATTCCCCGCGGGCTTGTCGCCGCTGGCCGAGCGCGTTGCGGAGATTCGGCGGTCGGTGGAAGCGGGCGCTGATGAGATTGACGTTGTGATCACGCGCGCGCACGTTTTTGGCGGGCGCTGGCAGGCGCTTTATGACGAGATTGCGGCGTTCAAGCAAGCGTGCGGACCGAGACACATGAAAGTGATCCTCGGGACGGGCGATTTGCTTACCCTGCGCAATGTTGCGCGAGCAAGCGTGGTGGCAATGATGGCGGGCGCCGATTTCATCAAGACCTCTACGGGCAAAGAGCCGACCAACGCTACCCTGCCGGTTGGACTGGTGATGACGCGCGCCATCCGCGAGTATGCGCAGGAAACAGGAATGGCGGTGGGCTTTAAGCCGGCGGGCGGCATTCGGACGGCGAAGCAGTCGCTGGATTGGCTGGCCATGATCAAGGAAGAACTGGGTGATTCGTGGCTGCGGGCGGAGATGTTCCGGTTCGGCGCGAGCGGACTGCTGGGAGATATCGAGCGGCAGTTGGAGCATTACGCAACGGGGCGGTATTCGGCGGACTATAGGCATCCGCTGGCATAGACGGCGAATGGATATGTTCGATATACGGGAGATTTGATCGAATATGACGATCAAAACACGATCGACCTTTGTCATCGTTGCAGAAGCGGCCGTGGTGTCAACAGTTCTGTCTTACGCGGTGGTGCTCTCGCCGTGGCCGCACGTATCGCCGAACGGCGCACGAGTAGTTTTATTGCTGGCGTTCTTTGCTCCGTTTTTCCTGGCAGCGTGGTGGATCTTCCGCCGACTTAAAAGCGACTATAGCCGCAGCGATTCCCGTCGCGGCGCGCTTGCGTTTGCTGTTACTGCCCCGCTGGTCCTAGGAGTCGGTAACCTGCTTGGCGAACTGGTTGGCGGCTATGTCGAAGTACTGTTAGGCAGTCGCTTTATTCTCCCGAGCATAGGTGCCCTCGTCATCGTCCTGATGATCTTCTTACCGGCCGGAGTTGTTTTATGGGCGTTACATCCTTCCGCAGGAGTCGAGGCTGTCTCTGAAGGCAATCAACATGAGCATTGCTGAAAAATTCGTAAGCATGGAATACGGGCCGGCGCCGGAGGATCCGAAAGAAGCTTCGGCTTGGCTGGATCGCCATGGTCGCCGGTTTGGACATTTCATCAACGGCGCGTGGCAGACGCCAGTGGCGGGCGAGTACTTCGAGACCATCGATCCGTCGAACGGCGAGAAGCTGGCTTCGGTGGCGCAGGGCTCGGCGGCTGACATCGATGCAGCCGTCAGGGCGGCAAGGGGGGCGGCAGCAGAGTGGGCGGCGCTTACTCCGTATTCGCGGGCGCGGTATTTGTATGCGCTGGCGCGGCTGGTGCAGAAGCATTCGCGGCTGCTGGCTGTGCTGGAAACGATGGATAACGGCAAGCCGATCCGCGAGAGCCGCGACATCGATATTCCGCTGGTGGCGCGGCATTTCTATCATCACGCGGGATGGGCGCAGTTGCTCGGGCAGGAGTTCCCTGAATATGTGCCTTGCGGAGTGGTCGGGCAGATCATCCCATGGAATTTTCCTTTCCTGATGCTAGCGTGGAAGATTGCCCCGGCGCTGGCTACGGGAAACACCGTGGTGCTGAAGCCAGCGGAGTTCACGCCGCTGACCGCGTTGCTGTTCGCCGAACTCTGCCAGGAGGCCGAGCTGCCCGCGGGCGTGGTCAACATCGTTACCGGAGACGGGCGCCCGGGCGAGGCGCTGGTGAAGCATCCGGATGTGGACAAGATTGCCTTCACCGGATCGACCGAGGTAGGGCGCGCGATTCGCGCGGCTACCGCTACCAGCCACAAGCGCCTTTCGCTCGAGTTGGGCGGCAAATCGCCATTCATCGTGTTTGAAGACGCCGATCTTGACAGCGCGGTTGAAGGCCTGGTGGATGGCATCTGGTTCAACCAGGGGCAGGTGTGCTGCGCGGGATCGCGCCTGCTGATGCAGGAAAGCATTGCCGAAGCGCTGATTGCCAAAGTGCAGCAGCGCATGAGCACGCTGCGGATAGGCGCGCCGCTCGATAAGGCCATTGATATTGGCGCGATTGTGGCGGGCGTGCAGCTGGATCGGATCCGCAAGCTGGTGGATCAGGGCGTGGCCGACGGCGCGACCTGCTGGCAGCCGCAAGTGACACTGCCAGCGAGCGGGTTCTACTATCCGCCAACTCTGCTGAGCAATGTGCATCCCACGTCGATTGTGGCGCAGCAGGAAATCTTTGGCCCGGTGCTGGCGGCGATGACGTTCCGCACGCCGAGTGAGGCCGTAGAACTGGCGAACAACACGGTGTATGGCCTGGCGGCGTGCGTGTGGAGCGAGAGCGTGAACGTTGCCCTGCATGTGGCGGCGCAGCTGAAGGCGGGCGTGGTGTGGGTGAACTGCACCAACATGTTCGACGCAGCTTGCGGATTTGGCGGGTATCACGAGAGCGGATATGGTCGCGAGGGTGGACGCGAGGGACTGCGGGAGTATCTGGAGCCGGAGTGGTTTAGGAAGACGCCGATGCTTGATACCGAGGTGTCAGGTCTCAGGTCTCCGGCCTCAGGAAAAGCACAGGTCCCAGCGAGCGCCAGAGAAGAAGATCGCGATCCTCGTGGCGTGACCGAAGGAAGTTCGACTGAACCTTCTTCTGCGATCGATCGCACCGTGAAGCTTTACATCGGCGGGAAGCAGGCGCGTCCGGATTCTGGTTACAGCATGGAAGTGCGCGCGGCGGGCGGGCGATTGCTGGGCGAGGCCCCGCTGGGGAATCGCAAGGATATTCGCAATGCGGTGGAAGCGGCGCGGAAGGCTTCCGCTTGGGCGAAGGCCACCGCGCACAATCGCGCTCAGGTGCTTTACTACTGCGCGGAGAACCTATCGCAGCGGCGGGCGGAAATTTCAGAGCGGCTTGCGGCGGTGGTCGGCAACAAGCAGGCAGCGGCGGAAGTGGAAGATGGAATCCACCGCATCTTCTCGTATGCGGCTTGGGCGGACAAGTTTGATGGCGCGGTGCACAATCCTCCATTTCGGAATATTGCGATTGCCATGAACGAGGCGATTGGAACGGTGGGCGTGATTTGCCCGCGGGAGGCCCCTTTGCTGGGATTTATTTCTGTCGTCATGCCTTTGCTGGCGATGGGAAATACGGTGATTGCAGTGCCTTCGGAGACCTATCCCCTGATTGTCGGCGACCTGTATCAAGTGTTTGACACGAGCGATTTGCCCGGCGGCGCGGTCAATATTGTTACTGGATACGTTTCGCAGCTGCTGAAGACGCTGGCTGAGCATGACGATGTTGATGCCATCTGGAGCTTCGCCGACGAGGCGAGCGCGGCTGCAGCGAAGGCGTTGTCGGTTGGAAACCTGAAGCAGGTCTTCACCAACGAAGGTCGAGCGATTGACTGGTTCGATTCGAAAGTGGCGGAAGGGCGATGGTTTCTGGAGCATGCGGTGCAGGTGAAGAACATTTGGGTGCCGTATGGGGAGTAGTTCTCAATTCCCATCAAGCCTCGCTCAATATCCAACGCTTCTGCAATACGCGCATACACCACTTAATTAGAACTGGTCTTATAAATGGTTTGGGGAAGGGCACGGCTTCAGCCGTGCCGTTAGAGCCCGGAAAAAATGCGGGCTTTAGCCCCTGAGGGCCAACACTTTCTCCGCCAAAACTATTTATGAGACCAGTTCTAGTGCGCAGAGGAGCACATTGGAAGACGCATGAAGGCTTCGCGCACACCTCGAATCAAAATCTGCTGCATTGCCAGCGTTGACGAAGCGGCCATGGCCGTGGAAGCAGGCGCTGCCGCTTTGGGTTTGGTCTCGCGGATGCCTAGCGGGCCGGGAGTTATCAGCAATGAGCTGATTGCTTCGATTGCGGCTGCCGTTCCTCCGGCGATCGGGACATTTCTTCTTACTTCGCGGCAGAGCGTGGAGGAGATCGTCGCGCAGCAGCATTTCTGCCGCACCAATACCATTCAGATTTGCGATCACCTTGTGCGCGGGACACATCGCGAGTTGAAGGACGCGCTGCCAGGGATTTCGATTGTGCAGGTGGTGCATGTGACGGGGCCGGAGTCGGTGGAAGAAGCGGCGGCGTTGGCTCCGCATGTGGATGCGATTCTGCTTGATTCGGGCAATCAGAAGCTGGCCGTTAAGCAACTGGGCGGCACGGGACGAACGCATGACTGGACGCTGAGCCGGGAGATTCGCGAGCGTGTGAGTGTTCCGGTATTTCTGGCCGGAGGCCTGACTCCGGAGAATGTGGCGCAGGCGATTGCGGAAGTGGGTCCATTTGGGCTCGATGTTTGCTCGGGCGTGCGAACAGGCGGGAAGCTGGATGCCGGGAAGCTGGAAAGGTTTTTTGCGGCGGTGCGGGGATCGGAGGCTGCTCGCGGGCTGGCGTCGCTGGGCGGAACGATGCCGGAGTTAGAGAGTATTCCACGGCGGAGATGATCCCAGGTTAGCGCAACGAACGCGCGCGAACCTGCGGCACCAGGCGGGCGGTTCGCAGCATCGGGATCAGCGCTTGAGATCTGCGATTGCTGCGGCCGTGCATGGTCGGCAGTAACCCCGCAGTCGAGACGTCCGTAACTTTCCCGGGCCGGGATCCACCTGTAGAAAGAGAGGTGGAGCGCCGATCTTGGGAAACATGGGATGGAACGAAGAGGTTCTGATAGAACCAACGGGGGCAGCGGACGACCCAGTTCGCATTCAGGTGCTCTGTCTGGCAGACGTGGCTGGCAGGACGCAACGCCTCGCCTTCTCGAGAACAATTGACGCCGATTCGCCGGCGGCTACGGCCAATGAGCGAGATGGCGCTCTGAGCGTCACGGTCAATGTGCTCAATGTGGCTACACGCCGCGAGCGTCACCTTGGTCCCGACCGTAAGAACGATCGTCAACTCGCCGGAAAGGCCTCAACCCGCTACTGGATGGACTCGCTGCCCTGCCTGTCAAACCGGCGCTAGCCTAGATCGCGTCGAAGCGCAGCTCGACCGCACCCCGCCCGCAGCGTTTACACGCGTCAAGCACAACCATTCTGGAGTGCACTACAACTCCGATCCTGCGCCAGTTACCTTCTACCAGTTGACACTCCTTCTCGCCCTGACTATTCTCAGCCTTCCAAACCCCCTGACCCGCAAGCCCGGCGCGAGCGGGGACCAAGCAGGAACCGAAGAGAGTGACCATGCCCAAACGCCCACGCATCGCCGTTGTTGGCAGCGCCAATGTTGATCTGACCACGTTTTCCGATCACTTCCCCAAGCCGGGGGAGACTATCTTTGGCGACAAGTTTGACCTGGGGTTTGGCGGGAAGGGCGCGAACCAGGCGGTGGCGGCTCGGCTTTGCGGGGCCGACGTTTTTATGGTGGCGCGGGTGGGTGACGATCTGTTTGGGCCGGCGACGATCAAAAACTTTGAGAAGCTCGCGATTGATGCGACGCACGTGCGGCAGGTGAGCGGGGTTTCCAGTGGCGTGGCTCCGATATTTGTGGAGTCGTCGGGGCAGAACCGGATCATCGTGGTGAAGGGCGCGAACGATACGTTAAAACCAGCGGATGTGGATGCCGCGGCCGACATGCTGAAGAGCGCCGACTGCATTGTGCTGCAGTTCGAGATTCCACTGGAGACGGTGTATTACACGATTCAGTTTGCGCGGAAAAATGGGATTCGGTGCATTCTGAATCCGGCGCCGGCGCAGCCGATTGATCTGAAGGCGGTGGCAGAGCTGGATTATTTCGTGCCCAACGAAAGCGAGGCGGAGACGATTACGGGCTTGCCCGTGCGCAACGTGGACGACGCAAAGCGCTGCGCGGAGAAGCTGCTGGCGGGCGGCATCCGGCGCGTGCTGATTACGCTGGGGGCTAATGGATCGCTGCTGGCCGGTCGCGATGGAATGTCGCACGTGCCGGCGTTTCCGATGAAGAGCGTGGACTCAACCGGCGCGGGCGATGCGTTTATTGGAAGCTTCGCTACATTTCTGGGAGAAGGTTTGCCGGAGCTGGAGGCGGCTCGACGCGCCAATTTGTATGCGGGGCTTTCTACTACGGGCGTGGGAACACAGAAGTCGTTCTACGATCGCGCGCGATTTGACGCCGAATGGATTGCGATTAGTAAATGAGCGAATTGGTCTGCTGTCTGCGATGAAGCATAACCCATAACGGTGACGCCAACTACTATGCCAGCCGAAAAACTACTTGACGCCTTACTCGACTCCTGGGATCGCAACAACGCTATCCTCGTCAACCTGCTTCGGATCCTTCCCGATGGCGTCATGGAAGCCCGCGCAATGCAGGACAGCCCATCGGTGGCGGAGATGTTCATGCACATCTACTATGTGCGCCTGGTCTTCGTTTCAGAGGACGCGCCCGAATTCGCCCGTCCCATGCCCGAAGGCGAATGGAAAGCGGAGCGCGACCGCGACCGCATCGCGCAACGGCTCCACGAAAGCGCCCAAGCGGTGCGCGACGCCGTGAAAGGAAGGCTCGAAGCCGGATGCGCTATGGACGTTCACTACGACCATCCTATCCTCCTGCTGCAACACATGGTCTGGCATGAGGGTTACCACCACGGACAGATTAAGCTGTTGCTGAAGCTGGCTGGCCGCCCATTGGAGAACAAGACCGCTGGCCCGGTCACATGGCGCCTCTGGATGAACAAGACCTGACGGTGGCAACAAGATGAATCGCTGAGATCGCCACAGTTCAGTTGCTGGGATCCGCTAGGTTACACCTGCGGCTCGACCGCTCACCTTTCCATGAGCAACACTTTTTCGGCATCGTCGATCTCCGTTAGCTTTACTTCGATTACTTCGCTGGCGCTGGTCTGAACGGTGCGGCCTATGAAAGTGGCTTCAATCGGGAGCTCGCGATGGCCGCGGTCAATCAGCACAAGCAACTGTACAAGGCTGGGGCGGCCGTGCGAGAACAGCGCGTCGAGCGCGGCGCGCGTGGTGCGGCCGGTGTAGAGCACGTCGTCGATGAGGATGATCTTTTTATCTTCGATGGAGAAGCCGATTTTTGCCGGCTGGACTACCGGCCTGGGGCCGACGGTGGAAAGATCGTCGCGGTAAAAGGTGATGTCGAGCGTACCGACGGGGACGGGCTTTTTTTCAACTCTCTGGATGATCTTGCCGAGGCGCTCAGCGAGCGGGACGCCGCGGCGGCGGATGCCGACCAGGCCCAGGCCATCCAAACCGCTGTTTTTCTCCAGTATCTGGTGCGCCAGACGCACCAGCGTGCGCTCGATTTCGGACGCGGACATCAGCTGGGCTTTCTGGGTCAGGCCGGTTTTGGGGACAGTGTTCTTTTTTGTGGTCATGGGGAAAATGCCTCGACTTGATCGAATTAGTGCGGCGGCTCTTGAATGTAGTGGAGTCGCGTTGGGGAGGTCAAGAGCGATGAACGAAGCGGCCCTTATTGCTGGGCCGAACTCGGTCGCGGGAACTGGGTCGTCCCGCCGGGACTTCAGTTTCGTCCCCACCCTTCCCCGCGTTGAAGCGCGGGTGTGGCTTGTAGCCCCCGTCCTGCGCACCGCGAACCAAAGACAATTTCACCTACTGGATCCACACTGTCTTGATATTCACGAATTCGCGGATGCCTTGCACTGACAGTTCGCGGCCGTGGCCTGAGGCTTTTACGCCGCCGAACGGGACGCGCGGATCGGAGGCCACCATTTTGTTGATGAAGACCATTCCGGCTTCGAGTTCGTTGATGAACCTTTCGGTTTCGGCGGGGTCCTTTGTCCACGCGCTGGCTCCTAATCCAAAGCGGCTGTCGTTGGCAAGGGCGATGGCCTGGTCAATATCTTTGACGCGGAAGATCGAAGCTACCGGACCGAAGAATTCTTCCTTGTAAGCGGGCGAATCCTTCGGGATGTCCGTAAGGACGGTGGGAGCATAAAAGCTGCCGGGGCGCGGGAGCGGGTGGCCGCCGGTAAGGACGCGGGCTCCGGCGGCGACGGTCTTCTTCACGTCGGCATCGAGCGTGGTTACGGCTTCGGCGTTGGCGAGCGGACCTAGCTGGGTGGCGTCGTCGAACGGGTCGCCAATGCGGAGCGATTGCATCTTGCTAACGAACTTGCGCTCGAATTCGTCGGCGATTTTTTCGGCGACGATGAAGCGCTTCGCGGCGATGCAGGACTGGCCGTTGTTTTGGATGCGGGCATCGACGGCGGTGGAGACAGCAGCCTCGAGATCGGCGCTGGGCATGACAACGAAGGGATCACTGCCGCCTAGTTCGAGCACGACCTTCTTGATGCGCTTGGCCGCCGAAATGCCTACCTGAATGCCGGCCTGCTCGCTGCCAGTGAGCGTAGCGGCCACGACGCGGGGATCGTTGAGGATGCCATCCACGGGGCCGGAGCCAATCAGCAGGGTCTGGAAGACGCCTTCGGGAAAACCGGCTCGCCGAACAATTTCTTCAATCTTGAGCGCGCACTGCGGAACGTTCGATGCGTGCTTCAGAAGGCCGACATTGCCCGCCATGAGCGCGGGCGCGACAAAACGGAACACCTGCCAGAAGGGGAAGTTCCAGGGCATGACGGCGAGGATTGGGCCGATGGGAAGATAACGGATGAAGCTGCGCTTGGCGCCAGTGTCGATGACTTCATCGGCTAGAAATTTCTCGGCATGCTCGGCGTAGTAGCGGCAACCGGTCGCACACTTGAGGGCCTCGCCTACGGCGGCTTTCAAGGGCTTGCCCATTTCGAGCGTCATCAGGCGGGCGCATTCGTCCTTTTCCTGTTCCAGAATCTCGGCGGCGCGCATCATTTTGGCGGCGCGATCGGCGAACGAGGTGCGGCGGTGGACGCGGAATGCCGCCGTTGCCAGTTGCAGCTTGGCCTCGATCTGGGCGGGAGTGAGAGGTTCGAAAGTCTTCAAGACTTCGCCGGTTGCGGGATTCACGGTTGCGATTGCCATAGTGAGAATAATAATAGCGCGGCGTTGATGAATCCAAAGAGGCTATTGCAATCGCGGGGGGAGCGCACTAGAGTACGGTAAAGAAAGCCTTGGGTACGGATCCGCTCGTCGAAAGGACATTGGATTGAAGATTTCGCAGAAAGGCCTGTATGCGCTGGAAGCGGTGATGACCCTTGGGCACCGCTATGGGACGGGCACGAGCAAGATCCGCGAGATCGCGATGGAAAACGATCTGCCCGAGAAATTTCTCGAGTTGATCCTGCTGGAGCTGAAGAACGCGCGCATTGTGGAGAGCGTTCGCGGCGCTAAGGGAGGTTATCAACTGCGGCGGGCACCCTCCGAGATTCACATGAGCGAGATCATCCGGCTGATTGACGGGCCGCTGGCGCCGTTCGGCGATGCCGACCAACTGCGGAGCCTGATTGCTTTAAACGACGATAATCGCGCGCTCTATGAGGTTTTCCTCAAGGTGCGCGACTCCGCCGCCAAAATTCTGGAGAGCACCACGATTGCCGACCTGGTGGACGCTGCTGCGCGGTCGCGTAAGCGGGCCAAACGAAAAAAGGACGTTCTCTCGATCGTTGAGCGCGGAACAAAGAGCAGCTAAGACTTTAGGCCAGGACTGCCTCATATTCCTGATAACTACCCTTGAAGTCCGTAATTTTGTGGTCGCTCTCGAAGTGCCAGATCCTGGTCGCCACTTCATCGATGAGATCCTCGTCGTGAGTGACCAAAAGCACAGTTCCCTGGTAGCGCTGCAACGAAATGTTTAACGCGTTGATCGACTCGAGATCAAGATGGTTGGTTGGCTCGTCGAGGACCAGCACGTTCGGCTTCTGAAGCATGAGCTTGCAAAAGAGCAGCCGCGCTGCCTCGCCGCCGGAGAGCACATTGGTCTTCTTGTCGGCGTCATCTCGCGGAAACAGCATCTGGCCGAGCAAACCGCGAATCTCCTCGGTTGAGGCCGACGGATCCCACTGATGCAGCCACTCCAGAACTTTGATCCCGGGCTGGATGAGCGCCCGATGGTCCTGAGCAAAAAAGCCGACTGCCGCTTCATGTCCCCAAATCACCTTGCCGGAATCGATGAATTCTCCGTCGTATCCACTGGTGGCGCGAAGCTCGGCGGTCGTGGTGGTCGGCGAATTCGCTAACAGTGCCTGCAGCAGCGTGGTTTTGCCAACGCCGTTGCGGCCCATGAGAGCGATCTTTTCTCCGCGCAGAACGCTGGCCGTGAAGCCGCTGATTACTTTTGCGTCGTCATACGCCTTGCTCACGTCTTCCAGTTCGAGAATGTGCTTGCCCGATGGCCGCTTCTGCTCGAATTTCAAATATGGCCGCTGAATATTGGATTTCGCCAGTTCGGTCACTTGCAGGCGCTCGACTTCCTTGCGCCGCGATTGCACCTGGCTTGACCGCGTGCCGGCCGCGAAGCGCGCGATGAATTCGTTGAGCTGCGAAATTTTCTTTTCGCGCTGCGCGTTCTGCGATTCAATCTGCGAGCGCACCTGCGTCTTCATCACCACCATGTCGTCATAGGTTCCGGTGTAATTGATGATGGTTTCGTAGTCGATGTCGGCGATGTGCGTGCAGATGCCGTTGAGAAAGTGCCGGTCGTGCGAAATCACGATCAGCACCCCTTCATACTGGTTTAGAAAAGTTTTCAGCCAATGAATCGAGTCGAGATCGAGGTGGTTGGTCGGTTCGTCGAGCAGCAGCGCCTGCGGATGGCCAAACAGAGCCTGCGCCAGGAGCACGCGCATCTTCTGACCGCCAGGGATCTCCGACATTTTGCGCTCGTGCTCGTCATCGGGAATGTCGAGGCCTTGCAGCAGAATCGCGGCATCGCTTTCGGCGTTATAGCCGTCTTCTTCGCCGACGATGCCCTCGAGTTCGCCCAGCTTCATGCCGTCCTCGTCGGTCAAGTCGGCCTTGGAATAGATCGCTTCCCGTTCTTCCATCGCAGCCCAAAGGCGCCGGTTCCCCATGATCACAGCATCGATCACGCGATAGCGATCGAAGGCAAACTGGTCCTGGCTCAGCACTCCGAGCTTGCGCGGCCGGACGACCGTGCCTTTTTGCGGCTCGAGCTCGCCGGTGAGCAGCTTCATGAAGGTGGATTTCCCCGCGCCATTCGGCCCGGTTACGCCATACCGCTTTCCCGGCATGAAGCTGGTAGAGACTTCGTCAAACAGAACTTTGGCGCCGTAGCGCATCGACACATTGCTGACTGAAAGCATGATCTTTAGGGTACTGCGGGAATCGCTCCAAAAGGAAGAAACGCAGCAGGTGTTATTAGAATAACACGGGAGATGAGTGGAACATCTGACGATTCACAATTCCCCAGCGTCCTAATTTCGAAAGCATTTCTCAGCGACCTTCGCGTATCCTCTGCGTTCTTTGCGGTTAAGGTCTCCTAATCCTCGAAATTAAGGCACTACTCACAATCCCGTTAAACATCTGGCCCTAGTTACTCTGTGCTAGCCTTTATCGCGGTCTTTTGAAAGGCAGAAGCGCCCCGGCTGTCAGTCACATTCCAAGTAGGTAGGTTCATGAACGATCTTCGTCCTGGTCATATCGACTTGCAGGCAACGGCTAAGCAAGTCATGCTTGCGCATGGGTTCAACCCGGATTTTGAGGCGGCGGTTCCGCAGCAACTGGCAACGATTCGGGCCAATCCGCCTTCGACCGCGCCGGCGACCGGAGTGCGCGATCTGCGAAACCTGCTATGGTCGTCAATCGACAATGACACTTCGAAAGACCTCGATCAGATCGAGGTAGCCGAGCGCCTGCCGGATGGCAGCGTCAAGGTGATGATCGGCATCGCCGACGTGGACGCGTTTGTCGGCAAGAGATCGCCAATCGACCAGCACGCAGCGCGAGAGACCACTACCGTCTATACGGGAGTCTGCAACTTCTCCATGCTGCCCGACGAGCTTTCTACGGGCGCCTCTTCCCTGCTCCCAGATGTTGATCGGCCCGCGATTGTGATCGAATTCGTGGTCGATGCGTCGGGCGCAATCCAGTCGAGCGACGTCTATCGCGCTATCGTGCGCAACAAGGCGCAGCTTACCTACAACGCCGTCGGCGGATGGCTGGAGGCCACGGGCGCGGCTCCGCCGAAAGTAGCGGCTTCAGCCGACTTGCAGGCACAGCTCAAGCTGCAAGACCAGGCCGCCCAGGCTCTCAGGAAACTTCGCTACGAGCATGGCGCGCTGAACATCGATACCAACGAAGTGCATCCGGTAGTTCTGAACCAGCAAGTGGTCGATGTGGTGAAGCAGGAGAAGAATCGCGCCACCGAACTGATTGAAGACTTCATGATCGCCGCCAATGGCGTGGTGGCGCGCCTGCTGGAAAAGGTTTCGTCGCTGCGCCGGATTGTGAAGACTCCGGAAAAATGGGATGGAATCGTGCGGCTGGCGTCGGCTGTGGGCGAGACGCTTCCGGCGCAGGCGGATTCGAAGGCGCTCAACGATTTTCTGCTCAAGCGCAAGGCTGCCGATCCCGATCATTTTGCCGATCTGTCGCTGGCCGTGATCAAGCTGATGGGCCCGGGCCAATATGTGCTGGAGCGGCCGGGCGACCCGGAGCAAGGACACTTCGGCCTCGCCGTGCAGGACTACACGCACTCCACCGCGCCCAACCGCCGCTTCGCCGACGTGGTAACGCAGCGCCTGATCAAGGCCCTGCTCGATAACGAAACGCCCGATAAGGAAACGCTGGATGGGAAGCCGGGGCCGTATTCGGGACCTTATTCGGGACCTTACTCAGATGACGAGTTGGCTGCCATCGCCACCAATTGCACCGAGAAAGAAGATGCCGCGCGCAAGGTCGAGCGTGAGATGACCAAGCGCCTGTCAGCGGTAGCGATGAGCCATCGCGTGGGAGAGATGTTTGATGCCATGGTCACCGGCGTGACTCCAAAGGGGACGTTTGTGCGCGTGCTGCAACCGCACGTGGAAGGCTTGCTGGCGCAAGGTGCTCAGGGACTGCACGTAGGCGACAAGGTCCGCGTAAAGCTAACGCGAACCGATGTGCAGCACGGCTATATTGATTTTGCGAAGGGGTAGGGTGGCAGGGAGATGAGTGTAATGGCCTGGTTACAACAACTCTCTGGCATCGCACTGCCGTCGAGAGTAGAGTTTTCTCGTGATGTACAACGCGCGAAAGGGGCTGCTGCTGGTCGTGCTCGGCTTGAGTGCGTTTGCCTGCGCCCAACAGACCGAACAAAACCCGTCTTCAGGTGTGCGAAAGGGCAACGTTGCTCTGGTGAGCCTATTCAGGCCCGTGTATCCATCGTTAGCACGGCAGGCAGACATCTCCGGGGAAGTCAACGTAGCTGTAACGGTTAATCAAGACGGAACCATAAAGGCGGCCATAGAAAGCGGCCATGCCATGCTTAGGCAGGCTGCCCTCGACAGTGCTAAGCAATCGAGTTTCGAGTGTCGAATGTGTGCTGCGGCTCTCTCTTACTCGCTTGTGTACACATTCAAGCTGACCAGAGAGGGTGACTGTTGCAGTGCGTTTTCCGCACCAACGCAAATCACGCAAGAGCCCGAATCAATTAACGATGATGGGCGGCGACAAACCCACATTACGGTAGCGTCTCAACACATTTGCCTCTGCGACCCAATCTCGGTCATAACGAAGAGAGTTCGTTCGCCAAAGTGCCTCTATTTATGGAAATGCTCAGTGAAGTAGTCAGCCTGTGATTCGAGAGCTTCGTCTCGGTTGGCGAAAAATCCCCATTACACTCAGAGTGCCTTTTTCTGTATCTATGGCACGGTGCGCAAGGCCATAAACTAGGGGACAGAAACTAGGGGATAGACGGGACGTTCCCCAGTTTTCCGGACCTAACTAGGCTACAAAGCCGAGCGCGTCCGTCCGGCATCGGCTGAGGGCCGAGCGGAGCGGCCCGCTTCCGTGTGCCTGCCGTTCGACATGCCCCTTCCCCTCTCACCGAGTTCACCGCGACCCATTTTTTCATCACATTTCCTTCGTAACCGCCATCACAGACCTGCACCAAAATCAGTGCGAAGATCACTCGACACTGCATCATGGAGAACTGCGCCCGCCTCCAGAGGCGAGGCGTCCGAAATCATTGTCCCGGCTCTTTGAAAACCGAACCAAATGTCAGCGGTCAAAGCAGTCTCTTCACCTCTGCAATCTGACCTCTAACCTCTAACCTCTGCCCGCTAAGTCCAATGTCTCTGATCATTTACGCATAACCCACTTCTTATCATCAACTTAACTGTTTTTGGGTAGGGGGGGTACCCCCCACATTTCTTCAATTAGACCAATCATCCGTTTTAAATTCATAGCCTTAGGAGCAATCATAATGGCTTCATCTAACGATAAATATTCCGACGAGCTTTGTGCCGAGCGTAAGTGGAATGGCGATCCCTGCCGATCTCGCGTTGTTTACGGCGAAAGGGTTTGCCACTACCACAAGGTGATGGGCAAGCCGAAGGTTGAAATCAATAACAGCCCTTCCGGCCATACCTACCTCCCCGTCTTCGAAGACGCTGTCTCCATCCAGAACGCAATCTCCGACGTTTGCGAAATGATGCTCCACCGCCGCATCGAGGCGAAAGAGGCTTCCATCCTGCTCTACGCCATGCAGGTCGCCTCCACCAATATGGCCCAGCTCAATAGCAAGAAAGGACGGCGCAAACAAAAAAGCCCGGCATCGTCGGTCCCACCAACGGAAGCTCCGCCCGCAAACAACAGTCCCACACTCTCGTCTGAACCCCAGCGCTTGCCGCCCGGAACAATTCACGCCTGCGAGCCAAGGCGCCAGGCATTTGAATGATGTGCGAGGAAGTGCGCGAGGCTGCCCCATCCTTCGCGGCTTTTTCGCGAAGGGTGGGATTACTGGAAGGGTGGGATTATTGTTTGAATGGCGCTGTCTTTCACCCGTTCTTTTCTTCCAGTTCGGCCCAGCGTTTGTAGAGCGCGTCGAGTTCGTGTTGGGCTGTTTCGAGCGCAGATTGAGCGCTTACAAGGCGCGCAGCGTCAGTGGCGTTGGCTGGGTCTTCCAGTTCCGCGCGATGGGATTGCACAAGTTGCTCGGCATCGGCGATGTGCTCTTCGATTCCGGCATATTCGCGCGCTTCCATATATGAGAGTTTTTTCTTCGCGGGAGAGTTCGACGCTGCGGACGAGGTTTGAATCTCTCCGCGCAATGCAGCCGACGTTCCCGAAGACTGCCGAACCTGTTTTTGCCAAGCCTCCCATTGCGGATAGTCGGCGAAGCGTTCGGCTCCGCCTTGGCCATTGAGGCCGAGCACTACGGTTGCGATGCGGTCGAGCATGTAGCGATCATGTGTGACCAGCACCAGCGAGCCGGGAAAATCGATCAGGTTTTCCTCGAGAATTTCGAGCGTCGGAATATCGAGGTCGTTGGTGGGCTCGTCGAGCAGCAGAAGGTCAGCAGGCTGGAGCATAAGCTGCGCGACAAGGACGCGCGCGCGCTCGCCCCCGGAAAGCCGTCCAACAGGCTGCCCAAGTTGCTCGCCGGTGAAGAGAAAGCGCGCCGCCCATCCGGCAACGTGAATCACGCGGTCGCGATAGATGACGGAATCGCCGTCGGGAGCAAGGGCGCGGCGCAGAGTAACGTCGGGATCAAGCGTGCGGCGCTGGTCGAAGTAGACAATGCGCAAGCGGTCGGCGCGGCGAATCTCGCCGCTAGTAGGATCAAGCTCGCCTTGCAGCAAGCGCAGTAGCGTAGTCTTGCCGCTGCCGTTTGGTCCGACAAGACCGACGCGCATTCCGGCGGTGACGGTGAAGTTGAGATTTTCAAACAGAGTGCGGCCACCAAGCGTGCAGGAAACATTTTCCAGTTCGATCAGCCGCTTCGTTTTGCGATCCGTAGCAGAGAAATCGATTTGTGCAGTGCCAGTTTGAGTTCTTGAGTTCAGATCAGCCAGCTCGCCCATGAGTTCGCCTGCTTTGTCGATGCGCGCTTTCGACTTTCTGGTGCGGGCTTTGGCTCCGCGGCGAAGCCATTCGATTTCTCGGTGCACGAGGTTTTCGAGGGCTTCCTGACGCAGCGATTGAGAGTGCAGAAATTGTTCTTTCTTCTCCAGAAACTCGCTGTAGCTTCCATGCACGCGCAGCGAGCCATTGGGATAAGTGCGATTGAGTTCGACTGTATCGGTGGTGACGTTTTCCAGGAAGTAGCGATCGTGGCTGACGATCACGCTGGCGAATGAGGCCGATTCCAGCAGTTCTTCCAGCCACTCGATGCCGAGCAGATCGAGATGATTAGTTGGCTCGTCCAGCAGAAGGATGTCGGGATGCTGCACCAGAGCCTCGACGATGGCAAGCCGCTTCAGCCAGCCGCCGGAAAGCTCGGCGGTCAGAGCGTCGAGGTCCTCAAAGCCCGCTCGGCCGAGGATCTCAGCAAAACGCGCGCCGCGTTCGGTTCCCGAAACGCCGCAGCGATCGAGCGCGCTTTCGATAACCGACCGCACAGTGGTGTCCACGGGAAAGCGCGAATCCTGCTCGACGTAACAGAGCCGCGTGCGCTTGCGGGCCGCTACGTTTCCGCCATCGGCTTCCATCAGGCCAGCGAGGATTCGCAGAAGCGTGGACTTACCCGACCCGTTCGGGCCAATCAGCCCGATGCGATCGCCTTCCGAGATGGTGAAGGAAACATTCTGAAAAAGCGGCTTCGCTCCGAAGGCTTTCGAGATTTCCTGCGCGTTAATAATGGGCGGCAATTGAGTTGCGGTCTCCGAGTGGCTTTCTTTGAGATTATCAGGTGAGTCACTGCGGCTGCGCACTTGGACAACATCGAGCAGACACGTACAAAAGTCGGGAACCACGGGTACACGGGGTTGCACGGAGGGCAACTGCGTGTTCTCAGATCGTTTTCCTGGAATCGTCTCTCTGCAGGTCGTGAGCGGCTTGCTCTAAATCCTCGCGCCTGCCCACGTCACGCCAGTAGAATTCGTCGGCGCGGAAGGCGCGGATGGTTTCTCTCTGGCCTGCGAGCTGCATATACGAATCGATGACGGAAAAAGGGCGATCTCCTGTGAGCATGGTTAAAAGGCGCGGGGAGATGATGTGGATTCCGGCAAAGGCCAGAGACTTCGCGCGACCCAACGGGCGAACAATTTCGGCAGTGTCGTCGCGACCGATACGGCGGCCGCACAGCAAGCCGTTTTCATCAAAGATCAGATAGCGGGAAGTCTCGCGATCCTGAACCGCCAGGGTGGCAAGCGCGTGATTGGCCCGGTGCGCTTGCTCCATGCGCGCCAGGTCGATGGTGCTGATTACGTCTACGTTGTGGACGAGGATGGGCTCGTTTGCGGGGCCGGAGCCGCCGAGCAACAAAGGCGCGGCTTTCTTCAGGCCGCCCCCGGTGTCGAGCAGGACGTCTTCGCACGAAATCTGAATGTGCATGCCGAAGTTATTGTGTTCGGCAAGATAGCCGGCAAGTTTGTCGGCGAAGTGATGCGCATTGACTACGACTTCACTAATGCCGAAGGTGCGGAGGCGAGCCAGGGTAATTTCTAGCAGCGTGCGGCCGCCCAGCTCTACCAGCGCCTTGGGACGTTCGTCGGTCAGGGGACGTAAGCGCGTGCCCAGTCCTGCGGCGAAGACCATCGCTTTCATGGATTCTGCTTCTCCAGTTCACGATGATGGAGGATCACTTCGACGCCATTTGAGCTGCGCAGGTGTTTGGCAAGCTGCTCGGCGAGATAGACGGAACGGTGCTGGCCTCCGGTGCAGCCGAAAGAGACCATGAGATGTTTGAAGCCGCGGCTCTGATAGTTGGCTACGCTGGAATCGATGAGCGCTATGACACTGGCTAGAAACTGGCGGACGCTTTCCTGCTGTTCGAGATATTCGATTACGGACGCGTCTTTCCCAGTCAAGACCTTAAAGCGATCCTCGCGGCCGGGATTGGGGAGG
This sequence comes from Terriglobales bacterium, assembly GCA_049288625.1. Lineage (GTDB taxonomy): Bacteria > Acidobacteriota > Terriglobia > Terriglobales > Acidobacteriaceae > Acidiflorens. The sequence goes on along the minus strand of JBAQIB010000075.1, from coordinate 24,448 downwards.
CTGCGGCCATCGAAGATGAAACCGCCGCCGTTGCCGGTGTCGTCTGAGGGCAGGCCGCGGTGGAATGAGAAACTGCTTACGCGCACCGTGAGCTGGCCTGCGGCGGAGGCTACGCCTTGCAGCTTTTCGGAGGCGACCATATTGCGGAATGCTTCGGTAAGCGTCGGCAGGGCGATAGGTAATTCAACGTTGTGTAGCAGCCAGCGAATGTTGCGGAGCGCATAGGGGACGCTTTGCAGGAAGTGCGTTTTGCGCTCGTAAAAGCCCCGGAATCCATAGGCTCCCAGGGCCTGGAGGATGCGCACGTAGACGTAGGCGTAGTAATAACGCATGAACTCGGCGCGATCAAGCGGGATGAAATTCGCGAGGCTGTCGAGGTAGCGATCTAGCAGTTGCTGGCGGATATGGGGCGGGAGATCGGCCTTGGCGTCGTACAGAAGCGAGGCGATGTCGTATTGCAGCGCGCCTTTGCGGCCTCCCTGATAGTCGAGAAAGTAGGGATTACCTCCCGGCAGCATGATGTTGCGGGACTGAAAGTCGCGGTAGAGAAAGTAATCGCGGGCCGCGCTAAGCAGGAATTTGGTGAGGCGGGAGAAGTCGTCTTCGAGAGCCTGCTCGTTGAAAGGGATGGCGGCTAGGCGGAGAAAGTAATACTTGAAGTAATTGAGGTCCCAGGCAATGGATTGGCGGTCGAAACTGGCTCTGGGATAGCAGACCTTGTAATTAAGATTGCGTCCGCCTTCGACCTGGAAACGCGGCAGGATCGCAACCACCTTTTGGTAGGCTTCGAGGACAGGCGCGGCGATTTCGGCACCGGTGCGGTTTTTGGAGAGAAATTCGAAGAGGGTGGTGTCGCCAAGGTCTTGTTCCAGATAGGCACCGTGGCTGAGGTCTTCGCCGTAGATTTCTGGCACCGGGAGGCCGTGGCGGTGGAAGTGACGGGAGAATTCCAGAAAGGCTACGTTCTCTTCGCGCACGTCATAGAGGATGCCGATGGCGCGCGATTCGCCAGCCGACAGGCGCATGATCTTGCGGCCTGACCCGCTGAGCTGGCCCTGCACGGGCTGCACCTGTTCCGCTAGGATGCGGAAGTGGCGCTCGAAGAGTTGTTGCAGAACGTCCATGAAGGGGCTTTTGAGTCCGATTTCGGCGCGTCTTCCGATCGATTCTCTCGCTGATAAAGATACATCATGATCGGGCCTGGTTAGGCTGTTCGCAATCTAGAGGTCTCCTATTCGGCGCCAACAAAACCTTTAACCACGGGCTACCCTTCCACTTCGCTCAGGGCAGGCTACGAGGGGCACGGAGGTACGGAAAATAAGGCTTCCCTGCTCGCCGATCAGGAGGGCCTGGCGATTTCAGTCTCTGGAGAAGTGGTTAGGCTACTTTGGCTGGCTTTCTGCCTTTCACGCTTTGGAGCACGGTCGCGGGAATACGCATTTTCCGGACCGTAGGATTTTTTCTACTTTTGACCTGAACCGCGATGCCATCAGCTTCTGGAAATGGGTCGGAAACGACTTCAAGTTCTTCTCCGTAAAGCCGCACCCTCTTCGAAACCGTATAGCCTAGATTTTTGACGCGGGCGCAGATATCGACCACAGAAAGACATTCAACAATGCTCATGATGACACAATTATACGACTCGAGCCGGGGCAAAGATACCGAAGGAGTAGACGACGTCCAGCCTCTAAAGTGTGAGTGAGAGCTCATCTTGCGCCGGTCCGGCGCTTGATCGGGAATTATGGGACGTTGACGAAGGCGGCGCGAACGAGAGCCGGCGTATCGAGTTCGGTCGCGGGAGAATCCTCCCTGGCCTCTGTAGCCAATTCTCGCTGGGCCTGCTGGAGCAGGCTCAAGTCGCGGGCGACCTCGGTGCGGGAGAGGCCGCGGGGCTTTGAGTGACGCAATTCGGACTGAAGGCGCGCCTCGATGATTTCTCGCACGAGTCGCGGAGGGGCGCTGTCATTCAGAACATTGTCAGCAGCAGCGCCGACGCGGACTGGGCGGCCGGCTAGTCGCATTTCAAGAATCGGTGCACCCTCGCCGTCGAGGTCTGTTTTTGCTTTTGACTGCAGCTTCGCCCACTCTTTGTCGGTACTCTCGTCCGACGCTGGAAAGCCGGCTTCCGCGAGCAGGCTCTTTAGCTGGCGCAGATAGGTCTTGCGGTCTGCTCCGGAGAGGGGGGGCTCAAGGCCGCCATCGGGATCGAAGACCTTGGCATCGCGGTCCGGCTGGAAGCGGCCAGCACCTGTTCCTACATAAACGGCAAGAACAGAGCCGGCAAACATGGGGCTAAGGATCGCGCTCGGCACGATGTATTTCGTCGATTTGAGAAAGGACTCGACAACGCCATGAGGGGCGGAGCTGCGCGGCATACTGCCGGGTACCTGCGCAATCACCATGCGGGAAAGCTGGATTTCAGGATGGTGAACGCCAAATTTCGCGAGCATTTTCGCGATCTGCTTGGGGGTGGTGATTCCTACGTCGGCAATAAGGCTGCGATGAAGCGATTTCGGGTAATAGAAATCGATGATCTGTTTGGCAAAGTCGGCGCAGTTGCTGGAGGCTAGGTGAAAATGCGAGCGGTTGGGCGATGAGTTGAGCTTGCGGATCAGCGCATCGTCCTGCTCGGGCGTAGTTTTGATTTCGAAGCCATAAATAGTGCGATCGTAGGAAGAGCCGATCAGTTGGTACCAGATTCCGCCGGGAGCTTCGCCGTTGGCTGCGTCGGGAGAGACGTCTTCGAGGTATTTCCGCCGGTATTGGTCGCGCAGGAAGGCCACCATTTTTGCATCCGCGAAAAGAGGAATGTCTTCCGGGCGTTCTACGGCGTAGAGATAAGGAATTAGAGGAATGGCAAGCCAATCGTAGCCGTCAATGCCATCGTAGCGACTGAGGACGATGCCGGTTTCTCCGGGCGCGCAGCGGCGCAGGACGATGGGCGAATCGGCGCAGACGGCGGACAGGTAAACGGCGGCGTGACCGGTGGCTGTGAAGTAACCCATCTTTCCGTAGGGCTCTTCGAGAAACAGTGTGGCGGAGGCGCTCGCGGCAGAAACGCAGGCCAGGAGCATCAAGCAAGCAAAGCCGAGCTTGCGGACCACCGATCTATTTGGCCCAAAAGGCATAGCGATTCCTGAATCTCTATTATGAACACGGGAGGGGGAAATTAGTTGCTCACAGATGAAAAAAATGAAACGGAAGTTCAATGGAATCAAGGGAATAAAGTAACCAACCCTCTTCCGGTAGATGCGCTTTTTCGGTCGGAAAGTGCATCCTACCTCGCGCTGAAGCGCGGGCTAAAATGGCCGTCCCTTTGGGGCTGACGCTCCGTACCCCACCCGAGAGCCGATTTATGAAACACGCTTTAGGATGACGATGCCCGTTTGGAAGATTGCTTGATGAACCACTCCTGGCTGTTCATTTCACGGCGGCTGGTGTAACCGGGATGGCGGGAATAGGTGCCGTCGGCATTCATGTGGCGGGCTTTGACGACCTCCGAAAGATAGGTGGCCAGCACTTCGTCGCGCAAATAGCGCACGAGCTTGGGATCCTCTACGGGAAAAGCGAGTTCGACCCGGCGATTCAGGTTGCGAGGCATCATGTCGGCGCTGCCTAGATAAACTTCCTCCTTGCCGTCATTGTGGAAATAGAAAATGCGGCTGTGCTCGAGGAAGCGGCCCACGATACTGGTCACACGAATGTTCTCACTGATATTTGGAACGCCGGGACGCAAACAGCAGATGCCACGAACCAGCAAGTCGACCTGCACTCCCGCCTGCGACGCCTCGTAGAGCAACTGGATCACGCGGCGGTCGACGAGGGCATTCATCTTGAAGATGAGATGGCCGCGCCCCGTATTCTTCTGGTGCGCGATTTCGCGTTGGATTAACTGTTCCAGCTGGTCGCGAAGATTGACGGGGGCGACGAACAGCTTCCTGTATTCGTTTTTGGCGGAGTAGCCGGTGAGGTAGTTGAAAAGGTCGGTGCAGTCCTCGCCGATGGCTGTGTCGCAGGTGAGCAGCCCGATATCGGTGTAGAGCTGCGCGGTGACAGTGTTGTAGTTGCCCGTAGAGAGATGCACGTAGCGGCGGATGCGGTCCTTCTCCTGCCGGACTACGAGCGCGGCCTTGCAATGCACTTTGAGGTTCATGAGGCCGTAGACAACGTGGACGCCTTCACGCTCCAACCGTCGGGCCCATTCGATGTTGCTCTCTTCGTCGAAGCGCGCCTTCAACTCCACCAGAACTGCGACCTGCTTGCCATTGTCAATGGCGTCGAGCAAGGCCTCGACCACGGGCGCGTTGCGGCCGACGCGATAGAGAGTGATCTTGATGGCGAGCACGGCGGGATCGCGCGCCGCCTGTTGCAGGAACGCGACAACTGGCTGGAACGAGTCGAAGGGGTGGTGCAAGAGAACGTCCTGACGACGAATCGCCGTGAAAATATCTTCGCCTTCGTCTTGGGGCTGGAGCGCGGGGGCCAGGCTGGGAACGAATGCCTTATCTTTGAGATCGGGGCGGTCGATGGAAAGGAGATGCTTGAGGCGAACGAGCGCCAGAGGCCCTTTCATTTTGTAGACATCGCCGAGCTCAATCTCGAGGTTCTTGAGGAGGATATCGAGCACCTCGGAAGGCATGGCTTCGTTGACTTCCAGGCAAATGACATCGGCAAAGCGGCGCTTGGAGACGCCTTCTTCGACTGATTCGAGCAAGTCGCCCGCTTCGAGCTGCTGAATGGCAGTATCGGCATCGCGGGTTACATGAAAGGGATGAGCCTCGAGGATCTCCATGCCGGGGAACAGCGATTGCAGATTGCTGATAATGAGCTGCTCGAGCCAGACAAAGTATTGCGGCTTGGGTGGCTTCAACACCTTCGACTTCGACTTGGGCTTGGGTTCTTTAAGGGCGCTCTGTAGGGGGACGAGTTGGGGCAAACTGTCGGGAACCTTGACGCGCGCGAAGTGCTCGACTCCCTGCGGGTCGCGAATCAGAACGGCGAGATTGAGGCTGAGATTGGAAATATGCGGGAAGGGGCGGCCGGGATCGAAGGCCAGCGGCGTGAGCGTTGGAAAAACCGTCTCGGAAAAATAGCGGTCGGCAACAGCGGCTTGCGGGGGCGCGAGTTGCGAGTAGTCTACGACGTGGATGCCTTCATTTTTCAGGCCGGGTAAGAGCTGCGAGCGCAGGCAATCTTGCCCGTTCTTATAGAGCTCGGCGACACGCTCGCGGATAGCGATCAGTTCATCGCCTGGCGGCATGCCGTCGGGGCCGGATTCGAGGGCGCCGCTTTCGAGTTGACTCTTCAGTCCGGCAACTCGGACCATAAAAAATTCATCGAGGTTGGAACCGACAATAGATAGAAACTTGACACGCTCGAGGAGCGGATTTTGCTCGTCCTGGGCTTCTTCCAGAACGCGCGTCTGGAACGAAAGCAGACTGAGCTCGCGGTTCACGTAAAGAGAGGGATCATCCAGAGGCAGGACGGCAGGCTCAGTATGGTTCGAGCCTGGTGCGCTGCGGCGCTTGCGGCGCGAGCCAACGGTTACGCCATTCTTTTTGGCGATGGTTTCGCTGACGGCCATGGCTCTATGAGTGTACTAGGAGTTGGGAAGTCGAGTCAGCGACTCTTCGCATGCGGGCGCTCTAAACCCGTTGCGGCGCGGCAGTGTCCGAGTCAACCAAAGTCACCTCACGCACACAGCGCTGCGATATCGCTCAAAGCTCATTGCGTTTTTAGCAGCCGAGGTAGATTCTCTCAACGATGCAAAAGGCGATATCCAAGACAAGTCCCATCATCCTCCGCGAGCCCGCGTTTGCCTGCCGTTGTTCTTCGGCCGCAGGCCCGGTCTCGCTCTTCTGCGAGAAAACCGAAGTAGCCCGCCTGGCGGATCTCCATGGCACTCCCCTCTACGTCTATTCCGCGGAAATGATTCGCACGCGCCTCCAAGCATTCGATAACGCATTTCGTTCATTTCCGCACACGATCTGCTATTCGGTGAAAGCCAATTCCACGCTTGGCATCCTGCGCCTGGTGGCGCGAGAAGGTGCTGGCTTCGATGTGGTGTCCGGGGGCGAACTCGAACGAGTTCTACGCGTGAATTGCAAGCACGCGGCAAAGGTCGTCTTCTCCGGAGTGGGCAAGACCGTACCCGAAATGGAGTTGGCTCTCAAATCCGGCATTCTCTTATTTAACGTGGAGAGCGCCTCGGAACTGCAAGCGCTGGCCTCGGCCGCCGCGCGCCTCAAGAAGAGAGCCTTGTTGGCTCTGCGCGTCAATCCCGACGTTTCGGCAAAGACGCATCCCTACATCTCCACCGGCCTGCACGAGCACAAGTTCGGCGTGCCCATTGCGGAAGCGCGCCGGCTTTATGCTGAGGCGGCCAGGCATCCGAGCCTTCGCATCGCCGGAGTCAGCGTCCACATCGGCTCGCAGATCACCGACCTCACTTCGTTCAGCGATGCGCTCGGCCGCGTGGCCGAACTGGTGCGCGAACTCCGAAGTGCCGGCCACAAAATTCAATACGTAGACGCCGGCGGCGGCCTGGGCATCCCCTATCAGGGAGCACAAGTGCCCTTCGCCAAACAAGTCGCCGCCTATGCCAAAGCCGTAATCGACCCCCTCCGCAAGATCGATGTGCATCTACTGCTCGAACCCGGCCGCTCCATAGTTGGTCCGGCAGGAGTGCTTGTCACACGCGTGATCTATCGCAAGACGAACGATGGCAAGCGTTTCCTGATCGTGGATGCAGCCATGAACGACTTGATCCGGCCATCTCTCTACGGTGCATATCACGAGATCGTCCCCCTCAGGAAGGCTGCGGCCAGGACTGAGTTCACCGATATAGTCGGCCCCGTCTGCGAAACCGGAGACTTCTTCGCCCGCGACCGCAAACTTCCCATCATGCACGAGGGCGACCTGCTCGCAATTCTGGACACAGGAGCATACGGCTCCGTGCTGGCCTCGAACTACAACACCCGCGGACGCCCCGCCGAGGTCCTGGTAGAAGGGTCGAGAGCACGCGTAATTCGAAAGCGCGAAACCTCCGTCGACCAAATGAGATTAGAACGTTAGGCGGGGCGCCCACTTATTCGCGCTTTTACGAATGAGTGGAATTCGGTGCCTAGACGGCAAACGCTGCTAGCTTGCGGAGACTCGGAACTCGCGGCTCGCGGCTCGAGGCTCGCAGCTACTCCTGCAACGACTCCAGAAAATTCGTCACCGCCCGCAGCACGGGCTCTGGCTGCTGGATAAAGAGCGCGTGCCCCAGGTTTCGGAATCGCACGTGAGTATGATGCGCGAGCAAGCGAGTCGCCAGCGAAACGTCAGCATCCGACATCAGGCCACCGAGTTCCGGGCTTCCCTGCAGTAGCAAGGTAGGACACGAAATTCCGCGCAGCACAGTTTCGCCATCCCAGTCTTCGAGCGCCGAGCCATCGAGCGTCATGTCGTACGCGTCGGCGTCCGCCTGTTGCACGCAGCGTGCCCACGAGAGTAAATAAGCTTCGTCGTTGCCCGGCAGGTGGCGGATTTCGATGGACTCGTCGGTAGTGGGTACGGGAAGTGAAATGTTCCCGATGCCCTCGGCAATCGATTCCAGCGAGCCGCCGCGTCGCGCCAGATCACGCAGGCCGGTAAACAATGCCTTGTACATAGGATTGCCCAGCCGCCGCGCCACGATCATGTTGTCGCCAAGAATCAGCGCGCGCACTAGCTCGGGGTGATGGCTTGCGATCCACATCCCCAGCATTCCGCCGAGCGAATGCCCAAAAATCACGGCTGGCCCCGGCACGCGCTCACGAATAAGGCGGGCAATATCTTCGGCATACTCGGTGCCGTGATAGCCACGGGCCACACGCCCCGACTTGCCATGTCCGCGCAGATCCGGCGCAAAAATGTGCCAGCGCATACTGAGCGCAGGAATTACCGGCAGAAAAACTTGCCAACGCCGCCCCAACCCGTGAAGCAGCACCAGCGGTGCGCCATGAGTCGGCCCTTCGACATAATTCAAAGTGACTTGGCCGGTATCGAACGTGTGCTCCGTAATTCCGTGTTCGAGTTCGCTCATTTTGCTCACAACTTCGCGCCCTCGAATAACATCACCGCTCTCCCCACTTCAGCTTCGTCGAGAGCACCTCGAAGAATGTCTTCTCGAAGCGCAGCAGCTTGGCCGGATGCTCCGCTTTCACGCACCGCACCAGATCGCCTTCTTGCACGGGCATGCCGACCTGCCCGTCAAGGCTGAGGTACGCTTGCTCCTGCCCGGTATTGACGCGAATCTCGATGACGACAGTGTCGCGTACCACCACGGGACGATGCGTCAGCCCATGGGGCGAAACCGGAGTGATGAGAAAGGCCTGGACGTCCGGCTTCAGAATCGGGCCACCCGCGCCCAGCGAATAGGCAGTGGAGCCTGTGGGTGTGGCTATAATCAGCCCGTCTGCCTTGTAACTGGAAACAAATTCCGAATCCACCAGGAGCTGGAAAGAATTCAGGCGCGCGATCGCGCTCTTGCTGACGACCAGATCGTTCAGCGCCACGTGCGTTGTCAGCGTCGCTCCGCTACGGATCAGCGAGCACGTCAGCATCGACCGGCTGTCCACTACGTATTCGCCTTTCTCGATGGAATCGAGCGCCGGATACAGGCCAGAGAGCTGAACTTCGGTGAGAAAGCCAAGCGTGCCGAGATTGATTCCTAGAATCAGCGTGCCGCTGCTGGCCACCGCGCGGGCAGCCGAGAGCAGCGTCCCATCTCCGCCCAGCACCAGCGCCAGGTCCGGAGCAAGCTGCGCAAATTCGTCGCGCGCCATCGCCAGTTGTCCGGGATAGTAACCAGCGCTCTCGTTGTCCATGACAACGTTGCAGCCGTGCTCCTTCAGCCGTTGACAGAGCTGCGGAAGAACTTCTGCCAATTCCGGCCGGTCCGGCTTGGAGACAATCGCAACCGTTTTGATGGGCGAAGGCCGTAAAGGTTGATGTGAATCGTCAGGCATGAACTCCCGATTGTACAGCCAGACCGGATGTCGAGTGCCAACTAAGAGCCCGGGTGCTCGCCTAACTCCGCATACAGCAGGAATTCCCGATTCCCTTCTGCACCGAGGATCGGAGAGTCAATCGACTCCGTCTGCGTCGCGCCCAGCGCTCGCAGCGCAGCTTCAACTTTCCGAACCGCATCCAACTGCGCGGTCTCGTCACGCACAATTCCGCCCTTGCCCACCAATTCCCGTCCGACTTCAAACTGCGGCTTCACCAGCACGACAACCTGCCTCGCGCGAACCCCGCTTGAAGTAACCGCTTGGATCACCGCCGGAAGCACGAGCGTCGCCGAAATGAATGACACATCCATCGCCACGAAGTCGACATCCTCGCCGACATCGGCGCGCGTCAAGTAGCGCGCATTGGTTTTCTCCAGAAGACGCACGCGCGCATCGTTGCGCAGCCGAAAATCCATCTGCCCATAACCGGTGTCGACGGCAACCACCTTGGCCGCTCCGTGTTGCAGCATGCAGTCCGTAAAGCCGCCGGTCGAGGCGCCGACGTCAAGGCATACTTTAGCTTTGAGATCGATACGCCAATGTTCAAGCGCCTTTTCGAGCTTGAGACCGCCGCGGCTTACGTAGCGAAGATCCTCGCCGAGCAAACGCACCGCTGCGGCGGAATCAATCGCCGCCCCGGCCTTCTCGATTTTTTGCTCGTTGACGAGGACCTTACCTGCGAGAATCAGCGCTTGCGCGCGCTCGCGCGACGGCGTGAGCCCGCGCTCCACCAGCAACTTGTCCAGACGCGTCTTCAATGGAACTCGGAGGTTGACGATCGTTACGGCTCATCGCGATGCGGCTCGCACCCTGTGCAGTGCAGAATGTTGAACCGATTCGTTAACAGAAGGTTACAAGAGTAAGGCCGCCCTTTTCCACAAACTTTTCCTCGTTAATGTTGAAAACTCCGGCAGCGTTGCCGGAACGCGCGAATCAAGCGTCGCAAGAATTGCGAAGACAACAAAAAAAGCCGCCCAAACTTGTGGGCGGCTCGCGTAACGACAATCAATATCGAAAAACCTATCCCGCCACTTCCTCCAGCACCTTCTGATCAATATCGAAGTTCGCGTGCACGTTCTGCACGTCTTCGTTATCTTCGAGGGCTTCGAGCAGACGGATCATCTGCGCAGCCTGCACGCCTTCCAGTTTGATGTAGGTATCCGGAATCATGGCCACGCTCGAAGACGCAGGCGTGATGCCCGCCTTCTTTACAGCTTCGAGCATGCCCTCGTAGGCGTGTGGTTCGGTGATGATCTCCCAATTCTCGCCATCGTCCTTCAGGTCTTCGCCGCCGGCTTCGATGATGATGTTCATCAGGTCATCTTCCTTGGCCGCAGTCTTCGGAATGATGATGTCGCCCTTCTTGTGGAACATATACGCGACGGCGCCCGCGGCGGCCATGTTGCCGTTGTTCTTGCCGAAGACGTGGCGGATTTCGCTGACCGTGCGATTACGGTTGTCGGTGGAAATTTCGGCGAGCAGAGCCACGCCGCCCGGGCCGTAGCCCTCGAGCACGAACTCTTCATAGGTCAAGCCGGGCAGTTCGCCGGTGCCGCGCTGGATGGCGCGCTTGATGTTATCGGCAGGCATGTTCTCAGACTTCGCCGCCAGGATCGCCGTGCGCAGGCGCGGGTTCATGTCAGGGTCGCCGCCGCTCTTGGCCGCCATGGCGATTTCCTTAATAAGACGGGTGAAAATCTTGCCGCGCTTGGCGTCGAGTGCGCCCTTCTTGTGTTTAATTGTTGCCCATTTTGAATGGCCGGACATGGGAATACCTCAAATCGAAAGAACGTAAATTGCGCTGATTCTGTGCGCTTTACCAGGCACTGCGGATTCGCCTACGGAGGAAATCATTGGATAAACCAAAGCCTCGATCGCAAAACCTTAGGCGAATGTTGATTATAGCATGGGGGTGGACGGACCCAAACTGGGTATTGCTTACGGAGCGTCTTGCGATTTGCGCTGATCGGTAAGGAACGCGATGTTCTCAACCCCGGAGGCACGGACAGCGTCGAGAACCTCTTTGACGGCCCCATACTTGGCCCGCGCATCGGCCTTGATATAGACCCTGCTCTCCACGCCGTTGCTGATGCCTTTGCGAATCCTGGCAGGCAGGGAATCGGCTGTCAGAAGGTCAATTCCTAAGAAGACCTTTCCATCCCGCTCAACAGCGACGATCAAAGCGTCTTCCCTATCGGCACCGCGCATCAGACTGGGGTTGCCAACTTTCGCTAGATCGACGGACTTTTGAGTCTGAGAATCCGGGAAAAAGGACGGAGCCATGAACAGGTAGAGCAAAGCAAACATGACCGCCAGGAACGCACTGACGTCGATATGGCAGATCAGGTGGTTTGACCGAAACTTCGGCCGCCATGCAGGAGACACCCGCACGCTCGTCGAATCCAGCGAGCCGATCTTCGTCAGGGAGCGGTCTCTCATTGGCGGGACGGCGGCACCACCGTCCGTCCCATTATCAATGGACACCAGCGACCTCGGCTGTGATCCCACTCGCACGTAGGTAATCAACGGTGAGGTATCGGCGGCGTCAGCAAACGAAAGGCTCCAAAAAGCGACGGTTCAGGTCGTATATCGCGCCTTGCAGGCGGAGAATCCTTGATATCGAGGCTACAATGTAAGGAGTCTTGGGAGGAAAAATGGCGGTCGCAACCCTCACCTCTAATGGCCAAATTACGATACCTTCTCGGGTGCGCGAGGCCCTTGGGCTGAAGAAAGGGGATCGCGTGGAATTCGTCGAGCAGGGGAAGGGGCAATTCGCCATAGTCGCGGCCACCCGCTCGATACAGGAACTTAAAGGGGTGTTTCAACGCAAGCGAAACAAGCCGGTCTCGATTAAAGAGATGAACTCCGCGATCGCGCGGCGCGCATCCAGGTCCTGATAATCCGGTAGACGTTCCCGGGCTATCGAACTGCCAGAGCCTTCTTCCCTGCTGGCTTCTTCTTCAGGCGCTCCAGAACCGCCGCCACAATCAACGGCAAGCCTACCGTTGCGTCCACAAAGACCTCGCCGAACTTGCCGCCTTCGGCTGGAGGAACGAATTTGCCCCACGAAACGGCCTCGCTGTAGGGACTGCCCGAAAGCCCTCCCCAATAGACCGGTTCAGGGCAGATGCGCAAGCCATAGTGATAGCGCTTGAGCGGCAGGTCTTCCCCACCCCGACGATGGCGCAACTCGATGAAGGGGCCGAACTGCTGCGACCAGTTCCGCGGCACGCCTCCCCCGATGGTGAAGATGCCCAGCCGCTTCTGCGCCAGCAGAGTGGCGGCAAAGTGCTCCAGGTCTTCGAAGGGATCGAAGCGGAAGCGCGGCTTGCCTTGCTTGTCGCGCTCGCGATTGGTGAGCGCGTAGTCGAGGCCGAGTTCGGAATCCGAAAAAGCCGGCACAAACACGGGCACGCCATTCTCGTAAGCCGATTTAAGAATGCCGCGCCGCCCCTTGGCAGTCTTCGAAAGATGCGCTCCGATCGCGCGGTTCAGCTTGTAGGAGCACATGACTTCCTTCGCGTCCCAGGCCGAGAACACGGCGTGCATTACGCGCTCCACGTCGTCGAGATTCTGCTCTGGCTCCAGCGTGTCGTAGACGCGATTGTAGCCAGCTTCGTACAGTTCTTCGTCGCTGAGATCGGGATTATGGCGGAAGTGGGCGCGCCCGGTCGCCTCGACCAGCCCATGCGCCATGAGCGCGCCCGTTGAAACGATGGCATTGACGATGCCGCGCTCGATCAGTTCGGCGATGATCAGGCCTTGCTTGGCCACCGTCATCGCACCTGCAAGCGTCATCACAATGAACGCGTCCTTATCGCGCGCCATCGCTTCGAGCACGTCGGCCGCCTCGCCCAATTGACGTCCCGTGAACGCAGTCTTAGCCATCGCGCGGACCAGGTCGTCGATTGAGCCGATCTTCCCAAGATCCAACGGGGCGAGTGGAATCAGCCGATCCGCAACCGGATCGTGCAGCTTGCGGTCGATTCCTGCACCTTCGTGACGATTGCCACCCTTTGCCTTGTTTTTCATAAAGTATGCACCTCCGCAATAAAAACGCGACCACACCGAAGAAACAATTTACTAGAAGTGATGTAAGCGCGGCGAACTGGTTTGTTACACGCCTGTGACAGTCGGCTAGCGTTGCGGGCAGTCGCTATGCTGCACGCGTTGCATTGAGTCTCACGTTATAGTTGAATTGTCATTCCATAGAGACGCGGCTCGCCGCGTCTCCTGACTGGAGCCAAGATCTTGCTCGACAAGTTCACGGTCGCATTAGTCCAAGTGTCGTGCGAACCCGAGCCCGCCGACAACATGGCGAAAGCGCTCGACCGCATGGCCGATGCCGCGAAGCGCGGCGCGCATGTCGTCTGCCTGCCCGAACTTTTTCAGACGCAATACTTCTGCCAGCGCGAAGACGCGGCTCTGTTCGATCTGGCCGAATCGATTCCCGGTCCGGGCACCGAGAAGCTTGCCGCCGCCGCGCGCGAGAATAAGGTTGTTCTCGTCGCCTCTCTTTTCGAAAAGCGCGCCCCTGGCGTCTATCACAATACAGCCGCGATCTTCGATTCCGACGGTGCGTTGCGCGGCATCTACCGCAAGATGCACATTCCCGACGATCCGCTCTACTACGAAAAGTTCTACTTCACGCCCGGCGATCTGGGCTATAAGGCTCTCGGTACGAACGCCGGCAAGATCGGCACGCTGATTTGCTGGGACCAGTGGTATCCGGAAGGCGCGCGCCTGACCGCGCTGCAAGGTGCGAGCATTCTGTTTTATCCGACCGCGATTGGCTGGCATCCCGACGAGAAAGCCGAGTTTGGCGTGGCGCAACACGACGCGTGGCGCACGATTCAGCGCTCGCATGCCATTGCGAACGGAGTTTACGTTGGCGTGGTGAACCGCGTAGGTTTTGAAACGGGCAACATTCGCGGCAGTTCGGCTCCTGGCAAAGGACTGGAGTTTTGGGGCGGATCGTTCCTGGCCGATCCTTTTGGCCGCGTATTGGCTGAGGCATCGCATGATAAGGAAGAGACTCTGCTCGGCGAAGTGGATTTGAAGCTGATCGAAGACACGCGGCGCAACTGGCCTTTCCTGCGCGATCGGCGGATTGACAGCTATGCGCCGATTACGAGCCGTTTGATTGATGGAACCTGAGTTTCAAAATCGGAGTGGATTGAGAGACCCCCTTAGTCGCGATCTTTTAAAATCAAAGATCTAGCGTGCAATATCCGCCAAATCTTTGAAAAATAAGGACTTGTCGATAAGATATTTATAAATCAATATCTTACGGACGATATGCGCACTCAATCAAAACTTCCCTCCGCTCTCCGCTACCGCATGCCTGCCGAATGGGAGCCCCACGCTTCCACCTGGCTTGCCTGGCCCCGTTTGCGCGGCGACTGGCCGGGGAAGTTTGAGCCGATTCCGTGGTTGTATGCCGAGATTGTCCGCAATCTGGCTCAGCACGAGCGGGTCGATCTGATCGTTGGTAGCGTGAGCGCGGAGAAGAACGTGCGCGCGATTCTGGAAAAGGCAGACGCGCTTTCCGACAAGATCGTCTTTCACCTCTGGCGCACCGACCGCGTCTGGATGCGGGACTCTGGATGCATTTTTCTTACCGCTCAAGAGCCAACACCTGCACCCAGCGACAAGCCACGAGCTTCGAGCCACAAGCTTGAATCCCATGGTCGCCCGGAGTTCGTAGCTAATGGCTCAAAGCTCATTGCTCTCCACTTTCAGTTCAACGGCTGGGCGAAGTATGACAACTACAAGCTCGATGCCAAGGTCGGAGCGCGCATGGCGAAAGCTGCAGGAGCGCAGGTGGTGCGGCCCAAATTCGGATACAAGACAGAGTTCCCGATCGTGCTCGAAGGCGGTTCGATCGACGTGAACGGACGCGGCACGCTGATCACCACCGAGGAGTGCCTGCTCTCGACCACGCAGCAGCGCAATCCCTCAATGAATCGCGATGCCTACGAGCAAATGTTTGCCGACTATTTTGGGATTAAGTCGGTCATCTGGCTCGGCGACGGCATCGAGGGAGACGACACGCACGGCCACGTAGACGATCTAACCCGCTTCGTCGCGCCCGACGCGGTCGTCACGATGGTCGAGCCCAATGCGCAGGATGCAAATTATGCGGCGTTACAGCACAATCTGGGACGCTTGCGGGCCGCGCGCGATCAGGATGGCCAGCGCCTCAAAGTGGTGGAGATTCCCATGCCGCGGCCGGTCGTTTTTGAAGGTCGCCGCCTGCCCGCCAGCTACGCGAATTTCTACATCGCCAACGGAGCCGTGCTGGTCCCGGTCTTCAACGATCCCAACGACCGCGTCGCGCTCAACACGCTGGCCGAGCTGTTCCCTACTCGTGAGATCGTGCCCATTTATTCGGGAGACCTGATCTGGGGCTTCGGCGCGCTGCACTGCATGACGCAACAGGAGCCGGCTCTTTGAAAAACAGGTGATATCAACAAGCGGCTTCAGGAAGAAGGCAGTCTCCTAGTCTGTGCGCAAAGTCATCCCGCGGACTGCCAAGGTCTAAAAATGCGGTGCTGACAATTGACCAGACTCGGTCTAGAATTGCTTACCTCAAGAAGGACCAGATGTTGGGGCCTCGTCCAGACCGCTGCCCAAAGGGGCTGCCAACAGCGAGTCGTGAACGCGACAACGAGGAATGAGCGTGGCCAACCGAGCAGACCCGAGAAGTCTCGCCAGGAGGCGTCGGCGCAAGGCGCGGACGACATTGGCAGCCTGCTTGCTGGGAGTGGCCGTCGTCAGTTTGCTTGGGTTCATTGTGCACATTTCGACCACTCTGGCGCCCTCCAATCCTCCAAATCATGGGAACGACTCGTTCGAATCAATCCTGGGACTTGTGTGGTTCACGTCAGCTTTGCTGGCAATGATCGTGAGTACATCACTCCATTCTCCAGCCCGGCAACTCATCCTCTGCGGCGGCGGCATGCTAACCGTGCTCTCGGTATTCTTCTGGGTAGGTGTCGTTGCCAGCGTGTAGTCACCGAAACGAATACGCTTGGCCGGTGAATCCAGACTGCTGCCTGCTCTTTCATTTACACTCTTCCCGTGAACGCTGAGATTATCGCCGTGGGCTCGGAGTTGCTCACTCCCCACCGGCAAGACACCAACTCGCTC
The DNA here is from genome assembly GCA_049288625.1 of Terriglobales bacterium. Lineage (GTDB taxonomy): Bacteria > Acidobacteriota > Terriglobia > Terriglobales > Acidobacteriaceae > Acidiflorens. Next base: position 8,261 of record JBAQIB010000075.1, on the reverse strand, counting down.
TACCTCACCGAGAAGCTGAACGATCTGGGTGTAGAGGTGCGTTTCAAATCGATTGTGGGAGATGAACGCGAGAGCCTGACGGCCGCAACCAAGCTGGCCATGCGGCGGTCCGACATTATCATTTTCTCCGGAGGCTTGGGCCCGACCGAAGACGATCTGACTCGGGAAGCGGTCGCCGAAGCGCTCGGGCTGACGCTCACTCGCGATCCGCAGATCATGGCCAAGCTCGAAGAGCGCTTTGCCAAGCGCGGCTACAAATTCTCGCCTAACAATGCCAAGCAGGCGGACGTGATCGCGAACGCCGTTGTGCTCTCGAACAGCCTGGGCAGCGCGCCCGGCCAGTGGATCAGCGGCAAATACGACCAACATGAACGCATCGTGATTCTGTTGCCGGGAGTACCGTACGAACTCAAGGTGCTGTTTGAGGGAGAATGCATCCCTCGGCTGCGCACGAAAGTCCCTGTGCAGCACATCGCAATACGCACGCTCAAGATGGCGATGATCCCCGAATCGCAGGTCGACGCGCGGGTGGCTCCTATTTATAAGACCTACACCGATGTGGAGACTACGATTCTGGCTGGCGGCGGAGAGATTCAGCTTCATCTGCGCTGCCGGAAGGACTCAGAGGCCGAAGCCGAGGCTCGCGTCGAGGAACTCGCGGAGAAGATCGAAGACGAAATGGGCGACACCATCTTCTCGCGCAAAGGGGAAACGATCGAGCAGATTGTAAGTTATCTGCTGCAGATGCGCGGCATGACGCTGGCGACGGCGGAATCGTGCACTGGGGGCCTGCTTGCTCAGCGCATTACGTCGCTCAGTGGGAGCTCGCGATATTTTCTGGGCGGCGCGGTGGTTTATTCGAATGAGTTGAAAACGCAATTTGCGGGCGTGCCGAAGGCGTTGATCGACAAGCACGGAGCAGTGAGCCGTGAAGTGGCGCAGGCGCTCGCCGAAGGCATCCGCAAACGCTGCCTCTCGAGTTATGGAGTGGGCATTACCGGCGTGGCCGGGCCAACCGGGGGCACCGAGCAGAAACCAGTGGGATTGCTCTACGTCGCGCTGGCGGCCGAGGAAGGGACGCAGGTGGTGGAACGCAACTTCCCCGGTGATCGCGCGCGTATTCGGCAATTCGCGACGGAACAGGCGCTGGAGATGATTCGAAGGGCGTTGCTGTAGTCGTGATTTGACTTTAGGGTCATCGCGGGTTCTCTGCGACCGCAGCGGGTGTTTACGATCTCCGCGCGGCCAAGGAGCTTTTAACCGCAAAGGTCGGAGAGAAAAACCGCAAAGGTCGCGAAGTAACGAGGATCGGCATTCAAGTCGTATGCGAATATTTATTGGCATCGATCTTGACGACGCAATCCGAGGCAAGATCGCGGGCTTCATCGAGGACGTGGGCGGATTTGCGCCGGAGGCACGCTGGGTGCGTTCGGAATCGTTGCACATCACGCTGAAGTTTATCGGCGAGCAGAAAGAGGAACAGGTGGCCGCAATCGCCGAACGCCTTCGGCTAGTTCATAGTGAGCCAATCGAAATCCGGATGGCCGGATACGGATTCTTCCCTACTCCAAAGGCACCGCGCGTATTCTGGATCGGCATTCAGGCTGGGACGGGGCTGGCAGCACTCGCCGAACAGATTGACGATGCAACGGGCGAACTGGACGTTCCGCGCGAAAAGCGGGAATTCAATCCGCACTTGACACTGGCGCGGGCTGGCGCCCCCGGCAAAAGAAGCTCGGGCGATCCCAAATGGCGCAAGGGCGACCGGCCGAATTCTGTTTTTGCGGTGTTGCAAAAGCGCCTTGCGGCCATGGGCGCACCTGATTCCGGTCAGCCTGATTTCGGCAATATGACGGCCGATAAGTTTATTCTCTACCAGAGTCAGCTTTCGCAGGCAGGCTCGAAGTACACCAAACTGGAGCGCTTTCCGATGCCGGGCGGTGGAGCGCCAGTGTACCCATGAGCGCAACTTCGTTTCTGGTCACCGCTGCCGTAAGCTACCTGCTGGGGTCGATTCCATTTGGCTATCTGCTGGTGCGGATGGTCATCGGCGAGGACGTGCGCGCCAGCGGCAGCGGCAACATTGGCGCGACGAACGTGGCGCGCAAGTCGCGAGTGCTCGGGGTCGCCACGCTCGTTCTGGATGCAGCAAAAGGGTTTGCGGCTACGTTCTTTGCGTGGCTGGCGTTCATTGGACCGCACCGGCATCTCTATATGGCCGTGGCGGCGCTGTTCGCGGTGCTGGGGCATCTGTTTCCCGTCTGGCTGAAGTTTCGCGGAGGCAAGGGCGTGGCCACCAGCCTGGGAGCATTCGCCCTGCTCACGCCCAAGACGATCCTGTGCCTGGTGGGATTATTTCTTTTGCTGGCGGTGGCCTTCCGCTATGTTTCGCTCGGGTCCATTGCTGTGGCAGCGGCGTTTCCGGTGCTGACGTGGGCGCTCCACGAATACCACGAGCCCATGGAAGTCGCGATTATCGCCGTGGTTTCAGTGCTCGTAATTTGGAAGCACCGGCAAAACCTGGGGCGCCTGGCGGCGGGAACGGAAGCAAAATTCGGAGAAAAGGGTAGCTAAATGGAGCGCGAGGGGAAAGCAGGGGCCGACGAGGGATGAGTCGCATTGCTATTATCGGCGCTGGCGCATGGGGCACCGCGCTCGCGATCACGCTCGCGCGCAAGAGCGCACATTCGATTCATCTCTGGGCCCGCGAGAAAGAGCTGGTCGAAGGCATCGCAAAAAACCGTGTCAACGAACACTTTCTGCCGGGCTTCGAATTGCCCGACTCCGTTCATGCCACCGATGACCTGGAAGCCGCGCTGGAAGGGGCCGAAATCGTGGTCAGCGTCATGCCCTCGCAGCATTGCCGATCGCTTTTTGAACGAATGGCCCCGGCCTTTCATCCGGAAGCTCTCGTGGTTAGCTGTACCAAGGGGATCGAGAACACAAGCCTTCTCCGCATGACGGAAGTCATCACCGATGTTGCTCGAAAGTACAACTGGACGCCGCGCATCGGAGCGCTGAGCGGCCCGTCGTTCGCGAAGGAAGTTGCACGCGGCGACCCTACCGCGGTCACAATCGCATCTTCCGACAGCGAATTCACGCGCGTCGTGCAGCACGCATTTAACAGCTCGCGGTTTCGCGTTTATACGAATGACGACGTCGTTGGCGTGGAACTGGGCGGCGCGCTGAAGAACATCATTGCGATTGCGGCGGGTGTTTGCGACGGGCTGGGCCTGGGCCACAATTCGGTCGCGGCCCTCATTACGCGCGGGCTCGCGGAGATGGCGCGACTGGTGGTGGCCTGCGGAGGCCGTCTCGACACCATGGCTGGATTGGCCGGTCTCGGCGACCTGGTCCTTACCTGCACGGGCGATCTTTCGCGTAATCGCAGCGTAGGGGTGGAACTTGGCAAAGGGCACAAACTTCCCGACATCATCGCGGGCATGCATGGTGCGGTGGCCGAGGGAGTTTTCACGACGAAGGCTGCCGTTGGTCTGGCCCGCAAAAAGAATGTCGAGATGCCGATCACCGAGCAGATGTTTGCGATCCTCGAACAAGGGAAAGGGCCGCAGCAGGCGATTGAGGAATTGATGACGCGCGCGGCGAGGAGCGAGGTGTGAGCGACCTTCCGGGTTGGCCACGGCGTCAAGCCGCGGCGACGACGTGCGCAGCGAGTCAAAAACAATCAACCGCCGAGACGCAGAGAACGCAGAGTGGGAACACGTTCTGAAGCGCGGCCGGCAAGAAAGAGTATGAACGATCCCGAACCTCTCTCAGAAGTTGCCTTGCCTCTGCGCTCTCCGCGTCTCGGCGGTTATCTAGCCTTCCATGGTCGAAACATCGCCGGCGTCGACTCCCATTTCTTTCGCCTTGAGGAATCGCCGCAGGATCTTGCCGGACCGGGTCTTCGGCAGACCCGCAACAAATTCAATCGATGACGGCGTAGCAATCGGTCCCAGTTCCCGCCGGACGTGGTCAATAAGCGTTGCCGCAAGTGCATCCGAGGGAGTGTGTCCCGCACGACATTGCACGAAACACTTGATGACCTCCCCTTTCAGCTTGTCGGGAACTCCGATGGCTGCCGCTTCCGCCACCGCGGGGTGCGAAACGAGAGCGCTCTCGACCTCGGCGGTTCCAATCCGGTGCCCCGCGACGTTCAAGACGTCGTCGGCGCGGCCCAGTACGGTGATGTAGCCGTCCTTGTCCTTCAACGCAACGTCGCCAGTGATGTAGCAGCCGGGAATAACCTTCCAGTCGCGCTCATAACGCTCCGCATTGCCCCAGACCGTCCGCAGCATATGCGGGAACGGACGCTTCAGCACGAGCCGTCCGCCCACGTTGGGAGGCACCGATTTACCCTGCTCGTCGACCACATCGGCTTCCGATCCCGGCACTGAAACTCCGCACTTGCCGGGGCGCATGGGATAGGTCGGCGGAGTTCCAATCGCCGGACCGCCCAGTTCGGTTTGCCACCAGTTGTCGATCACGTATCCCCACTTGCCGTCGCCGCATAGATACGTTTGCGCCCAGCGCCAGGCTTCCGGGTTCAAGGGCTCGCCGGCGCAGGCCAGCACGCGCAACGAAGTGAGGTCGTACTTCTGCGGATACTGCTCGCCAAAGCGCATGAACATACGCAGCGCGGTAGGCGCCGTGAAAATCTTGCTGACGGCATAGCGCTCCACGATTTCCCATGCAATTCCGGGGTTCGGATAATCAATGGCGCCTTCGCGGAACAGCGTGGTCACGCCCGCACATAGAGGCGCATAAACAATGTAGGAGTGTCCTACCACCCAGCCAATGTCCGAGGTGCACCAGAAAATGTCCCGCTCACCCACATCGAAGTAGCTCTTCAGGTGGTAGGTAGTGCCGACCATGTAGCCACCGTGCACGTGCAGAACTCCCTTGGGCTTTCCGGTGGAACCAGAGGTATAAAGAAGGAACAGCGGGTCTTCGGAATCCATTTCTTCCGCCGGACATTCGGGCGGGAACATCATCAGGCTGTTGAAGTCCACTTCGCGTCCGCGGAGTTCGATCGGTTGCCGCGCGAAGACGACTACTTTCTGCACGGATTCGATGCCGTCGAGCGCTTCGTCCACAATCGGCTTGAGGGGAACAACCTTGCCGCGGCGGAATCCCACGTCGCCCGCAATCACCACCTTTGCTTCCGCATCAGTAATGCGGTCGCGCAGCGCCGTATGGCCCAAACCGGCGTATACGACCGAGTGAATTGCGCCGATGCGGGCGCACGCCAGCATCGCGATCGCACCTTCCAGGGTGAGCGGCATATAAATGACGACGCGGTCGCCCTTGCCCACGCCCAGCGATTTCAGTCCGTTGGCAAAGCGGCAAACCTGCCGATAAAGCTGGTAGTAGGTGACAGTCCGCTCGGTCCCATCTTCGCCCAGCCAGATGAAAGCCGCTCGATTGCGGCGGTCCGAATTGACGTGCCGGTCGAGAGCATTGATGGTGATGTTGGTCTTCGCTCCGACGAACCACTTGTGGTGCACTCCGTCCCAGTCGAGCACCTTCGACCACGGCTTGGTCCAGGTGAACTGGCTTGCCTGCTCCGCCCAGAAACCGTCGGGATCCTTTATTGAGCGATCGAATTCGGCCTTCCAATTTTTTGTCAGGACCTGGTCGGTCACAATTTTCGGTGCGGGATATTCTTCTTCCGCAGAAAGCAGATTGGAGATGTTGTTTGGGGTGATGGTCGCAGCCATGCGGAGCTCCTTGATACGACGATGTGCGGCACTAGTGTGCCGATGCCAGCCGACAGAATGCAGGGATTCTCGTCCGCCTTAACACCTCTCGCAGTGACGGGCGTCACAGAACCTTGTGCGGACCTAAGTGGAGGTGTTTTGCTGCTGTCAGATGGGTCGCAGCTAAGTGTGCAGCGCGCCGGAAGCGCCAGCCAAACTCTCGAACGCAGTCAAGCGAACCTGCTGACCTGGTGCCCGGAGTCGGAATCGAACCGACACGTCCTGTTACGGACCCGGGATTTTAAGCCTAGAGGGGCTTTTTTCTTACTCCTGTATTTCCTAGCTTTTATAACTACATAGATCAATCGTGGTGCGGGGCTTAGGGGTACCAAAACCTACGCTGATATACCCCGTTAGCCCCGCTACGGCCCCGCGTTTTCTTTCGGCGGACTTTCGACGATTACTTCTACTTGGTCTTGCAGTTGGAGTCCCTTCGGCAGTCTGGCCATTTCAATTCCGGGGTACATTGCGCCCAACAGACTGAGAACATCATCCTTGTCCTTTCGATCAACCATCCAGGCAAATGCCGAAAGGCACTTTTTCCGCGCCTGATTTAGCGAACCGATCTTTCGGTAATATCCTATTAAGCTAGCTCCTAGTTCGTTCGCCCGAACAATGCAAATGGTATGGGGACCGTAAGCTCCAAAGTGAACTTTCACCGACCATGTCCCCTCGGGGGTGGTACGCAAGGGGTACGGCTGAGGCCACCACTGACCACCGATGTTAGTTAGGGCGAAAACATCGTCCGCAGGCGGATTTAGAAAAATACCCTCCACTACGTACACACCACCTTTATCGTATGTTCTGATGACCTGACCCGCACTTAAGTTCGTTATCCGAATTCCGAGGCTTTGCTGCTCATTGATAAACCCAGCATTCAGCACCCTGATTCGCTTGGCCAATTCTGGGGGAAAAAGCTCTACCTCTATTCCCCGGCTCTGGAGTTCCCAAAGGCCCTTTCCGCGAACGCCTTGGTTGGGATCGAGAATCCCGATAAACACTCTTTTTACCTCCGCCATTCGTATTAGTTCTGTGCAGCAATTTGAAGGATCAGAGCGCACTTCCGGGGTGCAAGGTTCCAGTGTGGTATAGACCGTAGCACGTGCCAGTTGCTTTCGGTCCACAACCCCCTTCAATGCTAGTTTTTCGGCGTGGTCGTCATCGCCGGTCTTCCCCGATCCGCGATGCGCCTGACCGATGACGGTATCACCCACCGCTATGATCGCACCCACTTTTGGTATTCGAGGTTCGATGGGCTCACATCTTTCCGCCCAAGCGATCGCTTCGCCCATAAGCCTTTCGTCACTTTCTCTCATTACGATGACTCCTGCGCGCCATAAAGCGCCTGGTTGTAGGTACGCAAGCTAACTAACTATCGCCTCCGGCAGCGGGCACCGGCGGCAGCAATCCCCGAATGAACTCCACGATTGGACCGAAGCATTGATGGTCCAGCGGTATAACGTTGCGGTCTGGGTGGAGCGCATACTGCAAGCCAAAGTTAGGATTGTCGGGGAATGCTGCAGCGAGCAATGCTCGAAGTCGAAACTTATCGACATGAGAACCGTTGGGCCATCTGCCTACCCCAATGCATTCGCCGAATGCGGGAATACACTTCGCAATCTCGGGGAGATGCTCAAAAGCGGAAGGTATCAAGAGTGTTTCGAGACATCCCCTTGTTCTGTTGCGTGCGTCATCGAACGGAAGCATTATGACAACTAACTTCAGATCGCCGGTGGTGTATTTCACTTGGAAGGGATTTTCGGGGACTGGCAGAACCTTTGCCCTCTTCAGGAAGATACGAATTTGTTTGAACCGCTCGTCCGGGGCGTCGTCGTTATCACCGACGACGACAAGCATTTTGCACTTGCGGAAACCAGTCCGCGTCGGCAGGCTCTTTAAGAATTCTTCCAGCTTCCCGGTTCCGCCAGCGTCTAGTACTTGAACCGGCCCGATTCCATGCACATCGCAGAGGTGACGAAAAAATGCTTGGTCTCCAGCGCCTTCGCCGACGATTAGAAATTCTTCGGTAATCTCAAATGGCTTAATTGGTGGCACGTCATTTATTCAGCGGATTTCGGAGTTGCTCTCGATCGCCTCTTTGTAAGAAGCCCCCTCAATCAGAGTAACGATTGGCTGATGACTAATTTCCTTTTCCAACCGAAGCACACAAAATTCATCCGGCCCCTTGTGGGCGGCAGGCATAACCTCTGACATTGTCTGAAGAAACTCATAGCTATGTGTTGTTGCGATCACTTGAACATTGTGCTTGTCACAGAGCTGGACGATGCTTCGCAGCAACTGGGGCATGTTTTTGTAATAAAAGCCATTCTCGATCTCGTCCACAAAGATAGCGCCGCCTCGATTTGTGAGAATACTCAGCACGATCGAAAGGTATCTGTCGATTCCGCCGGAGAGATCGCCGATCGGTATGAGTTCACTGATCCCTTTGACATCCACATGTATGGACGGCTCTCCGGCGATGATTTCAACGGACATGGAACC
>JBAQIB010000074.1:0-1923 GCA_049288625.1 Terriglobales bacterium | reverse complement strand
GAAAAGCCCACGGTCAGAAAAGCACTGACCGTGGCTACCCGCTACCCGCTTGATGCTGGCTGCGCCCCGGTCGAAAACCATACGAAAACCCCAGAAAGTCTTCCTCATAAATGGCATTGAGAATGGTGACCACGGCCTGCTGCACGATCTTATCTTCCAGCGCCGCGACCCCCAACGGGCGTTGCCGCCCGTCGGCTTTCGGGATGTAGACCCTCCGCGAGGGGGTGGCTCGATACGCTCCACGGTGGACCCGGCTGTGCAGATCGTGAAGCCGACCCTCCAGCCCAGTCTCATACTCCTGCCATCTCAGGCCGTCTACCCCAGGCGCCGCTTTCCGCTTTAGGGCGTAAAAGCTCTCCCGCAGCAAATCGACCGTAAGATGGTGGAGCAGAGCTGTGAACCTCATCTCCCGGTGTTCCTTCGCAGCTTTCCGTACACCCCACAGCCCCTGGGACACGCGTCCCCCGCTCTGCGTCGGGTGCGTGTTAAGCCGTGGAGTGTTCTCCTTGCTCAGCGGCCTTCCCTCCTCACTCTCCGCCGACGCTCTTCCGTCTTGGTTCGAATGATTCATCGGTACTATGCCACTGTCCGACCCCTCAGAAACGTGCGCGCGGGCCGTACGGCCTTAAGCCTTTGCCCGCCGGACCGTCCATCCTCCGACGGTCGTCCCCGAGGTCTCCCGGTTCTCGTGCAGGAAGTTTCTAGGCGTGTCTGGGGTCTAGGACTACGCAGGACTGCCCCGGGTCTCGCGCTAGCGACCCTGGGTCATGTTGCCTTCCGCCGAACAAAAGGCGTCGGCGTCCTGATTGCACATTTTCGAAGCTCAATACCCAGCCCACCTATTCCCCTGTTTACGCTTCACTGTGCGCCTCGCGGCTCACAGCGCAAAACTCGGGGCCGAGCGGATCGCTAATCCTTTCTCGTAAGAAATTCCCATTCTCTGCTTCCTGCCGGTTTATCCCGGCGCACGTCGCGGTAGGGAGACCGGTTGCCCGGCACCCCCCGCACAGATCCGTACGGGCGCTCCTTAGCGCATACGGCTCTTAGCGCGGATGGCTAGCGGCGAACCGCTCCGTCGGCCAGGGATGCAGCACGCGCGGTAGAGGCAGCCAACGGACCGCCAGCCGACGCATACGAGTCCAGTTCCACCCGTGGCGATGACTGCGATGCCGCAGCTGCGTGTGCCACAAGCGGGTCAGCCGAACCCGAAAGGTCCACAGGTTGTCCAGGTTGCCGGGTACCGCGTGGTAGTTGAAGTAGCCTTGCACGACCGATCGCAGCCAGCCACCCGTTTCCGCCACCGCTTCGTGTCGGCGTCGCTGGAGCTGCTGCTGGAGCTGTTGCAGCTTGGCCCGCATTCGCTTGGCGATGCTGCGGCGTTTCACGGTGAACCGGCCCTTCCCGTTCTTCCCGCTGATATGCGTGAAGCCCAGAAAGTCGAACGTTTCAGGCTTGCCTTCCCCTCTCCGTTCCCGGCTCGCTTCGGCGTACCGCCCGAACTCGATCCGGCGCGTTTTCTCCGGATGCAGTTCCAGTTCAAACTCCTGCAGCCGCTCCCGGAAACCCTCCAGAAAGCGGTCCGCTTCGGCTCGAGCTTGGAATCCCAGCACGATGTCGTCGGCATAGCGCACCGCGATCACCGTCCCGCGCGCGTGTTGCTTTCGCCACGCCTGCACCCACTGATCGAAGACGTAATGGAGATAGATATTGGCCAGCAGCGGCGAAATCACCGCCCCCTGCGGCGTACCCCGCTCCGTCTCCGACCATCGGCCTTCCTCCATCACCCCGGCCTTCAGCCATTTCTGGATCAGCCGCAGGATTCGGCGGTCGGCCACGCGTTGCTGCACGAACCGGAGCATCCACTCATGGGATATCGTGTCAAAGAATCCCCGAATGTCCGCATCCAGTACGTAGTTCACGTTC
>JBAQIB010000073.1:0-2455 GCA_049288625.1 Terriglobales bacterium | reverse complement strand
CGAGAGGGATGAAGAAGCAGAAGAGTGCGCCGATCCAGACCACAAGGACGCTGGGACCGGCGGCGGCGGACGTGGCAGTCCAGCGCACGCCTAGCGAGACGACGACGTAGAAAAGTGCCAGGTCGCGAAAGCGTAGGCCTCGCTTGAGGACTGGAGGGGAAGACATGTATGGCGGAGGATAGCAGAGAAATGTCGGTGGGTTAAAGACAAATTCTTCGTGCAGTTCCAGCGCCTACCTTCTAGCCGCGATTTCTCATAGGTGCTGATTTCAGTGTCTTCGCAGTCGATTTTTGACCGGTTGGCTTTGTCTCTGGAGGTAGTGCGAGCCGATCAAGTGCAGATTTGTCCCAGTGCGGCATCTTCTGCATGTTTTTGTGCGTATTTTGCGCATGGCTCGGCCTGGCGATGAGTTCAGCGGCGCTGGAAGTTCGAGTTTTCTCGGGGTCGGGCTTTGTCAGCAGCGCAGTGCGTGGAAGGCGTGGGTGTACAGATCCTTCCAGGGATATGCGGAACTGAGCTGTAGCAGGACTCGTCGCACGCTGAGCCGAACGATGGCTCCGATTTTGAGCAGCTTCAGACGGATCGTATCCACTTGTGCCTCGGCCCATGCTGTCCCTTTGAGCCCCAGCCGCCGCAGCGCTTCGATCAGCGTGTAGGCCAGCGCGGAGAAGTAGAGGCGCAACTGGTTGCCTTTCATTTCGTCGGTGGAGAGCCGGTCGGCGAACAGGCACATCTGCTCCTTGATGCGATTCTCCATCTCTCCGCGGGCACAGTAGAACTTCTCGTATAAGTCCTGCGCAGCCCACTGCTCGGCATTGAGCGAAGTGACCACGAAGCGCGGGTTCTCGCCTTTATCGAGATACTCCGCCTTGGCCACCACGCGGCGTGCGCAAGACCAGCTGTTGCGGGTCTGATAGCTGAACTCGGCGAAGACCCGCGCCGGCTTGCCGCTGGTCTGGTGCAGCATCTGAGCCTGATGCATCTGGGCGCCGATGATCCTGCGCAGCCGCTTGTTCCGCGCCAGGCCGAACAGATAGTCGACATGGCTGGACTCGCACCAGCTCATCAGTTCCTCGCGGCAGAAGCCGGAGTCAGCCCTGAGCACGATGCGCACTTCGGGCCAGCGCTCTCGCAGTTGCTTTACGATGCGTTTCACCTCTTCAACCGAACCGGCAGCTGCGTCCTGGTTGGCCGGCCTGAGCCGCGCACACAGAAGCTGGTCGCCCGAGAAGATGTACAGCGGCAGATAACAGTAGCTGTCGTAGTAGCCGTGGAAGAAGCGCTCCGGCTGATGGCCGTAGAGCGGGATGTCGGTCGCATCCAGATCGAGCACGATCTGATCCGGCGGCGTGGAGTGGGACTCCATGAAAAGATCCGTCAGAAGACGATCCATTGCTTCGTTCGAGTAGCTGATCTTGTGGTAACGCGGGCTGCGGCCCGTCAGCTCCAGACGGTTCAGCGTACTCTTGCCGGCCAGAGGCTCATCCAGTTCCCGCTTGCCCGCAAGCAGTCCCAGCAGTGGATCCGAGCGCAACTGCTCGTGGTCGTTGAGATCCTCGTAACCCAGAGCCAGACCGTAGATCCGTTGCGCCAGCATCGCCGACAACCGGTGCCTGACCAGTAACGGCGACCGGCCATCGATGAAACACGACGCCAGACGCCCAAGCAGATTGATCTTACGGTCGGCTTCACGAAGCAGAAGCGCTCCGCCGTCGCTCGATACCCGCCCGGCTGTGAACTCGGACTCGACACGGCGTGAAAAATGGGCTGTAAATCGGAACGATTCTTGTTTACACTCTGTCATCAGAAAGGCCGCCTCTCCTCGGCAAAAACCACGTCTTGACAACGCAGTTATGCCATGAAAAGACGGCCTTTCCAAGTCCTTTTCTAATTCCCTTCAACACTATTTGAAACGCCCTTGTGAGATTTGCAGGCTAGCTTTTAGATCCTGGCTCCCGGGTCTCAGCTTTCGGGTCAGACGGGCTGCCGGGGCGGCGGAGACTGTCTGAGACGATCTGGAGGCCGAAGAGGATTTGTCCGGCGGATCTTGGACTGATCGCAGAGGAGCCGATGGCATTGATGACCTGGTGGATCGCGACCTGGACAGCGTTTCGGTCTGTCAGGGCGGGAAACTTGAGTGGCCCCTTGCGGGCTCGGCCCTGGCTCTGCATGTGGCGGCGGGCAGGAGTGTGGAAGAAGCAGTAGGCCATGCCTCGCATGGCAGGCGAGTGACACGTGGCGCCGTTAGGCATGATGTGACGACATTCCTGGTACATAACCCTGCCCCCCTGGTGCTGCGGCTCTGTTAAGAACCCGCTTATTTTTCAATGGTTTAAGGCGCGTATTCCGGGCAAAGCCCAAGATCGATTGGACTTAGCTGCAGATTGCTGATTCTGCCAGGGTTACAGCGACGTTCGCGACATGTAACCCTTCGGAATACAACGGAGCTGAAATC
>JBAQIB010000072.1:0-250312 GCA_049288625.1 Terriglobales bacterium | reverse complement strand
ACGCCCGCGGGCGGTTGCCACAGGAAGCCTTGCGGGACGCTCGAATCGGCGCCCGTGCCCACCACGTCACCAGAGCTGTTGATGCCAGTACCGGAGTTATTCGTCCCGGCTATTACCTGGCTCTGTACCCCGCTGAGGCGGTTCCAAACGGAAACCTGATCGCCGCTGTTGACCATGACCAGGCCGCTATTGCTGACCGCAAGCAAAGAATCGGGAACTGCTTCCGGCACCGGAACCACGGTGAATGCCTGCGAAAACCCGAGGCCTGAAAGCAGGACAACAAACGCGGCAACCACCGCAACCTTATTAGTGTTTTTCACAGTGAATCCATCCTCCTCTGAGGAACGGTGCTCCAGACGCTCCGCGGGGGCCTGACATCGGCTACCCACTGCCAAGTGCAAGCTTCGTGCCATTGTGGGACTCTAGTTTCAATTCAAGAATGCGTCCTAACTGTATGACTGGCAATGACTTTACTTCATACGCGTGCAAGACAGATCGCCCTGCAATTGGCATGTGCAACAGAATGCGGACGTGCCATGAGAACGGAACTTCCCACCCGGATTAGCCTCCAGCGGCTAGAATGGAGCGGCTACACTGAAATGCTCGGTTCGCGGGACTCGACTCTACCGTAAGAACCGAGAACGGACTGTCTGGCAATTCGCCATTGGTGACTTAGAACTGCCATCCCCTGACCAACCTTCGGCCGATGAAGTATCCGCGGATGAGCGATCGTCGGACGAGCATTCTTCGGACGAGCTGTGGATGGAAGAAGCCCTGCGCTGCGCGCAGCGCGCGCTAGAGATGGGTGAAGTGCCGGTGGGAGCAATCGTGGTGCGTGCCGGGCGCGTGGTGGGACGAGGATGGAATCGCAATCTCGCCGAGAACGATCCCTCCGCACATGCTGAAATTGTGGCCTTGCGCGAGGCAGGACGAAACCTCGGTAATCACCGGCTCAGCGACTGCGAACTGTTTGCTACAATTGAGCCGTGCGCCATGTGCGCGGGAGCGGCAGTTCATGCCCGCATCCGCCGCCTGGTGTACGGTGCCGACGACCCGAAGGCGGGCGCCATCCATTCGATTCTGCAAGTGGTGAATCACCCAGGTCTGAATCATCAGATGGAGGTAAGGGGCGGAGTGCTGGCGGGGCGATCGGCGGAGATACTGCAAGAATTTTTTCGGAATCGTCGGTAGGTGCTGGTCGTTAGTCGTTGGTCGTTAGTCGTTGGTCGTTCGCGGTTAGTCGTTCGCGGCTCGCAACCAGCAAACGGGTAGAAGATTTTACTGGCCACCGACCACTGACAACTGTTGTTCGGAGAGGTGCGTGAGCGGTTGAAACGATCCGCCTCGAAAGCGGACATACCTTAACGGGTATCGTGGGTTCAAATCCCACCCTCTCCGCCATAATTCAGCCTGCAATTGTTGGGTAGGTTCGCTATCCGCGCAAACATCAGCGCGCTCCATCGGCCCCATGAGCAGCCATCCCGAAACTCCGTTCGACAGCATCGAAAACGCCCAGGATTACCTGCGCCTGCTGCTCGAGGCCATCGTTGATGCCCGGAATGAAATCGCCGCCGATATGAGCGCTGCCGAGGAAGCCAAGTCGCAGCGCCGCGTCGAAGCGCTTCGCCTGGTTGAGTTCAAGCTGGAAAAGCTGGAGCAGAATCTGCGCAGCGGCAGCCGCACGCTCAACGATCTGCGCACTCTCCGCCGCCTGCTGCTGGAAGAACGCCACTAACAAACAACTCTATGATCCCGGCTGCAGCGTATAAGCGCTGACTTAAGGCGGAAGTCCCTCGATTTGATCGGCAATCGCCAGCAGAGCTTTCGACAAACCGACTACTCGTCACGTGTCTGGCTCGCGCTCGCTGCGAATGCCAGCGAAGCAGTTGCCGAACGGGCAGCTCTCGGCTGATCTGCGTCGGCTGGCTCGCTCCTGGCGAACTTTAGCTCCGTTTTCTGAATCATTTGCGGCCACAAAGAATTCGGATCGGCATTGAAAACCGCTCCTGCATCCGCCGGAAAAATGAACCATCCGCCCAGTTCCATCTCCTTTCGCAATTGATCTTGAGTCCATCCCGCGTAGCCCAGATAAACATGAAAACCGCTGGGGTCAGGTCGAGTCGAGATGGTGTGCTCGAAGAGGGCCTTGGTAGAAATCAGGTAAACCGCACCGGCAATGTGCTCAGCTCCTTCAACCTTCGCCGGCGACTGGAGCAACGCAAACACCGCGGGAGATCCTACCGGACCTCCGAGATAGACCGGGTCTGAAAGGTGCTTCGCCACCTCGAGTCCCTCAAGCACTTGTGAAAGCGCGACGTCCGTGCGCCGGTTGAGAATCAGCCCGGACGCACCTCCGGCGTCATAGCGAATCAGCAGGACCACCGTTTGAGCGAAATGCGGATCGGCGAGCGCCCGGCTCGCCACCAGCAACTTTCCGACACCCAGATCCTTGGCGTTCTTGGATTGGACAGGAAGAAAAACGGCCGGCTGGATTTCGTTCTTTGCGCGAATTGCCTTGACCCAGTTCGATCGGTCTTGGCTATTCACCGAAGAGCCCATGTCCCAGGGCCCATCAGGGGCAAGCACGGAAGCATGCAGCCGCGAATTCGGCATGGGCACATCGAACCCCTTGATCCGAACCGGGAACCTTGCGATCGCAACGAAAGCAACCATCGCCAGCATTGTGAAAAAACACAGTTTGTATAGAGACATGGCTGCCCTTATGGGGTTACCCCGCGGACTAGAAAAATGCCGCCCTTACGCCCGCAACTTCTCCGCGAACTTCTTTTCCAGCTTCGCGAGCTTCGGTGAGATCACAAACATGCAGTAAGGCTGCCGCGAGTTTTCGTTGTAATAATTCTGGTGGTAGCCTTCCGCCGCGTAGAACTCCGACGCCGGCTCAACCGCCGTAACGATCGGCTCGGAGAACTCCTTCCCGGCCGTCATCTCCGCAATCACGTCCTCCGCGATCCGTTGCTGTTCCTCATCGGTGTAGAAAATCACCGATCGATATTGCTCCCCGGTATCGTTGCCCTGCCGGTTGAGTTGAGTCGGATCGTGCACCGAGAAAAACACATCCAGCAATTCGCGATAGCTGATCGCGTCCGGGTCGAACGTCACCCTCACCACTTCCACATGCCCTGTATCGCCGCCACACACCTGCTGGTAAGTGGGCTTGTCGACATGCCCGCCCATGTATCCGGATTCCACGTGTGCCACGCCCGTCAGCCTCTGAAAGACTGCTTCGATGCACCAGAAACAGCCTCCGCCAAAAATCGCTGCCTGCTCTTTTGCCATCGTCATTGGATGCCCGATCCCATCAGAAGTTCCACCGCTCAGTCGATCTCGACCGAAACCGCGTCGCCGTCGCCGTCGGCGCGCTCGTGGTAATTGACCGCCACGGTTTTGCCGGCCCAGTCGCAGGAAAACTCGTCGGCGCCGATCACCACCACGTGGGCACTGTCCGCCACATGCACTCGTATGGATTTTCCGCCTACGGCAACCGTCAGCACGGCATGCGGCGATGCCGAACAATCCTCGGCAAGCAGTTTTCCCTTGATGTAGCGCATCGCGGGCAACACCACCACGGTCTTCAGTCCGTTCGTGCCTTCTGCGCTTGCTTTCTCGTTTTCCTGGCGTTCCTCAGTGCCCTTCTCAACACGCAATTCCAGCCTACCCGTCTGTTCCTTCACCTGCGTCGCCTGCTCCAGTCCCTGACGTGCCCGGTTTGCGGTTTCCGGATTCGCGCTGTTCGCCAGGGTTCGCAGAATGCCGATCGCCGCATCCACTCGTCCGGCCGCTAGATACGCACCGGCCAGGTTGAGCGTGTAATCTTCGTTCCGCGGCGACAACTCCAGCGCCTTATTCAGAGTGGCGATGCCTTTGGCGGATTCGCCCGCCACCGACTGCGTGAAGCCCAGCAGCGAATAAGCATCGGCCATAGTGGGATCGAGCGCGATCGACATCTCCAATTCCTTCTCGATCTCGGCCGACCGCGAAGCCTCCGGCGGGCCCTCCTGGTTGAGCAGCAGCGCGTAGTAAAAGTGGACGCGAGGATCCTTCTTGTCGCGCTCGGCCGCGCGCCGCAAGTATTCGGCCGCGTGCTCATTGTCTTTCTGCTCCATGCAGACGAAACCCGCGCCTCGCAGCGCCGCGGCGTTGTCCGGATCCATCTTGAGCACGTCCTGAAACTCGCCCAGCGCCTTGTCCCGGTAGTCCGGGCTATGCGCGTGAATGTCGGCAACCACCGCACGCGCATCCGCCACGCTCACCGGAGTCACCGTGAATTGCGAAGCCACAATTCCCGATGGCGTCGGAACTGGATAATAGCGATACTTGCCGCTCCCCAGGTAATCGCGCAGCGCTTTGTCGAACTGTTCCGCCGTGATCCCGAACGCCGCCTGGATGGCTTGCTCCACCGGCTTTTTCTGGTTTATCAGCATGTCGAAATAGACTGTCACCTTCGGCAGCATGCGATTGTCGTACAGGTAGTGCACCACCAGCCCAGACTCGGCATAGAAAGTCGTGCGATGGTCGCCGCTTTCGTTGTAAGTCTTGGAATTCTGCTGCACCCGGAAAAGGTCCGATACTTTCATCCAGCCCATCTGCTGCAGAATTCGATAAGTCTGCTCCGGAATCTTCCCCACCCGCGCCTGCTTGTCATCGACTTCGATGCTGGAAAAATATTCCGCAAATCCTTCCTCGAACCACGGGTCCACGTGGAACGACATGTTTCCATCCATCAGCCGGTGCGCATACTCGTGAAAAACCGTAGTCCAGGGATCTTCTACCGACATGTCGAGGATGATGAAGCTGCGGTCGTTGCCGCCTTCAAACAGGCCGGCAAGTTCGATCGGCCTTCCGTTGAAGATGGGCGCCACCTGCCCTATCTCTTTCGAATTGCGGAAGGCGACAATCTGCAGCGGGACCGCAAGATTTACCTTGGCTTTGGTCATCAGCGTTCCGAACACGGATCGCATCTGCTCGAAATGCAGCGCGACATCGCGCCCACGCTTTCCCCCCGCGTCGGTGATGACAGAAAAGTTGGGAGACCGCACCTCCACCCATTGTGGATCGGCCGCCAAAAGTAGGGGCGAAGAGAGAACAACGCAAAGCGGCACGAGAAGCCGCGCACACCGGACAAGCCCGCAAACCGCCAGCAGCGCCCTGAATAAGCGCAAAGTAAGCCCCCAAAACACGCGATAGTACACCTGTTTCGCCCGCCCGCCTATAACCTTGATGGATGGTGTGATCGGGCGCAGTTACTGCCAGCCCTAGAAGGCGAAGTGCCGCAGTTGCCTTTCTCCGTGGCTCTGTGTCTCCGTGGAGGACCTGGTGGTTAGTCTAGACCGACACGGTAAACGAAGTCTCGGTCCGCGTTACCGGCCGATATAGCGTGTCGCGTTCGATGGGCTCGCGGCCGGCTTCCGTAATCAGCCGAATCAGGTCGTGCCGCCTAAGGCCCTGCGGTGTGGTCGCTCCCGCATCGTGATAAATCTTTTCCTCAACAACTGTGCCATCGATATCGTCCGCCCCAAAGCGCAGCGAAATTTGCGCGATCTTCGGCGTCATCATCTGCCAGTACGACTTGATATGCGGAAAGTTGTCGAGCACGAGCCGGCCCACCGCAATCTGCTTGATATCGAGCATGCCGGTTGTCGTCGGCAAGTGCTCGAGTGGCGTATTCGCCGGATGAAAGGCCAGCGGAATAAACGTCTGGAAGCCGTGCGTCTCATCCTGCAGCGCCCGCAGCTTCATCAGGTGATCGACGCGGTCTTCGTCATTTTCAATATGCCCATATAGCATGGTCGCGCTCGATTTCAGCCCGATCTCATGCGCCAGCCGCGCCGTGTTCAGCCAGTCGTCGCCATCAATCTTGTGATCGCAGATAATATGCCGTACCCGGTCGGCGAAAATCTCCGCGCCCCCGCCCGGCAGCGAATCCACGCCCGCTTCTTTCATCTTGACCAGCGTCTCGCGAATCGAAAGCTTCGACCGTTTCGCCAGGTAGGCAACTTCCACCATCGTGAACGCCTTCATATGCACCTGCGGAAAGCGCTCTTTCAGGCCGGAGACAAGATCGAGAAAATACTGAAACGGCAAATCCGGATGCAGCCCGCCGACAATGTGAAACTCGGTAATCGCCTCGGTGTATCCCGTAGCCGCAATCTGAAAGGCTTCTTCGAGCGCCATCGTGTACGCGCCCGGCGTATCTTTCTTCCGCCCAAACGCGCACAGCCGGCAAGCCGCCACACAAACATTCGTAGGATTGATATGCCGGTTGACGTTGAAGTACGCCTTGTCCCCGTGCATCCGCTCGCGCACCCAATTCGCCAGCCAACCCACGGCAAGGATGTCGCCGGTAGCGTAGAGAGTGAGCGCATCGGCGTCGTTCAGCCGTTCGCCGGCCAGAACTTTGTCCTTGATGGAATGAAGACGAGCGTCGTCGGTTTGAAATGCGTGCGTGCTTGCCATCCGTCTAATGATAACCCAGCTCAAGGAGCATCACTAAACAGCTGTCATCCTGAGCGGAGCAGACGATACGCCCCCGCACATCGTTCTGCGCAGTCGAAGGACCTCTGCCCCCACCACACAACCCCCCACGTCGAACTCGACCCCACTTTCGCGCCCGCTCCGTATCCGCCGCCCTGCACTACCACATGATCCGCCACCTCAGGCGCCTCTCGCTACATTCCTGAGGGAATCTCCCGCCAGACGTCGCTTATAGAGATGAGCGGTTGGCCGTGCCAAGTGTCAGGTAGGTCACCCAAGGAGAATCGTCATGAAATCGAGGACTTCGAGTTCTGTCTTCATCGCCAGCATCCTGCTGTGGTTTTTCGCTCTCGCGTCGGCCTGCCTCGCAGCCACCCACCCTTTAAACAATCCGAAGGCACTTGCCGTGGATGCGAATGGCAACCTCTACGTCGCCAATGTCTCCGGCAACAATATCCTGATTTACAACACCAATTATGTGCAACAAACAAGCAAAACCATTACCAGCAATATCGCCAATCCAACCGGCATCGCCTTCGACACTGCGGGTAACCTGTGGGTAGCCAACTATAGCCCGAGCAATGGCTCGCCCGTGGGCAGTATCGCCGAATATACAGACGGTAAGCAGAACACGAGCGCCACGGTCAGCGGCATCACGGAACCCACTGCGCTCGCCGTCGATAGTGGGGGCAACGTTTGGGTCGTCGGCAACAACCTGACTCTTCTGCTCATCGCTCCGGACTTTGCTTTCCAGGGTAAGGTCCTGTTGAAAGACATCGGAACCACCAGCGCGGTGTATGGGATCACGGCCGCAAACG
This sequence comes from Terriglobales bacterium, assembly GCA_049288625.1. GTDB lineage: Bacteria > Acidobacteriota > Terriglobia > Terriglobales > Acidobacteriaceae > Acidiflorens. Next base: position 243,002 of record JBAQIB010000072.1, on the reverse strand, counting down.
GCATGCTGAGCTGGGGTTCCAATAGCGGGGTGAACGTCAGCCCCGTGAGCATCGGGTTGCTCGAAAACTTCACTAACCCCACGGTGGATACAAACGACACCGGCTACAGCCTGGCTACGGACGCCAGCGGCAAGATGTACATGGCCAACTTCGATGGATCGGTCAATGTTCTGACGCCGCCGTCGACTGAGAAACTTTTCGTGCAGCTGAATTTCTTAGCGGCCGGGATCGCGATCGACAATGTTCGCGGACGGGTCTACCTCTCGAATGAAACCGGGAACTCGATAGCGGTGTACAGCACCGCAGGGGAGTTGCTGCACACCATTGAATAGCATTCCGCTTCTGGATGGGGGGAGGGGGCACCCCCTCCTCGAAGTTCAGCGCCGCAGCAAAAGATCTCCGGCGACAAACACGAAGAACACCACCGAAATCACGCCATTCATCGTAAAGAACGCCGCGTTCAGCTTGCTCAAATCGTCGTGCCGCACCAGCGAATGCTCATAAGCCAGCAGCGCCGCCACCGCAAACACTCCAATGAAAGCAAGCTTGCCGAGCCCAAACGCAACCACCAGCGCCACCAGCAAAGCCAGCATAACGAGGTGAAAAATGCGCGCCACCCAAAGCGCAGCGTGAATCCCTAAATACCGCGGCACCGAATGCAACCCATGCTCGCGGTCAAACTCATAATCCTGGCACGCGTAGATCACATCAAATCCGCCCACCCAAAACGTCACCGCCGCCGTCAGCAACAAAATCCGCGGATCGAGCGACCCGCGCACCGCAATCCAAGCCGCCGCCGGAGCAATCCCCAGCGCAAATCCCAAAAACAAATGCGACCACCGCGTGAAGCGTTTGGAATAGGAATAAAGCAGCACCACCGCCAGCGCCACCGGCGAAAGCCAAAGCGTAAGCCGGTTCAATTCCGCAGCCGCCAGCACAAAAATGCCGCACGAGATCAGAACAAAAGTAGTAACGAAGCCGTGAGTCAACACTCCCGCAGGCAAAGCGCGAGTCGCTGTTCGAGGATTCGCCGCGTCAATCGAAGCGTCGGCCAGCCGGTTAAACGCCATCGCCGCCGACCGCGCCGAGACCATGGCCACGACAATCCATCCCAACTGGTGCCAGGTCGGCAGCCCTCCCGCCGCCAGCATCGCCCCGCAGAGCGCAAATGGAAGCGCGAAGATAGAGTGCTCCCACTTGATCATCTCCAGGGTGATCTTCAAGTTTTGCAGGAAGCCCACCGCGACATTGTAAAGCAGTGGTCAGTGGCTAGTGATCAGTGGTCAGTGCTCCGTGGTCAGAAAAGCGACGGGATTGGAGGCACAAGTTCGCTGCCCACGGGCCACTAGCCACTGTCCACTGCTCCTCCCACCAGCGGGACGAAGCGGCAGCCTTCCAATGCCGTTATCTCAGCCCGCCCACTCATTTTCCGAATTAGTTGCAATTCCTGGCTCCACGCCGGACCAACCGGCAGAATCATGCGTCCGCCTTCGCGCAATTGCTCAAGCAAAGCAGGCGGAACTTCGGGAGTTGCTGCCGAAACCAGAACCGCGTCGAAAGGCGCAACCTCGCTCCAGCCCAGCGTTCCGTCGCCCACGTGGATCGCGACATCGTTGTAGCCCAACCGCAGCAGCGCCGCCCTCGCCGAGTTAGCCAGCGACGCGTATCGCTCCACCGAAAATACCTGAGCGCACAGCACCGACAGCAGCGCCGTTACATAGCCCGAGCCGGTGCCGACTTCGAGCACGCGATCGTTCTCGCGCAGAGCTAGACGCTCCAACATCGCCGCCACGATATAAGGTTGAGAGATCGTCTGCCCCTCGCCAATCGGCAACGGATAATCCTCGTAGGCGCGGTCGCGGAATTCTTCCGGAACAAACTCGTGCCGCGGCACAGACCGCATCGCCCCCAGCACGCGCGGATCGCGAATGCCGCGCTCGGCCAGCTGCGTTCGCACCATCTGTTCGCGCTGGGTCTGAAAGGAATCGCTTTGGAACGGGAAGGCCATGACTTCTGGTTGCGGACAGCCGAGTGCGGGTGTCCCTACGTGATTTCAATACGGTCCAATGATGCCGCCAATATTGCGCGCCGCTGGCACCTTGCGCTCCGCCCGACGGTCCTGCGCCTCCATCATGTCGAGATACTTGTAGCCTGTGCCCGTATTGAACAGCACCACCGTATCTTCCTCGCGCAGAAAACCGCTAGCCCGCAGCTTCTGATAAGCCACCAGCGAAGCCGCTCCCTCAGGCGCGGCAAAAACGCCCTCGACGCTCGCCCACTGCCGCGTGGCCGCCACAATCTCTTCGTCGGTAGCGCTCACCGCCGCGCCGCCGCTCTTCTTCAAAATGTCGAGAATCAGATAATCTCCATAAGCCTTCGGCACGCGCAATCCCGCCGCAAAGGTCTGTGCGCCCGTCCACATTTCGGATGCGTTCTTCCCTGCCTCCCAGGCCTTCACAATCGGCGCGCAGCCAGCGGCCTGCACGGTAATCATTTTCGGCCGTGCTTTCTCCGGAGAATCTTTGCCAATCCATCCCAACTGCTCCATCTCCTCAAAGGCCTTCCACATGCCGATCATTCCCACACCGCCGCCCGTCGGATAGATGATTGCGTCCGGCAGCTTCCAATCCAGTTGCTCGGCAACTTCGTAGCCCATCGTCTTCTTGCCCTCGACTCGAAACGGCTCTTTCAGCGTCGAGACATCGAACCAGCCTTCTTTCTCTTTTCGCTCGGCAACCATGCGAGCGCAATCGCTGATCAAGCCATCGACGAGCGTAACGTGCGCGCCAAAGTATTCCGACTCCATGCGATTGGCAAGCGGAACATCCTTGGGCATAAAGATGTAAGCTTCGAGGCCGGCAGCCGCTGCGTAAGCCGCCAGCGCGCCGCCGGCGTTTCCGGCCGAAGGCACAGCCAGCTTCTTGAGTCCATAATGCCAAGCCATCGTAACCGCGGCCGACATGCCGCGCGCCTTGAACGATCCGGTAGGATTCAGACCTTCGTCCTTGATGAAAACATTTGCATGCTCGCGGCTGGGCAGCATGGGAGTGAAACCTTCACCGAGCGTGACCGGCGTTTCGTCGGCGCCGAGTTCGGGAAGAACCTCCGCATAACGCCACATGGAAGCGACGCGTCCGCGAAGACCTTCGCGCCGAAACTTCCCTTTCAGCGCAGAAAAATCGTAGCGAACAAAAAGCACGCCGCCATCTTTAGGACAAGTATTCTGAGGCCGATCCGCGGAAAAATGCTCACCGCAGCGTGTGCACTCTAGGTAGGAGATTCGCATCGAGGGAAGGATAGCATTTCGGCTCTTGGCTGCCAGCAATTGCCATGGCTGTGATTGTTGGCGCTCGGCTGTTTTATGATTAACTCTGTCTTGCGCATCCGCTTTAGCATCCATCCATGATTGCCTTCGGATTACTCTTCGCATTGATCATCGGAACTCCCCAGCAGGGCAACTCCACTGAGTCCCAGGCGACCATGCAGGATGCTCAAAGCGCCTACGAGCGCGACCAGCAAGCTGCCATTCGCATCAACGAAGCGGCGGGACAAATTCGCTTGGAAGCCGATGCCAGTGCCGTGGTTGACGAAATCGCGGATCTTCTTGCAAAAGACCTGCCTCCGGCCTGGACTGGCAGCAGTATTCGGCTGCGACTTTCCCATGCCGAATACGAGGCGGTTGACACCCCGGCAAAGCTTATTCCTGAGCAGCGCGTCGTCGATGTATGGAATCAATATGTGAGAGAGGTCGGAGCGCCTGACGAGGCCATTGTCTCCGTCGCCGAGATTCACAACATGCGCGACGCGTCATTTACAGGCGCCCAGTTGATGTGGGCACGGGGAATGCAGCAGATCTGGACGATGCCAAATGTCTATGCACTCGGAACCGATGGCAAGGTCGCGGACGGTTGCCGAGCCCTTGAAGCCCTGGGCGTGATCCATGATCTTGACGGTTTATTTCAAAATCTGCGCAGTGCACGCGATCGCCTACGAAAAGGTATTGTGTCGTCCGAAGAGATGAAAAAGCGGGCGGCAAACCCGAATCCGCAAGAACACACCACCGCCCGGCTCGGAGCGCACACAGACCCGAATCCGATTCGCCTTGCTGAACAGCGCTACGTGCAGGAGCATGGCTCGGTAGCACACCAGCAGTTGCTTCTCCGCCTGTTCGACGAACTGTTCCCCGCCAAGTGAGCCGACATTGACGCGGTGTGTGCATCAATCCACCACTGAACCTGACTTCCGAATCGCCCGTCATCCGGGTACAATCTGTCGAATTCACGGAAGAAGCCCCGATGAAAATGCGCCCTCGATTCCTTCATATTGCCGCTGTCCTTTTGGTGGCGCTCTCCAACCCGTTGGTGGCGTTCTGCGAGCAAAGCACGACTGAGTCCGCTCGCATCGATCGCCTCGTCGCACTTGCCAAATTGTGGGCGGGGGTAAAGTACTTCCATCCGTACCTTGCGTACCGGGACAACATTGATTGGGATGGAGCGCTCGTCAGAACGATCCCCAGGGTGAACACTGCCCACAATGCGGCGGAGTACTCGGCTGCCATCGAGGGCATGCTCAATGAACTGGGTGACCCGGTCACGCATGTTATCAAAGCCTCCGCACCGGCATCGGAAAATTCTTCGTCTTCGGCAGAACGGCAGCCCACCTTCCGCAAGAACGCCGACGGGATCCTGATGGTTGCGATGACTAATTATTCGGATTTCCAGGATTATGTCGGAACCAGAGAGAAACTAAAAGCGCTGCAAAAAGAACTTCCTACCGCCCGTGCCGTCGTGTTTGATCTGCGCCCCATGGTGACGCCTTCCGAATCCGAGCAAGGGAGCGCCGCGTCCGCCATCGCTGACAGCGGCCTTGCCGGAGCGCTCACCACCGCATCTCTCGACATGCCGGGCGAGCGCCGGCGCATGCACATTGGCTATGCTCCGCAGGATGGCACCACCAGCGGAGACTACAGTTCGGGCTTCTACCTTCAAGGCCGCCCGCCGATCAAGCCAGCATCCGGAGCAAAAGACATACCGGTTGTTTTTCTCATTGGTCCGCACGCGGACTTCCCCGACGTGGCGCTGGGTCTTCAAGCTTCGGGCAAGGGAGCGATCGTGTCGGAGGGCGCGTTCAACGAGGAACTTGCGGTCAGCACGCAGTCGGTCGAACTTCCGGACGGCGTCCGTGCGCAGTTCCGGCTGGGCGAATTGGTGTACGAGGATGGCACGAGCGGTTTCGAGCCCAATGTCACAGTGCCTGCTTCGGTCGTGAAGGGCGAACAGAGTCCCGCGTTGCAAGCGGCGATTCAACTGGCAATGACGGGTAAGTTTTCATCGCCATCCCGTACCAAGCTTAGCGAGCGCGTAGTCGCCCCGCAAGATAACACGTACGCCGATATGCAATACCCGTCAGCTGAATACCGCGTGCTGGCGGCCTTCCGCGCATGGGCGGTCATCAATTATTTCTTTCCCTACAAAGAGTTCATGGGGGAGGACTGGAATGAGACGCTGCGCCAATTCATACCGCGGATGGAGGAAGCCAAGGACGCTCTGGATTACAACCTCGCGGTGGCGGAGATGATGACTCACATCCACGACAGCCACGGCTCCGTCATCAGTCCGGTTCTTCGAAAACATTTTGGAGAAGCCGCAGTCCCAGCGCGGCTACGGATGATCGAAGGGGTGCCGGTGATTACCGGCTTCACCAACGCCGAAGCGGCGAAGGCCGCTGGACTTGAGATCGGCGACGTGATCCTTAAGGTGGACGGCGAAGAAGCGAGCCAGCGAATTACAGAGCGGCTGAAGTATATGGATTATTCGACGCCGCAGTCGGGCATGTTCTACGCCGCCGAAAGAAGCCTCGGCCGCGGCCCGGTCGATTCGACCGCAACTCTCACCATTCGGGACCTTCGCGATCAGGTGCGAGAAGTGAAAGTGCCTCGCAAACCGGAGTATGTGTCGAAGACGCAAGGTGACCGCACTGGAGATATCCTGCGGGTGTTGCCCGGCAACATCGGGTACGCCGACCTCGATCGCCTGCCGGCTTCGCAGGTTGATGAAATGTTCGAGAAGTTCAAGGACTGCCCCGCCATTATCTTTGACGATCGTAGCTACCCCCAGGGAACGGCGTGGCAGATCGCGCCGCGGCTAACGGACAAATCCGACGTCGTGGCGGCACTGTTCAAGCGCCGTGACGCCATGTCGCCGGACCTTCCCAACGGCGAGTTGTTCAGCTCTCAAGAAGTGACAACATTCTTCCAACGGCTGCCGCGCACCGACAAGTGGCGTTATCACGGCAAGACGGTAATGCTGATCGACGAGCGCACCATCAGCCAAGCCGAGCACACGGGCTTGTTCCTGGAAGCGGCCAACGGGACGAAATTCATCGGAAGCCCGACACAAGGCGCCAACGGCGACGTGACGAATTTCTCCCTGCCCGGAGGAATTCGCGTGTACTTCAGCGGGGAGGGAGTCTGGCATGCTGACGGTAGACAACTACAGCGCCTCGGCCTACAGCCGATTGTCGAGGTCCGCCCAACGCTCGCTGGAATCCGCGCCGGAAAGGACGAGGTTCTGGACAAGGCGATCGAGTACTTGCAATCTGGACCGCAGTAGTCGGGTGCGTCTCCTCACGCCCGCACCCGCTTCAGAAATTCATTCGCGCGCCGAAACCACGGCCGCTCCCGCCGCCGCAAATAGCCGGGCATCGAAGGCTTCTTGTCGAGCACCTTCTGCGCCCAGTCGCGTGCTTCGGCATTGCGGTTCTCAGAGGCCAGCAGTTCGGCAAAGTTCATGTAAGTCTCCGACAAGGTCGACGTGACCGTCACCTTGCGAAATAACTGCTCGGCCTTTTCCTTCTGGCCGGTCAAAGCGTAAGCGTGAGCCAGCAATCCGGCCGCGCGCTGAAAATCGTAGTCAGCTTCCTTGTTGACCACACGCTCCAGATCAGGCAGTGCGCCTGCCGCATCTCCCAACTGCAAAGCGCAAATGCCGCGCCGATAAAACGGATCCAGGGTGTCGGCCCGTGCCGCAATGGCCCGGTCGAACGCCGTGCGCGCCTCGGCGATCCTCCCATCGTCCATGTAAAGATCGCCAAGTTCCTCATAATTCCCAGCCGACGGATTGTCGTGGATCGCAACTTCCAGTTCTCGAATGCGGGAACGCCGCGGAAACACCTTGAACGATTGCCCAAGCAGGCCAATGTCGGGCAGGGCCTCAACCGCCAGATAAATGATCGCCCCCAGCGGGCCTAGAAAAATAATGACAAAAAGCCAATACGTATCCGGACGCCGCCGGATGAAGTGCACAATCGCCAACACCTGCAGCAGAAAAATCCAGGGATGCAGAAAGAAATTTAAAAAAAACATGTCAGATGCCTAGCCAGAGATTACACACTTGCCCTTTTAACGCCGAGTACTGCCTCCGTCGAGTTCTTACCTCTTGCTTGCCGATGGAATGCCTCGAAACTCGATGGTGGCAGCGAGGGCAGGACGGTCCTTCGGCAGATTCAGGGCAGGCTCTCGGGACAGCCGGCAAGATGCCGGCCCTACAACTTACCTGTTGCGGTAATGCCGCCGACCGCGATCTTACTCTTCGTTAACCCGTAGCCGGTTCTGCCAATGCGACCAGATGAACCATGCAATCCCGGTCACCAGCAGCACGCCGATCACGGCATCCATTTGATGGAAATACTTCCCGATCGTCCGCCAGTTTTCACCCAGCTTCATCCCGGCATAAGCCAGTACGAAGCACCACGGCCACGATCCAAGGAAGGTATAGATGTGGAATTTTCCCCGCGGCATGCGCGCGATCCCGGCAGGCAGCGCAATGAACGTCCGAATCACCGGCAGCAGGCGGGCGATAAACACCGCCGCTTCCCCCCAGCGCTCAAAAAATCGGTCCGCCCAGTCAAGCTCGCGGTGACCCATCAGAATCCATCGTCCGTAGCGCACCACCAGCGGCCGTCCCCCATAGCATCCGATCTCATACGCCACCAGCGAGCCCAGGTTGCAGCCGATCGCGCCGGCCGTTGCCACCCACACCAGCTTCATCGTCCCCTGAAACACCAGGTAGCCGGCGAACGGCATAATCAGTTCCGAGGGTAGCGGAATACACGCCGACTCAATCGCCATCAGGAGGGCCAGCCCGCCGTATCCGGTAGCGGCCACAATGGTCTTGATGAAAACGAATAGGATGGCGAGAATCTTTTCAGTCATTGCATCGGGTCATCGGGAGATCGGGCCATCGAAAAATGACCCGATGGCTTCAAAACGCTCCTTCTTGGGTGAAGCTGAAGCCCGGCAAAGCGACTCCGTCGGCGGCCTTCGTCACTTTCACCTTGACCGTGGGCTGATCGGGCGCCGTGACCTCCGCCGGACGTAAAACCGCATACTGCGAGAACACCTCGCTGTATACCTTCGTGACGAGGAAATCCCTTCCACTTTCATCCTGACGCCACACCTGTCCGAGTTTAATGTTCTTGACGGCCACAGTTTTTCCCTTTGACCTCCAGACTACTAATCGCCTTCGCAGCCGTCAATGATCGAACAGTTACCGACGGTCTATCCACAGCTTGGCGGGCTGGTAGTTGGTTGGTCGGTCTCCAGATTCTCCGCCAAAGAACAGAATCTGGCCCGATAGCGGCTTCGGAACTTTCTAACAGCCTCTGCCGTATCTCCGGCTTGAACTCTCACAAGCGAGGCCACATGACTTCCACCAGGAACCCAGGCAGATTCGCAGGCTTGCTGTATGTACTCACGTCAATAGTTGGCTTCTTCGCCATGGGCTACGTCCCCGGCAAGGTGATCGTGCATGGAAATGCAGCGGCGACGGCCAGTAATATCGCGGCCTCCGAAACGCTCTTTCGCGTCGGCATCGCGGCCCAACTCATCGGCATGGCCGGTTTTATCTTTGTGGCCCTGGCTTTGTACGAATTGCTCAAGGGAGTCAACCGGCGGCACGCCTCGCTTATGGTGATATTGATTGTGGTCTCGGTCCCGATCGCGTTTGTGAATGAGCTGAACTCCATCGCTGCCCTCGTGCTCGTGCGCGGGGCTGACTTCCTATCTATATTCGACAAACCTCAGCGGGATGCTCTGGCGATGCTGTTCCTCAAGTTGAATGGCCAGGGACTGGTTGTCGCCGAAATATTTTGGGGCCTGTGGCTCTTTCCCCTCGCGTTGCTTGTGTACAGGTCGCGATTCCTGCCGCGGTTTCTGGGCGTCTGGCTCGCTCTCGCCGGGTTCGCCTGGGTGATCCTGAGCCTTACCAGCATCGTGCTGCCGCAATATCAGGACAGGGTGGATCGCTACTCTCAGCCTGCCATCATCGGCGAGATTGTGTTCATGTTGTGGCTGCTGATCATGGGCGCTAGGCCGCCAGCGCTGGATAGCGCCTCATCTTCGGCCGCTTAGGCCGAATTACCGCAGCGGCTTGTAGCGCCGACTCGGCGCGGGCGTCCCGCCCGCCGCGTCATCTCTGCTCCCGCTTTTGTTACCATAGCCTTCTTCCCAGGAGACTCCATGCCCCGCGGAAACATGCCGCGCCAACCCAGCCGCAGCGGACGCCACGAAGGCGTGTCTCGCCCGACTCGCGTTCCGGCAAAAACTGGACCGCGCCCCGCAACTCGTACCGCATCGCCGTTGCCAGGAAGCAAGTCGAAGGCCACCGCTGCAAAAAAGAGATCTGTCCCGGCCTACGATCCGCTGAGCCCCGATCGCGTGCGCCAAATCATTGCCGGCCTCGACCAGATGTATCCCGGCGTAACCTGCGCCCTCAAGCACCGCAGCGCATGGGAATTGCTGGTGGCAACCATTCTCTCCGCGCAATCGACCGATGTGCGCGTAAACATGGTGACGCCCGGGCTTTTTGCAAAGTATCCGACCGTGCAGGACTTCGCCCGCCTTGAGCCTGAGCAGTTGCAGCCCGACATCTACTCGACTGGCTTCTTCCGCAACAAATCAAAATCCGCGGTGGGCGCGGCGCGCAAGATCGTTTCGGACTTCGGAGGCGAAGTGCCCCAGACAATGGACGAACTCCTCACCCTCCCCGGCGTAGCCCGCAAAACTGCGAACGTCGTGCTTGGGACGTGGTTCAAGAAAAACGAGGGCGTAGTCGTCGATACCCACGTCACACGAATTTCACGCCGGCTGGAACTGACGAAGCACGAAGACGCGCAAAAAATTGAAAAGGACCTGATGCAGATCATTCCGCGAGATCGCTGGACCGATTTCTCGCACGAAGTAATCTGGCACGGGCGCAAGCTGTGCGTGGCGCGAGGCCCCAAGTGCGCCGACTGCGCGATCGAGAAGCTCTGTCACGCCGCCGACAAAACCTGGTCAACGGTAGAAATTCACAAGACCGCGAAACCGTAAGGCGAAGTCGTCTATTGCTTACCCACGAGCCGTTGGCCGAACGTCCACGCCGAAATAACCGCCATCAGCAAGCCGCCCACTCCCAGTACAAGTACGTCGAGGAGATCATGGACATGGAACTCCCCTACAAAGCGTACCAGTAGGTATCCGGCGACCGCGTTGAGCGTGCCCCAGAGCACGTTCACGACCGGCGAAGAAAGTCCCCTGCCTGGCGGCGAGGCGAATGGAGTAGGAAATGGCCGCCCTGAAACGCCGTTGACAAAGTGCGGAATTGCGTTAACCAGGAAAGCGCCCGCGAGGAAGTAAGCGACGTAGCAATACCACTGCATTCTCTGACGATACATCGGCCGTGATCGGTTTGCAGCGCCCCTTAGCTCCCCGTATACGCCAGCTCCACCACCGTGCAATCGTCGTTCAGCGGAGTGCCCCCGCAGAAATCCGCCACCGCGGTAAAAATGTCTTCCATCGACTTGCTCTTCCCCGCCACCCTCTCCAGCCGCTCGCTATCGAACATGTCTCCGCGCGCGTTCTCCGCTTCGGTCACGCCGTCGGTCACCAGAATCACACGGTCCCCGGCTCGCAACTGGCAGCGGTCGCTGGAGTAAGTCGCATCGGCAAGCAGGCCGACCGGAAGATTTCCATGCGAGGGCCGCAGCACTTCAGTGCCGCAGATCCACACCGGCGGGATATGCCCGCAGTTGACGTATTCCAAATCGCCGTCGCTGCGCAAACGCGCAATGATCATGGTCGCGTATTTTTCGCCAATGTGCTTGTAAGTGAAAAAGCGATTCACCGCCGCCACAATCTCAACCAGCGGCATGCCCGAAATCAGCTGCGAATACACCATCCCCTGCAGCGTGGAAGCCAGCAGCGCCGCCGACACCCCTTTGCCGCTCACATCGGCTAGCACCACCGCCAGGCCCGTCGGTGTGTTAACGGCCTCAAAAAAGTCGCCGCCAATCTCCTTGCAAGACATGTTGCGTCCGCCAATGCGCGCAAACGAAACCTCGGGAATCGTCACCGCCAGCAGCCGCTGTTGAATCGACGCCGCGATCGACAACTCCTGCTGGTAGCGCCGGCCCGCTTCTTCGGCCTGCACCAGCCGCGCATTCTCCATCAGCTTGGCCGCTTCGGTCGCGATCGCCCGCAAAATATCCTGGCTCACGCTGGTGATATCGCGCGACGCAAAACGCGAATCCACATAGAGCGCGCCCATCACTTCCCCGCCCGCGGCTTGCCCGTCCTTGGATGTTTGCACGATCGGCTTGCGCAGTGGCATGCAGATTACCGTCCGCAAATCGAAAGCCACGATGCTATGCCTCTCCTTCACATCGAGCATCTGGCTGGTGTCGGTCACCAGGTATTCGGAGTTCGTCGTGAGCGCGGTGTCCAGCACCGAGCGCGAGATCGTCTTGTCATCCAGCAGTGGCTCGCCTTTCGAGTTACGTCCGGCCGCCAGCGTCAGGCTCCCATCGCTGTCGCGCAGAAAGATGTATCCGCGTTCCGCCCGCGTCAGTTTCAGCGTCGCCTCCAGCAGCGTCACCAGGATTTCGTCGAGTACGCCAATCGTGTTGAGCTTGCGCGCCGCCTCCATGAACAGCGTCAGCTTTTCCAGGTCGCTCGCCTCTGGCGCAATCTGAATCCCGGAGATCTGGCTCAAAAACTCGCGGGCCGTGTTCGAGGTCGAGTGCAGAGGGTTGAAAATCAGGTACGCGATGTCGCGCGCGCCAAATTCGAGCCGGTCGTTCCTCTGCAGCTTGTGGCGCTCAATTTTCTCCCCGTTGACGAATGTGCCGTGCTTGCTTCCCTGGTCGACGACGAAAAACTCGCCATTTTCCGAGACAATCTGCGCATGCTCGCGCGACACTCGCGGATCGGCTATCACCAGGTCGCGATCCACCTTGCGGCCCACGGTATAAGGAGTATGGTTCAGCGACAGCGTCTGCTGCTCGCTCCCCTGCACAAAAATCGCAACGGGAAATATGCTCGAAATTCCGGAATGCGACGAATGCGATGACGACGATACCGACATGAACCCTTTGTTTCCCTCTACCCTGCCAGCCTGACACGGCCCCCAAGCATTCTACGACGAGCTCCGCCCGGCTGGCACAGCAAAAGTCTCTTGATAATAATGGGCCAGCATAAGGGCAGCCACTCCCACTGGGATTTGAATCACCGTCCAGAAAGGAACAGCCCAATATTCCTCGACGATTTGCCGCGGCAAAACAAAGGAAAAGACCGCCAGCATCGTGCTCGCCATCCAAGGCCACAGCACAAGGCAGGTGGTGATCGCGACCAGGGCGCGGTTGACGATACTTCTCCGCCAAATCGTGCGGCGCTCCTCGAACAGCAACAGCAACGCCGGGAGCAGCAGCACTTGATTGTAAGGTGCATACGTGGGGACGAGGAGAACGGTAAGGGCCAGCGCCAGGCTAACCGTCAACCCAAAAGCGCCCGTCTGCGCTCCTTGCCGGCGCTCCTTCCAGCAGGCGCACATCATAACTGCGAAGGCTAGAAGTTCGAGAGCGTGGGTCCAGAAAGTGCCCGTCGACGCGCCTCCTATCAGCCTGTCCATCACCGACATCGCGCCGGTGTATGCCTGATATTCGCGAACAGCGCGCCAGAAGCGCTGAATCCAGTGCGGTAGATACCACTCGGAGGCGCCCATCAAAATAGCCATCGCAACCAGAAAGGAAACCGCCAAACGGTAGCGCCGCCGCCAGTCGGATACCGTCCAGATCATCAGCCACAACAACAATAGACCGGCAAGTTGCGGCTTGATGGTGGCCACCGCGAGCACGACGCCAGCGGCGATGAGCCGATCCGACGCGAGCAGCGCCATCGCAACCGCTAACAGGGCGGCCACAAAAAGTGTGATCTGCTGAAGCTTCAGGCCCTGCATGACGGGCAGGCTTCCGATCGTCAAAATAACCAGCGCCGCCTGTGCCCACGGCGGCAGCGGCCAGTGCAGCAAGCGCAGCCACAGCGGAACTGTGGCCGCCGTAAGTCCAAGCAATACCCAGGAGAATCCCTTTCGCACAATCTCAAACCGAAGATGAATGGTAGGCCCAAGGCAGAAAGCGACGTAGACCGGGTAGGCGAAGCCTTGCTGATCTTTTGGATCGCCAGGGCGGGCGCGATCGAGAGGTCGGCCGTAGTAACCTTGCTGAATCTCGCGAGTCACGGCCGGACTGTACGGATCGCGCCCGCGAAGCAGCAGTTCCCGCGCGCCCAGCCACCGCGGATAGAGATCGGATAGATTGCCCCGCGGCCGCTCGTGCACGGCGGCATCGGCCTCTTGGTAAGGAATCAGCACGCGGTCGGCGTAAGTCCACATGCCCACCGCGCAGATCGCAGCGGCGAGTAACAGCCAGAGCGGCTTTGCGAAAATTGCATGTCCGTTCATCGGAGCATCTTGGATACTAACAGCCTGCGGGAAAAACTCCGATTTACGTGAGTTTGGGGAACGGCATGCCTCCAGCCGTCCCCTTAACGGTTTGCTGAAGAACGCGGATTCGTATATCAGGTATCGCTCGGATTCGTATCAGAGTATCGCTTTAGCGATACCTCAAGTCGTTTAGAAATCAACCCCCTTTAGAGGCTGGCCATCGAATCTGGACTCTTCAGCAAACTGTTAAGCCGTCGAAACCGCGCTTGAGCGCCTGAGGTCTGCTTCTTGTCCTCCCGCTTGGCCTAACCTGCGCGCCAAGGCAACGGCCAGGGCCAGCAAAGGCAGTGTCATCAGGCATTGACTGTGAAGATCTTTCGCAAACCAGATCGTGGGCGTAAAAAGCAAAGGCAGCAATCCGGCCGCTTCCAAATATCGAGTCACGCGATCTCCCTTGGCGGCGTCATAGGGTCGGCTACGCATGGCGAGAAGAGGCACAATCAATAAGAGCAAATCATAGCTATATGCGTAATAGCTGGTGACGATCCCGACAATGCTCGACAGCCCAAAACCCTCGGCCAAGAAACGGTCCCCTGCCTTCCTCCAAAGGAGGCCCGTATAGACAATGGCGCCGATCGCAATCGGCGCCAGCACCCAATGGACGCGTCCGGGATATGGTGAGCGCCCCACAAACAGCGTAAGCAGCCCACGTAGAGTTATCTGGAGCTGGGGCGCGATTCCGACGCCCGTCGACTGGTTCAGAGCCAGCAAATAGCCCGGATACCTAAGCAGGTTCCTCCAGCCAACAATCCGAGCGGAAACGGCAACGACAGCGCAAAGTGACGGTGCAAATCCAAGTAACACGCGCTTCCGGCCCGCGATCCACAAGATGAGGACGACAGGCAACACGAATTGAAACTTGAAAAGCGCCAGGCCCAGAGTGACGCCCGCTCCAATGTCCCAGCCCGTCTCCAGTTCCCAGAAAGCGACTGCGAACAGGAAGGCCAGCAGCATCGCATCCTGGCCCAGGAGTATATCCATAAACCCACTAAATGTGCCCGGGACTAGAAGAGGCGTCAGCCAGATCGGGAAACTTTCTTTCCACTGCCTGCCGCGAACTACAACAAATGGAATCGCAGAGAGGAGGACAAGTTTGAAACCCGTCCACAGGAGAATCGCCTTCGGATACGGCCAAATCGCGAACGCCGAAAAGAGCAACGCTTCGTACGGAGGCCGCAAATAACGCAGCGGTGTACGGCGAATCTTCACTTCGGAAGCAAATTCTTGCTGCACTTTCCACTGCGCGTCGTAATCGTAGAGTTTCGCGCCCTGTCCTCTCCGAACCAGAGTGCCGGCAGTGTAACAATTCGCAAAGTCGGAGTATCCCTGTCCCATCTGGACTCGCGATTCCCATAACACAGCGACATTAGCCATCGTCATCCAGATGAGCATCGACGCCAAGAACCAGCTGCGGAGTCTCGGTTTGCTAGTCATGGTTTGAATAGGAATGCCTATTCTACCCACATTCTGTTCGTCCCCTTCGCTCGTTCTGGGCTTTTGCGTTCCCATGTTGCGAATCATCGTGATTCGTCCGCGGCGCGATCCAATGGCAACGTCGGCACTGGGACAAGCGCCAAGCTTCCCCTAGCCGTATCCCCGCGTCCATACTTCCTGCTGATCCAAATCGCAATCGGAATCCACCACCAGGGATTCACCCATTGCCATACCCATGCACCCATGAAGAAGGTTGTGTACACCACGACGAGCAAGGCTGTATCCACGCGCATCTCCGATCGCGTCGCCGGCCCGTCTGCCGCGAATAGCATGAGCACCACCGGCAGCAGCAGCGTCAGGTCATGGATTATGGCGTGGTAGCCAACCAGAATGCACGTCACAGTTGCCACCGCGAACACGAAGCGAGTCCCGGCTTTTCGTTTCCAAACTTTCCACAGCACGACCCCGAGAGTGGTCGCCCCGCACACAATCGCCGCCACGTGGACGAAACTCCCGTCGCTCTTCCCCGCTAGCTGTGCAATCAACCCATGGAGATTCGCCATTCCCGCGCGCTTGCCACTAGCGATATGGTTCTCCCCCTGAACAATAAAGTGCGCGTAATCGGCGATCCCCTCCCTCCCCACTACCATCGTCCAGATGGCCACCAGCACCGCCGTCACCGGAAAAAACCCCAACCACAATCGCCCCCGTCGCACCGCCAGCACGAGCGCCAGCGGAAGCACCAGATGGAACTTGAACATCCCCAAACCAAGCACCGCACCCGCCAAAATAACGCGGCCCCTCCTCAGCGAGAACACGCAGAGGGTGACCAGCAGCAAAAGGAGAATCGAATCCTGTCCTTGAAATAAGGCCCTGACCGCCGGCGCGAAGGCGGCCACGCTCAAAATCAGGAATAGCGGACTGAGCCGACCCACTTCCTCGAACGTCTTTCTGAGCAATCCCAAACTTAGTACCACCATGACAACATTCAAGAGGGTCCAAACTCCGTACGCCGGAAAATAATCCAGGTAGGTCAAGGGGACGAACAGCAGTTCCTCAAACGCGGGGTGCAAATCGTGCAGTTGCGCTACCTGACCCGCGCGAATCATCTCGGCGCCACGGTAGAACACGGTGAAGTCTTGGTATCGGTGTCGCAGGAACCACACAAGAGGCGGCACGCCCGCGCAGCTTATTAACGTCATTGCGAGAAGGAATAGGGCCGCAAGTCGTTCCTTGCTTCGATCAAGTGCGGATGGCATCATGCTGAGTCTTCTAGAGTCCCCGATTCTATAATTGGCGGGTCTATCATTCATGATCTTTCTTCGAAACAAGCGCCAACTGTTCGCCGCCATCCTCTTCCTCGGCCTGCTGGCCATGACCGCACGCACCGCCACCGACCCCGATCTCTGGTGGCACCTGCGCACCGGTCAGTGGATCGTCGAAACCGGCCACGTGCCGCACTCGGATCCGTTTTCATTCACTCGTGGCGGGAGCCCATGGGTGTCTCACGAATGGCTGGCGGAGGCGCTCTTCTACTTGCTCTGGAGGTTCGGCGGGCCCAGTGCGCTGATCGTGTTTTCATCGCTGGTTACGACTACCGCTTTCCTTCTTCTTTATTGGCGATGCCCGTGCGAGCCGCACTGGGCAGCGGCGGCAACCGTCCTCGGCGCCTGCGCTTGCGCGCCCTGCTGGGGAGCCCGCCCGCAGATGTTCACCTTTCTGCTCGCCAGCCTCTTCTTATGGCTGCTCGATCGCGCCGAGCAGCGCCCTCGCCTTCTGCTCTGGATTCCTCTTCTGTTCCTGATATGGCTCAACCTGCACGCCGGCTTCGCCCTCGGCCCCGCGCTCCTGCTCCTCTACGCGGGCGGCGTGCTCCTCGAAGCGCTCTCCGGAACCACTCCGTGGGTAGAAGCTCGCCCTCTCTTCACGCGAGTGCTCCTCGCCACGCTCGCCTGTCTGGCGCTGGTTCCTTTCAATCCCAGCGGAGCCCGCCTCTACCTCTATCCCTTCGAAATCGTCCATTCCTCCGAACAACGGTCCGTCATTGTCGAGTGGTTCTCGCCCGATTTTCATCGCTCCATGTACGCTCCATTCCTCTTGGTTCTCCTGCTCCTCATGGCCGCTCTAGCCTGGTCGCGGTTCCCGGTCCGGGGACGCGCGCTCGCGCCGCTTGCGTTTCTTCTCGTATCAGCGCTCGATGCGGTCCGCCATATTCCCGTCTTTATTCTGGTGGCCTTGCCCGTGATGGCGCAAGCGCTCGCGCTTTCCTCACAACCGGCATGGCCTGCTGCGCTTCGCCCGCCCCGCCCACGATTCCGCTCTTTCTCCTATTCGGCCGCAATTGTCTTCCTCGCCGTTTTCGCGCTCTGGCGATGGACCACTCTCGCCAATACCCAGAAGGGCCGGGAAGCCGCTCTGTTCCCCCGTAATGCGGTTGCGTTCCTGCGCGCCAACCAATTGCCAGAAAGGCTCTTCGCCTTCTATGACTGGGGAGGGTACGCCATCTGGAATCTCTACCCGCAATATCGCCCATTCGCCGACGGCCGCGCCGATCTCTATGGCGACAATCTGCTGAAGCAAGCCGCCCAAACCGTTCCAAATCTGCGTCAAGGCTGGCAGGCGATTCTAGAGGACTGGAACGTCGAAACCGTGCTCATCCCTCCCGATGTCGCCCTGGCCCAGGCCCTCGTCCTCGACCAGCGCTGGAGCGCTCCCTACCACGACTCCCAAGCCATAATCTTTGTCCGGAACCATCCCAATCAGCAGGCGTTACTTCCGGCACTATCGCCAAAACGGCCATAAAGTGAAAAAATGTTTACCAGAGGCAGGCTGAATCTGCGAAACTAGAGCGCATACTGGGAATGGAGTTCCCTTCCGCACCATACGAGCTTGACATACAGAAAATGTGTGTCCGGATCGGAAGGCCGGTTCCCAATAGCGCGGCTCGCTTCACAACGCTGACGTAAGGTCTGAGGAGACTCGAATGAATGAATTGATTAACTTCTTGTGGCGCAACGAAGAAGGCCAGGACATCGCTGAATATGCGGTTATGCTCGCGGTGATTCTCGTGATCGTGATCGGCACTGTCCGATTGATCGGCTCCAACGCGAACAATGTGTTCTCGACGGTTGCCAGCGGGATCAGCAACTAGTTTAGGACACGCAAATCTCCGCGTCGCGCTCGCCCGCAGTTGCATTTGCGGTCGCGCGACGGAGTCCCGTCTTGAATAAGTAAGGAGTGGAATGAACCGAAGCCGCTTGTTGATGATCGGAGGTCTCGCTCTGGCCGTTGGGCTGCTGGTCAGCTACACGGTTTACAACCAGCTGCGCGCCCATGCCGCCAACAACCAGCAGATGGTACAGGTCGTGGTTGCTTCCAATGACGTTCAAATCGGTTCCAAGTTGACCGAACACGACGTGCACCTCGCCGCTTTCCCGCCTGCCAGCGTGCCTCCCGGCGCCTTCAACCGCATCGCGCAGATCCAGGGTCGGGGTGTCATTCTCCCTATCTCGCGCGGCGATTTTGTCTTGCCCGACAAGTTGGCGGACGAGAACGCCGGCGCCGGACTTCCTTCCTTGATCCCGCAGGGCATGCGCGCTGTTTCGGTCCGCGTCAATGACGTCGTGTCGGTCGCCGGCTTTGTACAGCCCGGCACGCGGGTCGATGTTATGGCTACCGGGATTCATGGCGCGGGCGAAGATCAGACCACTACCGTCCTGGAGAACGTCGCTGTGATCGCCGTGGGCCGGAGCCTTTTGGACCGCGTGACCGGCGACACCGGCAATGCCGGCGTGATTACGCTGCTGGTTTCTCCCGGCGATGCTCAGAGACTCACCATGGCCACCCAGGAAGGGCGCATTCAGCTCGCCTTGCGAAACCCGCTCGACACGCGCAAGGAATCGCTTGACCCGACCAAGGCCAGTTCGCTGCTCCCCAGTGGCGTCGCTACCCCGGTTGCCGGGCCCAAGCCCAAGATTCACAAGGTGGTCGCAAAAGCCGCGCCTCAGCTTCCACCCGCGCCTTTCCAGGTGGAAATCATCAAGGGCAGCAAGCGCGATGAAGCCAAGTTCAAACCCGATGACGCCAACTGAGCTCCCCAGCCTACGCCGCTTCGTAACGCTTTATTTTCTCGAGGAGGTTGCGGCCTCCTTGCAAAGGTCGCGTTTCATGAAATCTCTCTCGCTCATCGCCGCCGCGTTGCTTCTCGTTGCGATCCCGGTTTTCGCAAGCAACGTCGCGGGGAGCAGTGCCGCCGCTTCCGCGCCGTCCCAGGACAGTGCTCAGACCGGCAACGCTCCAACCAACGGCGCGCAGGCACCTTCGGCTAACTCCGCCGCCACCGCACCTGAGAATCCCGCCGCCGCCCCGCTCCGCGTGATGGTCGGGAAATCCATTCTCATCAATACTACGGAAAGGCTCCGGCGCGTGTCCGTCACCGATCCCAGCGTCGCCGACGCCCTCGTCGTCACGCCCACCCAGGTCCTGGTCAATGGACTTTCTCCCGGCGAAATCTCCTTGCTCATCTGGGATGAACTGGAACGCTCCCGCAGTTTCGACTTGCGCGTCGATGTCGATATCACCGCCGCCCGCGAGGAAATGACCAAGCTGTTCCCCAACGAGCAGATTGAAGTTACGCCTTCCCGTTCCGCCATCGTTCTCTCCGGCCACGTCACCACCGAAGATGTTTCCAAGCACGCCGGTGCGCTTGCCTCGGCCTACTCCAAGAATGTCGTCAACGTCCTGACCTTCGGCCCCGTCGGCGCCCAGGAAGTTCTACTCGAAGTCAAGTTCGCCGAAGTCGATCGTAGCGCGATGGCTCAGCTCGGCATCAACATGTTCTCCACGGGTTCCGGAAACACCATTGGCAATATAACTACCGGGCAGTACGGAGGAGTCAGCGGCCTCGGGACCATCAACGATACCGGCAGCGGCAGCGCATTTCCGTCTACCGGCACCGTAAACAATCTGCTGAACATGTTCTTCTTTAACCCCCAGGTCCACTTGGGCGCGGTCATCGAAGCACTCCAGCAAAAGAGCCTCCTGCAGATTCTCGCCGAGCCCAACCTGGTCGCGGTCAATGGCAAGGAAGCCAGTTTTCTCGCCGGTGGCGAATTTCCCTTTCCGGTGGTGCAGCCTGGCGTCGGCGGAGCCGCCACCGTTACCATCCAATTCCGCGAGTTCGGCGTCCGTCTCAAGTTCACTCCGGTCATTCAGCCAAACGGAAACATCCATCTCCACGTGACTCCCGAAGTCAGTACCCTCGATTTGGCCGATGGCGTCAGCGTTGCCGGAACCACCATTCCTGCGCTCAGCACCCGCAAAGCCGATACCGAATTTGAGTTGCAGGACGGCCAGAGTTTTGTCATTGCCGGACTCATCGATAATCGCGTCACCGATATCGTCAATAAAATTCCAGGGCTGGGCGACATCCCGATCCTCGGAGCCTTTTTCCGGAGCAAGAGCCTGCAAAAGAGCAACTCGGAATTGATGGTCCTGTGCACGGCTCGCCGCATTTCCCCAAGTGCGGAGGCCCCCAAAGGTCCGCCGATGCCTGTGCCCAACATGGATATCACCAAGTTTGACGGCAAGAGGCCGTAGGGCGAAGATCAGGGAGCGCGTCCGCCAGCGTTTCGGAGGATGGTCCGTAGCAAGGCAGCGCTCCTCGGTTTCTGTATTGAGGTTCGTATCAGGGCAGCGCTTTAGCGATGCCGCAAGTCGCAAGAAATCAGATGCCCCGTTAGGGGTTGGGTGTCAGCACGCGGCTTTGAAGAGGCCAGTGGGGTTGTTATGCCGGAACTATCCGTAGCCATTTTTGCCACCGACAGTGACCAGCGTGCCGTGCTCCAGGTTCTGGTCGACGGCACCAGCGTTGCGCGCACCGTCTGCGCCAACTCCACCTTGCCCCAGGCGGCAACCGATTCCGTCATCCACAGAACCCAGGCCTTTTCTCCCGACGTGATTCTGGTTGATATCGCCGGCAACGTCGCCCCAGATGCTCTGCGCGCGATTGAAGTGCTGCACCAGGAGATTCCCGGCGCGGCCCTGTTTGCCATCGGCCCTATGACGCATTCGCAGTTGATCGTCAACGCCATGCGCTCCGGCGTTCGCGAATACATCGAGCGGCCGACGTCGACCACCGACCTGCTCGAGGCCTTTGTCCGCCTCACTTCGAGCCGCCGCAAGCCCGGACGCGAAAATCGCCGCGGCAAGGTCTTTACCGTCGTCAATGCGAAAGGCGGCAGCGGCGCCACCACGGTCGCCGTGAATCTGGCTCTGGCTTTGCAATCCGTTCATTCCAGCACGGCGCTGGTGGATTTGGCGCCCCTTGGCCATTGCGCCCTGCATCTCAATCTCAAACCCGCGTTCACGATTGCCGATGCCATCTCGAACCTGCATCGTCTGGATTCTTCCCTGCTCGATAGCTTCATGGCCCGCACCGATCGCGGCCTGCACGTGCTGGCTGGAACGCCTACTCCCGCCGCCATCGAACCTTCCGCCTCCGACTTTGCTCGCTTGTTCGATATGATGGCCGGCCTGTTTCACTACATTGTCGTCGACGCTTCCTCCCGCCTCGATGGCGCCACGCGCCTGGCCAGCAACCTCTCCGAGAAGGTCCTCCTCATCGCTCACGCCGATGTCGCTTGTCTTTGGAGCGCTGCACGAGTCGCGCAATTTCTTGCCGAGACCGGCTCTCGCGACCGGTTTGGCCTGGTCCTCAACCGCTACCGCAAAGTTACCGGATTTGACGAAGCCGAGACCGAGGCTGCTATCGGCGCGCCCGTGCTTTGGCGCATTCCGAATCAGTATTTCGCCGTCTCCACCGCCATCGATCGGGGGGTTCCGGTCCTGCAGACGGGAAGCACCGAAATTGGGCGTTCCATCACCGCGCTGGCCCAGTTTCTAACGAGGGACGATCTGGAAGTAAAACGAACAGCCTGGTCGCTGTTCAAGACGGTATAAACTTGTATGCGGTAGAAACTTAAGTAAGGAAACGGCCGCAGGATTCGCGAGGTTCCCCGTGTACCTCCGTGTACCCTGTGGTTGAGCTTTTCTGCGGCGCACGGCAAGAATATGTGAGTTGCGATTCTGGGCTCGGCACTTGGGTTTAGCTCGTAGCTCGTAGCTCATAGCTCGTAGCACAAACATATGGCTAATCTCCAGGCTTTCGAGCGCACCGAATACCAGCAGGTCAAAGCCGACCTGCATCGCAAGATCCTCGATCGCCTTGACCTTGAAAAGCTTGGCCGCTCCAACGGCAACGCGGCCCGCGAAGAAGTTCTCGTCCTCATCCGCAACTCGGTCAACAGCGAAGCCGTTCCCCTCAGTTTTGCCGAGCGCGAGCGCCTTTCGCGCGAGATCCTCGACGAAATCTTCGGCCTCGGCCCGCTTGAGCCGCTACTCAAGGACCCGACCATCTCCGACATCCTGGTCAACCGTTTCGACCGCGTGTACGTCGAGCGTGCCGGCAAGCTCGAAATCACCGGCCTCTCGTTCAAAGACAATCAGCACTTGATGCAGATCATCGACCGCATTGTCAGCCGCATTGGCCGCCGCGTCGATGAGTCTTCGCCCATGGTCGATGCCCGTCTGCAGGACGGCTCCCGCGTCAACGCCATCATTCCGCCGCTCGCCCTGGATGGCGCTTGCCTCTCCATCCGCCGTTTCGGCCGCGACCCGGTTACCTCGCGCATCATGATGGAGAACAAGACGCTGTCCGAGCCCATGCTTGAACTGCTCTCCGCCATGGTCAAAGGCCGCTTGAATTTGCTCATCTCCGGGGGCACCGGCGCCGGCAAAACCACGCTGCTCAACGTCCTCTCCGGATACATTCCGAATTCCGAGCGCATCGTTACCATCGAGGACGCCGCCGAACTTCAGCTCAAGCAAGAGCACGTAGTCCGTCTCGAAACCCGCCCGCCCAACATTGAAGGCAAGGGCGCGGTCCGCATGCGCCAGCTCGTCATCAACAGTCTCCGTATGCGTCCCGACCGCATTGTCGTGGGCGAGGTGCGCGGCGAGGAGGCCTTCGACATGCTTCAGGCCATGAACACCGGCCACGAAGGCTCGCTCACTACGGTCCACGCCAATTCGCCGCGCGATGCCCTGAACCGTGTTGAGAACATGGTCTCCATGGCCAACCTGAATATTCCCGAGCGCGCCATTCGCCAACAGGTGGCCAACGCCATTCACGCAGTTGTTCAGATCGCTCGCCTCTCCGACGGCACCCGCAAGGTCATCACTGTCTCCGAGGTCACCGGCATGGAAGGCGACTCCATCACCCTGCAGGATGTCTTTGTCTTCGATCGCATCGGCATCGACGAGGCCGGACACGTTCGTGGCTCGTTCTGCGCAACCGGCATTGCCCCGCATTTCGCCGAGCGCCTCGCCACCGCCGGCTGCCGCCTGAATCCGGCGCTGTTTGCATCGCGGTTGGAGGTCTAGCGCATGCCCTTCGTGCTCGCCATCCTCGTTTTTGTCGCCGTCACGTTTGCGGCTTTTGCCGTTATCTCTCTGTTCGACGAGCGCACCGCGCGGGCCCGCACACTGCGCGACCGCCTTACCAATGTCGATAAACCCGCCGATCAGCCCCAGCCCGAAGCCGAACTCCTGCGCGACGAAACTCTCAGCCAGATTCCGGCGTTCGACGACTTTCTTCGTCGTTCCGATCGTATTTCCGAGCTGCAGAAAGTTCTTTCCCAGGGCCACGTCGATATTCGCGCCGGAAACTTTCTCATGCTGTGCGCGGTCTCGGCCGTTGCTCTCGCCCTTGTCGCCTTCCTCTTCGGCCGCAACTGGATCTTCGGCTGGGTGGGCCTGTTGCTCGGCTTCTTTGTTCCTTACGCTTGGGCCGCCCACATGCGCACCAAGCGCTTCGCCAAGTTTGAGGAAAAATTTCCTGAAGCCATCGATACGCTCGCACGCGCCGTCCGCGCCGGCCACGCCTTCACCACCGCGCTCGAAATGATCGCCAACGAGATCTCCGAGCCCGTCGCCAGCGAATTCCGCCAGCTTTACGAAGAACAAAAATTCGGGCTTCCCGTTCGTGACGCGCTCATCAATCTTACCGAGCGCATTCCGCTCGTCGACGTCAAGTTCTTCGTCACCGCCGTCATGCTGCAGCGCGAAACCGGCGGCAACCTCGCTGAAATTCTCGACAATCTTTCCTACGTAATCCGCGAGCGCTTCAAGATTCTCCGCCAGGTGCGCGTGCACACCGCGCAAGGCCGCCTCACCATGGTTTTGCTCATGGCGCTGCCGCCGACCCTGGTCATGATCATGCTCACCGTGAACCGCGGCTTCATCGAGCCGCTGTTTACCGATCCGCTAGGCCACGCTTTGATTGTCGGAGGAATTACGCTGCAAACCATCGGCTATTTCGTAATTCGCAGGATTATCAGGATTCAGGTTTGATATGAAGAAGGGAAACAAAGGTCTCAGGTTTCAGGAAAAGCTCTCTCCGTAAAGCGGTCTGGCCCTCGCATGTGTCTATGTACTTTGGGAGGACTCGGGTTTGCTTGGTTTTCCTGAGACCTGCGACCTGAGACCTTGGAATTTGGTTTTACTGATAACTGGCTACTGATTTTATGGAATTTCTTTTTGCCATCCTGATCTTCGTCACGATCGCTGTGATCGTGTTCGCCTTCGGCGCCGCGACCATGGCGCCCTCGTCGGTGCTTGGCACCCGACTGCGCGAAATCGGCTGGCAGCGTCCCAAAGCACAGCAGAAGCAGCCCATGCGCGAGCGCATTCAGCAAGCGCTCGATCCCCTCAGCCGCGCTTTGCCCATCTCCCCGCATGATGTTTCCAAGACGCGCGCCCTGTTGATCCAGGCTGGATATCGCGACGAGCAGCACGTCTCCATTTACCGCGGCCTGCGCGTCCTGTTCGCCGCCATTGGCTTCTTCTCCGTCTTCTTGATTTCGGGATTCGATTCGCCTTTGCTTCTGATCGGGCTTTTCGCTTTCGGTTTCTTCATTCCCCGCTTCCTGTTGAAGAGGAAAATTCAGGAGCGCCAGCGCAGCATTCGCCTCGCTCTTCCCGATGCGCTCGACCTCACCGTCATCTGCGTCGAAGCCGGCCTGCCCCTCGACCAGGCCCTCTATCGCGTCGGCGAAGACCTCAGCCACGCGCACCCCGAACTCTCCGCCGAGTTCCATCTCTTCAACCTCGAAACCCGAGCCGGCAAGCCGCGCGTCGAGGCGCTTCGCAATCTGGCCGCGCGTACCGGCGTGGAAGACGTTCGTTCGCTCGTCGGAACGCTCGTGCAAACCGATCGCTTCGGCACCAGCGTCGCTCAGGCTCTCCGCGTTCATTCCGATTCCCTGCGCACCGAGCGCCGCCAGCGCGCCGAAGAACAGGCCGCCAAAACCACGGTCAAAATGATCATCCCGCTCGTCCTGTTCGTCATGCCCTCGCTGATCTTTGTAACCGTTGGCCCCGCCGTAATCCAGTTAATGCGCCTTCTGATGCCCCTCACCGGCGGGAAGCGCTAACTACCACCGAGATCTTCTGCATGGATTGTCTTTGAGTGTGTCGCGGGCGCGCCTGTGTGCCCTGTGGTTCAATGCTTTTTGCCGGCGCTTAATCAGACTTTCCTTCGCCCTTGCTGTTATTCCAAACTTATGACTACTTTTCCGCGAGCGTGGCCTTGTTCCACATAACGGATAGCCTCCACCACTTCATTCAACCTGTAACGCCTGTCGATGACCGGTGTGACTTTCCCGGCCTCCATGAGCTCGCCCAGGATGCACAGGTCCTCTTTACTCGATTGCGCCATGAACGTGGCGAACGTCTGGCTCACGATGCATGACAACAAGGGCCCTGCGATCACACGACCTAATCCGAACACCCACCGGCCGGTCGGTCCTCCGACCGCGATGTACCTCCCCTTGCGATTTAGGACCCGCCTGCATGCCGACAACGAATGGTTTGCAAAGCAGTCGAAAAATAGGTCGTAACGCTGCCCACTTATCGCGAAGTCCTCTTGCGTGTAATCGATGACGCGATCCGCGCCCAGCGCTCGCACCATCTCCACATTCCGCGTGCTGCACACACCGGTCACGTCGGCGCCGAACGATTTCGCGATCTGCACAACGAATGTCCCCACGCCTCCCGACGCCCCGTTGACGAGCACCTTCAACCCCTCTTGACTCTGTCCCTTGTCGTCAAGGCCCCCAAGCCGAAGGCCCTGCAATGCGGTGCGCCCTGCCACCGATACCGCCCCCGCTTGCTCAAACGGCACGTTACGGGGTTTTGCGGCCAATGACGATTCAAGAGTGCAACCATACTCGGCAAAGGATCCGCGGCACCCGCCAAATACCTCGTCGCCCGGTTTGAACTGGGTTACGCTTCTGCCCACCGCTTCCACATCTCCCGCAACATCCACGCCGAGTCGCGTGATCTTTGGTTTGCGAAGCCCCGTCATAAGGCGTACCACATACGGTTCGCCTCTCATGAAGTGCCAGTCCAGAGGATTGACGGCAGCCGCGCGAATCTTTACCAAGACCTCGTTGTCCTTGGGCGAAGGCTTTTCGATCTCCTTGATTTGGACAACATCCGGCGGCCCGTAGTGGGTATAGACGGCGGCTTTCATGGGTGCATCCCACCCGCCCTGGCCTGCTCCTGCCATCGTTGAACGTTCACGCCCCTGATGATGAGCCATAGCATCAGCAACAGTTCCGCGACGAAGCCGAGGGGCAGAACGACCTGGGAGAGATGGTTGAAGAGCGTTGGCGAAAGAACTGTCAGCCAGCCCAAACCGGCAACCGCCATCAGCGCTCCCAGAATTCGAGGCAGAAAAGTTGACTTCAAAATCAGGCAACCGATCAGGAGGTCATAGAGTCCGAAGAATACCAGGCTCATGGTTTCGCCCTGACCCTGCAATTTGAGAAACAGGAGCGCCAGCGCCTGCAACTGTCGCCCATCGAGTATGCTCAGGTACGGCGCGCCTCGCAGAACAGCGAATGGGGCGAGATCAAAGACGTAGCTAAAGGTCTGAACTGCGCATCCCGCAAGGCCCACAAACGCAGCGACCAACGACAGGCTCCTGTTCACCGGCTTAAATAACTCATAGAAGAGAGCCGTCATTGCGACATAGAGGGCCATCGCGATAAGGTTGGTGGCCAAACCCAGCCGGAATAACGACTCGTGCGCCAATAGGTTGTTCGCGGTAGTCGCAGCGTCGCCCGATACAACAATCCCTCGCATGAAGAGCCCGCCGGATACCGCCGTCAAAAAGTACAGCAGGTAAACGACACCGGTAATCCTCGCACCCGGCTGCGGCGACGCCTCGCGAAAACGTTCCATCACTCCGCCTTGCTTTCACCGGCGGGTGGTCCGAAGCCCCAACGTGCGCGAATGCCCGACCGGACTCGTTCCCGCTCTTCCGCCGTCATGTTCGCACAGCGCTCGCCCATGCCACCGCGAAATTTGGATCGGCGGAATCCTCGGCCTCCCATGCGCCCGAACAATATCCGGCACAGCGCCAGAATCCCCACCGCCTGCCAAAAATTGATCAGGTGCCAGCCGAACAGCGGCGGCAGCAGCCAGTTCCACAGCAGCTTCACCGACTCGCCACCGATGAAGATAAACAGCGCGATCCCGATAATCGCCGCCGGAACGATAAAGAACAATTTCTTCTTTCTCATGTTCAGTCCCTCACGCTTTCGTAAATTCCTCGTAGATGCTTTGCAAGCTCTCGCGCAGATGCAGCACCGCATAGCGTTTGCGCGAAAGCAGCGTATTCACGCTTACGCCGGTCTGGGACGCGATCTCCTTGAAGCTGCGCCCTTCCAGTTCGTGCGCCACAAACACCGCCCGCTGCTCCTCCGGCAATTCGTCGAGCGCCGACTCCAACTCGTCGAGCAGCACGTTGCGGAGATAAAGTGCCTCCGGTCCGGCATCGGGCGAAGGCAGCAGGTCCTCGAATGCGAGCCGTTCGCCGTCGTCATCGCCGTGCGCAACGCCGGTATCACTGAAGTTCTCCGGCTTCTTCTTGCGCAGCAAATCGGTGATGCGATTGCGCGCCACACTGAACAGCCAGCCGGTAAGGTGCTCGATCGGCATCAGCAGCCGGTTCGCTTCCACCAGCTTGTAGAAGACGTCCTGCAGAATATCTTCCGCGTCGGCCGGGTCCGCCACGCGCCTGCGGATGAAATTCCGCAGCCGCCCGCGCTCGCCTTCCACCGCCTCCGAGATGCGCCGATCCTGCTCCCTCGTCATCCACTCCATGGTAGGCGCTTCATCCATCTACCCGTGTAGACGAATCAGGCACTCGAATATTGTAGGAAGCTGAATATTTCAGAGAAATGAGAAATGCCCTGGGGGTTGAGTGTGGCGCGGGCGCCCTCGCCTGCGAAACTCACCCGTCAAGTTAGCTTACGAAGCCCGGTTGCGGGTAGTGCGGCTTGATTATTCTTTAGAGCACCGCCCGCTGTTTTTCGCGCTCGTCAACTTTCCAGTCGTGTATAAACATTGCCATGTCTCCCAGCGGTCCAACGGCCTACGCCTTCAACCGCACGCGCGGCGCCTATCTCGCCACGAATCTGGTGATCGCCAGCACCCACTGGACCCGCTTTCGCGGCCTCATGGCCACCGACTCCTCCGCTTTTCCTCGCGGCCGCGGACTCTGGCTCAATCCTTCCCACGGCATTCATACTTTCGCCATGCGCTTCCCCATCGACGCCCTCTACCTCGACCGCGACCGCATCGTGATCCATCTCGAAGAGGCTCTGAAGCCCTGGCGAGTAGCCGCGGTAAAAGCAAACGCAACCTCAGTCTTGGAACTCCCGCCCGGAACCATTCAGGAAACGGCAACCGCCGTAGGCGACCAGATCGACATCCTTCTCGAACATCCCATCCACACCGAAGCCGCGTAAGCCCGTGTTGGCGCGGACCTTCCCTGAACGCAGCCGATGGAGAAGATCAGTGTTAGCGGCACAGCGCGGCGGCCGGGCACCACTTAAGAAAGATCGCTAGTCATGATGAACAGCGGCTTCATCTCGAAACTCTTGTAGTGTGGCCGCAAGCGTTCGGTGTTGTAGTGTTCTTTCACGTTTACGAGTTTCTTTGAGGCGGTCACAGCATCGATCGGCATGTTGTCGTAACGGCCGTTCTTTAGTACAACCAGTCTGCCGTGGACCTTATTGAGAATCAGGTCGAGGGCTAGATTGCCGTAGGCCATGGGAACGATTGAGTCGATCGCGTCGGGATCGCCGCCGCGGACCAGATAGCCCAGCTTCTGGCTGATGCAGTGTACGAGCTTGCCGTTGTTGTATTTCGGCGAGAGCTCCTGCAGCTTTTCCGAGACCAGATCCCCGATTCCGCCCAGTTTCTTATGCCCGAAGGCGTCCGTAGTCTCCTTCTCGAAGATCCTTTCGCCGCCTTCGAACATCGCTCCTTCCGATAGCAGCACGACAGAGTACCGACTCGGGTTCTTGCGGCGGTCGGCTATCAGCAGTTCCGTCAAGCGCTCGATATCAAACTTATGTTCGGGGATGACACAGCGGTTGGCTGCGCCCGCCATGGTCGGCAGCATGGCAGTGAAGCCCGCGTAACGCCCGAACACCTCGAGCACCAAAAAGCGTTCATGCGAACCAGCCGAAGTCCGCAAGCTGTTGGTCAGATGAATCGTGCGAGTCACACAGGTACTGAATCCGATGCAGTAATCGGTTCCCGGTACATCGTTATCCATGGTCTTGGGAATCCCGACCACCTTCACGCCTTCCTGATACAGGCGTACGCCATAGCTCAGGGTGTCATCGCCGCCGATCGGGATCAAGTAGTCGATCCCCAGCCAGTCAAGATTCTTGAGCACGTCCGGTGTCAGGTCGTTGATCTCGGACTGGTAGGTGCCCTCCAGGTGAACAGGCAGATGGGACTTCTTTACCTTCGCCGGATTCGTGCGCGACGTATGCAGGAAGGTTCCCCCGGTCCGGCCAGCCCGATTGACGAGTTCCTCGGACAGGGTCTGGAAATTCCCACTATTGTCGTAGTCCTTTTCGCGGACAATGTCGACCAGGCCCGCCCATCCGCGCCGCAGGCCGATCACCTTGTAGCCCTCGCGCAGCGCCCTGATTGTGACCGCGCGGATCGCCGGGTTCAAACCCGGCACGTCGCCGCCGCCTGTGAGAATTCCGATTACACCTTTTGTCGTATTGATATTAGGCATTTTGATTCCTGTACTCTCTTCATACACTACACCCCCCGGATTACCCAGGCGTGTTACTCGCCTGAGTCGCATCTCCGGTCCTTCCCCCGCCTCGGCTCGCGCTGCCCATCACGGGATCTGAGCGATAACGGCAACGTCGAACTTCGAATAGTACTTCTTCACGTCGCTAGTCCCATACTTGGCGCGGAATTTCTCGACCACAGCCGTCACCTTCGGGGCGTCAGTGGCAGGAACAACCTTGACCTCAGTCTCCGCGCCCCGCGCATCGATCCGAATTGCCGGTTTGTTGACCACGTTCTTGTACCACTGCGTATCCGACCCCTGCACCGGCAGCAGGTAAAGCTCGTTGCCCTCCAGGACGAACCACACCGGGATGGAGATGGCCCGTCCTGACTTTCTGCCGGTCACAGTGATGTTAATTTCGCGATATCGGGCGAGGCTGTCTTTTAGAGTATCGTTCCGTGGCATGTGCGCTCCTTCGTCTTACCTCTTCCACTCTAACGTCGCAAAAGGCGCGACATTCAAATGAGGATATATTTTATAAATATACCTTGACACGTATATGCCATATACGGTATATACAAGGAATGCAATCTGCCTTCGAAATCATTGCGGAGCCGAACCGCCGCGCGATCCTGAGCCTCCTGGTCTCTTCCCAACAGTCGGTGGGGGAGATCGAGCGTCAGCTTCGTATGACGCAGCCGACCGTGTCCAAGCACCTGCGCGTGCTGCGCGAGGCCGGTTTCGTGGAATCCACGGTGGACGCACAGCGCCGTCTTTACCGGCTGAAGCCTGAACCACTTCAGCAGGTGGATGACTGGCTGGCTCAGTTCCGCCGGTTCTGGTCCGCTCACGTAGATGCTCTCGAACGCTACCTTGACCGCATGGAGCCCTCAACCCTAAGGACGCGGGCAATACCAACAACAAAGAAGAAAAATGAGAAAACTCCGCGGCCCAAACCGCGAACGTAACCTAAAAAGGAGAAACGAAATGAAAATCAAAGTGACTAGCCTGTACGTGGACGACCAGGACAAGGCCTTGCGCTTCTATACGGACGTATTGGGCTTTGCCAAGAAGACCGATTTCAGTCAGGGTCCCTATCGCTGGCTCACCGTGGCCTCGCCCGAAGAGCCCGACGGCACTGAGTTGCAGTTGGCACTGAACAACAACCCCGCAGCCAAAGCGTATCAGCAGGCGATCTTTCAACAGGGCCAGCCCGCGGCCATGTTTTTCACCGACGACGTCAAGGGCGACTATGAGCGGATCAAGGCTCGCGGCGCCGAATTCACCATGCCGCCCACCGACGTGACCGCCTCGTCCATAGCCATGTTGAAGGACACCTGCGGTAATCTCATTCAGCTCACCCAGCTGAAGCGCTATTGACGCCACGGAGAAAAGGAGAAGAAGATGAGCGACCTCCAGCACTACATGCCGGGTCCGGCCCGCGAGGCGCAGGTACGAAAGGGTGAAGGCAAGTGGACGCTCATTCTCGTCCGCGAACTGCGCCACTCGCCGGAAAAAGTCTGGCAGGCGCTGACCGACCCTGCGCATCTGCGCGAGTGGGCTCCCTTTGTGACCGACGGGAGCCTGGGCACGGTTGGAACTGTCAAGCTTACCTGGGTGGGAGCACCGACGCCGATCGAAACAAAAGTGACGCGCGCCGATGCCCTCAAGGTGCTGGAGTGCGGCGATATGCGATGGGAACTCGAAGCCTCCGGTGGCGACACGCGCCTGACGCTCTGGCACAACATCGATCGCCGCTTCATCTCCTGGGGCGCCGCAGGCTGGCACATCTCCTTCGACGTCCTCGAGCGACTCCTCGCGGGCAAGCCGATTGGACGCATCGCTGGATCCGAGGCGACCAGGTTCGACTGGCAGCGATTGGTCGCGGAATACGCCAAACAGTTCGGTACTGAAACGCCCAACTGGCCGCCGCAGGCGGCTCAAAAGTAGTAAATCGAGGTGGATGAAGCGCGCCTGCACTCTCGCCCACCAATGGAGGACAAATTAAATGATGAAAGAAGCCACCAAACGTTCGATTGTTCGCTGGATTCACCTCGTCTTGAGCATTCCGATACTGGGCTATATCTATCTATAGTCCGCTTGAAAGATGCGAAAACTTTTTCATTACCGGCGAGAACGGGCCGAAGGTGGGAGGCGGCCCTCGATAAGAGCGAAGGCGCTGTCAAGGGCATAGTTACCCTGGGTGGTGACGAGGCGCCGCTTTCTTCGCCAAAAAGGTGAGGTTACGGCGTAGGAACTACCTATTTGGCCTAACCGCTGAGCCTAAGTCCCACGGCTAGAACAGTTGGGCAATTGCAAAGAACCTCTAAAGCCATCAGAGTGCGACCCAGCACCAAGTTCGCCATCCTCCCCCGCCCGTGTGGCCTTGGCGACCAGGAGGATTACCCATGAAGAGGGCGGGATGGTTTCTTTGTGTGCTCGTTGCCATTGCTTTTATCTCAGGAAGTGCCTTGGCGCAGGGTGACGCAAGCTATTACTTTGTCACCTATTATTCCAACAACGTACCCGGAGCGCCGGATGCCACCGTGCGCATCACCAATGACGGTTACGACAGCTATACCTTATATCCGTTCTTTTCTGTGTTCGACGACAGTCAGGAACTGCAGGCATGCGGGTATTGCGCCATTAGTCCAGACGGCCTTCTGTCGGAAGACGTGAAAACCGAACTCACCAATAACCCCTTGACGGGCAAGATCCCGGCTCGTGGCGTTATCAAGGTGTTCGAGTTCTATGAGGAGGCCGGGCTGCACGGATGGGCGACCCACATCCAGCGCGCAAACCCTACCTCTGGCGCTTATACCACGACCGAAGCCGCCCTCGCTGACTCGGATCTCTCGTTTGACGAATGGGAAAATTTGTTAAACCTGTGCTACTACACCCAGCAGCTCGGCTCGGGCCAGGGCACCATCACGTGCACGCCGGAAGATCACGACTTTTGATCGGCCCTCGAGGGAGATAGTTTAGTCAACGCCATTAGAAATTGAGGTAGACGAACATGACCAAAAGTAAAGCTGCCGCCACTCTATTGTCAGTTGTTTGTCTGTTGCTGATCGCTTTCAGGGTTAGCAGCCCGGAATTCGCTCACGCTCAAGGCTCGGGCACGGCGACCTTGCTGCTTCAAATTCTCTCTGGCACAATCCCAGCCACTATTCCCGCTTCCCTGTCTTTCCAAAACACGGCGGGCACAATTACCAGCTATCAGCCCAACGGAGCGACCACGACCAGCGAAAACGGCTTCTTCTCGCCCCTGGGCTCAAACGGCCGCACCTGCCTCACTTGTCACCAACCACAAGACGGTTGGGCTCTCACTCCGCCGTCGGTCCAGACCACTTACAATCTTACTCACGGGAACACTCCCCTATTTCAGGCCATCGATTCTGCCGGTTGCCCGACCGATCCTCGCGCCACGTCGACCAATCCGATGGAGTTCGCCCTCTCGCACGCGCAAGTGCTCACCAAAGCCAACTTCCGCATCGGCGTGACCTTGCCCGCCAAGGCGAACCAGCAGTGGGCGAAACTCACCGTTTCCTACGATCCGCCTGGATGTGAGAACGACGCAAAATACGGCTTGCCCGCGAACCAGGTATCCGTTTACCGGCGCGTGTTGCCCGCCGCCAACCTCGGCTTCCTGGATCCGATGGGGCCACTGGGCGTTAGCCCAATTCCTGGCTCCAGGATCTGTGCATCCGGGGGCTTCTGCTTAGGGGCATCCCCGGCACAAAACAACGTCAACATTGCACCTACGGACTCGGCCACCATGGGAGGATTCGCCATCATGTGGGACTCCCGTGAGCCCAGCCTGGAGACGCAGTTCATCGATGCCAACTCCTTCCATGCCCAGGCCACTCCGCTACAAATGAATCAGCTGGAAGGAACGCTCGCCAACCCAGTGCCTGCAAGCTGTTTGGGAGTGAATTTTAATTCTCCGGCTCCCATTCCCGCAGCCTGCCTGGCGGCACTGAATGCTCCTGAGAACTGCCCCCCCATGAATCCAAGCAACGCAACATCGCCGGTCTGCCAGGCAGTTGCGTTTCAGTCCAACATTTTCGCCGCCCAGAGCGCTTCCAGCGCGGGAGACCTCACGGGCAGCGACGGCAGCGGCGCAACAGGTGGCCCGGTCAATCTGTCTGGTTTTCTGGCACCGACCGCAAGCCTTGTGGAACAGCAGCCCAATCCTCCCACGCCCAACCTGGTTCTCAGCCGCGGGTTGTCGGAGTTCACTCTGTTTAACACCTTTAACGGCAGCGGCAGTGTCGCTGCTCTGCGCGCGTCGATTCAACGCGGACAGACCATCTTCAACACCCGCCAGTTCGTCATCGCCGGCATCGCCGGATTCAGCGATATACCTGGCGCCGGCCGAGGCACTCCGGCAACCGGCGGCAAGCTTACTGGAACCTGCACCAATTGCCACAACGTACAGAATGTGGGGGACGACGCTGGCATGGAAGGAATGCGCACGGGCATCGGCGACAATTTCTGCCAGCATGCCACCTTCTTGACGGCAAATCCGGTGACCAATCCCGCGCCAGTCGCGCCTTGCGGCGTGTCTTTGCCGCCGTCGCAAGACCTGCCCCTGTTCACCTTCTATTGCCCGAAGGGCTCAATTGAGTACTTCAGCAATCCCGACCCCACCAACACTTACGACATCTATCAAACCACCGATCCAGGTCTTGGGGTCATCACTGGGCAATGTAACGATCTGGGTAAGATGAAGAGACCAATTCTTCGCGGAGTGGCGGCACGTGCCCCCTATTTCCACGGCGGCAACGCAGCCACTTTGACTGCTCTGGTCCAGTTCTATAATGTCCGGTTTAACATCGGTCTCAGCGCACAGGATGTGACCGATCTCGTGAATTTCCTGAATTCGCTGTAGTGCATGCAGTGAAAAAATCCGAGGCGCAGGATCGGGGGCCGGTGACCCACTCAAGCCTTCCGTTGGCTTGAGTGGGTCAGTGCGACGGCTGCCTCCCGTTACTTGCTGCAAGTATCACTAACCATCTTCAGGCTGGATACCTGTAAGTCAGCGTGCTGCCTGCTGCCGATTTCCTTCTTTTCATTGGGCTGGCTTTCTTTCTCTTGTTCTGGCGATCGATGGGCGACAGTGCCGGTCAGCGTAACCGTATGGCCGACATGATCGGCAAGGGAAACTTCCTTGCCAGAGTAAAGCTCCCAATGTTTGTTATCGGCGCCGATGATAAAAAATCCGACCGGCTCAACGCCCTTTTGCAGGCAACCGGTTACAGTCTGCTCCGGGGCAGCCGGTGTCTTGTCGTTGGCCATCTGTGGGGCGGCATAGAGCAACGCCGCATTCAGGCCCACAAAAACAACGAGGATCGTACATGGGAAAAGTTTCGCGAGTTTCCGAATCATAGTTTGTTTTCTCCTTGAAGAGTGCTGGCGGCTGATTCCTTTTCGTGCGCTGCCCCCGCTTCAATCCTTGCGCTATGGATGACCTCCATCGGTCCATCGAATCCTGTGCAGACTTGCCCGGGGTTCGCGCCGCATCGCGGACAGATTAATGTCATCGGGTGGCTGGGGCGGTTCACGATTGTCCTCTTATCGCTTCGCGTTGAGGATCTCGCGCTCGGCCCGTAACCAGTCCTGTTCATGCTGGCCGGGTTCATGGCCACGGCCTTCATACAGTTCGTAGGCCCGCTCCCTGATTCTGTCCTGGGACGGCGGGAGAGTGTTGGGCATCACCGCCAGCTTGGCCGACGGCTTGTTCCGCGCGACCGCGACGGTTGGCTTCATTTGCTTGGCAGACTTGGAATTAAACAAGGGAACACCTCATGAATGCGTGCGCTAAGAGGGACTTACTTCAGATGAACTGCCTTAGTTCAGAGTACCTGAAAGAGGAAAGGACATGCTCACTCTCCCTCAACCCTACGCTTAACCTCCACGCGTGTCTAGTGTCGAGGTCTGCCGCGCCGGCGGCGTTCACACCGCCTTCGCTCTTATCGAGAGCCACCCGCCACGCGTTTGACGGTTGTACTCAGGTCGCTGGGGCAAACCTCGGCCGGGTGCGGACGGGCCGCTTCCAGCAGGTCGGTGAAAAGGCGGCGCATGTGCGCGATCTCCAGACCCGCATCTTGGAGCACGGTACGCGTTGGGCTGGTTACAGGCAGGTCGCGGCCAGCGATTTCGATCCAGCCCGCAATCGCTCCGATTCTATTGCGGATCTCGTGGATTTGCCCGGCAGCAACCTCTCCGACTGTAGCCAGATGTTCCGCCCGCGAAATCTGGCTGCGGTGCAGCTGGTCAAGCTGGTCGCGGCTGTCGCGCAATTGCTCGACCATGTGGTTGAACTTACGGCCGAGAACTCCCGCTTGGTTGCCGCGATCGGCGAAGTTTGCCGTCGTATCCAGATCTCCATCGCCGACGCGCGCCATCTTGTCCTGAAGGTCCGGCGCTAACAGCCGCGCTTTTTGAGCATCATTTCTTGCGCTAGCACCTTGTATCCGTTCCCGTGCAGCAGCGTCAGTTGAGGGAAGATCTCCATACCGGCGCGTCCTGGGTGTTGCAAGCGATCATTCGACGACGTCTAAGCTCTGTTGCAAGAGCTGCGTAACTGTTGGCAGAAGCTGTACCACCACATCTGTCTTAAGCACAATAGCATCGACCAGATTGAAGGTTTCTTCTGGAATCTCACTTCCGGAGAACATGACAATCAAAATCTCCGGCCGGCACTTCTTGATCGCGGCAGCGACGTTGTGGCCGTTCATTCCCGGCATGTGGTAGTCGAGAATCACGGCATCAATCGGAAGACTCATCGCCAGCGTCAGCCCTTGTTGCGCCGATCCCGTCGCGAGAACGCGATACCCACATCGTTCGAGCAGCGCTCTCTCATACTGCAGAATAGCGCTGTCGTTATCGATGCAAAGGATGGTTCGCTTCGGCCCTCGGTACGCTTGACCCAATGCAGCCTCCCAGCGCGGTGGCCCAGTCCCGGGGAAGGGCATTTACCATGTGTAATAAAACTGAGCCACCGCATTCGGCTCGCTACCAACCTGAGATACCCCAAATGAAATTAGCGGTAGCTTGCCACACCGCCCCGGTGCTGTCTGGTCAAAATTGCTCATTCTTAACTGAAAGGTATCCAACTAAGTTCATGACCGAGCCGACGGATAGTTGCGGGGTGCCTGTTGCCCCGAGCCTGCTCTGAGCTTGTCGAAGGGGCCTGCCCTGAGCTTGTCGAAGGGTTCGCGTCCGTTTCTTTGGACGCTAACCTGGGCGCGTGGCCAAGCGCGACGTCAGAATGGCCCACCCGCCCGCCATTACTTCTTGGGACTTGAAACGCTCAGTGGAAACGAGCCAATCAGATACTTGCCCTGGTCGCTGTCGATCGGGTCAAGCTCTAATAACTCTATGCTTCCGCGACCGGTAACGAGGAGCTGGGTGCGGTAGTAATAGATTTTGTCCGCCTCCGCAGTGAAATGGACGAGCCCGACGCGCTGCCCCACCAACGAGGACTGCAAGGTAACGCACACGTGGTGTTCTCCCGGCTCGGCGGAGACGGAGAAATAGGATTCGCCGTGGTTTGCGCCCACCCATGCTCCATCCATTGCGACCTTCACCGTTGGATACCCTAGAGTGCCGCCAGTACCGGCATCGTGAATAAAGTAAACCCGCGCCTTCCCCGGGTCCGGCTGCGCCAGCGAGTGCTGGGAGTCGTCCCGTGTCACCTTGAAGCTGACTTTCTCCGGGCCACAGGCTGCGGGAAAAGCAGCCGGCGGTGCTTGGGCAAATCCGAATATTGCAAAAAGAATAACTACGATAACTAAGGCGGCGATTCTCATGACATTCCTCCGCGCACTTGCTTGTTACAGCTGACTATAGGCTCTTCGAGGACCGCCGTCGCAGGCATTTACGTGCGTTGACAATTCGGGGCGGCCGGCCCACCCCCTTACCGAGGCTGCCCCACCCTTGCGTAATAACTTACGGTGTTCCGTGCCGAACATGCCCTTCATTGTACTTTCTGATTATTACTCCGTTAGTAATCGCCAGAAAATATTTGCAGCCGCGACCTTACATACACCTATATACGTACAACAAGTAAACAATGTACGTACAAATGGAACTGTATATTGTTCCACGTGGAACACCCTCCCGCCCCGCCGCACGAGTGCAGGGTCCCTCATCCAAACCTAAGGACCATATACGCATAAAGACCGGGGGCCCAGCAAAGCCGCCTGTTGGCTTGAGCGGGTTCAGCCCGTTAAAGTATTCATTTCCCAAGAGGCCCGGCGGAAATCCCCCAAAACAGGTCCCCAGATGCACTCTAACTCATTGATTTATCAATATCTTCCCCCACTCAAACTTTTGATTTCAGCCCAATAGAAAAATCCCATCCTCAAGCCTCGCTCTCACGGTAAGATCAAAAGAATCCCCGAATCGAACGCCCAACATCAGGAACAGTGATCGAAGTCGATACCAGTCCCGAAGTCGTTCCCGCCCAATGGCCCGATCCACCGCGCTTTCTGGTCCAGTGGTCGTCTCCCTGGGAAGAGTTCAAGACCGCGATTCCCTTCGCGCTGAAGCGCTCCACCAGAGCGCTCGCCGGAGAAGCGCCCGTCGGCATCTTCCCCTATCGCGGCCTTCTGCTCGCCTGGCTCGGTGAGTTCCTTCTCCTCATCGTCATCATCTTTCTTCCCGATCAGCTTGCCGTTCTGAATCCGTCGCAATTGCCGCCGCGGCCAACCTGGGATGTCATCTACTATTCCGGCGACGAGCTGCCGCAAACCGCCGATCAAGGTGGAGCGCAAACCGGCAAATCGGGACACTCTGGCGGTCAGCATGCGCATCACCGCTCGCAGGCCATTCGCGTGGCGCGCGGCGAGCGCCTGACCGAAACCGTCGTCGACGCGCCCAAGATCAATCTGCCGCATAGCGATTCCGCGGTCGCGAACCTGCTTGCCATCAAGCCGAATCCGGGACCTCCGCCCACCGAAGGCATGCGCTCCAAGCTGAGCGCGCCGCTGCTTCCGCCCATGAATCCAGTTCCGCCCTCGCCGGAATTCCGCGCCTCGGAAAGCCGCGGCCACAGCCTGACGACCGCCGTCGTTCCGCCCACGCCCGAAGTCGCGCATGCCAGCGCGCGTAACACGCCGTCGATGAATCCCACGCTGGTTGCGCCTGCGCCCGATGTTTCGCGTGACAAGCTGCGCTCGGCGAATCCGGTCGCGATGAATGTTGTCGCACCCGCTCCGCAGGCAACGCAGCATGATTTAGCCAGCTCGCGTGCCACGGTCTCGCAATCTGTGGACGTGATTGCACCGCCCGTCTCCGCGCCCGCGCGCGACCTTTCGTCTGTACCTAAGCTCGCACTGCCCCAGCAAGCCGTAGTCGCGCCTCCGCCCTCGCAAGTCAGCCGCGACCTGAATAGTTGGGGCAGCTCGCGCACCGGAGAGATTCACTCGCAGCCCGTTCCTCCTCCACCTTCTTATGCGGCCGCTGCTGGTGGAGGATCGCCCAGCCGCAACGGCAGCGGAGCGCTGGGATCGCAAGTCGTTCCGCCTCCAGCCAGTCTTGCTGGGGTCAACGGACTCGGTTCCGGCGGTGGCAATTCAACGGTCTCCAATGGTGGACGCAATACGCAGCTCACATCGACAGTAGTTCCGCCTCCGCCCGGAGTTGGCGGAGGACAATCGCCAACCGGCAACGGCCGCGGCACGAAAGGCACCGGAGCAGGAAGTCCGCTCGACATGGGTTCGTCAGTCGCCCCGCCCGCGAGCGCCGGAGGAAGCAGCGCAGGCAACGGTGTAGTCGTCTCCGCTAATCCCGGAAGAAACGTCGGCTTGCCCAAATCGGACGGAGGAGGCGCAATCGCCATGTCGCCCACCGGCACAGCCAAGACCGGCTTCGGCGGCAGCGGAGGAGGAGCAGGCATAGGCGAAGGCACAGGAGGCCCGGGCAGCGGATTAGGCGGCGAAGGCTCAGGAGCCGGCAAAGAAGGCACTGGCCACGGATCGGACCCGAACTCGCGCGGCGGGATCTCTCCCTATCCGGGCCCCGGAGGAGCAGGCGCAGGCGCCCACGCTCCCGCCCTGGCGGGCGTGTCGGTCGAAGGCGGCACAACGACAGTTACACTCCCCAGCTTTGGCGATCCCGGAGGAAGCAACGATCCACCGAACGGCCCCGGCCATTCTACGACCGGCATACACAAAGGATCCGGAATCACGATCGAGGCAACGCCGCGTTCGGGCGGCGTTTTCGCTTGCTACGGGTGCCTGCGCGGCGACCGCAATTACTCTATCTACATCGATACGTCGATCGGCACGGCCGTGATGCAATACGCCGATCCAGCCTCAGCCACGCGCGCGTCGAACGAAGCCCTCGCCGCTCCTGAGCCGATGCGCAAGGAACTACCTCAGGGTCTGCGACCGACGCGCGTGCAATTCACATGCATCCTCGACCGCGAAGGGACGTTGAAGAATTTGAAAGTGTATGAGCCGGGCAGCTCGACCGCGGAGATACGATCAAGACTTCTGGTAGCGCTGCAAAACTGGAAGTTCCGCCCGGCATTTCGCGGCAATGAACCCGTAGAAGTGGACGCGATCCTCGGCTTCGGCGTAGACACCCGCTAGGGATTTCGAGATAGTATGTCTGACGCGACCGTGAAGCCGTTCGGCATTTCCCTGCCGTGAAAGCAGCCTTTTCCCTTGGTCGGCTTTAAGGTCGCTGGGGTGAAACCAAACTCTGCACAAATTGGAGGCCTGTGATCCCATGCGCGTTCCACGGAATGCCACGTTTGCTGCTGCGATAGTTCTCTGCGGTTTCATGTCTGCCGCTGGACAAGAACCCAGGAGTCTGACGGCGGCTTTCAACGAGGAACGAACGCTTGGCCCGGGAGAAAACCACGTTTACACGGTCACGCTTGAAGATGGCGCCGCGATTCTCGGGGAAGCGGACCAGCACGGGGTTGATCTCGTCATCGACATGTTCGGCCCCGACGGAAAGCTGATCCGCACCGTCGATAGTCCGAACGGCACCGAGGGACCCGAGCCGATTGATCTGACGGCATTCACAACCGGACAGTACAAGCTCGTCATCCACACCCTCGACGCGGGAGCCAAGCCCGGCAAATACGCGATGAAGATTGATCGCCTGGTAGCGGCCGAGGAGAACGGGCCGCGCATGGCGGAAAAGAATTACCCGGCCTCTCTGCAAAGCTTGTGGAAAGAGTATGTCAAAGACCCGAATGCAGTAGAGCAATTCGTCGCCGGCAGAAATGGCAAGGGGCCGATCATTGAGGAAATTAAGGGCGACGGCAGAAACATGAACGTGACCTACCTTTATTATGGAGACGACCACACAGAAAAAGTGGAGGTCTTCGGCGGCCCGCATGAGGACTCAGGGGGCCCTACGATGCAGCGCTTCATGCGCACGCCGTTATTCTTCGCTACCGATACGGTTCCGAAAGACGCGCGCTACCGTTACGCTTTCATCGTAACTGAGACTCATTTTGTGGGTCCGAAGGGAAGCATCCAAATCTCGGATGAGAAGAATGCCTTGGACACGCTGAACCCCGGCCAATTTCAGGGCCTTTCGGTTATGGTGTTGCCCGCCGCGCCTCCAGAGCTTTATGTGGACGCGAGCGATTCCGTGCCGCATGGAAAAGTGATGTCCACGAGCCTCAAGAGTGCGTCGTTGAAGGAAGACCGTACGCTCAGCATTTACACGCCGCCGGGCTACGATGGTGCCACGGCTGCCGATTTGCTGATTGTGTTCGATGGCGCAACTTATATCGGCGGCGCATCCAGTGGAATCCCAACTCCCACCATCCTCGACAATCTGATTGCCGCGAAGAAAATCGGTCCCACGGTTGCTATTTTTGTGAACAACATGGGCCAGCGTACTCGCGACCTGGGCGGTTACGTACCATTCGCCGATTTTGTCGCCCTGGAGCTGATCCCGTGGGCTCGCAAAACTTATCGCATTCAGGACGGGCCGAGCCACGTTGTCCTGGCGGGGTCAAGTCGCGGCGGCCTCGCCGCCAGCCATGGTGCTTTTTTGCACTCTGACGTCGTCGGAAAAGTCCTGTCGCAGTCGGGCGCATATTGGGTGAGAAACGACGAGATCAATCCTCTGCCCTGGCCCCTCACGGAAGACACGGGAGACCTGACCCTATTGTTCCGCAAAAGTGCACCCTTGCCCATCAAGTTTTATATGGAAGTCGGTCGCTTTGATTCACTACTGAAGGACAATCGGGAGCTGCGAGACGTGCTCATGCTGAAGGGTTATCAGCTGACCTACCGCGAATTTGATGGTGGCCACGACTACTTTTCGTGGCGCGGCTCTCTTGAGGATGGCTTGATCTCGCTCCTCGGCCAGAATTGACGACCGTCGCGAACACTAATATCCCTTCTGCTTATCCACCACCGCCAGCAGCGGTTGACCAGCTAGATAACGGCGCAGATTCTCCGAGAGCAGCGCGTAATGTCGATCCCATAACTTGTCGGTAAGTGCCGCGGTGTGCGGGGTTATGAGTAGATTCGGCAGATCCCACAGCGGAGAATCCGCGGCCAGCGGTTCTTTCGGAAATACGTCGAGTGCAGCGCCTCCAATTTTCTTTTCGCCCAGAGCCT
Source organism: Terriglobales bacterium (assembly GCA_049288625.1). Taxonomy (GTDB): domain Bacteria; phylum Acidobacteriota; class Terriglobia; order Terriglobales; family Acidobacteriaceae; genus Acidiflorens. Next base: position 199,974 of record JBAQIB010000072.1, on the reverse strand, counting down.
GCGCCAGTGCAGCTTCATCCACCAACGGCCCGCGGCCGACGTTGATCAGGCACCCGCCCGGTTTCATCAGCGCCAGCCGTTCCGCGTTCGCAATTGTTTTCGTGCTATCCGTAACGGGCGCGGCGAGCACCACATAATCGGCCTGACGGAAGACTTCATTAACTTGCGTGGGGCCGAGCACAACATCTGCGCCGTCGCTTCCCTTCTCTGGATGCTCGCGCACGGCGATAACGCGCATGCCCAACGCCTTCGAGCTGCGCACCAGAGGCCGCCCGATCGCGCCCACCCCAACCAGCCCCAGCGTTGCGCCCGCCACTTCGCGCACTCGCGGAATTTCATCCCACAAAAGCTGCTGACCCCAGATATGCTTCTGCTGAAGCTCGACCGAACCCGGAATCTTCTTGGCCAACGCGAAGATAAGCGCAATCACATGCTCGGCCACAACGGGCCCGTGCACCTCGCGCGCGTTGGTGAGAATGATGTCGCTCGCGATGAGTTCTGGAAACATCAGCTGGTGCACAGCGGCCGCGGGCGAATGAATCCAACGTAGTTTGCGCGCAGCCTTGACTTGTTCGGGCCTAATCGACCACGCGACAAGGACTTCGGCGTCCAGTATCTCCGCATCCAGCCGCTTGTAATCAGGAAGGTGGACGATCATGACTTCCGGGAAATCGGACCGTAAGCGCTCCGAGAACCATGAGGGCGCATTCCACTGATCGAAGAAATGGTGCACGGCAATAACGAGCTTGATCGTCGCGTGATCTGGTGGTCGTACCATCGGACAGTTAAGAGCTGTTCTCGGCGTCCTCGGCGTCTCGGCGGTTCAGGGTTTCTTAGGCAATCGCAGGTCTGCGCCCGTCATCTCTTTAGGCTCGGTAACTCCCAGCATGCCGAGCATCGTTGGCGAAATATCGCGCAGCGAGCCGTTCGGCTTCAACGTGTACTGCTTCGCATCTTCGGCGATCACGATGAACGGAACGGGATTGGTTGTGTGCGCGGTGTGCGGGCCTCCGGTTTCGGGGTCAATCATCATCTCGGCGTTGCCGTGGTCGGCGGTGATCAGCATCGCTCCGGCTTTGGCGCGTATGGCTTTTTCGACCTCGCCCAGGCAGGCGTCCACGGCTTCGATGGCTTTGATGGTCGGCGCCAACTTGCCGGAATGCCCGACCATATCGGCATTCGCAAAATTCGCAATCACCACATCGAACGCGTTATCGTTTACAGCTTTGACGATGGCTTCCGCCACGCCGGCAGCGCTCATCTCGGGCTTCAAATCGTAGGTCGCAACTTTCGGCGATTGGATAAGCACGCGATCTTCGCCGGGGAAAGGCTGTTCGACTCCGCCGTTGAAGAAATAAGTCACGTGCGCGTACTTCTCGGTCTCGGCCACGCGCAGGTTGCGCATGTTCAGCCCGGCCATGACATCCGCGAGAATATGCGTGAGCGATTCCGGCGGAATGACGACCGGCAGACTGAAGTTTTTGTCGTATTGCGTCATGCAAACGTACTTCAGGTTCTTGGGCGCGCGATCGCGGGGAATTGTTGCATCGAGTTCCGCTGCGCCCGGCAGGTCGCGTCCGCCTTTTTCGTTCAAGTTGCTGTTGCGGCAGAGCGCTCTCGTCATTTCGCGGACCCGGTCGGCGCGGAAGTTGAAGCAGATGCAGGCATCGTCGTCCGCGATCTTTGCCAGCGGTTCGCCGCGGCCATCCGTGCAAACGAACGGCAGCACGAACTCGTCGGTCACTCCTTTGTTGTAGGACTCTTTCATGCCCTGCACGGCATCGGAATAAGTTCCGCCTTCGGCTTTACCGTAGACCATCGCGTCAAACGCCTTGACCACGCGTTCCCAGCGCTTGTCGCGGTCCATGGCGTAGTAGCGGCCGTTGACCGTGGCGATTTTGCCGGAGTTGTACTCACGCATCTTCTGCTGCAGTAACTCAAGATAGCCGGCGCCGTTGGTAGGAGCCGTGTCGCGGCCATCCATGAAGGCATGCACGAACACGCGGTCAACACCTTGCTGCTTTGCCATTTTCAGCAGCGCGTGCAGATGTTCCTGGCGCGAGTGCACGCCACCGTCGGAGAGCAATCCGAACAGGTGCAGCTTGCGGCCGCTGACGCGGGCATGCTTCATGGCATCAACCAGCACGGGATGCGAGAAGAACTCGCCGTTCTGGACCATAAGGTCGATGCGCGTGATGTCCATGTGCACAATGCGCCCGGCGCCGATATTGAGGTGCCCGACTTCGCTGTTGCCCATCTGGCCCTCGGGCAGGCCAACAAATGGCCCCGAAGTATGAATGAGCGTGTTGGGATAGTCGCGCAGCAGCCGGTCGTAAGTCGGCTTGCGCGCCATCGCGATGGCGTTGGCTTTGGTCTCGGCGCGGTATCCCCAGCCATCGAGGATGACGAGGACGAGAGGTTTAGGACGGGACAAATTCAGCTCCTACTGGCCACTAGCTTCTAGCTAATTCAGATTCATTTGCCGCGGACTTACGCCGATGTGCGCGGATTATTTATAGAACAGGTCCTCGATTTCCTTTGGCAGAGGGTCGTCGAAATCATCAGGGACCGTGAATTCGCCCTTGGCTGAACCGAACTTACGGCGTTTTTCTCGCAGGCGCTCTTATCGGCTCGAGTTTAGCAACGGGCTCTCCCGCATCCATGATAACGACCTCTTCGCCAATGGCGGCGCGGTCGAGCATGTCCAGGAACCGATTCTTCGCCTCGTCAATAGAGACTTTCATATACCAATTGTAAACACGGGGCGACCTAACCTTTGTAGTTCAGCGCCTTGATCCCCAAAAACCGAGCCGCGCCGCCCAGCTCTTCTTCAATCCGCAGCAACTGGTTGTACTTTGCAATGCGGTCGGTACGGGAGGCGGACCCGGTCTTGATCTGGCCCGCGCCGGTCGCAACCGCAAAGTCGGCGATAAATGTGTCTTCCGTCTCGCCCGAGCGATGCGAGATCACGGACGTGTAACCATTGCGCCGAGCCAGATCCATGGTGTCGAGCGTCTCGCTCACGCTTCCGATCTGGTTCAGCTTGATCAGGATCGAATTGGCGATTCCCTTCTCGATGCCCTTCGCGAAGATCGCCATGTTGGTGACAAAGATGTCGTCGCCCACGAGTTGAATCTTGCCGCCCAGTTCTTTGGTCAGGTTTTGCCAGCCTTCCCAGTCATTCTCGGCCAGTCCGTCCTCGAGCGAGACGATCGGATAGTCATTGGCCCACTTCGCGTAGAAGCGCACCATGTCGTCGGAACTCTTCGTCGACTTGTCCGACTTCTTGAAAACATACTTGCCATCCTGAAAGAACTCGCTGGCGGCCGGATCGAGCGCAATGGCAATCTCTTCGCCCGGCTTGTAACCCGCCTGCTGAATGGCTTCGAGCACAACCTCAATGGCCTCGACATTCGATTTCACCGACGGCGCGAATCCGCCCTCGTCGCCGACCGACGTGTTGTAGCCGCGCTTCTTCAGCACGCCCTTGAGCGTGTGGAAGACCTCGACCCCCCAGCGCAGCGCCTCGGAAAACGACGGTGCTCCGACCGGCATCACCATAAATTCCTGAAAGTCCACGTTGTTATCGGCATGCGCGCCGCCGTTCAGGATGTTCATCATCGGCGTGGGCAGCGTGTTGGCGGCGGCTCCGCCCAGATAACGATAGAGCGGGAGCCCATACTCGTTGGCCGAGGCTCGCGCCGCGGCCATCGAAACCGCTAGGATCGCATTCGCTCCCAGCCGGCCTTTGTTCGAAGTGCCGTCGAGTTCAATCATCCTGGCGTCGAGCCCGCGCTGATCGGCGGCGTCCATGTCGGCGAGCGCCTCGGCGATTTCCCCGTTCACGTTTTCAACCGCCTTGAGCACGCCTTTGCCCTTGTAGCGCTGAGCGTCGCCATCGCGCAGTTCGACCGCTTCATGTTCGCCTGTCGAAGCTCCGCTGGGCACGATTGCGCGCCCCACCGTTCCGCTCGCCAGCACTACTTCCGCTTCCACGGTAGGATTGCCGCGCGAATCCAGCACTTCGCGCCCGATAATTGCTCCGATATTGGTCATGTGGTTTCTACCTTTCTTATGTACATCTGAATCGATAGTCCGCGAATCGTCATCCACCGGTGCCGGTGTAAGTCCTGCCCATCCGTTGCCCGAAAGGGGCGATTATAGCGGAGCGGCGGGAGCGGCGCTGTGCGCGGTGACCATCAGGTTTGTGCCGATTCAGTTTTTGCGAAGAGTGAGCCACCGAGTTACCGTGACAAGGCCACGCATTCCGCAGCGCATTACCTCTCGTGGTTCCAACGCACTTTCTCTTATTGTTCTCAAATTTCACCTGCCTTAGAGTCAATCACAAGATGCAGTCGTGCACCGAAACTCTAGAGACTGGCTCGCGAGCTCCAGACTTTTCTCTGGGGGCGGCGAATCGCGAGGGCATATTCAGCCTCGGTGGCTTCCTCCAGCATGGGGCGCTGATTTTCGAATTTTTGCGCGGGACCTGGTGACCGAACTGCGTGAAGCGCATGGCTCAGTTCGAGTCGCGAAAACAGGAAATCGAATCGGCGGGGGCGCAGGTGGCATTTGTGGCAGCCGAAAAACGCGATGGTCTGTGGAAGCCGGGTAAATTTTTGGAAAAGCATCCCATTTCGTTCCCGTTTTTGCTGGATGAGGATCGCGCCGTCACCAAGGCTTACGGTCTTCATCACGCGTTCGGCGCTGATGCGGTGAACATTGCTCATCCCGCGACTTTCGTGATCGATTGCGGCGGCGTTGTGCGCTATCTCTATCGCGGCGACAACCAGAACGACCGGGCGCCGCTGGACGAGGTGTTGAAAGCGGTTGCTGGAATCGGCAAGTAGAAACTCGGACTGCACGCGGCCGGCGTGACGCCGGCGCTACGACAGACTTTAGGAGGTTCCATGAAAAGACTCATCGTTCTTGCAAGCTTCGTTCTGATTGCAACTTTGGCCATGGCGCAGACTTCCCTGCCCACCGGCACTGCCGTCAAAATGAAACTCGACACCACGCTAACCACCTTCAGCTCAAGAACCGGCGACGCTTTCTCAGCCCGAGTGACTGAACCGGTCGTGCTGGATGGCAAAACCGTGATCCCCATCGGCGCGACTGTCGAAGGCCGCGTCACCAAAACAACCGAACCGCGCCGCATTGCCGGCAAGCCGACGATCGCGGTCTTTCCCGAGAATCTGGTACTGCCCAATGGCGACCGCTTCACGCTGAACGCCTCTCTGGTAGACACCAACGCCCGCCACGGCACTGACGTCAACACCGAGGGCCAGTTCAAAGGCGCCGGTCACGATGGCACCGACCTGACGCAAATTGGCATGGGCACCGGCGGCGGAATGCTGATCGGCGGACTGATCGGCGGGGCGAAAGGGTTCGTAATCGGCGGTGTGATCGGCGCGACCGTCACCGTTTCGCACTGGCTCGGGAAGCATCGGTCGGCCACGCTGCCGGCAGGCACCGAACTTGTCATGGAACTCAATCGCCCGATGATGATGATGAGCGCTGCGACGGGACAATAGCTAACTGCGCTGTTCGTCGTTCGTCATTCACCGTTCGCCAAAAGCGCGCCGCATCTTCGCGCAGGGCAAATGCGGATGACGAACGACGCTTATCTTCCGACCGCCAGCAGGTCGTCCTCCGCCAGCAGTTCGAGCTCGATCCAGCCCTCGACCGGCAACGCGTCGACTGGCAAACGGTTCTTCCACAAACTGAAGCGCATGCGCAGTCTTGTTGTGAGAAGTTCCGAGCCCTGCGCCCCGCGAACTTTCTCCAGCGCAAGCGGCGCCGCCATCAGCCACTGTAGCGGCAGCCGGAACTCGAAGTCACGCGCCAGCGCGATGCGCACGGCATCGTTTGGCTTGGTCGATTTCGCCAGTTCCCCGTCTTTGGTCTCGGTCACCTTCCACGACTGGATTCGCTGCCCTTCCGCCGCAACATCCAAGCGGAGCTCGCGCCGCGGACTGCCACCATGGTTCGTCCAGGACTCTACATTGACCACCACTTCAAACGCGTCTGCCGGGACGTTGCCGGCGAAATCCAGCCGGCCGTACACATAGTGCTCGTCAATCCCCCCATACACGCCATCCAGCAGAAACTGTTTGCCGTGCATCGAGCCCGAGCGGTGGTCGGCCGTATAACGCGCCGCGCCCATCCACTCGAAATAACGCACCATGTCGGCGCTGACCCGCGGGTGAATGTACGCGGTCTGCGGAACAAATTCAGGCCGTCCCATTTCGGCGGTGATCGGCTGTGCCAGATAATCGGGAGGTGTTCCGCCGAGCGCCTGGTAAGCATTCGACAGATGCTTGCGATACAGCTCGTCGAAATCGCGGTCGTTGGCCGAGTGATGCTCGGGGCCGTACCACCAGTTCCAGTCGCTGCCCTCGGCGATCAAAATTTCTTCCCACGCCAGTTTGCGTTGCTCCTCCGAAGCGCCAGCCGCCGCCTGAGCATAGAAATTGCGTGCCCCATACAGATAGTCCCAGGCCTTGTTGTCTTCGGGAGCGCCAATCCAGACGTTGAAGTTCGCGTTAATCCACGATCCCGGCACCAGCGATTTCAGCTGCCCCTTGTTCTTGTGGCGCGCGATCGCCTCGCTTACAGTGACTGCTTCCATTCCCGGATCCTTTTGCAGCCCATCGTAGAATCGCCGCAAAAACTCGCGCCCCGACTTCGGGTAATATTCCCAGGCATTCTCGCCGTCTAAGAAGATTGGAATGATGGCATCGTGCCCGCTCTGTGTGAGGGGCCGCGCCGAATCCCTGATTTTCGTGATGAGATTGTTGGCCGCTTCCTCTGGCGGCATTCCCGAGTAGACGAATCCGATCAGGTCCGAAAGCGTGTGATCGCGGAAGAGCAGATTCATTTCCGTTCCGGCGTTCTCGTAGCGATAGATCGTATACAGCCGGTGCGCCAGGTCGGAATTCAAGAAGCCATTTCCGTCACGGGCAAAGAAAATTCCCTCACTTCGTCCCAGCACGCCTTCGTCGGTTGCCATCCATTTGACGCCAAGCTTCTGCGCGATCCCCAGCACCTCTTCGGAAACGCTTCCCTCCGATGGCCACACGCCTGTCGGTCGCGCGCCAAATACTTTCTCGTGCAAGTCCAGCCCGCGCAGCAGTTGCTCGCGCGCGTCCTCGGGATGCCGATACCGGTTCTGTGGCAGCGGCAGTCCCGGCGAGGAAACCGCTCCCATCTGCGTGTCACAAACCAGCGGAAGAATCGGGTGGTAGTAAGGCGAGGTCGAAATCTCGATCAGCCCTTTGCGGGCCGCGTCCGCGTGGGCGGGCAAAACGCGCGCCATCAACTCCCGCTCGCGCGCAATCACCAGCCGCTGGTCTTCAAGCGAGTAGTTCCGGCCCTTGCGGATCAACTCCGCGATGTCTTTCTCCTCCAGAAAGAACTCGTCGAACCATCCAATCTGCGACAGCACCTGCAAATCGGTAAAATCCTGCGGCAGGAAATACTTCTCCGCGTTTTCCGGCGAACTCCCCGCGCTGCGGAATTTCTCAAACAGCTCACGGTATCTCGGATACCGCCCAATCACGTTTGCAGGATGCGCCTGAAAAAGATACTGCAGCGCAAATCGCCGTTCTTCCTGCGTCAGGTCCTTGGCCGGACGGCTGGCTACTTGCAGAAACGGATCCTGCGCGTCTCCCGAAACATAGTCCTGAATCTGCCAGATCAGCGACGGCACCAGGTTGAAAGTTTGGTGCACCTGCGGAAACTCATCCAGCAACTTCACCATCCCGTAGTAGTCTTTCAACGCGTGCAGGCGCGTCCAGGGCAAACGATACCGCCCCGTGACCAGGTCCTTATAAAAAGGCTGGTGCTGGTGCCAGAGAAGAACAACCCGAACCTGAGCCATCTTTCTTTGTTTCCCTCTATATGAATCGGCAAAATTTCAGTATGGCATAAGCCAGGCGCTATCCAGCCCCCAGATTCGAATCCGGGGCCTGATTGGAATACACTAATCGGGAAGCCGATGACCACGAAAATGACCTCCGAGCCCGCTTCTCCCGTTCATTTCGACGTTTCCCTGCTGACTCCAGAAGACTTTTACCTCTTCAACGAGGGCAGCCACTACCGCATCTACGACAAAATGGGCGCCCACCTCTTCGAGTCCAACGGAATCGCCGGGGCCATCTTCGGCGTATGGGCTCCGAACGCCCGCCGAGTCACGGTAATCGGCAGTTTCAATAACTGGAACCCCACTTCCCATCAACTCCAGCCACGCGGCTCCTCAGGAATTTGGGAAGGCTTCATCCCCGGCGTCACGAAAGGCGCGCTCTACAAGTTTCATATCGATTCAGCCCAGCACGGATTTCGGGCCGAAAAGGCCGACCCGGTAGCGATCCTCGACGAAAAGCCGCCGCGCACCGCCTCGGTCGTCTGGGATCTGGACTACACCTGGAATGACAACGCCTATTTCCATAACCGCGCCGCCGCCAACACCACGCATGCGCCCATTTCCATTTACGAGGTGCACCTCGGCTCCTGGATGCGCGTCCCCGAAGAGCACAATCGTCCGCTGACCTACCGCGAAGTCGCGCCCCGCCTGGCCGACCACGTCAATCGCCTCGGCTTCACGCACGTCGAATTGCTCCCCATCATGGAGCACCCTTTCTACGGCTCCTGGGGATACCAAACCACCGGCTACTTCGCGCCCACGTCTCGCTACGGCACGCCACAGGATTTCATGTATCTGGTCGATTGCCTCCACCAGCACAACATCGGCGTGATTCTCGATTGGGTCCCATCGCACTTCCCTTCCGACGGCCACGGCCTGGCTTTCTTCGACGGCACGCACCTGTTCGAGCACTCAGATTCGCGCCAAGGATTTCACCCGGACTGGAAGACTCACATCTTTAACTATGGCCGAAGTGAGGTGCGCAGCTTCCTGATGTCGAGCGCCATGTTCTGGTTGGACAAATATCATATCGACGGCCTGCGCGTGGATGCGGTCGCCTCCATGCTCTATCTGGATTACTCGCGCAAAGAGGGTGAGTGGATTCCGAACCAGTTCGGCGGACGCGAAAATCTAGAAGCCATCGACTTCCTGCGCCGCTTCAACCTCGAAGCCTATAAGGAACATCCCGACATTCAGACTTACGCCGAGGAGTCCACGTCTTATCCCATGGTCTCAAGACCCGCGCATCTCGGCGGTCTCGGCTTCGGCTTCAAATGGGATATGGGCTGGATGCACGACACGCTCAAATATTTCCAGCAGGATCCCATCCATCGCCAGTATCACCACAACAAGCTCACCTTCCGGATGCTGTACTCGTGGCACGAAAATTTTGTTCTGCCGCTCAGCCACGATGAGGTCGTGCATGGCAAAGGCTCGCTCATCGGCAAAATGCCCGGAGACGAGTGGCAGCGCTTCGCCAATCTGCGCCTTCTCTACGCCTACATGTTCGCCCAGCCGGGAAAGAAGCTGCTTTTCATGGGCGATGAGTTTGGCCAGGTCAGCGAGTGGTCGCACGACCGCAGCCTCGACTGGAACGTGCTGCAATACCCCGTGCACAGCGGCCTGATGTCCTTTGTCGCGCAACTCAATCGCCTCTACAGCAGCGAGCCCGCCATGCACTGGTTCGACAACGACCCGCGCGGCTTCGAGTGGGTAGATTGCAACGACGCCCCCGCCAGCATCATCTCGCTGTTGCGCAAAACCGAGTCGCCCGACGACTCCATATTAGTAGTGTGTAACTTCACGCCCGTCCCAAGACTCGGTTACATGGTAGGCGTGCCCACCGGCGGTTACTGGAAAGAATTACTCAACAGCGACGCGAAAGAATACAACGGCAGCGGCGCAGGCAACATGGGCGGCACGGAAGCCTTGCCAGAGTCCACCCACGGCCGCCCGTATTCACTGCGGTTGACGCTGCCCCCGCTGGGCGCGTTGTTTCTGAAAAGAAACTAGCTAGGCCTAAGTGCGTAGCGTACCTCGCGTTTCAAGAAGGCTGCCTCGCCACCCTCTAGGATTAGGCACACTTTGTCGCGGATAACCGGATCTTCTAACCCACCTGATGCATATGAAAAGGTGGGGAAGGCACCGCTGAGTCTATCTGCCGATGCAACGATCACCTGATCTGAGTCTGTGTTTACGACGAGATTGGGATTGTGGGTGATAACGATAACCTGTCGCAGCGACTTCGCACTCCTAAAGTAGTGCGAGAGCAGCGAATAAATTGATTCACTGTCCAGATTTTCCTCTGGCTGGTCCACCACCAGCGGCATGCTGTCTTCCGAATCCATCGCCAGATAGAGAATGAGCAAAACGATTCCTTTGGTGCCCGGTGACAGCTTGTCCAGCTCTGTTCCGTTGTAGCGGAGGCCGTAGCTTAGCTTAATGTGGTCGTACCCGAATACCCATTCAAGTAAGTCGGAATGCTTTACCCTCGCACGAAGATGGCTCTCAACGGATTTTTGCTTGAAGAGGTCTAGAAGCTTTTCCATCCCAGCCTTTATTTCGTGCGGATCACCCGTTTCCCACCCGGCCAACACGGTCGACTGAACTGCCTGCCTGAACTTCAGTGGGGAACCGAACGGATGTCCTTTTCTCTGATCAAAGAGTTCGTTCCCCCGATCGAGCCAGTTCTCTAGGTCAACGTCCCAGTTGATATGGAAATCGAGCATCTTCTCTTCCTTCAAGCCTTGCTGCAGTTTGCTGCGAACCGGTTCGTATAGGCCCTCCAGCACAGCCTGTTCTTTCTTCCAGGACTGAAATAGCTTTTCGTATGTATCCAATCGGGCCTGCCTTATGGTCTTCTGGCGTGCCACATTGCTGCCCTCAACTGTCATGATCTCCCTCTGTAGCCGAGCGATTTCCTGGGTAATGCTAGCGACTCGCTTCTGAATTTGATGGATTTGGTTTCTGCGGGCTTGGTCGGAGGCCACTACCTTCTCTATCTCCTCGATTTGCTTCGCGACTGTCTTGATTGTCCGCTCCTGCCCGTTCTTCTTTGTTGCGGTGGTTTTCCCCTCCAGTTGGGAGATCTGCAGTGTGAGGTCGGCTCCCAAATCATCCAGGGCGTCCTCTGCTTTGATGTTCAGTTCGAGGTCGAACCGTTTTGCAATACCCAGTTCCTTGGCTTGGGCCAGAAAATCCTGCCTTGAGGCTTCGAACTCGGCCTTGAACTGGTCCAGCTTGGAGCGCAATTGCTGCAACTTGAGCTGTCTCTGCTTGAGGCCGGCGACGGTGCCTTGCAGTTTTTGCAGTTCTTGCCGCAGGACGGGTAGCTGCTTTTGCGCTTCGGCCTCCTCGGGTGTTTCTGCGGTCGGAAGTTGTTTATTCAGCCCCGTTTGTTCCTTGCCGAGAGCCTCGATCCTGTCCTTCTTGGCCGGAACGGCTTTGGCCGCCTCACGGAGCGTTTCGTCCTCGGCGATCAGTTCGCGTATTTTTGACGTTAGTCTTACCCGGTCTGCGGCAAGCACTTGGGTCCTGATGCTGCGAAGCTCGGTGAAGCTTGAGGTATTGAGGGTGTCGGTGGGATCAAGATTGGAGAAAATGACTCGCTCGATCTCATTCGTGAGTTCTGTGCCGGCGTAGTCGTCCGAACAGAGCTTCTCAACGAAACTCTGCGAAAGATATCGGACGTCCGTCCGACGCTGCTTCTTGTCACCGATTACAGCTTTGGAGGAGTGTCCGTCGAGCCAGGTCAGGGTCACCGCTGTGCCATTTAGGTATTCGGCCGCCCTTGAAATGAAGCTCGTCGGATCCGCGCTCGGGTCCTTGCCAGCTGCGTAGGCTAACAGGTCCGTTAATGCAGATTTTCCTGACCCCTTCTGGCCGATGATCGTGACCAGGCCGCTATTCAAGCCCAGTTTGAGGCTTTGAAAGGCCGCAGTCCCGCCGCCAATGGCAATTTCGGAGATAACCCTGGAGGCGTCATGGCGGGCGGGCGGGTGACTGCCGATATAGACTCGCTCCTTAGGCTCGTATAGCGTCTGCCTGAGGCCCTCAAATGTAGGGTTGGCCTTTATCCAACAAAACCCGTTTGGGCTTGGTTTGAAAAGATCGTCGAGGCAGTGGGCGTCAGATCCATGAAAGCATGGCTTCGGCGCTCCAAGTTTCTTCGCTCCGTCGCTTTCGTCGCCCCCTTCTGCAAGCCAAAAGTCGCGATTATTTTGGTTTGCGGAAAAAATAACATTTGCTGATCTCCATATTTCCTCTTGTTTCGCAGCCCACCCGCTGTCTTTTATCCCAGATGGGCCATCGTTTCCGCCGGCAGCGCACACCAGAGAATGTTGGCGGAGCCAAGCTTCGTCTTCGTACCACTTCCAGAAGACTGCGAAGTCCACCTTGAACTGGTTGACCCCCTCCCGGTATTGGGCATCCTCGTCGATCAAGCTGGGGTTGTAAGCTGCTCCTAATTTTGTGATTCCAGCCCTGGTGCAGGAATATGGTTGCCGCAAATACTCAATCGAGAGGCGTGCGAGCGCGTAGTTGATTTCATCGCAGTGTCCCGTCTCGCTGGGATCTATGAGCAGGTGCAAATTTACTGCATGGCCTCTGTCAGTCTGTGGTGTGACACGGAATTCGATGTTTGGTATGAGCAGGTCAATCGACCCTAACGTGGCGTCTTTCTTATGCTTGATTAGCTGCTCGTAATTCGCGATTGACACATAGTCCGTGACGCCGACGACCGAAACGTCCTTCGTAGCTTTCAGTGCTTGCAGGAAACTGGGCCAGCCCGTGTACCTATCCTCACGCGCCGTTCCTGGGGTATGAATGTGGAGATCCCATTTTCTCCACTCTGATCCTCGCTCGCGGGGCGAATGTCCGGCCCCAGTCTTGGTCTGAGCAGTCATAACGTTTTGGGTCTCTACTGGACATTAGCATAGTTGGATGTCGAATTGCCGCTTGGTGCCCCAGGTCGCGCCCGGTGTTGGGCGCTAACCTGGGTCACGGCCGCCCTGTAAGCCGCGAGCCTCTATAGCACACCTTGTCAAGCCCCAACTGACCTCCCGGGAATCCCCAAACCCCTTCCATTTGTTGCCTCTGCTCAGCGGGTACGTACATGGTTGTATCCCAATAAATATTTTGTTCGCCCGTCATTCGCTCCTAGGTGCCTACTTACTTCTTACTTCACCCGCTGTAATTGTGACCTATATCCTTGACACCTCAAGTTACAATAGAAGTAGTGCAGTCAAATCTGCGAATCGCTCTTTGACAATTGAAAGAGGTCAAACCGACCCCGGGGTGCCAAGTATTCTGTCGCCGGGTTTTGGCTGAGAAGCTGACAGCTAAGAGCTGAGAGCTAGCCCCTAACTCCTACGCGCTCAAGACTTTGCCTATAACACCTTGCGGCTCAAGACTTTGGCGGGAATTGGTCGCTAAAGTCTTGATTCCAATAGACCGGGGGAGGGGGGGGAGGGGGTACCGTTACCATTAAGTAAACATAAGTTTTTCACACTAACTGGAGCCCGACTAAGTTCCAAGCTCGTAGCTCGCGGCTCGCAGCTCTCTACGGTTTCCAAACTCCAGCATTCTCGACCAAATCCTCCAGCTTAGCGTTGCGCAGAATTTCTCTTACCGCTGCATGATCAATGTGTGGAGCGATCGGCTTATCGCTCTCCGCAATCGCATAAGCTGTTGCTGCCACAATCGCTGTTCCCGCCTTGAATTCCAGCGGATCAACTTTATCCAGCGTGTCACTCGCTTTGTGGTGGATCTCGAAATACTTCGTCATATCCACCCAAAGATCAAGCGCCGGAATTCCCTGCAGCACAAACGGCCCATGATCGGTATCGTAAGTCGTCTCCAACGACAAATCGCCGCCGCTAAGATCCTTCAGCAGCCCATCGCTCCAAGGCTGCATCGCCTGCTTCAAATCGGTGCGGCCCTCGACTTTCCATCCCTTTGGATGTCCAGCGCCATTATCGGTATTGAGAACCGCAACGCACTTCGCCAACTCGCTCTTATGCGCCTGCGTGTAAGCATACGATCCGAGAAGTCCCTCCTCTTCGCCGCCCCACAGCACGAAGCGCACACTGCGCCGCGGAGCTTTGCCCAGAGCAGCCATCGCGCGCGCTACTTCCAGCACGCTCACCGCGCCAGTTCCGTTGTCCTGCGCGCCCGTGCCGAAATCCCACGAGTCCAGATGCGCGCCGATCAGGATCCACTCTTCCGGCCGTTCCCGCCCGCGAATCTCCGCCACGACGTTGTTGACGTTCTCTTCGCCCGATGTCTTGTTCTCGACCGTCAAATGCACTGTTAGCGGTCCGCGTTCCAGTTCGCGCCGAATCAGCTTCGCGTCTTCCATTCCGAGCTCGACTTCCGGCAGCGGAACCAGCTTCGCTCCCCACAAACTGGCATGCGCATTGATGACGTTGTTAGGCGCGCGATCCTCCATCATGACCGCAAGCACGCCCGCGTTGGCGAAAGTTGGAAAAGCCGCCTCCAGCTTGGGCAGCACTTTGCCGTAACCTTCCGCCATGAGCTTCGCGCTATCGAGCAGAACAATCTTCCCCTGAAGCTCGTCAGCCCGCGACTGAAGCGCCTCAATAGAAATGTCGGAGACCAAAACAACCGCACCTTCGACTCCTCCCAGCGGAGTCGAAGGCGCCCAGCCAAGCGAAGCCACATATAGCGGCCGCGCGAGCGGACTCAGCATCGCGCCGCTCGCCGTCCCGCGCTGCCAGCCCGCGTCGATCTTGAACGGCTCCAGCCGCACATTCTCAATCCCATAACTGCGAAACTTCGCCGCCGCCCATTCAGTAGCGCGGACATAGGCTGGAGAACCCGTGAGCCTTCCCCCGATTCCGTCGGTCAATTCGCCCAACGTGGCCATCGAAGGCCCACCATAAATCGACGATGCCAATCGGTCGGTGACCGGTTTCAACTCCGCCGGCTGCTGCGCCCAACCTGTGACTACGAGCGCCAGCACGGCCCAAGAGCTCACAACCCTCCGCATGTGTACCACCTTCATTTCTCCTCCGCGCAAATTTCGCATTCTCTACGAACGCGCGCTACAAAGCAAACCTCGCACCGCGACTCCGTGCTAGACTCGCATTCAGCCACTATTGTGCATTGTGCGGATCCGCATCCTCACCCGCTATATCCTGGGAGAAGTCGTCTCCCACGCGCTGATCGGCGCCGCCGTCTTCACGTTCATTCTTTTTACGCGCGATCTCGGCCGCATTCTTGAGCTGGTCGTCCGCAATAGCGCTCCCTTGCCGAGTATCGCCGAGATCTTCTTTTATACGATCCCCGTCGCACTGACGTACACCATCCCGATGGGCGTGCTGGTTGGCATCCTGATCGGCCTCAGCCGCCTGTCCGCCGACAGCGAAGTGACCGCAATGCGCGCCAGCGGCCTCAGCGTCTGGACGTTTCTTCGAGTCTGCTCCATTTTTGTTGTCGTCGCATGGCTGCTTGCTCTGGCTAACAGCGTTTATGTCGCTCCACGGTCGCTGGCTTCCCTCGATAGCCTGCAAAACCGGCTGCAATCGTCGCAGGCCTCGTTTGAAGTGCAGCCGCGCGTGTTCTATGAGGGCTTCCCAAAGATCATTCTCTACGTGCAGGACGTTAAAGCGATGGCCGGAGGCGCGCTCTGGAAGGGCGTATTCCTGGCCGATCTTTCCGATCCCGCAGCGCCGCGTGTCACACTTGCTCGCGAAGGACTCCTCGTCAGCCAGGGTGCGGACCGGCTCGACCTGCACCTCACCGATGGTTCGACCCACGAATCGGATCCGAAGAATCCTGATCAGTATCAGATCTCCACATTTCAAGTGACCGACATTCCGATCCAGGTTCCCGCCGCGCAGAACCGCCAGCAGAGTGAGCCGGCTACGCTGAGCCAGATGAATGTCGGTCAACTGTTTACCGCCGCACGCACCGCCGATGCCACGACTCGCCGCTGGACCTTGATCGAATTTCATCGCCGCTTCGCATTGCCCACAGCGTGCCTGGTGCTCGCCATGGTCGGCGTTCCTCTCGGCCTCTCGTCGAAAAAGGGCGGCAAATCGAGCGGATTTGTGCTGACCATTCTTCTGGTATTCCTCTACTACTCCATTTCTTTGATTGGAGTGTCGCTGGCCCGGCAGTCGCGTCTGTCTCCCGCTGAGGGAGTATGGCTGGCAGATCTAACTTTTCTGCTTGGCGGAGCTTTTCTGCTCTGGCAATCTGAGCGCCGGCCCATCAGCTTTTGGTTCCGAGGTTCGAAGGCGCACTTCCCCGCCGACAATGGAGCGGCTTCGCAGTCTGTCAGAAATGGATTCGCCTCGCCTTCGACTTCGACCGATCGCGGCATTTCCGTCGCGGCCTCCGCCTCCAGCCGTGTTAAGCGGCCGCGGCGCTTCCTGCATCTCCGCTTCCCTACGATCCTCGACGACTATGTTCTGCGTGACTTCCTGCTCTATCTGTTCATGATTGGCGGAGCTTTCGTCACGCTGCTGTTGGTCTTCACGCTCTTCGAGCTGCTCGGCGACATTCTGCGCAATAGCATTTCCGTCCTGATCGTGGGCGAGTACCTGCTCAACGTCACACCATATTTTCTTTATTACCCGATTGCCCCGATGAGCATGCTGCTGGCCGTGCTCGTCACCTTTGGACTCTTACAACGTTCGAACGAAATTACGGCCATTAAAGCAACGGGTATCAGCCTCTACCGCATCATCATTCCGGTGCTGTTCGCCTCTGCCCTGGTCGCGGGCGTTCTTTTCGCATCTGATCAGTTCTATCTTCCTTACACCAATAAGCGCCAGGACGAACTGCGCAATCGCATCAAAGGCAAGCCTGCGCAGACTTACCTGCGCCCGGACCGCAAGTGGATCTTCGGCCAGCATTCCGATATTTACTATTACCAGTTGTTCGACCCCGACCGCGACGCCTTCGGTGGCATCACCGTGTTTCAGTTCGATCCCAAGACCTTCCAGATCACGCACCGTATTACCGCAGAGCGAGCGCGCTGGTCTTCTCCCATGGGCCGTTGGGTATACGAGCAAGGATGGGAGCGCAGCCTGGACGGATCCGCCATCGAGGACTATCACAAATTCGATGCTGCCACGTTTCCGCAGCTCACCGAGGCGCCTGCCTATTTCAAGAAGGAAGTGAAGCAGTCGTCGGAAATGAACTATGAGGAACTGCGCCGCTACATCTACGATCTGGAGCAGAGCGGCTTTGACGTGGTGCGCCTGCGGGTACAGCTCCAGAAAAAAATTGCTTATCCGCTGATCACGCTGGTCATGGCGGTTCTCGCCATCCCATTCGCGCTCACCACCGGGAAACGTGGCGCTCTCACTGGAGTTGCCACCGCCGTCGGCATCGGTGTTTTCTATTGGATGATCTCAGCCTTGTTCGAGGCCATGGGCAATCTCAGCCAGCTCCCGCCGACTGTCGCCGCCTGGTCGCCGAATCTTGTCTTCGGATTTATCGGAGGCTATTTGATCCTCCGCATGCCAACCTAGTCAACGGCCGATCCGGCCATCGGGTGATTGAAAAATCGCATGAATTAATAGCGACCGGGTGATCATTAACACGCAGGACACCGCGGCGCCGAGGCCGGGTCGCCCTCGGGACAGCCGGCAAGATGCCGGCGCTGCGGTCGAAATGGGCTTACCTTGCAGCCATCCCGCTAGGAAGCCCCGGCGTAAACAGCGTTGTGCTCGAACTCGTGCTCAGCTGTCCCGTGGTCGCGCTTGCGGCAAAGCCCGTAATGCTTTCGCCTGTACTGTTTGAGGTGTAGAGGAAGTTATCCAGGGCGTCGAAACTTGTCTGCATGGCCAGTGCCACAGGTGTCGCCCCAGTCGGCTGGTTCGCCGGAGAGAGCGGGCTCAGCACGCCCGTCCCGGTGGAGATCTGGAATGCAAACAGCTGGTTCGAACCGGAGCTAACGACATAAAGGAAGCTGTTGGTGGGATCGACCACCATGGCCGCGGGAGTGTTTCCGGCCGCGCTGGGCGTTCCAACTGGAATGAGCTGGTTGACGGCCACTTCTTGCGGGTTGCAAGTATTGACGCCGCTGCCTTGGCCTACCACCGTGCAAATCTGAAACACGCTGACCGATCCGCTCACCGATCCTTGGGAGCCGACAAAGACAAACACTCCGCCCGTCGTCTGCGGCGGCGGATTCGTGTTGACTGCCTGCACAACCATTGGATTCGGGAGGGTCGTGTAGTAGGGCAAGTTGAGCGGGGAAATTTGCGGCTTCAGGTTGCCCGAAGAGTCCACGGAAAATACCATGAGTTGATTGTCGTTCTGATTTCCCGTCAGGTCCTTGTTGCTGGTCACGAACAGAAGAGTCTGCGTCGAGCCTCCGTTCGGCGGCGTAAAGGTCATCACCGACAGCGATGTCGGCAGGCTGCTTAATGGATACGCAGATGCCTGCGACAAGGTTGTAGAACCCGGCGTTGCGTTGTACACCAAAATCGACGGACAGTCCGTCCCGTAAGTGGCAGTTCCCGGCGTGGGGCAATCCGCGGGTGTCAGGGTCGGGCCGACATCAAGCACAAACAGCATCGTTCCGGCCGCATTCTCCGTCATCGTCACCGACGTATCTCCGAGGGGCAAGGTCTGCGCTGTGGTAGGGGATGAGAGGCTTCCATCCGAGTTAACCGTGTAGCCATAGATGGTCGGAGCCACCGTTGCAGTGGAATTCGTGGGCGAGAGCCCCTGATTCAGCACGAACGCGGTCGCTCCGGTGGGATCGAGAAGTATGTTCACGGCCAACCCACAACTCACAGAGGGGTTTTGCGTCAACGTCGTACACGTCGTCGCGTTCGAATTGACCAGCGACAGCACTCCGCTGTTCAGGTCGATCGCGAACGAACTGACGCTGGGGACAACGTTGGGTGGAGAGAACGCCTGGCTGATCACATACAGCAACCCTGCCGGCCGGTTCGACGAACTGCCGCAATTTACCAAAAGCAAGCTCAGGGCGCACATGCCCACAAGCGCCACCACGCCGCCAGTTCTCTTTGACATCTACTCTCCTAGAATCATCGGGTCATCGGGTGATCTCACCATTGGGCGTCTGCTCATCCGATGATCGGGCCGTCGGAAACTAACTCTACCAATGAGGCGACCAGATCACCTGATCATCAGAGGGCTCGATGACCCGATGGCTGAGTTGTTCCCGAAATATATTTGTTTATCAGGAATGAGCGGGAAGAGCAAACCCGGGGTCCCCAGAACGGCCGATTTTGCCATCCTGCGTTGGAACCCTGAGCATTGCCGGAATCCGAATTTCCACCTCTAACCCGCCCTCTTCCCGGTTGGATGCGCGCAATTGCCCGCCGTGCAGCCTAATGGCGCGGTCGGCGATTGACAGGCCCAACCCGGCCCCGCCCGTCTGCCGGTTGCGCGCGTCGTCCAGTCGGTAGAATGGCTCAAAGATTCTCGCCAGCGCTTCGTCGGGAACCCCCGGACCCGAGTCCGAGACGCGGACCACAATCTCATCGCCATTTGCGCCCGCCTCACGGTCTAGCCGCACCTTGACGGCCGTGCCCTCGGCCGTATACCGCGTCGCGTTCCGCACCACATTTTCAATGGCGCTGCGCAGCAGGTCGGCGTCGGCTTCCACCGTGAACTCGTCCTGGCCGGGCGCTACCACCTCGCACGGCCGGCCCGCACTTTCATATTCGGCATCGTGCGCCACCTGTTCCACCAATTCGCGCAGCGACAAGCTTTGTTTGTGAATGCCGTCCGCGCCCGATTCCAGCCGCGAAATCGTCAGCAACCGCTGAATCAACTGATTCAGCCGGTCGGCCTCGAGTTCGATCCGGTTCAGTTGGCCCTCGATCTCGGGCGTGGCTCGCTGCCGCGCCAGACCGAGCGCCACGCTCAGCCTTGCCAGCGGCGAGCGCAGCTCGTGCGAAACATCTTTCAGCAGCCGCGATTGCGATTCCACCAGCGTTTCTAGCCGCTCGGCCATGCGGTCGAAATCGCGCATCAGTTCGACCATTTCGCCCCGGGGGCCGCCCGCCGGAGCTCCGGTGCGCGCCGTTAAATCTCCCGCCGCCAGGCCCTGCGCCGCCTGCCGCAACCGGGTCACCGGACGCGTCATGGAGCGCGCTAGTAGGTAGCAAACCAGCCCCGAGGAAAGCACCGCAATTGCGATCCCCAGACCCGGAATATCATGAGGACCAAAAAAGAGCCGTGGCCCGGGCGGCAACTCCATCACGAGCGTGTAGCGTTTTCCATCCAGCGTCAACGCGAAGCGCTTGATGCGCTCCGGCATAAGGCCCTGGAGCCATCCGTGATTGAACCCGACACCGCGCCTCGAATCCTCGATCCAGGGCGGCACATGCCGTCCGCTTAACTCTCTTCCGTTCGCATCAAACAAGAAGGGGCGAATATGCTCTGTGTGCCAGATTGTGTCGAGGTAATCATGCGCCCCGTGCTCGCCCCCGGTCTGGTAGGCATTCACTGCCTCGGCGAGCAACTCGGGACCGCGGCTCTCGATTCCATGGCGCGACGGATTCAGCGCAATCGTGACCAAGATCGCAAGGACGATAAACAGCGCCTGCGCCGCCCAGAAGGACACGAAAATTCTGACAAACAGGCTTCTCATCTCTTTGCCTTCAGTTCGGCCCTCACGTCGTCCCCTTCACTTTTTCACCTTCGTCGCCGGACGCGCAAACATGTAGCCCACGCCCCGAATCGTTTTGATGTGGTCCCCGTTCTCGTCTGAATCGCCCAGCTTCCGCCGCACCTTGCTCACATGCATGTCGATGCTGCGGTCGAAGGGCATAAACTTGCGGCTCAACACGGCGTTCACCAATCGCTCGCGCGTCACCACTCGCCCGGCCTCACGCAACAAAACCTCAAGCAGGTTGAATTCCACCGATGTCAGATCCACCGGTTGTCCCGCGCGCAGCACGGTTCGCGTCGCCGGATCCAGCTCCACATCGCCAACACTCAGCACCTCGGGCACCGCATCCGCAGCCTTTGCCGGCTTGGTCCGCCGTAGAATCGCGCGGATGCGCGCCACCAGTTCGCGCGGATTAAACGGCTTCGGAAGATAGTCGTCAGCGCCGATTTCGAGGCCAACAATTCGGTCCACGTCCTCCCCGCGGGCAGTGAGGAGCAGCACGGGCGTCTTCGACACGCTGCGAATCCGGCGCAGCACCTCAAACCCGTTGATCCCGGGCAGCATCACATCCAGCACAACCAGGGCGAACTCATTGGTCAAAGCCTGCTGCAGGCCGGCTTCTCCATCGTGTACCGCCTTCAGGTTGAATCCCTCAGTCGTCAGATACTCCTCGACCAGCCCGCACAACTCCACGTCGTCATCCACGACCAAGATGCGTTCCATTCTTCTATTCATGTAACACCTTCGCTCGCCCCGCCGCGGTAAAGATTTGTGATTTGTCAGCTTCTAGCCTCTAGCTTCTAGCAACCCCCGGACCCAGAGAGCTAGAAGTTAGCAGCTGCCTTTACAAAACTTTACCGCGCTTGACCGACTCTTTACTCCTTTTTCTCTGCAAAGGTGTTCTTATTCTCGTATCAAAGCAATCCGGGCTGCCTCCCGGACACCAAGGAGATCATGATGAAATCGATTCACTTTCGCGTCCTTTCGATCGGCGCTGCACTCCTGCTAGGCGTGGCAGTCCTGTTCGCTCAGGGCCCGCACGGCCATGGCGGTCCAGGCGGCTTCGACCATATGCTCGGCTTCTACGCCGATGCTCTCGATCTGACCAGCGCTCAACAGGATCAGATCAAGGCTGTCTGGCAAAAGGAAAAACCCACAATCAAACCTCTCATGCAGCAAATGCATCAGAACCACGCAGCCATGAATGCCCTCGTAGAGAACGGCGCATTCGATGAGGCCAAAGTACAGGCCCTGGCTACGCAGCACGCGCAGACCGCCGTCGCCCTCGAGGTCGAACACGCGCGCATGAAGTCGGAGATGTTGCAGGTTCTGACCGCTGATCAGAAAACCAAGTATCAGCAACTCGAGGCCAAGCACGAGGCCCGCATGGGAAAGCACGGACCTCCTCCGCCGCCCGAGGAATAAACCAGATTCTCTCCAGTGTAGTTGTCTCTCTCCTAGCCCCGGGCGGGGTAGGTCCTCCAACCAATTCCCGCCCGGCATTTTTTGCTGTAGAGACGTGATCGCCCATCTCCCGGGCGCCGGAGACGACACGGGCAAACGGAGTGGAGCATTACATGGAAAGCGTCGACCTGCTTTACTCAGGATTGCTGCTCGCCGCCCTCATGCTCTCGCTTTGGACGGCCGCGCTCTGCACCGCCGCCTACTTCTTTTTTGCGCCGTTTGTGACCGCTCCCGCGTCAAAATCCGCACCTGGCGCTGCTACAATCGCATCTACAAAAGGTCATGTTTCCCGAGCGCCTGCGTCCCCTCGTCCCATATCTGAAACGGCATCGGCTCGGCCTGCTGCTGGGAGGACTTTGCGTTTTATTCAATAACGGCGTCTGGGTGCTCTTTCCTCAAGTCATTCGCCGCGCCATCAACGATCTCAATTCCGGGGTCACCCGCCAGAAGCTTCTCACGTATTCGCTGCTCATCGTTGCCATCGCACTGTTCAAAGGCATATTTCAGTTCCTCACCCGGTATGTTGTTATTGGTATCTCGCGCGACATAGAATTCGATCTGCGCAACGATCTCTTCGCCCACCTTGAGCGTCTTTCGTATTCCTACTACCAGCGTAACCGCACCGGCGACATCATGGCGCGCGCCACCAACGACCTGAACGCCGTCCGCATGCTACTCGGCCCAGCCATCATGTATTCGGCCAACACGTTCGTCTTCACCGCCGGAGCCTTGGCGTTCATGCTGGCCATCAGCCCCAAACTCACTGTAATCGCCTTTCTGCCGCTGCCCATTGCCAGCGTCATTATTCAGTACTTTGGCCGCCGCATTCACGAGCGCTTCGAACGTATCCAGGCCATGTTCTCCGACATCTCGGCGCGCGCCCAGGAAAATTTTTCCGGAGCGCGCGTCATCCGCGCCTATGTGCAGGAAAAGGCCGAAATCGCCGCCTTCGAGGGCGCCAATCAGGAATACATCCACCGCAGCCTCGGCCTGGTCCGCCTGATGGGTATGCTCTGGCCGACGCTGGAACTCATGCTGGGAGCCGCCGTAGTCATCGTGCTCTGGGTCGGCGGCCGCCAAGTCGTGCTAGGAAGAATGAACGTCGGCGATTTCGTAGCCTTCAACACCTATATGGTCCAGTTGACCTGGCCCGTGATCGCCCTGGGATGGGTGATCAACATCTTCCAGCGAGGCACGGCGTCTCTGGCTCGTATCAACGAAATCCTTCTGGCGAAACCTGAAATCGCAGACCAGGCTGCAAGTTTCGAGCCACCATCCACGAGCGATCCGGTTTCTCGAAGCTCGCAGCTCGAAGCTCGTAGCCAGCAGGTCGTTGGCGAAATCGAATTCCGCAATCTCAACTTCAGCTACAACGAGACTCCGGTTCTTCACGACATCAATCTCCGCATCCCCGCCGGCTCCAGCCTTGCTATCGTCGGCCCCACCGGATCCGGCAAAACCACGCTGGTCAGCCTGATTCCCCGCATCTACGACGCCGCGCCCGGCTCAGTCCTCATCGATGGCCGTCCCATCCGCGAATTCCCGCTCGACGCCCTGCGCCGCAACATCGGTTTCGTCCCGCAGGAAACCTTCCTCTTTAGCGATACCATCCGCGAAAACATCGCCTTCGGCGTGCCTGGGGCAACACTCGATGAAGTCAGGGCCGCCGCTCAAGCCGCCAATATTGCCGCTGACATCGAATCCTTCCCCGACGGCTATAACACCACGGTCGGCGAGCGCGGCATCACGCTCTCGGGAGGCCAAAAGCAGCGTACCGCCATCGCCCGCGCTCTTCTCCGCAGCCCGCGCATCCTGATCCTCGACGATGCTCTCTCCAGCGTCGACACCCACACCGAAGACAAAATCCTCAACCAGCTCCGCGAACTGATGCAGGGACGCACCACGATTTTCATTTCCCACCGCGTTTCCACCGTCCGAAACGCCGACCGCATCGCCGTCCTGCACCAGGGGCAAATCGTAGAAATCGGCACCCACGACGAGCTAATTGCCCAGAACGGCTATTACACCGACCTTTACAACAAGCAATTACTCGAAGAAGAGCTGGCAGAAGTCTAGCGAGTTACTGTCATCCCGGATGCCTTGGGAGTCCGGCCGGACGCCTCCCCGCCCAGGAACATGTGGCCGAGGTGCTTTTAGATACAACCTTCTAGCAAAAATAATTCATCGGAACTTCAAGAAACTCCCCTAAAATGGCTTGTCTCCCAAAACCCATGGAGTACCTTGGAGCGCTTATGCGAACTCTTCGATCCGCATCCGTCCTCGCTATCCTGTCAACTCTCATCCTTTCCAGCGTCTGTTTCGCAGCTTCTTCTGATCCCATGGCGGGCGCTGCTTCGAACAGCCAGCGGCCAGTGTGGGCAGTCCCGGAAAATGGTCAGGGGCTAGTACCCGCCGAGACCATGCTTGAACACCTCACTCTGGTTCTGAAGCGCTCGCCGCAGCAGCAGAAAGCTTTCGAGAATTTCCTGAAGCAACTCCAGGATCGCTCTTCTCCCAGCTACCATCATTTCCTCAGCCCCGTTCAAATCGGTCAGCGGTTTGGAGTCGCGCAAACCGACATCGCTTCCATCTCAGAGTGGCTCCGTGCCCAGGGCTTGCGCGTGGACTCCGTTGCCAACAGCCGCATGATGATTAACTTCAGCGGCACCGCGGCGCAGCTCGGCGCTGCCTTCGCAACAGAGCTGAGCTACTATCTCGTAAATGGCGAGCGGCGAATTGCACCTACAGCCGAACCCGTGGTTCCGCCGGCGTTTGCGGGAGTCATTCAAGCCATCAGCGGCCTCTACACCATCAAGAACCGTCCCCACCACGCCACCGCTCGCGTCACCAAACTGGAGGGCGGAGGCTACACCTCACCGGACCTCACCTTTGGTTGCCCCTCTGGATGCCTTAACTTCATCATGCCGGCCGATTTCGCCACGATCTACGACTTGAATGGTCTCACGGTCGATGGCACCGGACAGACGATTGGCATCATTGGGCGATCCAGGGTGTTCGGGCCCGACATCACGAATTTCCAGAGCTTGTCAGGACTGACTGTCAACGCGAGCACCCCAACCACCATCATTCCGCCGGACGGAGTGGACCCGGGAGCGCCCGCCGGAGAGGGCGGTGACGCCTCTGGCGACCAGGGCGAAGCCACCCTCGACGTGCAGCGTTCCACCAGCACCGCGCCCGGCGCGACGATCGATCTGATCGTCAGCGCAAGCACTGAAACTGAGGACGGAATTGCCATCGCCGCTCAGTATGCCGTCGATAACAACCCCGTACCCGCCCAGATCATCAGCATCAGCTTCGGATTGTGCGAAGCGGAATCGGGCGTATCTGACTACGATTTCTGGGACAGCCTGTTTTCGTCGGCTGCCGGCGAAGGTATTTCGGTTTTCGTCTCCTCCGGAGATTCAGGCGCCGCCGGTTGCGATGCCGCGTTCCAAACTCCCCCTGCAAGTCAGAGCCTCGGCATTAATAATATTTGCGCTTCCAGTTACGCCACCTGCGTCGGAGGAACCGAGTTTAACGATGTACCGGAGGCCACTTATTGGAATGAGAATGCCACGGAGGCACCTCCGTTTTTATCGGCTTTGGGCCCCATCCCCGAAGGCGCATGGAATGAGCCTTTCAACGGTAGCAATGAGCTTCAAATCGCTGGCGGCGGAGGCGGTGTCAGCGTTTTCAACACTCCGACACCTTCGTGGCAAACCGGAACCGGTGTTCCGGCGGCGCGCGCGGGGCGCTATGTGCCTGACGTCGCCTTCAGTTCAGCGGCGCACGACGGGTATTTCGGATGTCTGGCTGGAGGCGGAGGAGATTGCGTTGTGTCGGGCGGCAGCTTCGGTTTTATCTCCTTCTCTGGCACCTCCGCCGCCGCGCCCTCCATGGCCGGTATCGCCGCTCTGCTGAATCAGCAAGAAACATCAGCCCAGGGATGGCTCAACCAGGAACTGTACACGCTCGCGGCCACTCCAACTAACTTGGTCTTTAATGATGTCACCGTCACTACCAGCGGGGTGACCGGCTGCGTTGTGACCACGCCCAGCCTATGCAACAACAGCACGGCGTCGCCGACCGGACTGACCGGTGGTCTCGCCGGATACCTGGTAACCGCGGGTTATGACGAAGCTACCGGCTGGGGTTCGATCGATGTTGGAAACCTCCTCACCAGCTGGGCGAACACAAACCTCGCCGCGACAACCACCGCCCTCGTGTCCAGCGCAAACCCGGCGATTTACGGCGCTCCGGTGATCCTGACTGCGACGGTTACGAATGGCGGGGCGGCCGCCGCGCCCACCGGCACCGTCACCTTCAAGAACGGCACAACCACCATAGGAACCCCTGTTACCCTCAGCACCAGTAGCCCCTATCAGGCAGCCCTAACCACATCTACCCTCCCAGTTGGCTCGGACTCGATCACCGCCGTCTACGGCGGAGACTCGAACAACGGCAGCAGCACTTCAAATACAGTGACTCAGGTGATTACCGCGCCCGCATTTGCGTTCACGTCCCAACCAAGCACTCCGGCACCAGCAGCCGCCGGGACAAACACCACCTCAACCTTCACAATAACGCCGACCGGGACGACAACGCTGCCTATCACTTTCGCCTGCAATGACCTTCCGGACACGACCATTACCTGTTCGGCCACACCAATCCCGGCCGGCTCGACGGGGCTTCAAACGGTTACCCTCACCCTCACAACCAGCGGTCCCAATACGAGCAGTGAGAGTAACAGGCAACGACGCCGGGCTGACAATCGTTCGCCATGGCTCCCACTGACATTGCCCCTAGCAGGTATCGTCATGGTTAGCTTAGCGGGGCGGAGAATCTCCAGGTATTCCGCGATTGCGGGCCTTTGCGTCTCGCTGCTGCTCCTCGGGCTGCTGCTGGCCTGCGGAAGCACCAAGCCGGTAGCCATTAGCGTAAGTCCTGCCGGAGCGACCGTGTGGGCCAGTGGTCCGTCAGGTGGCACTTGGCCACCTCAAACGGCGAACTTTACGGCAACGCTGAGCAACACCAACAACACAGGCGTAACCTGGGCGGTAACCACGAGCAACGGGGGATCGATCACTTCGGATGGCACCTATACGGCTCCTACGATCGCGGCGGGGCTCCCGACAAGCGCGACCATCATGGCCACGTCCCAGGCCGACACCTCCAAGACCGCTACGGCGACGGTAACGATTACACCCACATCGGTTCCGGGCGTGTACAGCAACCTTACGGTGACGGCCACCGAGGGCCCGACCCAAAACGTCAGTTCGAAATTTAGCCTGACCGTGCAGTAACAGCGGTTTGTAGTCAGCTGATTTTTTCCCGAAGGCGCGGATGCCCTCCGCGCCTTCTCTTTTTCCCGTGAACCTTCTCCTTCACCCGCACTTGACCGGGGCCGGCTATTGCGCTATCGTAGGCGAACAAATAGCGAATTCGCCATGTCCTCCCTCCCCCTCCTCCCCGATTGCCCTTCTAAGCCGCAACTGCTTGGGATTGCCCGCCTCGCAGCCCAGGGTGAATCCCTGCGGGAGGGCCACAACGTTGAATACTTCACGCTCGAGTCGCGCTCGTTGCTCAGCCGGGTTGTGAGCCAGCGCGCGCTTCCCTTTTCCTGGGCCATCAATCCCTATCGCGGGTGCGAGTTTGCCTGCAAGTATTGCTATGCGCGCTATACGCACGAATTCATGGAGCTGCGCGACGGCCTCGATTTCGAACGCAAGATCTTCGTTAAGCAGCAGGCGGCGCAGTTGTTGCGCCGCGAACTGAAGAAGGTCAAGCGCGGCGAGCAGATTGCCATCGGTACGGCCACCGATCCCTATCAACCGGCCGAGCAACGGTACGAGGTGACGCGCGCCATCCTTGAGGAATTCGCGCAGCACACCGGGCTGGATCTGGGTATTGTCACCAAGTCGAATCTGGTTCTGCGCGATGCGGAAATTCTGCGGCGCGTGGCGGCCCACAACCGTCTGTTCGTAAATCTGACGGTCACAACGGTCGATGGCAATCTGTCGAGGAAGCTGGAGCCGCGGGCGCCGCGTCCGGATTTGCGGCTGGAGGCGGTGCGCCAGCTCAATCTCGCCGGCGTGGATGCGGGGGTGATCTGCGCTCCGGTGCTGCCCGGCATCACGGATCGGCCGGCAGATTTGGAAGCGCTGGTGAAAGCGGCTCGCGACGCGGGGGCCAAATACGTATTTGCCAATCCACTCTTCTTGAAGCCCTGTTCGGCGGCGGTGTTCTTGCCGTTTCTGGAAGAGCAGTTCCCTGCTCTGGCTGAGGTCTATCGCGAGCGCTACCGGGATCGGGCGTTTCTGCCGAAAGGATACGGCGAGCGGCTGTCACGCCTGATGACGGCGCTGCGAAGGAAGTACGGCATCGGCACCGAGCATGAGCGCATGAGCCGGCGTGCGCACCCGTTGCTCGCCGACGAGCAGCTAGGGCTGTTTGGGTGAGAGGTCGGCTCGCCTATAATGTCGTTCACGATGGCTAGTGATCCGCGGCAACTCCCGCAACGGCCCAACCTGAAAACAAAAACCGCGCGCTTTTGGCAACGCGTGACGGACGGCCTGGAAGTGCATCAGCTCTGGGGACAGCTCGTGAAAGACGCCCGCTCGAGCTACCGCTTCTATTCCATCGGGGTGGGCGAGCGGTTGGAGGGACAGTCGCGGGGCCAACGGGCGTGGCACCTGTTCAAGACGCTGTTCTGGGCAATCATCGAGAAGCTCTCGCCGGCGCGCCGCGTGTTGCTGCTGCTTGGACTCATCCTATTGTTCTTTTCGAGCGGAATCAGTTACGCCGACAAAGCAGGCGAGATTCATGTTTTTGCATTCGACTTCCGCCTTGTGGGCGGGCTGTTGATCTTTGTCGTGCTGCTGCTGGAACTGGCGGACCGCGTGGTGATGAAACGCGATCTGGAAATCGCCAAGGATATTCAGAGTTGGCTTTTGCCGGGAGCGCCGCTGCAGATACCGGGATACAGCATCGCCTACGCGACGCGCCCGGCGAACACCGTGGCCGGAGATTATTACGATGTGATTCTCCGGCCGGGGCCGACTCCGGATCAGGATCGCGTCCTCTTTGCGGTGGCCGACGTGGCGGGGAAAAGCATTCCGGCGGCAATGTTGATGGCGACTTTCCAGGCCAGTTTGCGAACGCTGGCCACCAGCGGCTCTGCTCTTGGCGAAATCGCGGTCGAACTGAATCGCTATGCCTGCTCCAATAGCCAGGGCGGAGCGCGCTTCACGACCGCCTTCCTGGCGGAACTCAATCCCGAGACCGGCGACATCGCGTATGTGAACGCCGGCCACAATGTGCCGATCCTGAGAAGAAGCTCTGGAGCAGTGTATCGGCCGGAGGAAGGCGGCATTCCCATTGGGGTGCTTGCCAGTGCAAGTTATCAGGTGGGGACAACGAGTCTCGCCAATGGCGACTGGCTCGTGATTTTTACCGACGGCGTGGTCGAAGCAATGAACGCCAAGGGCGAGGAATACGGCGAGCCGGAACTGATCCGGGTGATCGATCGCGGCGCGGCCCTGGCGCCGGCGGATCTGCTGAAAAATCTGCTGGCGGCGTTGGACTGGTTTGTCGGGAACACCCCGCAGCACGACGACATCACCTGCCTGCTTTTGAAGCGGGGCTGATAGCTCCGCGACAGATGGCGTTCTACAGCGGCTTGATTTCGGCCAGCGCGAGGAATTGCGCTACAGCTTGCTTTGACTGGGCGAAGTCCGCGGAGACTTTCCGCGCTTGCGCGAGCACCCGCTCGGCATCAGCGGTCTGGCCGCTGCGTCCGAGGGCCTGCGCCAACAGAAGCAGGTTCACGTCATTCGGATCGACCTCAGCCGCGTGACCAAAATATGCGATCGCCCGTGTGACGTCGCCGGCGCGCAGCGCCAGCAAACCGCTGTTGACCAGAGCATCGCCGTTATCGGGCGCGAGGCGTAAGGCCTCGCGGTAGTTCTGACCCGCTTCGTCGTACCGCCGCAATCCAAGTAGTGAGCGGCCCATCTCGCAGAACGCGGCCTGCTGCAACTGCGGGTCCCTCGAAGCCGCCAGTGCAGCCCGTGACTCGTCCAGTGCCTCCTGCGGGTATCCCATCCGCACCTCATAATGGGCCAGTCTCAGGATCTGATCGGGCGGATATTGGTGCAAAGCGCGAGCGGCCCGAAAATGCGCGATGGCCTCATCGGTTCGCCCTGCGTGGGCCAGCGCAAACGCAAGATTGTCGTGCGCCATGTAATTGTCTTCGGTCACGCTCAGCGTGTAGCGCCAGAGTGTTTCATCGTCGTGCCAATAACCGAGCTGTCGATACGTCAGGCATCCTGCAGCAAGAAGCGCGGCCAGTGCAACTCCAGCGCCGCAGACGCGCGCCATTCGATGCCCCGATATGAACCAATCCAGCGTCCATACCACCGCCACAAACAAGCCAATAAACGGGATGTATGCGAACCGGTCGGCCATCGCCTGCTCGCCAACCGTGACGATTCCGATCATTGGCACCAAGGTCCCCAGGAACCACAACCAGCCCACGGTCAAATAGCGTCGGTCGCGCCAATGCAGCACCAGCACCGTGACAACAATCAGCAGTGCCGCTGCTCCGGCCAATTGCCAAAGCGGCGCCGGATGCGCGAAACGTGGATACATGGCGGCAAGGTGCGAGGGCCAGAATGCCTTTCCCAAGTAGCGCACGTACGAGACCACGGCATTTTCAAGACGCGCCGGCCAGGAGACCTCAGACGCACTCCGCACCGCGTGCGCGGCGCGCTGTGACAGCACGATCACAAGGGAATCGGCGCCGGCAAGAATGAACAGAGGAATCTTCTCCCATACTAAATAGCCGAACGAGCGCGGAGCACATGGCTCCCCGGCCTTCGATTCCGTTCCCATTCGCTGCAGGGGCCAGTAATCCCAAAGCAACAGCACAAAAGGCAGCGTGACAATCTGCGGCTTGGCCATCAAGCCCAGCACGAATAAAATGACCACCCAGAAGTAGAAAATCCTCCGACTCGTACGCGCATACCGGTTATAGGCAAGCATCACAAGCAGAAAGAAAAACATGCTCAGCACGTTCTTGCGCTCGGCGGCCCAGGCAACCGATTCGACATTCACGGGATGCAGGGCGAATAGCCCGGCGACCACAAAGCTGGGCGCCGCGGATCCAGTCGCGCTTCGCAGCACGAGAAATAGAAGCACCGCATTGAGCGCGTGCAGCAGAACATTGACGTAGTGATGGCCGGCGGGGCTGAGATGAAATAGCTGGTAGTCCACCGCGTGAGAGAGCCAGGTTAGCGGATGCCAGTATCCCGCGTGGAAGGTTGTAAATGCCCATTTCACCGTATCCCACGTCACACCCTGTTGCACCTGGGGATTGGCAACGATGTAGGCTGAGTCGTCGAACTCAATGAACTGGTTATGGCCGATCGGATTGTAAAAGGCCAGAGTGCCTGCCACTAACAGTAGGCAGAGGATTCCCGTGTGCCGTTGTGGAACGGCCATGTCGTTCAATCGAGATGGGGCCGTCGAATAAATGCTCGTCTCGTCCCGAACACGCGCGCTCTGTGGCGCGCGTCACGATTCTAACGCGAGGCCGAGCAGGCTCCAGCATTACGATCGGGTGGAAAGTGGCGGCCCGTTTCTGCCGGCACCACGCCGGCTTTGTTCACCGCGTCCAGTATCCTGAGCCCCCAGGGCGCAACTGCCTTTCTGACGCAAATCATTCTCTCTCTGTTCCCAGCCTTAAGGCTCCCGGTTGGGGACGCTTTGCCGCGGCTGGCGGGCCGTTTGGACCGTTCGAACGACTGACACAATTTGTCAGTCCGGGGTTCCTCAAAGTGTCACATGCGGGCAATTACCGGTTACGCCATAGTGACTTTCTTGTAGAAAGCGATTGAAAAAGCATGGACTTGCACCAGAAGGACATCTGACTTAGGTCACTTGGGCCCGTGGCATCTGGAGTGCGACAGTGAGAGCCGAGTTGGTCATCCAACCGAAACAGTCAAACGGAGACGAGGAAAATATCAATGCGGAAACAGAAGGGCTTCTCACTGATCGAATTGCTGATTGTGGTCGCGATCATCCTGATCATCGCTGCCATCGCTATCCCGAACCTGCTGCGTGCACGTATCGCAGCCAACGAATCGTCCGCAGTGGGCTCGACGCGAACGGTGAACACAGCTGAAGTTGCTTACAACTCGGCGTATCCGACGGTTGGATTCGCTGTCACGCTGAACAGCCTTGCCGGAACCTGCACTGGCAGCACCGTGCCGACTTCGACATCTGCTTGCTTGATTGATAACGTGTTGGGCGCCAGCAACGCTACATCCAAGAGCGGCTATTCGTTCGCCCTGGACGCGGGTGGTAGCACTTCTACACCTCAAGGTGCCTACTCGATGGATGCCGCGCCGATTACGGTGAACCAGACGGGCGTCCGTTACTTCTGCTCGGCCGCCGACGGCGTAGTTCGGTACGGCGCTGCCGCTTTCAGCGGGTCGTCTTGCCAATCGAGCGGCACGCCGCTGCAGTAAGTTGTAGTTTGGCAAAGTACCTGGGGGAGGGTACAAGCCGGAAAAGGCAGAAGAGAAATCTTCTGCCTTTTTCTTTTTGATAGGCATTTCCTTCTCAGCATTAGGCTCTTCTAACATCTCATCGTCTCAACCGCGTTATTGGTGACATAAAATGTCACATCCGCTCTACGGAATGGCACAAAACAAGGAACTCCTCGGCGAGTCCTTACAGAGTTACCGCAGACTCAATTACTTACGAGCCTGCACTGTGCAACCGGCTCCGGCATTCAACGTGCGGAAAGCGAAAGGGAACTTAAGCGGAAGTTTGCTTCCTTAGAGAGACAGTATGCGCCGAACCGACGGATTTTCACTTATCGAACTGCTGGTCGTGATCGCGATCATCCTGATCATTTCCGCGCTGGGGCTGCCTAGCATATTGCGCTCGCGCATCGCGGCCGATGAAGCCGCGGCTGCATCCACGATCAAATTGTTGAACAGCGCGGAGATTACCTACAACTCGACCTATCCCACCGTGGGTTACGCGTCAACGCTGGGGGCATTGGGCGGTACCAACTGCAATCCACCCACTTCGACCGGTGCCTGCCTGATTGACACGGTGTTGGCCGCTGGCGTCAAGAGCGGATATAGCTTTAGCATTCCGTCTGCGAGCGTCACCGGCACACCCGCCTCTTCGTACAACGTGATCGCTACTCCGGTCTTGTATAACTACTATGGCATGCGCTACTTCTGCTCCTATGCTGACGCGGTAGTGCGCGCCAACTCCACTACGATCACGACCTGCGATGGCACGATCATGCCTTTGGAGTAGGTCGAACGCGCCGTTAAGATGGTCCTTGTTCTCACCACGGCTGTTTACCTTGGTAACCGCCGTGCGTCACCGCAAGCTTGCCTGCCACGCCGTTCCTTTTATAATTTTCTATGGAATTTCCACAAAGCCACCGCTGAGAACGCATAGCCATGGCAGCCATTGAAATCCTGGATCTGGAAAAAACCTATCGAATCGGCTTTTGGCACAGTCGCCAAAAACTGGCGCTTCGTCCGCTGCGCTTGACTATTGAACAAGGTGAAGTGTTTGGCTTCCTCGGCCCGAATGGAGCTGGCAAAACCACAACCCTCAAACTCCTCATGGGGCTGGTGCCACCGACTGCCGGAACGGCGCGGATCCTGGGGATGGAGATTGACGATCCCCGGGTAAAAGCGCAGATCGGGTTCCTTCCGGAGCAGCCTTATTTTTATGACCACCTGACGGCACGCGAGCTGCTGACTTACTACGCCCAGCTCTCGGGTGTTCCGGCAAAGGAGCGTTCCGCGCGCGTGACGGCAATGCTCGAACGTGTAGGGCTCACAGAGTCGGCCGGCATGCAATTGCGCAAGTTTTCCAAGGGTATGCTGCAGCGGGTGGGGCTGGCGCAAGCGGTCCTGCACAATCCGAAGGTTGTGTTTCTGGACGAACCGATGTCGGGACTCGATCCGATGGGACGACGCGAAGTCCGCGAACTGATCCAGCAATTGCGCAGCGAAGGCAAGACCGTATTTTTCTCGACTCATATCCTGTCCGATGCGGAAGCTCTGTGCGACCGCGTTGCGGTCATTCATGGGGGAGAACTGCAGGGCGTGGGCGCAGTCGCCGATTTGACGCCGCAATCGCAAGGCAAAGTGGAAGTTATTTTTTGCGCCACCAGCGCGCCCGCTGCCTTGAGCAGTTTGGGGATCGAGGCGCAAGTAAGGGGCAACATGGTGAACGCGGTGATTCCGCAGGGACAGCAGGAAGAAGTGCTGGAAATCTTGCACCGGGAGCGCATCCGGTTGATATCCCTGACGCCAGTCCGCAGCTCGCTTGAAGAATATTACGTCGAGAAGCTACGCCCGAAAGAAAGCGGAAAGGGGGCGGGCGCATGAACTCGCGAATTGGTTTCGTTGCCTTCAACACCTTTCGGGAAGCGGTGCGCGACCGCGTTCTCTACAACCTGATCGCTTTTGCGCTCCTGATCTCGGCGGCGGCCATTCTGGTGGGCGAGATTTCGATCGATGTGGAAAAACTGGTGGTCATCAACCTTGGACTGACCGCGGTCTCGCTGTTCGGAGTGGTGATTGCGATATTCATCGGCATCGGCCTGGTCTCCAAGGAAATCGACAAAAAGACGCTCTACACCGTGCTTTCGCGGCCCGTGCGCCGCTGGGAATTCGTGGTGGGTAAGTTCTTCGGGTTGACCGGAACGCTGGTCGTCAACACGTTTTTCATGGCGATTGGCGTGTTTCTGGCGCTGCTCTATGTGGCCCATCACTTGGAAAAAGCGGACTTGCCGGTCGTGGCCGCGCTCTATTTTATTGTGCTTGAGTTCTTCGTCGTGTGTGCGCTCGCGCTGTTTTTCTCGTCGTTTTCGACGCCGATTATGTCGGCGCTTTTTACCTTTGCCCTGTTTGCCGTCGGAAGTTTGTCGGACGAACTACGTGGGTTCGCACATATGGCAACCGGCCTCAAAGGCGCACTTATGACCGTATGCGCCTATGTGGTCCCGAATTTTTCTGCGTTCAATATCATCAATCAGGCGGCGCATGGCGATGGCGTACCCGGCCGGCTGATTCTCTATAACACGCTCTATGCGCTGCTGTATTCGACGATCGCTATTTCGGGAGCGGTGCTCATCTTCCAGCGCCGGAACTTGAAATGACTTCCTCGCGGCGCGTCAGCCTGATCGCGACCATCGTGTTGCTCGGTTCGATGGCCGGTGCTGTCGCGACCCTGCATGCCATCGATCGCCTCGGCTTGCAATCGCAAGCGCAGCAAACACTCTACATTCGGTCACCCAAAACCTTGCGCCGAATGTCCCTGGGCTTCACCGGCTTGCTGGCCGACATCTATTGGACGCGGGCCGTTCAATATTTCGGCTACCAGCACAACCAGATGTCGGATGATTTCCACCTGCTCGCGCCTCTGTTGCAGGTGACGACCGAATTGGATCCTCGCTTGCTTCCCCCTTATCAACTGGGCGCCAATTTCCTGGCACCGAAGCCTCCGAATGGGGCTGGGTCACCCGACGAGGCACTGCGCCTGCTGCAATACGGAATCGCGCACAACCCCGACCAGTGGCGTCTTTACTACGACCTCGGGTTTCTTTACTACACCGAATTGAAGGACTACGGCAAAGCCTCCGAGGCGTTCTGGGCTGGGGCGCGGCTTCCGGGAACCCATCAGTTTATGCCCGTGCTGGCGGCTCGCATGGCGCAGCATGCGGGCGAATTTGAAACTGCGCGCATGCTCTGGTACACGACTTACCAGAGCACCAACCAACCCGATATCAAATACAACGCCGTTCAGCACCTGGTCGCGCTGCGCGTAGACGAAGACGTCACGCGCCTCGAACAACTGGTCGACAAGTACCGGCAACAGACCGGACACCTGCCCACAACCATGAGCGATCTGGAACGCGCAGAATTTATCCGTGGAAAACCGGCCGACCCCAATGGCAAGCCCTACAAGCTGATGTCCGATGGACGGATCGAAGTGCAGGATCCAAGCGTCCTTCTCTACATCACCAAGGGCCTCCCCTCCGGCAAGAGCGCACGGCCGTAAGGCGACGGCAATTCTCAAAGCCGCACCCTTCTCGTCGGCCGGAACCCCGCGTTAATCGTTCCGTGGCGCAGCGCGCGCGCCCTTTTGTTAGCATCCTCTCGTGCCAGCGGATTTTCCCAGACAACTTCGCAGCGCGCTCACCAGTTGGTGGCACGAACACGCACGGACTAAAGGCGTTCCAGCCACCGCTTCCCTGCTACTTGCCCAGTTGTGGGGTTTCCTCCGCGATTCCACGCCGGACCGGCGCCGCTCGCGCTACGGCGACATGGATTACGATTGGGAGCGTCGCGTCAACACGACCAGCGGAACTGTGGGCTGGCAGCAACGTCTGCTTGGAATTTTTCACTCGCCCTATCAACCAACCGATCCCTCCACATTTCGCGAAATGATGGCCGCGCTGCCCATCGATTTCCACGAATTCACGTTCATCGATATCGGTTCGGGCAAAGGCCGAACCCTGCTGATGGCGTCGGAATATCCTTTTCGCAAAATTCTGGGAGTGGAGCTGATTGCCGAACTGCACCGAGCCGCTGCGGAGAACATTGCGGCGTACCAGGCACAAACGTCAAGCGCACGCGGTATGGCGATCGAATCAGTCTGCATGGACGCGCGAGAGTTCGTCTTTCCCGACACGCCGCTGGTGGTGTATCTATTTAACCCTCTGCCGGAGGCGCGATTAAGGCAGGTCATCCGACATCTGCAGGACTCCTGGAGGGACACTCCGCGGCCGGTTTGGATCGTCTATCACAACCCGGCGCTGGAATCGGCGCTCGCCGAATCGCAATGGCTGCAACGAGTGAGTGGGACGGCGCAGTACTCACTGTACAGGACGACGTGACTCTCGGACCTCACGCTGCCGGGCGTTTCGCAGCCTCGGCGAGCGAGCGCTGGTAGGACTTCCAGCCCGGACACCATCCCGTGTGCCAGCGCCAAATGCGGGCCAGCAGAGACTGCGGTTTTTTCTCCGCCAGCGCGCGCAGGCGGCAGGTTTCGCAGCCATGCTGCTTCGGTTCCATGGTCGACCTCCGGGCTATTGTGAGTTGGCAATTGCCACGTGTCAGTGACATTGGGCACTGTTGGACTGCCAATCCTAACCTGCGTCCGGCGTTTCACCCAATGACCCTGCCGACCCATTCCTATCCGGGGAACCCGGACTCAACAATCCGAGTGTAAAATCGTGCGAGGGGTCCCCGAATTGAACCGCTGTTTCGCATTTTGGCTGACCGCGCTGGCGGTGCTGGGAACAGTCGTTTGCGCGGCCGCACTGGATGTTCATCAATCGGACCCGCGCCCGCTGGATGTCCACCAATTCGCCAAGGCGGTCGACGATCACTACAACCACCTCCGCAGCCTGGAAGCTGACTTTACCGAAATCTACCGCGGCGCGGGTGCGGAGCGAGAGGAATCGGGCACACTCTGGCTGAAAAAGCCGCGCAAGATGCGATGGGAATACCGTTCCCCGAGGGTGAAGCTGTTTGTCAGCGACGGCCAGAGTGTGTGGTTTTACTTGCCGGCGGAAAGACAGCTCCGAAAAACCGATTTTCGGCACTTGGATGACGTTCGGTCCCCCATCGCATTTCTGCTTGGCAAAACCAAGCTGGAGAATGAATTACAGGGTCTTTCGAAAGCTCCAGATCAGGCTCCGATGGTCGTCGGCGATACCTTGCTGAGGGGCGTGCCGAAAGCGATGGCCGAGAGCTTGAGCGAGGTGCAACTCGAGGTCACACCCGCCCATCAGATCGTACGCATCGTTCTGCTGGAGTCGGACGGCGGCACAACGGAATTCCGCTTTTCAGGATGGAAGGAAAACGTGGATCTGTCCGACAGTCAGTTCCACTTTAGCCCTCCGGCCGGAGTCGAAACGGTAGAAGGAGCATTGAGCCCGTAGGAACGCACGGAAGAGTGGTTACTTGTGTACCACCTTCCGAGGTGCACGCGTAAGCGCTTTCACAGCACAATGTTACACTTGGCTTAAGAACCCAAATCAGATCATTGCCCCATGGCAGAGTTCCTGGTCAAAGTCGCGGACGAGCAAGGCCACATGCGCCAGCAGGTGGAGCATGGGTATTCGGAAGCGGAGATCCATGACCGGTTCACGCAGCAGGGATATCTTGTTTATTGGGTCAAGCCGCGCACGCTGCTCAGCGGCGGTGCCGGCAAGTTCGGCAAACAAGGCAAGATTAGGCAAGCGACTTTCCTGATTTTCAACCAGCAGTTCCTCACCCTCATAAAGGCGGGCCTGCCCATCCTGACGGCGCTCGACCTGCTGATCAAACGCCAGCGGGATAAGTCCTTGCTGAAGCTACTCGAGAATGTTCGCGACCGGGTCAAGGGTGGCGAGTTGCTATCGGACGCGTTCGCGGCCCAGCAGGTCTTCCCCAAGATGTACACGACCACGCTGATGGCGGGCGAGAAAAGCGGCAGCATGGAAGAAGTCTTGAGCCGCTACATCTCATACCAGCGCATGGTGCAGACCTTCCGCAAAAAGCTGCTGGTCTCGCTTGTGTACCCGGCGCTGCTGGTTTCGGTCGTCACCATCATGCTGGCTTTTCTGATCACCTACGTGGTGCCGAAATTCGCCGACCTGTTCGATAACATGGGTGCGCAGTTGCCGGCAATCACTGTCGTTATGCTGGCCATCGGACTGCACGCCCAGAAATATGGCTGGATCGTCCTGCTGGTACTCGCGATCGCGATTTTCGCGGCCTGGCGATGGAAGCAGAGCGATCGCGGCGCCGCAACCATTGACAAATTCATGCTCGCCCTGCCGCTGATCGGCGAAATCCGGCTCAAATATCAAGTCGCAAACTTTTCGCGCATCCTGGCGACTCTCCTGCAAGGCGGTCTGCCACTGGTGCCGGCCATGGAAACGGCGGGCGCTTCCATGAGCAGCCGCCAGATGCTGAATGGAATTGTGACGGCCGCGGCGCGCGTGCGCGAAGGCCAGGCGCTGGCCAAGAGCCTGGAAGATCAAAAGCTGTTTCCCGATCTCGCGGTGGAAATGCTTGAAGTCGGCGAGTCGACGGGAGCGTTGCCCGCGATGCTGAGTTCGGTGGCGGAGTTTTACGAAGAAGACGTACAAACGGCTCTGGGTGCGGCCATGGCGCTGATCGAGCCGCTGATCCTGATCGTCATGGCGGTGGTGGTCGGCGGCATCCTGATTTCCCTGTATATGCCGATCTTCACATTGGGAGCCGGTGTGCACTAGCGCACCGGCGGCCGTAAGACGTGGCTTGCCCCGTCTCCGGCGCGCGAAACGAGACGCGGCAAGCCGCGACTGTACAGATAGACTGGAATCGGAATGGCAGAAAAGAAAACAGTCGTTGTTAACCCGGGCAATGGCGGAAGGCACGTACCGGAACCGGCAGCGGTTCCCGACGAACTTGCGCGCGCGCGCGACATTGCTCGCCGCTACCGTTGCGAGTTCATCGATCTCACCGATTTCCAGCTCCATCACGACCTGTTCGAAAAGATTCCCGTCCATCTGATGTTCCGCTACAAGTTCGTGCCGCTCGAAGAAACGGCGGATGGGCGGTTGGTAATCGCGATCGACAATCCCAGCCAGCTGATGATGATCGACGAAATCAGCCTGCTCCTGGGCAAGCGCGTCATCACCAAGGTTTCGACCGAGAAGCAGATTTCCGAGATTCTGCAGAAGACCGAACAGTCCAAGCGCGTGCTCGAAGACGCCAG
Source organism: Terriglobales bacterium (assembly GCA_049288625.1). Lineage (GTDB taxonomy): Bacteria > Acidobacteriota > Terriglobia > Terriglobales > Acidobacteriaceae > Acidiflorens. The sequence continues at coordinate 160,162 of JBAQIB010000072.1, read as the reverse complement.
CGAAGGGTTCACGCTCGACGTGATCCGCGAGGACGAAGCCGGCAACGACGAGACCATTTCGATCGACAAGTTGACGGCGACTTCGGGCGCGGACATGAGCCCGATCATCCGCCTGGTCGACACCACCATATTCACGGCACTGCAGCGGCGAGCCAGCGATATTCACATCGAGACGCGTGACGACTCCGTGTACATCAAGTTTCGTATTGACGGCGTACTGACCAACGCCATGGCGCCGATCGGCAAGGAGCACCACTCAACCATCATTTCGCGCATCAAGGTCATGAGCGAACTTGATATTTCCGAGCGCCGCGTGCCCCAGGACGGGCGCTTCCGCGTGAAGTACAACGGCCGTGCCATCGACTTCCGCGTTTCCATCATGCCGTCGATTCACGGCGAAGACGCCGTGCTCCGCGTGCTCGACAAAGAGTCGATGAGCGAGAAGTTCAAGAAGCTCACGCTCGATGTGGTCGGATTTGATGAGGTCGACCTGCGGCGCTTCCGGCGCTACATCAAGGAACCGTACGGCATGGTGCTGGTGACCGGGCCGACGGGCAGCGGCAAGACCACCACGCTTTACGCCGCGGTCAATGAGATCAAGACCGACGAAGACAAGATCATCACCATCGAAGACCCGGTCGAATATCAACTCCGCGGCATCACGCAAATTCCGGTCAACGAAAAGAAGGGCCTGACCTTTGCCCGCGGCCTCCGGTCCATCTTGCGCCATGACCCCGACAAGATCATGGTGGGCGAAATCCGCGACAACGAAACGGCGCAGATCGCCATTCAGTCGGCGCTTACCGGCCACCTCGTGTTCACTACCGTCCACGCCAACAACGTGGTCGACGTGCTCGGGCGCTTCCTGAACATGGGCGTGGAGCCCTACAATTTTGTCTCGGCTTTGAACTGCATTCTGGCACAGCGGCTGGTGCGGTTGATTTGCGAGTCCTGCCGGACCGCCGTGCACTACCCGCCGGAGGTGTTGGAGGCGAGTGGCCTCGACCCGCAGCAGTGGTCGCAGGTCGCGCTCTATGAGGGTCAGGGTTGCATCGAGTGCGCCGGCACAGGCTTCCGCGGCCGAACTGCGATTCATGAACTGCTCGATTTGACGGATAGAATCCGCGAAATGATTCTGGAGAAGAAGCCCACGTCGGAAATTCGGCGCGCCGCGCGCGAAGAGGGCATGCGTTTCCTGCGCGAATCGGCGCTCGATAAAGTGCGTGCCGGGCTTACCACGCTGAAGGAAATCAACAAGGTCACCTTTATCGAGACCATGCGCTGAGTCGGCGTTACTCGCTGGTTGCCTTAAAATGTCATCCGGGCATCCGCGGAAGTAACGGTTGCGACATCAATGTAGGGGATAATATTGGGACGGCGATGAACTACGTCATGGTTCGTGAAACCTCCGAGACGGGATGCTTGGTCTGCGCTCAACAATGATGAATTCTTCTAAATCCGGTCGTCGTCCTACGCTTGCCTGCGAAGTCGCGGCCGATCGCGTTCTGGCAGGGCGCGCGGCTGATCAGGGCCGCATGGTGGAAGTCTCGTCGGCGCGCGAACTCGCGCCCGGGACGGTCATCCCCGATCTGATGGAACCCAATCTACGCAACGGCGATGCCCTGCGCCAGGCGATTGCCAGCACGCTGAGCGGCGTTGGCGGGCGGTCCCGCGACGTGATTGCCATCCTGCCTGATAATTCAGTGCGCGTGGTGCTGCTGGATTTCGAAACGCTGCCGGCAAAGCCCGAAGAAGCGGAAGCCGTGGTGCGCTTCCGCCTCAAGAAATCGCTGCCCTTCGACCCTGAGGATGCCCGTATTTCCTACCATCCGCAAACAATCGGCAAGGCGATGCAAGTTGTGGCCGCAGTCGTGCTGAAGAGCGTGCTTGAAGAATATGAATCGGCCTTCCGGGATGCCGGCTACAGCCCGGGTGTCGTCATGCCCTCGATGCTCGCCGCTCTCGGCGCCGCGGACGCGGAGCGCCCGACGCTGGTCGTCAAGGTGGATGCGCGCACGATCGGAATTGCGATCCTCGATCAGGAGCACCTGCTTTTGATCCGCACCCTCGAAAACGTGCGTGGCGTCACCATTACCGGAGACCAACTGGCCGAGGAAGTGTATCCGTCGGTTGTCTTCTTCCAGGATACTTACAACCTGAATATCGAGCGGGTGTACGTGGCCGGCCTGCCCGAAACAAACGCGGCCGCGATCGCGCTCAAGAGCCAGTCTGGCGCCCAGGTAGAAGAATTGATTACGTCAACACAAATCGGATCCACCACGGGCACGGTCCCGCGCTGGCGCATGGCGGGCGTGGTAGGAGCGCTAATTTCCTGATAACGGGTCCCTGAGAACCAATTTCGCCATATGCGGCTCAACATCAATCTCGCAACTCACCCTTACGAAGATGCGCGCGAATTCTGGATGCGCTGGGGAACAGCTGTGGCGCTGCTGGCCGTGGTGACGGTGGCGTTGCTCGGCTGGACGGTGCGCGGGTGGCTCGTAGCCGGACGCGACCGCCACAACATCGCGCAGCTGCAGCAGATGATCGCCGGCCGCGACCACGAACGTACCGAAGCGCAAACGTTTCTCGAAATGAGCGCCAACCGCAGCACGCGCGACCAATCGGAGTTCCTGAATGGCCTGATCCGCCGAAAATCCTTCTCTTGGACGCTGGTTTTCGAAGACCTCGAGCAGGTCATGCCCCCTAATCTCCACGTCGTCTCCCTGCGCCCGGAATTCAACGAGCAAAACGCAATGCTCCTGGACATGAAGGTTCTCGGAGAGAACCGCTCCGCGGCTGTGGACCTGGTCCATCGCATGGAAGGCTCCTCCCGTTTTCGAAATGCGCAGCTCATGGCAGAATCGGAATCGGCCGAGGGCGTGGTCGCCCAGGTGGTGGCGACCTATATCCCGGAGGAAGGAAAGGGAAACGACAAGTAATGCCGGATTTGCAAAGCACTCGCCGGAATCTGAAAATCGCAGTTGCCGCCATGGTCGTCGCCGACGTGATAGCGGTGGGAGTTCTATTCTCTCCGCTCGTGGGTTCGGCCGAGTCGCGCCAGACCCAACTGAACCAGATGTTCGCCGAATACCGCAAGAAGACACGCGACGTGGAACCGTTGCGCGGCATGCCGCAGAAGGTCGTGCTCGCCAAGAATCAGATTGGCGACTTCTATAAGGACCGCTTTGCCGCCAGAGACTCCGAACTGACCACCGAATTGGGCAAACTGGCTGCCGAGAACGGGATCCACATCCTCTCGGCAAAATACAAAGAAGAGGACCCGGAGACTTCAGGCATCGTGCCCGTGGAAATTCAAGGCAGCTTCGCGGGAGACTATCTGCAACTGGTGCGCTTCATCAATACCGTGGAACGCTCAAAAATGTTTTTCACCGTAGATGGTGTGGACCTGGCCGGAGAAAGCAAGGGGCCCGTCCACCTGTCAATCATGCTTCACAGTTATTTGCGGGGCGCTTGAGTGAAACTGGGAACGGAAAATCGGAAGCAGTTGATCGCCCTCGCGGTGCTGGGCGGAATCGCGCTGCTCTCGCTGGCCTACCAGTTCTGGCCCGCTTCGACCGAGACCGCGTCTGCGCCTGCGCAAGCCAACCCCTCAACCGCAGCGCATCCCGCCATGCGGCGTACAGCATCCGGAAAGATGGTGCCCATCACCGAACCCCGGCTCGATCCTACGCTCGATCTAAACCTGCTCGCGCAGAGCGAGGACATCAAGTATGCCGGCAACGGCAGGAACATTTTTGTCGCTGGCTCGCTTCCCACCATCGACAAGCCCAAGCGGACTGGAGCCACCGACAAGAACCAGCAGGCAGAAATTCGCATGCCTCCCCCCGTTCCGCCTCCACCCCCGATCAATTTAAAGTTCTTTGGTTTTGCAAATAAACCGGGTGAAGCGAAGCGGGTGTTTCTGGTGCAGGGAGAGGACGTTTTCATTGCTGGGGAAGGCGACATCGTCGACCGGCGTTATCGCGTGCTGCACATTACCAATACGGCCGTCGAAATGGAAGACGTGCTCAATAACAACCGGCAGAGCATTCCGTTAACGCAAGGATGAGCGGTTTGAAATCGCAAATTACAAATCGCAAATTACAAATGGCCGGCGACGGCGGCTACATGCTGATCAGCTTGATGCTGATTTTTGCGCTCATGGCGGTCGCGCTATTGGCTGTCCTGCCGAGCATGAAGCAGCAGGTACAGCGGGACCGCGAAGATGAGCTGCGTCATCGCGGCACCATGTACATGCGCGCCATCCAGCGTTTCTACAAGAAGGTGGGACGCTACCCGACAAGTTTCGAGGAACTGGAGCAGTCCAACCATATCCGCTATCTCCGCAAGCGTTACAAAGATCCCATGAGCTGGGATTCGCAAGCCCACAAAGAGCGCGATTTCAAGCCTCTGCACATGCAGGATGTCATGCTCAATAACGGGCCCATGCTCGGCGGGGCTCCGGGGCCGGGTGGGACGCCAGGGCCAGGTGGACTTCCTGCTCCAGGTGGAGCGCCGAGGCCCTTTGGTCCGGGAGGATCTCCGAACTCAGGCGGTTTTCAAAATACTTTCGGACAGACGAACCAACCGGGCGGAACACCATCCCCCTCTCAAAATCAGACCAACAATCCCGCCAGCACCGACAGTTCCGGTTCTTCCAATCCGGGCAACGCGCAAGGAAACTCGGGCTCAGATTCGTCAGGATCTTCGAATCCCAGCAATCTCGCACCTAACTCAGGCCCGGGCAACGGCTCGTCAGGTTCGGGCACCGGCAGCCCCGGGCCGAACGGGCAGGTATTCGGTGGCGGCGCTATTATCGGAGTTGCCAGCACGAACAAAAAAGACAAGGCGATCCATGAGTTCAACAAAAAGAACCACTACACCGACTGGTACTTTATCTATGATCCGAACTCGGATCGCGGAGGCCTGCTGATCGGGCCGTGGCAGCCCCTCACCATTCAAGGCGGTGGCATCGGACAGCCAATCGGCGCGCCCGGTACAGGACAACAGCCCGGCGGGGGACTTGGACAGGGACAGGGGAGCTTTGGCCAGTCTGGTTTCAGCCAATCGGGTGGTTTTGGCCAGTCAAGCCCCAACCCTCAAAACCAGCAGAATCCGGCTGGAAATCCCCCCGAGCAACCAAATCAGCAATGAAAAAGCCCCGCGCTCAACGCGGGGCTCGCGAACTCAAAACCTGACTAAACGTTGAACGAAGAGCCGCAACCGCAAGTGCTCTTCACGTTCGGATTCTCAAACTTGAACCCGGCACCTTCCAGCGTCTCGACATAATCCACGTTCGCACCGCCCAAGTACATCAAGGAAGTCGCGTCCACGTAAACCTTCAAGCCGTCGAAGTCGAAAACTTTGTCCATCATGCCGGCGCCATTCTCAAACGCCATCGAATACTGGAAGCCGGAGCAACCGCCGCCAACCACGGAAAGTCGCAGTCCCGCCGGAACTGGATTTTGTTGCGCCATGATCTCCTTAACCTTAGCGACCGCACTCGGGGTCAAGGCGGGTCCGGTGGTTTTCGGTTGAGTTCCAGGTGTGGTAGTGGTCGTTGCCATTCTCGATATCTCCTTTAATACGCGATTATAACAGAGGCTCCCGCCCGCTCGGCCAGCACTTTCGGGCGGCTTTGGGCCTTAATATCCTTAGAAATTAGATGCCGAGGAAACAACAAAGTCGCGCCCCCTTGCCAACGGGTCTATAATCGTGCGCAGTAGGGGCCTGGCCCGAACCGCCGGACGGCCATACTGCCGTCACGGCAGCGAATGGCAACGGGAGTTGGCCCGATTTCAGCTCCGAGGTGATGTATGACTCCTATGTTCGGGCTGCTGGTTGCATGGGGTATCTTGACAGGAATTCTGATCATTCTCCTGATCTACAAGAGCACCCTCTCCATGCACGAGGACGATTCGATCGTTCTGAATGAAACCGAATCGCAAATGCAGAAGGATCACGCCGAAGTCCTCAACAAGATGCGGAAGATCACTCCCATCCTCAAGATTCTCGGCACACTGTCGGGAGTGATGCTCCTCGTCATTGCCGGATTGTTCATCTACCAGGGACTCAACATGGCGACGACGCCGCAGTAGACCTTTAGCCAGCAGACTTGCCGCAACGCAGCTAACTTTTCTCTCCACAACATCACCGCCGCCCCGGCGGCGGAGTATTCATGCCTGCGAACTGCTTGCCCAATGACCGGAACTCGTCTTGCAAATCGTTTTTGAAGGGGCACGGCTTCAGCCGTGCCGCTAGTAGCCAAGAAAGATGCGGGCTTTAGCCCCTGAAAGTCCTCTCTCTCCGAAGACACGGCTGAGATCGTCCACTAACTAAAGGTTGCGCAAAATCTCAACACGCGTCCTGCCCTCTCCTTCTGTGGCAAAATCCATATCAGAGATGAAGTCGCAAAACTCCATCGCGATCATCGGAGGTGGTCCGGCGGGCGCCCTCGCCGCCTCGCTGCTGGCTGCCGCTGGACGCGACGTTTCCGTTTTTGACGAAAAACTCGCATGGGAGAAACCTTGCGGCGGCGGACTGCCATGGAAGGCCCTGCAGCAATATCCATATCTCGCCGAAGCCGGCGCGCAAAGCAAATCTGTAGAGTACTGCGAGCTAATCAGCCCCTCTGGCCAGCGCGTGCGCTTGCGTTTGCAGCATCCTGTCGCCGTCTTCTCCCGCCTCGCGCTGAATGGGTTGCTCCTCGATCGCGCAAGATCCGCCGGCGCGAATGTGTACCGTGAGCGCGTCACCAGTATCGGTGGTTCGGCGGGAGACTGGCAGCTGGTGACTCCGCACGGTGAACACCGCGCATCCTATCTCGTCATCGCGGCCGGCGCGCGAAATCCGTTCCACGGCCAATTCGCCCCGCCCATCTCGCCAGAGGATTTAATGGTCACGGCCGGCTACTTCATCCCCATTCACACGTCCTTGATGCAGATTCAGTTCCTGACCGGCATCAGCGGCTACATCTGGGTATTCCCGCGTCCCGACCATGTATCTGCGGGCATTGCCGGAAAGATGGGAGAAACATCCACACGCGCGCTGCGGCATGTGCTGGAGCAGTGGCTCGACCAGAACGGTTTTCCCCGCGAAGGTGCGACTTTCTACTCGCACATCCTTCCCTCTCTGCGCGCACAAACCATGGAAGCGCTCGAACTCTCGGGCGATGGCTGGGCGATGGTAGGCGACAGCGCGGGACTCGTCGATCCGATTACTGGAGAAGGCCTCTACTACGCGCTGCGCTCCGCTGAATTGTGCGCGGAAGCTCTCGTGGCCACGCGGCCCCAGGACTACAAGCAGCGGCTGGAAGAAGAAGTCCTTCCTGAATTGCGATTGGCTGCCCGCGTTTGCGAGCGATTCTATCGCGGGCAGGTTTTCGGCGACAGCGTCCCTGAGCGCATGGTCGCGCTCACTGCGCAAAGTGACAAGTTTCGCGAGTTGATGAGCGACCTTTTCGCCGGCATCCAGGGTTACCGCGATCTGAAAGCGCGCCTTTACCGCATACTTCCCACTGTGATGGCTGAAGGCCTGGCAAAAACCCTCTTCCGCCCGTTGAGCAGAGGCCTGGCTCCAACAACCTCCGCTGAGTAGTGTTGCCAATAATATCCGCGGAATCTACGCTGCCTTCATCTGCAGCAGTCGAATATCGTCGAGCAGAACCTTCTCATGTCCCTCGGGGTTCACCTTCTCATACACCTTGCGAATGATGCCGCGCGGATCGACGACGAAAGTAGTGCGATCCCAGAACTTCGTCCCCTTCCACTCCGACTGGCCGATTTCGAGGCCTTTCATCAGCGACGCCTCGGGGTCCGACAGCAGATCAATCTTGAAAGCGAACTTGTGATGAAAGTTCTTGTGCGAGGTAACGTCGTCGGCGCTTACGCCCACAACTTTAATTCCCTCGGCGTCGAAGTCGGCTTTGGTTGCCGTAAATGACCGGCCTTGAATCGTGCAGCCGGGCGTGTCGTCTTTGGGATAAAAGTAAACGACTAACCAGTGGCCCGCGAAATCGCCGAGCTTGGTGGTCTTGCCATCCTGATTCGGCAGCGAAAAATTCGGAAATGGATTACCGGCAGAGAGCATAAACGAGTCCTTTCGTGAAACTGCCATCAGCCTCCAGCCGTCTGGCAAAACTATTTCGATCTTCCTGACGGCTGATGGCTGACGGCCGAGAGCTGATTCTACGCGGCCTGCATCACTTTCTTCATGCGCTCTTTCATTTCCTGCGGAGACACTTCCTCGACGTGAGTTGCGATTCCCCAGAAATGTCCGAACGGGTCCTGCAGGAAGCCGGAGCGATCTCCATAGAACTGGTCCTGGACAGGCTTCAGGATTTTGGCGCCCTCGGCGACAGCCTTATCGACTACCTTGTCGACGTCGGGCAGGTACAAATACAGGCTCACCGGGCTATTGCCAATGGTGGTCGCGGTGGTCGCGCCCATGCTTGGGTTTTCGTCGGCCAGCATGATGCGCGAGTCGCCGATCTGCAGCTCGGCATGCCCGACACGGCCGTCTGGGCTATCCATGCGCACGACTACGGTCGCGCCGAAGACCTTCTTGTAATACTCGATCGCTTGCGCGGCGCCCTTGATTACGAGGTAAGGTGTGACGGTGTTGTAGCCTTCTGGAATGTACGGCACTTTGCTCATGATTTTCTCCTTCAGGGGGAAAGTTGGTTGAAGGTTACGGTGTGGCACGGGCGCTTTCGCCCGCGAAAGCTTCCACTCGAGCCGAGCCCCACAGCTCGACTGCTTCTGCCATCAGAGCACAAGATTGGATTGCGCTCAAGTCGGGATTGATTTTTTCGGTCGATTCGATTTCGTTTCCAATCTTGGGAATGATTGCTGCTGCTGAGGGGTACCCCCCACCCCGGTCTATTGGAATCATAGACCTAGAGGCAAAGTCTTGAGCCCACAGGACTTACATGTAAAGTATTCCGGAATAAGGAGTTAACTCCTCTAAAAACGCTGAAAATAGTTTTGGGACAGCTTTGGGTGCCGTCTTGGAAAACGGCACACACGTTCGCTGCCCCAATTGAAAAAGATATTGTCGCACTGGACGGATCGAAAGTCTGTGATAAATGCACTTGACTTTAGTGGAGCGCGGGGCGGGTCGGTGAATCGCGGACCTGCGCACGGGTTAGCGCCCAACACCTGGGAGACCTGCAAACAAATGGATAACAAAATAAAGTTTAAAATACAACTATGTACGTACGATGCCGCTAAAGAGGAGCCACGCAATGGGTTAGCGAACTCTTAGGACCTGAAATGGCACTTGACAGGCATGATATATGAGTCAGGCGACAGCCGCTGAGGCCACGCCGCCACGGGCTGACTGCTCAAGCAAGAAAGATTGGGCGGGCCACTGATCTCGGCGTGCTGTGTGCTACCGCGCCGAGGCCGCGACGCGAGCGCCAGGTTTTCTTGCCCTCGATGCCGGGCGCGGCTTGATTTTCCTTCCAACGCCGCTGCCTTCGGCAATCCGCAGGTCGTAATCGTTCTGCAAATTGAGCCAGAACTGGGCGGGCAGGCCGAAGTACTTTCCCAAACGGATTGCGGTGTCGGCGCTGATGGCGCGATCTCCGCGGACCACATCATAGATGCCCGGGAAACCGAGCGCTTTCGCGAGACCATAGGCGCTAACACCCATGGGTTCCATGAATTCGGTCTTGAGAATTTCGCCGGGATGGACGGCAAAGATTTTGTTCGCCTGAGCCATGTGCCAAGACCTCCTTTCTAGTGGTAATCCACGATCTCTACGGCAAATGCATTCCCGTTTCGCCACTCGAAACAAATGCGATATTGATCGTTGATGCGGATGCTGCGCTGGCCCTCGCGGTTCCCGTGAAGCGCCTCCAGGCAATTTCCCGGCGGCACTTTGAGGTTGTCGATGGCTACGGCAGCGTTCAGGATGGCGAGTTTCTTAAAGGCGCGACGCCGCAGATCGGGAGGCAGGCGACGGCTCTTGCCCGAGCGCCATAACCGTTCCGTTTCCGAGTCGCGGAAACTCGCGATCATGGCCTTATACTACCGCTATGCAATAGTACTGTCAAGCATTAGTATCGCTCACAGGGGCTTGACCTCAGCGGCTAAAGCCGTCGATGAGAGTAGTGACCTGATCGCAGCGCCGAAAGCGCTGCGACACCCAAAAGCGTGCGTTGCAAATCGTTGGGAACTTCCCCACTCAAGCCAACAGCGGGCTTGAGTGGGCCACCGGGCCGGCCTTCCTTCAACGCTAACTGGCTCCCTGTCCGAAGAATAAGGGCTTCATCGCCAGCCCAAATTCTGTTGGGAACTCGTTCCGCAGTACCATCCTCGCGAGAATTCGGCACAGGGGGAGCCATTTGTTGACCTGTTGAATGTGCTCCAACTTGTCGAGCGTAATGCGTATTTCCCCGGTCTTCAATAAGGCATGCGCGATGCCCACCCTAAGCGGAATTAGGTGCTTCTCACGCACCCAACCGATCTTCTTGCCCCGCACATCGGCGGGTACGATCTGGTCAAGCGCTAAGGTGTCCCACTGCGTCCTCCACGGGTATACCTCCTTCAATAGCGTCAGAAGCTCACCTGCGTCGGAAGGCACGACTTCGCGAAAACGTCGGATCCCTTGCCCAGACTGCTTTGCAGCGCTGTTCGTTCTGCTGCGGCGAAAGTCGATGCTTTCAATGATTTTGTAGAAGCAGAGGAATCGGTAGAAGCCGCTGTTGCTATTCATCCTTCGCGATACAGGCTTGCGTACTGGCAGAAGTCGTCCGTGAGCATTGGAGTTAGCCCACCCGCAAATGTCATCTCAAACGGCGGTGTGCGAACTCGCAGAGAATTCGTGTGGGTCTGGAGATCGGTTACCTGAATGGTTTCAACGTGCATCGGAATGTCCAAATGGAGGGACCACGCGCTGAGAAATGGCGCGATCACCTGATACGCGAGGTCTTCGGCATCGTGAAAAGTATTGGCATACAATTCCTCGACGACCAGCTTCCCAAGATAGCCATTGTCGTTGGGCAGTCCTTTGAACGTGATTTGCTGTCCATGCCCGGTTGCCTGCAATAGAACAACGACCGCGTCCTCGATTTTGCGCTCCTTCAGTGGCTTAGTGATGGCTACGTGCGAGTCCCCGATGACATCGTCGATAAACTTGTGTTCACGCTCAGCGGTAAGCGGATAGCCGGGACGTGAAAGCAAGAGCTGTACCTTGTACTTTCCCGGTGCTCCTGTCAGGTTCGTGGAGGCTGCTGCCCAGCCTTGAGGGGGACCACCCAAAGTTGATGTTCCTCGCCGGGAACACCCCAAGGTTTCTGCGACACGTCTGTTGTCGATGGCTTAGGCATAGCCGGAAGCATTTTTCCCTAAACAACATTTCTTGAACTTTTTGCCACTCCCGCACGGACACGGATCGTTCCTACCTGTTTTCTTAGTCATGGCAAGCTTCTCATGCCATAGTGCGCTGGCAAGCCATCTTTACTCAATCCCCAGCTCTTTCGCCAGCGCCTTCCACTTACCATCCACCAGCGCGCGCGTCTTTGCGTCCATCACGATCTCATCTGGCCAGGGACGCGTGAAGCCTTCGCTGGACCACTTGCGCGTTGCGTCTATGCCCATCTTTGAGCCGTAATCTGGCAAGCGCGCGGCATGGTCTAGCGAATCCACTGGGCCTAGCGTGAACTGGATGTCGCGCTCGGGGTCGATGTTATTCAGCGCTTTCAGAGTTACGTCGGCTATATCTTGCACGTTCACGTCTTCATCGACGACGACGATGCACTTGGTGAACATCGCCTGCCCTAGCGACCAGATGGCGTTCATTACTTTGCGGGCTTGTCCGGGATAGGACTTGCGGATGGAGACGATCATCAGGTTGTGGAAGACGCCTTCGATGGGGAGATTGATGTCGACGAGTTCGGGAATGGTCAGGCGCATGAGCGGGAGGAAGATGCGCTCGACGGCTTTGCCCATCCAGGCGTCCTCTTGCGGCGGCTTGCCGACGACGGTTGCGGCGTAGATTGGGTCTTTGCGGTGCGTGATGCAGGTGACGTGGAAGACGGGATACTCGTCTTCGAGCGAGTAGAAGCCGGTGTGATCGCCGAACGGGCCCTCGGTGCGGAGTTCGTCGAGATTGACGTAGCCTTCCAGGATGATCTCGGCATCATTGGGAACTTCGAGGTCCACTGTTTCGCACTTCACCAGTTCGACTGGCTTCTGGCGAAGGAATCCGGCGATGATGAACTCTTCGACATCGGGCGGCGCAGGAACGATGGCGGAGAAAGTGAGCGCTGGCTCGGTGCCGATGGCGACCGCAACGTCCATGCGGCCGCTCGGGCGATCGCCCTCGGCTAATCTTGCTCCTCCTGAAGAACGGGCCATGATATCTACGGCGGCTGAGTTCCCACCCAAGCCAAAACCAGGCTTGGATGGGGCACCCTCAGCTGTCCCTCCGCGAGATTGGAGAGCCGAGGGCGGCTGTCCCTCCGCAGACCGCGCGGCAGCGCGCATGTGTTCGCGGTAGTGTTCGGCTGCTACTTTCTGTCTTTGCCAGTGCATGCCTGCGGTGCGCTCGTCGTACACCTGCAAGCGGTACATGCCGACGTTGCGTTTGCCGGTCTTTGGATCGCGCGTAATCACGCACGGCAGCGTGATGAAACGACCGCCATCTTTCGGCCAGCATTTGAGGATGGGGAAATCAAGCAGCGAGAAGTTGTCCCGCTTGATGACTTCCTTGCATGGGCCGGTCGGAACCGTCTTGGGGAAGAATTTGCCCATCTCGGCGAGCATGGGCAGCATCTTTACCTTGTCGAGAAAGCCTTGCGGAGATTTCACGTCGAGGAAACCGCGAATGCGCTCGGCCACTTCGTCAAGCGAATTGACTTCCAGCGCCATCCGCATGCGCCGGGCCGAGCCGAACTGGTTGATGAGCAACTTCTGGCCGGGATAGCCTTTGAGATTCTCGAACAGGAGCGCTTTTCCGCCGACACTTCCCTGCAGGTCGCGACTCTTCGACACGCGGTCGGTGATTTCGGTGATTTCGAGAATCGGGTCCGCTTCAGTGCGGATGCGTTTCAGTTCTCCGGCGCGCTCGAGCGCCTGGATCCAGTCGCGCAGATCGTCGTAAGCCAAGCTCCCTCCATCAAATGACAGACGATTATAGACGGACGCAAGAAAACCATTAAAACAGAGACACAGAGAATCAGGGAATCACGGAGGGGTCGGCGCTCTTCCACATTTCGCGCGCTGCGGCTAGGATATGGGAATCAAATCGGCAGCCAAAGGATAGCATGGCAGGAAAATCGTAGCCGGAGGACTCATGATCCGCTTGAAGGTGAACGGGAAAGAGAAAACTTTTGATGGCGATCCCGAGATGCCGCTGCTTTGGTATTTGCGCGACGTGGCCGGGCTGACCGGGACGAAGTTTGGCTGCGGCGTGGCGCTCTGCGGCGCGTGCACGGTGCACCAGAATGGCGAGGCCATCCGCTCGTGCTCGACTTCGATGAAGGAAGTGGCGGGCAGCGAGATCACCACCATCGAGGGCATCGCGCCTCTGCATCCGGTGCAGAAGGCATGGATGGAAATTCGCGTGCCGCAATGCGGCTACTGCCAGACGGGCCAGATCATGCAGGCGATTGCGCTGCTCAAAGAAAACAAGAAGCCGAGCGATCAAGATATCGACGTCGCGATGTCGGGCAACCTGTGCCGCTGCGGGACATATCAGCGGATTCGGGCGGCGATTCATCAGGCTGCGAAGGAGCTAGCATGAACTTCATTGACAGGAAGATTGTTGAGAATGTCAGCCGCCGCGGATTCCTGCAGGGGGCGCTTGCCTCCGGTGTTTTCATTTTGAGCGCGCGTTTTGTTCCGGAGCCGCTGTGGGCTGCCGAAGGCGAAGCGGCGGCCGCGCTCGATCCCAGTTTGTGGATGGCGATGGCCTCCGATGGAACCGTCACCATCGTGGCGCACCGCTCGGAGATGGGTTGTGGAAGCCGCACTGCCCTGCCGTTGGTCGTGGCCGACGAACTGGATGCCGACTGGGCAAGGGTCAAGATTGACCAAGCAATTGGCGATTCAAAATATGGCGAGCAGGATACGGACGGGTCGCACTCGGTGCGCAGTTACTTTGAGCTGATGCGACAGGTGGGAGCAACTGGCCGTGCCATGCTGATCAGCGCTGCCGCCGCGCAGTGGAATGTTTCCGCCAAAAACTGCTCGACGGAGCCGCATTTCGTCGTGCATAAGGCTAGTGGGCGCAAACTCGCCTACGGCAAATTGGCAGCGGCTGCCGCGAAGCTGCCGGTGCCAAAGAAAGAAGACGTGCACTTCAAATCGCGCGGAGAATGGCGCTACATCGGCAAGGAGAGCAACGCGCTATTTGACCTGCCGGATATCGTCAACGGAAAAGCGGTGTTTGGTATGGACGCGGCAATGCCCGGCATGGTCTTTGCGTCGATCGAACACCCGCCGGTGCTCGGGCAGAAGATCAAGTCCTATGACGACAAGGCCGCACTCAAAGTTGCGGGAGTGCGGAAGACGCTGACGATTGACACCGTCGAGCCTCCGCACATGTTTAAGCCGCTAGGTGGCGTTGCTGTGATTGCCGATAACACCTGGGCCGCTTTCAGCGGGCGCAAGCAATTGAAGATCGAATGGGGAAGCAGCCCGCATTCGGTGTATAACTCCGGCGAATTTCGCAAGACGCTTGAGACCACTTCGCGCCAACCGGGAAAGGTCGTGCGCAACGTGGGCGACGTGGACGCGGTGTTTGCCAAGGCGGGCAAGATCGTTGAGGCCGAGTACTACACTCCTCATCTCGCGCACGGCGCCATGGAACCGAATGTGGCCGTGGCGGAGTACCGCGATGGCAAAGTGCTGGCCTGGGCGCCCACCCAGAATCCACAGGCCGTGCAGGAAACAGTCGCCGGTGTGCTGGGGATTAAGAAAGAAGATGTAACTTGCCATGTAACTCTGCTGGGCGGCGGATTTGGGCGCAAATCGAAGCCCGATCAGGTTGCCGAAGCAGCGGTTCTGTCCAAGCAACTTGGCAAGCCGGTCAAAGTGGTATGGACGCGCGAGGACGATATCAAATTCGATTTTTTTCACTCCGTTGCAGCTATGTACATGAAGGCCGCGATCGGGGCGAACGGCAAGCCCACGGCATGGTTGCAACGAACCACTTACCCGCCCATCGCTTCGACCTTTGATGCTTCGGCTAAATATGCCGATGACGAAATGGGTTTGGGGTGGAACAATTTGCCGTTTGATATTCCGAATCAGCGCGCGGAAAATGGGCCGGCTGACTATCACGTGCGCATCGGATGGCTGCGTAGCGTAGCCAACATTTATCATGCGGTCGCCATTCACTCCTTTGCCGATGAACTGGCGAAAAACGCAAACCGGGATTCGGTCGAGTACTTACTGGATCTGGTCGGCCCGGCGCGGATTGTTCAGCTTGACCTCAAGGGCGACGAAGCGGAAGAGGCCAAAGCTTATCCGCTGGATACGGCGCGGTTGCGGCGTGTGATTGAAATTGCGGCAGAACGGTCACAGTGGGGAAAACGCCCAATAGGCAAAGGCCGCGGGATGGGAATTGCCGCTCACCGCAGCTTCCTCACCTATGTAGCCACGGTCGTCGAAGTGGAGGTCGACAACAAGGGCCAGGTGCACATCCCGAATGTGTGGACCGCGGTGGACGCCGGCACTGTTGTGAGCCCTGACAATATTCGCAATCAATTTCAGGGGGCGGCTGTATTTGGAACCAGCCTTGCTTTGTTTAGCGAGATTACGGCGACCAACGGAGTTATTGATCAGGGTAACTTTGACACCTATCAGCTTGCGCGCATGAATCGAGCGCCGCGACAGGTTGAGGTGCACATAGTAGAAAGCGATGCGCCGCCGGCGGGAGTGGGCGAGCCGGGAGTTCCGCCTTTTGCGCCGGCTCTGTTCAATGCGGTGTTTGCTGCGACGGGGAAAAGGGTGCGCGAGCTGCCGTTATCGAAGACGAAGTTGGTGTAGGTGCAGCTGCTAGCTAATAGCTTCTAGCCCTTAGGTTTTGGCTCTGGACTTCATCTATGCTTGCTCGACTGACCCTGGCACTCGTGCTGTGCGCATCGGCCCTCGGCCAAGAGATTACCGTTGCGGCCGCGGCTGACTTAACCGCAGCTCTGCCCGAAATCACCGCAAGATATAAGCAGCAGACCGGACAAGAGGTTAAGCTCACGTTTGGAGCCTCCGGCAACTTGACGACCCAGATTCGCAACGGTGCGCCATTCGACATTTTCTTCTCCGCCGACGAGGATTATCCGAATCAGTTGATTGGCGCCGGCCTAGCCGAGAAGAACACGCTTTACCTCTATGCCGTCGGCCGCCTTGTGCTCTGGGTTCCGAATGATTCACCTTTGGATTTGTCGAAGCTCGGCATGCAGGCGCTGCTTGATCCAGCGGTGAAAAAGATCTCGATCGCCAACCCGCAGCACGCGCCCTACGGACGCGCCGCCGAGGCGGCGTTGCGGCACTTCGGTATCTACGATCAGGTTTCGAGCCGGCTGGTTCTGGGGGAAAACGTGTCGCAAGCAGCGCAGTTCGTGGAGTCGGGGAATGCCCAGGCAGGATTGATCGCCCTGTCGCATGCGCTTGCGCCAGCAATGAAATCGAAAGGCCGCTATTGGACAGTTCCCCTTGACACCTACCCCACGCTGAACCAGGCAGCTGTCGTGCTTTCCCAATCGAGACAAAAAGAAGCAGCATGCAAGTTTCTGGAATTTGTACGCTCCCCGGAGGTCACTTCCCTCCTGCAAAGCTACGGCTTCAGCCTGCCTGGGGAGACTCATTGAGATGAATTGGGAAGCGTTATGGCTGACTGTGAGGCTCGCGACCATCGTCTCGTCGATTCTGTTCGTCGTCGGAATTCCTATTGCCTACTGGCTCACATCGTCGCGCTGGCGATGGAAGTTTCTGGTCGAGGCGGCCGTCGCGCTCCCTATCGTCCTGCCTCCGACCGTGCTCGGTTTCTATGTTCTGGTCGCGCTCGGCTCTCGTAGCCCGCTCGGGCGCTGGTGGCAGTCTCTGACCGGGCACACGCTGGCTTTTACATTTGAAGGTTTAGTTGTCGGGTCCTTGTTATATAGCCTTCCTTTTGCTGTGCAGCCGTTCGCCGCCTCCTTCGGCGCGGTCGATACAAAACTGTTGCGCGCTTCTGCCACGCTTGGACATTCTCCGACCTTGACCTTCTGGCGCGTCGTGCTACCTCTTTCAAGAGCGGGCCTGATCACGGGGTTCACGCTGAGCTTCGCGCACACGCTGGGGGAGTTTGGCGTGGTGCTCATGGTCGGAGGCAACATTCCCGGAGTAACTCGGACCATCTCCATCGATATCTACGACCAAGTGCAGGCGGCAAACTATACCAGCGCGAACCAAACCGCGCTGGCGCTGCTGGTGATTTCTTTTATTCTGCTGTCGATCGTGTATGGACTGAACGGGCGTTCGTGGGTGGTGGGTCCGTGGAAGTGAAGACCGTATCGCCACCGCCCACCCCACCCGTTGGTATTTCCTCCGAAGTCGAAATTCGGATTCGCAAGCGCTTTCCCAATCCCGAGGGCAGTTTTCTGTTGAATGTCCACTTCCGCGCCCTGGCCGGGTTCACGATTCTGTTCGGCGCGTCGGGAGCGGGCAAAACCACGCTGCTCGATTGCATAGCTGGTTTGACCGACCCCGACGAGGGACGAATCGTGGTTGGCGGTGACGCCGTTTATGATTCCGACATTCAAGCAAACCTGCCTGCCTGGAAACGTGACATCGGCTATGTGCTGCAGGATTTGGCGCTCTTCCCTCACTTGACCGCAGCGCAAAACGTCGCTTACGGACTGCGTCACTTGACCCCGTCCGATAGACAGACTCGGAGCCGGGAGATGCTGAGCGCTTTCCGGATCGATCACTTGCGCGAACGCCGCCCGGCACAAATCTCAGGCGGAGAACGCCAGCGCGTTGCCTTGGCACGCGCCTTGGTAATCGAACCCCGAGCGTTGTTGCTCGACGAGCCGCTGATTGCGCTCGACCGTCCGACGAAGTCTCTGATCCTCTCTGACTTGCGCCGCTGGAACCAGCAATCCCGCATCCCGATTCTCTTCGTGACGCATAGCGGTGAGGAAGTGTTTGCGCTCGGCGAAGAAGTCATCGTGCTGGAGGCGGGAAAGATCGTGGCGCAAGGCCGGCCCAAGGACGTAATGCACGCTCCGCGAAGCGAGACGGTGGCGCAGCTGTCGGGGTTTGAAAACATCTTCGACGCTACGGTGATCGCGGTAAATGAGAATCGCGGAACGATGACCTGCCGCATTGGCACAGGCTCGCTCACTCTAGAAACTCCGCTGGTAGGGGCGGAGGCCGGGGCTCGCCTGAGAGTTGGAATTCGCGCAGGCGACATCATATTGGCGACTGAAAGCCCGCGTGGGCTGAGCGCGCGCAACGTAGTGCCCGGAACGATTCAGGAATTGGAACAAAGGCATGGAATTGCCTCTGCTGCGATCGATTGCGGAGGAACTTCCTTTGAGGTGCACTTAACGCTAGCCGCCTGCGAAGCTCTCGGGCTCACTCCCAGCAAGAGCGTTTGGGTCATCGTCAAGACGCATTCCTGTCATCTGCTCGGCGGATAGTCGGCCGGTAAGCGCAACTGCGCATCTCGTTCTTTGTCGAGCGCAATCACCGCAACCCAGAGTCCGTTCTCCTCTTTGTGAAACGCGATCCTTCCGCCCAGGCGGCGGGCGATCTCCTCAGGCAGCAAATCGCGGTGAAAGCCGAAGAACCTTTCCTTGATTCTCTGCCAAGCGGCCCAGTTCGCAAGAAGCTCATGGGCTGGCTGATACTTGGTGGAGAACACGAACGCCACGTCAAAATCGTTTCGGGACGCAGATGCCAGGTCGATTTGCGCAGCAGTAAAATCTTCGATTCGCACGACGCCAAAGGGACGCGCAACATAACCGAGCCACGGGCGAGCAAGCTCGTCGGAAGCCGGCCACGCAGTCAGCACAGTTGCATTGGGATAACGCATAGCCAGGAACCGGCTGGCTTCGGAATGCATCACGACGAAATCACGATAAGCGAGGTTGTCCTCCACTGAGAACCCATAGGGAGGATTGCTAAACAGCCCCGCGACAAACGCGACCGCGACGGCACCAATAATCAGCGCCCAATAGCGTAGACGACGCCATAGTGTCGCCACCGATAACAGAATTACGACAGGCGTAATGGGCAACAGGTAGCGCGCCAGCGGCGCGCCGCCAACCGCGGACATGAAGAGCAGGTAAGCAAGAATTATGGCCGCGACTGCCGCCTGTTGCCAGATTTCGATCCGCTGGCGCGGGCGACCGTCTTCAATATGCGGCAGCCGAGAAATCGCCAGCACAACGGCCAGACTAAGCAGCCACAGGCCGAAATATCCAATCACTTGCCATAGACGCAGTCCCAAGGCGATTGGAATGCGCAGAGGGTTGAGCGTTGCGGCCACGTTATACCGGAAAAAATCGGGATTCCCAAATACATAGCCGGTTTTCGCGCGATGAAAGGCGAACCAACAGGCCAGCGGCGCGATGGGAAGAATCAGATGGATGGCGCGCGTGCGCCTGTCCAAAGGCGGAGCAATCTCTTCGCGCCAGGAACGAACGATTGGAGCCGCCATCTGCCACAAGAAAAGGGCCAGTGGCGCCAGGACCGCTGTCTCCTTTGCCATTGCCGCCAGCGAAAACCAGAGCACCGTGCTCCATGGGCGATCTTCAAGATAAGAAACGAGCGCCCAAAACGTGAATCCGGCAGCCGGCAGATCAACGAGCGCCATCGCACTCTGCGTGAAAAATACGGGATAAACTGCTGTCAGTACCGTCACCGCCACAGCAACGTGGAGATTGGCGGCCCTTCGCGTCAGCCGAAACAAACCCAGCAAGGAAAAAGCCGCCACCGCCAACATCGCGGTACGCGTCACCAGGGTCGAGAACCCGAAAAGCCGCCAGACGAGTGCCAACCACGCCATCACCAGCGGCGGGTGAGCATTCGATAGCGTCGAATGCGGGATGAGCGAGCCGGTGAGATAAAGATCGCGCGCCACCGGAATGTAATATCCGGCCTCGTCCCAGAAATACGGCAGACGCAAAAGAGGCGCATGCAGCAACATCAGACTGGCAAACAGCACCGCGTATAGCAGGAACTGCTGCGTCCACGCCGCGTTCGCTTGTGCCAGACTTTTCACGTTAGCGTGCGCCAACGGCCCGGCCGCCATCAGTGGATCGGTCCACCCGGGGCGCGCGGATCAAGCTTGATCTCGCCAAAAGCAACCTCGTAGTTCGACACGTTCTGCTGCAACAGGGCCATCAGCGCTTTTGCCTGTTGTGGGCTTAAATAGATTCCCTGAAAATTCCGCAGTTCCACCTGTGATTCCGAGGCTTGCTGCATGGTGCCGAAGACGAGAAAAAAATCCCACACGTTGACGCGTATCTGCACGCTGTTGGCGTACGCTTCGCGGTAGTCGGAGGTCTGCACAAACTTCACATTCGGTTGGTTGGGCTGATTCATATCAGGCAGTGTACCGAATGAGCGGAGCGCAGGGCAAAAGATCAAATTGATCCGGAACACACGTCAGCCTAGCGCCAGGTTGACAAACACTATGTTTCCAACAGGCCCCGCTCCCTCACCTTTATCTGTGCGACCGGATTGTCCTCGGCAGCTCAAGCCGGCATTGAAAGCGCAGTGCTTATCGCAGCGGTGAACCGCTGCGCCACCCACAATCAATCGCCAAACCCGACTCTCTCCGCACCTCACTTTAGCCGTGAGCCTCATGCTGCCGCAGCTCAGCCGCGTCAGCACAACTGGAAATTAACCCTCCTTTAACAGGAACGCAACATTGCTGCAACACATCCCGGCTACCGTGCGACTGAGACTTATTTTCAACTAGACAGCGAGAGAGATTCTTGTTTCGGCCCATGTCCTCTTTGGAGTCGACGCCTTATCCCCGGTATCCGGAGCTAATCTATGTCGTCGAAGACGACGTAGACGTCTCGCGTCTGATCGAACACAACCTGCGCACTGCGGGGTATGAGGTTTCAACATTTTTCTCCGGCGCACCGGTTGTCCCTTCGGCCGCCGTGCTCCCGCCTTCACTTTTTCTGCTCGACATCATGCTGCCGGGCATGAGCGGAATCGACCTCTGCCGCCAGATTCGGCAGCATGACCAACTGGCGAAGACACCCGTCATTTTCCTCTCCGCACGCACCCAGGAACCAGACAGGCTGCAGGCGTTCGACGCAGGCGGCGACGGTTATATTACCAAGCCCTTCAGTCCGCGGGAATTGATCGCGCGCGTGCGTAACGTTCTTCGCACGCAGGCGGAGGCTCCTAGTCGTGAGCTGATCCAGTTGGGAGAATTGGAGATTGACATCGCTTCGATGAGCGTCCGCGTCAACGGCAAGACCGTGCCGACCACGGTGCGCGAGTTCCGGCTCCTCGAATATCTTGCCCGTCACCGTGGACGAGTGTTCACGCGAGATCAGCTTCTTGACGCGGTTTGGAAGGAAGGTTCGTTTGTCACGCCGCGGTCGATCGATGTATTCGTGCGCCGCCTGCGCGAAAAAATCGAACGCGATCCGCGCCATCCACGCTACCTGAAGACGCTGCGCGGAATCGGCTACCGCTTCGAAGCCGGACGGTAGAGTAATTGTAGTGCCGGCACCTTGCCCGCGGGGCGGGGACTCTGCTCACTTGCGTTGTTCTAACTTCACCGACGCCGTAACCGGCTGACCATCGCGCAGCACTTTCACCTCAACCACCTCGCCGATCTTGCTCCGCCGCAACGCGTCAGTGAAGTCGTAGAGATTTTTGATCGGCTTCCCGCCGAATTCAATCAGAATGTCGCCAGCCTTGAGCCCCGCCTTCGCCGCGGGCGACGCCGGTCTCACATCCGAAAACTTCACGCCATTCTCGACTTGCCCGAAATCCGGAATCGATCCGAAGTAGGGCCCGTACCCGCCGGAGCCCGATCCTCCCGCCGGCTTATCTTCAGCAACAACTTGAAACGCGGGACGTTCCGAAGCGTCGGCCAATTGCTCAGCCGTTGACGCCACCACGCCGAGCAAGCGCGCCGCCGGTTCCGGATCAATCTTGTCCCACGTATCCGAAGGCTTGTGATAATCGGAGTGCAGACCCGAAAAGAAAAACAGCACTGGAATTTTCTTCGCGACAAACGAAGTGTGATCGCTCGATGAATATCCGCCAGGCGAATACTCAATCTTGAATCCCGAATTCGCCGAGGCCTGCTCGACCACGGCTTTCAATGTCGAGCCCGTCCCCAGGCCGCCAATGTAGACCTTCTCATTCTTGATGCGGCCGATCATGTCCATATTCAGCATGGCCACGGCCTTATCCAGCGGCCGCGTCGGATTCTTGACCCATGCAGCCGAGCCCAGCAATCCCAACTCTTCGCCGGCAAACGATTCAAACAGAATGCCGCGCTGCAACTGGCCTTTCAGCGGTGCCATGATGCGCGCCAGTTCCAGAACCCCCGCCGTGCCGGACCCATTGTCATCCGCGCCCGGATGGATCTGCCCAATCTGCGAAGGCGCTAGCGAATCGAAATTACCGCGCCCCAGGTGATCGTAGTGCGCGCCCACGATCACGTATTCATCGGTCTTGCCGGGAAGGTACGCCAGGACGTTGTCCACGGTAGCGCGCGTGGTTTTGATGCTGACCGTTATTGCGGCTGCCTGATTTCCGCCCAACTCGAATGACACCGGCTTCGAAGAATCGTCGATCTGCTTCTGTAATGCCGCCAGTGACTTCCCTGCCGCCTTTAGCCATTCTTCCGCCACATCATTCTTCACCTGCGCGAAAATGATGCCGGTGTCTTCCGGTCCGCTCACGCTGCCGAAGCGCGTCAAGAGATCTTCTTCACCCTCGCCCAGCTTTCCATTCACCAACACCAGCGCCTTCGCGCCATGATTGCGCGCGTTGATGGCCTTCGTGATCAACTGCGAGTGCCGCGTCATGCCGTGATTGCCTTCCTTCACGGCAAACGAAGGCGGCTCGTAGCGGAGCACCAAAACGATCTTGTCTTTAACGTCGATTCCGGCATAGTCGTCGTACTGGAATTCGTCGGCTGTGGCGCCATAGCCGGCAAACACGATCGCTCCTTGCGCTGATCCCGACGACGAGAAGCTGAACGGTACAAAGTCCTGCTTTGCTTTCAATTCGCGCTTCTTGCCGCCCGCTACAACCGCAAAGTCGTTCTTCCCTCTCAATTGCGCACCCGTAATCAGCGTGAACGGCTGCAAATAAGATCCATTCGCGCCCGCCGGCTCAAGTCCCAGGCTCTTGTACCGCTTTTCGATGAGATGTCGAGCCCGCGTCAGTCCCTTGCTGCCATTGCCCCGGCCTTCCATTGCGGGCGTAGTCAGGGCTTTGATGTCGTCGAGATAGCGATGCGGATCAGCGCTGGACACCGCCGGCGGCGCGCTGGCGGCGGCAACCGTAGAAAGTAAAGCGATTAGGAAAACTGCGAGAGACCCTAATCCACGACAACAAGCAGATTCCTTCCTTAGGCCGGAATGAAAAGTTGGCTTGCGGTCGGAATGAAAAGTTCGAGGTGAGCAACACAGTACACAAAAGTCCGTCGTGGCAATCTGCATGATGTCGCAAATCGTATGTGGAGTGAACCCCGGTGTCAATCGTCGCCACAAAAGGATTGAGGAATCTGCTCTTCGGCCGAACGCTCCGAAAAGCAGATTCCTCTTTCACCATTTCGCTTAGGTTGTAACCTGCTTACTTCTTCTTCCCTGCCGGCGGCGAATACTTCTGTTGCAACTGCTGCCGCTGCTGGGTATGTTTTTGCTGCAATTGCTGCGTCTGCTGCTGGTGCCGCTGCTCGGTCTGCTGCTTTCTGCCTTCGTCAGCATTCTGCTTCGCCAGTTGCTGGTGCTCTTTTTCCTGTTGCTGCTGGAGCTTCTGCCGTTCCTTGTCCTGCTGAGCTAGCATCTTCTCCTGCTGCTGCTGGGCCTTCCGGTCGGTCTTGGCGTTTCCAGTGTTAGGAGTGAAGCGTTCAGGCTGCGCCAGTTCGTTGGGATGGACCGGGGTGCGAGCCGTACCGCTCTCGCCCCGCGGCGCATTGCCCCCACGATTCGCCGGAGGGTTATATGTTCCCCCCGCCTCTCGCGCCGGTGCTACATCGTGCCCGTTAAATTCTCCCGGCCGCCCAGTCGCTGCGATCGAAGGCTTGCCGTGGTTGGCCGATGCCCGCAGTTCTGGATTCCCGCGCGCTGCCTGGATATGCTGCGTCTGCGCCGCTACGGCTCCGATGTGCCGGTCGCGTGCGGCCGCCTCTTCTTCCGGCCGCGGACGCACATCGATCCCACCCGGACCGCCGTTGAAGCTCACGTGGTTCACCGTAACATTGGTGACTCGCTCCTCATAAACATTGTGAATGTTCACGACATTGATATTGGCCACTGCGCGGTTGTAGAAGAAATGGCCGCCGTCCCAGCGACCGCCGACAAAACCTAACCCGAAATAGCCGAAACCATAATTGATTCCGCCATAGAAGCCGACATGCGGTCCCCAGTACCCGTCATGCCATAACCACGCCCCGTTGCCCCATCCCCACCACGGCGGAGTCCAGAGGTAGCCAACTTCCGGTGCCAATACCCAAGTTCCAGGCACCCAATAGTAATCGTTGATATCCGCGTCCCATGCCCAATAACCGGGTGTCCAGATATAACCGTCACCAGGGCAAAGCGGTTGCTCATAGACGGGAAGCGCGGGCGGAGCGAACCCGACTGAAATGCTGATCTGCGCCGACGAGGTCGGGGCCATTGCCATCGACATCGCCAGCACGACAAGTGCAAACACCACTGCACGGAGGGAGAGAATTTTGCGCATGCTACTCCTTTGCGGATCGCCCTACGCGGACCCGTTCCTGCATCGTGCGGCGGGCACGTGGACGAACCGTAGAATTTCCGGAAGAAACTGCGAAAAACGTCTTCCTGGGATCGTTGCTAATGCTACCACCATTCCAATACTTCTAACCCTTAGACGACCGTTTCGACGCGCGCGTCCATAACAAAATTCGCAATTCTTTCAATGCCTTGCGCGAATACAGCCTTTTGCGCCTTGACAAGGTTCCATGGAAGGTCTAAGGTAACAATCCTTGATAGCGAACAAAAGGCGAATATCATGCGCGCCGCTTGGCTGAAAGCCCAAATCGAACAGACCCTACCCGCCGCTTTTACCGTCTATGGGTGCAAGAATGAAGACCGCGGCTCGCTTCCCACTAGCATTCATCAGATTGACGACGCTGTCTGTGGGGTGCCGCTCCACGCCCTGACTGAAATTTGCGGCAGCAATTTGGCTTCTTCCGGCAAGACCTCGGTCCTCATTTCCCTGCTGGCGCAGGCTACCCGCGATCATTTCTGTGCCCTGGTGGATGGCGGCGACAACTTCGATCCCGCCTCCGGCCAGGCCGCTGGCATCTCCATGCCGCGTCTGCTCTGGGTGCGCTGCGGGAAAACCCGGGGTCCCCAGAACGGCCGCTTTTGCCGTTCTGGGGTGGAAAGCGGGGTCAAGCTTCCGCCCCTGGAACAGGCCTTCAAAGTTGCCGATATTTTGTTGCAAAGCGGCGGCTTTGGATTGATTGCCGTCGATCTCAGCGGTATTCCTGAACGCGTCGTGCGCCGCGTTCCCCTGAGTTCATGGTTCCGCTTCAGCCGCATCATCGAACGCCAGCCCGCAGCCCTGGTTTTTTTAACGCAAGAGTCGCACGCCACCTGTTGCGCCAGCCTGGTGCTGCGCGTCACCGGCGACCCTGCCGAGTTCTCGGGAAACCTGCTCACGCCATGGAATCTCAACGTAGAAATAGTGCGCGGCCGGGAAAAGAAACCAGTGCGCTCGGAAAGGGCAGGCTTTTCTCTTCACACGCAATGGGCCTAATCCAACAGGGCTTTATTCCATGTTCGCCTGCATCTACATTCCCGATTTCCCCGTGCAAGCCTCCCTGCTCCCCGAGCCGGCAGAAACAAGGACAGCTCTGACCCGCTCGCCTTTTGCCATTCTCGATGGCCCTGCCAATCTGCCCAGAGTTTTCGCTACAAACCTCGCGGCTCGCCGCGCCGGAATTCAACCCGGAATGACCAAGCTGCAAGCCGGATTCTGCGCCGGCGCCGTGCTGCGCAAGCGTTCCCCCGCCGAGGAAGAATCGGCTCAATCCACCCTGCTCGATTGCGCAAGCAAGTTCTCCCCGCGCGTGGAATCCACGGCTCCCGGAGTGGCGATTCTCGATCTCAGCGGAACGAAAAAACTTTTTGCCATGAATTGTCATCCCGAGCGAACCGGGGTCCCCGGCGCGACCGCTTTTGGCGCGACGGGGTGGGGGAGCGAGGGATCTGCATTTTTGCGAAACGGCCAAAATGATCCCTGGCCCCGCGCCCTCCGCATCATGATTGCAGCGGCCGCCGAGGCCGGATTCGATGTTCGCATTGCAATTGCCGCCAACCCCGACACCGCTTTCCTTGCCGCTCGCGGCTTTTCCGCCAACGCAATCATCCCCGCTGGGGAAGAAGCGCAGCGCCTCGCTTCCCTGGCCATCGAAACGCTCCCACTTTCCCCCGGAATGCTTGAAACCCTCAATCTGTGGGGCATTCGCACATTCCAATCGCTGGCCGCGCTGCCCGCGGTCGCCATAGTCGAGCGTCTCGGCCAGGAAGGTTTGTACATACAAAAACTCGCCCGCGGCGCAATCGCTCGTCCATTGCTGACGCTTGAACCCAATGCAGACTTCTCCGCCAGCTTCGAGTTCGACGATCCCGTCGAAACCCTCGAATCCATCTTCTTTATACTGAGCCGTCTCCTACAGGATCTGTGTTCTCGTCTGCTTGCGACTGCGCAAGCTGCCAGCGAGCTGCGCTTGACGATTGGGCTCAACGTGCGCCAACGCCAAAGCACAAAACGTAGAGACGCAGCTTGCCGCGTCTCACCTCAAATCACCGAAGATCCTATTGGCGCACAGGAGGGCGACCAATTCGAGCACGTGTGGAAACTTCCCGTCCCCACGCAAGATAAGAATCTGCTGTTCAGCCTGCTCCGTCTCCATCTGGAGCAAACTTCATTCTCAGCCCCCATTCGTTTTCTGCGGCTTGAAGTTGTTCCAGTCAAGCCGCGGCTCGCACAGGGGAATCTTTTTGCACCGCCCTCGCCCGAGGCGGAAAAACTGGAAATCACGTTAGAGCGAATTCGCGGTGTTGTCGGCACCACCGATAGCGAGGGCATCGATTGTGTGGGCTCGCCCCATCTGCTCGATACGCACCGCCACGGCGCCTTCACACTCCAGCGCTTCTCAAGCGTGCAAGATGCATATTCACCGGCACACAGGACTTTATCCTCCTCCCAAAACTTACCTGCATCGACGATTTCCTCTGTGCACCCCTGTGTACCCGGTGGTTCAAGCTTTCGCCGGGAACCAAGTCACAATTCCGCGAAGAGCACACCGTCGTTCTCAGATTTATCTCCATCCCCGCAATTTACCCCCCTCATTGCGCTCCGTATTTTCCGTCCTGCTCTCGAAACCGCGGTGGAGCTCGACGGCAAGAAACCGCATTTTGTACGCCTCTGGAGCCGCCCTCGCCGCGTCCTCGCCGCCTCCGGACCATGGTCGAGTTCCGGTGATTGGTGGAACACGACCGCCTGGACGCGCGAAGAATGGGATGTAGCTCTGCAAACTCCCGCTGGCCTCGGTTTCTATCGCATCTATCGTGATCATCTCCGCCGCCAGTGGTTCGTAGAAGGAGTGTTTGATTAAAAAGCGTCGTTCGTCGTCGGTCGTCGGTCGGTCGCGGCGCTGGAATGAACGACACATTCCGAACGACCAACGACAAACGACCGACGACAAAAAACTGCCCTGTCCTTCGCACCTTGATTTACACCCATGTCCTACATCGAACTCCACGCCCGCTCCGCTTTCAGTTTTCTCGAAGGCGCTTCCCTGCCCGAAACCCTCGTTGCCACCTGCGCCAACCGCGGCCTCTCGGCAATGGCCCTCCTCGACTGCCATGGAGTGTATGGCGCGCCGCGTTTCCACATGGCCGCCAAGCAAGCCAAAATCAAAGCTCACGTAGGAGCCGAAATCGCCGTCGCCCAAGGCGGAAACTATCCGCTTCTGGCCGCAACTCGCACCGGGTATCAGAATCTCTGCCGCCTCATCACCACTACCAAACTCCGTACGCAGAAAAACAACATCGCATCCGCCTCCCTCGCCGAATTGCAATCCCATGCCGAAGGCCTGATCTGCCTCACGGGAGACGAAAACGGCCCCCTAGCCTATGCGCTAACGCAAGGTGGCTTTCCGGCCGCCCGCACACTCCTGCATCAAGTCACAGACATCTTCGGCCGCGAAAACGTCTACGTCGAACTGCAGCGCCATGCTGACCGTCATCAGGAAGCTCGCAATCAAGTCGCGATAGAACTCGCACGCGAACGTCATCTGCCTCTGCTCGCCACCAATGGCGTCTGTTATGCCACGCCCGCCGAGCGCCAGATCGCCGACGTCTTTACCTGCCTCCGCAACAAGCGCCGTCTCGACACCGCGGGACGCCTG
Organism: Terriglobales bacterium; assembly: GCA_049288625.1. GTDB lineage: Bacteria > Acidobacteriota > Terriglobia > Terriglobales > Acidobacteriaceae > Acidiflorens. The sequence goes on along the minus strand of JBAQIB010000072.1, from coordinate 131,563 downwards.
CTGGCTCGTAACTCCGAGCGCCACCTTCGTAGCGCGGAAGAAATGTCTCAACTTTTCGCCGATCTCCCTGAAGCCATTGCCAACACCGTCGAGTTATCTGCGCGCCTGGAATTCACGCTCGAAAAGTTAGGCTACGAATTCCCGCGTTATCCCGTCCCTGAAGGCGAGACCATGGATTCCTTCCTCCGCAAGCGCACCTGGGATGGCACCCGCTGCCGCTACCGCCCCGTCAGTGCCCGTGTCCGTGCGCAACTCGAAAAAGAACTTGCTCTCATCGAAAAACTCAAGCTCTCCGGCTATTTCCTGATCGTTTGGGACTTAGTCTGTTTCTGCGAGCGCAACGGCATCTTGGTTCAGGGACGCGGCTCGGCCGCCAACAGCGCCGTCTGTTATTCGCTCGGCATCACCGCGGTTGACCCCATCGGCATGGATTTACTCTTCGAGCGCTTCCTCTCCGAAGAGCGCGGCGAGTGGCCCGATATCGATCTCGATCTTCCCAGCGGCGATGAACGCGAGAAGGTCATTCAATATGTCTATGAGCGTTATGGAAAGCGGGGCGCCGCCATGACCGCCAACGTCTGCACCTACCGCGGACGCTCCGCCGCCCGCGAAATGGGCAAAGTGCTCGGCTTCGATGAAGACACGCTTGCCCGTTTGTCCGCCGTCGTCGGCACCTGGGAGTGGCGCGATCCCAACGACACCATGGAGCGCAACTTCACCAACACTGGCCTCGACCTCAGCCATCCCCAAATTGCCGCTTATTTAAATCTCTGCCAGCGCGTACAGGACTTACCGCGCCATCTTAGTCAGCACTCCGGAGGAATGGTCATTTGCCAAGGGCAACTCGATTCCGTCGTTCCACTTGAACCCGCCACCATGCCCGGCCGTGTCGTCGTGCAGTGGGACAAAGATGATTGCGCTGACTTAGGCCTGATCAAAGTCGACTTACTAGGCCTGGGTATGATGGCCGTTCTCAAAGACAGCATCGCCCTGATTCAAGACCACTATAACGAGGAAGTAGACCTAGCCCACCTCCCGCAGGATTGCCCCGACGTCTATGACACCATCCGCAAAGCCGACACCATTGGCATGTTCCAGATCGAGAGCTGCGCACAAATGGCGTCGCTCCCGCGCAATAATCCAACCAAGTTTTACGACCTCGTCACGCAGGTTGCGCTCATTCGCCCCGGCCCGATCACCGGAGAGATGACCAGCCCCTATCTCCGCCGCCGCCAGGGCAAGGAGCCAGTAACTTATCCGCATGAATCGCTGATCCCGGTTCTAAAACGAACGCTGGGCGTACCGCTATTTCAAGAGCAACTCCTGAAGCTGGCCATGATCTGCGCCAACTTCACCGGAGGCCAGGCCGAAGAATTGCGCCGCGCCCTCGGCAGCAAGCGCTCGCAGCAGCGCATGCGCGAGATCGAAACCAAACTTCGAGCCGGCATGACCACCAATGGAATCCAACCGCAAACGCAGGAGCAAATCGTTAAATTCATCAGTTCATTTGCCCTCTATGGCTTTCCCGAATCCCACGCCGCCAGCTTCGCCCTCATTGCCTACGCCAGCGCATTCCTGAAAGTTCGCTATCTCGCCGCCTTCACTGCTGCCCTGCTCAACAATTGGCCGATGGGCTTCTATCATCCCGCCACCATCGTGAAAGACGCCCAACGCCACGGCCTGCCCGTGCATCCCGTAGATGTAACGCGCTCCGATTGGAATTGCTCGCTCGAACCTTCTGAAAGGTTTTGCCTTCCTGAGCGGAACATGCCGATAAACGAAGCGCATCGGCATGCGGAGTCGAAGGCTCCCTACTCTTCCACAAACCTCGCTCTCCGCATTGGGCTCCGCTATGTCCGAGGCCTGCAACGAGCCACCGCCGAAGCCCTCGTCCACGAGCGCCAGCGTGCCCCCTTTGCCTCAGTCGAAGACCTGACCCACCGCGTGCCTCAACTCACCCGCGACAATCTGGCAATCCTCGCAACCATAGGAGCGCTCAATCATCTCTTTCCCACCACCAAGTTCCATCGCCGCGATGCATTGTGGCAGGTAGAAAAAGCGGTAAGAAAAACCGGCCCGCTCCTGGATGGAATTATCGAACTCGACGAAGCCTCACCCTTGCACCCCATGAATGTAGAAGAAAGGTTAATCGCCGACTATCACGGCACCGGACTCACAACTGGCCACCACCCCATGGCCTATCGCCGCGATGTGCTCCGCGCCCGGGGCGTAAAGTCCGCCATCGAGTTACGCAATCTTGCTCACGGGCAGGAAGCGGCCACGGCCGGATGCGTCATCACGCGCCAGCGCCCCGGCACCGCCAAGGGAATCATCTTCATGACCCTTGAAGACGAAACCGGCACATCCCGCGTGATTATCAGTCCCGAATTCTACGACCAGAACCGCATGGTGGTTCTCAACGAACGTTTTGTTCTAGTCTCCGGCATAGTGCAGAACCAGGACAATGTAGTGCACCTGAAAGCGCGCAGCATCCAGCCGCTCTCCATCAGCGCCGCACCCACGCCGTCGCACGATTTTCATTAGAGCCAGATTGGCTCACAAGAGTCCCTGCTTTCGCTCCTCCACCCGGAACTGATAGGCTAGCGAACTTATCGAGGGAACGCCGTGCCGATCCAATTCCGCAGCGAGAAACTGGAAGCGAGATCCCTAACTCCCGACGGCTCGCAAACCATGGTGCGCTCGGTCGAGGTTCGCTTTGATCCACTGCTCGGCACCACGTCAAGAATTGCCGACGGGGTGAAACTGCAAACGGCCGATGCCGAAGCCGCAAAGAAATTCCAGTTGCCGGATGCGTCCTGCCCCTTCTGTGCCGAGCGGATCGAAAAGGTAACCCCGCGTATCGATCCGAAAGTCAGCGAACAGCGCCGCTTCCGGGTCGGCGAAACAGTGTTGTTTCCGAACCTTGTTCCCTATTCGCAGTACGCGGCTGTCGCAGCATTCACGACAAGGCACTGGCTTGCTCTGAATGAGTTCACTCCACAATTGATCGCCGACAATCTCACGGCCTGCATTCGCTACGTTCGGGCCGTGTACGCCTTCGATGCGCGTGCCCGCTATTGTGCCTGGAATATCAACTATCTGTTTCCATCTGGCGGGTCGCTGCCGCATCCGCATGCGCAGGTGTTCCTCGACCCTCTTCCGACAACCATGATGCGCCTTCAGTTCGAGGCCGCCGAGAGATACTGGCGGGAGAATGGAACAAGCTATTGGGAGGATCTGGTCACGTCGGAAAGAGCGCGAAACGAGCGCTTCGCCTGGGATATCGACTCGACTGCCTGGATGACTGCCTTCGCCCCCATCGGCTTCAATGAAGTGCGCGCCGTGGTCCGAGGCCGTGAGACTTTGTTGCAACTTGACGACGCCGACGTTGCCGCGATCGCGTCAGGTACAACTCGAGTGCTACAGTGGTACCGCGCGTTGGGCTATGATAGCTTCAATCTCGCGCTGTTTTCCGGCCCGCTCGAAGGCTCATCGTCGTTCCGGGTGAACCTGGTGATGGTGACAAGAACGGCTATGCTTCCCTACTATCGAAGCGATGCCATGCACCTGGAGCGTCTGCACTGGGAGGCAGCGGTTGACCGCGCACCTGAAATATCCGCGGCCGAGTTGCGTACTGGCTTCAGCACCTAGATGTGGCCTCACGACGCGCGTGGTCGGCGAGTTCAGGGCATAGCCTCAGGACGGGACTCACCAGCTGTTGTGCAAAAGGATGGAGTCACCCTAGGCCGCGCCCAACCATTCAATAACTTGCACGGAGCACGACACGTCACAACCAACTGCTGGAGACGCCCTGTCCAGCAAGGCTTTCGGCAGGGGCTAGTAAGGCGCTTTGACTGGGCAATAAAGTTTCCAATCGCAAGAAAACACGCCCACCCTATTTCGGCTTCTCACCGATCTTCGCCTGCTCTCCAGTGACTTTGTACCATGCCGAGCACTTTGGCTTTCCATCCTTGCTATCTAAGAGGAACCGCACCCGGTTGCCCTTGCCGTTAATCTTTGCGCGATAGGTTCCTGGTTCAATGCGCTGATCACCGTTGAGATCGTAGACTTTATCTCCCACTTCGGTCACGACGAAGAATTCGTTTCCATACCTGACTTTCCCGCGCCTGCGGGCCCCCTCAATTTCGCGCTCAGTGGTGACTTTTATCACGATTGCAGTCTGGCTGAATTCCTCCGGGTTAACCTTCGCGACCGATCTCGTGCTCGGCAACACCACGGCAAGCAGGAGACTCGCAAGCACTGCGGCCATTGATGTAGATGGATTTCTCATTGCCTGCTTCCTCCGCTGCCGCCCAGATTTTGCGGCCGATTTTCCGTCCAGCAGCTAACTGCGCGCGCTGGACACCGATGTTGTGCCGGGAGAAGCAGGCGCTGATAGCCGTTCGTATCCCGGATTGCCAAGGTCGTCTGTAAGATCAACTAAGACGAGATCTCGGAACAAATGGACGCTCTTGGTGCGAAAGGGGGGACTCGAACCCCCATGGGTTTCCCCGCCAGATCCTAAGTCTGGTGCGTCTGCCAATTCCGCCACTTTCGCACGGGCCGCAAACAGTCGTCCGGTATTCAGTCTAACGGTTCTGAGCACAGGATCGCCACCATCACTCATTCCGTCCCGGGCCGCGCATCCTGCGCTCGCAGCAAAGCGACACACAGGCAGGCACAAGAATCACGGGCCAGCAATTATTTGCCCGCGTACGTTCGCGCCGAACCGATGCCAGCGCACTGGTCAAACCCCACCGTACAGCGTGAGTCACCCTGCGTGATGTCGTAGAAATCCGCCTCGTACTCAGTGGGATTCGCCAGCACGTTGTACATCAACTTCAGCTCGGCGGCGCTTCCCTTCGCCTTATTGCCCGCGGCATTCACAATGCCGGCGAACGTGGGCGACGCCCAACTCGTACCGCCGACCGAATACCATCCTCCCTCGAGGTAAATGGGCGCACAACAGAAATCAGACGCCACATCGGGATATCCGCGATGGCTCCCGACCACACTAGCAACTCCGTTCTGATAGGCCGGCCGGGCCTCATAGGGACTGATGTCGCCTCCACCTCCGCCGGTGTAGTAAACCTCGCTTACGAAGTTGCCGCTTCCGTCGCGGTTAAAATACGTGCCTCCAACCGAAACCACGTTGGGTGACGCCCCTGGGTAAATGCTAACGCCCAAGCCCGAGTCGCCGCTGGCGGCGAAGAAGACGGCGCTCTTGTTGGTGAAGTAATGGTCCCACCCCGTCTCCTGGCTAACTTCCGGGTCGCCCCAGCTCATGCTGATCACGCCGCCGCCCGCTTCTTTTACTAGCTTGGCGGCCAGCGTCACCGCGGTCCACGTCGGATCGGTCGCGCAGGCCGTATTGCACAGCGGTGATTCCACCAGATAGAGCTTGGCGTTGGGCGCCATGGCATGAGCCCACTCGATGTCCAGCGCCTCTTCCACCTCCCAGTCCGAGTACACCGGAGGAGCCTTCTTGGTGGTCCAGACCACAGTGAAATCGGCGGCCGGAATTCCGTAGTAACTGGAGAACGCCGCAAGATCCGACGCCGCAGTTGGGTAATCGCCTGCGTCAACGATGGCAATTGCTCCCCAGCCGCCTGTGGGCAACGCGGTGCTGGTGGCAACCGGACACCCTGCTGGTCCGCTCACCAACTGGTACACACAGGCGAGCGATCCCGGCGTCTCGACTCCACCGGGCGGCGTAGTAGCGGGCTTGTCTGAGTCGACAAAGAAGTAATTCGTATGATGGCGGCCAGCCTGCGGAATGCTTGATTGCGGATAGATGATCCTGTGCCCGTTGAAAACGCCCTCGACGCGCCCTTGCGCAAACACGTGAGAACAAGTGACAAGGACAAGAACAATCGCCGCGACTACCGTCCAAATACCCGTTGAAATTCCAGTGAACCGCTTCATTCTTTCGCTCCTGTATGCAGCCGAGAACCAGGCCGACGCTAATGATGAAGGCTGCACTGCGCAAAAAGCAAGCTCGAAACAGGCTTGGAGAGCTGCGTCACCGCAATTCTTTGCATACCAGCGAGATGGTTGGCGAACCCGCGACCGAAGTGAGATCATCTAGAACACGGTAGATGTGGGACGCAACCGGCGCGGCTTCCTGCGCGCCTGTTTGACTCCGCTTCCTAAGGCTCGAATGCCGCGACCGATACCCATTTCGCCGCGCTCGCGCTCCGCTGGCCACAACGGCGCGGCCCTCCCGCCACGCGCTGGCGGAGGCGACGATGGCCGCGGACGCGACGGTGGGGACAACAACCCCCACTTCGTCCCAAGCTCGATTCCGAATTACGGCGATCGCCTTCGTAACGCTCGGCTCGGATTGGCTGTCGCCATGACGCCCATCGTCATGCTGTTTCTTTCTTTCACCGCGGTCTATCTGGTGCGCCGCGGCTTCCTCAGCCCGGACTTCGCGACTGACGCCTACATCCGCAACTGGGCTCCCGTGAAACTTCCCTGGCTGATTCTGCTGGCGAATACTGCTGTGCTGATTGCGAGCAGCGCCACCATTAACTTCGCGCGCCGCGCCATCACCCGCGAAGCCGCGCTCGCTCCGGTCCAATCCATCCCCGGAATCTCCCTTGGCGAAGAGCGGCACTTCCCATGGCTCGCTCTAACCACTGTGCTCGGATTCCTCTTTCTCGCCGGACAACTTTGGGCGTGGCAGAATCTCTCCGCGCGCGGATTCCATCTGCAAGGCGGGACCAGCAGCTCGTTCGTCTACGTCCTGACTGCCATGCACGGCCTTCATCTCGCCGGCGGATTGCTCGCGTTGCTCCTCGCCGATGTCGCTTCCTGGCTCAATCGCCTGCATATCGAAACTCGCCGCATCATCGTCGACATCACGTCGTGGTACTGGCACGCGATGACGGCGATCTGGATTTACATCCTTATCCTGTTCTCGTTCGCGGCGCAGTGACCAAGTTCACCCTCCCCTTTAGGCGATCTTTTGGAATCATAGATTTAGCTATAAGGCCGACGCTAGATCTTTGAGAAATAAGGAGTTATCGGCAAAATCTTGAGCGCGTAGGAGTTAGGGGAGAGGAAACCAGCTTCTTGAGGCTTTGTCCGCAAAATATTCCTGACAAAGGACTTACATGTAAAATATTCTGGAATAAGGGCTTAGCGACACACTTCTCGGCTCCCTCAAGTTAGAATTATGACTTCGCGAGGTTCAGCGTCTTCACATAAAGAAATCTGCCCAGCAGCAGCGACGCGCCCGGGAGGATGGACCAGAAGAACACGCCGGCAAAGACCAAAGGCCACTGGTGCGCGACATGCGAGTATCTCTCGATAACGATGTAGGTTAATAACACCAGCCACAGCCCGAGCATGACGATGGCGGGAAATACGCTTGCCGTAAGTTCGGTGCGACGTTCGGCTCCAGCGCGGCGCGACAGATAAGCGCCTGCGGCCCCAAACAAGGGCTGCGGAACAAGCCAAAGGGGATACCACGCGAAGGCGAGTCCCGAGTGCAGCCATGGTCCCGGCAGGGTTGGCTTAAAGCTCACTCGCTGCAAAATCATCAGCCAAACCATGGAAGCGGTCAGCGCGATCAGGCCAGGCAGCCACAGCGTTTTTGTTCGAGTGTTCATGATTGCCTCCCCGTCTTTCGCGCGGCGGATTCTCGTCGCTAGTTCACTCCAGTTGCCGATATGTCCTAGGGCGTGGCCCATTGCGTCCGACTCCGGCATTCCTGTTGCGCGCAATTCCTCGTAAACATCTTCCAGATGACCAGCCAGTTCCGCGATCACTTCCGTCTCTTCCGCAGAGGACTGGCTCACCACGCCCATGCGCTCCCGAACCAGTGCCTTCCAATCAGGCATTGTTGACTCCTGCCAAGCCATCGAGCGCGTGGAAAAAGGAGCGCCATTCCCGCCGCAACGGCGGCAATTCTGCCTTGCCCTTGGGCGTGAGCGAATAGTAGCGGCGGTCGCGGCCTGTGCTGCTCGGTTGCCACTGGCCTTTGACTAGATCGCGCCTTTCCAGGTCATAGAGCATTGGGTAGAGAGAAGCCAGCTCAAAGCGGAGCGCGCCCTCGGATCGTTCTTCGATGCGTCGAGAGATCTCGAAGCCATAGAGCGGCTGTTCCGCCAACAGGCTGAGAATGACCAGTTCCGTGCTGCCCCGCGCAATATTGGAGCGAATGCGTTTGACCATGGCGAGTATAGGCTCTCTATATTGCAATATAGTATTCCTATATAGCTGGCATTGTCCAGGCTTATTTATTTGGATAGAGGCACGAAACTCATATTCAAAACGATGACGTGCTGCACCCTCAAACCCAACGACCGACGACCGCTCTCTCGACGACGGGCAGCTCGAGCGGAGGCCTTTGGGTGTATAGTGTCGGCGAATTGGGTTTCAGAATCTAGGTCTCGGCAGGCTTCCTGACCATGATGAAACCCCTGGAGGATGATTTATGAGGAAGCTAATCTTCGCTGGATTGCTGGTGTTGTTGCTGACGTCCGTGTCGGCTGTGGGGCAGAGTCCTTTCGACGGCACGTGGAAACTGGATACCAGCACCCTTCAATACCCAAAAGAGCCCGATGTGTATTTGCTGCAGAACGGAATGTACGATTGCAAGAGCTGTGTGCCGCCCATCAGCGTCAAAGCCGACAGCATGGACCAGAAAGTGACCGGACATCCCTACTTTGACACCATGAGCGTGAAGGCGATCGACGACCATAACGTCGAGAGCACAAGCAAGAGAGACGGCAAGGTCGTCGGAACGGCGAAAAACTCTGTCTCCTCCGACGGAAACACGCTGACGGTCAATTGGACCGACAGTGGCAATCCGAGTGGAGGAACGCAGACCGGCACTTACACGGCCAAGCGCGTTGCCAAGGGGCCGGCGGGCGCAAACCTGATTTCCGGTTCGTGGCGCACCGAGAAAGAGGAGGACTCCGCGGGCGCCATCACTTGGACCTTCAAGGTGAGTGGCGATGAGCTGACCATGACCAATCTCACCGGCCAATCCTACACCGCCAAGCTGGGCGGACCGGACGCTCCTTACAAGGGCGATCCGGGTACCACCAGCGTGTCGGTGAAGATGCTCGGCAAGGACACGCTAGAGGAGACCGACAAGCGCGATGGCAAGGTTATCGGCATTGCCAAGAACACGATCGCAGCCGATGGCAAGACCTTGAAAATCGTCTTCGAAGACAAGTTGCACGGACGAACATACAAGGGTGACGCGCAAAAACAGTAGATTGTCGCCGCATTCAACAATCGCGAAGGCCTGGCTCAGCGCCGGGCCTTTTCTTTTGCCAGCGTGTGTTTCGCCACTCCACCTCATGACATATGCCCACGATTTTCGCGCGCGGCGAAGAGCGAAAGGCGTTTTATAATAGAAAGATTCGCTAGCGAGTTTTGAGCCGTCTGTAGAGCCAGGGGGAGATGTCCACAGAGAGCATTATTGTTCGCGGGGCCCGGGTTCATAACCTCAAGAACATCGACTTTGAGATCCCGCATAACAGCCTGACTGTCGTCACCGGAGTCTCCGGCTCCGGCAAGTCGTCGCTCGCCTTCGATACGATTTACGCCGAAGGCCAGCGGCGCTATGTCGAGTCGCTCTCGGCTTACGCGCGGCAGTTTCTGGAACGTATCGAAAAGCCCGACGCCGATGTGATTGACGGCATTGCGCCCGCGGTCGCCATCAAGCAGAAGAATTCGACGCGCAATCCGCGCTCGACCGTCGCCACTGCAACCGAAATCTACGACTACCTGCGCCTGCTCTTCGCCCGCATCGGCCGCACTTATTGCGTGCAGTGCGGACAGGAAGTAAAGAAAGACACCGTCGACGAAGTTGCCGAGCGCATTCTGGCGCTTGGCGAGGGCACACGGTTGAACGTGCTCTTCCCGATTCAAGCGCACGCGCCAGCCGTTGAACCAAAGCTTCCCAAGAAATCACGCGGCGCAAAGAAGTCTTCCGAGCTAAACCTTCTGACTGAGGCTCTCAAGTCCCGGCTTTTCGATCTCCGCAAGCGCGGCTTTAACCGACTTTTTCAGAACGGCCAGATCTACGAATTCTCGACTCCGGAATCGCTGCTCGACGTAAACTTCGCCAAACCTCTCTTCGCCCTGGTCGATCGACTTGCCGTCTCCGCCGACCAGCGCTCCCGCATCGTGGACGCGGTCGAAATCGCCTACCGCGAAGCCGGCGAGGTCATCTTCGAGAGTGCGCCCCGCGACACTAGTAAGGATGGCGACGCCGAGCAACCTCAGCGCCTGCGCTTCTCACAGCGCTTTGAATGCAAGAACGACGGCACGCGCTACGAGGAGCCCGAGCCGCGCCTGTTTTCCTTCAACAATCCGTACGGGGCTTGTCCGCGCTGCCAGGGTTTCGGCAATACCATCGACTTCGATCTCGGTCTCGTCATCCCCGACAAGGGCAAGACGCTGAACGAAGGCGCCATCGAGCCATGGACCAAACCGAAGTATCGCCCGCTGTTCACCGATCTCAAGCGCTTTGCCCGCCAGGCGGCCATTCCGCTCGACATCCCGTGGCACGAACTTGAAGCAGAGCACCAGCGCCTCGTGCTGGAAGGCCAGGACCGCTTTTTAGGCGTGCGCGGATTCTTCCAGTACCTGGAACGCAAAAAATACAAACTCCACGTCCGCGTTTTTCTGAGCCGTTATCGTGGATACTCGCTTTGCTCTGAATGCGCGGGCACGCGCCTGCGCACCGAAGCGCGCCAGGTAAAGATCGAAGGAAAGAACATTTGCCAGGTCTGCAGCATGACGGTCGAAGAAGCGGCTCGTTTCTTCGATCAGCTCCAACTCACTTCTGCGCAAGCCGAGATTGCAGAGAGGCTCCTCGTCGAACTCAAGGAGCGCCTGCGCTTTCTCAACGATGTCGGCCTCGAATATCTCACGCTCGATCGGCTGGCCTCCACGCTCTCGGGCGGAGAAGCGCAACGCATCCAGCTCGCGACCTCTCTCGGCTCGCGATTGGTCGGCACGCTCTACGTGCTCGACGAGCCTTCCATCGGCCTGCACAGCCGCGACACGCACCGGCTCATCAAAATCTTGCACGGCCTGCGCGACCTGGGAAATACCATTCTCGTGGTTGAGCACGACCCTGACATCATGCGCGTCGCCGACCACATTCTCGACCTCGGCCCCGGAGCCGGTGAAAGTGGGGGCAAAGTGATCGGGGCCGGCACTTATGCCGAAATCCTCAAGATGCCGCAATCGCTCACCGGCCGTTATCTCGCCAACGAATTGCACATTCAGATTCCGCCGCGCCGCCGTGCTCCCGGTTCGCACAAGATTAAAGTGACGGGCGCACGTGCCCACAACCTCAAGCGCATCGATCTGGAAATCCCTCTGAACATGCTGGTCGCAATCACCGGCGTCTCGGGCTCCGGCAAGTCCTCGCTGCTCCACGACGTGCTCTACCAGGGACTCGCCGCCGCCAAGCGCCAGTCGAACGGCAGTGCGCCGCCGGCCATCCTGTGGGACCGCATCGAAGGCGATGACTATCTCGACGAGGTCGTGCTGGTTGACCAATCGCCGATCGGCCGCACGCCGCGCTCGAATCCTGTCACCTATATCAAGGCTTTCGACATCATCCGCGAATCATTCGCCGCGTTGCCCGAGGCCAGGAAACGTGGCTTCACCGCCGGCCATTTTTCGTTCAACGTCCCCGGCGGCCGTTGCGAAAATTGCCAGGGCGATGGCACCGTCACGGTGGAAATGCAGTTCCTTGCCGACGTCGAACTGATCTGCGATGAATGCAAGGGCGCACGCTACAAGCCACAGGTTCTCGAGGTTCACTACAAAGGCAAGAACATTCACGAGGTCCTCAACCTGACCATCCGCGAGGGTCTGAAGTTTTTCGCCGACGTTCCCCGCCTGACCGAAAAGCTGCGTGTGCTCGATGAAGTCGGCCTCGGCTACCTGCGCTTTGGCCAGTCCGCCACTACGCTTTCAGGAGGCGAAGCGCAGCGCATGAAGCTGGCGGCTCACCTGCAAACCGGCGGACGCGCGCCTGTCCATCACTCCGAGGGCGGCAGCGTAACGACACGCAAGCGCCGCGTGCTTTACATTTTCGACGAGCCCACCACCGGCCTGCACTTCGACGACGTAAGCAAGCTGCTTTTCGCCTTCCGGCGTCTCATCGATGCCGGGGGCTCGATCATTGTTATCGAGCACAATCTCGAAGTCATCAAGACCGCGGACTGGGTAATTGACTTGGGGCCCGAAGGCGGCGACCGCGGCGGGCGCGTGGTTGGCGCAGGCACGCCAGAAGCAATTGCCGAGCTGACCAACTCTTACACGGGCCAATACCTTAAGCTGGTTTTGAACGGCAACGGGCATCATAATGGCAGTAGGTGATTCGCCTTCAGCCCGCGAACGGCGCATGACTCGCTTCTCCAACGCGCTCCTCGCAATCCTCCTGGCCGCGACTTCCTTCGCCCAGGTCATCGGCTCGCACACCACCGTCCGGCATCATCACGAAGCCGTCGCCGACCAACCCGCCGAAATCGCCCAAGCCGAAGCCGCGCTTCAGAACAAAGATTTCGGTGCCGCGGAAGCGTTGCTGAAAAAAGCCCTCGACGCCGATGCCCAGAAAAACGGCGCTGACAGCAAGCCAGCCTGGTCCTACCAAGCGTGGTTCGATCTCGCCTTCGCCCTCAACGGCCTTAGCCGGACCGACGAGGCCATCGCCGCCTACCGCAAGTCCGTTGCCGCCAAGCCCGACGTTTTCGAATCGAACCTCAATCTCGGGCTCATGCTGGCGCGCGCCCACAATCCCGAAGGCGAGCAATTCCTCCGCGCCGCCACAACGCTCAAGCCCACGGCTCACGTGGAAGAAGGTCAGGCGCGAGCCTGGCTGTCACTTGGCCATTTGCTCGAAACCCGAGATCCCGCTCAGGCGCTCCAGGCTTACATTAAGGCCGCGGAGCTTATTCCCACCGATCCCGAGCCCCACCTCTCCGCGGGCTTGCTCGACGAGCGCCAGAAGGATTTCCCCGCCGCCGAAGGCGAGTACAAGAAGGCCATGGCCCTCGATCCGCATTCCACCGAGGCCGCCATCGGTCTCACCAACATTTACATGAAGTCGAGCCGCCTCGCCGACGCCGAGCCTCTGCTGCGTCGCCTCGCCGCCGATCGCCCCGATGATGCCGGCGTACAGGTTCAACTCGGACGCGTGCTTGCGGCGGAAGGCAAGAAAGATGACGCCATCGTCGAGTTTCAAACTGCGCTCAAGCTTTCGCCGAACGACTCCGCGGCGCAGCGCGATCTCGCCGACCTTTATGCCGATGCCGGAAAGAACGATCTCGCGGAAGTCGCATACCGGCCTCTGGTCGCGGCTCAGCCGAATGATGCCGAACTGCATCGCGCGTTAGGAAAAGCTTTGTTGCTACAAAAGAAATTTCCCGAAGCGCAGCAAGAGTTGCTGGCCGCTGTCCGCCTCAACCGCGAGTCGCCGGACGCCTACATAGATTTGGCCTTTGCCGCCAATGAGAACAAGAACTACGAACTCACCGTGCGGGCTCTGAATGGCCGCGAGATGCTAAAGACCGAGATGCCTGCGCTCGGCTTTTTCCTGCGTGCTTCCGCCTATGACCATTTGAGCGACTACAAGCAGGCATCGGCCGACTATCACCACTTCCTCGACACGGCCAATGGGAAGTATCCTGATCAGGAGTGGCAGGCTCGTCACCGACTCATCGCCATCGAGCCCAAAAAGCACTGACCATGCGCCGACTTGCCTTATGGCTGTTTTTACTGGCCCTCGCTACCGCCCACTGCGTGGCTTCCGAGGTGACCGTTGATGGGCTGAAATCGCGCCTCCCGAACGCTTCCCCGGAAGACCACGCCGAAATTTCGATTCGCATCGCTGAACTCCAGCTGCGCGCGGCCGACAAGCTTTACACCGAAGGCCGCGTTGCCGAGGCCCGCGCCGCCGTCGATGACATCGTCGCTTACTCCCAAAAATCTAGAGACGCCGCCATTGAATCCAGGAAGCATCTGAAGAATGTTGAGATCGCCATGCGCAAGATGGCTGCGAAACTGCGTGACATTCAGCGCACTCTCACATTGGAAGACCAACCTCCCGTTGACCAGGCTGCACATCGTCTTGAGGATCTCCGCACCACCCTGCTCAAGGAAATGTTCTCGGATAAAAAGGATAAGAAGAAATGATTCACCCCACGCGTCGGAGCATCGCGTTCGGATTGCTCGTCGCGCTCGCGCTGCCACTGGTCTCTTCGCTTTCGGCGCAGCGCCGCCGCGACCCGCTCACCCAGCTCGAGATCGACCAGCTCCGTGACGCTATGCTCGATCCCGACATGCGCTTAAAGCTTTACGTGACGTTTTCGCGCGATCGCATGACCGCCATGGAGCAAATGCGCGTCAATCCCAAAACCACCGACCGCGGACTCCAGACCCACGACTTGCTCCAGGATTTCCTCACCATCTACCAGGAACTCGACGACAACATCGACATGTACGTTGGCCGTAAGAACGACGTTCGCAAGCCGCTGAAGCTCGTTATCGAAGCCGACACCGAATTTCAGTCCAAGCTGCGCGCTCTAAAAGATGCCGCCAATGCCGATCCCAAGGAGGCCAAGCAATACGAATTCGTGCTATCGGATTCCCTCGAAACTGTGGATTCCAGCGCCGGCGACCACCGCAAAACTCTCGTGGAAGTCGAGGAATACATGAAGCACAAGAAGAAAAACTAGGGAGTCGTGGCCGCTGCTAGGCGCTGGTTACTGGGTGTCGGCTGCCGTGCTAATCTCACTTCACCGTGCATCCGCAGCTCTCAGACATTTTTCATCAGGCCTACACCGAGCTTCGTCCCCGCACGCCCGCCCCGCCCATGCACATCCGCTTCTACCCGTTCGTCTCCATCAACAACACTATCCGCCTGCGGCAAGGAGAGCTTTACATCCGCCTCTCCGATCTGCTCGAAGGCGCGCCCGAATCCGTGTTGCAAGCAATCGCGCACGTCCTTTTTGCCAAGCTTTACCGCAAGCCGATTGACCGTGTTCAAAGCACCCGCTACCGCCGGTACATTGCCAGCCACGACCTCGCCGCGAAAGCGCGCCTGGTACGCCAACTCCGCGGACGCAAGCACATCCACTCTGCCCGCGGCCACCACTACCATCTCGAAGAAATTTTCGACGACCTCAACCGCCGCTTCTTCCACGGATTGATGGGCCGACCGCAACTTACCTGGAGCCGCGAGCACGCCCGCAATCGCTTGGGCCATTACGATCCCGCCCACAATGCCATCGTCATCAGCAAAGTCTTCGACCACCCGCAGGTTCCCCGCTACGTGGTCGAGTACATCCTCTACCACGAGATGCTGCACCTGAAGCACCCAGTCAAGTTGCACGGGAGCCGGAGGTGCGTGCACTCACGCGAATTTCAGGAAGAAGAAAAGCTGTTTCCCGAGCTGGCCCACGCTAAGAAGTTCTTGAGGATTATCTGAAAGCGGAGAAGACCCCGTTCTTACCGCGCCAAATGGCGACGTTGGGTAAGTGGACGAAGCCGCGATCAAGTCGGCTAGACTTGCCAAGTTCATCTTGAGCATGGCGCACCAGGGTTATGGATTATCACCGCGTTCAGATCGCTGAGATTTACGATCTCGCTAATCCGCGTGCAGCGGATACCGACTTCTATCTCTCCCTCGCCGGACCGCGCCCGCGTAGTGTCCTCGACCTGGGCTGTGGCACGGGCACTCTCTGCCATGCCCTCGCCGAGCGTGGCCACCGCGTGACGGGTGTTGATCCGGCCGCCGCGATGCTGGCTGTGGCCAAAAGCAAACCTCACGCGGACCGGGTTGAGTGGGTCGAGTCCTCGGCGCAGAGCTACAGGACCCGCCGGCGCTTCGACCTGATCGTCATGACCGGACATGCTTTCCAAATCCTACTCACCGACGCCGATGCGTTGGCGGCATTGCAGACCATGCATGACCATCTGAAGGAGAGGGGAACGGTTGCATTTGAAACTCGCAATCCGCGCGTGGATTGGGCCGCCGAGTGGGCCGGGCGGGGGCGTTTGGTTCGCGTGTTGCCCGGCGGACAACTTCTCGAGACTTTGGAGATCACTGGCGAGGACGGTGAATTCATCTCGTTCCAGACTTCCTACCGCCTTCCGGACCAAACGCTGACCACGAGCAGCAGGCTGCGATTTCCCTCGCGAGAACATGTAGAGGCCCTGCTCGCCCGGTCGGGACTGGCGGTCCGTGACGTCTTCGGAGACTGGGACGCCAGCCCGTTCGAACCCGCACGCTCACGAGAGATTATCTTTATCGCCGAGCTTGCCGGGTGACAAAGTGGGAGCACTGCACGTCGCGTTCTTTGCGATGTGTGGATGTTTGCATAGCAAGAAAGAAAAAACCGAGCCGCGGGTCCGGGTTCCGGGGGCTACATAACCTGTCCAACTGCAGGAGCATTATCACCAAACCCGCGTATGAATTCTGCGTTGCAGAAGGAGACTCCCCATTTTGAGGTACCAAGGCGCGTCACACCAAACCTGTGACAAACACATGGGTTCCAGCGATCCCCATTCGCTGCCCGCTCTTCCCCGTGTGATGCATGTCACAACCAACCGTGATACCCTGCGTTGACCCGGCCCGCCCTGACCCCGTATCCTATTCTTGTTGAAATTGAAATTCATTTTCATTTAGAAACATGCGCTACACATTCCTCATGACGATCCGCGAAAGCGTTGAAGTTGCACTGCTTGACCTCGCCCCCGGGGAGGCGGCCACCATTGATCGTATTTCCTTGCCTCCCGCCGACGAGCACTTCCTGATGCGCATCGGCCTGGTTCCCGGCGCGCAGGTCCGATTCTCCCGCCGCGCGCCCCTGGGCGACCCCAGCGTTTATTCGGTCGACGGCACCGAAATTGCCCTGCGCGCGGAAACGGCGCGCCACATCATGGTTCAAAGAGATATGGTCCAGCAAGATGAAGTTGCGCCCTTAGGAGACCTGTCGTGACATCGATCCTCACCAAGGGATGCTGCGAAACTCCGTCGGGGACGATCGCCATCGACGAAAGAACCCCGCCGGTCTCCGGCCGCGAAATCCGCACGGTGGCCCTGATCGGTCCTCCCAATTCCGGGAAGTCTACTCTCTTCAATCGTCTCACTCGTCTTCGTCAGAAAGTCGGCAACTACCCGGGCGTGACCGTCGAGCAACGTGTCGGTCTCATGGCGGGCGCAGAACACCCGATCCGAATCATCGATCTTCCCGGCGTTTACAGCCTGACACCTTATTCCGACGATGAACGCGTTGCGGTCAACGTGCTGACCGGAAAAATGGACGGAATGCCCCGCCCGGATGCGGTTTTGCTGGTGCTCGATGTCACCCATCTCTCCCGCCATCTGGTATTGGCAGCGCCCGTAATCGCGCTGGGTCTGCCGACGCTGGTGCTCTTGAATATGGCGGACGTTTTTGCCAAAGGCGGGGGATCGCTTGACGTGCTCAAACTCGCCTCCGAATTGGGCGCGCCGGTTGCCATGGTGAGCGCCACGCAGGAAACGGGACTGGATGCTGTCGACCGATTCCTGCACCAGGATCACAATCTGCAGCCGTCCGCACTGCTCCCGGTTCTTCAGGACCTTCGCCAGTGCCGCAAATGGGCCGGCCAGGTTGGCGACCGCGTCAATTACCAGCAGCATCTTCCCAGCAAATGGAGCCGACGGCTGGACGACATATTTCTGCACAAGGTTTGGGGACCACTCATTTTCATTTTGGTGGTAGGCGCCGTTTTCCAGACTGTCTTTGGACTCGGGCAGCCTATGAGCAATGCGTTTCAGGATCTGCTCGCGCGGCTTGGCCAGCAAGCGGCGCCTTTTATTCCCGACGGCATTCTTCGATCGCTTGTTCTGAATGGCCTTTGGAAGGGCGTCAGTTCCGTCCTCGTATTCCTGCCCCAGATCCTTCTGCTCTTCTTCTTTATCGGACTGCTGGAAGATTCCGGCTACCTGGCGCGCGCGGCTCTGATTGCGGATCGCACCATGCGCGGCGTCGGCCTAAACGGAAAAGCATTTATTCCCCTTTTATCCGCCTATGCGTGCGCGGTGCCGGCCATCATGGCCACGCGCACCATCGAGAACAAGCGCGACCGCATCGCGACCATCCTCATCGCTCCATTCATGACCTGTTCGGCCCGGCTGCCGATCTACACGTTGCTCATTGCAGCCTTTATTCCGGAGCGCCCGGTCGTTGGCGTATTTCTTGGAACGAGGGCGTTCGCGATGCTGTCGCTCTATGTCCTGGGATTTCTGGCCGCCATCATCACCGCGAGGCTTCTCAAGTCGTCCGTGCTCAAGTCCGCCGCCGTTCCATTCGTGCTTGAGATGCCCGCGTATCGCTGGCCGACCTGGCAATCGATCGGCCTTCGCCTGTTTGACCGCGGTCGCGTCTTCCTGCGGCAGGCGGGAACAATCATCTTGGCGGTCTCTCTGCTGGTGTGGATTCTGACCAACCTTCCCCTGCACAATGGCGGAGTTCCACAGTTGGAGCAGAGCGTGATCGCCCACCTCGGGCACGGAATCGAACCCGTGATCAGGCCGCTCGGCTTTAACTGGAAGATCGGAGTCGGCCTGCTGACTTCGGTGATCGCGCGCGAAGTGATCGTTGGAACCCTGGGCACGATCTATGGCACCGACCCGGCCACGCACGCCATGACGCTCCAGAATGCACTCAGGCAAGACCTCACCTTCGCTGGAGCAATGGCGCTGCTGGTATTTTTTGCGTTCGCCATGCAGTGCACGTCAACGTTGGCCATTGTGCGGCGCGAGACCAACAGCTGGAAGTGGCCCGTCGTCCAGTTCGTCTACATGACTATCGTTGCCTACACGGCTGCATTCGCCGTCAACCAGGTCCTTTCGAAGCTGCTCAGATAACCACGGCGCGCTGTACATTTCAAGCGCCATCGAACCGCGCAGTGACAGCCGCCTAGTCTTCCCGCGCGGGAACAGCCGCCCTTGGGCGGGATCCCGGCCCGCCCGGTTTTGACGGGGCGGTGGTCTGTCCAGGCTGAGTGTCAGCTTGGCAATGTCGCGGCCACAGTAGCTCTGCATTCGCCGCCACACTTCGTGAACCCCACTCAGAACGCCCGCAGATTCAGGGTGAAACTTCTTTCACATTGACACCAACAGGGATCAAGAGGAGAATGGCGCACCTCAGGGGACGAAGAAGAAATTACCGGCTCAAACTGAAGGGATCTCACGTCCAGGATCCCTGGGCAAACCCGGACCGATCACTTATGGAGAAATCAACTATGAGAAACAACGAGAAGACGAATAAGCGGTTGCACCGTGGTTTTGCTTTCAGACTGTTGTTGGTAATAACGGCTCTGTGCGTGGTCACTCTGGCCACGGTAACACCAGCATTCGCCAGCCCCCCCTCCGTCACCATAAC
This sequence comes from Terriglobales bacterium, assembly GCA_049288625.1. Lineage (GTDB taxonomy): Bacteria > Acidobacteriota > Terriglobia > Terriglobales > Acidobacteriaceae > Acidiflorens. Next base: position 112,148 of record JBAQIB010000072.1, on the reverse strand, counting down.
AAGTGGCGTGGTAATCGGCCGAAAAACGGTTGGCATGGACCAATTTCTCGGCATCCCCTATGCGGTTCCGCCGGTGGGAGCCTTGCGCTGGACGCCGCCTCAGCCCTACGGGACTTTTCCAGGCGGTACACTGCGCGCGAGTCAGTTCGGCAGTCCATGCGTGCAGGCAGCAGGCGGAAGCGAGAATTGCCTTTTCCTGAATGTCTATGCGCCCGCCTCGGGCGGTACCGGCTTGCCTGTGATGTTTTGGATCCACGGCGGCGGACTCATCGAGGGGAGCAGCAATGCTTACGACCCGCAGTGGCTTGTCAAACAGGGCGTGATCGTCGTCACCATTAATTACCGCCTCGGTTATTTGGGATTCTTCGCTCAATCCGCGATCGATGCCGAAGGCCATACCAACGGCAACTATGGGCTGATGGATCAGCAATTGGCGCTGCAGTGGGTGCAGACCAACATCGCGGCCTTTGGCGGCAATCCAGCGAACGTTACGATCTTCGGCCAATCCGCGGGCGGACAAAGCGTTTATGCCCAGCTCGCATCTCCCACAGCCGCAGGCATGTTCAGCGGGGCGATCTCCGAGAGCGGATCATATGACGAATTCCAACCCTATATCAACGACGTGATACCGGTGGCGGCGGCGGAAACCATTGCCGGCGTAACGGCGGAACAGGACACAGCCGTACCCTCGGGCGAGGCCATCGCGGCTGCTGTCGGCTGCGGCGACCCGGCCACGTCCGCGTGCCTGCGGGCCATACCCGCTGCGGCGTTTGTTCCATTACAGCCTTTCCCCATATTTCCGTTCGTGGACGGAACAGTGCTGCCAGAGACGATGTACCAGGCATTTGCCGACGGCAATTTCAACAAGGTACCGGTGATCTCGGGCACCAATAGAGATGAATACGATTTGTTTGTGGCTGAGCAGTTCGATTTGCAGGGGAATCCAATAGAGAATTCCACCGAATATGATGCGGCAGTGGAAGCTTTGTTTCCAGCCGCACTAGTCCCGTACGTTCTCGAGATCTACTCATATACTTATGATCCAACCGGCGGTCAATCCCTTGGCGCTGCCGCTACCGACGGAGGCTTCAGCTGTCCGGTGCTCAATGCCAATGGTCTGCTTTCGGCTTACACGACAACCTATGCCTATGAGTTCGCCGATGAAAACGCGCCCCCGGCGCAAGCTGACTTTGGCGGGTTGTTGACCTTCCCGTTGGGCGCCTACCATGCCTCGGAAGTCCAATACCTTTACAAGGGCTTCGACATTTTCGGGCTGCCGTTCCCGACGCCACTAGCACCTCCGCAGATGCGGCTCTCCAAGGATATGCTCCTCTACTGGACGCAGTTCGCGAAGACGGGGAATCCGAACGTCACTGGCAAGCCGGCATGGCCTGCTTACAACACGTCCACCGACCTGTTCTTACAGTTGACAGAACCAAAGCCGGTGGCTATTTCCTCCTTTGGCGACGAGCACCTGTGCTCTTTGCTTTGGAATGAGATCCCATAACTGCGGATTCTCCCGGAAGCCGGCCGACTCAACGCGCACGTCGGCCGCGCTCTCCCGGCGGACAGTATTCAACGAAGTGTAGCGCCGGCAACCTGCCAGTGGTTCCGAGAGCCTTCCCCGAGCTCGTCGAAGGGGTGCCCCCGCCCTCGGGTCTTTCGGGGGAGCGCGGACTCACGAAGCAAAGTTCCCGCCAAAGCCGAAGGTTCCCCTCTCTCTTTACGCAACTTTACCCACTCTCCACGCAAGTTCTCCTATAATCTGCGTTATAGCTACAAGGCAACTTAGCCGATTACGATTTCTGGAGAGAAACCACAATGAAAGCATTCAGATACGCATTGCTCATCATGGCTCTGGCGCTCTTCGCGCCCGCGCTTCTGCTCGCCCAGGGAGGCCCTCCGCCAGGTGACACATCAGCCGCCGGACGTCACATGCCATCCGTCGATGACCAGCTCGACAACCTGTCCAGCAAGCTGAATTTAACCGACGCACAGAAGCCCAAGATTAAGGCCATCCTGCAGGACGAGCGCGACCAGATGAAGCAAGTGATGGATAACACTTCCGGCTCCCGCGAAGAGAGCAGGGCCAAAATGCGCGAAATCCACGAAAAGTCCGCTGCCAAGATGCGCGGAATCCTCAACGCGGAGCAGCAAGCGAAGTTCGACAAAATGCAGGCTGAACACCGTGACCACATGGGAGCAGAGCACGGACAGGGCGCGCCGCCTCCGCCGCCTCAGCAATAGCTCGAATTAAAGGGGAAATTAACGAGCGATTCCGCTCTTGTGGACGAGCGGCCCTTGAAAGCCTTGACGGAACCGAAGAGGGCCGCCTGCTTTTTCCAACCATGCGCTGGGTCACTCCTTGCCCCAACTCATAAGCGGTGCACGCAAACTCACCCCTTTGCACTTTCGCCACCAAGAAACATCTTCCCGCAATATCATTCCAACGATGCCTTCGCGCCTCACTCCATGGCTTCGTGATCCGCTATTCCTTTTGTGCCTGTTCTCCGCCCTGCTCGCTTTCGTAGTTCAATCCGGCGAACTCGGCACTTCCGACACCGCGCACCGCCTTCAGACCACGCACTGGCTCTGGACCTCGGAGCCGCAGGTCTTCCCCCACGAGTATCCCGAGTTCGGCCTCCACGGCCGTGGAGGCCAACTCTATAGCTGGTACGGCATTGGGCAGAGCCTGCTCATGCTGCCCGCCGATCTCGTCGCCACAGCCGTAGCCCGCCTGCCAATGTTTATCGGCTACGAAGACGATCCCTCCGTCCGCAGCATCGTCGTCAGCTATTCCACCAGCATTCTGGTCAACATCCTCACCGCGCTCATCGCTTTCCGCTTTTTGCGCCAACTGCGCTTTTCCGCCAACGAATCCATAGCCGGAGTTCTCGCGCTGCTTGTCTGCACCACGCACCTGCATTACACCCAGAACATGATGGAGAACAACTACATCATGCTTCTGACTCTTGTCGGCTTCTCGTTCCAATATGACTGGTTGCGTACCGACAACAGTCGAGCCCTCCTCATCGGCTCGGCAGCGCTTGGCCTTAATCTGCTGACACGGCTCACAACCGGCATGGACCTCGTCGCAGCCGGTTTCTTTCTGCTCGTAATTCTGTTATTGGAGCGCGCCAGCCTTGCCGATCTCACGCGGCGTTTGCTTGACTACATGAAGATCGCGGCCCCCGTGTACGCCGTCTTCCTGTTGATCGAGCGCTGGTACAGCTGTTACCGTTTCGGCTCGTTCATCCACACCTACCTTCCGATCTTTGCACGCGAGTCCTTGCAGAACGATCCCACCCTGCCCCCAACTTATCCCTGGAGCACGCCCCTCCACGAAGGCATTCTGGGCGCGCTTTTCAAACCCGAGAAATCCATCTTCTTATTCGACCCGCTGCTGGTGCTAGCGATCGTGCTGCTCGCGCTGTTGTGGAAGCGCTTGTCCCCGGAGCTCCGGGCCTATGGCGTAACCACGCTCTTACTGCTGGCCTGGTACATCGTTTTCTATGCGCGCTACACCTTCTGGGCCGGAGACATGGCCTGGGGCGATCGCTATGTTTCAACCACGGTTGAACTGGCGGCGCTGACGGCCGTGCCGCTACTGCTTCACTATCGCGAGAATCTAAGTCAGTGGGTATGGCGCGCAGGCTTCGCTCTTATCGTCGTCAGCCTGATCATCCAGGTTGCGTCCCTGGCCTTCTGGTTGCCGCTTGAGATTTATCAGATGGAAACGCTGGGTCATCCCACTTTTGTAATCGCCCTTCGCCTCAAAAATATCGCCGCCTTCGCCCTCGGCAAAATGGACGCCTGGGGCCTGACCAACGAGTCGATGACCTACGATCCCTGGGACTACGTCCACATCACATGCTGGAATTTTCTGCCCTTCTTGCTGCGCAGAGTAGGAGTAGCGCCGGCATGGGTAGTGAGGACTGCGTTCGGCGTCTGGCTGGCAGGAATAACAGCGCTAGGGTGGGCCTTGCTCAGGCTAAGCAGTGTTCTTGCGGAGTCTCTTTTGTTGAAACCTTGAAACCTTGAAACGTTGAAACCCTGAAACCTGCTCTCGTCACTTCTTCCCAAAGAACTTCCCAAATCCCAGCCTCACCTGGACCGTATTGATCCCGGGATTCGGCACCGTCAGTCCGGCGTTCGAAATATGCATGTAGCGCACTTCCACCGTCCAGGCATGCGCGCCTAGAATATGCGCTCCGAAGGCCGCGCTCGATGTGAAATTGACTCCGATCGTCCCCGTCGGCACTTCATGGTTGGTAAACAGCGTTCCGCCATTCAACTCCAGATACGGCGCCACTCTACCCCGCGTCGCAAAGATCCACTTCAGCGCAAACGGGTTGACGCCCGCTCCGTACGCGGTGTTCGCGCGCTGAAACACGACGAACGCCGGCACCGCATCCACCGCATACTCGAATCGCCCGCTCAAGAACCCCGGCCCGTGCGGCGCGGTAAGAATCCATCCAAAGCGCACGCCCGCATTCCAAACGTTCGTGTCGCTCGTTCCCCCGGGCACCGAATGTCCGCCGCCCGTCCACACTTCCAGTTCGTGCCCGCCTTCTTCCGGACGATCCTGCGCCGCCGCAAAAGATAGCGCCACGAAAACCAACCCCACTACCCAAAGAGATCGTTTCATGAGTTTTCAGGTCGAAAACGGAACAATACGCGAAGCCGGAGCAAGAAACAAATGCGCGTTCTCACAACCCTGGCAGAAAGAAACCCGTCCTCCGTTTGTGCTGCGCGAAAGCCTCGCCGAAATTTGCCGCCAGAATCTTCTCTTCCCTCGTCGCCTTCACGTAGTAGTTCGTTCCCAGCAGAACCAGCGCCGCCACTCCGCGCCATTCTCCGATCGTCAAAGCGGTCCCGGCCACCGCCAGCAAAACGCCCGTATAAATCGGATGCCGCAAATACCGGTACGGCCCGCTGCGAATCAGCTCATGATCTACCTTGAGCACGACCTTGTCGCTCCAGTTGCGTCCCAGATTCCAGTGTGCCCAGATCGCCACGATCACGCCCGCGCCGGTCAGCGCCGCACCCAACCAAACCACGCCGGAATGCCGCGGCACAAACCGCCAAGCCAGTGGCCCAATTCGCAGCCAGTCGGTCATGAGCAGAACCAGCATCAGCGCCAGGATCGCCATCCGAAACACGCGCAGCCCCGTGCCCTCATTGACCGCAATCTTCTTCGTACCCAGCGAAGCGACGAGCCAGTAAGCTCCCAGTACGCCCCAGCACAATTCGGCAATAGTCCCAGCACGAATCATCGAGATCTAGATTTCCCCAGACGCTCAGTCACTCTTAAACTGCGAGGTCCAACGGTTGCAATCTGACTTCCGCAATCTCCAATCGCCCCACCTCTGCCCTCCGACCTCACACCTCTGACCTTCCCTACAGCCCGATCCCTCCATCGACGCTCAACACCTGCCCGGTAATAAACGATGGCGCCGTAGCAAAGAACATGACCGCTACCGCGATATCCGCCGCCGTCCCGTTTCGCCGCATGGGCGTCTGCTTCGCCATGCGTCTCATGAACGCAGCCGCCGACTTCTCCCCCAGATCAATCATCCCTGGAGCCACCGCATTCACCGCAATCTCCGGGGCCAGCGCCTTTGCCATCACTTTAGTCAGCATGTGAACCGCTGCCTTCGACGAGCAATAATGCGCGTGCGTCGCCCACGGCCGCAACCCGCCCAGCGACCCCATATTTACAATGCGTCCCCGCCGCTTCCTCAAATACGGCAGCGCCTCGCGCGATACCAGGAACGGCCCGCGCGCATTCGACGCAAACATCGCGTCCCACTGCGCAACCGTCAGTTTTTCAAATTCCGCCGTCTCGTAATTCGCCGCATTATTCACCAGAGCATCAATTCCGCCGAGCGTCGCCGCGACTTCTCGTACCATCTCCCGAACGCCGATCTCGTCGGTCACATCGCAGCGCACCGCCAGCGCCTCCGCGCCGCGGCGCGCCAGTTCGCCCACCACGTCTCGCGCCTCGCGCGCCGACTGTCGATAGGTAATCGCGACATCTGCACCCTCGTCCGCCGCCGCCAAAGCAATGGCCCGCCCCAATCTTTTCGCCGCGCCCGTTACCAGCACGACCTTCCCCGAAAGTCCGCCCGCATTCTTTGCCATGACCGGAATTTTACCCTGAACCGTCGCTTCCCTTCGCGGCCGCCTATGCCCAGGTCTTAGCCGCAGCCCCGATCAAAGCCTGGTAGGCATCCGAAGGGCTGCCCTCTTTTGTCGAATACCACTTCGTCTCCCCACTCCCTCTTGGAACCCCACACCGAATACTGCTAAACTCGCCCAATGTCGGAGCGCGGCCAAGTCATTCTTTATTCCCGCAAAGGCTGCCATCTCTGCGAGATCGTCAAGGAGAGCCTCGTCAAGCTCGAAAAGCGCGGCGGCTTCATCTGGCGCGAAATTGATGTGGACTCCAACGCCGAAGTCCGCCGGCTCTACACCGACGAAGTCCCCGTCGTCTTCATCAACGGCCGCAAAGCCTTCAAGTACCACATGAACGAGCAGGAGTTCCTCCGCAAACTGGCCAGCTGATCTTCAGCGCGTCCTTCCGCTTTTCTTTGGATTTCCTTCGCGTCTTCCGCGCCCCCTTTGCGCCCTCGGCGGTTAAGCTCTTCCGGCTGCCAGCCAGTTCCGATTGCTAGGTACCACTGCACCCCGCCCTCCTGAAGTCAGCCCGCGTCCTTGATTTACAATCTCTCCCCATGCTGCGCACCCGACTCCTGGCCGATCCTGCCGGCCGCTTCGTCCACGACATCATCCTGCAAAGTTGTCGACGCAACGAAAGCAAAACCGCTCTCATCGACACATCATGCGGCCGCCGCATCACCTACGCGGAATATGGAGAACTAGTCGAATCCCTGGCCCGCGGCCTCGTCGCTGCCGGCTTGCTCCCCGGCGAAGTCGTCGCCATCTTCCTCCCCAACTCATGGGAGTTCGCCGTCGCTTACCACGCCTCCACCCTCGCCGGTGCAATCCCAACGCCGCTCAACCCCGCCTATCGCGAGCGCGAAATTCGCTACCAGCTGGAAAATTCCGGTGCCGTTTTTCTCATCACCGACGCTCCCCTCCTCGAAAACGCAAATCTCGCCGGACTTCCCGAGCTCCGCCGCGTCTTCGCCACTCGTCAAGATCGTCCCGGCTGCGAGCCCTTCGCCAGTCTGCTGCGCCCCTCGACAGCCAAACTCCCCCAGCCAGCCCAGCCCTCCGCCCAAACCATCGCCGCCCTTCCCTACTCCAGCGGCACCACCGGGCTGCCAAAGGGCGTCATGCTCTCGCATCACAACCTGGTCGCCAACGTCTACCAGATGCTCGGCCCCAACGCCTCCTCGTTCATACCCGAGGAAGTCATGCTTTGTTTCCTCCCGCTCTACCACATCTACGGACTCACCGTCGGCCTCACGCTGACTCTTACGCTCGGCGGCACACTCGTCCTCATGCCGCGTTTTGACCCGCAAAAGCTGTGCGCTCTTCTCATCGAGGAAGGCGTCACTATGATGCCCCTGGTCCCGCCTGCCATCAACGCACTCTGCCAGTTCGCGGAAGCCGGAGCTTTTCCGAAGAACCACAAAGTCCGCTGGATCAAATCCGGCGCCGCTCCGCTCGCCCCCGAACTCGCGCGCCGCTTCACCGACCTCACCGCTATTCCCGTCGTCCAGGGGTACGGCATGACCGAAGCCTCGCCGGTGACTCACGTCGGCTACATCGCGCCGCCTGAAATGCATCGCCCCGCCTCCATCGGCCAGCCGCTCGCCCAAACCGATTGCCGCGTCCTCGATCCCAACGACAACGAAGTGTCCCCCGGCGAGCCCGGGGAACTCGTCATGCGCGGCCCGCAAATTATGTTGGGATACTGGAAAGAACCGCAGGCCACTGCCGCCGTTTTGCGCGACGGCTGGTACTTCTCCGGCGATATCGTCCGCACAGATGCCGACGGCTTCTACTACGTTCTCGACCGCCGCAAGGAAATGATCAAATACAAAGGCTTCCCCGTTGCTCCCGCCGAAGTTGAAGCTGTCCTGCTCGAGCATCCCGCAGTTCGCGATTGCGGAGTAGTCGCCAAGCCCAACACCGACGCCGGAGAAATCCCTTGCGCTTTCGTCGTCCTCCGTGAGGGTTTTACGCCGTCCATCAAACTCGACAGCGAACTCCGCGCCTTCGTAGCCGACCGCCTCGCCCACCATAAGCAGCCGCGCGAAGTGCATTTCGTAGACGCCGTCCCGCGCACACCGTCGGGTAAAGTCCTCCGCCGCGAACTGCGCAAGAGCCTCTCTTGAGGCCTCAGCGGCAACTTGCCGTCTTGTGCCGCCACCAAGGGTCTGGCTCCAAACACTTGACATTCACGTGCTATACGTGCTACACGTAAGCTACGTGAACGGTAGGTAAAATCATGGCGGCTTCGCAAAATGCCGACAAGCAGAACGTGACGGTCAGTCTCAGCCGGCATGTGCTCAAGAAAGCAAGAATTCTTGCCGCCCGGCGTGAAACCTCCATCAGCGGTCTGCTCGCAGAGGAAATCGAATCCCTGGTGGGCCAAGAGGAGGCGTATGAACGCGCCGAAAACCAGGCGATGGCGCTTCTCGACAGAGGCTTCCATTTGGGCGGCAAGATTCGCGTGAGCCGGGAAGAACTGCATGAGCGCTAAGACGTTTGTAGATACGAATGTCCTGATCTACGCCCACGACGTTGACGCGAAGGAAAAGCACGAAGCCGCGAAAAGTGTTCTCCGCGAACTCTGGAGCGAACGGACCGGCGTCCTCAGCATGCAGGTGCTTCAGGAATTCTATGTGAATGTCACGCGCAAGATTCCTCGTCCGTTATCAAAGCAGTCTGCGCGCTTCGTCGTGAACAGTTACGCGATCTGGTGCATTGAAGCCGCACCCGGCGACGTCGCGACTGCCTTTCAGATTGAGGATGAATCCCGGATCGGATTTTGGGACGCCCTCATCGTCGCCTCGGCCCTTAAGAGCGGCGCCAAGCGCATCCTCTCCGAAGACCTCAACGCCCGGCAAACCATCGCGGGCATGCGCATCGAGAACCCTTTCGCAAGATAGGTGGAGCGAAGACGTGCTAGAGGAATGTTTCCAACTTCTCGGTTTCGTAATCGCCACTTCGAACGCAGGTTTTAGCTCTGCAATCTGACCTCTAGCCTCCGACCTCTGACCTCACTTCCCACAAGGTAAAATGTCTTTATCACCTCGGCCATGACCCTCTCCACCTTTGTCACTAAGTCCGCCTTCCGCAACAAGCGCCGCAGCCTGCTGACCGTCGCCAGCATCGCCTTCTCGCTGCTGCTGCTCAGCATCATGCTCTGCTTCTGGCGCAGCTTCTACATCGACAAAGGCGCTCCCGACTCCGCCCTCCGCATCATGACGCGCCACAAAGTCTCGCTCGCCAACTTCCTGCCCATTTATTACCGCGACAAGATCCGTGCCATCCCCGGCGTCGTTCATGTCGTGCCTATGACGTATTTCGGAGGGAAGTACAAAGACGACAAGGCCGAGAACTATTTCGCCCAGTTTGCCACCGACCCCGACGAGTATTTCGAGGTCGCAGCCGACAAGGTCATGCCCGCCGACCAGCTCGCTGCCTGGAAAAAAGACCGCGCCGGCTGCGTCGTCGATGTCGATCTAGCCCGCAAACACAACTGGAAGCTTGGCGATCACATCCACCTTCAGGGCACTATTTTCCAGGCTAATCTCGATCTCACGATACGCGGCATCTATACCATCGATCCTCCGTCCAGCAACCTTTACTTCCACACGAAGTATCTGGAGGAGTCCGACAACTATTTCAAAGATAACGCCATGTTCTTCTTCGTTCGCGTTGACACTCCCGAAGACATGCCCAAAATTGCTGTAATCATCGACAACATGTTCCACTCCTCGCCCGTACCCACAAAAAGCGAGAGCGAGCAAGCTTTCAAACTCGACTTCATCAAAAGAATCGGCAACGTCAAGGCCTTCATCCTCAGCATCGGCGGAGCCGTCGTCTTCACCACTCTGTTGGTTTGCGCCAACACCATGGCCATGTCGATCCGCGAGCGCACCCGCGAGGTCGCCGTGCTGCGCACCCTCGGCTTCACGCGCGGCAGCATTCTGCGCCTGCTGCTTAGCGAATCCATCGCCATCGCTCTCATCGGAGGCATCGCTGGCGTGCTCAGCGCCACTGGCGCAGTCCTCTTCATGGCTCGTCCGGGTATCGGTTTGCCGGTTTCCCTGCACATGACCGCGGCGACTGCGCTTGCTGTCATGCTGGTTGCCGCCTTCGTCGGACTCGTCAGCGGCCTGATTCCCTCCTACCGCGCCTCCAACCTCGGCATCGTCGACGCCCTCCGCTATCTGGGTTGAGCATTCCTGAGGAACTGGATCCGTAGCCTCAGCGAGCGCGCTTTGACAGGCCACGGCTTCAGCCGTGCCTTCTAGCGGCTCAACAAAGGCGCCTTTAGGCGCTGAGGGCAGATGCGCCTTCTCAAGTGCTACACTCGCTTGCGATGCGGACCGACATCCTTCCCCTTTGCGACGAGCATTACCGCACCATGGAAGCCGCTCTCGCCCCCTACAGCGCCGATTTCTCCATCGAATTCTTCCGCTGCACCGACAAGTTCTGCCATCGTTGCTTCGGCGAGCGCATCGGCTACTCGACTCCGCAGCGTGGAGCTCCGCCCGTTTTCGCTCCCGATCAGCCCAAATGCGACCGTCACGGCCGTCCCATGTTCATCATCAGCATCGATCGCCAGCGCAATCACCTGACCTACGCCTGTCCTGAACCAGATTGCCCCGAACGCGTCCTCCGCACCTAGCGATGTCTCCGAACTGAACACCATGTTGCTGAACCTCACGAATTGTATTCGTGCAGCCGAACCATGTCCGCTCATAGTGGCCGCGCAAAAAAGAAGGAGAGGCCCTGCAAGGCAGAGCCTCTCCGTCATCTCAGTTCTAGGCGTCGAAGACTAATCTCTAGCTCTGACTTAGGGCACGTACACCCGGTAGGTGGCTGTCCAGCCGTCGGCATTCGCGCCGAATAACGAGTAGGTAAACGTCTGAACCGTGTGCTTCCCAGCGCTTACCGTTGCGACGGCAGTCTTATGCGCGATTGCGTCGAAATAGAACCCACCTGGAGTCCCTCCGCCACCGTCGTACAAAAAGTCGGCGTCAGAGCCATCGACGTAGAATCCGAGGGCTTCGGGGTTGTTAGTGGTGCTGCTCGTATTTTGGATTTCGATCCACGCATCATCCGTGATCGTGCACGTCTTTCCCGCTTTGGCGGGGCAGTTGATTGTGGTCACCGCATCAAGTGGAACGGCCGAGCCCGCTCCAACCGCAAAAGCAGTGCAATTGGGCAAACACGTAGCGATATACGTCGCCTTGAGCACATGGTTAACGCCAGTCACCGCAGGCTCAGCGCCCATGGCGTACGATGGCATAGGCGCCTTCCCCGCTTCTGCCGTTTGCGCTGTAACCAATGCAGTGGGAGCAGCGATTAAGGCCAACAGCATGCCTGTCGCTAGAACTGTCTTGTACGTAGACTTCATGTAAGTTGTCTCCTTTTTCAATTTGCCCTCATCCATGAGGCCCGCGGTGGAGCACGCCGCGATACCGTTCCCCACAAACGCTGGCATCGTGCCTGACCCGAACCGCAGTCACAATAGCGGCCGCCTGTCGCGCGTCTTAATTTTCATGTCCTCTTAACCTGTTGGCAGGATTGGACATGCTATGAAGTGAGAAAAGGGGGTAAGATCCAAACCGTCAGCGCACGCATCCCCCCGTGTACGCACAGCCGGTGTCATAGAAGAACAGGGAATACTTGCCTTCCACCTCCGGGACCGAGATCACCGTGTCATAGTTATCGTCCATCATCGTAAAGATCAGAGTCGAAGGTGAGGTCGAACCGGGATTGAACTCGGTTCCTTTAAGGTCGTAGTCCCACGAAAGGGCAAAGTCCCAGATATAGTTGGCGAGGGGGAACAACCCGTTCGAATTCCCTGGCCTCTCCACGATAAATTCGGCGCTTCTTCCCACCAGACAAGGTCCGGTTATCCAAGTGATCTGGAAGGTTCCATAAGCCAGGGTGGTCTCGTCTTCCACATAGACATTCCCGGGATTGCATCCCCCCGCCGTGTCGTAGGTTTCGACAAACATGTCATCGCCGGGATTCACCGGAAAAACCTCTGTGATGGAATAGCTCGGCCACCATTCGACCCAGGCGTAATACACCTGCGAAGTTTTGTTGCTCTTGCAAATGGCCTGCGATGAACTGCCTCCCTGAAGCACTGTATCGTTGAGGGAAGAGGTGCCGTCGATTCCATTCCATGAGACTTCCCAATCGGTTCCGCCATCGCAGACGTCGAATGCCTGCTGCACCACCGGCACATTGAACTCTGAGTAAACGGCGCTGAACGAGGTCTTGGTATTCCACTTCGTCAGCGTATTGCCGTTGGCTACTCCGCTCCAATTGCTGCTTTCATACTGGGTCGGCGCCGCCGTGCCTGAAATCTGAGGCCGTTGCTTCTTGTTCAGAATCGCCGGGCCGTTGCTAACCTCAGGATGCGGTTTTAGGTCCCCGGTAACCCGATTCCGCGCTAACAGCATGGCTCGTGACCAGTGCGCGTAGGCTTCCGGATGCTCTGTTTTATCGGGCCGCGGCGGAAAGCCGTACATCGCCAGGGTCTCGTCCGATGCTTCCAGAGGTTTGAAGTTTGCCGGCGGTGCGGGATACGTGTGGATCCCAGCGATGTTCGTCTGAATAGTGGCGGCCGACTGGTAGATTGCGCGCGCGGCATCGCTCTGTGCGGCCGCCGAGGTTGTAAGACTGCCTGTCAACGCCATGGCGGCGACGGCGATAACAGCGAGTGCAATGGTGCGCTTCTTCATTTTCAACTCCCATTTCGAGTGATTTCTTGGTGATTGGAGCGAGCCCCGCCGTTCATTCCCTCGGTCAGTTCCTTCGACCATCGCGGCAGACCGCCTCGCCAAGTTGCCGCGAATCATGCCCAACCCGGACGGCAGGCACAATAGCGGCTGCCTGTCGGCCGTCTTAATTTTTATGTCCTCCTAACTTGTTGGCTGGAAAGGACATGCCATGAAGTCAAGAAGCGCGGTAAAATGGCACCGTTCAGCAGTGAACGTTTGCCGTGGAGCACGGCCCATTCGCAGTGTCAGTTCCTATCCGATTCGGAGACGATTTCGAGTTCGATCCGCGTTCGCAGAGACTCTCTCGCGCGGGCAGGGTCTTGAAACTCGAGCGCATTCCCACGGAAATTCTGGTCCTTCTGATTGAGAACAACGGCGAACTGGTTACGCGCGACCAGATCATCCAGCGCGTATGGGGCGAGGGAGTTTTCCTCGATACCGACAACAGCATTAACGGCGCCATCCGGAAGATCCGGCAGGTCCTGAAAGACGACTCCGAAAACCCGCGCTTTATACAAACAGTTACGGGCCGCGGATACCGGTTTATTGCCGCTGTAGTTCAGCCAGCCCCGCCGGAGCGCGACGATGTTTCCGAGGACCACACTGCAGCTTCAGACTCATCTCCCGATGCTGCCCCGGAGCCGCGACCGAGCCGAAAGGTCGCCCCATGGCGATGGGCCAGCCTGATCGGAATTGCCGTTTTGTTAATCGCTGCCTTGGGAGCTTACCTCTACAGCCTGCGCTCGCGTGCGCAGGTTCAGGCACCTCCCGTACGATCCATGCTGGCAGTTCTTCCCTTTGAAAATCTCACCGGAGATCCTGATCAGGATTATTTCAGCGACGGCCTCACTGAAGAAATGATCAGCCAACTCGGCAACCTTGACCCGTCCCATCTCGGGGTCATCGCCCGGACTTCCGTGATGCACTACAAGCACAGCGACGAACCGTTGGATCGGATTGGCCGGGAATTGGGCGTGCAATACGCGCTGGAAGGAAGCGTGCGCCGCGATTCGAATCGAGTCCGCGTCACCGCCCAGTTGATTCAGATCAAGGATCAGAGCCACATCTGGGCGCGGCAATACGATCGCGACCTGAGCAACCTGCTGGCGCTACAGGCAGAGATTGCCGAAGAAATCGCGGCGCAAATTCAGCTGACACTCGGCGATCATCACCGCGTCGATGCTTCCCGGCAGTCCTCCCTCGGACCACAGGCCTACGAGGCGTACGACCTGTATCTGAAAGGCCGATTCTTCTGGAACAAGAGAACAGTGCAGGGCCTCCAGCAGGCGAATGAGTATTTTCAGCAGGCCATCGCCAAAGATCCGGGATATTCTCGCGCTTACACCGGACTGGCCGATTCCTATACGCTATTGGGCGGCTACAGTACAACACCGCCAACCGAGTTCATGCCGAAAGCGCGCGCCGCGGCGCTCAAAGCCCTCGAGTTGGACCCGGAGCTGGCCGAGGCCCACACCTCTTTGGCCCTCATTACAGAGAATTTCGACTACGACTGGGAAACAGCCGAGAAGGAATACCGTCGCGCCATTGAGTTGAACCCGAACTACGCCACGGCCCACCATTGGTATGCCGAGTTTCTTTCTCTGCAAGGGCGCTTCCCCGAAGCTCTTGCCGAGAGCGAGCGAGCGCGCGAACTCGATCCGCTGTCGCTGATCATTGCAGCCGACCATGGCGTCATTCTGTTTTACGCCCGTCAGTACGACGCCTCGATCGCGCAATTTCGCGCGGTGAAGGAAATGGAGCCGGCATTCCCTCGGGGCGGCATGGTGGTCGCTCCCTACATCGAGAAAAAGCAGTTTGCCGATGCCTTGGCCGAGCTAAAGGAATGGGACGCTCGTGGCGAATCCGAATGGACTTGGGCCTGGCGGGCTTTTGTATATGGCCGCTCGGGCCAGCGCGCGCAAGCACGGCAAGCGCTCGCCAAAGTGCAGCAGTATTACGATCACGGCCATCACAGTCCCGATCCCATGCTTTGGGCTCTGATCGGTGTCGGTGACCGGGACCAGGCGTTCGCCTGGTTCGAGAAGGCGTATGCCGACCACTCGAATGTTCTGACCAGTCTTAAAGTCAACCCTGGATTCGATGGCCTGCGCACCGACCCTCGATTTCAGAATCTCATGCGCCGCGTCCGGCTGGCCCCGTGATGGGGTTCGCGGGCTCGAGTTCAGACTCTCACGATTTGCTTTCGCCTTCGGCCGGCCCGTCTCGCCTTATTCTCCCACCAGCCACTTCCACTGCGCTTCGCTCAACGGCACCACGCTCAACCGCCCCTGCCGCACTAGCGGAGAATCCGCGAACAGCTTGTGCGCTTTAATTTCCGCCAATGTCTTCGGCGCCGCGATCGCCCGCCCAGCTTTGATTTTCACTTGCGGGTTCCGCGCGTCGGTCGCATCGACCGACACCACCGATGCCGTGCCCACCGCGCTCTTCTCATCGCCCGTGTGATAAATCACCAGCCGCTCGCCCGGCTTCATCTCGCGCAGATTCTTCACCGCCACCGGGTTCGTCACTCCATCCCAGATGGTCGTCTTCTCTTTTTCCAGATTCGCAAAGGAGTACACGCTAGGTTCTGTCTTCAATAAGTAGTCCATCGACGAGTCCCCCAAAAACCAATAAGCCGCGGTTCGGCGATCCTTCCTCTGCAATCTGACCTCTTACCTCTGACCTGCCTCACGCAGTTCCCGTGTTCGCCAGCGCCTCCACTGCCTCCCACGTCGTCGGAAACGTCACAAAAAAGTCCTTCACTTTCGTAATCTCCATCACCTTGTTAACCCGCGGGCGGACTCCGGTCAGCACCAGGCATCGGCCTCTTTTCTGGTGCGACACATACGTCGCCACCAGCGAGCCCAGCCCCACCGAGTCTATGTAAGGAACATCCGACAAATCCAGAATCATCGTCTCCGCCTGCTCGTTCTGTAACGCACGCTCGAACTGCGGCGTCGTCTCGATCGTGATCGGTCCTTTGAGCAGCAGGATCCGCTGATCCTCCGCCACTCCCTCATAGCGCTCGACTGTCAGTTCTTGCAGCCCCATAGTTCACCAAATGCTTGGTCTGAGATTGTAGGAGACGCGGCGGGCCCTGTCACCTGCAAAACTCGCGTCCCGTCCCATCTCCGGCGCGCCGCCGGCACCGATGCAAATGGGCGGTCCGGAGCGCTTTGTGTTCGCGTGTGGGGAAAAAGGCAGCGAAAGGGGAACAGGTGAACTTCTACAATTTGACTTCGGTATTCTGACTTCTGCAATCTGCTTTGCGCATCCCGCTCTTAACTCTGCAATCTGATCTGAAACCTCTGCCCTCGTTACTGCGGCTTCTTGTCGTCATGATTCTCATAAGTCGAATACTGCCCGCCCGGACGTTTCAGCTTCACCGTGATCTCCACCTCGGCCTGCTTGACTTCGTAATCGGCTCCAAATGTCTGGAGTCCCGGCGCCAGGACCTGCACCTCGATCGACCCATACGGAATTCCGTCGATACTCGCGCGTCCTTCCGCATCCGTCTTGAGGTCAAGTTCTCCCTTCGTTGCCTTGCCCTTCCGATTCACCGGGTGCAGAACGACCTTCGCATCCTTCACCGGCTTTCCACTCGCCTCGCGCAAGACCACCACTTTCACCGACGCCATCGGGCCTTCGTCATCCTGGGCCCGAGCACCTTCCAGCGCACCAAATCCCAGCGCGGCCAACGCAGCCATGCCTAGCACCAGATGCTTCACCCGGATTTTCATGGCAACTTCCTCTCGATATCGGACAAGCCGCTCTTTAACCTCACCGTTCCTCAATCTGACCTCAGACCTCTAACCCTCTGCCTTCCCTACTGCGGCTTCGGATCCGCCGTCTTGCTGTCGCCTGCCTTCTTGTCGTCTGGCTTCTTGGCGCTTTCCTGAACGCCAGTTATTGAGTATTGCTTCACCGGACGCTTCAGCTTGACCGTAATCTCCATCTCCGGCCGATTCACCTTGTAGTCTTCCCCAAACGTCTGGAAGCCATCCGCCAGCACCTGCACTCGAAGCGGTCCGTAAGGGATCCCGTCAATCCCCGTTTTCCCGTCATCGTCCGTTTTCAGTTCCATCCCGCCCAGGGCCTGCTTGCCTTTTTTTGTTACCGGATGCAGCACCACCGCCGCATTCCTGATCGGCTTGCCATTCCAGTCGCGCACCACCACAAAGTGCATATTCGACATCGGGCCTTGGTCTTCATCATCCTGCGCCCACGCCGCGCCCGCTCCCACCACGAACATTCCCAGCACCGCCAGCACCGCCAACTTCCTGCTCATGATTCCCTTCTCTCCAGCCATCTACTTCAGTCCCCGCACGACGTATCCCACCGACAAATCCTGATAATAAAGATACGCATACGCGCTTTCGTCGCGCGAGAGCATCGGCACAAACGCAGCCGTCGCTCCCGACGGCATATCTCCTCCAAAGGTTCTCCAAGGCTGCATTTTGCCCGTCTTCACATCCACCTGAAGGATGCGCGCTATCCGTTCCTGTTGGTGGCTGGTTTGTACATACACTGAGGCCCCGTCCGGCGACCATCCCGTGACATGGTATTTCGAGTCGAGTCCAGGGATGAGTTGAAAGCCGCTTCCATCGAGCGGCCACACACCCCATTTCTCATCCCCTCCCAGCACCGCGACCTTACTCCCATCCGCGGATAGGTTCGTGCCGACCAACCCCTCAGGCGTAAGCGGCTTTGCCGTTCCATCATTCACATTAATCAGATAATCTCGCGCTCCATGCCCCGCCTCAATTCCACGCGCTACCAACTGTTTGCCGTCCGGAAGATACCTCGCCGATTCGTAGATGATGTTGTCGTGCGTCAACTGACGCATCTCTCCCGCTCCCGTTGGCACCAGATAAAGCACACCGCTCTTGGCCGGCTTTGTAACCACCCACTTCCCATCCGGAGAGATCGCCTCGCCCAACCCTTCCCCGATTCGCACCGGAGGCGACCCGTCCGTGTCTCGCAAGAACACGGTGTAGTTCGGTCCGCCTCCATCTCCTTCTTCTTCGAACAAAACCTTTCGGCCGTCCCGGCTCATGTCTCGCAGCCCAGCCCAGCCCAACCACCCCAACTCGCGCTCCTCTTTTCCGCCCGGAGCCACTCCCCGGATACCCAGCCGGATCTGATGCGTAACCGTCAGCGCCACCCCGTTCCGGATATCCTGCAACCACATTCCTCCCGGAACGTTCGTGATGGTTCGCAGCTTGCCTCCAAGCGTCACGCCGCGCAGGTTTTCCGCGCTGCCCTGGCGCGTCGCCGTAAACCAGATTTCATCGCCCGCCGGTGACCACACCACACCCTGGATCGACGCCCATCCCGACGAGAGTTTCTTTTCCTGCCCATCCGGCTCGATCACGGCAATCGAGCCCTCATCGTCGCCCCCCGTATTTTCGTGATCGGAGAACGCTACCCTCTTCCCATCCGGCGAAATCTTCGGCGTGCTGATCCAATTAATTGTGTCCAGCAAAACCTTCCCTACCGGATACTCCAGCCGCCAATGGCGGTTTTCTGGCACAAAGCGCACCACCGCCAGGTGTTCTCCGTCCGCCGCCCAGTCCGCGTCCTGCACGTTGTCCAGCACTTCGCGCGGCGTTCCCCCGCTCAACGGAACCCTCGCCAGCGTTCCCGACCGCGCATACCCGGAGTAGAAAGCGGTGTCCAGCCGGATCGCCAGTTCACCGTTCGTCGAGATCGCGAGCAAATCCGCGTCTTTCAATCCCAGTTCGCGCGAACCGCTTTCACTGGTGCGCGCCATATACAACTGTGGTTGCCCCCCATCCCACGACGCCGAGTAAACGATGCTCCCGTCGGGAGTGAATCTCGCATCGCCAATCGCGCCGGTCCGGAAAGTAATCTGCTGATACTCCGCCAGCGGCGCTCGTACGCTCCGCTGCCCCAACCACCAACCGATGCCCGCGAGCGCCAGCGCCGCGACCACCGCCAGTGCCACTCCCTTTCGCCGCGCGGCTTTCTCGGTGCTCGCATCGTGTGCGCCCGTCCCGGACGAATCCATCACCGCGACCTGCGCACCCGTCCGCGAACTGATTGAACTGTCGGCCAGCGCTTCCAGGGCAAACGCCACGTCTCCGGCCGACTGGAATCGCTGCGCTGGGTTTTTTTCCAGGCAGTGCCGCACAATCCTCTCCAGCGATGCCGGAACATTCCGCCCAGTCTCTGTCAGCTCCTCCGGCTCTTCCTTCAGAATCGCGCTCATCGTGTCCGCTGCCGTCTCCCCGCGAAACGCGCGTTTTCCTGAAACCATCTCGTAAAGAATCGATCCCAAAGCAAAAATGTCGGAGCGATGGTCCGTCGCCTTTCCGCGCACTTGCTCCGGAGCCATGTATCCCACGGTCCCCATGACCTGCCCCGGCTCCGTATTCACCTGCGCCGTCAGCGTATCTCCGCCTTCGTTCCCTCCTTCAGGTCGCGTCAGCTTCGCCAGCCCAAAGTCCAGAATCTTTACCCGTCCATCCTCGATCAGAAAGATGTTCTCCGGCTTCAGGTCGCGATGCACTATTCCCTTGTCGTGTGCTGCCGCCAATCCTCGCGCCACCTGCAGCCCGCAGTCGGCCGCTCGCCGCACCGGCAGCGGCCCGCTCCGCAACTGCTCCCGCAGCGTCACTCCTTCCAGCAACTCGGAGACAATGTAAGGAGCTCCGTTCTCCTCGCCGATATCGAAAATTGAAAGTATGTTGGGATGATTCAGCGCCGCTGCCGCCCGCGCCTCCTGCATAAAGCGCTGCAGCCGGTCGGCGTCCGCCGAAAACGATTTCGGCAGAACTTTGATCGCAACCAGGCGGTTCAGCCGCGCGTCGCGCGCGCGATATACCTCGCCCATGCCGCCCGCGCCTAGCAGCGATTCGATATCGTACGGTCCTAGTTTCGTGCCCGAAGAGAGTGCCATCCGTAGCTGTGGATTATATCGAACCCAACCTGATTGAGGTCTCTAGGCAGTGTTTGAAATCTCAGACGCTATCGAGATCTCTCGAAGGCAGGAACCTGAAACCGGGGACTTGGAAAGCAGCAGAGGCTGAAACCTTCGCCCCAAAGGAAAGAACCCCAGCACGGCTTGTTTCACCGTGCTGGGGGAGGAGGACGCAATCGTTGGCGGCCAGTTTTTGCCGCAAGAAGGCTCTACACCTTAGGATTACGCCGCCGCGGCTGTGGAACTCGGGGGGGAGGGCCTTTCGCCGCGGCACTTGCTACAACTCAACTCACTACGATACGCACAGCGTCTGGAGCGCTACCTGGTTCCGGATCGTCAACGTCGCGCCGCTCAGTTCCACCACGCCGCGCCGCTTGAAGTCCCCAAGAATTCTCGTCACCGTCTCTCGCGACGATCCAATCAGCTGCGCCAGTTCTTCATGCGTCAGCGCGACCTTGATGCGCACCACGCCATCGCTCACACGCGCTTCCGACGACCACTGATTAAGCAGCCGCGCCAGCTTTCCCGCCACCGAATGGCACAGCCCGATCGACCGGATTACCTCGTACGCCGACTGGCAATCGCTGCTCAGATGTTGCGTCGCACGCAGACAAGCATCCCCGTGCGCTTTTAGAAATTTCAAAAACTGCTCGCGCCCCACATAGGCCAATTGGCTCGGTTGCAGCGTCTCCGCCGTAAGCTCATACGGGCTCTCCATCACCACCGATTGCAGCCCCAGCACTTCGCCCGGTCCTGCAATTTTCACGATCAACGTCTTGCCTTCGCTGTTGGTCGTCATCAGCTTTACTCGTCCCCGGCAAACGATGTAGACGCCCCGCGCCGCTTGCCCCTCCATCAGCACCACCGCGCCTTCCGGATACGAACTGGTGTGCTGAATTCTGTTGAACTCTTCCATCGACTCGCTCGACAGGCCGGCAAAAAAGCTCTGCTCGCCGAGATGGAAGTCACGCATATCGTCGACGATCGGCAGACCATAGGGAGAATTCGCCTTCGCCTGTGCGTCCGCAAAATACCGAAAACCAGAACCCGCTGTCCTCGCTACTGCCAAAGTCGCACTTGCCATATGGTGGTCCTTTCTCGCTCTCTCTACCTACGTTGGCTTGCCTCAGCCCGCACTATGCTTTAGGGCAACCTGCGGGCCAATCTGGGTGCCATATGCGGATCCTCCTCCTTTCACGCCCCACGCCCTTTAGAATCAGGCTGTTCTCCAGAGTCAGCCGGATTCGGCATCGATAGCGTTTCAATTGCAATTTAGGTCGTGGCTGCGTATTTTGCCACACGACTGAGTGATCTCCATCACTTATTTATGTGAGCAGCGCACAATTTCGTGTGATCTCCCCCTCCTATGTGTTTCCGTGTTCTCGAATTGTCCGCTTTTTGGAATAACTGTGGTTTGCTGTGGAGTTGCCGCTCAATCGGACCTTCCAGGCAAAGGAGGAAGCGCGGCCCAGAGATCCGTTACCGGGATGAGCATCACAAATGGCGCAAGGAGTTGTATGAAATCGTTCGCGATGGCGCGCCCGAACCATGCCTCACCACTGTCATCCGCAGCGGATCGAAAATCTCCCGCACGGCATGAAAGCCTGAGAAAGTCGCACGACCCGCATAGCGGCCAGCGAAGAAAGCCCTACTCCACCTTCTTCCAAACAACATCCTCGTTATTTCGTCGGAGTCCTCGGCAAAGTACTTCTTCCATGGAGTCCGATCTCCAGGAGCCGCCGCATCAACCAATTCCTGCGTCCGGCTGGTCGTTTTGGGTGATACTGGACCGGCTTGCTTTATTGCACTATTAATGTCACACTTAAGCTACAGATAAAAAGGTAGATAGCAGCAGTGAGCTTTGGCGAATGCCCAACGCATCCATCGAAAATCCCGCCCCGACTTGACAACTCCACACTCATATCCTTACAATTAGCACTCATACGGATCAAGTGCTAACAAGCAACAGAATTGCTTTCAAGCATTCAAGAAACCAACCAACATTTGAAAGGAGCAACAACCATGGCAACCAAGTTTACCCCCCTGCACGACCGCATTCTTGTCCGTCGTGTAGAGGAAGCTGAAACCACCCGCGGCGGCATCATCATCCCCGACAGCGCCAAAGATAAGCCGCAGGAAGGCGAAGTCATTTCCGTCGGCAAAGGCAAGATCAGCGAAGAAGGCAAGGTTCGTCCGCTCGACGTGAAAGACGGCGACCGCATTCTCTTCGGCAAGTACTCCGGCACCGAGATCAAGATTGATGGTGAAGATTTCATCATCATGCGCGAAGAAGAAGTGCTCGGCGTCCTGACCGGCGCAGCCAAGAAAGAAACCGCCGGCAGCCGCAGATAGCTCTCAGCTATCAGTCCTCAGTCGTCAGTTAGAACGGCTTTCCTGACACCTGAGACCTGACACCTGAGACCTTATTTCAAACATTCCGCAGGCCAGTCCTGCAATCAATTTAGGAGATAAAGAAAATGGCAAAGCAAATTATTCACGGAGAAGAGTCCCGCCAGGCCATTCTCCGCGGCGTCAACATTCTGGCTGACGCTGTGAAGGTCACTCTCGGCCCCAAGGGCCGCAACGTAGTTATCGAAAAGAAATTCGGTTCGCCCACCATTACCAAGGACGGCGTCACCGTAGCCAAGGAAATCGACCTGAGAGACGCGCAGGAAAACATGGGCGCGCAGATGGTCCGCGAAGTCGCCTCTAAGACCAGCGACATCGCCGGCGATGGCACCACCACCGCCACCGTTCTGGCCCAGGCCATCTTCCGCGAAGGCGTGAAGACCGTCGCAGCCGGCGCCAATCCCATGGCCCTCAAGCGCGGCATCGAGAAGGCCATCGTCGCCATCTGCGGCTCGCTCGACAAGGAAGGCAACCGCAAGCCCGGCGAACTCGACAAGTTCTCCAAGCAGATCCAGGGCGATCACATCGCTCAGGTCGGCACCATCTCCGCCAATAACGATGAGACCATCGGCAAGATCATCGCCGAGGCCATGAAGAAGGTCGGCAAGGACGGCGTCATCACCGTTGAAGAAGCGAAGACGCTCGAAACTCAGCTCGACGTAGTCGAGGGCATGCAGTTCGATCGCGGCTATCTCTCTCCTTATTTCGTGACCGATCCCGAGCGCATGGAAGCCGTTCAGGAGAACGCCTACATCCTCATCCACGAAAAGAAGATCAGCTCGATGAAAGACCTGCTCCCGCTGCTCGAGCAGATCGCCAAGAGCGGCAAGCCGCTCCTGATCATTGCTGAGGACGTGGAAGGCGAAGCGCTCGCCACTCTGGTCGTCAACAAGCTGCGTGGCACGCTGCAAGTCGCAGCCGTCAAGGCTCCCGGCTTCGGCGATCGCCGCAAGGCCATGCTGCAGGATATCGCCATCCTCACCGGTGGCAAGGCCATCACCGAAGATCTCGGCATCAAGCTCGAGAATGTTCAGGTGTCCGACCTCGGCCAGGCCAAGAAGCTCACCATCGACAAGGACAACACCACCATCGTCGAAGGCAAGGGCAAGCACAACGAAATCGAAGGCCGCGTGAAGGAAATTCGCAGCCAGATCGACAAGACCACCAGCGACTACGACCGCGAGAAGTTGCAGGAGCGGTTGGCGAAGCTGGTCGGTGGCGTAGCCATTATTAAAGTTGGCGCCGCAACCGAAACCGAAATGAAGGAAAAGAAAGCCCGCGTCGAAGACGCCATGCACGCAACCCGCGCGGCCGTGGAAGAAGGCGTTGTCCCCGGCGGCGGCGTAGCGCTAGCGCGCTGCGTCCCGGCCCTCGACAAGCTGAAGCTTGAAGGTGACGAGCAGATCGGTCTCAACATCGTGAAGCGCGCCATCACCGAGCCTCTGCGCCAGATCGTCGAGAACGCTGGCGAAGAGGGTGCAGTCGTCCTCGGCAAGGTCAACGACTCGAAAGACCCGAACTACGGCTACAACGCCCAGTCCGGCGAGTACGAAGACCTGGTCAAAGCTGGAGTGCTCGATCCGACCAAGGTCGTGCGCACCGCGCTCACCAACGCCGGCTCGATCGCCAGCCTGATGCTCACCACCGAAGCCTTGGTCTCGGAGATTCCCGAAAAGAAGGAAGCTCCCATGGGCGGCGGCGGCCACGGCGGCGGCATGGAAGGCATGTACTAAGAACCAGCTACTAGCTTTCAGCTACTAGCTTGAATCGTGTGGCGCGGTCATTCGTGCCCGCGCAAAGCCCCGCCGCAAGGCGGGGCTTTTTTTGTCCTCTCTTCATTCGCCACGGAGTCTTATCTTGCACCTCGGTAACTTGCCTATTCACCCATAACACTACAATCTCAATCATCCAGTCGTGGGGACTGGGCACTCGCCGTTCGTATTACAGGAGTGATTCGAACACCTGGTTCGGCGTCAAGGAGAAACGTATGAGAAAAGAAATTCTGGTTGTGGGATTCGCGTGCTTATCGGTAATCGCAGTGGCACAGTCAAGTGGGACAAAGGGACAGTCTTCCAATGCCGGCAAATCCGCGAACTCGCGCAACGCGGCTTCCGCGCAAGCGTCCGGCAAGGCAGCACCTGCAGGGAAATCGACGAATCGGGAATCCAGCTCGCCGTCAGTTTCCGAGGTCGTCATGACCAAGCCAGCAGGAAAATCGGCGGATCGGGAGTCGAGCTCGCCTTCGGTCTCCGAGGTTGCCGTGACCAAGCCAGCAGGCAACAAAACGACAGTTGCGGCCGGAGACGTGAACGGTGATGGCCACGCAGACGTCGCAGCCTCGGGACATCCGACTGGAAAGCGTCAACATAATCCTGTCGTCGTAACCAAACAAACCGACGCAGCAAGCCCCAAGAATTAGCAGCCTCGCGTTCGACGCATGAATCGAAGCCCCGCTGAAAAGCGGGGCTTTTTCTGTACAGAGTTTGAGTCCTGGACCTTAAGATGTACTCGAGGAAGAGTTCCCCGTCGGGTTAGTCCGCGTATCCGAGGTTCGCGCGCCTTCTTTGCGCGCTAACCTGGGAGAGCCTTTGAGTGGCCAGCGCTTTCGGGGTCCCCAACGCGCGCGCTTTTCGCGTGTTGGGGCAGAGCGCGGCGTTTAAACAGCCACAACTCCCGCCGGCCTCAGCCGCTGAGGCACGGCATCCATCACCATTCATCCAGCCGCGAAGCGGCGTCAGAATGCAGCCCACGGCGCAAGCCGTGGGTACGCTGCCCAAAACCACCCAAGCCCCGAAGGGGCGAAAGAAACCACACCCTCAATCCCACAAATATCGCTCGTCGTATGCGACGTTGTTCCTCTTCAAAAACGTCACATACTCTTCCTGAAACGTCTTCGTCTTGTGGTGCTTTTCCTGCTCGGCAATGTACCGCGAGACCGCCGACACGCTGGACTCGCTGACACTGAATGCCCCATAACCCGTCTGCCAAGCAAACTTCATCTTCCATTTCTCATGCACCCACCGGCACGAATTCGCCTTCACCACCCGCACGGCCTCGGCCGTTGACTGGGCCGGCCGAATCCGCACCAGCATGTGAACGTGGTCGGCGGTGCCGTTGACGATCAGCGCCGTGCCGCGCATCTCGCGAACAATTCCGCCTAGATACGCGAACAGATTCGCGCGAATTTCATTCTTTATTAGGGCTTGCCGGCGCTTCGTGCCGAAGATGAGATGCAAAAGGATATTGGCGCCGGTATGAGCCACGTCTCTTCCGCTCCTTCGGAGCTTAACTCTCCATCCACCAGCACCCATGGCTTGCGCCATGGGCTGCATTATTGCGCTGCTTCGCGGCCAAATGAATTGTTTCCGGTCAGCAATTCATCTGCGGTGATCGCCATCACGAGCAAATAGTTCAGCTGCTGCGGCGCTGCGCTACCCAAAGGCCTATTTGTCCTTCCTCCCTTCCCATTCTGGAACTCACAATTTATCCCACCCTCACTTATTTCTTGACTTATGCCACCAACCTCCCACCTAATAGAAGTACGCGCCCAACTTATAAACACTGACGCGGCCCTCCGGCCACTAACCGCAGGTGTCGCCGACGGACGCCAGAGAATGTGGGGGATGCGATCTTCAGTACACTAACTTCCAAAGAATCAAGACCTTACTTATAACTATTTTCATATCAAGACTTTAGCCCGAAGTCCCTGATTCCAATAGACCGGGAGGGGAGGGGGTACTAGCTAAGAAGCTAGCAGCGAGAGGCCAGAAGCCGCCTCAGGAGCATTCATGCCAACCAACGAAGCACTCAAATGTCAGCACATCAAGACCAACGGAACCCAGTGCGGATCGCCCGCCCTCAAAGACAACCAGTTCTGTTACTACCATCAGCACTGCCGCCCACTAACCTGGGACTATTCGGGGGGCTCATATCGTGATTGCTCTCAAACGGAACTCACCCTGCCCGTTTTTGAAGACGCGCACGCAATCCAGTTCACTCTCCGGCAAGTCGTTGAACTCGTCCTTCAGCACAGAATCGACGACAAAAAAGCCGGCCTCGTTCTCTACGCGCTGCAAATCGCCTCCTCCAATCTCAAGCGCTTCGAGCGCGAGCAACCAAAGCCCGAACAAGTCGTCACCGGCGCCGAAATCAACCCCCGAGTCGAAACGCAGACAGAAGCGGAAGCCAATCGCGAACCCCAAAGCAACAACATCGACACAATTCACGGCTCCGCGTCCGAGACCGAAATTAGCCCCGTCGATTTTCCTTCTGTGCCCGATTTTCACAACCTGGCTGAATTTTCGAGAATCGCAGTGCCTAGCTCTTGCAACGAGCAAGCACAGCGAGCAGTTCCGCCGGCACGGCGTTATCGCCGAATGTTTGGCTGACGTGCACGAACAGATCGCGGTTGCCGGGAGCGAAGATGAAACTGGCTCCGAGTTGAAACGGATTCTTCCCCAGGCGGTGCTGGCGGTGGCCGGCGCGTTTGGCGCGACCGCGGGCTTGCGCGTTCTCGGAACGCAAGAGATGGAGCAAGTTTGCGGACTTTAATTCGGCGGCCTGGTAAGCGGTGCGCTCGGAATCGACCAGCAGCGGAAACGAGATGCCGGTTTCCTCGCGAAACAGGCGCGCATAATTCATGTCGCCTAACCCAATCGCAGCCAGCGTGGCTCCGGCTTGTTTGAATTCCGACTCGTGCTCGCGCAACTGCGCGGCGTGCTCGCGGCAAAAGATTCAACCGTAGTGCCGCAGGAAGACAACGACGGCGGGATTGGTCTCCCACAGCGAGCCGAGGCGGACGTCGCCGCCACCCGCTTCCGGCAGCACGATATTCGCAAGTTTTGCGCTGAAGGATTCCGCCATGCCCCGATTGTATCGGATGAGGGCCAGTGGAACGGAGTTATCAAGCCAGCGTATCATTCGCTCTGTCGACAATCCCACCCTAACGCCGCAAACAACGTGGCGTTAGGATGGGGCACCCTCGATTTTCATTGTCTTCGGTGGGCCGCACGCCCATCCGCTCTCGGGAGCAACTTATGAGTAGCAATATCGTTCCTCCAAATCGCCCGCGCCGCCTCCTCTCGATTGATGGTGGCGGCTTATGCGGAATCATTCCCGCGCAGGCTCTGATCAAAATCGAGCAGCAACTCGATGAGCTTACCGGCGATCCGCAGCCCCTGTGCAACCGCTTTGATCTGATTGGCGGCACCAGCACCGGCGCCATTCTTGCCGTGGGCCTCGCCCTCGGATTCAGGGCGCAGGAGATGAGCGATTTCTATCTGGACCTGGGGCCAGAAATCTTCAAGAAAGATTGCCTGCTCGAGCGTCCCTGGCATAAGTATCCCAGCGCGCCGATCGAACAGTATTTGAAAGACAAGTTTGGCGAAACAACTACTCTAGGTGACACCCGCCTGCGTACCCTGATTCTCCTGGTTATCAAGAATGCCACCCAGGGCAATGACTGGTTTTTCACCAACAATCCCGCGAGCCACTTCTTTGAACATAACAAGACGCTTCCTCTATGGCACATTGTGCGTGCCAGCTCCGCGGCGCCAACTTACTTTCCCCCGCACGCCTTCGCGGTGCCCGACCAGAATGACAAGCCGCAGACTTATGAGTTCATCGACGGCGGAGTTAGCAGCTACAACAATCCCTCGTTTCAGGTATTTTTGGAAGCAACGGAGCCCGACTACGGAATCGGCTGGCCAAGGGGCACAAACAATCTGCTCCTGATGTCACTCGGCACAGGATACTCTGCGGTCACCATCCAAGAAGGGGAAGCCAAGGACTACACCGTGCTGAACTGGGCCGGGTATGTGCTCAAGGAATTGATGAACGAAGCGAACCTGCAGCAGAATGTGCTGCTGCGTTTGATCGGCGCGCGCCCCGCGCAACCGTCCGCGACTGCGGAAGCCACTATATCCGCCGCCCCTTCAGGCACGCCCAGCGAATCAGCCCTCAAACGTGTCAGCGCCGGGTTAGGCCAAGCCAAGCTTCTGACTTATCAGCGAATCACCGTTGAACTTACCCGGCAGCGACTGGACCAGCTCACCAAGGAGACCGGCATTTGCCTGGACAACATAGATCCCGTGAAAGTACGTGAGATGGACGCTGTCGACCAGATTCCTAACATGAAATTGGTAGGAGAAGCCGTGGCCAAAGAGCAGGTTCACATGGATCGGCTGGTCTCATTTTTCAAGTAAGTTGTGCTGTGAAAACGACGTCACGCTACACAGTGTCAAATGTCACAGACAACCTTCCGCACTAAGCACAGACTTCCGTTCCGAGACTGGGTTGCAGTCGAAAGCTTGAAGTTGCGACAGAACAATCCCAGTCTCGACCCTTGGTGAAAGCGCAACTCGTACTCACACAGAAGAACCCGGCGCACTTCGGGGGAGGGGCGCCGGGCTTTTTGCTTTGTGCTTCCCTCTTGACGCCATCCACTTCCCGGCGTAGGCTCACGTGCGAATCGTGGGGATTCGCTTTTCAAATCACTATCACTAAGGAGACTATTCCATGGCCTTTCTTGCCGCGCTCTGGCTGCCGATCGTCTTGTCGGCGGTGATCGTTTTCGTGGCCAGTTCCATCATGCACATGGTGTTGCCCTACCACCGCAGCGACTACAGCGGGCTTCCTGATGAGGACAAGATTCGAGCCACGCTTCGCTCCGCCAACTTGAAGCGAGGCCTGTACATCTTTCCCTTTGCCACGCACAAGGACATGAAATCGCCGGCGCTCATAGAGAAGTACAAAGAGGGCCCGGTCGGATTCCTGACCATCATGCCCAGCGGGCCGCCGGCGATGCCTAAGTTCCTTGGGCAGTGGATCGTTTATTGCCTGGTCGTCGGCTTCTTCACCGCCTATATCACTGCGCACACTGTCGCCGCGGGAGCAAATTACCTTGTTGTATTTCGCGTAGCTGGAGCTACCGCTTTCATGGCTTATGGCCTCGGGCACCTGAGCGACGGCATCTGGAAAGGCCAGATGTGGTCGTCGGTGATTAAAGAAGTGGTCGATGGACTGGTGTACGGGCTGCTGACGGCAGGCGTTTTCGGCTGGCTTTGGCCACGGTAGATGGTCTTGTGTGGCGCGGGCTTACGCCCAGCGCCGGAAGAACAGTGCCTGACGTGCCACGGGCTGCGCCTTGTCGCTGAGGGCGGCTAGTTGGCGCTCGCTTAACGGCGTGAAGTCGCGAGCGAACTGTACGTTCTCCTCCAGCTGCGCAACCGTGTCGCAGCCGATAATCACAGTGCTAACGGGCTGTGAAAGAACGTAGTACATCGCCTCCTTCATCGCCAGCGTTCCAGGGCCTTGAGCGGGCCCTTCAAAGCCGCTGTGCGAATGCTCGTCCGGCTTCCAGTTGGCGAGAATGCGTCCACGCGCGGGAATCTTCATGCCGATGATTCCCATTTGCTTTTCGACCGCCAGAGGCAGCAGCTTTTCCTGGAAGCTGAGGTGGTGCTTGTCGGCAGCGTTGAGCGCCAGCAGGATCTGATCGAAGGGAAAGCGCTCGATGCACTGGATCAGCGGATCCGGATCGCGATGTCCGGTGACGCCGAGGAAACGCACCATCTTCTGTTCTTTGGCCTGCTGGAACGCCTCGATCGCGCCACCTTTGCCGAAGATGTGGTCCACGTCGTCCTGCCCGTCGATGTGGTGAAGCTGCCAGGCGTCAAGGTGGTCGGTGTTGAGGAGCTTGAGCGATTGTTCGAGCAGCTTGAGCGAGCCGTCGCGCGTGCGGTCGTGCGTTTTCGACGCGAGATAGGCTTGGTCGCGCCGGCGCTTCATGACCTGCCCGATATGACGTTGGCTCCAGCGTTGCTCGCCGCCGTACATGGCCGCGGTATCGATGTAGTTGACGCCCAGGTCAAGAGCCCTTTCGACTATGGGCACCGCAACCGCTTCGTTGTCAGGCTGCTCGATCGAGGCTTGTCCACCCAGGCTGAAGATGCCGACGCGATACCCGGTGCGTCCCAGATTGCGCGTGGGCATGGCCTTTTCCGTGGCCGGGTTCGAGGGCAGCGGCGGCAACAGGCTGGCACCCTCGGCGACTTTGCCCGCCATCGCGGCAACACCGAGCACGCTGGAAGTTTTCAGGAAGTTACGACGGGAAGAATCGGGAATGTGAGGCATGAGGACCTCCGAACAGGAAATGGTATGCCTGGGCGGAGGCGTGCGCAAGCCACCTCATGTTGGCTCCCGCGGCGCTTGCCTTGTCTGTCGATTCAGGCGCTGGGGCGCAGTTCGCGTCTTAGTCACTAGGGCAGCCAGCAACGGCAACCACGGGCGATGCATCTAGAATGGTTGCGCGCGGCTTCGTTTCAAAGACCGTTTTGCGGGGCCAGGTGTCTCATTGGCTCCGCAACATTTGAGGTGAATATGAAACGAATTTCTGTCCGACGACTCTTCCTGTTTGCTCTTCCAATTCTGCTGGTCAGCTGTTTCTTTGTTCTCGAGGCGCGGCGGGAAACCGTTGCCCGTGCTGCGCCGAAGTTTCCGGGCGTGCTGACCTGGCACAACGACAATATGAGAACGGGCCGCAATCCAGCCGAGACCACGCTCACGCTCAAGAATGTGAACTCAACGACCTTTGGGAAGTTATTTGTTCTGGCCACCGATGGCCTGGTCGATGCGCAACCTTTATATGCACCCAATTTGACGGTGGGAGGCAATCCCCACAATGTCGTGTTTGTGACCAGCGAACACGGCTCGGTCTACGCATTTGACGCCGATAACGGCACACAGCTCTGGATGGTCACGACGCTTAAGTCGGGGGAGAAACCCTCCGACAATCGGGGCTGCAGCCAGGTCACGCCGGAGATCGGGGTCACTTCGACCCCGGTGATCGATTTGACTGCGGGCCCGCATGGCACCATTTACCTGGTCGCGATGAGCAAGGATTCAGGGGGCAATTATCATCAGCGGCTGCACGCTCTCGACATCACGAGCGGAGCGGAACAATTCGGAGGCCCGGAGGAGATTGCCGCGCAATATCCGGGAACCGGAGACAACAGCCAGGGCGGGTATGTAATTTTCGATCCCGCGCAATACAAGGAGCGGGCGGGACTGCTGCTGTTGAATCACGTTGTGTACACATCGTGGGCGTCGCATTGCGACGACCGTCCCTATACGGGCTGGATCATGGGCTACAACCAGACGACGCTGGCGCAGGAATCGGTTTTGAATGTGACTCCCAACGGCAATGAGGGTGCAATCTGGGCCGCGGGCGCTGGACCAGCGGCCGATGGAGCCGGCAACATCTTTTTTCTCGACGCCAATGGCACGTTCGATACCACGCTGGATGCCAACGGCTTTCCGGAGAACGGCGATTATGGGAACGCGATCGTCAGGCTCTCCACCAAAGGTAAAAAGCTCGCCGTGGCCGATTACTTCAATATGTACAACACCGTCAGTGAGTCGGATGCGGACGAAGATCTGGGATCGGGCGGTGCGATGATTGTGCCGAATTTCAAGGACTCCAGCGGCAAAGTGCACAAACTGGTCGTCGGCGCAGGAAAGGATATGAATATTTACCTTGCCGACCGCACGAACATGGGGAAGTTTAATCCGAGCAACAACAATCAGATCTATCAGGAATTGTCCGGTGCTCTAAGCGGCCAGGTTTTTTCCGCGCCAGCCTTTGAAGGCGGGCGAATTTACTACGGCGCGGTGGGCAGCCCGATCAAGGCATTTGCGTTCAATGCAAGCGGACAGCTCAACTCGGCTCCGCAAGGAACCACGAGCACGGTTTTTGGATTTCCGGGAGCGACGCCGAGCATCTCGGGAAATTCCAAGGCCAATCTGATCATGTGGGCGGCCGAGAATTCATCGCCGGCTGTGCTGCACGCCTATAGCGCCAATAGTCTTGCGGTGGAACTCTATAACTCAAACCAAGCCTCGGGCGGGCGCGACCACTTTGGCAACGGAAACAAATTCATTACACCCACTATTGCCAATGGAAAGGTCTACGTAGGAACGCAAACCGGCGTCGGAGTGTTCGGGCTGCTGCCGTAGATTCACGGCCTCGGGAAGCAAGCCCCGCTTGGGCGGGGCTTTTCTTATTTGATGTCTCCGCAAGCCGAACCGAGATACTTGGAGGTGAATGTAAAGTCCATGTTCATGATGCGGCCGTCGCTGTTGCTGACCATGTGCGACGATCCCTTTGTAGTATCGGCGTTTACAACCTCTACGGTTGTGGTTCCGTCGACCGTCGTCTTTTTTCCGTCTTTGCCGGATTCGTCGCAGTGGTACTTCGCCTCAAAGTGGGTGGGGGAAGAACTCACAGTCGTGTGCGTACAGTTACCTTCCCTTTTTTCGTTTTCAGCGGCGAAGGCCATTCCCTTCTCGATCTTCTCCCTGGTCACGCAGCTTTTGACGACGGTTGTATTGCCACTCATCGTCATCCCTTTCTGCTTCATCATCTCTTCAACCCGCGCCCGCTGGTCGGGCGGCAATTTGGCCAACGCGTCTTCCGGCATACCCGGCAGGCCGTTCGACGGGTGCGTTACGGTAACTTCCCACAGGCCTTCTTTTACATTGAGCATCGTGGGTTTGTCGGCCGCAAGCAACGGCAAGGGTAAAAGGGCGATCAAGCAACAGATCAATTTTGTGCGCATTTGCAATGGTCTCCGTGAAAAGGTTCTATGTCTCGAGCGACAGCATTACACATGGCGAGACGGAGCGCAAACAATCTGGTTGCACGATTTAGTGCGGGCGCGGCAGGAGAACAGCGGGCGGCGGTGAAAAACATGGCGAGTCCCGGTCGCGCCTTCCATTGCTCTACGCGTGAACTGTCTTACGCGTGCAGGCCGCCATTGTGCTTGAGTGCGGAGCGGGTTTCGGAAATCTCATGGCTCAGGATGTCCATTACCTCGAAGCAAAGAAAGGAATTCTCCCGAAGGCAGTCGGTGAGGGCTTTTTGCGAGACGCAGGCGAGCTCGGCATCCTCCACGACTTCGGCCGTGAGACTGTAGTCTGAGCCACCGACCGCGGAAGGCAACCCAACCACGCATCCTGCACCCAAAATGCGGGGCCGAAAAGCGGAGTTCGCGATATCTAGCGCCAAGCGCACCTTTCCGGAGCGAATCAGAAACACTCCGGCGCAAGGGTCGCCCCGGCTGAACAAGATCGTGCCCTTCGGCCTGGAGACGGCCGTAGACAATAGAAGAAACTGCTCGCGCAAAGCAGCTGAAACAGCAAGGCCTTCCGAACCGGAGCCCATTGGTCCCTCCCCCGTCCGTCTCTTGTATCGGGAGAGTGAACATAGGGTCTGTGACGCTTATCACCGGTGCGTGTGAGGTGTTCTCCGTTGCGGCCAGGGAGCGCCCGGTGTATCCAAAGCAATCGGGCGTTGCGAGCGCGGCTATGTTTTGCGCCTTGCAACGCCGGTGTGTTACAAGCATCCAAATAGCTTGAGGGAAAATGCGTTCTCCTGAGTTCATTTTTTGGGAAGTGGATGTGCAAAGGGATTTCATGCTGCCCGGCGGCGAGCTTTACGTCCCCGGGGCGGAGAAACTCCTGCCCAACATCCGCAGGCTAACCGATGCGGCGCGACGGGGCGAAGTGCTCCTTATTTCCAGCGGGGACTTTCATCCCCCCAACGACACCGAGTTCAAGCAGTTTCCCCCGCATTGCCTGAAAGGCACGCCTGGCGCGGAGTTGCTGCCGGAGGCGCTGGCCGACAAAGCGCTGCGAATTGAAAATTTGCCGGAATCGAAAATCCCCAGGGATTTTTCTCCCTACCAGCAAGTCATTCTCGAGAAGCAAACACTCGACGTCTTCCAAACGCTGCATGCCGATGAACTTTTAAACCGTCTTGGCACGCAAGCGGAGTTTGTCGTCTTCGGAGTGGTTACGGAATATTGTGTAGCATGCGCCGTCAGAGGATTACTCGCGCGCAAGCGTCGCGTAGCCGTGGTGCAAGATGCGATTCAAACGCTGGCGGCGGGAGCCGGAACTAAGGCCCTGGCCGAGTTTCAGCAGTTGGGAGCGCGCCTGGTGACTACCGATGAAATGCTCGCAGTCGTGTCATCCTGAGCACAGCGGCGGCGAGCGACGCGCCGTGGAGTCGAAAGAGCTATCCCGGTAGCGGATGTGTGGGCCGAGTCTTCACAGCAGCATGCCGGCAATCGAGGCCGACATCAGGTTCGCCATGGTTCCCGCCAGCATGGCGCGGATTCCGAGCTTCGCCAGTTCCCTTTTCTTGTTTGGAGCGAGCGCGCCGATTCCGCCCATCTGAATTCCGATGGAGCTGAAATTCGCAAACCCGCAAAGCGCGAAGGTTGCGATGGTGAAAGAGCGTGGATCAAGCACTGCCTTTTGCGGCCCTAACATGGAAAAGGCCACCAGTTCATTCAGCACCATGCGCACGCCGAGAAGATTCCCGATCGCCGCGCAGTCGTGCCACGGGATTCCGATCACCCACGCAATGGGAGCAAACAACACACCCAGGATCGATTCCAAGCTCGAGGGAAACCATGCGATGTGCGCGTGGACTCCACCCATAATTCCATCGAGCAGCGCGATTAAGGCCAGGAATGAAATCAGCATGGCGGCAATGTTCAGCGCCATGTATAAGCCATCGGTGGTTCCGCGCGCGATGGCTCCGAGCAGATTTTCGTTCTTTTCCTTTTCCACCTCGTCTTCGCTCATCACCACGCGGCCAGCGGTCTTGGGGACTTCGGTTTCGGGCACCAGCATCTTGGCCATCACAAGCGTGCCGGGAGCGGTCATGATCACGGCGCTCAACAGATGTTTGGGTTCGATTCCGAAGGCGATATAGGCGGCCATGATGCTTCCGGAAACGTGGGCCATGCCGCTCGTCATGACCGTCATCAGTTCCGAGTACGTGAGCTCGGGAAGAAAAGGACGAATTGTTTGCGGCGCTTCCGTTTGGCCCATGAAAATGCTGGCGGCGACATTCAGCGATTCGGCGCCGCTCACGCCCATGAACCGCGTCATAAACCAGGCTGCGCCCTTGATTACCACTTGCATGAGTCCGACGTAATACAGGACGGCGAAAAGCGCGCAGATAAAGATCACGGTCGGCAGGACTTGAAAAGCAAAATAAAAGCCCAGATGCGACCCTTGTTTGCCGAGATCGCCAAAAACAAACTGCGATCCCGCAAACGCATAGCTGAGCAGGCGATTCACGGCATCTCCGGCCTTCTGAAAAAGCGTGCGGCCGATTTCAACCTTAAGGACAAAGAAGGCGAACACAAACTGCAGGCCGAGGCCCCAGCCCACCGTCTTCAGACGGATCGCCTTCCGATTGGTTGAAAAGATGTAGGCGAGCGCCAGCATCGTAATCAGGCCAAGAATGCCGGTAAATCGTCCCATCTAGGTTTCTCCCTTGTGAATGACGCGATGAATCAGCGAAGGCCTGTGAGCGGGCGGAGCTGGCGAAACTGTGTAGCTTTCTTCCAACAGCTTTTTGGCGCGTGCGGCTTGCACGTCAGAATGGCAATGAATCGTGCAAAGCGCTTCGCGCGCGGAAACTTTGTCGCCAATCTTCTTGTGGATGACGATTCCGACGGCGGGATCGACCGAATCTTCTTTCTTCTCGCGGCCGCCGCCCAGAATTACGCACGCCGTCCCTATGTGCTCGCACTGGATTGCAGAGACGTATCCTGCGCTCGGGCTGGGCACATCCACGCGGTGCTCGGCGGACGGAAGCCGCGTGGGATTTTCAATTGCGCTGATGTCGCCGCCCTGCAACTCAACCATCTGCCGGAAGCGATCAAAAGCTTTACCAGAAGCGATGATCTCGCCGGCCTTTTGTTTGCCTTCGGCGACTGTCTTCGTCGCGCCGGCGATATAGAACATCCACGCGGCCAGGTGCAGGCAAAGCTCGTGCAGGTCCGCCGGGCCGCCGCCGTGCAGCACCTCGATGCACTCTTCCACTTCCATCGCATTGCCAACCATACGGCCCAGCGGCTGATCCATGTTGGTGATGAGCGCGACCATCTGCTTGCCCATGCGCTCGCCGGTCTCGACCATCAGTTCGGCCAGGTGCACGGCGTCTTTTTCCTTTTTCATGAACGCGCCTGAACCGGTCTTCACGTCGAGCACGAGCGCATCGGTGCCTTCAGCGAGCTTCTTGCTCATGATGGAGGCGCAAATCAGATTCGGACTCTCGACGGTTGCGGTGACATCACGAAGCGCATAGAGCTTGCGATCGGCGGGCGCGATCTGTTCCGTCTGCCCAATCATCGCCGTGCCACAGGCCTTCAATACGCGATGGAATTCGCGCACCGACAGGCCGACGCGAAATCCGGGTATAGCTTCAAGCTTATCGAGAGTGCCGCCAGTATGCCCGAGCCCGCGACCGCTGATCATGGGCACATACAGGCCACCGGCAGCAACCAGCGGCGCCAAAACGAGTGACGTCTTGTCGCCAACACCGCCCGTCGAATGCTTGTCCACCTTTTTTGCGGGAAGAAAGCTGAGATCGAGCACTTCTCCCGAGTGCAGCATGGCATGAGTCAGCGCGGCCAGTTCTTCGCGCATCATGCCGCGCAGAACGACCGCCATCAGCCACGCCGCAACCTGATAGTCGGGAATCGTGCCCGCCGTATAAGCGTCGACGATGTAGCCGATCTCCGCTGCGGAGAGTGCACCGCCGTCGCGCTTTTTGCGGATGAGATCAATCACACGAAACGGTGGCTGCGCGCTAGGCTGGGTCACTGGAGGCGGAATCCCTCCGGCAGAAGTTCGGTGATGTGGCTTTCTTTCGGGCCGTCTTTGCCCTGGTAGAAGACGACAGCTTCAGGGCCGAATTCGTAGATCACCTGGCGGCACGCGCCGCAAGGCGAACAGGCCACGTCTTGCGCGTTGGCCACAGCCACGGCCAGAATCTCGAGCTTGGGGCCTTTTGCCGCGACCGCCGAGAAAATTGCAGTGCGCTCGGCGCAGTTTGTCATGCCGTAAGAAGAATTTTCTACATTGCAGCCCGTGAAAATGTCGCCTTTGGAAGTCAGGATCGCGGCGCCCACATGAAACCTGGAGAAGGGCGCATACGCATTTTTCATCGCTTTGCGGGCCGCGTGAAGCAGGCGTTCGCGGGTCCCTGCCGGCAACTTTTTGGTTCGCATTCTCTCGTCAGTCCGGATGCCAGTTCGAGTACACGTTCGGCTGAAGTTTAGGCGGTGGGCCATTGTACCGCCGGACCGTCATGAAGGCGGAAAAGATTTTCACACCGCAACCGGGCCCGACCTGCTCACCCGTTACCGGTGCGACCGGTCACGGCCTCGTGTGACATCGCTCACTGCGGGGTGTAGCACCTTCACGTCAAGCTCTTCAGGATTCTTTATAATCATCTGTTCCTTTCAGCCGATGGAGGCAAGTGTTTATGTCGTCGTTCAATGGAGTTCCGGTCCCATCCAAAGGGCAAAAAATCGAATACAGCAACGGCAAGTATCGTGTGCCCGATCATCCGATCATCCCATTTATTGAGGGCGATGGAACCGGACGAGACATCTGGAAAGCTTCGGTGCGCGTGTTCGATGCGGCGGTCGAAAAGGCCTACCAGGGCAAACGCTCAGTGGCCTGGTACGAGGTTTTTGCCGGCGAGAAAGCCAAGGCCCGGTTCCAGAACTGGCTGCCCGACGACACGGTCAGCGCCATGCGCGAATTTCGCGTAGCCATCAAAGGGCCGCTCACCACGCCGGTCGGCGGTGGCATCCGCTCGCTGAACGTTGCCCTGCGCCAGATCCTTGATCTGTACTCGTGCGTGCGTCCCGTCAAGTACTACGCCGGCGTTCCCTCGCCTGTGAAGCATCCGGAGCGCATGGATATCGTGATCTTCCGCGAGAACACCGAAGACGTTTACATGGGCGTCGAATGGGAAGAAGGCACGCCCGAATGCGCGCGCCTGATCGAGTTCCTTAACAAAGAGATGCTGAAGGGCGGCAAGAAGCAGATCCGCCTCGATTCCGGCATCGGCATCAAGCCCATCTCCGTGACCGGCACCAAGCGCCTTGTCCGCATCGCCATCCAGCACGCTCTCGACAACAAGCGGAAAACCGTCACCCTCGTGCATAAGGGCAACATCCAGAAGTTCACCGAGGGCGCATTCCGCAAGTGGGGATACGAACTGGCCACTGAGGAATTCCGCAGCCAGGTCGTGACCGAGCGCGAGAGCTGGATTCTCGACAACAAGGATAAGAATCCGAACCTGACCGTCGAGCAGAACGCGAACCTCATCGAGCCCGGCCTCGAGTTCGCTACCGATGACTTCCGCAATGATCTATACAAGGAAGTCAACCACTGCCTCGATTCCATCTACGCGACGCATGGCAAAGGCGCATGGAAGAAGAAACTGATGGTCAACGACCGCATCGCCGACTCGATCTTCCAGCAGGTGGTCACGCGCGCCGATGAGTACAGCGTGCTGGCCACACCGAACCTCAACGGCGACTACATCTCGGATGCTTGCGCCGCGCAGGTTGGTGGACTCGGCATCGCGCCCGGAGCGAATGTCGGCGACGGCTATGCCATCTTCGAAGCCACGCACGGCACCGCGCCAAAGTATGCCGACAAGGACGTCATTAATCCGGGATCGGTCATTCTCTCGGGCGTCATGATGTTCCGCTTCCTGGGCTGGGCTGAAGCGGCCGATCTTATTGAGCAGAGCCTGGAGCGGACGATCGAGCAGAAGAAGGTCACGTACGATTTCGAGCGGCTGATGCCGGGGTCAACGAAGGTGAAGACCAGCGAGTTCGCGACCTGCATGATTGAGAATATGCGGGTTCCGGTTGCGGTCTAACCAGTAAATGGAAACGGGAAATTGCCGGTCGAGTAACGTGCGCCCGGGATTTTGTAATTTCGCAATCGGGTAATTTGGCGATCGAAAACCTAAAATCCCGACGATTCGAAATCACGAGATCAGCCGATTATCAAATTACAAAATTGAGAGAGGGGACTTCATGCGAAATAAAATTACCGTCGTCGGTTCGGGAAACGTAGGCGCCACCGCTGCTCACTGGATCGCTGCCAAAGAGTTGGGCGATGTCGTCCTTATTGACATTATCGAAGGCGTGCCGCAAGGCAAAGGCCTCGATCTGCTGCAGGCGATGCCGATTGAAAAACGCGACTCGTTCGTCAAAGGCAGCAACGACTACGCCGACACGGCTGGCTCCGATATCGTCGTCATTACCGCCGGCATCCCGCGCAAACCGGGCATGAGCCGCGACGATCTGCTCAACACCAACTACAAGATTATGAGCGACGTAGTGGGCAAGGTCGTAAAGTACTCGCCGAATTGCATTCTCATCGTCGTCTCGAACCCGCTCGATGCCATGGCGCAGGCCGCATACAAGCTCAGCGGATTCCCGCGCGAGCGCGTGATTGGCATGGCCGGTATCCTCGACTCCGCCCGGTTTCGCGCCTTCATTGCGATGGAACTTAACGTCAGCGTGGAGAACGTCACAGCGTTCGTGCTTGGCGGGCACGGCGACACCATGGTTCCGCTTCCCCGCTATTCCACGGTGGCTGGCATTCCCATCACCGAATTGATTGCCAAAGATCGCCTCGATGCGCTGGTGCAACGCACGCGTGACGGCGGCGCGGAAATCGTCAAGTACTTGAAGACTGGATCGGCTTACTACGCTCCATCGGCGGCAGCCACCGAGATGATCGAAGCAATTCTGAAGGACAAAAAGAAGATCCTTCCCTGCGCCGCTTATCTCACGGGAGAGTACGGCATCAATGGGCTCTACGTCGGCGTACCGGTGAAACTCGGATCCAAGGGAATCGAGCAGATCATCGAGATCAAGCTGACGCCGGAAGAGAAAGCGGCGCTGGACAAGAGCGCGGCG
The DNA here is from genome assembly GCA_049288625.1 of Terriglobales bacterium. Lineage (GTDB taxonomy): Bacteria > Acidobacteriota > Terriglobia > Terriglobales > Acidobacteriaceae > Acidiflorens. The sequence goes on along the minus strand of JBAQIB010000072.1, from coordinate 72,036 downwards.
TCGGTGAAGGAACTTGTGGGCGTGATCAACGTCTAAGCTGTTTTGAACTCGTTTGGGCAGGCCCGGCTTCGGCCGGGCCTTTTCTTCAGCGAATAGCTCTCCGATTCTTGCCCGTCAGCTCATTTGCCGCGCGCCATGGCCTTCATGAAATCGGTGGCGGTGGTGCGATAACACGGCAGTACGGCGTCCAGGTTCTGCGAACTCAACGCGGGCGGGAGTTTCGGGTACTCCGTGACTTGACGAGTTGGGTCCGGAGCAGGCTCTATGATTTGCCCCAAGGACTCGTTACAGCTCGGGTCCGGGATCACGCGCAGCTTGATGATGCGCGGTGGCATGTTGTTCAGATCATATTCAGACAGCCGCTTTTGATACGGAAGAAATTCGTAGACCAGCTTGATCAGCTGCAGTTCCTTGCCGAGCCGCCGCTTGGCGACGAAGACTTCAAAATTGGAAAAATAAGAGCTGCCCGGCGCGGCAAACACCAGGCCCAGAAAACCTAGAGGCAACTCCTCGATCGAAGCCTTGCCCTCGGCGTTGGCGACAGAATCCATGGGCTGCGAAGCCGTGACCGGCAAGGGTTCCATGGGTGGAAGCGCTCCAGCACCCGAATTGCCAGCACTCGCCACGGGCGGAGGCGGCGTTACGGCCGGTGAGCCATCTCCCGAGAGCGACCCCAGTCGTCCACTTGCGCCGACGTTGCTTCCGTTCTCAAGCGAGGGAGCAGGGGCGACGACCTCTGAACCCGAACCGGAAAGCGATCGGATCCTCGTGCCTCCACCCGGGCCGCCCGCACCCAGAACCGCAGGAGGCGGCGGCACCGCCTGGGAACCTGCGCTGCGCATCGCACCAAAGCGTGCGTCTCCGCTGACGTTGCCCGCACTCTGCACCGTAGGCGGCGGGCCGACGACATTTGCCCCGGTGCCTGGCACCGTACCCGACCGCCCAGTTCCGCTCGCTTTGTCCGCGCCGGCAACTGAAGGAGGCGGCGGCACAACCTGCGTACCCGGAGTGGTCATTGAACCTCGGCGCGCATCCCGATCGGAGTTGCTGGCCCCCTCAATCGAAGGCGGCGGATGGACGACGCTTGACCCCGTCCCCATCGACGAACTCAGCCTTCCTACTCCAACCGAGTTGCCGCCCGAAACGGCAGGAGGTGGCGGCACCACCTGCGAGTTGCCGGCCATCGAATTCAATCGTGCATTTCCAGCCTCGTTAGCCATACTCCGAACCGACGGCGCCGGAGGAACAACATTCGGGCCAGTCGACAACGAATTAACCCGTCCCGTCGTACGCGAGTTGCCACCGCTCTGAACCGACGGTGGCGGCGGCACAATGCGCAAGCCGCCCGTATCGGGCACGCTCACGGTGCGGCCGGGCGAAGGCCCTCCCAGATCGGGTGAGGGCGCTACCGCCGCTTGAGGCAGGGCCAGGCGCCGCGCTTGCTCAACCTTGCTTTGGTCAACCTGAGGCAGCGGAGCCACCGCGCCGGAGGGTCCGGCTGGCGCGTTCCGCCGCACACCAGCAGTCGCCGAGAACGGCACCATCGGCGTCACCGCATGGGAGGCCAGGATATCCGGCGGCCTGGCCGCGGCTTGCTTGATATCAGGGGGCGTGACAAGGGCTGGCTTTTGCTCCGGCGTTACCGGCCTTGCTGGCGGCCGCGCCGCCTGATGCGCTGACACATGCTTGGCCGGTGATCCGGCCCCGCTGCTTGAGGCTCGGCTCTCGGCTGCACGATAGGAAGTCGGTGGGTAGTAGGTGATCGATCTCTGAAATGAATCCCGCCCCTGAAACCGTTTTACAGGCACCCAGATTCGCGATTGGCCCCAGATAAACAGAATAACGAGTAGAAGCTGGCATAACAGCGCCTCGGCGAACGAGGACCACGGAACACCCGCAGGCACGAAAACGTCGGGCCAGAACCGGGCTGGCCGGGAGGTGACCCGGACGGGAGGGTCTTGCCGCGCCAAAATCAGATCGGTCAGATTGCGCCAAAACACGCGTCCCCGCGGCTCCCAGTCAATTAATAGCTTGAGCCGGGGCACAGGCACTATGCGCTGCACTCTCTGATCCGCAATCAACACACCGGGGGCATTGTCCATGGACACACGTTGGAGGAGGAGAAGACTGATCCGAGTATATCGCGATTTTATGGATATCGAACGGGTACCACGGTTACTGGATTTCCTGCGAAAAATGCCGAGCCCGCCGTGCTGCTTCCAGCCTCAAACATGGTTTAGGAGCATCATAAGACAGGTTCCCAAGGAGCTGTTGTCATGCTGGTTCCTCCAAGTTGGAAGCACTTACCTCACATCTCGTTCGTGAGCCTTGTTCTGTTTTGCTTGCCTTGGTTCGCCGCGCAGACTATTGCCGCGCAAACCGTTGCCCAGCCGACAACGAAATCCCCAACCATGTCCGGTAGTGAGCCGGCGCAGCCTGAGACTGCCCAGGCGAAGGCAGCCGCGACTCATCCTGCAGAACCTCCGCGCGTGCTCGAGCAACTGGACTCAGCAATCGAAGAGCTGACCGCCCGGATTTCACCGGCTGTGGTCCAAATCCTGGTCACGGGTTATGGAACAGTCGAGGAGAAGAATCAGGCTCAGACGGCGTTCGTGGCACGCGAGCGCGCGATCGGATCGGGCGTCATCGTCGATCCGGACGGCTACATCATCACCAACGCCCACGTCGTCGAAGGCGCGCAAAGGATTCACGTCGCCCTGCCTATGCCTCTGGTCAGTGCTCCGGATCAAATCGAGCCCGCCGGCAAACAGCGCATCCTCGACGCACGGCTCATTGGCCTCCACAAGGAAAGCGATCTTGCGCTGCTGAAAATTGATGAGACCGGCCTGCCCACACTTTCGCTGGGCACTCATCGGCCCGTCCACCAGGGGCAATTGGTGTTCGCCATCGGGAGCCCGGAAGGGCTTCAGAACTCCGTCACCATGGGCGTGGTGAGTTCGGTTGGCAGGCAAGCCGACGCGAGCCGTCCGCTGGTCTACATCCAAACCGACGCCCCGATTAATCCCGGCAACAGCGGTGGGCCCCTGGTGGATATTGACGGGTACGTGATCGGGGTCAATACCTTCATTCTTTCCCAGGGCGGTGGCAGCGAAGGGCTGGGCTTCGCCATCCCCGCCGACATCGTAGGCTTCGTCTACAAGAGTCTGCGCAAGATCGGGCACGTGCATCGGGCTGAGATCAAGGCGGGCGCTCAAACCATCACCCCGTCGCTGGCCAAAGGGTTGGGACTCGCTCAAAGTTGGGGAGTAGTGATTGATGACGTGACGCCGGGCGGCCCTGCTGAGGCAGCCGGGTTGCACATTGGGGATATCGTGGTGAGCGCAGACGGCCGTCCCATCGGCACTTTGCCGGCCTTTACGACCGCGCTTTATTTCCATCCTCTGGATGAAGTGCTGAAACTCATGGTGCTCCGCGGGAGCGAGAGCAAGACATTGTTCATTCCCGTGTTCGAGATGAAGGACTCGATTGATAACCTGGCCGAGCTTGTCACTTCCCCGGACAGCCTGGTTAATCGATTAGGCGTGCTGGCAGTAGATCTCAACGATCAGGTGCGGTCGCTGTTGGGAAACTTACGCAATCCTTCCGGAGTCGTTGTGGTGGCACGAGTGGCCGATTTCGTTCGGCTCGACACGGGACTTGAGGCCGGGGATGTGATTCATAGTGTGAACCAGACGCCGATTGATTCGTTGACATCGCTGCGTGCGGCACTTCGGCAGGTCAAGCCACGCGATCCCGTCGTCTTGCAGGTGGAACGCGGAGGAGGGTTTCAGTGGCTGGCGTTTGATATGGAATAGGTGCCTCAATTGCTGACATGGAAGCGGCCCTCGTGATCGTGTAATCGCCTGCTCCGGCCTTGAACGCATCCGGCTCGAGAAAATCAACGTGCGGGAAGTCGGCGCGAGAACAAGCCTCAGATTCCGCATCAAGTCGTAGGTCGACCCTTAGCTTTGCGTAGCCACCATGATTGGTTGTGAGGTTGGCGCGGATGAGCCTGCTTCTGGCTCAACTGTAATGGCGAAGGTCTTCGCTTCGATTCCGGCGGGGAGCGGCGGGTTAATTACGGTCGCATTGCCGCTGGCTCCGGGCTTGAAAACACCCGCTGGAATTGGCGCTCCGGTCGTAGGGATCAACCACAGTTCGTACGCTTTTTGCGGAGGCAGCGCCGGCATGTTGTTGGCCAGGAACACAAGCGTGCCGCTGCGGCGAACATAAATTGCTTTACCCTGCGGCTGCGGCGGAGTTTTGCTCGCCACCAGAATGAAATGCTCGGCATCGGCGGACGTCAATGATGCCATCATGTCCTTGGCCTGGGTCAACTGCTGCTGCTGCGCGGCTGAGTCTGCCTCAAGACCGGCGATCCGCCGATGCAGGTTTGCGTTCTGATGCAGCAAGAGCCCGATGACAATGGCAGCGGCAGCTCCCGCGGCCCACGCGAACGGTCTCCACCAGGCACTTCGCTGCGGCTGAGGGCGTTGCACCAGTTGCGCACGCCGCGGCTCCTTTCCGATCGCCGTCAAGAGGCGTTCGCGCGAGCGTAGCGGCGGCTCGCTCCCGGTGGCGGAAAGCGCAAGCAGAGCCATATCTCCCCGCAGTTGCTCGAGTTCGTGGCGGCAATCGGCACACGTCTGCAGGTGCTTCTCCAACTGAGCACGCTGCCCGCTCGCCAGCTCTCCGAGCGCGTAGAGCAGGATGTCGTCCGCGAATTGTTCGTGCACGCTCATGGGTTCAATGCCTTGCGCAATGTCAGCAGGGCGGTACGAATCCGGGTCTTTATGGTTCCCAGTGGCTCGCCAGTTTTCTCCGCAATCTCGGTGTGCGTCAGCCCTTCGAAAAAAGCCATGTCGAGGGCCGTACGTTGCAGCGGCGGCATGCTGGTCAGCGCACCCCGAATTTTATCCAGTGCGCGGCTCCAATCGGCGCCGCGAGTCATGTCCGGCTCGCAACTCACCACTACATCGTCGATGTCAACTTCTGGCCGGCGCTTCCGCAGCGCGTCGATCGCCCGGTTGCGGGCAATCACGGCGAGCCATCCCGCCAGACTGCCGCGATTCGCATCGAACGCATCCGGATTGCGCCACAGTTGCATGAATACTTCTTGCAGAACATCCTCGGCCGCACCAGTCTCGCCGAGCACCCGTAAAGCCACCGAGTAGACGACCCCGGAGTATCGCCCATAAAGCTCAGCCATCGCCTGCTCATCGCCTGAGCGGATCGCGGACACCATCATGGCGTCGGGCGAGATTATGTTCGTAGCGCGCGACAAGCCGGTTATCTCTTCTCTTTCAGAATACGAATCTCAACCCACGGACGCTTAGCATAGTATCAAAACCGAGAGTCCCGCAAACCATGGTGGCCACTTGGGGCCGCAATGGACTGGCGGGCTTTGCCCGCCTGGACAGCCGAGGGCGGCTGTCCCTGCGTCAGCGATCAATGTGCACGGCGTCACATTCCGCGGCGGAGAAAGACAGGCGCTTTCTTCAAGCGCCTGGCATGAGTCAGGAGTTCACCTCTTAGTTCGGCAGCAGCACCGTGTCGACCACATGAATCACGCCGTTCGATTGGAATACATTCGGGATGGTGACGGTCGAAACGTCGCCCTTCTCGTCTTTAAGAACGATGTTCTTCCCTTGCATGGCGGCGATGAGAGTGGCGCCGCTCACGGTCTTCAGCATCGCTTGTCCGTTGCCCGCCATGATTTGTTTCTTCAGATCGGACGAGCTCAGCTGTCCGGCGACGACGTGATAAGTCAGCACCTTAGTCAGTGTGGCTTTATTCTCTGGCTGCAGCAGGTTGTCGACTGTACCAGCCGGCAGCTTGGCAAACGCTTCATTAGTTGGAGCAAAAACCGTGAATGGCCCCGGCCCTTTCAGCGTATCCACCAAGCCCGCGGCTTTCACTGCTGCTACCAGAGTTGTGTGGTCGGCGGAATTGACCGCATTGTCGATGATGTCCTTTGTCGGGTACATTTCTTGCCCGCCGACCATCGGGTTCTTGGACCTTGCCATAGCCGCGGCAACGGCCATCGCAACCAGCAACGAGAGAACTGCAATTTTGGTTTTCATCCTCACTCCTTGAAATGGAATTGCTTTCATTGGACATACGGGCTTTCCCCTATGCCGGATTGTGGCTTGTTGCAGATTTGTTTCTTGCGAAGACAACGAGGTCGCTGCAACACCATTTCAAGAATTCGTATGAACCTCCGGCCAAGTTCCTCATATACGAGCCAGCGCAGCAATCGGATCGCACCAACTCAAAATAATTGCTGCTTACAAATGAATCTTGACAAGTTCAAAGACACCCCAATCCGTTGTCGAATCCTCTCCGTACTTAGGCCAAGAGACGGGGTCCCATCGCAACCGCTTAGGCTCGGCGCCGCTAGCAGTTATCGGGCCGCACGTCTCCGTATCCCAGTCGGAGAGGAAAACAAAATGAAACCGTCCCGGACCACACGGATGTCCACCGTCTACTGTTCGACCATACTTCTCACTCTTTGTTTGATCTCACTGTTCGCAGAGGCGCAAACGGCTCAACTTCCCAGCCTGAAGCCAAATCAAACGCTCGGCTTCGGAGACAATCAACTTCTCAAGTTTACGTATGAGCAGAACTTTGATTGCGTCGACCAGCCTAAGGACGATCTCAACTTCAACGGCGTGCTCGCGCAATCCGATCCCAGCGAGTTCCAGACTCCTATCTGCCAGGTAGGAATTCAGCCCACCGTCGACCCAACCGGGCTGCACGGAGCCGCCGACCTGACCGAGCCACTTTATGTTCTCGTACCAATGTTTTCGGTCGACAACGATCAGAATCCAGACGACGCAATCTCTTGCAAGAACGTCGTGGCCGGAACCAACTGCGGCCCAGCGCTTGGCAGCACACTGATCAGTCTTTTCGGCGCGCTTCCCGAGGCTTTTAAGGCCGAGCCGCTCGTCTATACGCAGTGTCCCGATCCGAACCTGCCGCCCGGCACCTGCACCATGCACGCTTCACGGCTTGACCTGGGTCCAGTATTGGTGGAGCTTGGGATTTTGAAGCCGCCCGTCACTAACATTTTTGTGCCGACTCCGAACCACAGTCATGTGGTGCTAAATATCGATGTCTCACAGCCCCCGATCTGGTGGCAGGTGATTCCCGTGCTCGTCCTGAATCCGAGCGACTGGCCTACTGCCGACGGTAACAGCGGCATCACTTCCGACGCCAAGATGCGCGCCGCTGAGAAGGCGGGCGACGCCGTTCAAGCGCCATCCAATTTCTATCTCTTTTTCGCCTCCTATCCGGCGGCCCATCAGCACTGAGGCAACTTCCCTGTCTTCGAGCCGCGCAGATGAAGAAACCCTGCGCGGTTCATGGCTCCTGCTAACTCTTGTCTCTGCACAGAAAAGCGGCGAAGTTCCGCAAAGGCGCGATGCACACGCGCCAGCGCACCCTTCCGTTCGCATGTGGGCGGCGAATACATCAAAGCCTGTATTGCCGAGCCCCACGAAAGGCGATTAAGCTTGGTACAGCTTATTGTTTTTGCCGGCATTCTCCCGGGTAAACCTGCTTACAGATTGCGTCAGTCACTGTCGATCGGGTTTCCGATGCGCTGGCTTCCCTTCCCAGAGAACGGTTGACCTGAGCGATGTTGGCGCGGGTCAGGCACAAGCTATTCGCTTGAGCTTCGGCCAGCAAGAGTTTTCAAAATCGAACGGAAAGGAGTCCCCATGAAACGCGAATGGATGGAAGAAGGAAACCGATCCCCCGTGGATCCGGTTCAAGCACAAGACAGGATTCGCCGCCGGGCCTATGAGATTTACGAGCAGCGCGGCCGCAAGAATGGATCTGAACTGGAGGATTGGGTCCAGGCGGAATCAGAGGTTTTGAGGTCGGAGAAGATTGCGAAAGCGGCCTGATCCAAGTTCATTTGACCGATTCAGGAGGCTGGAGCGTTTCAATCCGGCCTCTTTCGCGTTTGAGGAGGGAAACCCTGCGATACCATGCTGTTCTAATGAGATTGACGAGGTGTGACGATCTGGACTCGGCCTTACGAACACGCTGACACTCTCAAGGTATTGACACTGTAAAGATTGCGGCCTGGAGTTTTCGACTTCCGGTTAGCCGACAACCTGAAAATCAAAGAGAGGAAGACCTGACATTTCGGCGACGCCGCGTCGAATTTCCACTCCACCGACCAATACGCTGTGGGTGCGCTCTTGCGCCAGCGCTCACGCAGGACTTCCCGTTCTACTTCGCGCCCTTCTCCGCGCTGCCCTTCTCCTGGCTAGCTTCGAAATCCACGATCTTCTTCAACACGTCGACCGGAGCTCCTCCGCTCACCATGCGCCCATTAATGTAGAGCATCGGGGTCCCATTCACGCCCACCGACTTGCCCAGCGCAACCGAGGCCTCAATGCGCGCCTTGGTTTCCGGCTTGGCCGCGCAAGCTGCGATTTCATCCGCATTCGCGCCCGCCGCCGTCGCGTTCGCCTTCAGCTTCTCCTCGACATTCGCTTCGGTAATATTTGCCTGATCTGCAAACGTCTTCTCAATAAACTTCCACACTCCATCGTTCGAAGCCCGGCCCACGCAATCGACATAATCGGCGGCTTTCTCGGCCCAGTTATGCGACGGCAGCGGAAAATTCTGGAACACGAAGCGCGCGTCCGGTTCCTGCGCCAGCAATTGCTCGATTGTGGGTGCTGCCTTCGCGCAATGCGGACACTGCATGTCGCTGAACTCGACAATCAGCACCGCCGCTTTCTCCGGGCCTTTCGAAGTGCCATTGACACCCTTTTCCAGCTTCACGCGCGCGTCGTCAAACGGCTTGGCTCCAAACGGCAGAATATCGCCGCTGATCGCGTGTTTGCCATCCGCGCTGACGAGCAACCGGTTCGCGTTCGATCCCTGGGGATTGGTCAGGACCACATCGACCTCGGCCAGTCCCTCGATTTCCGAAGGCCGAATGTCGCCAACTTTCCAGCTGATCGCTGTGTCATAACCAAACATCTGGAACAGAAACGAGTTCACCGTGTCTTCGCTAGGCAGAACGGTTTTGGGCGACGAAGCCGAACTCGTTGCGGACGAACTGGCCGTCGGTTTAGCCGCGGGTCTCTTAGAAAGAGTGGGCTGCGTCTGTGCGCAAACCATCGCGGTTTGTGCCATGAAAATGCCGGACAACACAAGAACAAACTGGGAGCGTTGGGTTCTGGTCATAAGAAATTCGATTGTTACAGAACCCGCACGAATTGTCATTTCGGCAGACTTAAACTCGCCGAATACCGTTTCCTTACCACCGCCGAACGGAAATCCAATCGCGAATCATGCCCCCGAAGGAACGCTGAGGGAAGAAAACAGCGCACTTCAAAAAAGGCAGCGCGCAAACATCGACTGAAAGGCATCGTACTCCGCTTTGGCTGACGTTTGTTTTCTGCGAAGTTTTCCCTCCTAGAGCGTTTGCAGGAAGTTGATCAAGTCCTGTTTCTGTTGCTGCGACAACCCGATTTGGAAGCGCTGGTTGTAGAAATTCACCACTTGTTCGAGATTGGCTGCAACTCCGTTATGGAAGTATGGAGCACGCGCTGGCAAGCCTCGTAAGATGAGACCCTTGCCTCGGCCAATGTCACTGCATTGACCGCTGATTAATGCTTTCCCCGGATCAGTGGTGTAGTACGTAGCGCCAGCCAGCGGCCCTTGAGTGCAGACCAACTCAAATACAGGCAGGGTGGGCGCCTCCAGTTGCTGAAGGGCCGCAACGATATTCGGGTCTGTTTCGTATGTGAGCGAGCGGCCAGTCCCGATGTCTAGTGGCAAGGGGAAGGAGTGATTTCCAACGTTGAAGGTGTCGTGGCAAGTCGTGCAGGTTCCCACGATTTGCTGAGTGCCCGTCGTTAATCCTGGGACATTGCTGATGGTCAGGGGTTGGGTATTGAAGATCTGCTCGCCGCGGGCAATCGAAGCTTGCTGCGGATTCCGCGAGTTCTGGAAGGATGCGTAGATTGTAAATACATTGGGCGTGAACGGCTTTCCCTCAGGGTCTCCACCCAGAGAGTCGTTAATCCCGGGATAGTAGGGCTGCGTGGAAAGGAATTGCGCCCCGCCGTTTGCTCCTTTCGACAAACTTCCCGCCCGGAAATCCGACAGTTGGGCAGAGTTAAGCGCCAGCTCGAAACCAACAATCTGGGTGAGTTGAGTAGGCGTAGGAGTTTGCGCGGCCTGGGCATGGATCAACGTCGCGTCGGTTGCCTGCTGTGTCAGGTCGGTGTTCAAGTTGGCGGCAAACGTCTGTCCGTTGTTCAGAGGAAACGAGAACGATTCCCGCCCGTCGAACATGACGGCGCTCAAGAAGCCAAGGTTCGTGGTGGGCAAAGGCCGGCGATAGACGGAAACGATCTGCTGTCCCTGAGAGTTGGTTGTAAGCGCACAGCCATACGGGTCCTGAACGGCGGTGATGGTGTATTGCGGTGCCGACGAATCGGTCGTATTTGGAGGAACCGTCAGTCCTATGCGAATCAGTCCGTTGTTCACCACCAGGCTGTTGTTCACGGGGCCGGTGGGACAAGTCGAGCCATCCACCTGCGCGAACAGCGGGTCTTTACCTCGAGTGATAAAGTATCGGAATTGCGCATCTACGGCGCTCAACCCGAACGCGTCACCAGGTGCGTGGCAAGTTCCGCAGCTTCTACCGTTCGTCCCGAGACTCTGAAAGAACGGGCCGGTCAGGTCGACGCTCCCCGTATTGCTGTAGGTGCCAGAAAAACCGGTGAAGTCGAGAAAAGGAAAGAGGTTCGGAAGGTAGATACCGGCTGCCAACGACGCGGCTGCTCCCAGTGTGAACAGGACAACACCCAGTAGCATCCACCTGCGGACTTTTGTCTGGCCATGGGACTGATGCCGCTCACAAAGCAACCGACTATTATCCTTCGACATATCCTCTCCTCCTTTTAAGTACTAACCTGACTGACCTTTACCAGTGGGGACCTGGGGAACCAGGATCTGTACGCCGTAGTGGACTCTCGTCCGTTAGGCCATACTGCGGGCTGCGCGGATAGTGCCCCGGCCGGCTCCCAGACTCAATAGCGAACGTATGTCGGGGCCTTAATTTTCATGTTCCCGCAAGTGAAGGAAAGCAATGAAGATGCTGCGAAGAGGGGTCTTGGGATCGAAGCGAAGTCTGGGAGGGTAGTCGGCCAACAAGCGGAAACAAATGCGATCTTTGGCCTAAAATTCCTGTCTTGCCCAAAAAATCGGCCCTGCACTCAAGCAGGGCCGGATCAAACGAAGCTGAATTGGTAATCGTCTTTACTTGCCGACGTAGGTCTTAGGACTGCCGACACCGGTACAGGAGTCCCATCCTTTCGCCGCCGAGTATCCCATGTAAGGACCGCACATGCCCACTGTCGTGTCTTTGAAATCCGCAGTCACCGCCATATTGTTGTAAATCGTCGTGAGCTCGGAATTGCTGGACGTGGCAAAACTTCCGGCTCGATTCACAATACCCGCCAGCAACGGCGACGACACGCTGGTACCGCCAACGATGTACCAACCGCCATTGCCGCTGTCATAGACCCAAACGCCAGTGTTGGGATCGGCGATCGCGGACATATCGGGAACTCCGCGGGCGCTGCCCACTTTGCTGGAAATCACAGACTGGTAACTGGGCCGCGCTTCGTACGGGCTGAGTCCACCTCCGCCGTCGGTCCAGGCCGCTTCCGATATGAAGGCACCCGTGCTTGGATTGCGCCGCAGAGTCGTGCCACCGGCGGCGACCACGTCGGGAGAAACGCTGGGATAGATGGTTCCCGGGCCATCTCCGGTGGAAGCGAAGTAGACGACGCCCGAAGTCGTGAAATAGGAATCATAGCCGTTTTCGCCGGAGAACTCGCCGCCGCCCCAGCTCATCGAGACTTCCCCGCCGCCGGCCGCTGCCACAATTGTGCTGGCTACTTGCACGGCGGTGAAGAGGTCAGCGTCGGAGTTGGAAGCCGCTTCCACGAGATAGAGCTTCGCGTTGGGAGCCATGGCGTGCGCCCACTCAATGTCGAGCGACTCTTCCAGTTCCCATCCAGAATCACCGGGGGGTTTGGTGCCGCTGGCGTAAACGACCGAGAAGGTTGCCGCGGGCAATCCGAACTGAGTGGAAAAATAAGCGAGATCGCTGGCCGCGTTCGGGTCGTCATAGGCGTCAACGATGGCGATCGCTTTATTTCCACCAGTTGGGTTCACGGTAACGGTGTTGGGGTTGCAGCCCGCGACCGCCTTGGTCAGTTTGTAGATGCAGGCGATCGAAGCCGGCGTTTCATAGAAGTAGCCACTGAACGGCGGTGCGCCGGCAAGCGGCTGGGCACGCTGAAAGCCGCCGGCAGGGAGGAACATCCGGATATTGGTGTGGGAGCGTTTCCCGGCGTCGCCCGGCTTTTCCATGCTCGACGACGGGATGACGACAGTGCCTTTGTGTTCCGCACCCTGTGCGAATGCCTGCATACAAAGGGTAAGTGACAGTGCAATGGTGGTTGCAACGACGATTACACGACGACTCATGCTTTTCCTACCTTCCCATGGAGTTGAAATTGTTCTTGAAGGCCTTGTCCGAACACCGGGAGAGAGGGAGATGAGGGCGGTCGGTAAGTACTAGACCTGCGCTAATCTACCCTTGCCCGAAAGCATTAGTCAACGTGAAAGATAGTGCAGACATAGTGCGAAGTTTGTGCGTTGGGTCACCACCCAAGTGTTGTCGCAGCATCCATTTTTTTGGCGCACCTTCAACCTGCGAAGCGCAGGCAGGGGCGATCTGGTTGTTTGAGTTCCGTGAACGAGGGGAACGGCGCGAGCGCGCCTGTTCAATATCTTCAGTAACTAACTGCCGGTTACGCCTTCGCTCTAAACTGGGCTCGATGTACGACGCCGTTCAGCGCTGTTCTCGCACCAAGATGGTTCTTCCGCTACGCGTATGGCTGGAGGATCTTAGCGCCGAAGCGCCCACATATTTGGCTCATACGATCGACACTTCTGAGATCGGCTGCCGCCTCGGCGGCTTGCGCAAGGAACTCTTTCCTGGCCAGATCATCACGCTGCAACGCGGCCAGCATAAAGCGCCTTTCCGCGTCATCTGGAGCAGGCAGCTCGAGCCCCACGAAAATCAGGCTGGACTCGAAGCCGTGGACCACAGCGTGAATATCTGGTCGGTGAATCCTCAGGCGAATCAGCCAGAAACTGAGCGCATGAATGCCTCGCCGCGGGCGGCTTCTTCAACAAGCGTTTCTTATAGAGTGGCGTCGGCTCAATCTGAGCCAGGTCAACAGTCGGTGCTCAATCGCGCTCGTCGGCGCCTGAGTTGGTGTTTGGGTGTGAGCTTCGTGCTACTCAGCATGGCGATGGCATTGTATCTAGCTTTTCAGGTCTTCCCGAATTCGACGCAGACCGCCATTGAACCTCGCGTGCCCGCACCGCCCACAGCGGAGGATATTGCGCGACTCACGCCCAAGCGGCATCCCATGCCTGCGTCTCTCACCCAACCTTTGGACGCTTCCGCTTCGCGCGTGGAAGTAGCGGAGGCCCCCACCGGATACATCGTCTATCCGACCCCGGATGACCTGATCACGGGCAAAGTTCGCCTGCAAATTGTTATCGCGGCCAACGGCCTGGTAAAACAGATCCATGTTCTCAGCGGAAAGCCGCCGCTCGCCGAAGCAGCGGCCGAAGCCGTCCGCCTCTGGCACTACGCATCATTCACAGAACCTGGTTCTGCAAATGAGCGTCAGACCAGCGTAACGGTTAGCTTCCTTAGCACCGATGCTGTCTCGCTCGAATTTCCTCGCGCGAATCCCGGCGCCCCACCCTCAAAAAACAACTAGTCGTGCCCTCTGAGATTTGGCGATCCCTTCAGGATCGCTATATAGTGTGATCGAACCAAGCACCGCCATGGACTTCGACCAGCTCGAAATCTTCCTCGAAGTGGCTCGCCTCTCCAGCTTTTCGCGCGCCGCGGAAAAGCGCTTTCGCACGCAGCCCGCGATCTCATCGCAGATTCGCGCGCTCGAGGAAGAAGTCGGAGCACGCCTGCTCGACCGCTCGGGCGGGCGCGTTTCTCTTACGGCAGCCGGCAAGGTTTTTTTCAAGTACGCCGAAGAGACCATCGAACGACGCAAGACCATCCTCACTGACATTGCCGAGACCGAGCGCGTTCCCCGCGGAGAAATCGTCGTCGGCGCCAACGAAGGCACCTGCCTGCACATCCTGCCTGAGGTCTTCGCGCAATTCAAACGCGATTATCCCAACGTTTCTGTGAGCATCAAGCGCTCCGATTACGCGAAAATCCTTGAGTCCATCCTCGAAAATGCCGTGGATTTCGGCGTTGTCTCGCTGCCCATAAACGACAATCGGCTCGAAGCGCAAATGATTCACCGCGATCATCTGGTCGCGATCACCGCTCCTGGCCATCCGCTGGCGCACAAGAAAACGATCAGCGTGGCCGAAGTCGCTAACTACCCCATGGTTCTGCCCAAGCTCGGCCATACCCGCGATGCGCTAGACGAGCTTTTCTACGATCACCATGTAAAGCCTAATCTGGCCATGGAACTCGATTCGAGCGAACTCCTCAAGCGCTTTGTCGCCGCCGGCGTTGGCGTGGGATTTATCGCACGCTCGAACATCGAAGAAGATATCCGCGCCAAAGCGCTCGTCGCCATTACGTTGGCCGACGTGCAAATCCGGCGCGACCTGGCCCTGGTCTTTCGCAAAGATAAATCGCTAAGCCGTGCCGCCCGGGCCTTCATGGACATCGCCCTCAAACTGAATAACATCTCACCAACAGCCGCACCCAAGCGATCCAAATGAAGCGTTACGCCTTCTCCGCGCACAGCTTGGCATTTGCAACGGCCATCCTGTGCCTTGTTCCGCCGCCGTTTAGCGCGGCCCAGTCACGCCCCGCGCCTGCCGCCAAAACCAACAGTGCTGCCGCCCACAAACTCATCTCTGTCAAAGCAAGCGGAACCACGCGCTATACGGACAAGGAGATTCTGGCCGCAAGCGGCCTCGAACTGGGACAAAATGCCGCCGAAGGCGACTTCCAGGAAGCTGCGCAGCGTCTGGGGAATTCCGGACTCTTCAAGGAAGTCCGGTATTCCTTCTCCTACTCCGATGCCGGAATGAAAGTGGAGTTTCAGCTCATCGATATCGATCCGAGCAAGCTTGTTCCCGCCCACTTCGACAACTTCGTCTGGTTCACGGAGCCGGAGCTGCGCACCGTCCTCGCTCAGCGCGTCCCTCTTTTCAAAGACGCTCTCCCCGCCGGCGACCAGTTAACGAGCCGGGTTACCAGGGCGCTCCAGGCTCTTCTCGACGAACGGCACCTGCCCGGCCGGGTCGACTACCTTCATGAAGGAAACACGCCCGGCATCGTGTTTCGTGTTCTGGATCTTTCCATTCGCATCCGCAACGTGGAGTTCCCGGGAGCTTCGGCCGAACAATCTGCGTTTCTCGCTATCGGCGCACGCAAACTCGCTGGCGGTGATTACTCCCGTTCCTTGCTCGCGACCGCCGCCCAGTACGATCTGCTTCCGCTTTTCCTGCAGCACGGATATCTGAAAGCCGAGATTGGCCCGTCCGAGGCCCACGTGGTTTCCGCATCCGGCGCACAGGACGAAGACAAGCCAAAAGACGAAATTGAAGTGGACGCAATGGTGCCGGTCACGCCCGGCAGGCAGTACTCAGTTTCGGAGGTCAGCTGGAAGGGCAACTCCGCAGTCACCACTCTGGAGGCCGCCCCTTTCTTTCATCTCCCTGAAGGCCAGCCTGCCGATGCCGTGCGCTTGCTGCGCGATGTCGAGGCCCTAACCCGGCTCTATCGCAGCCGCGGCTATATGGCGGTTCAGATCAAGCCTGATGCCCAAATGGATGACGAGAAAAGCAGCGTCCACTACGTCATCAATTTTGCGGAAGGCGATCTTTACAAGATGGGTGAGCTCGAATTCCTCGGAGTCGATTCCGCCTCCAAAGATCGCTTGCGCGCCGCGTGGACTTTGCGCGAAGGCCAGTCGTACAACGCAGATTACACCAAGAAGTTCCTCGAAGACGCCCCCCGTTTTCTTCCCAAGGGTCTGCAGTATTCTGTGAAGCTAAACGAGGAGCTCGACGCGAAGGACAAGACGGTGGATGTCACCATCCAGTTCAAGGGGCAGTAAAAGGCTTATGCTCAAAGGGCCCGTGTTCTTGTAACCGCAGGGGATGCTCCAGCATCGTATAAGGGAAGACAATTTCATAGTCCTTAAGGAGACTAATCGACGCATGAATCCAAATCGAATTGCAGTCGCTGTACTCGGAATACAGATGTTGTTGGGCCTTGCGGCCGTTCCCGCGCTCGCCGCAGGCAAGAACCAGACGCTGACGGGTCAAGTCAGTGACGCAATGTGCGGCGCCAAGCATGAGGAATCGAACAATCCGGCGGATTGCACACGCGCGTGTGTGAAACACGGAGCGAACTATGCCCTTGTAGTCGGCGACAAGGTCTATACCCTTCAGACGTCCGACCCAGCGGCACTAGCAACTCTCGATAAGCTGGCGGGCGCCAAGGCCAAGGTGACGGGCGACGTCGACGGCACGACGATCGCCGTGAAGTCAGTCAAGGCCGGATCGTAGGATGGTTACGCGGCGTTGATTCGAGGGACTCCCGGTCACGATATTGAAGATCACCATAGGGCAACAAAGGGGCAACAAAAAAAACGGCAGCGCGCCGAGCGGCTACCGGTTGTTGTTTTTGGATTTTCGTCGCGTCAGTTCTGCTGCCCCGAATCGCTGTCGGGCCGGCGCTTCAATGTCGGCCGGTCATCGTCCCTGTTGTTTCCGCTTGAGTCGCCGGTTTTGTCGCCTGTCGAAGCCCGGCGCAACGAGGGTTTAGTCGCATCCTTTTCTTCGAGAACCTTGTGCCGGTTCTCGATCATCGCCAGCCGCGATTTCACGTCATCAAACTCCGACGTAGAGACAATGTATTGCGCCTTTGCCGGCAAAATTGTCGCAATCTCTTTTTGCGTCGCCTCAATGCGGTCGGGGGTCTGCGGATGCGAAGCGAACGCCTTGGCGACCGAGCCCGGCTTCTTCTTTTCCTTCGCCTGAATCTTCTCGAAGAAGCTGATGAATGCCTGCGGATCATACCCGGTCTTGTACATATACTGCACACCCAAATAGTCGGCTTCCGCTTCAAAGTTGCGCTGGAACTTCATGAAGGTCAGCGGCAATCCCAGACCCGCTGCCTGATAGATCCCATAGCCAATCCCTCCGCCCATGAAAATCAAGGGGAGGGTCCCGAGTTGTGCCATATTCGCGCGTGTGAGTTGACGCATCTGGTGGCGCGCGCAAACGTGCGAAATCTCATGCGCCATCACGCCGGCCAGTTCCGCCTCTTCATCGGCGGCCAGGATCAGCCCGGAATTCACATAAAAAAAACCGCCCGGCAGCGCGAACGCATTGATCTCGTCAGAGTCGATGACCTTGATGGTGAACGGCACCTGGGCGTCCGAATTCCGCACCAGGTTCTGCCCGATCCGGTTGACGTACTCATTCACGACCGGATCCTGAACCAGCTTCACGCTGCGCTCGACTTCCATGGAGTATTGCTTGCCAATCTTGATCTCAGTCTCCAGCGAGTACCAGTCGCCGATTCCGCGCCCGCCGATCTTGCGGTTGCCGATGGCGTCCACGTCGTCCTCGCCGCCATCATGCTTCACCTTGCTCGGGTCTGGCTCCTGTATAACCGTTGGCGGCGGTGTGTTGGAATCGCTTCCGGCGTTCACGGAATCCTGCGAAGGAGCGGAGCCCGAATTATCGGGGGGCGGAGTCGGAGATGTCGTGGGCTGCGATGGGGCAGTCGTAGACTGCGCGGGCGGAGCCTGCGTTCCAGCAGACTGCGGTGCGGCGCTCGGCACTGTCTGGTCCTGCGCGCTCGGCGCCTGGCCATTCGCTTTCGTCGAAGCCGTGCTCGGCGAAGACTGCGCCGGTGTGCCCGCACTCTGCGAGTTCGGATCCTGCGCCGCCGCGGCTATCGCCAGCGCTGCCAGCAAACTTAGGGAAATGAGTATCTTACGAAACGACATGGTACACCCCGCTGGAACCTGCTTCTCTTCAGCGATTATACGCCCGATGCGAAATCGCCATGAGCGCAATTCCGTATCTATTTGGACGCCGTTCGTCGGCCCCCGGTTATCCATTATTTTCGCAAGTGGCGCACCTCGATGCTCTGCCCATTGTCGTAGCTGATTGTCGGACAAGGTTCTCACGCCTTTCCCCGGCCGACAGTGTTACCATGGCGCCCTAGAAAGGCCACCAACATGCTGAACCGTCGCAATTTTCTATCATCTTCCGTTGCTTCGTCCCTTGCTCTGTCCACCACCCTCGCCTGGCGAGGAAAGCTCTGGGCGCAGCTCGAATCCCTGCCCTCGCGCCTACCCGACCGTGCTCTTTACGATTCCAACGAGGACGCCTACTGGCGCGAACTGCGCAAGCAATTTCTGATCCCGGCCGACGAGGTCTACCTCAATAACGGCACCGTAGGCTCCAGTCCAGCGCCCGTGCTGCGCGCGATTTTCGAGGGCTATGAAACTTCCGAAAAGATGAACCAGGCCGATCCCGAGGATTACCCCATTTGGGGCTATGCGGCATGGAACGAGTTCCGCGATCCGCTGGCCGCCTTCGTCGGATGCCACCGCGACGAAATCGCCCTCCTCCGCAACGCCACCGAGGCCAACAGCTACATCGCCAACGGAATCGATCTGAAAGCGGGCGACGAAGTCGTCATCACCGACCAGGAGCATCCCGGCGGCGAGCACCCGTGGGACCTGCGCGCCAAGCGCTACGGAGTCGTAATCAAGAAAGTCACGCTCCCGAAGCCGGTCATCAATCCGGCGCAAGCTGTCGAACTGTTCAACGCCGCCATCACGCCGCGTACCCGCGTCTTCTTCTTCAGCCACATCACCACCAACACCGGAGTCGTTCTGCCCGCCAAGGAACTCTGCGCGCTCGCCCGCAGCAAAGGCATCCTCTCCGCCGTCGATGGCGCGCATGTCCCGGGCATGATGCGCCTCAACCTGAACGAACTCGGCTGCGACATGTATTCCTCCAGCCCGCACAAGTGGCTGCAGGCGCCCAAAGGCTCGGGCTTCCTCTTCGTGCGCGACGAAGTCATCGACCGCGTGTGGTCGACGATCGCCACCGAAGGTTGGGACGACGTCAAACTCCGCGCCGAAAGATTCCAGCGCATCGGCAGCTCGAACGTCCCCGCGCTCTGGGGACTGCGCGCTTCGATCCAGCTGGCCAACGACATCGGCATGGACCGCATCGAGCGCCGTCATCGCCAGCTCTGCGACTACATCCTAGCCGCAATGATCAAACGAGGAGCCGTCTCCTGGACCTCGCCCGACCCGGCGATGCGCTGCGGGATTGCGACGGTCAACGCCCCGCCCATCAAGCGCATGGAGTTAGAAAACTGGATGTGGAAAGAAAAGAAGATCAGGATCCGGGGCGGCGACCCCAACAAGCTGCGCCTGTCGACGCCGTATTACTTGTCGAAGCAGGACATCGACCGGTATCTGGATGCGTTTGACGAGTACAAGAAGGCAAACGCATAGCTAGGGTTTGGTTTCTTGCAGCAGGATGACGTCGGAGTCGGTATGGCCGCGCAGGATGCCTAGATTCTTGCCATCAGGCGACCAATGGAATGCCGTGATCTGTTCGGAATTGAAGTGCGTAATCTGGCGACCGGGAGTGCCGTCAAGGGGTTGAATCCAGACGTTATCCACTCCGTTCTCGGCGATGGGATAGGCAATGGCTTTTCCGTCAGGGGTGAATTGCACGCCCTTGGAAATTCGCGGATCGGCTGGCAACAAACGCGGTGAATTGAGAGTTGCGGTATCGAGCAGGGCGATCTTTTCCGTGCCCAGGGGGTCTTCGGGATTTACGAATTCGACCAGATACACCAGGGTTTTTCCGTCGGGCGAAATGCCAATTCCACGTCCGGCGAGAAACGCGCCCGCGATGCTGCTGCCTGGGATTGGCTCGGCTTTGCCGGAGCCATCCAAGGAGACTCGCCAGAGCTGCCTAACTTCGGCAAAGTAATAAACCCAGTTCTGATTGGCCGCGCACACGGGCAACGTATCAAGTCTGCTGGTATCCGTCAGCTTCGCAGGATGGGAGCCGTCGGCATTGACACGCCAGAGGCCGAAGGCGTTGCTGGCTTCATGAAACACCCAGGGAAAAACAATATATTGCGCGCCGCACTCCGACAAACTGAGAATGCCCGCTGACGGGTCGCTGACGAGCTGATTGGGATTTCTTCCGTTGGCATCCATGCGCACCAGTTGCGTCAATTCGGAAGCGAGCAGGCTGCCATCGGCGGCCCAATTAAAAAACCCGACGTGTTCGCCGCCGGATGTTAACGGACTGATTTCGGCGGACGCGCTGCCTTCGCCGGGCAATATATAAAGGTTGCTGGCGACTTTCTGTTGCACCGTAGCCAAAGTCTTGCCGTCGGCCGAAAGACTCAACGCCGAATAGCTATTGGTGTCGCGCGTAATCGGCCGCAACCGGCCGTCCGCAAGCGTGACGTAACCGATCTGGCGGTGGAAGAAATTCGGCCCTCTTGCCGAATCGATGACAAAAAGGCCATCGCCGGCGGACGACCAACGCACTTCCCAAATCACTTGATCGGCGAACGTGAGGACTTGCAATTTGCCGGTATCGGCATCGACCAGATTGATCCCACCGATTCCGCTAGCAGGCTGCAACTCGGAATAGGCGATCTGTTTGCCATCGGGCGACCAGCTTACCGAACGCCCCATCCCGACCAGTAGTGAAATGTGCAGCGTCTTCTCATCACTGCCGTCCAAATTGGCACAGAGCAGGCGATATTTGCCCGTTTCCGGATTGTTCGCGCGCAGGTAGGCCATCCGGCGGCCGTCGGGCGAAAATGCGAATTCGGTATCCACGTCGTGGACGACGGCCTTGGGCGTGCCTCCTAAGACCGGCGTGCGATATACATTGAAATCGCTGGCGATACCGTTGAGGGCCTGGCGGTAGTAAATGTAGTTTCCGTCGGGCGAGAAGGCGACGTTGCGAATGACGGCCGAGGGCGGCACGACCTGGGTGTCACTTCCCGTCGCGATGTTGCGGAGCCAGAGGCTGTTCAACCCCTTGTCATCCATGACGGTCAGAACATATTTGCCGTCGGGAGATATTGCTGCCACGAGTGCACGATTAGAATTGGTGACCTGTGTGATCGTGAAATTCTGGAAGGACGCGGATGCGCCACGGTGAAGCATCGAATAGACGCCAAATGCAGCGGCCGCCAGCACGGCAAGCGCGACCACTCCGGCGATGGCAAATCCCAGCTTGTGTGTCTTGGCGGCTGCGACGGCGCTGCTGGTCCTGTGCGCGGGCTGCGCGCCGCTGGACGCCGTCGCGCCGGATGGCGCCGGCGCTCCGATTGCTGACACATTTGCTGCCGATGACCCGGCCCCCGGCTGCGCCATTGCGTGTACAGCGCTCTCGGGCGCAACGGCCACCGCTGCCGAACTCCCGACGCGATGACGCGACTCCGTCTCGCGCTTTAGCCGCTTCAGGTCGGCTCGCATCTCCGCCGCGCCCTGATAGCGCAAGTCCAGATCTTTCTCCAGCGCCTTACTGATGATGCGTTCCAGTTCCGCGGGCACATCGGGATTCAGCCGCACCGGCGACACGGGATCCGCATCCAGAATGGCTTTGAAGATGACGGCCGTGCTATCGCCGCGAAAGGGGAGCGCCGCCGTTGCCATCTCGTACAGCACGGCGCCGAAGGAAAACAAGTCGCTGCGCGCATCCAGTTCTTTGGCTTGCGCCTGCTCGGGCGACATGTAGGAGACCGTGCCCAGCGCTGATCCCGGACTGGTCAAATGCGGTTCCTCCATCGTGCGCGTCTGCGTGTTAGCGGCTAGGATCTGGCCTGACGAATTGGCAGCTCTTTCGACTTTTGCGAGGCCAAAATCCAGAATCTTGGCGTGCCCGCGCTTGGTCACAAAAATATTCGCCGGCTTAATGTCGCGGTGAACGATCCCTTGCGAATGAGCGGCATCGAGCGCATCGGCAATCTCGATGGCCAACCCGAGGAGCACGTCGGTCTCGATCGGTCTGACTCCGATGCGGTACTTCAGCGTCGTACCGTCGAGATACTCCATGGCGATAAACGATTGCTCGCCGCTTTTGCCGATGTCATATATCGTGCAGATGTTGGGATGGTTCAGCGCAGATGCCGCCCGCGCTTCACGCCGGAAACGCTCCAGTGCTTGCGGGTCACGGGAAACCTCGTCGGGCAGGAATTTCAAGGCAACGAAACGGCCCAATTCGGTGTCCTCGGCTTTGTAAACCACGCCCATGCCGCCGCCGCCGAGCTTTTCGACGATGCGGTAGCGCGAAATGGTCTGGCCGATCACAGTGCGCGAATCTTACGTTGACAAAAAGGGACAAGTCAATGGGGGAGCGAGTTGGGGAGGCGCGCTCAGCCGGAGAGGCGCCGCCTAAGGCTCGAGCCCAGCTCGGGAACTGTGATCTCCTGTTGACAGCAGAAAATCGCTCGCGTATCGTGCCGTATTAAATGGTTTTAATAGGGCGTTTCCCCGCGCCGGAGGAAGCCAACGCCATGGCACTGCCCAGTTCCCGTCTTCTCCGCGGCTCGCGACGCGGTTTTATCGTCTGCATTTGTCTCGCCGCCCTGCTCGCGTGCGCACCGAGCCTGTGCGCTCAGGCTGCCTATGTTCGCGTCAGCCAGGTCGGCTATGAGGCCGGCAATGCTCCGTTTCGCGCCTATCTGATGTCCGAGATCGCGGCAACGGGAGCAACCTTCCAGGTCGTCGATTCGAAAGGTCGCATCGCCGATTTGAGCGCCGTCGGCGCGCTGCTCGGTACCTGGAGCCACAGCAAGACGCTGACTTACAGCGTGTACGCCCTGGACTTCGACGTTTCTGGCGGTTCCCTGTACACGATCAGAGTGTCGGGACCAGTTTCGGCGATTTCGCCAGCTTTCGCCGTGGATTCTTCGGACACGCTCTATTCCGGATTGCTTATCAACACCTTGTTTTTCTATGAAACTGAGCGCGATGGGGAAGATTTCATCCCCAACGCGCTGCGCACCGCGCCCGGACACCTGAAGGATGCGAACGTGCGCGTTTACCAGACTCCTCCACTCGACAGCAACGACTTCGTCGACAACGCGCCGCCGACGCCGCCTCTGGTATCCGCGCAAATGCCGAACATCGATGCGGCTGGCGGTTGGTGGGACGCGGGCGACTACGAGAAATACGTCGAAACCGTCAGCTACACAACGGCGCTGATGGAGATCGGGATTCGCGACTTCCCCAATCAGATGGGAGCGGGCGCGCCCGTGAACCCTCCCACACCGCCGGGTTCGATCTCATACGCCGGGAGCAGCGGAGGCGGTGCGCCCGGCTCGTCCGACTTTACCGGCGAAGCCAGGTTTGGCGTCGACTGGCTGATGAAGATGTGGGACGACAAGACCAAGACGCTGTACTACCAGGTGGACAACACGCAAGACTGGGATTATTACGGCGAGGGTGATCCCAGTTCTGCCGCCGGCAACTGTGGTGGCATGTATGCGAGTGCTTACTGCCTGATCACGGAGTATGACATTTGGACTCTGCCGCAGGCGGCGGACCACTTCTGGCAAACCGGCGACCCGCGTCCGTGCGACCCGCTGACCACGTTCTACATCTGCAATCGTCCGGTGTTTGTTGCGGGGCCTGCGGGCTCGCCGATCAGTCCTAATCTGGCCGGACGCTTGGCGGCAGACTTTGCCTTGTGCTACCAGCTTCAGCGCGCCGCAAATCCGAGCCAAGCGAACCAATGTCTGCGGGACGCGGAAGACGTTTTCGCCCTTGCGGATACATCCTTTCCTGACCCGGCTCCGGGCGCCGGTTCGGGTACTTGCAGCAACTGCCTACTCACCATTGCTCCATTCGACGGCTATCCGGAGAATGTCTGGGATGATGACATGGAGTTGGGCGCCGCCGAGTTGTATTTTGCGCTGCAATCGGCAGGAGGAGCAAAAAACCTTCCAGAAGGATTGCCGCACACCAATGCGCTGGACTATCTGGAGCAGGCGGCAACGTTCGCACACAATTACATCACGAGAATTTACGAAAAGGGGTACACCGACACCCTCAATTTGTATGACGTGAGCGGGCTGGCGCATTTTGAACTTTACCGAGCGCTGCACATGGCGGGGAATCCTTCGGACCTGGCGGTCTCAGAATCGCGTATTCGAAAGCAACTGCTGCGGCAGGTAGGTGACGCAATTTCCCAAGCAGACGCCGATGCCTGGGGCTTCGGCTATGTGTGGAGTTATGGCGACACCACCTCGCATGGTGCGGGGCTTTCCGTAATGGCGAGCGAGGCTGCCTCTCTTAGTTCTGACCAAACTTCTGACCAAGGCTCTGCCCAAGCCAGGCACTACGACACTTTTGCGCAGAGATGGCTGGCCAACATTTTGGGCGCGAATCCATGGGGATCTTCGTTCATAGTGGGCGACGGCAGCACCTTTCCAGATTGCATCCAGCACCAGGTGGCCAACCTGGCCGGTGCGCTGGATGGAACTTCCGGAGGCACGCCGGTGCTGTGGGGCGCGGCGGTTGAAGGGCCCTCCAGCTATGCCACGTCTGGCGCGCTCGATGGAATGATTCTTTGTCCGGCGAACGGAGTGGACACGTTCAGACAATTCAATGGAAACGACGGCGCGTTTCACACTTCGCAAATCGCGGTGTATCGGGACAACATGCAGTCTTACAACACGACCGAACCGGGCATCGATCTTACTGCGACGTCGTTTCTGATGTGGTCGTGGAGACTTGCTCAGCAGCACCCGAGCTTCTGACCCTATTTCTCCTCGCACACCAACGGGGTTTACGTCCAGCGGAACCAGCGCAAGGCCAGGACGAACGACACGCCTCCCCAGAGCGCCAGAATCAGCAGGCGCATGGACTGCGAGGAGAGCGAGGCGCCTTCGAGGATGATGGCTCGCAGCGCGTCGTTGAGCGCGGTGAGCGGAAGGGCTTTAATGAACGGCAGCGCCGCGGCGGGAAAATGCTCGTAGGAAAAAAAGACGCCAGAAAAAATCCACATCGGCATCATCACGACGTTGATCAACCCGCTGACGCTCTCAACTTTTTGCGCGCGGCAAGCGGTGAGCAAGCCGACACCGCCAAAGCCAATCGCACCGATCGAGCCAAGCACGGCCAACGATATGAACGATCCAACGACAGGCATGTGAAAGACTAACATTCCGAAAACGAGCAGCAGGCCGACTTCGATCACCATCAGCACCAGCCGGCTGCTCATCACGGCCAGCAAAAAATCACTGCGCCGCATCGGCGTCGCCAAAAAGCGCTTCAGCAGTTTGCGCTGGCGCATGTCGACCAGCGAAAATCCGACTCCCCACATACCGGAATTCATCAGGCTCATGCCAATCAAGCCTGGAATCAGGAAGTCGATGTAACGCGAGCCTGGCTCGCTCGAAGCAGAGGACACAACCTGGAGCTTGTCGATTCTCCCAACCGCCGCTTCCAGCGTATCGACGACAAACAAGCGCGCGTACACGCTTTCGGGCCGCGCGGGATCGTAGTAGAACTCGTAGCTCCCATTTGCCGTTGGCTCGACGACCACATCGAACTTGCCGTAGTGAAATGCCTTCAGGGCGGCGGTGCGCTCCATGACCACAGCATGAATTGGCGATTGCTTGTCGTTGCTACTTAACTGCGAGCCGCTCAACTGCGCGAGCGTTTTCTCCGCATTCGCGCCCGCAATCACCGCGACGGACGTTCTGTCAGCGGGCTTTTCGCGGAACGCGATCCCGAGCCCGAGCGAGAGCAAGAGCGGGAATCCAAATACCCAGAACACAATCTCCGGTTCGCGCTTCAGTTCCAGGAGCCTAACCCAGAGCAAATAGCGATATCCCGACCAACGGCCCGAACGTTGTGGCTTTTGCGCGCGAGGCGCAGGAGCGCTGCCTCTCGTGGAAGGTTGCGGGGTTGTCGTTTCCGTTGCCATTGGTCCTCAGTCCTCCCGCAGATGACGACCAGTGAGCTGGACAAACACGTCTTCCAGGCTCGCCTGGCGCGTGCTGAGGTGTTGGAGTTGATGCCCTTGGCGATTCACGGCATCGAGCAACGCCGGAATCGTAAGGTGCGGCTCGCGCACATTAAGACAAATGGCGCGATCTTCCTTGCGCACAGACTCGACGCCAGGCAACGTGCTCCAGGTGTTCGGATCGGCACGCGCTTCGCCGTCCGAGTTGCCGCTGATTTCGAACTCAACCACATGATGACCACCGAGGCGGTCGATAAGATCGGCAGGCGAGCCTTCCGCGATGATCTCGCCGTGATCGACAATGGCCAGACGATCGCACAGCCGCTCGGCTTCGTCCATGTAATGAGTAGTCAGCAGAACGGTGCCGCCGTTCTTCTGGAAGGTGCGAACGATTTCCCAGAGTTGCCGACGGCTTTGAGGGTCAAGCCCAGTGGTCGGCTCGTCAAGAAACAGGATTCGCGGATTGCCCACCAGCGCCGTGGCAACCGCCAAACGCTGCTTCTGGCCGCCCGAAAGCTTGCCGACCCAACTCTCGGCCTTTTCCGTGAGCTGAAGGTCGTCGAGCACTTCGTCGGCCGAGCGCGGCTGGTCGTAGAAGCTTGCAAACAGATTGATGGTTTCGCGCACACTCAGTTTCTCGGAAAGGCGCGTCTCCTGCAGCGAAATGCCGATCCACTCGCGCAGTCGAAGCGGGTTGTCATTCCAGGTGTAGCCGAAGATGCGCACCTTGCCGGAAGTGGGAGCGAGCAGGCCTTCGAGGATTTCGATGGTCGTCGTCTTCCCTGCCCCATTGGGGCCGAGCAGGCCGAAGCATTCGCCGGCTTCGATGCGCAGGCTGAGGCCGCGCACGGCTTCGACTTTGCCGTCGTAGGTCTTGCGCAGATCTGTGCATTCGATTGGGACACCCACCAGTGAATTCTAGCTTAGTTCGATGGCTCGGCAGGTGAAGGCGGCGCGGCCGGATTGGACGCATCGCCTTTGGCGTTTCGCCAGAGGATCGCATTTAACTTCTTGGCGTCCGCCGCGTCGGGTCGGGAGAAATCCATCTTCAGCGACTCTTTGGCTCCTGCAGCTCTTTTCTCGTTGACCCGATAAATCAGGCCGCTCTGAAGGCTCTTGTCGTCGGCCGTGTACGGCGGCTGTGTTCCGGGGCCATTGAACAATGGGGTCATCAACGGCGCATGCGCATCGAACAGGTTCATCGGCTGAAGGTCGAGCAGGTTTTCCATGGTGTGGATCATGCTGACGGTCGTGTAAAAGTGATGATCGACGAAAGGCTTTTCCGGGCGCGGCGAGTACTTGCTGATGACGAGCGCGGTCGAGCGATGCGCATCCAAGTGGTCGGCGCCGTTCTGCGCGTCGTCTTCAACGACGAAGATCGCGGTATCTTCCCAGTAAGGACTATGGGAGACGGCATCGACCACGCGGCCGACGGCTAGATCGTTGTCGGCAACCGAAGCTTGCGGCGTGGGCTTGGCAGGGCGCGTGCCTCCGGTGTGGTCATCGGGCAAATAAAGTAGCGCGAACTGCGGCAACTCTTTTGGCGTGCCGCGCGCCTTCACGAACTCGTCGAGCTCGCGCAGAAATTCGTCGGCACGCAACTGGTCGGGATAATCCGTGTTGAAGTCGGGGAAGTTGGGATCGTAGTGGCCGCGCAGGGCCGCTTTTTCGGGCCGTACTTCTTTAAAGAGCGGAACCGGCCAGGGCCATGGACTTGGGCCGCCGCGTGGATTACCGACGGTTGCGGGCAACGGATCGCCGTTTCTGACGGCAGCGTTCGGGCACGCGGCGGAGGCTGCCGAAGGCGTGCCTTGCATGGGTGTGTCTGCTTTCTCGTTCTTGCACCAGACGGCTTCGACAAACTCGCCGTAAATGCGATAGGTCGCTCCCTGCCGCGAAAGACTGTCCCAGAGGAAACCGGTACCGGGATCGTCGACGTCAGGAATGCCCTTCTCCAGCGCCAAGTCGTCGGCGACGGCGCCGCCGAAATCGTAGGTGCGCTCCTTGCCGCGATAGGCGATCGGCCACGTCTTCTCGTTGTAGTCGCTGGTGGTCGCGGCAGTCGACCACAGGTGGCCGTCGCCGGAAACTTCTCCGCTGTCGTAGAAGTTGTCGAGCACACCGAATTGCAGGGCTAGCTTGTGCTCGTTGGGCGTGATGTCGGCGCCATACATGGTGAGCGACGGATCGCCGTCGCCAACCGGCAGGTCTCCGAAAATCTGATCGTAGGTGCGGTTTTCCTTCAGGATGTAGATGACGTGGCGGATGGGGTTTTTGCCGCCTGCGAATTCGAACTTGCCGGGATCGGTGAAGAGGAGGTTGTCGTCTTCGACCTGGCGGGTGTAGGCGGCGAGATTTTTTTCGATATCGGCGAGGCTGACACGCGCGATCGAACCTCCCATTAAGGTTGCGATGTAAGGCTGGGCGCGATGATAGGGTCCAATCTGTACCGTGGCTTTCATATTGTTTGGCCCGCTGCCCTCGCCTTTGGCGGTGGCGATGAGGAGATCGTTGCCGACGATGGCGAGGGCGCTGGGATACCACTCGGTGGGGATGAAGCCGATGGGCGCTACTTCGGGACCGCTCTTACGTGTATCGAAGACCGCAACAACGTCGAGCGAAGCGCACCCTACGAACAAGCGCTCGCCGTCCATCGAGAGAGCAAGTGATTCGGGGACTGAGCCGGGGGCACTTTTCAGAGAAGTTTCGAGGTTCACGTGGAACCGGCGCTCGATCTGACCCTTCTTTAGATCGAGGGTAACGACGAAGTCGACATCCTTATTGCTGAGTGCAACGTAGAGCTTATCTTCGGCAGGGTTGGGCGCCATGGCCGTCGGGTGCGAACTGGGAGCGGTTGCATCCGTGCTGCCGAACACGTCATGCCACGCAGCGACTTTGCCGGTACCCAGATTTAGTTCAGCAACAGTTGAGGCATTCCATAAGCTGACCCATGCCTTGGTCCCGGCCTTGTTGGCAATGATCGTATATGGGTAGGCGGCGGGTACGTAGCGGTTGCGACTCACATCGAAGGATTGGAGGATCGTGCCGGTGGTTACATCAAGCAGGACGACATTGTCGGAAAGATTGTTGGCCACGAGGAGGCGGTCTCCCTTTGGGCCGTTTAATACGGCGAATCCAGCGGGATAAGGGATCGCGGTTCCTGCAGGAGTCGTGCGCAGGCCGTAGGCAGCTTCCTTTCCCTCCGCAAGTTTCTGCGGCGGCATTTTGATGAAGCGCTCCGGCGTTACCTGGCCGTCTGCAAATTTGTACACCGCTATACCGTTGCCCGTGCTCGTTGGCTTCTCTCCCGTGGGATCGGTAATCGATCCCATTGACGCGTATAGATGTTTGCCATCGCTCGAAAAGGCGAGGCCGATGAAGTAACTCTGGCGCGCATTGTTGCCGAGCCTGTCGTCGGGAAAGTCGTGCAGCTGATTGTTCCTTAGGTCGAGAATTGCAATCGACTGGCGCCCGACAGTTTCCTGTGTGCCATAGCCCTGGTTCAACAGCGCGGCATAGCGGCCGTCGGGGCTGACCGCGATGGTCGCGGGAAAGCCGTTGGTGCGGGCGACGTAGCCCGGAACCGGCAGAGTCAGGTTCTTGCTCGTGGGAAGTTGCAGGACGCGACGATCATTCGCGGCGCGCGCAGTAAAGATCGCAATGACCAAAACCGGAAGAACGACCGCGAGAATGAGCGAGGGTTTTTTCACGGGCGGAGACCTCTCAAGGTTTGTATCATCCGCTGGCGGTGACAGACAAACGACACCCGCAGGAGTCTCAGCTGGACGAAGCAACGTCAGCTTAGGCCGAGCAAAACGGCAACGTATTGGCGCACTTTGCTGAGTAGGGCTGGAGGAGCAGGGGAGTGAAATCTTGCGTTACGTCCGACCCAGTCCATGCTCTTCAACTGATCGACGAGAGCGGCGCCTTCGACGTCGGCAACCGTGACGGGAAGAGCGAATGGATAGGGTTTGCGCTTGCTCGTCAGGGGATAGACGATCGCCAAGCCGCGGGCGCGATTGTAACGCTGGTCGGTAAGTACCAAAGCAGGCCGGCGTTTGGACTGCTCGCGGCCCACTTGCGGATCAGAATTCATCATGACGATGTCGCCGGTGTCCGGTGCGTAGGAGGTCACCATTCCACGACTTCCCTTCCGACCTCGGCGGCGGTTGAGATCTCCTCATAGCGATTCTCGGGAGTAATTTGGGCCACAAGTTGCGCGAGGGTCGGAATCCTAGCTGCACGCCGCAACTCGACGCGGCCGTCGGCGGCGGCTTCAATTTCGAGGGAATCGCCTTCCTTCAGTTTGGCTTGCTGAGCGACCGGCTTCGGGATACGAATGGCGAGGCTGTTGCCCCACTTCACCATCTGCGCTTTCATGGGCCCTCCGACAATGGATATACACAATACACACAGGTAGATACATTCTCACTGAGGACCAGTTTATTGCAAGGCGCTACTTTCCGATTAGGTGCACTTCGGCCAAGGGCTCTCCGGCGCGCGATTTCTTCACGCCGATCAACTCAACTGCCTTGGCCGCGATGTGCTCGGCGGAGACCTCGAATTCTTTGATCAACTCCCACGGCGCGCCCGAATCACCGAAGCGGTCCTTCACGCCGATGGCGCCGGTAATGATCGGAATCCCGTAGAGTTCGTGCGACTCCGTGATCGCGCTGGCAACCGGCCAGGCTAGCGCGCCGATCTGATGCTCCTCGGCGGTCAGGACCACGCTGGTGTCGCGTGCGGCCCGGATGATCGCTTCTTTATCCAGCGGTTTCAGGGTGTGCAGGTTGAGGACGCGAGTCTCGTAGCCGAAATCGGATTTCAAAATCCACGCGGCGCGCATGGCTTCCGGTACCATTGGACCGCAAGCGATGATCGTAAGATCCTCGCACTCGTCGCGGTAGTCGGATTCGAGCTTGGTTTCGAAGGCGTCGATGAAGTTTGCGGCCTCACGGCGCAGGCGAATCACATTGGCCTTACCGAAAACGAACGGAGTCTTCTCGTCGGTGACGATCGGCGTGGCTTCGCGCGCGAAGCGGATGTACTTCGGGCCTACATGCTTGAGCAGCAGATAGTCGGTGGCCTTGCGCGTTTCGACGATGTCGCAGGGCACAACCACGTTCATGTTGGGCAATCCGCACATGGCGAAACAGTCTTCGAGCGCCTGGTGGGTGGCGCCATCCGGGCCGACGCTCACTCCGCCGTGCGCACCTGCAATCAGAACGTTGAAATTGCCGTAGCAGATCGAAGTGCGAATCTGATCGAGGTTGCGCGCAGCTGCGAACGTTGCATACGTGCCGAAGACGGGCAGCTTCCCTTCTTTCGCCAGCCCGGCCGCGGCAGACGTGGCGGACTGCTCGGCGATGCCCATGCTGATCCAGCGCGGCTTACGCTCAGGTTTATTGGCATAGAACTCGCTGATGGTAATTGAGCCCGAGATGTCGAGGCCGAAGCAAACCACGCGCGGGTCGTCGCCATTCGCCGCGAGCGACTGGCCGAAACCGAGCCGCGTGGGCTTCATCTGGACCTTCATGGTGTCGGCCACGTTCCACCAGTAATTGCGCTGGAACTTCGGCATCTTGGCGTCGAGCTTGCGCTCTACCTCTGCTTGATATCGCTTGGCGTGCGCGAAGAGTTCATCGACCGGGAGTTGGCCTTCGAGACCGAGTTCCTTCAGGCTCTTGTTCAGTTCTTCGAGATTCGGCGCCTTGCCGTGCCAGCCCGCAATGTTTTCCATGAAGCTGACGCCTTTGCCCTTGACGGTATCGGCAATGATGACGGTCGGCTTGCCGCAGCCAGCCTTGGCTTTTTCGAGCGCCTCGACCACCTGCTTCATGTCGTGGCCGTCGATGGTCAGGACTTCCCATCCGAAGCTGCGATATTTGTCTTCAAGCGGCTCGACGTTCATTACGTCTTTCACCCATCCGTCAATCTGCAGGCGGTTGCGGTCGACGATGCCGACGAGATTGTCGAGCTTGAAATGGCCCGCCTCCATGGCCGCTTCCCAGATCTGGCCTTCCTGCTGCTCGCCGTCGCCCATGATGCAAAAGACGCGATGACTTTTCTGGTTCAACTTGCCCGCGAGCGCGATGCCGACGGCAATGCTTAGGCCCTGGCCGAGCGATCCGGTGGAAACTTCCACGCCCGGCAGTTTGACCCAATGCGGATGGCCCTGATAGGGCGAGTAGAGCTTGCGCAGGAGGGCCACGTCTTTTTTCGGGCAGAAGCCGGCGAACGCCAAGCCGAGATAGAGGCTCGGCGCCTTGTGGCCGGTGGACCAGATGATGCGATCACGGTCTTCCCAGTTGGAGTTCTCGGGATCGTGGTTGGCCACGCGCAGGTAGAGTGCGGCAGCGATGTCCATGATGGAAAGCGTGCCGCCCGCGTGCCCCGAGGTCGCGGCGCAAAGGGCGACCAGGTCATAGCCGCGCATCAGGTTGGCCTGCTGCTTCAGTTCGTCAATTGAGTAAGAACGCAGAACTTTGCCGGTCTGTGAATTTTGGATAGACATGGGGCTGCTCCTTGGCAGGCGCCGGTCATTGGGCAAGACGAAAAGCGGCGCATAGGCTTGCAACTTGAGCGTAGCTAGGCATGTCGCAGGGGTCTGTGAGGGGAGTCACAGGTGGGGGTGATCCTTGTGGGTGTGGGACGGGCGCCTTCGCCCGTCCAAGCCGAGCGATGCTCGGCAGTTGCCGCCGGTCAAAATCCAACCCTAGCGCGCCGATTTAAAGATCGCGAACACTGCGCCTTGCGGATCGGCGATCACCGACATGCGGCCTACACCTTCCATGCTCATGGGTGGCACGTACAGCTTCGCGCCCATTTCTTTTGCCTTGTTCGCGGTGACGTCCACGTCGTCTACGACAAAATAGGCGAGCCAGTGCGGCGGAACTCCGGGCTGCAGGTACTTGGCCGGAGGCACGCCTCCGATGAAGTGCTCGCCGTTCTTGATATGCAGATAACCGGATTCGTCTTTCTCTCCGGCCTCGAATTTCCATCCGAGAAGGTCGGAGTAGAACTTCTCCGCCGCTTGCGTATCGGAGGTGCAGAGGTCGGCCCAGCACAACGTGCCGTGAACGTGGCCGATTCCAATGCCCGCGTTCTTCTTGGGCTGCCACAGGCAAAAGTAAGCGCCGGTTGGGTCTTGAATGACCGACATGCGACCGGCGTCGAAGACATCGAAAGGCGCGAGAATCACTGTGCCTCCCAACGGCTGTACCTTGGCGGCGGAGGCGTCAACATTCTCGACCTGAATGTAGAGCATCCAGTACGGTGGAACGTGCTGCGCGAGCTGGGCAGGATTCAACTGGTAACCCGCGGCCGCATCGCGGCCGTTCAGCCGGAAGATGGTGTAGGTGCCGCTCGGGCCCATGGGCATGTCGTTCGGCACCCACGCGAACAGAGATTGATAAAACGTCTTGGCGGCGGATTGGTCGGTAGTACCGAGTTCGATCCAGCAGAAAGAACCGCTGGAATGGTGGTCGATGTTGCTCATGGCGGGTAAGAGTTTACAACAAGTTGGGCGAGTTGGTTGTCAACGCCACATCAATGCTGTGTCGATTGAGAGATGACGCCGCGCCTTAGCGTATGTTCTTCTCCACCCAGGATTCAATCCGAGACAAAGCTTTGTTCAGGTTGTCGAGCGAATTGGCCACGCTGAAACGTAGATAGCCTTCGCCGAAAGCTCCGAACGCCGTGCCGGCAAGACAAGCAACTCCCGCTTCTTCCAGCAGCGCATCGGCCAGCTTTTTCGAGGGCCAACCTGTCTTGGTTATGTTCGGGAAGGTGTAAAACGCGCCTTTCGGCAAGAGGCAGGAAAAACCTTTGATCCTGTTCAATCCGGCGACGAAGACATCGCGGCGATGCTTGAACTCGGCGTTCATCTTGTCGACGGAGCTTTGATCGCCCTTCAGAGCCTCGATTCCGGCGATCTGCGTGAAGCTGGCGGTGCAGGAATTGCAATTGGTCATGAGACGCGCGATCTGCGTGGCGAGATCGGCGCGCATCACTCCGTAACCCATGCGCCAGCCAGTCATGGCGTAGGTTTTCGAGAAGCCGTCGAGGATGATGGTGCGCTCCTTGAAGCCGGGAACGCTGGCGATGGAGAAATCTTCGCCTTCGAAAATCAGCCGGCTGTAGATTTCGTCGGACAAGACCATGATGTTGCGGTCGCCGATGGCTTCGGCAATTTCGAAAATATCTTTCTTGGTGAGCACGCCACCGGTGGGATTGTGCGGCGAATTCAGGATGATCAGCCGCGTGTGATCGTTGATGAGCGAAGCGAGTTCCTTGACATCGACCGCGAAGCCGCGCTCTTCGCGCACAGGAATTGGAACTCCGGTTCCGACCGAATAATTCACCATCGACTCGTAGATGGGGAATCCGGGATTGGGATAGATGACTTCGTCGCCGTGTTCGATGAGCGCGAGGATGGTGAAGAAGATGATCGGCTTTCCGCCGGGAACTACCACGACCTCATCGGCAGAGACGGGGATGTTGCGCGTGCGGCTGACATATTCGGCAATGGTCTGGCGCAGTTCGGGCAGACCGGCGGCAGGGCCGTAGTGGGTCCATCCTTTATGAAGCGCGTTGACCGCGGCGTCGATCACATTTTCCGGCGTGTCGAAGTCGGGCTCGCCGATTTCGAGGTGCACGATCTGTTTGCCCTGCTTTTCGAGGGCGCGCGCGCGGTTGAGCACTTCAAAAGCTGTTTCGGTGCCAAGCCGGGACATCCGGCTGGCAAGGCGCAGTTCGAACTGAGTGGTTGGCATAACGGCGGATGGCATTATAGCGCCTCGGAGGCTGGCTTGGCCTTTCACTTGATTGTCACGCGAGTGACGGGGATGGGTCAATTGCAGGGGTCACGAGGAGCTGTGATCGACAACAGGTCTACTCCGAGATCGTGCTCTCCTCGCTTTGCGCCCGCAAAACGCGGTCGACCGAATAGGGCGCGCGCTGGGCGGGCTCGTGGTAATGGCGAACTTGCATTTCCCCCAACAAGCCGACGGCCAGCATGTTCAATCCAGCCAGCAGCAGCACCATGGAG
Source organism: Terriglobales bacterium (assembly GCA_049288625.1). Taxonomy (GTDB): domain Bacteria; phylum Acidobacteriota; class Terriglobia; order Terriglobales; family Acidobacteriaceae; genus Acidiflorens. Next base: position 36,878 of record JBAQIB010000072.1, on the reverse strand, counting down.
AAAACCATCAGCGGGCCGTGCTGCGTCATCACATCGGTGTGATACACAAACTTGTCGAAGATCAGCCAGCCCGAAATCGAGCAGCCGGCCATAATGCTGAACATTCCCAAAGTGCCGAAGAAGTGCAGCGGGCGCGACAGATACCTGAGCAGGAAGCGAATGGTGATCAGGTCGAAGAAGACGCGGAACGTGCGCGAAATCCCGTAGTGCGAGACGCCACGCTCGCGATTCACATTCTTGATGGGGACTTCTATAATCGACGCGCCATGCCACGAGGCCAGCGCGGGAATGAAGCGGTGCAGCTCGCCGTAGAGCGGAACCTGGTCGAGAATTTCGCGGCGATAGGCCTTGAACGTGGTACCAAAATCGTGAATGTCGACGCCGCTCAATTTGGCCATCAGCCAGTTGGCACAGCGCGACGGGATGCGGCGCAGCCAGAAGTTATCCACGCGATTCTTGCGCCAGCCGCTGACGATGTCATAGCCCTCGGCAATCTTTTCGAGAAAGAGCGGGATATCGGCGGGATCGTGCTGCAGGTCGCCGTCCATGGCGATGATGTATTCCCCGCGGGCGTGGTCGAAACCGGCTGCGAGCCCGGCGGTCTGGCCAAAATTGCGGCGCAATTTGACGACGGTGACACGGCTGTCGACGGCGGCAATCTCGCGCAGCAAACCGAACGTGCCGTCAATCGAGCCATCGTCGACGAGCACCATTTCGAAGGGTTCGCCGCTGGCCTCCATTACGGATTTCAGCCGCGCATACAGGTCGGTGACGTTCTCCTGCTCGTTATGGAGAGGAACTACGATTGAGTATTTGAACACGGTGTCCTAATTATAAGGCACGGCTGGGACCCGCCGAGGTAACTCGGGTGCGTCTTGGGATTCTGTGGCCCAAACACGCCAACCGCCACCTAAATGTTTAGGATGCAATATTCGGTGCGCTCGACACAGGTCGCGCACCGAATACGGCATTCAAGGTAGGGACGGCGCCAACTCCAGCCGCTTCCGTGATCCAAGTACTCAACGAACTGAACTGGTCGCGAGACGCTTCGGCCCAGCTTCCAGGATGTGCTCGGGACGCTCCGCCACCATCAGCTTGAAATTTTCGATAAAGCGAGCCGCGAGCGCATCGTACTTTCTGAAATACTCTTCCCGGCTCGGCCAGGTATTGGCCGGATCGAGAATCTGCGAGGGCACACCTTCGCAGGTGGTCGGCACATCGAAGCCAAACACCGGATCCTTCTTGTACTCCACCTTAAGAAGCGAGCCGCTGAGCGCCGCATTGAGCAAGGCGCGCGTGTGATGGATGCTGATGCGCTTGCCTACGCCGAACGGGCCGCCCGTCCAGCCGGTGTTCACCAGCCACACCTGGGCGCCATACTTCTTGATCTTCTTCTTGAGCAGTTCCGCGTATGCCAACGGATGGTGCACCATGAAGGGACCGCCGAAACAGGTGCTGAACGTAATCTCCGGCTCCACGCCCATGCCGATCTCGGTGCCGGCAATCTTACTGGTGTAACCGGAGATGAAATGGTAGATGGCCTGGTCGGGATTCAGCCGGGAGATCGGCGGCATCACGCCTGAGGCATCGCAGGTAAGGAAAATGACATTCTTGGGATGGCCGGCGCGCTTTTCCGGCATGGCGTTGTCGATGTAGGAGAGCGGATACGCAGCCCGCGTGTTCTCCGTCACGGTGTAGTCGTTCAAATCCAGGTGACGCGAGACGGGATCGTAAGTGACATTTTCGAGCACCGTGCCGAAGCGCCGCGTGCAGGCGTAGATCTGTGGCTCCGCTTCCGGGGAAAGCCTAATCACCTTGGCATAGCAGCCGTCCTCAAAATTGAAGACGCCGTTTTCGCTCCAGCCGTGTTCGTCGTCGCCGATGAGCCGCCGCTTGGGATCAGCCGAGAGCGTGGTTTTGCCGGTTCCCGAAAGTCCGAAGAAGATCGCGACATCGCCCTGGTCGCCGACGTTGGCCGAGCAGTGCATGGAGAGCACACCCTGCAGCGGCAAAAGGAAGTTCAGGACCGTGAAAATGGTCTTCTTGATCTCGCCGGCGTAGCTGGTGCCTCCGATAATGGCGAGCCGCTCGCGGAAGTTGATGATGATAAAAGTCTCGCTGCGTGTGCCGTCTACCATTGGAGACGCCTGGAACGACGGCGCGGCGATCACGGTGAATTCCGGAATGTGGTGTTGCAGCGCGTCGTGATTCCGGATCTTAAGGAACATGGTGCGCGCAAACAGACTGTGCCATGCCTTCTGCGTGATGATGCGGACGGGAAGGCTGTGCTCGGGGTCGGCCCCCGCGAAGCAGTCCTGCACAAAAACGTCGCGGCCCTGCAGGTAGCCCTGCAGGCGCGTGAGCAATGCGCTGAAGCTCTCGCCGGAGAACGGCCGGTTGTACTGGCCCCACCAGATTTGTTCTTCCGTGGAGTGATCGCGCACCACAAATTTGTCGGCCGCTGCGCGCGCAGTGTGCTTGCCGGTATCGACAACCAGCGGACCCATGTGCGACAGCCGTCCCTCCGACCGGAAAATGCTTTCCTCGTAGAGCGCGGGGGTGGGCAGGTTCCAGTAAATGCGCCGCAGGTTCACCAGGCCGTGGTTCTGCAACCCATAGCTCGAGGCAAGTCTTCCAGCTTCTTTCACAGCGGGAGATTGGACGTCGAGGTAGATATTCATTGCCAGTCCCTCACAAGCTTGCGGTCGCCAAGGTAAAGTTCGTTCGCCGAATTCGGATCGAGCGCCCACTTGATGCGATCCAAACCCTCGGTGATGTCGCGGATCGTGCCACAGTAACTGAGACGCAAGTGGCCTTCGAAGCCGAATTCCTTTCCCGGCACAGCAACCACCCGCACTTTTTCGAGCAGGAAATTGGCGAGCTTTTGCGAATCTTTCATGTAAGCGCTGAAGTCGGGGAAACAGTAGAAGGTGCCGTCGGGCGGGTGAATTTTCACGCCGTCAAACGCCTTCAGGCGATCCAGCATGACGTTGCGATTATTCTCGAGCATGATGCGCAGGCTCTCGATGGGCGACTGCACGCCATTGAGCGCGCCCACGGCGGCCCACTGAGCCGGGGCGGAAGGCCCGGACGTCTGCTGCGACTGGATGGTCGCCATCGCCTCCATCACGTGCTTATTCGCGATGGCCCAGCCGATGCGAAAGCCGGTCATGGCGTACATCTTCGAGACGCCGTTGATGACCACTAGTTTCGATTCCTCAAGCGACTGCTGCGCGAATTCGTAGCAGTTCGCAGCAGTCTTGCCGTCGAAAACCAGCCGGTTGTAAATGTCATCCATGATGAGGTAGATGCTCTTCTTCTCGCAGAACGCGACCATCTCCTGAATGAAATCCTTGGAGTACATCGCACCGGAGGGATTATTGGGGCTGTTGAGGATGATGGCCTTGGTGTAGGAGCCAACTGCGTCTACGATCTCCTGGACAGTCGGGAAGAATGTTCCATCTTCGGCAGTCACGGGCACGGGAACGCCGCCAGCGAGTTTCACCATCTCCGGATAGCTCACCCAGTAGGGTGCAGGAAAAATCACTTCTTCCTTGGGATCGAGGATGGCGTGCAGCAGCACCATGAGGGCCTGTTTGGCGCCACCGGAGGCGATCACATTGTCCGCGTGGACGATCTTCTTATAGTGCTCCTCGGTGTAGCGGATGATGGCTTTCTTCAGCGCGGGAATGCCGTCGGGCGGTGTGTACCGGATCTCTCCCGTATTCAGCAACGCGACGCAATTGATGATGGCATCGATCGGGGCCTTGGTCTTGGGTTCGCCGCCTCCCAAATGGATGATCGGCTCTCCTTTTTCGCGAAGCTGAGCGGCGGTTTCGTTCAGCTTGAGAGTCGCCGACTCCTTGATGGTCCGGGCAAGCTGGCTAAGACTCATGGTTTTACCTTTCCTCCCTGCACATGTTCAAACCTGAGGCACAATGACGGTGGCCGGATTCTTCGTCTCCGCCTGCCTCCAACAAATATCGCCGGCGCCTAAGACGAACAGATGATTTTCCTTGTATGAGGAAGAAGCCGTCTGTGATACGGGTCACGAATTCGAAAGATCTCGCGGGGCGCTTCGTCTCCTGATGTGAGCCGGGTCCGGTCACTTTGCCGGTAGTAGTCCGTCGGCGGCGAGGACATACGTGATCCCCTTATCGAGCTTGAGGTTGGAGTGCTTGGAAGTGAGGGTGACGGCTCCGTCGCTATTGCGCGCGATTTCCACATTTTTCATCAATATGCGGTGTTGCAAAATGCTGGCAGCCCTGGGTGGGGCTGCATCCGCATCAGACCCTGGCGCTACAATTGGGTGGTGGTTTCTGGGTGTCCTAGAAGAAGCGTTACCAGCTGGAAGCATAGGGCCATCGGATACTCCAGACTGTTGTTCCTGATCCGGCATTGCCACGGGGTAATACCAGGCGGTTAAGTAAACCCTGATCGGAATGGAGCCATTCTTCCATTGTGCAGAGTCCATGCGAACGCCAAGCCGGGATGGCAGAGTCGCAGACTTCACCGCGGACTCGGTAACTTCTCCAGACATGATCGCGCCCTCGGGGATGACTTGGCCTTTGACCAAGGTGGCGATGATAAGTTTGGCATCGACCTTGGTTCCGACACGGGTCTTGCCGGCAGCAATTTTATGCTCCATGAGGACGGGAAATTCGATTCCTGCCGTGGGGGTCGGCGATGGGGGCTTCTGCTGACCGAGCATCGAGACGGCAGTTAAAGCAAGGGCAATCGCCATTCGCCTAGCAACGATCGTCTTGTTGAAGCGACAACTAGCCAGCTTGAAGATTAGCCAGTCGTGGCCCAACTTGCAGATGATCGCGGGGGACATACTCGTTGGCTTCAACCTTATTCGAAATCGTAGGCTCGGGCACAGGGCAAGTCAACGGAGACCAACGCACTCGTAGAGCGTTTAGCTTGAGAAACCAACGTGAGATAATCGGACGGTGCCGCAATGGCTCCACGGGAAAGTGGCCCCGTAGCTCAGATGGATAGAGCAGCGGTTTCCTAAACCGTTGGTCGGCAGTTCGACTCTGCCCGGGGCCCCCATCTGAATTCAACTCATCATAGCATTTGTCGAAGTTGCAGCTTGCACGCCAAGTGCTACCCTTACCCGTGTATGTCCGAAGACTTCTCCTTTTGTGATCTGCGCGACCTGTTCGCCAAAGCGAATGAGGAGAAGTCTGGCGACCAACTAGCGGGACTGGCGGCTCGTTCGGAGCGTGAGCGGGTAGCGGCCAAACGCAAGGTTGCCGATCTTCCGTTGGCAGAAATCGTGCAAAGGCCGCTGATCGATCCCGACGAAGACGACGTGAGCCGCCTCATCGCCGAGACGTTCGATAAAGAGGCTTTTCGGTCCATCAAGAGCCAGACGGTCGGCGAGTTCCGCGAATTCATTCTTGATGACGCGACGTCCGATGCCGACCTGAAGCGCCTGCAGTGGGCTATTGTGCCGGACATCGCCGCGGCCGTGGCCAAAATCATGAGCAACAAGGATTTGATTCTGGGCGCGGCCAAGATTCGCAACGTGACGCGTTGCCGCAACACCATGGGTGAAGCGGGCGTGCTGGGAATACGCATCCAGCCCAACCATCCGGCGGATGATGTTGGCGGAATTCTGCTCTCTGCCTTTGAGGGGTTGCTGTATGGCTGTGGAGATGCCGTGATCGGCGTCAACCCTGCGACGGATTCGGTGGAGACCGTTCGCTCGATTCTCGAGGCGATAGCCCGCTTGATTGACGTCTACAAGATTCCCACCCAGGGCTGCTGCCTGGCGCACATCACGACCCAACTTGCTGCGTTGAAGCGAGGTGCGCCCGTCGACCTTTTGTTTCAGTCGATCGCGGGCACCGAAGAGGCGAATCGCAGTTTTGGAATCACGCTGGGCATGTTGCGGGAGGGGTGGGACGCGGTTCTCGAACACCATCGGCAGCGCGACGTGGCGTGGAAAGGCACTAATGTCATGTACTTTGAAACCGGCCAGGGCAGCGCGCTTTCGGCCGAGGCGCATCACGGCGTGGACCAGTTGACGTTGGAGGCACGGGCGTATGGCGTGGCGCGGACGTTCGATCCGTTTCTGGTGAACAGCGTCGTCGGATTTATTGGGCCGGAATACCTATACGACGAGCGCCAGATCATCCGCGCCGGCCTCGAAGATCACTTCATGGGCAAACTGCTCGGGCTGCCGATGGGCTGCGATGTCTGCTATACGAACCACGCCGCCGCGGATCAGAACTCGGCGGACAATCTTCTCTTCCTGCTCGCGACCGCCGGCTGTAACTACTTTATGGGCGTTCCCTGCTCCGACGATGTGATGCTGAACTACCAGTCCACCAGCTATCACGATGCTTTGGCGGCAAGGCGAATTCACAAACTCCGGCCCGCGCCGGAATTTCTTTCCTGGCTGCAGACCATGGGCATCTATCGCGACGAGGAACCGGCGTTGCTCGACGCACCTGCACGGCGACGGCTGATGCAAGGACTGGAATCATCGCTCGAGAGCATCCCATGACCGACGGCGCGGACGATTCCCTGCTCCCTGGCGGCTGGCCGGACGTCGTGAGGAAGATTCGTGCACGCACTCCGGCGCGCGTGCTGACGGGACGCGCGGGGGCTGCTTACCGCACTAGCACTCAATTGGACCTGCGCGGGGCCCATGCCACCGCCCGGGATGCGGTCCGCGCCGAGTTGGATCTGGAAACGCAGTTTGGTGCGGAGTTCATTAAGAAATGGGGGCTGTTCGAAGTTTCGACGGCGGCAGGATCCAAAGACAACTATCTGCTCCGACCGAATCTGGGGAGAATCTTCAGCGAGGCGTCGCGGGGCGAGCTGCGGACGCACTGCACTCCGCAAAATGATTTACAAATTGTCATCGGCGATGGCCTCTCGGTCACGGCAGTCGCCGCTCAGGTTCCTACTTTATTGCCGGCCTTACATGAAGGAGCCGAGGCACGAGGCTGGACGCTCGGCCAGGTGTTCGTGATTCGTCATTGCCGTGTCGGAATCCTGAATGAGGTTGGCGAACTGCTTCTGCCCACCGTCGCCGTACTGCTGATTGGAGAACGGCCGGGACTCGCTACGGCTCAGAGTTTGTCGGCCTATATGGCATATCGCCCGACAAAAGGACAGACCGATGCCGACCGAAATCTGATTTCGAATATTCACGGCTGCGGGGTGAGCCCCGCCGATGCCGTCTTTCGCATCCTGAATCTCGCAGCGCAAATGATGAGCGCCAAACTCAGCGGCATTCAGTTGCGAGTCGAGTCTTCGAAAGACTATCCGCCGCCAACGAAATGGACGATCTCTAACTGATCCCCATCCTTCAATCGCGTTTGCGGCCACGCGTCGCGGCGGACGATTTCGCGATTCAGCTCAACCGCGACGCGGTCGGGCTTCATCCCGAGCTGCTCGACTAAAGCACTGAGTGTTTCTGCAGCCGAGACGCGGCTCTCGCCATTGATGGTCAGATTCATCTGAAGAGGTTGTGCGTTACACCGATTGCTGGACGTCGTCTCCCGCAGCCGCTCGCGATGTGGCGTTCGCCGCGCGGGCAAAGGAAGAAGGCTTGCTTCCCCGGCGCATCGCGACAATGCCGGTACGAACCATTTCCAGAATACCGTAGGGACGCAGCACCTCCAGCAGCCCGTCAATTTTGTCTTCGTCGCCCGTGATTTCCATGATGAGCGATTCGGGCGCAACATCGACGACACGGGCGCGAAACACGCTCGCCAGTTCGAGGACGTGCGACCGGCCTCCGTGCGTAGCGGCCACTTTGATCATCGCCAGATCGCGCACGATGGCAGGTTCGGCCGTGATGTTTTCGACCAGCAACACATTGACCAGCTTATAAAGGTTGGCTTCGATGCGGCGGGCCTGGTCGTGGTCAGCATCTACGGTGATGGTCATCCGCGAGACCTCGGGCTTTTCCGTGCGCCCCACCGTGAGGGAGTCAATGTTGAACGCGCGCCTGCGGAACAGCGAAGCCACACGCGTCAGTACGCCCGGCTTGTTTTCCACGTACACAACAAAGGTATTGAGCATAATCTGTCCATCAAACTGGATTACTCGTCTTCCGCGGTCTCCACGATCGGACTCGGCCGCCGGATCATTTCGTGCAAGGCGGACCCAGCCGCGACCATGGGATAGACCGTGTCCTCTTGTTCAACTTTGAAATCCAGCAACACCGGACCGTCGTGCCGGCGCGCCGCTTGCACCGCCGGCACAACCTGCGCACGTTGGGTCACGGTTATGTTCCGAATGCCGTAGGCGTCCGCAATCTTGCCGAAATCTGGGTTCAGCAGCGGCGTCGCCTGGTAATTGCGGTCGTAGAAAAATTCCTGCCACTGGCGCACCATACCGAGAAAGCCGTTGTTAATGATCGCAATATTGACCTTCACCTTCTCTTGCACCAGGGTCGCCAGTTCCGCCATCGTCATCTGGAACCCGCCGTCGCCCACCACCACCCAGACTTCCGCCTCGGGCCGCGCAACCTTAGAGCCAATGGCTGCCGGCAAGGCAAATCCCATCGTCCCCAGCCCACCGGAGGTAATGAGCGAGCGCGGAGTCTCGTGCTTGTAGTACTGCGCCTCCCACATCTGGTGCTGGCCGACGTCGGTCACCACGATCACGTCGCCGCCCCGGGTTTCGCGCCACAGGTCGTTGATGACATGAGCGGCATAGAGGTGGCCGGTATCGGGCAGGTTCTGAATGTCGCGGACGGCCGAGTCACCCCGCAATTGGTCGATAAAGTGGGTCCATTCGCTGCGATCAATGGCTTCGATGTTGGGCAACATCACACGCAGGACCGCGCGTAGATCTCCGACCAAGGCCACGTCCACCTTCACGTTCTTGTTGATCTCGGCGGGATCGATCTCGACATGAATTTTCTTCGCATTGGTCGCATAGGTTTTGAGGTTGCCCGTGACGCGATCGTCAAAACGCATGCCAAGCGCGATCAAGAGGTCGGCTTCCTGGATGGTGTGGTTTACCCAAGCCTCTCCGTGCATGCCCATCATGCCGAGGTTGAGCGGATGAGAAGCCGGAAGCGCGCCCAAACCAAGCAGCGTAAGCGCTACCGGGATGCCGGCGCGCTCGGCCAGTTCGCGAACTTCGCTCATGGCGCCCGACTCAATTGCTCCGTGGCCCAGCAGAATCACGGGGCGCTTGGATTTGTGGATCAGTTCCAAGGCCTGCTCATATTCCTTCGGAGCAGGTGAGAGGTCGGGACGATAGCCCGGTAATTGCGGCTTGGCAGCTTCCCAATCGAATTCGCAGGAGGACTGCTGCGCGTCTTTGGTGATATCGACTAGAACCGGGCCCGGACGGCCCGAACGCGCTACGTAGAAAGCTTCGCGGAGAGTGCGGGCCAATTCGTCGACGTGCGTTACCAGGTAATTGTGCTTGGTGACAGGCAGCGTGATGCCGGTGATGTCGGTCTCCTGAAAAGCGTCCGAGCCAATCACCCTGCTGCCCACCTGCCCGGTGATGCAAACGATGGGAGAAGAGTCGAGCATGGCCGTAGCGATGCCGGTCACCATGTTGGTCGCGCCGGGTCCCGAGGTCGCGATGGCGACACCAACCTCGCCGCCGGCGCGCGCGTAGCCATCCGCCATATGCGTGGCTCCCTGCTCGTGGCGCACCAGGACGTGGTGAATGCGGCTGTGCTTCAGGGCATCGTAAGCAGGCAGGATCGCGCCACCGGGATATCCGAAAACGTGGGTCACGCCCTCGCGTTCCAGGCACTCCCAAAGAATCTGCGCTCCTGTCTTTTTCATGGGATCGGAACTCCTTACCACAAACTCTAGCTAGGTCCGCTGCCGGAGTTGGAACTTGCGCGTGGCCGTTCGGCCGCCGAAGCTAGCCTGTACAAGCACGGAAGCATCCGGCAGTGACTTCTCATCCACCTGCACTCTCATCTCGGCTTTGCCGGCCGAGTCGGTGAGAATCTGTGCATAATAAGGCGCGGCGTCGGGGCGCGCAAACCGGAATGTCAGCCGGGCACCCTGGATCGGCGCGCCTCCCTCGGTAACCTTGAGATGCATCATCAGGGTTCCACCCGCGTGCACTGAATCGGCATTCGTCCACTCCAGATCGAGTTCCTTGACGGCCGCGAGCGTTTCGGGAGTGTCCCGCTTGTCGAGGACAGAATCGAGCCGCCCATCGCGGATCGCGTCCAGTACCTCGCGGTGCAGATCGCGGAGCATTTTTTCTTTTTTCTGATCGTCATTCTGATCAGGGGCACCCGGATCTGCGTTGGCCGCGTCAGTTTTCAGACTAGCGGTGTTCGCGCCGCCAGCTGCAACCATCGAAGCAAACGAAACGGCGCGCTTGCCGATGCAGCGGCCGCGAACGAAGACCTGCGTTTGCAGCAATTGCTCTCCCTCGCGGGCTTCGCTCTGCACGTGGTAGACGGTGTCCTCGTGGCGAATATCCGTATTAAACCCAAAAATCATGCAGTCCCGGCTTTCTCTGGTATTCCCGATTCTCACGCCTTCAAAATAAAAGACGTGGTATGCGCGTAGTTGCTTGACACTTCCGGCAACCAAAAACTAATCTAGACAGTTTAAGGATGTGCTTGGCGCGCATTATATATAGCTCCTCCTATGCCGGACAATTACTTCGCTCGCTACCTGCCCCTGCTGATGCATTTCGGCATCGCGACGGCGCTTGCTACAGCGATTGTGGTCCTTTCCTGGCTCGTCGGACAGCACAAACCGGGCCGAAGTAAGATGTCTCCCTATGAATGCGGCGTGCCACCGGTAGGCGATGCCCGCGGACGCTTCTCGGTAAAGTTCTACCTGGTGGCGATGCTCTTCATCTTATTCGATGTGGAGGCTGTTTTTCTTTATCCCTGGGCGGTAATTCTGCGCGAACTGAAGATGTTCGGATTCTGGGAAATGATTGTGTACATCGCCGTCGTCCTCGTCGGCCTTTTTTACGTATGGAAAAAAGGTGTTCTCGACTGGGGCCTGAGTCATCCTAAAAGGGGAGACATCTAGTGTCGCTCGCTCCCCCGATTACCGATATCGAACTGCTGAAGTCGCATCCGGCGCTGGCGCGACTGTTGGGCGCGAACGCTGCCGCCGTTCACGCCGCGAAGTTCGACCGCGACGAACTCACGATCTGGATTGATAGGTCTTTCATCCGCGAAGCGTGCGCGATCTTGCGCGACGACCCCGATTGCCCGTTCAACTATCTTGCCGACCTTACTTGCGTGGATTGGTATCCATCGGAGCCGCGCTTCGAGGTCGTCTACCACCTGCTGTCGATCCCCAAGAAAGAGCGCGTACGTTTGAAGGCGCGCCTAGACGGATCCAGCCCGGCCATCGAGTCTGTCACGTCGGTCTGGCCGTCGGCAAATTTCTACGAACGCGAGGTGTTCGATCTGTTTGGCATCCGCTTCACCGGACACCCCAACCTGAAGCGCCTCATGATGCCCGATGACTGGGAAGGCCATCCGCTGCGGAAGGACTACCCGGTGGAAGGGTACCGGTAGGCCATGTCTCCAACCTCCGCCAGCCTTGCTCAGTCCGAAGGGGATCGCACTGTCACCCTGAACATGGGGCCACAGCACCCCTCCACGCACGGCGTGCTGCGGCTGGTGCTCGAGATTGACGGCGAGACTATCGTCCGGTTGCGGCCCGAAATTGGTTACCTCCATACCGGGATCGAGAAGACCTGCGAGGCCAAGTTCTACCAGCAAGTTGTTCCCCTGACCGACCGCATCGACTACCTCTGCCCCCTGACCAACAACCTCACCTACTGCCTGGCAGTGGAGAAGTTGCTGGGGCTGGAAATTCCTCCCAAGGCGCAGTGGATGCGGGTTCTGATGAATGAGTTGACCCGCATCAATTCGCACCTGGTCTGGCTGGGAACGCACGCCATGGACCTGGGCGCGATGACGGTCTTCTTATACTGCTTCCGCGAGCGCGAAGACATCCTGCGCTTTTTTGAAATGATCAGCGGCCAGCGCATGATGACCTCGTACTTCCGCATCGGCGGGCTCGCGCTTGAACCGCCCCTGGGATTCTTTGAGAAGGTAAAGAAGTTCGCCGACCGTTTTCGGGGCAACATAGACGAATATGAAGGTCTGCTGACGGGGAATCCGATTTTTCTTATGCGTACCAAGGGTGTCGGTCGCCTGAGCGCCGAGGACGCGGTCGCGCTCGGAGCCTGTGGCCCCACATTGCGGGCCAGCGGCGTTGATATCGACCTCCGGCGCGATTGTCCTTATACGGGCTACGACAACTTCAAGTTTAAGGTTCCGATTCAGACCGAAGGTGATGTATTTGCGCGATATGTCTGCCGCGTGCAAGAGTTGCGCGAATCCATCGGAATCGTCGAACAGGCGCTCGCAGGCATGCCGGAAGGCCCGATAAAAGCCGATTCGCCAAAAGTGGTGCTTCCGGATCGTGAAAAGATGAAGACGCAGATGGAAGCGCTCATTTACCACTTCAAGATCATTACTGAAGGCTTCACGGTCCCGGCGGGTGAGGTTTACCAAGCGGTGGAATCGCCGCGAGGCGAAATGGGCTATTACATAGTGAGCGACGGCACAGCCAAGCCGTATCGCGTGCACATGCGCGGCCCATCGTACGCGAACCTGCAGACGCTGGAGAAAATGTGCGAAGGGCAGCTGATCGCCGACGTAGTCGCAGCCGTCGGAAGCATAGACGTGGTGCTGGGAGATATTGACCGGTAGGAGATTTTGCAATTATGTGACCGGGTAAATTTGTAATCCAAGAGCCTTGGAATTTGGATTTAAATTACCAAGTTTCCCGATTACAAAATTACCAAATAGGCTTATGAAATTTTCGGACGAATTCGAGACTCGCTTCACCGAGATGGTTTCGCACTATCCGACCAAGCGCTCTGCGCTCGTCCCTACGCTGCTCTATGCGCAGGACGAAGTCGGCGCGCTGACGGATGAAGTCATTGCTGAACTGGCGCAGCGCCTGGGCCTGACCGAACTCGAGGTGCGCAACGTGATCAGCTACTACTCGATGCTGACCACGAAGCCGCGAGGCAAGTACAACGTACAGGTCTGCACGAATATCGCCTGCATGCTGCGCGGAGGTGAGGAAATTCTCGACCACTGCAAGAAAAGACTCGGCATCGGCCACAAGGGCACGACGCCCGACGGTCAGTTCTCGCTCGAAGAGGTCGAATGTATCGGCGCTTGCAGTTGGGCCGCGGCCGCCCAGGTGAATTACGATTTTCACGAGAATCTGACGCCGGAGAAAATGGACAAGATCCTCGACGAGTATAAGAAGAAGGGAACGCAGTGAATTTGTAATTGGCAATTTGTAATTTGTAATTAAAAGGCATGACTCGCGACTGCCTCGATTTTTCATTACAAATTACAACTCACGATTTCAAATGGCTTACTTGGTTTCCCATCCCGATGAAGTGCGCGTGATCTCGAAGCGCTTTGGCCAGGGCGCGACGAGCATTGACCGCTACCTCGAACTGGACGGCTATAAAGCCGCGCAGAAGGCGCTCGCCATGGAGCCGGATGCCATCATCAACGAGGTCAAGAACTCCGGTCTGCGCGGGCGCGGCGGCGCCGGATTTTCGGCGGGCATGAAGTGGTCGTTCGTCCCCAAGCAGTCGGCCAAGCCCAAGTACGTACTTTGCAACGGCGACGAGAGCGAACCCGGGACCTGCAAGGACCGCCTCATCTTCGAGCACGATCCGCATTCCGTGATTGAAGGCGTCATGATCGCCTCGCTCGCCGTGGGCGCTCATACTGGATTCATCTACATCCGCGGCGAGTATCGCTATCTGTCGGTCATCATGCAGAAAGCGATCAAGGAAGCCTATGCCAAGGGGTTTCTGGGCAAGAACATTTTCGGGAGCGGCTACGATCTCGACATCCACTGGCACGGCGGCGCCGGAGCCTACGAGGTCGGCGAAGAATCGGCGCTGATGGAATCGCTCGAAGGCAAGCGTGGAGTGCCGCGCATCCGCCCGCCCTTCCCTGCGGTGGTCGGGCTTTGGGGCGGGCCGACGGTCATTAATAATGCCGAAACTCTGGCTGCCGTTCCTCACATCATGCTGGGCGGCGCCGACTGGTACGCCAAACTCGGCACGCCCAAAAACGGCGGCACGCGCCTGTTCTGCCTGAGCGGACACCTCAACAAGCCGGGCGTTTACGAGCTGCCCATGGGCTACAACCTCAAGAAAATGATTTACGAGGTCGGCGGCGGTATCCCCAACGGGCGCGAATTGAAAGCAGTTGTCCCGGGCGGATCTTCGACTCCGGTTTTACTGCCGGAAGAAATTGACGTTGCCATGGATTTTGATTCCGTGGCAAAAGCTGGTTCCATGCTCGGCTCGGGCGGCGTCGTGGTGCTCGACGACACGACCTGCATCGTCAAGTTCGCGCTGCGGACCATCAAGTTCTATCAGCACGAAAGTTGCGGCTGGTGCATTCCGTGCCGCGAAGGCACCGACTGGCTCAAGAAAACGCTTACGCGCTTCCACGCGGGCGCAGGAGTCAAGAAAGATATCGACAACATTTATTACCTAGCCGAGAACATGCTGGGGAGAACGTTCTGCCCACTCGGCGATGCAGCCGCGATGCCGACCATGGCGTTCGTGAAAAAGTTCAGGAAAGAGTTCGAGGATCACCTGGAAGGCAAACCGTGCCCGTTTGAGAGGTCGGCGGAGCCGGTTTTGGCTTAACAAAAATTACCCGATTACGAAATTACCAAATGCCCGACGTTAATCTCACTGTCGACGGAAAAAAGCTCACGGCTCCGGCCGGGTCGCTCTTGATCGACGCCTGCAAGAACGCAGGCATCGAGGTGCCCTCCTTCTGTTATTACCCCGGCCTTTCATTGCAGGGCGCGTGCCGGATGTGTGTGGTGAAAATCGAGAAGATGCCCAAGCTCCAGACCGCCTGCACCACCGGAGTTACTGAGGGCATGATCGTCACCACTGACAGCGACGAAGTACGTCAGGCGCGTAAGGCGATGCTTGAACTGTTGCTCGGCAACCATCCGCTTGATTGCCCGGTGTGCGATGCCGGCGGCGAATGCGAATTGCAGGACATGACATTCGCGTACGGCGCGTCCGAATCCAAATTCGCCGAGGCAAAAAACCACAAGGACGAGCAGCAATGGTCCCCGGTAGTCTACTTCGACCGCCCGCGCTGCATCCTCTGTTATCGCTGCGTGCGCGTGTGCGGCGAGGGCATGGATGTCTGGGCTCTGGGCGTGCAGAATCGCGGCGTCAGTTCGATCATCGCGCCCAACCAAAGCGACCATCTCGAGTGTGAAGAGTGCGGCATGTGCATCGACATCTGCCCGGTCGGAGCGCTCACTTCCGGCACGTATCGCTACAAGACCCGTCCCTGGGAGATGACCCACGTTGACACCGTGTGCACGCACTGCGGCGATGGCTGCAAGACCACTCTCGGCGTGCGCCGATCCGAAACCGGCATGGAGATCGTGCGCGGCGACAATCGCGACAAAAGCGGGATCAACGGCGACTTCCTCTGCATCAAGGGCCGCTATGCCTTCGATTTTGCCCACAGCGAAGAGCGACTGACGCAGCCGCTGATCCGCAAAGATGGCAAGCTGGCGCCGGCATCGTGGGAAGAAGCGATTGAGTTGGTGGGCAAGCGCTTTGCCGAGGCTCGCGACGGAGTTCAGGAAAACGCCGGCGGCGCGGCCATCGGCGTCATCGGCTCGACCCGCACCACCAACGAAGAAAACTATCTGCTATCGAAGTTCGCGCGCGTGGTGCTGAAAACAAATAATGTCGACCACCACCGCACCGCAGACTTCCCTGCCCTGGCAGCGGCGCTGCACGGCAAGCCGGGAAAGACGGCTTCCATGCGCGACGTGCTGACCGCGCCCGCCATTCTTTTGATCGGCAACGATCCCACGAATCAGCATCCGCTGCTGGCCTGGCAGATTCGAACCAATGTGCGCCTACGCCGCGCCAAGCTTTACGCGATCAATTCAGTTCCGATTAAGTTGCGGCGGCAGGCGGCGGCGTTTGGCCTGCTTCCCGCTGGCGCGGAAGCCAAAGCGGTAGCGTTCCTTGCGGGCGATGACGCGCAACTTGACTCGCTCGTCACCGACATGACGAACCGCGACGCATGGACTGCCCTGCGCGATAAGGTACGCGCTGAACAAAATCTGGTAATTGCCTTCGGCTCCGAGTTGCGTGGTGCGGATGTCGAAAAGCTGGCAGCTTTTTCTTCGTCCTTCGGGGGCGCAAAGCTCATCTGCCTTGCCGATTACGCGAACTCCCGCGGCGCAAGTGATATGGGCCTCTATCCCGATCTGCTCCCGGGCTACGAGCCAGTCTCGGGCGCTACCAAATTCCAGCACGAGTGGGGTGCTCTGCCGGCTGAAAAAGGCTTGAGTCTGCCCGAGATGGTTGAGGCAGCGAAAGCCGGCAAGCTCAAGGCGCTTTACGTCGTCGGTTCCAATCCTGTAGGCCGACTCGGTATTGATCCGTTTGCGTTCTCGAAGAGCTTCGTGGTTGTTCAGGACATGTTCCTGACCGAAACCGCCAACATCGCCGACGTGGTTTTGCCCGCGGCCAATGCCTACGAAAAAACCGGCACGTGCACCAACGCCTGCGGCGATCTGCAACTTGTGAAGAAGGCCGGCGAGGTCAGCGGCCCGAAACCAGATTTCGAGATGATCGTCCGCATCGCCGATGCCATGGGCTTCGATGTGCGCGGACTGGTTCCTTTCGGCGGCGGGACGCACGCCGACATGGGGCAAACGCGCGGCGCGCAGTCGGGCGAAGCCGACCGCCACGCCGTCTGGCTTGAAGCGCACAACCTTGAGCCAAAGATGACGCCGTTTGATCCGATGGCGATTCTCGATGAAATTCAGCGCGTGGTGGCGGGCTACGATGTTTCCCGCACCAACCTGCTGGCCGGCAACGACCAACATTTGGAAATTGCCGCGAGCGGCGCAAGTAGCGCGCATGATCCGAAGCTCATCGCTCCGGCAAATGACGACCTTTTCAGCTCCGGCACGTTGGGACGATACTCCAAGGCTCTGAATTCGGTTATGGAGAACAAATCCGCCGACACGGAAGTTGCGGCGGACTAGGCAGCCAGTACAAGCGCGCGGGCGAGGTCGCCCGCGCCACACAAGAGAAAGACGGAAGATTCGTTGAGCATAGCGACGTTTCTCATCATCTCGATCATTAAGTCAATCGCCGTAATCGGCGTGTTGTTGACGGCGGTCGCGTACAGCGTCTGGCTGGAGCGTAAGGTCTCGGCCCATATTCAGAACCGCTGGGGACCCACGCGCGTCGGCCCGTTCGGCCTGCTGCAACCGCTGGCCGACGGCGCAAAATTCATTTTCAAAGAGGACCTGACCCAGCCGCACGTGTACAAGCCGCTTTACATTGCGGCCCCGATGATCGCGATGATCTTCGCCATCACGTCGATTTCGGTGGTGCCGTTCGGCAACTCGATCTACATCCCGGAAACGCATGTCGGCCATCTATTCACGATCCCGGAGATCGACACACCGCTCCAGATCACCGACCTCAACATCGGCCTGCTGTTAATTCTTGGCGTCACTTCAATGGGCGTCTACGGAGTCGCGCTGGCGGGGTGGGCCTCGAATAACAAGTATTCCCTGCTGGGCGGGCTGCGGGCGAGCGCGCAGATGATCAGTTACGAAGTTTCGCTCGGCCTTTCGCTGATCCCTGTGTTGATCAAGTCCGGAAGCTTCAGCCTGCGTACGATTGTCGAATCGCAGGCGCACTTGCATTGGAACGTTGTTTATTTTCCGTTTGGGACCGTGGCCTTTTTCACATACTTGATTTCCGCCTACGCGGAAACCAACCGCACACCATTCGATCTGCCGGAAGCGGAATCTGAATTGGTTGCCGGCTACCACACGGAATACAGCGCCATGAAATTCGCGATGTTCTTCATGGCCGAATACGCGAACATGGTCACGGTGGCGTGTCTGGCCACGCTTCTGTTTTTCGGCGGATGGCTCGGCCCGGTTTTCGGCCCGCCCATATTGGCGATGGTGCTGCCCATTATCTGGTTCTGTCTGAAGGTTTTCTTTTTCATGTTTTTGTACGTCTGGGTGCGCTGGACCCTGCCCCGCTTCCGCTATGACCAACTCATGGCGTTCGGCTGGAAGGTTCTGCTGCCCTTGGCGGTTGCGAATATCGTGCTGACGTCGCTGTACGTGGCGTTGACGTCGTAAATGCAGCTGCTAGCCACTAGCTTCTAGGCTAGTAGCCAGCAGCTAGTAGCTCGGTTCAATATGTTGCACTTAATTTTATTTCTCTTTTTCGGTTTGATTTGCGTGGCGGGAGCGATCAACCTGCTGGCGCAGAGCCATCCCATTAACAGTGCTCTCTCGCTGATCGTGGTGATGGCATCGTTGGCCGCGGAATACCTGCTGCTGGGCGCTGAGTTCGTGGCTGCCGTGCAGGTCATCGTCTACGCCGGCGCGATCATGGTGCTGTTTGTAATTACCATCATGCTGCTTAACGCCGGTGCCGAAGAGCGCACCAAAGGCAGCCGCGTCGCCATTCTGCTCGGGGTTCCTGGCGCGGTAATCGGCGCGGTGTTGGTCGCGTGGACTCTTCTCTTTCGCTCCAACACGACGTCGGTCACAATTGGCGCCCTGCCCGGCGGCCCGCAGGAGATTGCGCGATTGCTCTTTCACCAGTTTCTGCTGCCCTTTGAAATCACCTCCGTTTTGATTCTGATTGCCATCATGGGCGCGGTAGTTCTAGCGAGCCGGCCCGACGCCGTAGCCAAGCGGCACCACACCGAAAAGCCGAGAGCAATGCCCGAGCTAGTCGGCGCAGGAAAGGAGCACTGATGGAAACGATTCCCCTTTCCTACTATCTGGTGCTGAGTGGAATTCTGTTCGTTTGTGGCGTGCTCGGGTTCCTGATCAAGCGCAACATCATCACGATTTTCATGTCGATCGAGCTCATGCTCAATGGCGTAAATCTTTCGTTCGTGGCCTTTGCCGCTCAATGGCACTCGCTCAGCGGACAAGTCTTCGTCTTCTTTGTGATGGTGGTTGCCGCGGCTGAGGCCGCCGTTGGACTCGCCATCATCATCGCCGTTTATCGCACCCGTGAAACTTTGAACGTAGACCAGGTGAACCTGCTCAAGCTATGACGCCCGAGAAACTTAGCCCACTACTCTGCACGATTCCGCTGCTCCCGTTAGCCGGTGCTGCGATCAACGGTTTCTTTGGGAGGAGATCGGCCAAGAAAGCGATTTCCGCAATCGCGCTGGCGTTTTGTGGATTGGCGTTCTTCATGGCGGTAGTGGTCGCGGCAAACTTCTCGTCCGCGTCGGCACCTTACTCCTTCACTCTCGCCCACTGGCTGCGCTCGGGCGACTTTCATGCCGACTTCAGCTTCTACCTCGATCAGCTTTCGCTGGTCATGATGCTGGTCGTCACCGGGGTCGGATTCCTCATCCACATCTATTCAGTCGGCTACATGTGGGACGACGACGGGTACTACCGCTTCATGGCGTACCTGAACCTGTTCATGTTCTTCATGCTGACGCTGGTTCTAGCGAAGAACTACCTGATGATGTTCATCGGCTGGGAAGGTGTCGGCCTCGCATCCTACCTGCTGATCGGGTTCTGGTTCACCAAGGATTCCGCTGCGTCAGCCGGCAAGAAAGCATTTATCGTCAACCGCATCGGCGACTTCGGATTCCTCATCGCGCTGTTTCTGCTGATCCAGCATTTCGGCACGCTCGATTTCCCAACGCTGTTCGCAAAGATCCAACCGATCCCTCAAGAAACTGGCGGCGCAGGACTGCTCACCGCGATCGGATTGCTGCTGATGGTCGGCGCCGCAGGCAAGTCCGCGCAGATTCCTCTCTACGTCTGGCTGCCTGACGCGATGGAGGGCCCCACTCCGGTTTCGGCCCTGATCCACGCGGCCACCATGGTGACTGCGGGCGTATACATGGTGGCGCGCTCGCATGTGATTTTCGAACACGCGCCCACCGCACTCACGGTCGTTGCAATTATCGGCACGCTGACCGCGTTATTTGCTGCGACCATCGGCATCGCGCAGACTGACATTAAGAAGGTGCTGGCCTACTCAACCGTGTCGCAACTCGGCTACATGTTTATGGCCTGCGGCGTCGGAGCCTTCTCGGCCGGCATCTTCCACCTGATGACGCACGCCTTCTTTAAGGGCCTGCTCTTCCTCGCGGCTGGCTCTGTTATTCATGGCATCGGCGGAGAGCAGGACATGCGCAAAATGGGCGGCCTGCGCCTCTACATGCCGTGGACCTTCTCCGTGATGGGCATCGCCACGCTAGCCATTGCGGGCATTCCGCCGCTCGCAGGTTTCTGGTCCAAAGACGAAATTCTCGCCCAGGCATTCAATACGAGTTGGGTTTATTGGCTGATCGGCGTCGTGACGGCCTTCATCACGTCCTTCTATATGTTCCGCTTGATGTACATGACTTTCGGTGGCGACTACCGAGGCGCACCGGCTCACGATGCGCACGGCGGGCATGCTCACGCCGACGACAGTCACGGTCACGGACACGGCCATGGTGAGCCGCATGAGAGCCCATGGATCATGCTCGGCCCACTAGTCGTTCTCGCCATCTTGTCCTTGTTTGGAGGATTCGTTGGCTGGGGAAACCACTTCGAACATTTCCTCGATCCAGTCTTCAAAGCGGCCACCGAACCTGGAATGCAGGAGCCGGTTCGCGAAGCTGGAGGGAAGTCTCTCGAATACATACTGATGGGCATCTCGGTCAGCGTGGCCGCGCTGGGCTGGCTGCTGGCTCACCTGCTCTACAGCAGCCGTCCGCAACTCCCGGCACGCATTGCCGAGAGTCTTGGCGGTCTGTACAAAGCGGTCGTCAACAAATACTACGTCGACGAACTCTACGCGCTGCTGTTCGTCAAGCCCCTGGTCGATGGCTCGACGACGATCCTCTGGCATGGCGTAGACCAAGGAGTGATCGACGCCGCCGTCAACGATTCCGCCGACGCCGCGCGCCACGTTTCAGACGAGGTGCGACACATGCAATCCGGCAACCTGCGCTCCTACGCAGGATGGGTCGCGGCCGGCGGAGCGATCGTAATCGCCTACATGGTCTGGATGGGGGTGCGCTGATGAATACCTCAGCTTTTGACCCAATCATTCTTTCGCTGGTCACCTTCATCCCGGCAATCGGCGGGGTGCTGATCCTGCTGATCCCTCGCCGTGATCGCGATATCAAGGTCTTCGCGCTCGTCATCACCCTGCTGGCATTCGTGGCGTCGCTTCACTTGCCCGTGCACCTGCACCGCAATCAGCCGGGCTTTCAATTCGAGATCGACCAACCCTGGATCACAAGCCCGAACATCCACTATCACATGGGCATTGACGGCATTTCCGTCTGGCTCATCGTGCTCACGACATTCCTCACGCCGCTGTGCGTGCTGATCTCCTGGACCTCGATCCACGGGCGCGTGAAAGAGTTTTTCATACTCCTGCTTTTACTTGAAACCGCTCTCATCGGCGTGTTCACCGCGCTCGATCTGTTTCTGTTCTACTTCTTCTGGGAAGCGACTCTGATCCCGATGGCGCTGCTGATTGGCATGTACGGCCACGGGCGCAAGGTGTACGCCGCCGTCAAGTATTTCCTGTTTACGATGATCGGCTCGATGTTCATGCTGGCGGCGATCATCTGGCTCTATGCAAAAACCGGCAGCTTCGACTTCACCGTGATTCAGAGCGCGATTCGCAGCGGCAGCGTGCCCGACTTCGCGTCAGCTTCGCTCTGGCTCTTTCTCGGCTTCTTCATCGCTTTTGCCGTAAAGGTTCCGCTCTTCCCTCTTCACACGTGGCTGCCCGATGCGCACGTCGAAGCACCCACAGCCGGCTCGGTTCTCCTTGCCGGTGTGCTGCTGAAGATGGGCACGTACGGCTTGCTGCGGTTCAATCTGGGCTTGTTCCCTGATCAAGCTCACCACAATGCGCCTTGGATCATGGTGTTGGCTCTGATTGGCATCATCTACGGCGCGCTGGTTTCGCTGGTGCAGCCCAACATGAAGAAGCTGATTGCCTACTCCTCGGTCAGCCACCTGGGCTTTGTAGTTCTGGGAATCTTCAGTTTCACCACGGCGGGACTGAACGGTGCAATGTTCGTCATGCTCGCGCACGGCGTCGCGACCGGCGGGCTCTTCATGCTTGCAGGCATTCTCTACGAACGCCGCCACACCTATGAGATCTCGGAATTCGGCGGCTTGGCAACGCCTATGCCGAAATACGCGACGTTCTTCTTAGTCACCGTTCTTGCCTCGGTCGGCCTGCCTCTCCTGAATGGCTTCATTGGCGAGTTCCTGGTTCTGAGCGGCGCATTTCAGGCCCGGCCTATCTATGGAATCCTGGCCGCAACGGGCGTCATCTGGAGCGCAGGTTACCTGCTCTGGATGTACCAGCGCGTCTTCTTCGGCCAGGTCAAGCATGAGGTGAACAAGACGCTGCCCGACCTCAACCTGCGCGAAAAAACTGCGCTTGCTCCGATCGCGATCGCAGCCTTGGTCATGGGGGTTGCGCCTCTCATATGGCTGGCCGCGATTGATCCCGCGGTACAGGCCGCGCTCGCCTCCTTCACGCAGCTAACGGCTAAGGTGGTGGCACAATGACAGCCGCGATGATTGTTCATTACCTGCCCGCTTTGCAGTTGCCGATGGCCATCGCGGCGCCGCCTGCCGAGGACTACCTCCGCATCCTGCCCGAGCTGGTGCTTTCAGTTTTCGGCATGATCATAATGTTGGTGGATCCTCTGCTCGACGAGGAACGCAACCAGAGACCGCTGGGCGCAATCGCCCTGATCGGTACTCTGGCTGCCCTTCTCTCCACTTTCGTGATGGCGCGTCACGACGGCCTCGCTTTCTCGGGCATGGTGCGCGTTGACAGTTTCAGCGTTTTCTTCCATGTGCTCGTGACCGCGATCGCCGCAGTCGTCGTCCTCAGTTCGTACGAATACATGGCCGTGCAGCGGATCCGCGCGGGCGAATATTACGGCCTGATCCTTTTCTGCACCGTCGGCATGTGCCTGATGTCGTCGGCGGTTGAACTGGTACTCATTTTTATGGCTCTTGAGATTTCTTCCATCTCGACCTACGTTCTCGCGGGTTTCCGCCGCCGTGACGCCGCCAGCAGCGAATCATCGCTCAAGTATTTCCTGCTCGGATCGTTCGCCACGGCGTTCTTCCTCTATGGCGTGGCTCTGATGTTCGGCGCGACAGGGTCCACCAACATCTCAGTCATTCGCGCATCGCTCGGCTCCAGCAACCATGACCTCCTGCCCTATGTGGCCGCCGCGTTAATGTTCATCGGCCTCGGCTTCAAGGTGGCCGCCGCGCCCTTCCACGTCTGGACTCCCGACGTTTACGAAGGCGCGCCCGCGCCCGTCGTTGGCTTGATGTCTACCGGTCCGAAGGCCGCCGCTTTCGCGGTGCTGCTGCGCGTGTTGATCGAAACCAAGGCGCCGGGTTGGTTCTGGCTGATATGGGTTTCGGCGGCCCTTTCGATGACGCTCGGCAATTTAGGCGCGCTGGTTCAAAACAACGTCAAACGCCTGCTCGCTTACTCTTCCATCGCGCACGCTGGTTATCTTCTGGTGGCATTCGCGGCTGATCGCAACCTCGCGGTTTCTCCCGCCATGTTTTATGCGGCTTCCTATGCCGCCATGAACGTTGGAGCGTTCGCCGTCGTCAGCCATTTTGCCAATGCCGAAGAAAAATATGTGACACTGGAGGACTACGCGGGCCTCGGAGCCAAATCGCCGGTGCTGGCCGCGACGTTCACCTTCTTTCTGATGTCCCTGATCGGCATTCCCATTACCGGCGGCTTTTTCGCGAAGTTCTACGTGCTTAATTCGGCCCTCAAGTCAGGCTTAGTAGGCCTGGCAATCATCCTCGTGCTGAATAGCGCAGTCGGGGCTTATTACTACCTGCGTATCATTGTCATGATGTACATGCGCGAACCCCGGGGCGATGTTCCCGTCACCGCGCCCCCTCCGGCAACGGTTCTGGCGATGACGATCTGCGTGCTGGCCACACTTTATCTTGGTGTATTCCCCGGTCGAGTTCTCGATTTCACCGCTCAGTCCGCGCATCAACTGGTGGAGATCACACCACTGCCAACTGTCTCTCCGCTCGGCCAGTAGGTTGGGCATCCGACAGACCACCGCGCCGTTCCCCCTGTTCCGCGTGGTTTTTCGCTCGTTTCATTGCGGTGGAAATACTGTGATTTCGCCGTTTGACAATCGCTTGGGGAGGCGGCATTATACCTACAACGAATTTTCCAAAGGCAGTTTGTTGATGGATTCTGGAGGTTCTATGCTTCAGTATTTCCGCGAACTCTGGTCCGACGAGCAAGGACAGGACATCGCCGAATATGCCGTGATGCTGGCCGTAATCCTCGTGCTCGTGATTGGGACGGTGCGCCTCATCGGAAGCAACGCCAATACTGCGTTCTCCACGGTCGCCAGTTCTCTGCAGTAGCTTTACGAGCTCAACGGCTCACCCTTTTCGCAAGCGAGTGTACTTTCGATGACCCGATTTAGCACCTTCGGTTTTTTCGGCCGCTATTGGTTTTCCCCTGCGGCGGAGGTGCAGAACCGGAGCCAGTCGGAACTGTAGACAGCTCAAAAGTTCCACCGAAGCCGCGACAAAGTCGCGGCTTTTTTATTTTTCGGCCCTCAGGAAGGATCTTCTACCCATGATCGTCAACATGTCCGATAGTGCGACCGAAAAACAGATCGACCACATCATCCAGCGCATCCGCGAAGCCGGCTTTCAGCCGCATGTCACCCGCGGTACCGAGCGCACCATTGTGGCCGCCGTGGGCAGCAACGGCCGGCGCCACGAAATCGAAGCGCTCTCCGTGGCGCCCGGCGTAGACAACGTGGTCGCCATCGCCCAGCCCTTCAAACTGGTCAGCCGCCAAGCGCGGCCCGATCCGTCTGTGGTCGATGTAGGGGGAATCAAAATCGGTGGGCCGGAAGTCGTGGTGATTGCCGGTCCGTGTTCGGTCGAATCGCGCGAGCAATTGTTCGACACCGCCCAGGGAGTCAAGCGCGCCGGCGCCACCATGTTGCGCGGCGGCGCCTACAAACCCCGCACTTCACCGTATGAGTTCCAAGGCTTAGGAATTGAGGCGCTGAAGATTCTCCGCGAAGCCCGCGACCTTACCGGCTTGCCGGTTGTGACGGAGGTCATGAGCACCGAGGATGTCGACCTCATCTGCGAATACGCCGACATGCTGCAGGTAGGCGCACGCAACATGCAGAATTTCGCCTTGCTCCGCAGACTTGCCACGATCAACAAGCCCATCTTGCTCAAGCGCGGCCCCTCCGCCACGGTAAAAGAGTGGCTTCTGGCCGCCGAATACCTGCTCTCAGGCGGCAACCACCAGGTCGCGCTTTGTGAACGCGGTATCAAAACCTTTGAAACGGGAACCCGCAACACCATGGATCTGGCCGCCGTCGCGCTCGCCAAGGAACTCTCCCATCTGCCCGTCATCGCCGATCCCTCGCACGGAACCGGCAAGCCTAGCTTGATTGGAATGGTTTCCCGCGCGGCGATTGCCGTCGGAGCCGACGGACTCATTATTGAAGTGCACCGCTGTCCTGAGCGTGCACTTTCCGACGGAGCCCAGTCTCTCGACATTCCGCAGTTCGAGCGCGTGATGCACTCGCTCGGTGACCCCTTACGTTCAGTGCTAGCTGTCGGCGAACGGCCGCCGCAGGCTTAGAGAATTGTGAGGACAAGTAAAACAGGGCCGCCGGTTCGCCCGAAAGTCCTGCCAAGCCTGAGCCGACTGCCCTGTTCGAAGGTATAAGGACGCTTCGTTACAAATCAACTGCCAATGTCTCGGTTTCGAGCACATTGGGCTGATTCCTCTGTGCTCCGATGTGCGTCCCCATCCGTTTCCGAGTCGTCTTGCTCGTTACCGAATCCGGAGCTCGTCGTCTGGACAATTCGGATGGCTGGGAGGGCACAGCGGCATGGGGCCATCCTGGAACTTCGGGACCGATGCGTATGCGAATGTGCCTACCAGACCTACCAACAGCAGTAACGCCCTGAGTGAACGCTTCATTTGGATTTTCATTGCCTTGTCTCCTGTCGCCTGGGATTTGCTACTCATGTCCTTGTTTGAGCATGCTTTTGGCCAAACTCCTGGGTGGTTTGCACGCTGGCCTGGAAACGTAGCTAAGAATTTGAGCCGCAGTGAGATAGCTCCATCCTCTCGATTCGCGCGGGGGGAATGGCTCTGCGGGAAATCACCCAAACCAAATAGACATGTTAGGTGACCTAACAAGAAGGCTAGGGTGAGCACGCTGCCCACTCGCTGTACGCAGCGGTCATGCAGCCTATTCGGGCGTGCGATCTCGTGTTCCCGGGAAGCTGGCTCGCGTCGCGGGGAATGTAGCGAAGCTGCGAGAACAAGATAAAACAGGGCCGCCGGTTCGCCTGAGACTCCTATCAGGCCTGAGCCGACTGCCCTGTTCGAAGATGGAGGAACACTTCGTCTGAAAAACAACTGCCAATCTCTTAGTCTCGAGCACCACGGCGCTTTTTCTGCGCTCCGATAGACCGTCGTCTTGCTCGTTACCGAATCCGGAGCTCGTCGTCTGGGCAATTCGGGCGGCTGGGAGGGCACAGCGGCATGGGGCCATCCTGGAACTTCGGGGCCGATGCGTATGCGAATGTGCCTACCAGACCTACCAACAGCAGTAACGCCCTGAGTGAACGCTTCATTTGGATTTTCATTGCCCTGTCTCCTTCTGCCTGGGATTTGCTAACCATGCCATTGTTTAAGCATGCTTTTGGCCAAACTCTACGGTGTTTTGCAGGCTGGCTTGGTAAAACCGTAAGAGACTGAATAATAAGGAGATTGTCCTCCTTGCGATTTCTTCGCATAAAGACGCTCGAAGCCGATCGGGGTCAAAACCAAACAGACATGTTCGGTGACCTAACAAGAATGTGAGGTTGAGCACCTGCTGCCCGCTCGTTATACTCAGCTGTCATGCAGCTAGACCCCGCCGTACGGGATTTGCCGAAGCAGGAAGCCCGACTCGAGGCGCTGAGCGGTCCGCGTCAGGGCGAGAGCTTCCCCCTGACGGGCGAAGAGGTCTTTATCGGGCGTGAGCCGACGAACCAAATCGCCGTCCTTGACGCCACCGCCTCGCGCCGGCACTGTTCCATTCTGAAGGAAGCTCAACAGTTCCACCTGCGCGACCGGGAAAGCCGGAACAGCACGTTCGTGAACGGCGTGCCCGTAACCGACCACGTCCTACGGCATGGAGATCAGATCCGCGTAGGACAGTCCCTATTTGTGTTTTGCGAATTGGGAGATACGGATGGGGCCGAGGAAGCAGTTCTACAATATGACTCGCCACCGGCAGGCGAAACGGTAATCCTGAAGAAAGAAGACACGCTCTACCTTCGCCCTCAGCGCGCGACCACACATCTGCCGCCCACGGAGCGCACGGTTCACGATCTGAATGTTTTGCTGAATTTCAGCCGCACCCTGAACGCTGTGCGCGACTTGGCCACGCTTGAAAAGCAAGTGCTCGAGGCCATGCTGGAAGTCGCACCCGCGGATCGCGCTGCCATTTTTCTAATGGATCCCGGCTCGGATGAACCCTCGTTCGCAATGGGTTGGGAGCGGGGACAGGGACCGGCGCAGCAAGTAAAGGTGAGCCGGACCATCCTGAGCCGCGTAATCAAGGAGCAGGTCGCAGTGCTCAGCGGAGATGTGCCCGGCGACCAGCAACTACAGGGTTCGGACAGCCTGATGATCGGACGGATACGTTCCGTGCTCGCCGTCCCGCTCGAAGTGCAGGGCCGATTGCTGGGCGCGATCTACATGGATGCGGTTGCCGGCAAGGCACGCTTCGACACAAGCCTGATGCAGCTTGCGACCGCCCTCGGCAGCGTAACTGCGCTTGCCATCGACAACCTGCGTCAACTGGAATGGCTGACTACCGAGAACCAGCGGCTGCAGGAAGAGATCGGCATCAGGCACAGCATGATCGGCGGCAGCGATGCAATCCAGGCAGTGCAGAAATTCATTTCGCGCGTGGCTAGCGGCGACTCCACTGTATTGATTTGGGGCGAGAGCGGCACGGGCAAGGAACTCGTCGCCAGAGCGATCCATGAGAACAGCACCCGCGCCGGCAAGCCATTCGTCGCCATTAACTGCGCCGCCATCACCGAGACCCTGTTGGAAAGCGAACTGTTCGGTCACGAGAAGGGCTCGTTCACGGGAGCGCTGGCGCAGAAGCGCGGAAAACTGGAAGTTGCCGAGGGCGGAACGATCCTCCTCGATGAAATCGGCGAACTGGCCCTGCCGCTGCAAGCAAAACTGCTTCGCGTTTTGCAGGAACGAGAGTTTGAACGCGTCGGGGGTACGCGTTCCATCAAGCTGGACGTGCGCGTACTCGCGGCCACGAATCGCGACCTGAAGAAGGAATCGGAGAACAAGACCTTCCGCCAGGATCTCTACTACCGATTGAATGTCGTATCCGTTCGCGTGCCAGCCCTGCGCGAGCGCAAGAAGGACATTCCGCTGCTCGCCAGTTTCTTCGCCGCCCGCTGCGCCGAAAAGGTAAAACGCCGCGTAGTTGGGATCTCGCCGGAAGCCGGCCGTTGTTTAACATCCTATGACTGGCCCGGCAACGTTCGCGAACTGGAGAATGCCATCGAGCGCGCGGTCGCATTGGGATCGACGGAGCTGATTCTGCCGGAAGACCTGCCCGAGGCAATTCTCGAAGGAGCTTCCGTGGCTGGTGCTCCGGTGAACGCGCTCCAGGATAATCTTCGCGATGCGAAGAAGGCGATGATCGAGCGCGCCATCGAGCAGGCGAACGGAGTGTACACGGACGCGGCCAAAATTCTTGGCATCCACCCCAACCATCTTTTCCGATTAGTGCGCACGCTGAATCTTCAACCTAAGCGGAAGCGCGCCTGAAGAATTTGGGTTGCGAAGATTTCCTGCTGCCCTACCGCAAACCAGTGACCAGATACAAATTCGCCAAATCGTGCTGGAAGGCCGCCGCGCAAACCTTTCCATCTGCCGAGAGCGCGACCGGTCCCAGGAATTCCGCGCCGAGCTCGGGAACCTGAATCGTGCGCCAATTTTGCTTTTGTCCGGTGGCAATATCGAGGCGCACAATCTGAGCCGTTGCGCCTTCAATACTCCGCAAGAAAAGATAGCGCTGGTCGCCGCTCCAACGCACAACAGTCTCGCCGGTCCCAAGATCGGCGACTTTTGTGGGCGCGCCGCCGGCAACAGGCGCCATAAGAATTTTTCCCGGATCGGAAACGATATAGAAACGGCCGTCCGGAGAAACATTGGTTGCGCGTACCCCGTCGGGAGTCGAGGGTTCGAGACTGTTGTTCTCGAGCGAGAAAACCCACGACCGGCTTGGTTTTCCCGGCGCATTGCCATTCACCAGCAGCTTTTTGCCGTCCGGAAACCATTCGGCAGTGTGATAAGTCATCGGCTGCGAGTACAGAGTTCGTGGCTCGCCCGGCCCCGTAGGAAGCAGCATAAGCTGTGCCCCTGCGGGATCACGATGAATCGTAAGCACCCACTTGCCATCAGGAGAGAGCGTGGAATGGTTGCCATAGCCGAGCAGAATCGCTGGCGAACCGTCGGTTTTTCTGAGATAGATAGCCGGGTTGCGCCCCTGCAATGCCGAGAGTTCTTCAAAGAGCAGCAGCTTTCCATCGTCGGAGATCTGGCACAGCAGAGACGCGTCAAACCAGCTCAGGTCGGTGGGAGAACCGTCAGGCGGAAGAAAGGTAATCCCCAACCGCGAATTGACCGAATTCATGAGAGCCTGGCCATTGCGCGCCAAGTCCTGTAGAACGATAAAGCCGGCTGCCTGCGCCACCGCGCGCTGCGCGCCCGCAAGATCGACCGCGTAGAGCGTCGGGTCGGCTCCGGTCTGAACGGCAGAAAACCGAATCTCCTTGCCATCGGAAGACCAGTTCAATCCGCCGATGCCTCGAAAACCACGAGCAAGAATTCGCTTGAGATGGTTGGGCCCAACCACGCTAACAGAGTAATCCTCCGCCTCTTTGTCGTAATCGAAGAAGGCCACCAGTTTTCCATCCGCAGAAACACGCGGCGAAAGCGGTGGCCGCGCGTCAGTTTCATACAAGACGTTGCCGATGGGAAACTCGACCCGCTGTTTCCCTCCCAGTTCGCGCACAACGGCGAGCGACGTTCCATCCGGGCCCCAGTCGGCCCCGCTCACATTCTCTAGGATCTGGCGTGGGGCACCTCCGCCGAGCGCAACCTGGGCCAGAGTTCCCGTGGAACCACCTCCGAGCAGGATGGCCATTTCGCCCGAAGGTGAGATGGCCAGCACGCGGCCTGTCGGCAGCCCAAGATTCCGAGCTTCGCGGTTTCCGGGCAAAGTTGAGAACAACGTCGAGGGCGCTCCGTCCCACTCCGCGCTAAAGACGACGACGCCGCCCGGCCCGAACTTCGCCGACGTTACGTCACCGCGGCGGAAGGTCAGGCGATGGAAGGATGGTGGCGAAGCGGCAAACCACTTTTGCGAAACCCGGGTTCCGATCGGAATCGCCAATGCCAGTCCCGCCAAGAGGCCAAGCGCAAGCCAGCCGAGCGTGGACCGCAGGGAGCGCTTACTCGCTCCCGCCTTGAGTTCCGGGACCATGCCCGACTCAAGCTGCTCGGTCAGCTCTTCGAGTGCGACCTTAACATCCGCCATGCTCTGCCAGCGCCGCGCTGGATCTTTCTTCAAGCACCTCTGGATGAGCTTATCCAGTTCTGACGGTATCCCCGGAATGGACTGCGAGACCGGTTGCGGGTCACGAGTGAGGACGGAGGAGAGCGAAGACAGTTTCGTAGTGCCGGGGAATGCCTGTTTCCCGGTGATCATTTCGTAAAGGACGGAGCCAAACGAAAAAATGTCTGAGCGCGAATCCAGCGGCCTTCCTTCCGCCTGTTCTGGAGACACATAAGCGACCGTGCCCAGCACCATCCCTTCTTCCGTTGGTGGGCCAATCGCGCCGACCACCGTATCCGCATAGGCATCGGGCTCGGTGACCGTGTTTAGCTTGGCGAGCCCGAAATCGAGAATCTTGACGGTCCCCTGCGGCGTGACCATCACGTTTGAAGGCTTCAAATCGCGGTGAATAATTCCGGCCGCATGCGCCGCCGAGAGGGCGTCGGCAATCTGAGCGGCGTACTTCACCGCATCGCGCAAGCGCAGTCCCTTGCCGCCGATCAACTGGGCGAGAGTGCTGCCCGGGACGAACTCCATCGCAATGAAGCTGGTGGTCTGGCCGTCCTGCTCGCAGCGGTCAATTTCGTAAATGGTGACGATGTTCGGATGATTCAGGGCGGAGGCGGCTCGGGCCTCCTGAATAAGGCGGCGTTCCCGGTCCAGGTTGGCAACCGCAGAGGAAGGCAAGACTTTGATCGCAACTTTGCGCCCAAGGCGAGGATCAAGCGCCCGGTAGACAGTACCCATTCCACCCGAGCCGATCTTGGCTTCGATACGGTACGAACCCAGGGTCTTTTCTTGCATCGGCGGCCTTTGGCCAACCATTCTAATCCTATGTTGCCGTTGCGAAGCGCGGCATTTCCTCGCGATAGCTTTCCATACCCAGGCTCACTTCCTACCATACCCGGCAAGCGTTCTCGGAAACCATCGGCTGCCCCGTCTTGCATCCGAATGCCTGTTGGAACGCAGCCGAATTCTGCGCCGCACCATTTACGCGCCAACGCCCCGGAGAATGGGGGTCGATCAGCACGAGCTTTCGCGCTTGCTGATCCGTAACGTTCTGGCACCAGATCTGCCCAAACGCAAGGAAGAAGCGCTGCGGAGCTGTATATCCATCGATGGGTTTCACGGGCGTGTTGCCGATCATGTGCATCAGCGCTATGTAGGCTAGCTTCAGCCCTCCGTTGTCGGCAGTATTTTCACCCAGCGTCAATCTGCCATTCAGCTTCACTTCGCCCTTGTCGTCCTTCACCGAAACAAAGCTCGAATATTCGTTGGCCGTGCAATCGGCGCGATGTTCGAACTCCTTGCCGTCCTCTGGCGTCCACCAATCGCGGAGATTTCCGACCGGGTCAAACTTGCGGCCCTGGTCATCGAAGCCGTGCGTAAGTTCGTGCCCGATCACCACCCCGATGCCGCCAAAATTCACCGCGTCATCCATCAGCTTGCCATAAAAGGGTGGCTGCAGAATGCCGGCGGGAAAGTTGATATCGTTCATGGTGGGCCGGTAATAGGCGTTGACCGTTGGCGGCGTCATGCCCCAATCCTTTCGATCGGTCGGACGGTCGATCTTGTTGTACTGGCGGTGCGCCTCAAACGCGCGGGCGCGCTCGGCGTTTCCGGCATAGTCGTCCACCTTGATCACCACGCTGCTGTAGTCACGCCACGTGTCGGGATAACCAATATTGTTGACGATTGTGTCGAGCTTCTCGTACGCCTTCTTCTTCGTCGTATGCGACATCCAGTTCAATTCGCCGACGTCTTCGCGCATCGCGCTCTCGATCGCCTGTACCATTTTCAATGTGCGCTCTTTGCCCTCAGTGCCGAAGGTGCGATCGACATAGAGTTTGCCCAAAGCCATGCCCAGAAGCGCATCGGTCGACTTCGTACAGCGCTTCCAGCGCGCTTCCATCTCCTGCTGCCCTGACATGTACTTGCCGTTGAACAGAAAATCCTCTTCTACGAAGGCTTTCGGCAAACCGGGAGCAAACTCGTTGATCGTCTTCCAGCGCAAGTAAATCTTCCATTGCTCGAGGGGCACAGCGTTGATCTGCTCGTTCACCTGTTTGAAGAAATCGGGATTGCCCACGTTCAGAGACTTGAACTTCGGCGAGCCGTTATCGGCAAAATAAACGGTCAGATCAAAATTCGGCGCGAGACCCGCGATCTCCTCGACCGTCATCTTGTGGTCGCGCATTTTAGGATCGCGCCGCACCGTACGGTCCATCGAGGCCTGCGCCAGCCCCGTCTCCACTGCTAGAACGGCTTTTGCCTCCGCTGCCGCGGTTTCCGGTTTATCTCCGGCCAGTTCTAACATTTTTTGCACGTGTTCCACATACTTCTGCCGCGTCTCCACCGACTTCGCGTCGTCCTTTATGTAATAGTCGCGGTCGGGGAGAGTAAGGCCTCCCTGATCCAAAGTCGCAACCGTCTGTGACGAATCGTGCATGTCGGGCTGCGGATAGAAGGCAAACAGCCCCGAAAAACCATTGCGGTGCATGTATGCCACGTGCCGTATTAAATCCCCTTTGGTCGCGATGGCGCTGATCCTATCCAGTTCTGGCATCAGCGGCGCAGTTCCTTTTTTCTCGATCGCGCTCTCGTCCATGCAAGCGCCGTAGTACGTACCCACCATCGCCTCGATCGCTGTATGTTTCCCCGCAGCCTGCGCATCTGTCAATATGTCGCGCAGGATGTAAAGGTTATGTTCGCTGAGTTCGTCGAATCGTCCCCAGCGCGATTTGTCTGCAGGAATGGGATTGTTCTTCATCCAGGCCCCGCAGGCGTACTGATAGAAGTCCACACACGGATCGACGGTTTTATCGATGGCGTTAACGTCGAAGGCCGGGATCTCATGCAGCGCGCCCGAAGTGGACTGGCTTGTTTGGGCCGAGCAAAACATCGCGATCAGGATTACTGACAAAACACACAGAATACGGGTCGTCATACTTGCCTCGAGTTTGAATTGTAGCCCCGCAACCCGCAGGTCGCGCGCACCCTATTTTCCCGGGGGCAATGCGTCGCTGATTGGGGTGGCCGGGAAGTTGCCAACCAGACACATTACTACAAACGGTCGCACCCGGAGAACTCGCGGCCAGCATGTGACAGAGAGTCATCGTTTGCACGCCGTCAAACTGTTTCCCATTGCCCGTCATCTGCTACCTAACATATCCTTGCACCGCAGGCGGAATACCAGGCAACACATTCCGTAAGCTGCGCGTGTCATGCGGGACCACATTTTCTATCCGACAAGGACTGCTATGGATCAAACAAAACACGATGCCGCACCGGGACTGGGAACGAGGGCGGTTTGGGCTGGCGAGCAGGACGCGCACTGGGCGGGCGCGACGCAAGTCCCCGTCGCATTAAGCGTTTCCTTCGGCTACGAAACGGTCGAAGAGTGGCTCGAAGTCGCGCTGGGCAAGAAGGCCGGCCACATCTACGGCCGCAATACCAATCCGACCGTCGCCGCGTTCGAAGACAAAGTCAGAGACCTGGAAGGTGCCGAGGCGGCAACCAGCTTCGCCAGCGGCATGGCAGCGATCAGCAACACGTTGTTTACTCTACTCTCGCCAGGCGACAGCGTCGTCTCCATCAAGGACACCTACGGCGGTACAAACAAGCTTTTTGTTGAGTTCCTGCCCCGTTTCCAGATAGAAGTGGCGCTCTGCGATACGACCAACCATGAAGCCATCGAAGCCGCCATCGCACAAGGCTGCAAACTGCTCTATTTGGAAAGTCCGACAAATCCGACCATCAAGGTTATTGATATCGCACGGCTCGCCGCTGCGGCTCACACTCATGGGGCACTCGTCGTAGTCGACAACACATTTGCGACGCCCATCAACCAGCGCCCATTGGAGCTTGGAGCTGATCTCGTCGTTCACAGCGCAACCAAGTTTCTTGGCGGCCACGCCGATGCCTTGGGCGGTGTCGTTTGCGGACCAAGGGATCTCGTGGCCCGCATCTATCATTTCCGGGAAATCAATGGCGCATGCTTGGAACCGATGTCCGCTTATCTTCTGCTGCGTGGAATGAAAACGCTTCACCTGCGCGTGCGGCAGCAGAACGAAAATGCGCTTCAGATCGCACGCTTCCTTGAGTCCCACCCACGAGTCGCCAAAGTTTTTTACCCCGGACTGGCCTCGCATGACAATCACGACATCGCGCGCCGCCAGATGTCCGGCTTTGGCGGCGTGCTCAGCTTCGCTCTCCATGGCGGGTTCGATGCGGTGAAATCGTTCCTGCCGCGATTGCGCTATGCGAATCTGGCGGCCAACCTAGGCGCGGTGGAGACCATCGCGGGCCCGCCTGCGACGACCAGTCATGTCGAATCCACACCCGAAGAGCGAGCCGCCAGCGGCATCCCGGAGGCTCTGATACGCTACTCAGTCGGCATCGAAGACGTTGAGGATCTAATTGCCGACCTCCGGCAGGCGTTGGGATAGGTTACTTGCCTGGCGAACAAACGATTGCTGGGCAGTGCAGGACTCGAGCCTGCGCCCACCTTGTAAGACGAATCGAATACTACGTGGCCTTGCGCGCCCACCCGGTCAAGTCGGGAATGGCGAGAGGACAGACGCCAGGATGAACATAGGTAACCGAAGGCTGGCACCGAAGGGCCAGTGCGGCAGCCTCCTTATGCACTTAATATTTCGTCATGAATTGCCAAGACATCCAAGACCGGCTCCTTCTCACACTCGCTCGCTGCTATGAAAAGGACCCACGTCGATTCGTAACCTTGTCCAGGCAAATTCTCGACTCCTCTGCGGCTCGGGTGGCAGTTGCAGAAATGAGGAATGGAGGCTTTCTGGAAGAACGGGTCCGAGGGGTGGTTCGACTCACCATTCGTGGGTACCAGAAATACCTAACCACGCTTGCGTGTTCTTTGCCAGGGCCGAACCCGTGTGAGTTTCTAAAGTGCGGCCAGAGTCTGCATCTGTCTGCTGGGGCACTAGGATTCGTACAGCTTCCTTCGTAATCTGGCGCTAGGCGTACCGTCAGTACAATACTTCAGCACATGGACTCCCCCCAACCGCACGCGAAGCAGCGTGCCCTCCGCGTTCGACTTCCGGGCATGCCTCAAGCAACCATCCGATTTGAAGACGGGCAGCGCCCGTCAGCTAAACTCCAGACCGTTTCTATAACGGGAGGCTTGCTGCGAGTTCTCAAACCGCTCAGTCCCGGAGCCATAGTAGAAGTGATGTTCTGGACCCACGCAGGGCCCGTACTCGGCATCGCCGAACTGCTCGGTCCATGTTCATCCGTGCGGATGGGATTACAGCCTTTCCGGTTCATCGCCATGCACGACGCTGATCTGCGGACATTGCGCATCGCAATTGCGTCATCGATAGAGTGCATGACTGGATTTCACACAGGGGCGGCTGATGAAGCAAGGCCGGCATGATGGCAGAGAGGCCGTCCCACTGTCGGGCCGCCATCATCCGTGTGGATCGCCCCGGAAGGGACGGAGCGGCTAGGTGGGCACAATTCCAGGCACAGCGCAAAAGTTGATTGGTGGGCAGTGCAGGACTCTCAGCGCCATTGATTCCAAACGACTTGCGATAGTAGCCGATTTACTACCACAGAAATTTACATCAAAATTGAGAAAATTGCTGGCAAGAAATGTAGCCGACTTCTACTCCTTGAATTGTGGAGAGCTCCGCTGAGAATCCCCCATCCTGTAGTTCATAAGATCGTGCCACGACAACGTAGCCTTTGTAGCCAGAGCATACCGCTCACTCGCCGCGCACAAAATGGGGAATCTCAGCCGGAATTTCCAGCGACAGTTCCACAAACCCGCGATACGACCCTTTCACAAACCAAGGAGACTGATAGATCAGCTTCTTAATTCCCTTCTTTTCGACGGTGTAAACGTTGTTGCGCCCAGCGCTCAGCAACTCCTTCAACCTTGTGCGCGACGGTTCGGGGTGGCAATCAAACAGATTGGAACCGATCAGCGCGGCACCACCGCTATCCCGAAAAGTCCGAGCGGACTTGTCGTTCATTGCCAAAATTATCCCATCACTATCGCAGACGGTCACGGCTCCGGGAAATTCCTGAATCCAAGCAAAAGCTTCATCATTCGACATTCCATCGCCTC